>NZ_FNEM01000014.1:0-38746 GCF_900100175.1 Ferrimonas sediminum
AGGACCGGCTTCGTAGACAACACAGAGTTTATTGGCCTTGGCAGCCTGCTGTTTTAACAGCTTGTCGAAGGCTCTTAGGTTGGTGAGGATGGTTCCGTAGTAACACACGGCATCGCCCACCGTGTCAGAAACTAATGCAACATCAGTGCTTTCTTTGTGCACATCCAGCCCGACGAAAAGTGTGTTAGCTTTAACCATGTCGACCTCCTGCGGTGTTTGATTGCGTGATTCAACAAACAGTGTGGCTCTGGTTTTACTAATCCACGATAAAACGCAGGAGGCCGACACTCGCACAGGGAATCATGATGTCTAGCTATCTTGGGGGAGTTATGGAGCACAGTTCACTGCCAAAGCGAGCGTTAAAATATGCTCTAATCTCTTCAAGTGTCATTATGTTTATGGTGCTCTTTAGATCGTTAGGTGCTGAGTTCGTCGGGACGAATTTTGAGATCATTGCTAGAGGCTTTATTGCAGCAATAGTAATTTTCTTGGTGATGTGGTTGTTTTTTATTGTCTACTTATTCTTCAACCCTGATGGTGATAAACCAAGGTCTGAAAGCTAACAAGCCGCTTCAGCGGAATGTAATGACTAGGCTGGCCATTGCTCGTTCCTCGCTGAGTTTAGCCAGCCGTTTTGCTCCGCTGAGCGGGGCGTTATGAGTAAGTCATGAAAAAAATAACTGAGTTTCTATACGGATCAGAGGAGTTTGAGTTTGTATTCGATGTGCCCATTGAAATTGCAATTGAACGCCTTAAAAAGGGTGTCAGTACAACCTCACGTTTAACTTCTGAAGGCATGGTTGGTAACGTCAGCTCTGATATTGTGAAAATACAACGAGTCATACCTATGGTGCAAAACTCGTTCAAACCATTTCTTGTTGGCTCATTTTCATCTGATGGCAACAAAACAGTTTTATCTGGTGTTTTTCGCTTTCACCGTTTTGTTCAAGCCTTTATGACCTTTTGGTTTGGCTTTATAGTTTTGTGGGTCACTATGGCAAGTGTTGCTGTTGCAGCAAAACCAACAGAAGCTTGGTCTTTTCCAATATTTGGCTTTCTAATGCTTTGCTTTGGTGTTGGCTTAGTAAAGCTCGGAAAGTGGTTTTCCAGAAATGATAAAGAGTGGTTAAAAGATAATATTAGTAATGCAATCAATAAAAACTCATAACAAGTCAAGGTTGCACCACTTCGTTGGACTGCTACTGCGTAGCAGCCGTAACTTGAGGCGTTATGTGTGAGGTGGCGTGGACTGGCGAAAAATGAAAGTGTTTAGCGGAATCGACTTGAATGATTCGTTCGTTATGTCGTGGAAGCTAAGTGCCAGCGAACTGCTAATGGAGCTCGAGGCTAGCATCTGGCCTGATTCTGAGCTCTACCTGGCACCTAAAAGCAATGAGTACACATGCTACCGTCGTATCACTTTGGTTTTTAGCGGATTCACTGAAGTCAGAGGGCTGTACAACATTGCCTCTACCGAGGGCACTGTGGACCTTGATGGCACCACTGATTACGGCAACATCGACACGTTCTCAAAGGTCTTATCTGGCTTCCTTTTGTCCGGTAGCTTTGGTGATGTCGAAGTGGTTGGTGGACATGTTCAGTTGGAAGTAACCACATAACAAGACACTGTAGGCGGATTTCAGCCAGCCCGGCTGCGCTCGTGCCTTGCGGATTGTAGCCGGGCAGTCTGCTCCCGCTAAGTGGGGCGTTATAACTACATGGAGTTTGTATGAAGAGTTGCATCAAATATTTAATTGTTGCCATTATTATTGTGATTTCTGGCTGCGCATCTACCTCACCGGACACCAAAAATTATGTAAATAAAAGCTTGTTTGCTCAACTGAAATTTGGTGAAACAACCAAATCACAAGTTAAAGAAATTTTAGGTGAACCAGCTTATGTCGATAATAATCCTGATGGCCGAAGTGTATTTATGTACGATACGTCTAGCACAGCTATATCGGGCCTGGTATTTACCAAAGACGGAGTACTAAACAAAATTGCTGATTTTGAGAAAAATTAAAAAGTAGTTATAACAAGCCAATTATGAAAGGGACGCAAAACACTTGGCTTGCGCTCCTTCGTCGCTAATTTTAGCCAAGTATTATTGCGCCCCATGTTGGAGCGTTATATGCCAGAGGAGTATCATGACAAAGTCAAGAAGTCGCAGATTGCGCAAGAAGTTGTATCTTGATGAGTTCGCAATATTTGGGTTTGAGCTCTCTTTTGTCTTAGACGTCGCGGAGAATGACATCGAAAAATTCTTAGACGAGTTTGTAGATGTGATCGAAGATAATGGCCTTATCATCGGTGGCGGCGGCTTTAAAGAATTTAGCGCATTCGTATGCTCCGGTCGGCGTTACGGTTCGGCTACTGATGATGACAGGCAGTTTATTGAAAAGTGGTTAACTTCAAAGCCAAGCATTTCAAATGTGGTTGTTGGGAAATTAGTTGATGCCAATTACGGCATATAACAAGGCACTGTAATGCGGATTGAAGTTGACCTGTTTTAGTGGACATCAAAATCGTAAGACATAACAAACCCGTGTCCACTTTATCGGGTCAGGATCAGTTTCAGCCAGGCCGGCTCCGCTTATACCTCGAAACGTTTAGCCGGCCAAGTTACCCCGGCTAAGTGGACCATGTGTGTAATTGAGAGATCGCCATGTTTATCCTAAAGCTAATCGTAGTATGGCTAGTGATGGTAATGGCTGCTATTGCTAACGGTATTTTCAGGGAGAAAATTCTCAATAAAAGTCTTGGTGAAGCAAAGGCTTTACCAATAAGTGGTGTGATATTATCGGTTCTAATCGCAGGGGTAATCTATCACGCGGTCGACTTATTTGTTAATGATGGTTTTATCGTATATCTATGGCTCGGAATTTCTTGGGTGTCGTTAACGCTTATTGTCGAGTATGGGTTCGGACATTTTGTTCGCGGTATGAAGGTATCTGAAATTAATAATGTCTTTAATATCAGGAAAGGGAATCTATTGGTTCTGGTCTTATTGATTACATTATTAACACCCGTTATTTTTGCATATACAAAAGGTATATTGTGATATGCACATCACAAGCGGCTTCAACCTGACCTCCGGCCACGGACACTTTTTTTGTCATAAACCCGGCAAAATGGCGCCAGTAGCCTCCGGCAGTTGAAGAGGCCGTTATAATCACAATAAAGCGTGAGAGAAAGTACATTGATTAAGAATTTGAGTGTGTCGATTGGAGTAAGCGCTGGCTCTGCACTCTACCAAATGCTAGAGAATTCTGACCCGGACTTTGATTTTTACCGTCCCATATTTATCGGTTTGTGCGTATTTATAACGCTATCAATATATTCATTTGTGAAATCAAAAAATTCTGCATGACATGCAGATAACCAGTACCTGAAAACGCGGTGTTAATGCGACAAGGAGATGATGTGCTGTCGAAAACAAAGAGATTTCTATTTAGCCTCGGAGGATATGCATTTTGGTCTCTGCTGGTGCTGTGGCTTATCTTTGCGCTGATTGTTAAAGGATGTTCCTCTATGTGTTCTCATGAGGTTGTTGAAGAGGTCATGTCTCCTGACGGAAGGTACAATGTTGAAGTTTCTATTGGTGACTGTGGCGGAGCAACTACTGACTTTTTTGGCAAAGTTATCGTAAGGCATGTAGAGCGCGGCTTTGATTCCCGCAGTATTTTTGGATTCGAAGGCAGACCCAGTGCAAGTGGCCTGTTAATCGAGTGGGAATCTCCAGATAAACTCCTATTGAGCTTCGATAATCTACAGAAAGTTAGGCGTATTGATCCAAACGCAAGACAGACGAGTGATTTTGATATTGAATATGAATACTACGGTGTGTCGTCACATTAACAACAGCAGTCAGCATGTTCGCTTCACTCGCCGGATCGGCGTACGGCCAGCGAGATGTCTCTAGCATTATGTTTACGGAGGAATCATGAATAAAAATAGAGTGTTTAGCCCTTTATTACTTCTAATGGCGTTGATGTCATTTGGAGTAAATTCCAGTGATAAGGCTTCAATAGAGGCTCTGCAAGAAAATGTTCGTGTAAAGCAAAGCCAGTATGATAGCAAACTCAAAGAGCTTAGGTTGATCGAGGCTGAGTTAGAAGATGCTAAAAAGGCCTTAAAGACTGCTACAGCGCCAAAGAGGAGTCGCAAGATTGGGGAACAAGTGAGCGACGTTCCCTGTGAGTGCGTTTTCAATAGCAAGCGGATGTGGAATCCAGAGAAAATTCTTTGGAACAACCAGTACTGGAAGTGTAGTGAATATAATGATGAAACAGGCGAGTGTTTGGGGGTCGAGGTGATGAGTCCTGAAGAGGTTAAGAAAATCAAAAAGTAAACCACTTTGCAGCAAGTCCGGCAAACTGGCCAGCAGGAGATGAGAAATAGGGGAGGGGGCATGAAGAAGTGGGAGTTTCTCTATGACGACAAAAACCGGGGTACTAATATCAGCTACTGGGTTCATATCGGCGTAGACGAAGAGTCAAAAGGTTACTGGTCATGTGACGAATACATCCCGCCCTTTCCAGCTAAAGTACCAGGTAAAGGCTACCCTCTTTTGCTGGTCGTGGTTCAAGGCTGGAGCTTTAGCTTTGCATCAATGGTTGAACTCACCCACTGCATTGATGTGCTTAGTCAGAAGAATTTACCTACAACCATGGCTCTTTCAAAACAACGAGGGACAAGTGCTGGCCCCAACAGCCATTGGTTAAGCAGGTTTCCAAGCAAGTTCAAGCCATGGAGAAAAAGAGAAAGGCTGGTAACTGTATTTAAAAAAGTCAGAGCGGAAATAGCGCGAGAGAGCATAAATTTCTAACCAATGCCGCCAATAAGGCGGCAAAATCCCGAGTGTTCTCCTCCCGTCGCTGAGATTGTCTCCCCCGGCTGCGCGGCGGTGGTGCTGGTGTTGGAACACTCGAGATTCATCGGTTGTTTTGGGTTGGGAAGTAACGGCTCATCGCACACTGGTTTGTTTAAAGTCGGCTGCATTACTCTGGCCCGGCTTTACTGCATTTCAGATTTTTAACCAGAGACGTTTCTGTGGATAGCAGGGTATTGATTTAAGGTGATTATGGTGAAGAGATTGGTCGTGTTGATTGTCGGAATAATGCTTGGGGCAATCATCAGCTATGTGGCCGTGACCAAGCTGATCGCATTACGTGGCGGCGCAGGAATGCACGGTTTTGTCGATGCGGCCGATGCAGCCGTTAAAAATGAGAATGCAGTAGATTTGGTCACTTGCATGAAACTGGCAAAGCTCCGTGGTGTTCCAGTTAATCATTTTAAACTGAATCTGGTGCTGAACAGTGAGTTAAAACGCTACGATAATGGTACCGGTAGAGCCTTCAATATTTTGGTTTATGTAAAAGGCTATGGCATCGGTATTGCTGATGGTGCCGAGGACAAGGATGAATTATTCAGCCGGTTAAATTGTGCAGGGCGCTTCTCGGACGTTATTGGGGAAAACTAAACTAAGATTCCAACTGGATGTCTGTGTAAGGTGTAACACTCTGGACTGTACCTGTTGCATATCAACCTGGATACCGTCGCGACAGGGGCAACGCTGACACCCGGGCCAAAGTTAACTATTATCTGTCCCCTGCACCGGGGGTCGACTCGAACGGTGGCACAGGCGTGAGCCTTAGGCCAGGTTTGGTGCGGGGTGTACGGTGGCTGCAGCCGTTAAAAGGTAGCCATTGGTAAATGGTCTTATGCAAAGGGTGGTATGAGTGAGTAGTGTCTGGATTCGAAAGGGGATCGGCCTGTTAGGCATAGGGTTCTTTGGGTTTATTCTGTGGATCATCTATCTGGCTAACAGCGGCGGCGACAGTGTATTTTTCGATTTGGTCAGGCACCTGCCTTACGGAGATAAGCTGGGTCATTTCTGCCTGTTCGGCTTGCTTACCCTGGCCGCCAATCTGGGAACCGGTCTCAGAACCGTGCTGTTCGGACGCTGGTACCTTGGTACCACGCTGGTGTCGCTGTTTGTGCTGCTGGAGGAGCTGAGTCAGATTCTGCTGCCGCGTCGCACCTTTGACCTTGCCGATCTGGCGGCGGATCTGGCCGGAATCGTGCTGTTTACCTGGATTAGCAAAAAGGTGGCAATGACAGGCCGGGTTAGTTGTCGGCAAGCCGGCGGCTAGCCGGTCAGGGCCACCTGTTATCCAAGCTGTTGTCTGCCAGGTTTAGGTTCATTAGCTTGATTCCTTTCTGATGCCGATCGGGCATTGCCCTGTTGTCGGTTCTTTCCCCGCACCCTCATTCGCCCTGTTAAACCATTTACGCTCAGTCTGTTACCGTTAACGTGGCTTTACATTGCTGACCCAAGGCGGCTGTTGCATTGAGCCGGCTTCAGGCATTACCCTATCCAGGCTCAGCGATGTGTCCGGCATGAGGCTAAGGGCAGGAGCAGGACAGGCAGAAAAGGAGTTTCAATGTCTATTAACGCGACCTTGATTGGCCAGACGATGTTGCTGTGGCTGGTATTCTCCACCACCTTAATCGCACTGCTGGCGAGAAAGCGCAGCGATACCCCGGCGCTGGTTACCTTGGTCGGCGCGGTATTGTCGCTGATTCCCCCTTTGGGCATGGCTTATATGGGGTTTCTGGCGCTAAAGGGAGACAGCCGGCGACTGAGGAGACTTGGTTAGGTTCGAGGATCAAAAAACGGCACTCTGGGTGCCGTTTTTTTGTGCCTGAGAAAGGCGCAATCAATCCGCTTTGGCGGTTTCCATGGCAGAGGCGGGCTGGTTGATTTTCTGGTGCAACCACAGACCGGAGGCTTTCATTAGGAAACCGAAGGTGGCGCCCACAATCAGGGCGGGAATCACCGCCTGCCAGTCGCCGCCAGCGGCAAAGGTGGCACAGCTGCCAACGAAGGTGCCGGGAATGTAGTTCAGCCAGGTCTGTTTGGCCTGAACGCACATCAGGGTGGCGACGATGCCGGTGATCACATAGCCAATCACTTCGGCGCCGGCAATGGTGGAGAGCTGAATGATCACCATGGCCCAGAAAACGCCACTCATGTTGGTGGCCACACTCAGTGCCAGTCCTTTCACGCCATCCTGAGGTGAGGCGAAGTAGGTTGTGCAACCCAGGAAGCCAGCCCAGGTCAGCAGACCCAGTGATACCGATACCCAGCCCCAGATGCCGGACAGAATTCCGGTTGTGATTGCAATAGCCACCAATACAGACATGTAATCGTCTCGCCTTTATCTCAGAAAGGTGACGAAGTGTATCTTACTTATTTTCATATCCAAGTGATCTCGATCACGCAAATGGGCGTGTTTCGTCATCTTTGACGGTATTTCGTATGGTTTATGTGACGTAGCTGAAACTTATTTACAATGTTAGAACCAGCTCTCACCGCCAGCGGCCATTCACCTACTTGCCCCCTTCCGTGGTTTCTTAGGGGGTGAGTGGCCAGCTCCGTCGCCGCGGTGCATCCGTGGTATCCCTCCTGATCCGGCCTTTGGCCGCTTTTCGTTATGGCCGGTGGCGGTGGGTGAGCGCCGATGTGTGAGTCATCGCCGGATACCCGTGGCGGTTTTTGTTATCTTGGTGGCCATACAGACACCTTAGGGGAAAGTCATGAACAGGTTTGCGTTGCCGTTATTTGGCACTCTGCTGCTCTGCAGCAATGGTGCATTGGCGGCCGGTTGGCAGTGCAGTAACGACTTTGAGTCCCACTGTTCGCAGCAGGGCTGCGCGGTGGCCCAGTCACCGGACTTTACGCCTCTGAGTGTCAGCTTCAATGACAGTGGCGATGTCTCGGTATGCGCCTACAGTGGCTGTTGGCAGGGTAGGGGAGTCGTATTGGCGAGGCAGCCCTACCTGGTGATCCTGGGAACCGCCATTCCATGGTCTGCTCCTTCGGACGACAACAGCAGCGATATGGTGCTGACCCTGAACCCGCAAACCGGTGTGGCGGTGTTGCAAAACGAAGTGTTTGATCAGCCATTGGTGTGCGCCGGCCCCTGACACCGGCGCTTACAGCCAGTCAATCTCCTGGCGGGACAATGGCCGGCACCCGCCCGGGGCCAGCTCCGGTTCCAGCACAATCTCCCCCATGCGTTCGCGGTGCAGTGCCACCACCGGGTTTCGAAATACTCCGAACATCCGCTTAATCTGGTGGTATTTGCCTTCATAGATGGTAAGCCTGGCCTGATGGGGGCTCAGTTGTGTCAGCTGTGCCGGCGAGGTGGTGATCCCCTCATAAGGAAAATGAATCCCCTCGGCAAAGCGGGCACCGGTGTCCGGGTTTATGGGGTTGGCGGTGGTGACCAGGTAAGTTTTAGGGATCTTAATCTCCGGCCGGGTCAGCCGTTTCGACCAGTTGCCGTCGTTGGTCAGGATCAACAAGCCGGTACTGGCCCGATCCAGCCGCCCGGCGATGTGGATCTCGTTCAGAACCAGCTCGGGCTGCTGCGCGGCCAGCTCCTCAATCACCGTTCGGTGCTCCGGATCCCGGGTGGCACTCAGTACACCGGCGGCTTTGTTCATCAGCCAGTATTGCGCGCGCTTGCAGGGCAGGTCGATGCCGTTACAGCGAATCTGGCTGAACTCGGTAACCCGGCGCGTTCCATCCAGACACGGTTGCCCATCCACCCACACCTGGCCATCCTGAATCCAGATTCGGATTTGGCGGTTGCTCTCTCGGGTGGTTTTGCTGATGAAACGATCCAGTCGCATGCGCGGCCTCTATCAAGATGGGGCGCCTATGGTAACGCGATGGCGGTGAAAGGCAATGGGGCGTCACCCTGCCAGCCGCTGGCCAAAATAGCAGCCGGCTATTGAGGTAGATCAGCTTCCTGAACTTTATCCCCCGCATGGGGGATGAAGCGGTTATTTCAATTGCGTATCAATGAGGTAATTAGCAGGAGGTGAGTATGAAAAATCAAAATGGATTCAAACTGTGTGCACTGGTCGCCGCCATGGTGGCCCTGGCCGGTTGCGGCAGTGACAGCGACAGCAGCCCGACGCCGGTGGAGCCTGAACTCTATACCGGTGTGTTCCTGGACAGTCCGGTTGCCGGACTCAGTTTCGCCACCGACACCCAGCAAGGGGTAACCAACGCGGCGGGTGAATTTGTCTACCAAGAGGGTGAGCAGGTGAACTTCAGCCTCGGTGCCACCGAGTTCCCGGTGGTGGATGCGGCGGCGGAGGTTACGCCGCTGACCCTGTTTGCTACCGAAGACGCTACCACGCCTGAGGTGGTGAATACCCTTAGGTTGCTGCAGTCTCTGGACAGCGATGGTAATCCGGAAAATGGCATCACTATTACCGCAGAGGTGGCGCAGGCGATGCCCAGCGTAACACTGGATGAAGGCACCGAAACCTTTGAAACTCAAATGACCTCGGCGCTGGATGCCGTCGGCATGGAAGCCGAGGATCTGGTCAGCTCCGAAGAGGCTCTGGATCACTTTGATGAGACCGTTAATCCGGGCTTTACCGCAGCCGATCTCGAGGGCAACTGGGTCTCATTTGAGTTCCTGACGCCTCGCTTTGGTTACAACTCGCCGGATTCGTTTGATTACCGGTTGGCGGATTGGATCATCGGCGAGGGTGAACTGACCGTCAAAGAGCGCAACATCGCCGGCGAATACTACCCTGATGAGACCTATGACATCACCATGGACACCACCGGCAGAATCACCGTCGATGAAGAGACCGAGATGGTGCAGATGGATACCGGCGAGCAGATGATGCTGTGGTGGAGCGGAGAACAGGAGAGGCAGCGCATTGCGACCTCGGCGAAACGGGCCGATGAGTACGCTCTGGCTGATCTTGAGGGAGAGTGGCTGGTGGGCAGCGTTTACACGCCGTCGCGGGGCAATGGCGATCCTGGTGCGTTCGGCTACGGTGTTTACCATCTGGCTATTGATGCCGAAGGCCTGGTGAGTTTCACCGACCTGGGCGAGACCGATAGTGACGTGAGCGACCAGTTCAACATGACAGTCAATGAGACCGGCCGTGTTCGCGTTGATGATGACGAGGAGGATGAGAGCTACCTCCAGTTGTCCGCCCACAAGGATCTCCTTATCCAGGTGGCAGTATGGGGTGACGGTGAACAGGAGTTCATGGTCGGGGTGAAGCAGCCCGAGACTCTGGAAATGAGCAAGATGGCGGGGCAGTGGTACGCCGTCGGCATCGAGGTGCCAGAATCCGTCAATGATGCCAACCTGTTCAGTTACGATCTGGATGAAGTGGTCATCGATAGTACCGGCGCCATGAAGTGGCACCATAAAGCCACCGATGATAACGAAGCTGATCTCACGGTCGTTGATGACTGGCAGCTTGAACTCCGGGACGGCATGTTCCGTGATGCCGATGATAGCTACTGGATGGTGAATGCCAGTTACACCGTGGCGGTGAATATCTATGGCGCCACCAACGCCATTGGCTATGCGGTACTGGTGAGACAGGAGTAATCGAATCCGCTTTACGGGTTGAGCCCTTCAACCCGTTCCCCCTGGCGAGTTGACCTCCGACTCGCCTTTTTTGTGTCTGGCGGTTAAGGGCGCTCAGTCAAAACAGAGGGGGAGGGAGTAGGCGCGGAACAGCAGTTGATTCTGATGGCGGCTGTCGGTTTTGTGCAGCAGGCTTTTTAACTGAGACTTGACGGTCTCTTTGCTGACACCCCGATGATCGGCAATTTCACTGCCATCGAGCCCCTCCATCAACAGGTTGAGAACCTGCTTTTCGGCCGGGGTCAGTGGTTCATGGCACAACTTGGTCCGTGACGAGATGGGACTCTGCGCCAGGTAGTGGTGGGCCCAGGGCAAAATGGCGGCGCCGAGTCCGTTCATGTCGTGTTGGTAGAGTTTTTTAAATGGCGTACGGTGACGATGCAGAGAGATGGCGACTTGCTGGTGCTTGTTTAACGGCAGCACCAGGCCATAGGAGAAGCGGTAGTCGAAGTAGGGTTGGTAACGCTCCAGAAACCCCCCCGCCTCGGCCTTGGGCTGGGGCAGCAGTTCTTGCAGGCACACCGATTTACCCATCAGGTTGCTGTCCATGTAGGCGTGCAGATAGCGATCGTCGTTGGTGTTGCTGGCAACAAAGGCCTGGGAGCGGGCCGATAGGCCGGCGCAAAAGGTGTGCTGCATCCCCCGACGCAGATCGATCAACATCAATAAACAGGCATCGGCACCGACGATGGGCAGCAGTCGGTTTAACAGCGTCTGCAACTGCGCAGCCCTCTGACAGTGGCTCAGATCATTGATCCAGGGGTAAAGCTTCAACCAGTCCATGTACACCTCATTGATTAAGCTAGAGTGTAGGGTCGGCGGTGGCTTTATAAACTGACCCAGATCAATAAGTTGCGCAAATGTTATTGCCGTTAACAAAAGACGCCTCCATCAGGAGGCGTAAAATCCACAGGCCGGTGAACACGGGACAGGGGCCGAAAGGGTTAGGATTGCCGGCGCCCTAACAGTTCCCGAACGACCTGGGTAAAGCAACGGGGCCAGGCAGACCCCGTTGTACAGGCTCAGTCCACCTTGGGTGGAAAACGCTGGTACAGGGTCGGCAGTACCAGCAGGGTCAGGGCGGTGGAGGTGACCAGTCCACCGATGATCACCATCGCCAGCGGCCGTTGTACCTCGGATCCGACACCGGAGGAGAAGATCACCGGCAGCAGGCCCAGCGCCGAGGTCAGGGCGGTCATCAGCACCGGCCGCAGCCGCGAGATGGCACCTTCAAAGGCCGCTTCGGCCACCGGTTCGCCGGCTTTCATCCGCTGGTTGATGGCATCCACCAGCACCACGCCGTTGAGCACCGCTACTCCAAACAGGGTGATGAAGCCGATGGAGCTGGGAACCGACAGGTAGGTGCCGGTGAGGAACAGCGCCAGCACACCCCCAATCAGTGCCAGTGGCACGTTGGCCATGATCAACAGAGATTGGGCCACCGAACCGAACGAGAAATACAGCAACAGGGCAATCAGGGCGATGGAGATCGGCACCACAATGGCCAGTCGCTGCTGGGCTCGCTGTTGGCTTTCATACTGGCCGCCCACCTTAACCGCGTAGCCTGCCGGCAGATCGGCACCGTCGGCCACGCTCTGATAGATGTCGTCCACCACCGAGCCCATGTCGCGCCCGGACACGTTGGCCTGAATTACCACCCGCCGCTGCACGTCGTCGCGACGAATGTTGGGCGGCGCGCTCTCCATGCCGATGTCGGCCACATCCCCCAGTCGAACCTGGCTGCCGTCACCGCCGTAAAGCAGCAGGTCGGCCAGTTTCTCCGGGCTGTTGCGGAAGGACGGGTCAAAGCGAAGCTGGATGTCGTAGCGGGCATTGCCGTCAATCACCTGGCCGGCCTCCCGGCCACCAATGCCGTCGGACACCAACTGCAGCACCTGATCAACGCTGATGCCGTAGCGGGCCAGCTCACTGCGATTGGGCCGTACTACTAACTGTAACTCCCCCTGAATCTGCTCCATCGACACATCCACGGCGCCGTCGACGTTTTTCACCAGCTCCTCGATCTGTTTGCCTTTCTCGGCCAGTACGTCCAGATCGGGACCAAACAGCTTGATCGCCAACTGGGCCCGTACTCCGGACAGCAGTTCATCTACCCGGGTGGCGATGGGCTGTGAGAAGGTAAACAGCAGACCCGGGAATACGCTCAGCTTGTCGTTCATCTGTCGCTGGAGCTCGAGCCGATTCGAGGCCGAGGTCCATTGCTCGACGGGCTTGAGGCCGACGTAGATCTCGACGTTGTTGATCGGCTCCGGGTCCCCGCCCAACTCGGCGGCACCGACCCGGCTCAGGGCGTACTCCACCTCGGGGAAGGTCATCAGGATCTGTTCCAGTTTGGGCGCCACCAGGTTCAGGGCGGTATCCAGGTTGGCGGTAGGGGCCAGGGTAACCCGAATGTTGATGGTGCCTTCCTCCAGCTCAGGCACAAACTCGGTGCCCAGGTTCGGCACCAGGCTCATGGTGGCGACGAAAGCGATCAACGCACCGGTGATCACCGCTTTGGGGCGATGAATGATGCGGCTGAGCAGGTTTCGATAGCCCTTCTCAATGGGGGCGACCACCGGGCTGGGGCGGAAGGTGACCCCCTTTTTGAACGCCATGGTGGCCAGCGCCGGCACCACAAACAGAGCCACAACCAGGGCGGCCATCATGGCGAGAATGATGCTCACCGCCATCGGCTGGAACATCTTGCCCTCCACTCCCTGCAGGGTAAACAGCGGCGCAAACACCACGATGATGATGGTGGTGGCAAAGAATACCGGGCTGGCGACCTCCTGGGCGGCCGCTTTTACCCGCATGGCAATGCCATGGTCGTCGGCGCCGGCATCATGGGGGTCGGATTCATTGGCGCGCGACCGGGCCTCGCTGAGATGACGGCGATCCGGCTGGCTCAGGTGTTTGAAGATGTTCTCGACCATCACTACCGAGCCATCCACCAGCATGCCGATGGCCACCGCCAGGCCACCCAGAGACATCAGGTTGGCCGAGGCGCCAAAGTACGCCATGATCATCAGGGCGATGCCGATGGCCACCGGAATCGACAGCAGCACCAGGGCGGTGGCGCGAATGTTGAGCAGGAACAGCGCCAGAATCACGATGATGAAGACAAAGGCGATCATCAACGCGTCGCGGACGGTTTTGACCGCCTTGCTCACCAGATCGGCGTTGTCGTAGTAGGGTTCAAAGGTGACCCCCTGTGGCAGGGCCTGCTGGATCAGCGGAATGCGCGCTTCAATGTCATCGATGGTGGCCTTGGTGTTGGCGCCCATGCGCTTGAGCACCACGCCGGACACCACTTCGCCCAGTTGTTGTACCTGGCCATCGTCATTGCGGCGGCTCATGGACACCGCGCCGACACGAATCTCGCTGCCAAACTGCACGGTGGCGATGTCATTGATGGCGATCGGAGTGCCGTTGACGGTCTTTAGTGGCAACAACCGAATCGCTTCCAGACCCGCCTCACCGCTGGGAATAAAGCCGTAACCCCGCACCACGAACTGCTCCTGGCCCCGGGGCATAAACCAGCCGCCGGTATTGCGATTGTTGGACTCCAGCGTCTGTTGCACGTCGTCCAGAGTTAAGCCGTAGGAATGCATCTGGGTGGGATCCAGTCGCACCTGGTATTGGCGCACCTCGCCCCCAAAAGAGAGCACCTGGGTGATCCCCTCCACCGGCATCAGCATCAGTTTGACCAGGTAGTCGTTCAGTCCGCGCAGGGCCATGGCGTCAAAGCCGCTGCCCGGCTCGGCTCGCAGCAGGTACTGGTAGATCTGTCCCAGCCCGGAGGTATTGGGCCCCATCTCTGGAGTACCGACCCCGTCGGGAATGTTTTCCTGGGCCGCCTGAAGCTGTTCAAACACCTGCTGACGGGCAAAGTAGATGTCGGTGCCTTCCTCAAACACCACGGTGACCACCGACAAGCCGGTGCGGCTGAGGGAGCGCACCTGGGTGACGGCCGGCAGCGAGTACATCGATGCTTCGATGGGGTAGGTGATTAACTGCTCCACCTCTTCCGACGCCAGGCCTTCCGCCTGGGTATTGACGGTGACCTGAACATTGGTGACGTCAGGAAAGGCATCCAGGTTCAGTTTCGGCAGCATGGCCACCACGCCGGCCATGGTGGCGATCAGCAGAATGAGGATGATCAGCCGGTTGCGCACCGCTGATGCGATCAAAGAATTGAGCATGTGCGATCCGCCTTAGTGGTTGTGAATGCTGAGGCCGGATTTGGCCTGTTCCGAGGTCAGGAAAAAGGCCCCCTTGACCACCACCTGGCTGCCCAGAGGAATGCCGGTAATCAGGTTTTGCTGTTCGATGGCGTTAAGCACCTGAACCTCCTGGGCCCGGTACTCCTTGCCGTCATACAGGTACACCATCCAGTCGCCATCCGGGCTGCGGCTGAGCGCCGAATCCGGCAGCACAATGCCCCGGCGTTCACTCTGGCCCAGGTAGGCGGTGGCGAATTGGCCGGCGTGCAGGCGGTGATCCGGGTTGGATACCTCCAGTCGAACTGACTCGGTACGGGTCTGCGGATTCAGCTCATGATCGCGGCCGATGACCCTGGCCTGGAACAGCTCACCATTGACGGCCAGTGTCATCGCCTGGCCGATGCGAACATTGCCGGACTGGCTGGGCGCGACCTGGGCATTGGCCCACAGGGTTTTTTCGTTGGCCAATACCATCAGGGTGGTCAGGGCGGGCAAGTTCTGCTGCATCACCGAGTTGTCCTGCTGGACGGTACCGGCGTGGGGCGCCAGCAGGTCAAACTGACCCAGCCGGGTCGCTTTGTGGTCAAGGCCATCGATTTGTGCCTGGGTCATGCCCAGGGCCAGCAGATCCTGCAGGCTGGTTTCAATGTCGATGCGCGCTTGCTGAAAACGGCTGCCGGAGATTGCTTTTTCGCCCAGGGAGCGAACTCGCTGCCATTCGGCCTGGGCCAGCAGGTAACGGCCCTGGGCGTTGGCGATAGCGCTGGAGGCCAGGGTGAGCAGAGGCGCACCTTTGGCCACGTCCTGGCCCGGGTTGACGTGGCGGGCGATGACCCGGGCGTCCACCGGCAACGACAGCTGGCTGGTGACATTGGGGTTGGCCAGCAGCTGCGCCGGCACCGGGTGTTGAAAGTTCAGCTGGGATTCCAAGACCGTGGCCACCTCGATGCCAGCGATGGCACTCTGGGCAGGCGTCAGGTGCAGGCCCTCTTCGGCGTCGTCCTGCCCATGGTCGTGGCCGTCGTCCTCCTCGCCGTGATCGGTTTCGGCGTTGTGATCGGCGTCGTTATCCTCGGGGTGCGATGGGGCGTCATCGTGCTCATGTTCGGCATGGAAGTTGTCCTGGGCCAGCTGGATTTGCGGGTCGGTGCTGGTGCCGTGATCGTTGCCGGCCAGGGCGCTGTGGCTGCCGATCGTCAACGGCAGAGCCAGAGACAGGGCCATTACGACGGGAGACAGTGTCAGTTTTTTCATAATTTGGTGTTCCTCGAATTCGGTGTTATCGGCCCACAGCCTGTTGGGTCAGCCAGCTTTCCAGTTCGCCGCGGCTGGCCATCATCTCGATCCACAGGTTGGTTTGCTGTGCTTCAAGGGTGGCGCCGGTGGCCCAGGTGTCGCTGAGCTGTTGTTGGGATTGCAGGTACTGGGACGTCGGCAGCTCTCCGCCACGCCACAGTCGCTGCAGCAGTTCATGGCTGCTGTCCAGGGAGTCCTGAGTCAGTTGCTGCCAGCGATTGAGGCTGTCGGCGACGGCGCCGTAGCGCCGGCTCAGGGATTCGAGGTCGATCTTCAGGGCGCGTGAGCTGGCAAGGTACTGCTGCTCGGCCACGATCACCCCCTGATTGGCTTCATTGATTTCGCCCTGATAACGGTTGCGGATGTTCAGCGGCACTGAGACGCCCAGTTGCACGCTGTTGTCATCGCCATTGGTGACGGCGCCCACCGAGAAGGTGGGATCGGCTTTGACTTCCTGCCTGGCCAGGCGGAAGCCGGCTTTGGCAGCCAGAACGGCCTGGTACTGGCCCTTCAATGCCGGCAGTTGCTGATTGACGTCGGTGCCGGGCAGGGGCGCCTGAAACGCCGGCAGTGCCAGCGCCGGGTCGCCACCAAACAGGGTTAACTGTGATTCGGCGCTGATCAGGGTTTGGCGGGCGTCGGCGCGGCTGCCAGTGACCCGGGCCAGTTCCAGTGTCAGCAGCTGTGTGTCCAGAGGCGCAAGCTCGCCGACGCTGACCATCTTGTCCGCCAGTGACAGCATCGATTGAGTCCGCTGCTGCTGCAGGGCGGCGTACTGGTCCAGCTGCCTGGCCTGGCGCAGGTTGACCCAGGCACTGAGTAGGGTAGCCAGAGCGTCATTGCGCAGCTGTTGATAGTCGGCCTGGGCCTGCAGGGCATTGAGTTGGGCCAGGCGGGTGCGGTAGCCCCGTTTGTCGGCCCAGTCCACGGCCTGGGCCAGGGCCAGGGTGTAGTCTTCATCGCTGCTGTCGCTGCCGAGGTTTTCCACGTCCAGCGAGAGTTCGGGGTTGTACAGTGCCTGATCGGCGGTGTTGACCGACAGATTGGTCAAAGTCACCTGTTCGGCTTCGGCTCGAATCTGCGGTAGAGCCTCCAGTTGGCTCAGGGCCTGGGTGGCAAACAGGGACAACTCGGAGGCGTGTCCCTGAAAGGCAACGCTGACGCTTACGGCCACCAGGGCCGCGCGAATAGTTGGGTGCATAATTTGTATCCTGCAAAATGGATCTGAATGTCAGAACTTCTAGGGATACCACTGCGTGACTAAGGGCAGGGTGGCTCAACGGATGAAGCTGAGGCCACGCCTACGGAGGCTAGCCGCCGAGCGGAGTGCGACACCGTCGAAAAACGGGCCGGTCCTGGGGCGATTGGCTTTGATGACGCAGTGGCAGAGCAGGATCAGGCTATGGGTGGTCGAAGCAGGTTCGATAGGGTCGGGTCGGGATAGCGGCTGAGGTAGCAAAACTGTTCAGATTGGACCGCCGGGGACAGAGCCAGGGCGCCGACAGTAATGCCCAGGTGACCGGCGTGACAATGGTGATGCAGGCAGGTTTCGCCGTCCGCATGTTGGTGGTCGTCACTGTTGTGCTCGTGACTGGCGGTGTCGAAGTGAAATTCGATGGTGTCACCGAGGTGCACGTGACGGCCTTCCAGTACCGCATTGGCGGTCTGGCTAAGCAGCGTCAGAACAATCAGTAAAACCAGTCGTTTCATCAAAAACCGAATCTGAAAGGGTCGAATTGAAGGGTTGGAATCCTAGCAGTTTATTTGGTTCCCACAAGCGTTACTTTTTTTTACCAGGCGTGATTCTTCCCTCAAAACCGAGGTGAGCAGCTGTTGTTGACATTTGTTTTACGCCCTCAGAAGCATGCTGGTGGTGATTCTCTTTCACAGGCTATGGCGACATGACTTCAACCCCGATTTTAGCGGCACCGCGCTTTTTCATTTTTGTTTTTTCGCTGTTGTCTCTGCTGGCGGCCGGCCCGGCGTCGGCGGCGGACTACCTGGTGGGGGAGGTGCGCCCCCTGCAGCGGGTGGTGGTCAGCGCCGAAGTGGATGGGGTGGTGTCGGCCTACCGGGCTTCACTGGGCGACGAGGTCGAGCAGGGGCAGCTGCTGCTGACTTTGGACGACCGCGATGCCACCCTGGCGGTGGCCCTGAGCCGGGCTCAGCTTAGCCTCAGTCGCGCCGAGCACCAGAGCCAGTTAAAGCAGCTGAAACGGCTGCAGGCGCTGATTGATAAGCAGACCCTGGCTCAAAGCGAGCTGGACGATCAGGACCGCATCACCCAGATCAGTGCCGCCCAGGTGCAGGTGGACAGCCAGTTGTTGGCCCAGTCGCTGCGCCAGCAACAGAAGAACCGGGTGCAGGCGCCATTTGCAGGCGTGGTTGCGGCTCGGCTGGTGGATAACGGCCAATGGGTCAATGCTGGCGACCCCCTGTATGAACTGGTGGATGTGAGGCGGGTGATCGTTCGGGTGGTGATGCTGGAGCAGGATTACGTGCGCCTGGCCCGGGGGGACCAGGTGCAGGTTACGTTGCCGTCGCTGCAGCGCCAGATTCGCGCCCAAGTCCTGCGGGTCTCGCCGTCGCTGCTGAGCGATGGTCGTGGTTATCCGGTGGAGCTGGAGCTGGAGAACCCGGATCACCGCATTAAGCCCGGTTTTCGGGCTGAAGTGAGCCTGTTGCCGGGAGGCGGACAATGAGCGTGCTGCTGAATTGGTTTACCGGCCGCCGACTGGCGGCCAATCTACTGAGCGTGGTGGTGGTGGTTCTGGGGTTGGTGGCGCTGCGGGACCTGCCCATGGCGGAAAAACCCCGTATCGACCTCGGCCACGTGTCGGTGTCCACGTTCTATCCCGGTGCTTCGGCGGAGGATGTGGAGGCCAACGTCACCGGCAAGCTGGAGAAAGAGTTGCTGTCGGTGGCGGGCATTCGAAAATTCACCTCCCGTTCGGCGTCGGGCCAGTCCAGTATCTCCATCTCCCTGGATCCTGAGGCCAGCAACCCGGCCGAGGTCTACCAGGACATTCGGGACGCGGTCAACCGGGTGTCGGATCTGCCAGCCGGCGTTACCGAACTGCCGTTGGTGCGGGTGGCGAAGTCGTCGAATCTGGATTTTATGGTGGTGGGGATCAGTGCCGATCTGCCCTATGGTCAGCTGCGGGAGCAGGCGCGCCAGCTGGAGTTGAAATTGAGACGGGTTCCCGGGATCAGCGAGGTTCACCTGATTGACCTGCGCACGCCGGAGTACTGGCTGGAGCTGCAACCGGAACAACTAAAGCGTTACCAGTTGACCCTGACCGACATCGCCGACGCCATCGGCCAGCGCAATGTGCTGATGACCGGAGGCACGATTCAGACCGACGATGGCAACCTGGAGCTGATTACCTCGGCGCAGATGTTGGCGCTGAGCGATCTCTCCTCAATGGTGCTTAGATCCAACCCGGAAGTGACCCTGAAAGACGTCAGCGGTGCCATTCGTCAGGGGTTTGAGCGCCGTCAGAGTTTGGCGACCATTAATGGCCAGACGGCCATCGGTTTCGATCTTCGGGCCACCGAAGCGGCCGACGTCATCGCCACCTCTAAGGCGGTGCAGGCGTTACTGCAGCGGGAGCAGGTACGATTGGGGCCTGACTACCAACTGCCCATCGGTTTCGACATTGCCCGCGAGATTCAGTCCCGGTTTGATATCGTCAAGTACAACGGGCTTGGTGGCCTGGCGTTGGTGCTGGTGGCATTGTCGCTGTGCCTGCACCGCAAGGTGGCTCCCTGGGTCGCGTTTTCCATCCCGTTCTGTTTGCTGGGAACCATGACGGTGTTGTCGATGGGCGGTCAGATCCTCGACAGCTACACCATGGCGGCCCTGATCCTGATCATCGGCATCATCGTCGATGATGCGGTGGTGGTCAGCGAGCGGATCACCGCCCGCCGTCAGGGCGGAGACGATGTGATGACCGCCGTCAGTGGCGGTGTTAAGGATGTTTTTCCGGCTATTACCGTGTCAATCTTAACCACCATGCTGGCGTTCCTGCCGCTGCTGTTTCTGCCCGGCAATGCCGGCAAGATGCTGTATGTCTTGCCGCTCACCATCTCCATTGCACTGCTGTTCTCCTTTATCGATGCACTGGTGATCATTCCTGCCCACATGAAGTCGGTGATGACTCAGGCGCCGGTTGCCGAGGACCCCTGGGGCGCCCGCTTCGCGCCTGTGGTGCGCTGGGCGCTGCGCTACCCGAAGCGGCTGCTGGCGCTGACGCTGCTGCCGGCGTCGGGCCTGGCCTGGGTTCTGTACATTCAGCTGCCGACGCTGTTTTTCCCTACCGACGGTGCCTACCTGGTGGAGATCAGCGCCCAGTTGGAGGGCAACCAGACTCTGGAGCAGAGCTGGCAGCGGGCGGCGGCGGTGGATCGCATGCTGGCAAAGACCGGGCAGGTGGTCAGCTGGTACGGCGAAGTGTCCGAGACCGAGGCCAGCTGGACAGTGAGCCTGACTCCGGCGTCGGAGCGCAGCATCGGTGCCGATGCCATCGCCCGCCAGTGGCAGCAACAGGGAGCGCAGTTTGCCGGCATCCTCAGCCTGGAGTTCGATGTTGACAGTGGCGGCGCCCCCAGTGGCCGTCCGGTGGATCTGCAGATTGTCGGTGGCAACGATGCGACCCGGCAACAGGTGGCCGATCGGGTCACTCAGTGGCTGGCGCAGTATCCCGGGGTGCTGGCTCCGCACCAGTCTCAGGCCGATGCGGTGGCGCAGTTGAAACTCAGCGTCGATTATCCCTGGCTCAGCCGCTACGGGGTGACGCTGGAGCAGTTGGCCAGGACGGTGCGAATCGCCATCGAAGGGGAGCGGGTCTCTCGGGTCTTTAAGGGCAATGAGGAGGTGTTCTACCGGCTGGTGCTGGAAGAGAACGACCGCAGTCCTGAGGAGCTCAATAACCTGTACGTGCGTGGCAGCGGCAGCCAACTGGTGTCTCTGGATAAGCTGGTGCAGTGGCAGTCGGGTCAGCGCGATGAGGTGATCAACCACTTTAACGGCGAGCGCAGCATTCGGGTGTCGGCCAACATCGATACCGCCCTGACCGATCCCATAGCCGTGGAAGATGCCTTGATGTCGGCCATGGACGGCGTCGATCCCGCCGTGGCCATTGTCAGCAGCGGCCAGGCCAGGGACACCCGGGAAGCCTTGGTGGGCCTGGCGATCGCCATGGCCATGGCGGTGATGGCCATCGCGGTGTTGATGATGGTGTTGTTTGACCGCCTGGGAGACGCCTTGGTGGGGCTGCTGGTGGTGCCGGTGGGGGTGGCCGCCGCACTGGTGGTGCTCTGGGTTCATGGCAAGCCCCTGAGTTTCTTTGCCACCGTCGGCATCATCGGCATGACCGGGGTGGTGGTTAACAATGCCCTGGTGCTGCTGTATCACTACCATGGTCAGCAGTTCATGGGTGACGACAGTCGGCTGCGGCGGCAGTTGCTGGAGGGGGCCTGCAGCCGGGTTCGGCCAATGCTGGTCACCACCCTGACCACGGTGGCCGGGCTGTTGCCACTGGCCTATGGACTGGGAGGTTATGACAACCTGATGTCACCGATTTCATTGGTGATTGGCTGGGGGATTTTGCTGACCGCTCCCATGGTGCTGATGTTAGTCCCCGCCGGCTACCTGTTATTGTTACGCCGCCGCGCCCGGCAACAGCCGGTGCGGAGCCAGGAGGGGGCCGGGGCGCCGGTTATTTGAAATAACACGCTGGCCTCTCAGCATAATTCATGGTGGCATCGACCGGCGAGCGCGGCGTCGATGGCTATACTCAAATGGCTGCATCCTTATTGAAAAACGGAGCATTCACCATGTTACGAGCCGTGCCTGCGGTATTGATGTTGATGGGCGGTGGGGTGGCGATGGCTGCCGACCCCCTGAACCTGCCGAAACAGAGTGGCTGGAGTGGCTATCTCGGAGCCGGGGCGACCTATTACGATTTGAGTTCTAACTTCATTACCGGCAATCGTTTCGTTGATTTCGACAATCAGCAGAGCCGGGGGCTGGACTCGCCCCCGGCCAGCGACAGCCAGGTGGCACCGGACATTCTGGTGGATCTGCGCTACACCTTTGCCGAGCACCAGACCCAGCTGTTTTTCGGCAATCTGGTTCAGGATATGGTGCGGCTGGATTTCAGCGACCAGTTGGGGGTGCGACGCCAGTTTGGAGACTGGGGCATCGGCTCGTTGGCCTACCTGTTTTCTGCCGCTCCCAATGAGGTATGGCAAGACCCATTTCAGGTCGAGAATCCGCGCACCAAAACCGACCGTGACTCTCAGGGGGTTCGTCTTGGTTGGGATAACATCGCCGACTCCACCATTGGCGTGCACTACAGCTACCGCCGCATCGATGTCGATCAGGAGCAGAGCGGCGCCGAGCTGATCCTGATGGGACGCCTGACTCCGGAGCAGGCCCTGCAGCTGCAACGGGATGGGAATCGGCACCGGCTGGATCTGTTCGCTCACTGGGAGCTGTCCCAGAACCAGCACCTGACGCCAGCACTGTTGTTCATCGAGCGTGACAGCGACGGCGCCGCCAACGGTGGCCAGACCAAGGGGGTACAACTGACCTATGTGTACAGAGGCGAGCGCATCAGCGGCTCCCTGAGCGGTTATTTTGGCGAGCGTGATTACGATGAGGCCAATCCGATCTTCGACCGCGAGGCCGATGCCGAAGAGTATGGCATCAGCGGTAACCTGTTTGTGCACCGGCTGTTTGATCTCAACCACTGGGATCTGCGCCTGGGGCTGATGTACTTTGACAGCAGCGCTAAAGTGGACTTCTACGACACCGATCTGCTGGGCGCTAACCTATCACTGCTGTATCGCTTTCGTTAGGGGCGCTGGCTATGGTGCGTGCGCTGTTGTGCGGTTTGATACTTCTTTGCTCTGTGGCCTGGGCCCAGCCCCCGCCGGGAGTCTCGGTGACGCTGTCGGTGCAGGAGCGGGCCTGGATGGCCCAGAATCCGACGGTAGTGGTCGGGGTAGAAGAGTGGGCACCGCTGTCCTTTAGTCAGCAGGATGGCCAGATTGGCGGTCTGGCGGCCGGTTACATGGAGCTAATCGCTACTCGCACCGGGTTGAATTTCCGTTATGAGTCCCGGCCCTGGCTGGCGTTGCTGGACGGACTGAAAAACGATGAGCTTGATATTATTCCGGCGATCTTTCATCTACCGGAGCGGGAAACGTTCGGCATTTTTAGCGACCCATTCTATGAGATCAAAGAGTTTCTGTACGTTAAATCCGGCAACGAGCAGATTCAGTCTTTCGATGATTTAAAAGGCAAACGGCTGGCGTTGGTACGAGGCTACACCAGCTGGGTGCGGGTGGCCAATCGCTTTCCCGACATTGAACTGGTGCCGGCAGACGATCTGCTTGAAGCCATCAACATGGTGCTTAATGGCGAGGTCGATGCCACATTTGAAGCCCAGATAGTGGTAGAGCAAGCCCTCAATGATTCCATGGTCGGTGGCCTGAAAGGGCTGCAGCAAGATGCCTTTAACGATATTCCCCTGCACATCATTTCCCGTGTCGGAGCCCCGGAGCTGGCGTCCATCATCCAGAAGGGGCTGAACACCATCAGCGCCGAAGAGAAACGCTCGATTCAGAACCAGTGGTTGGTCACCGGGATATCGGAGGAAAAGCCGCCCGAGTCGGCTTACCTGAACCTGCAATGGCTGGTAGGGGGGTTGGTGGCCATCATCGCCCTGCTGTTTGTGGTGACCAAGCTATTAGCCCGGTACGCCCGCTCGGAGCGGGCCGAGTTGCAGTTTGGTTCGCCCCGCTTCAGTCACATGGTGCTGATTGGGCTGGGGGTGTTTGTCACCTTCGTTATCGCGATGAGCCTGCTGATGCTCGATTACAACAAACGGGTATTGCTGGAACGCACCTTCATCTCCCTGGATGCCATTGCCACCTCTGTGCAGGAAAGTTTAGAAAATCAAGTAAGTAGCCGCCAGCAGGCGCTGGCGCTGATGAGCAGCAAGCAGGAATTCGTCGAGCTGGTGGAGCGGCTGCTGGCCTTGCCGCGCCATCCTCAGATACTGATTCAGTCTGAGGAGCTGGCGGCAGTGCGGGTGGAGTTGGTGTCGTTGAACAGCATTCTTGGTGATCTGGGCTTTTTCGTGATCGCTCCCGACGGCACCAGCCTGGCGGCGGTCAGGGATGAGAACATCGGTGTGCGCAATATCATCGCCAGTGCCAAGACCCGCCTGTTTATTCAGTTGCTGGCGGGGCAAAGCCTGTTTATTCCGCCGCTGCCGTCGGACATCGCTGATACCGGTTTTACCATGTTTGTGGCGATGCCGATCTTCAACAGCCAGGGCAAGGTGATCGCGGTGCTGGCGGAGCGTCTCGATCCGGTAAAGGGATTTAACGGTATTATTCAAACCGGTCGCGTCGGCGAAACCGGTGAAACCTATGCCGTCAGTAAGAGTGGACTGCTGCTGTCCAACAGTCGCTTTGAGCAGACCCTGGTGGAGACCGGGATGCTGGCGCCGGGCCAACCCAGCATGCGGGCCATCGAGATTCGCGATCCTGGCCGGGAGCTGACCCGTGGTCAGCCGTCCAAGTCAGGTAAGCGACCATTGACCCGAATGGCTGCCAGCATCGCTCTGGGTCAGAGCGGCGGCTCCATACAGGGTTACCGGGATTACCGCGGCGTCAAGGTGGTGGGAGCCTGGAAGTGGAGCGATAAACTGGGGCTGGGGCTGGCCACCGAGATGGATGAGGCCGAAGCCCTGGTGTCTTACAACACCCTGAAAACCACCCTGGCACTGGTGCTCGGGGTGACCTTGCTGTTCGCCGTCGCGGCGATTCTGTTTACCCTTAATCTGGGGAAACACGCCAACGCCCGACTGGCCCGCTCCAAAGCGTCGCTGGATCGGCGGGTGAAACAGCGCACCCTGGAGTTGTCGCTGTCGGAGGAGAAGGTTCGATTGTTACTCGGCTCGGTCGGGCAGGGAATTCTGGGTATTGAGAACAACGGCCGGGTCAGTTTTGTGAACCCGGCGGCGCTGGCGATGCTGGGTTACCAGGAAGGGGAGTTGTTGCAGCAGCCCATTGAACCGATTCTGTTTCCGGCCACCGGTGCCGCCGGACCGGTGGCCTCGAGTCCGTTGAGCCGGACCCTGGAGCGGGGAGTGAAGGAGCAGATCGACGACCAGCTGCTGGTTCGGCGAAATGGGCAGTCCTTTTCGGCGGAGTTTGCCGCCCATCCGGTGCTGAAGCAGGAGCAAATCATCGGTGCCGTGGTGGTGTTCAGCGACATCACCGCCCGCAAAGCGATGGCCAGGGATCTGGCTCAGGCCAAAGAGGAGGCGGAGAACGCCTCGCTGGCTAAGAGTGAGTTTCTGGCCAACATGAGCCATGAGATTCGTACCCCCATGAATGCCATCATCGGCATGTCCTATCTGGCGCTGGAAACCGAGCTGAATCGCAAGCAACGCTCGTTTATCGATAAGGTGCACCGCTCGGCGGAAGCATTGCTGGGGATCATCAACGACATTCTGGATTTTTCAAAGATTGAAGCGGGCAAGATGACATTGGAGTCCACCCCCTTCTACCTCGACGATGTACTCAGTAACCTCAGTAACCTGATAGCGCTCAAGGCGGAGGAGAAGGGGCTGGAGCTGCTGTTTAATGTGGATCCGGATGTGCCCCAGGCGCTGATTGGCGACCCCCTGCGCCTGGGGCAGATTCTGACCAACCTTGGCAACAACGCCATCAAGTTTACCGACCACGGCGAGATCGTGGTGACCATTCGGCTGCAGGAGCTGTATCAGGGCCAGGCCCAGCTGCTGTTTTCGGTGCGCGATAGCGGCATCGGCATGACTTCAGCCCAGCGACAGCGTTTGTTCCAGGCTTTTAGCCAGGCGGACAGCTCCACCACACGCAAGTACGGCGGAACCGGACTGGGGCTGACCATCAGTAAAACCCTGACCGAGATGATGGACGGGGAGATCTGGGTGGAGAGCCAGCCACAGCAGGGCAGTGTGTTCAATTTTACCGTCCGGTTGGAGGTGCAGAAAAATGCCGAGCCCCGTGCCCGTTACGACCGTAACCAACTGCGACAACTGAGCGCATTGGTGGTGGATGACAACCCGGTGGCACGCAACATCCTGGTGAACATGCTGGAGAATTTTGACCTGGAGGTGGAGGATGCCCCCGGAGCGGACGAAGCACTGAAGTTGATGCTGGCCCGCCAGTTCGACCTGCTGTTGGTGGACTGGAAGATGCCCGGCATCGACGGGTTTGGTTGCATTCGCCGTATGCGCCAGTGCGGGCTGGAGTCGGAGCCCAAGGTGATCATGGTGACCGCCTATGGGCGCGAGGAAGCGATGCAGGAGGGGATGGACAACGGCCAGTTGCTGGATGCGGTGCTCAGCAAGCCCATCACTCCGTCCAACTTGCTTGATGCCATTGGTGAAGCGCGAGGCGAGGCGGTGGTGCGCCACAATCGCAAGCTGGATAAGCGCAGCCAGATGCAGGAATCGCTGCCTCGGCTGCAAGGAGCCAGAGTACTGCTGGTGGAGGACAACGAATTTAACCAGGAGCTGGCCCGGGAGTTGCTTGAGCAAAACGGCCTCAAGGTTGAGGTGGCCGGCGACGGCCAGCAGGCTGTTGACTGGCTGGGGCGCGATGATGCCTTCGATGCGGTGCTGATGGACGTGCAGATGCCGGTGATGGACGGTTATCGGGCCACCGAGGTGATTCGGCAGCGGCCGGAATTTGACACCATGCCAGTCATTGCCATGACCGCCAATGTGATGGCCCGGGATCTGGAGCGTGCCAGAGAGGCGGGCATGAATGATCACATCGGCAAGCCCATCGACGTGGAGGAGATGTTTGCAACCCTGGCCCGCTGGATTGGGCGGGATCCTCAATCGGTGCCCCAACCGGCGTTGACTCCGGCCATGGCACTGACGTCGTTGCAGCCGGCCATCGATACCGATCACCTGCAGACCATTACTCTGGGCAACCAGGGGCTGCTGCAGAAACTGCTGAGCCACTTTGTCCGTGACCATGGCCAGTTTTCGCAGCCGTTCGAGCGGTTGCTGCGCCAGGATCAGGATGAGGCCACCCGGTTTGCCCATACCCTCAAAGGGGTGGCGGGCAACCTGGGCGCCACCGCCGTGCAGCAATTGGCGGATCAGCTGGAGCAGGCCTGTTTGTCCTCACAGCCCCCGGAAACCTTGCTGCCGTTGGCGCAGCAGCTGCAGGAGGTGTTGGAGCCCCTCTGTCAGCAGATAGAGCGGTTTCTGCAAGCGGACGTGCCGGTCGAGACTACACTAAAAGAGGTTGATACTGAGCAGCGGCTGCAACAACTGCAGGCGCTGTACTCCCTTCTCAAGGACGACGACACAGAAGCCGTGGATCGGGTCGATCAACTGCTGGCTCAGATTAAGGAACCGGGCTTGAAACGGCGCTTGGCTAAGATAAGCGAGGCGGTGGAACAGTTTGATTTCGAGCGGGCCCTGGCGTTGCTGAGAAAACTGGCAGTGTCGCAAGGGTGGCCGCTGGAGGAGGAGTAGGTGGATAACCCTGTCATCCTGGTGGTCGACGATAATCCTGACAACATCAATCTACTCAGCTCTGTGCTGCGCAATGAATACAAGGTCAAAGCCGCGACCAGCGGCCACAAGGCGCTGGAGATTGTGGCCCGCACACCCAGGCCGGACATGATTCTGCTGGATGTAATGATGCCGAAGATGGACGGTTATCAGGTCTGTGAGCGGCTGAAACTGGACCCCACAACCGCCCACATTCCGGTGATCTTCGTGACCGCTAAAATTGCCGTCGAGGACGAAACCCGCGGGTTGGAGTTGGGGGCGGTAGATTACATCACCAAACCCATCAACCCGTCACTGGTGCGGGCCCGGGTGCACACCCACCTGGCGTTGTCGGATCAGAAACGCGAGTTGACCCGGCAGGTAATCGAGAAAACCGAGGAGTTGAATCAGAGCCGGTTGTCGGTGATCCAGACCCTGGGCCGGGCGGCGGAATACAAAGACAACGAAACCGGTATGCACGTCATCCGCATGAGCCATTATTCTCGACTGATCGCCCAGCAACTGGACGTCGATGAGCACTGGGTTGATCTGTTGTTCAACGCCTCCCCCATGCACGACATCGGCAAGATTGGCATCGTCGACGCCATATTGCGCAAGCCCGGCCGGCTGGAGGGGAAGGAGTGGCAGGAGATGAAGCGCCATTCCGAGTACGGCGCCGATATTCTGCGCCAGCACACCTCAGAGTTGCTGGTGATGGCCAGGGAGATTGCGCTGACCCACCATGAAAAGTGGGACGGCAGCGGTTACCCGGCCGGCCTGAAGGGCACCGACATTCCCCTGTCGGCGCGTATCGTTGCCATTGCCGATGTGTTTGATGCCCTGACGTCCGAACGCCCCTATAAACCGTCCTGGCCGGTGCAGGAGTCGGTTGAGTTCATTGTCGACAATGCCGGCACCCATTTCGATCCACAACTGGTGCAGCTGTTTCAGCGCTGTTTGCCGGAGATTCTGCAGATTCGAGAACAGTTTGCCGGCTAAAACTCGATTCGGGCGCAACAGCCGCCGCTGTCCAGGTCGGTCAGGCTGAACTGCCAGTGGTAGCGCTGACACAGGTCTTCGACGATCAACAGGCCCAGGCCGTGGCCGCCGCAGTGGGCCTGGTTTAATCCCGGCCCCTGATCCCGCACCTCCAGAGCATCAAGGGTGACGCACACCGTGACTTCGCCAGTTTCGGTGGCGGCGATGGCGTTACGCAGCAGGTTGCCGATGATCATTCGGACCACCGCCGGTTCCGCTTTAATCAACGGCGCCTGGGTCTGGTTCAGTTGCAGTCCGACCTGCTTGTTGTCGGCGGCCGCTTGTTCATGCTCGATGATGGCCCGAATTTCGGCTTCATCCAGGTGGCGGGACTCGAGGTGATGCTCGTTCTTCTCGTAGCGCACCATCGACAGCAGTGCGTCCACCATGGTTTGCATCTCGTCAGTGGCAGTGAGAATTCGCTGCTGCTGACGGCCGATGAACTCTGGCTTGTCCGAGTGGGCCAGCAGGTTGGCGGCGCCGCGGACGATGGTCAATGGTGTGCGCAACTCATGGCTGGCGTAGCGAGCGAACGCCTGTTCGCGGCGAATCAACAGATCCAATTGATGCCGATAGGCGTTGAAGGCGTCGGTCAGCTGCACAAACTCCTCGGCGGCGGACTCCGGTACACTCAGAGGCGTGCGGGTGTCGTTGTTCAGTTGGGCCAGCTGATCTCCGAGTTCCTTGACAGGTTGAATCAGGCGTACCGACAACAGGTAGACGATCACCCCTGCCACTAAAATGATGCCGATGCTGGCAGCAATGATCAGCAGGTTCAGCAGAACCGTCTCCCGATCGGTGATCTCCACCTGTTCGGTTTTGGCGATCAGGATCAGCGGTTGGGAGCGGCCGTGTTTAACAAACTCGGTGGTCAGTACGTAGATGGAACCCAGATCGTCATCGATCAGCTCCTCCAGCGCATGATCGGCAAACCTGAGCCGGTCGGGAATGAAGGCCGGGACGTCGTCGGCGCTGTCGTAGGCGTAGGTGATACGGTCAATCTCCAGCGGGCCGCTGGCCCCGGTCAGGTAGCGGGCGATGGCCACGTCTTTGGAGATCTTCAGCGACCGCTCATTGACGGCGTCCTCGCCCCAGTGCAGGGCGGTATTGAACAGGGTCATCATGGTAAGGCTGATGCCGATGGCCATGATGAAAAATGCCGCCATTAGCCGCGCCGTCATGGTACGGACGTTGGAGAGCCGGTGCCGTCTCACAGGCTGTCGTCCAGTCGAAATCCGATCTTGGGAACCGTCACCAGCATGGCCTGGGCAAACGGTTTGTCCAGTTGGTTGCGCAGCTGATAGATGTGGCTGCGCAGCACATCGTTGCTGGGAGGCTGATCGCCCCAAATCGCTTCGGTGAGCTGGTCTCGGCTGACCACCTCCGGCGCGGCCTGAGCCAGTACATGCAGAATCTTAAAGGTGGTGGGATTCAGGGCCAACATCTGCCCTTGGCGATGGGCTTTGCGGGTTTTCTGGTCCACTTCCAGATCGCCCACCGTCAGCTTGCTGGTGGCCAGGGTGCCACGAAAACGTTTAACCAGGGCCAGCAGTCGTGCTTCGAGAATGTCCAGATCGAAGGGTTTGGTCAGGTAGTCATCGGCGCCCTGTTTAAAGCCGGTCAGGGTGTCCTGGCGGTTGTCCAGCGCCGTCAGCATCAGTACCGGGGTGGTCTTGCCCTGGTCACGCAGCTGCTGGCAAACCTCAAAGCCGTCCATTCTTGGCAGCATCAGATCCAGAATGATGGCATCGAAATGGGTCTCAAGCGCCAGCTTCAGCCCCAGTTCGCCATTGTCGGCGTAATCCAGTTCCACCTCTTTGGCTTCGAAGAAATCAAACAGGATGCCGGCAATTTCGCGGTTGTCTTCCACCAGCAGAATCTTGGTGTTGCTTAAATCTTTCATCGAGCGCCCGGATTTATATCAGTGTGACTCAGTATGATGCCGTTGATGTGGATGAAATGTCGATGACAATTATTTCACGGCAGCTTCGGATAATGGCGGTCATTCTGCAATGCCTGCGTGGCATTGGCACGCTCATTATCTGAATATCAGGGGTGCAATATGCTGAAAGCCCAGCCTCAACAACGTCATCGAGACCGGCCCGTCGTGCTGTCGGTGATCATTCCCGTCTTTAATGAAAGCCAGGGGTTGGCGTACACCCACGAGCGGGTGACCGAGGTACTGGATGCCATCCCCGAGCGCTGCGAGATCATCTATGTGGATGATGGCAGCAAAGACAACAGCTGGCAGTTGGTCCAGCAGTTGCCGGAGTCCAGCAGCGATCATGTGGGGGTAACCCTGAGCCGAAACTTCGGCAAGGAAGCCGCCATGAGCGCCGGGCTGCAGCAGTGCCGCGGTCAGGCGGTGATCTTGCTGGACGCGGACCTTCAGGATCCGCCGGAACTGATCCCGCAGATGATGGAGGCCTGGCGTAAAGGCGCCGACGTGGTCAACATGAAGCGTCGCGCCCGGCTGGGGGAAAGTTGGTTTAAACGGCTTACCGCCGCCAGTTTCTATAAGGTGATGAATTGGGCGTCCGAGGTGCCGGTACCGGAAAATGTCGGCGATTTTCGTTTGATGAGTCGCCAGGTGGTGGATCACATCAATCAGCTGCCGGAGCGCAATCGTTACATGAAGGGGCTGTTTGCCTGGCCGGGATTCATGCAGGTGACCCTGGAGTTTGATCGCGATCCCCGCGCCGTGGGTGAAACCAAGTGGAACTACGGCAAACTCTTTGCCCTGGCGATGGACGGCATCGCCTCGTTCAGCATTCGGCCGCTGCGACTGGCGACCTGGTGTGGGCTGCTGACGGCGCTGAGTGCGTTTTTGTATGGCGCCTGGGTGGTGGTCAAGACCCTGGCCTTTGGCGAAGCGGTGTCCGGCTACCCGTCGCTGATGGTGGTGCAGCTGTTGATTGGCGGCATCCAACTGTTGGCGCTGGGGCTGATCGGTGAGTATCTGGGACGGGTGGTGATGGAGGTGAAACAGCGGCCTCAGTACCTGATTCGTGAGGTCTCCCATCAGGAAGGTCTGGACGCAGTGGTATCCCTTGAGGCGCGCCGATGAAAAACTGGATTTCCCGTAACCCGGTCTTGTTCGTTTTGCTGTTGGCTCTGGCAGTACGTCTGTTGTCGCTGGGACTCTATCCGCTGATGGACACCACCGAAGCCCGCTATGGCTACATGGCAAGGCTGATGGTGGAGACCGGCAACTGGCTTACGCCCCAGTTTGATCTTGGGGTGCCTTTCTGGGGCAAGCCGCCGTTGCATACCTGGATGAGCGCTGGCTCGGCGGCCATGCTGGGAATGACCGAGTTTTCCCTGCGCCTGCCTCACTGGCTGGCGGGGGTGGCGGTGGCAGGCCTGGTGGCCTGGATGGCGCGGCGGCAGGGACAGAACCCGTTGCTGGCGGCCATGGTACTGGCGACCTGTGCCATCTTCAGTGTTGCCTCCGGGGCGGTCATGACCGACATGGCGCTGACCCTTGGCATGACAATCGCGATGCTGGGGTTCTATCTCGGTTGGCAGGGTCACTACCGGGCCGGCTATCTCGGCTTCGCCGGACTGGCGATCGGCTTGCTGGCTAAAGGGCCACTGGTGATCGTATTGATGGGATTGGCGGTGGCGCCATGGCTGCTGATTCAACACGGTCTCGGGGCGTTCCGGGTGTTGTGGCAACGGTTTCCGCTGCTGCTGGGCACCGGCGCCATGCTGTTGATTGCCGCGCCGTGGTATCTGGCGGCGGAGCAGGCCACGCCCGGGTTTTTGAATTACTTCCTGGTGGGAGAGCACTTCCTGCGCTTTGTCGAGAGCGGTTGGACCGGCGATCTGTACGGCAGTGCCCATGACCAACCCCGTGGCACCATCTGGCTGTTCTGGCTGGCGGCGGCACTGCCCTGGTCGGTGATATTGCCTCTGTTGTATCTGCGTGGCCGGGGCCAGCCGACCCGGCAACCGGGCCCGGCGGGTTGGCGCAGTTTCCTGTTGTGCTGGATGGTTTCGCCCATGGTGCTGTTCACCATGGCCGGCAACATTCTGCCCGCCTATGTATTGCCCGGCATTCCGGCGCTGGCGCTGCTGTGTTCATCCTTGGCCACGGACTCGGATCGGGGCTGGCTGGCCAAGGTCGGCGTGACCATGCCGGTATTGCTGCTGGTGGCCACCGGGGTACTAAACCTGAAGGTGGGTGACGAGCGCAGTGACAAGGCTCTGCTGGCTAAAGAGGCCAATCCGGCGCTGCCGCTGCTGTACTACGGTAAGCGCACCTTCTCGGGGCAGTTCTATTCCGATGGCCGCGCCCAAAAGGCGGATCTGGTGACGCTGAATCAGCAGCGCGGGCGCTATTCACTGGTGATGTCGGCCAAGCAATCCTGGCAGCAACTGGCACTGGAGAGCCAGAGTTGTCGGGTGATGGCGGTGAAGCTGAAACGTCAGTTACTGGAGTGTGGCCCGGATGCGCTGGCCAGCCTGGATTAAGTTTGCCCTGGTGGGCGGTACCGGTTTTGTGGTGGACCTGTCGCTGTTCAGTGCGCTGACATTGTGGCTGGAGTGGGGCCCTTATCCGGCCCGGGGGCTGGCGTTTGTGGCGGCGGCCTCCACCACCTGGGCCGGCAACCGCTGTTTTACCTTTCGCCAGCGGCGTCAGCAGAACGCCAGAACCCAGTGGCTTAAATCCGTGACGGCAGCGCTGATGTCGGCGCTGCCTAATTTCGGCCTGTTCTCATTGACCTTGATGCTGCTGAGTCCGTGGCCGCTGGCGCCCTGGGCGGCGCTGGTGACCGGCATCGGTGCCGGCACCGTGTCGAACTATCTGCTCAGCAGCCACTGGGTGTTTGCCGAATCAGCGCGGTCGCTTTGAAGGCATTTTCGGCTGATACAACAACAACTCTTCCCCCGGGGTCAGCTCGATGCTGCCCTGGGACTCCAATCCCAGCTTGTCCAGAATTCGCCGCGAGGCCAGGTTGTCTTCAGAGACAACACCTAAAATGGTGCCCAGTCCCAGCGCCTGCTGACCGTAGATCATGATCGCTTCACAGGCCTCGGTTGCCAGTCCCAGGCCAAAATAGGTGTCCGTGATGGCGTAGCCAATGTCCGGGTAGTCGAGGCCGTCGCGCTGAATCAGGCCGGCAATGCCCACCGGGGTGCCGTTGCTCTTCAGGCTCAGGTGGTACATGCCAAAGCCATGATCCTGATAGCTGGCTATGGGGCCTTGGCGCAGGTGATCCTGTGCCTCTTCCAGGGTACGCACCCCCTTGTCATGGATTCCATCAATGAAGCTCTGCTGGTTAAGCAGAGTGAGATAGAAGGGTGCATCGTCGACGGTTAACTTGCGGATTCTCAGTCGTTCGGTGTCCAATATCATCCGGTATACCCCTGATAGTGATGAACATTCAGACTAACCAGCACCGAGGTAATGAGCAAGACTCAAATACTCGAGCCCGATCCCACTTTCTACTCTTTGTCGCCGCCTGAATTGAAAAGGTATGGCGGCATAAGTTAGTGGCGATTATTCCTAACCCTTTGCTGAAATCCCTAGAAAAAACGATATGATAGACGGTCTTTATGGATCCCGGTCTACGCCGTTGCGCAGGGTTTGGGAGTACGGCGCGATGCGGGTATTGCAGACAAGGATTATTGAGTGAAAATTGTGATGAAACCCCTGTTGTCGGCATTGGTGGCGCTGCCGCTGATGCTGGGAGCACAACCGGTTCAGGCAGAACAACCCTCCATCTACAGCCACATGGACGTTGCCCATCCGGTATGGGCGGCCAATGGCATGGTGGCCAGTCAGGAGGCGCTGGCCAGCGCCGTGGGTGTGGAGATTCTGCGTCAGGGCGGCAACGCCGTTGATGCGGCGGTGGCCGTGGGCTTTGCCCTGGCGGTGACGCTGCCGCGCGCCGGTAACCTCGGGGGCGGTGGTTTTATGCTGCTGCACCTGGCCGAGGGCAACCGTGATGTGGCCATCGACTATCGGGAGATGGCCCCGGCCAAGGCCCATCGCGACATGTTTTTGAATGAGCAGGGCGAGGCGGAGGCCAAGCTGTCCCGTGAGCACGGGTTGGCGGTGGGGGTGCCTGGCACAGTCAAAGGGATGGAACTGGCGCTGAAAAACTACGGCACTTTGTCGTTAAAGCAGGTGATCGCTCCCGCCATTGAGTTGGCAGAAAAGGGGATTACGGTGACGCCGGATCTGAGCAGTTCCCTGCAGGGGCTGAAGCGGCGTCTGTGGCAGTGGCCCAGCACCCGCCCGGTGTTTTATCACCCCGATGGCAGTGACTACCAGGCCGGTGAGCGGCTGGTTCAGGCGGATCTGGCCCGCTCCCTGAAACGCATTGCCGAACATGGCAGTGACGGATTCTATAAAGGCGAAACCGCCCGCCAGATCGCCCGATCGGTGCGCCAGGCCGGTGGCGTGATGACCGAAGCGGATCTGGCGGCCTACACGGCGGTGGAGCGCCAGCCGGTGCGGGGGCAATACCGGGGCTATGAGGTGATCTCCATGCCACCGCCATCTTCCGGGGGCGTCCACATCATTCAGATGCTGAACATGCTGGAAGGCCAGCCTATTAGCAGCATGGGGGCCAACAGCGCCCAGACCCTGCACTGGATGGCGGAAAGCATGCGCCGCGCCTACGCCGACCGCAGTGAGTATCTCGGGGATCCGGATTTCACCCAGGTGCCGGTGACGGGCCTCACCAGCCGCAGCTACGCCAAGGCACTGGCGGCTGCCATCAATCCCAATAAGGCGACCCCAAGCAGCGACATCAAGCCGGGCAACCCGATCCCGTATGAGAGCGATCAGACCACCCACTACTCGGTGGTGGATAAGTGGGGCAATGCGGTGTCAAACACCTACACCCTGAACTTCAGTTATGGTTCCGGCCTGGTGGCGGAAGGCACCGGTATTTTGCTCAACAATGAGATGGACGACTTTTCCGCCAAACCCGGCACCCCCAATGGCTTTGGTCTTATTGGTGGCGAGGCCAATGAGGTTCAACCGGGCAAGCGACCGTTGAGCTCCATGAGTCCGACCATAGTGATGAAGCAGCAGCAGCCGTTTCTGGTGACCGGCAGCCCCGGTGGCTCGCGAATCATCACCACCACGCTGCAGGTGATCATGAACGTCATCGATCATGGGATGAACGTGGCCGAAGCCACGGCGGCGTCACGGATTCACCATCAGTGGTGGCCGGATGAGATTCGCGCCGAGAAAAGCCTGAACCCGGACACCAAACGCCTGCTGGAGGCGATGGGGCACAAGGTGACGGTGAAACCGTCCATGGGCAGTACCCAGTCGATCATGGTGACTGAGCAGGGATTGCTGGGGGCGTCGGATCCCCGTCGTCGAGGAGCGGCGACTCTGGGCTACTAAGTCCTAAGCTGGGAAGGGGAATCTCAGAAACCGATTCCCCTAACGCAGTTTTTTTTAAAGTGTGACAAAAACATCGCTGTTCTAGGAGGTTTTTCTCACTTTAAAGTTGAATGTGAGTTTATGCACGATTCTGGAGTAAGAATCCGGTTTTTTCTGGAGGCGGAACGGCGATAGGCGCACACTTCCCACCCGCAAGGATGCACACTACACAGCCGGTTTCGGTTGTGCATAGATATTTCACGCACAAGAAGCTCCCGATAGGGGGCTTTTTGCATTTCTGACCGCGACTCAGTTGGGAAACCTCGGCGACGCGCCCCCGACACTGATATTTCATGCCTCGGGACTGCAACTGGTTATCGACGGCAACTGACGGTTGAGCCGTGCTCTGAAACCTGATCAAACTGGCGTTCGCCGTCTTAGTCACGCCGGAGGGTATGGCCGAGACCGTGGTATTCTTGTTGTCGGAGCGGGCTACGTCGGCCACCGGAGCCACCTGGTGCCTGGGCGGCGGAGTCATGGCCGGCCGTCACTGAGCCGGGTTAGGAGCAGGAGGTGAACAATGCTGAATATGGATATGAGCTTGCGGCAGGTAATCGATACCGCCGCCATGCCCTGGCAGGACAGCCCGGCCCGAGGCGTGAGTCGTAAACCGCTGGAGCGGGAGGCCCGGGAATCGGGCCATACCACCAGCATTGTTCGCTACCAGCCAGGCTCTTGTTTTGCCAGCCATCGCCACCCGATGGGGGAGGAGATACTGGTGCTCGACGGGGTGTTCTCCGATGAAGATGGTGATTACCCGGCGGGCACCTATCTGAGAAATCCTCCCGGAAGTCAGCATGCGCCGTTCAGCGAGGCCGGCTGTACCCTGCTGGTTAAATTGAATCAGTTCAGTCCGGACGATAATCGGACGGTGCGACTGAATACCGGTTTGACGCCGTGGCAACCGGGTATCGGCGGGCTGATGGTGATGCCTTTGCATCAGTTTGGCACCGAACAAACGGCGCTGGTGAAGTGGCCCGCGAATGAGCACTTTTCACGACATCGACACGTCGGCGGCGAGGAGGTGCTGGTGTTGTCTGGCGAGTTTTGCGATGAACACGGCCGCTACCCAGAAGGCTGCTGGATTCGCAGCCCTCATCTGAGTGAGCACCAGCCTTTTGTGACCCAGCCGACGCTTATCTGGGTAAAGACCGGCCATCTACCTGCAGAGTGAACCGGTTGCTGCTCAGCGCTGCGCCAGACTGTAGCGCTGCGCCGCCCCTTTCCACTTCTCCCCCTGTTGCCAGCGCTCAAGAAAACGTGGCCCGTCCAGGATTACCCGGCCGCCGATGGCGGTCAGGCCCAGATCGAACAGTACCTGGGGCAACAACCCGACGCTGGGACCAATGAGTGCCACTTGGGCTGCCTGCCGACAATGGGGCAGCAAGGAGGAGAGGGTGTGGTTGATCACTGTGGTGCCGGTGATCAGGATTTTTTGGCAGTGTTGCAGCTCAGAGGGGTCCATGGTGACCTTCAGGGGGCCGTCCTCTCGTGCCAGTTCCGGCTTGAGCTCAATCACGGTAACCGGCGTGCCTTGCTCGGTCAGTGTTTTTACCAGGGGGGGGAAATACCCCACCATGCCGACTCGATCGCCGGCCTCAATCTTTAGCAGTTCCAGTGTGTCGACGGCGTCTGGATACTGAAACTCTTGTTGCTGTAACAGCCACTGGCTCAGTGCATTCAGAGCGCCGCTACCCAGTACTTGTTGCCACGGTTCATTCGACAGGTATAACTTGGCCAATTCGGTGATCGGTTGTTGGCAATAGTGTTGGTAGCGAGAGGCATCCTGAAGTTGATCCAGTGCGTCACCCAGTTTGGTGTAGGTCAGCCCGATGGTGCCGTCGGTCAGTTCGACGGCACCAAATTTTGCGCTGGGATTGGCATCGAGATTGTTGCGGGCAATGTGAATGGCCTTGACGGCCGGAGGCTGCTGCTGCCCCAAGGCATGTAGCACGCCGTGATAGATGGCTTCCATAACAACTCACCTGAAGGAATAAACCTCGATAATACAGGGTTTGGGGAGCGAGAACCGAGAGCGGAGGATCGCTTTTTTGAAAACTCCCAACAGGAGCCAAAGTCACTGGGCCCTCGCGTTCGCAAGGGCGACAGGCCTTCCCGCCGTCGTGCCCGCGCAGGCGGGTAGCCAGTGTCTTTGTTGTTCTCAACCAGAACCCAAGCCACTGGGCCCTCGCGTTCGCAAGGGCGACAGGCCTTTCCTTCCGTCGTGCCCGCGCAGGCGGGTAGCCAGTGTCTTTGCTGTTCTCAAGCAGAATCCAAGTCACTGGGCCCTCGCGTTCGCAAGGGCGACACGATTGGGGTGTTGTGGGTGCGGTAAGCGCGGTGGTCGCCATCAATACCGACTTTGCACTGAGTAAGCTACAACCCTCCGTCGTGCCCGCGCACGCGGGTACCCAGTGTCTTTGACCTTGCCCTTGACGCCGGGGACTGAGAGATGAATGGCCATCGTGCAGCCGAACTAGGGAGAGATGATCGCCTGCGGCGTTACTGCGCTCATGCTTCGCTTCGTTGCGAACTGAAGAGCTCGAACCAAGATCTCCGCAACACGCATAAACGAAAAAGCCCCTGCACTTCGTGCAGGGGCTTTTTCGTTTATATGGCGGTTAGGGAGAGATTCGAACTCTCGATACGTTGCCGTATACACACTTTCCAGGCGTGCTCCTTCAGCCACTCGGACACCTAACCAATTTTCAATTGAGT
>NZ_FNEM01000014.1:38756-115999 GCF_900100175.1 Ferrimonas sediminum
AGGGAGAGATTCGAACTCTCGATACGTTGCCGTATACACACTTTCCAGGCGTGCTCCTTCAGCCACTCGGACACCTAACCAATTTTCAATTGAGTGTTTTAAGAGCTCAATCAAGCTCTGTGTCAGGTGGCTGAGAATCACGCCAGGGCGTGATTATGCTGCGCAGCTTGCAGCCACTCGGACACCTAACCAAATATGGCGGTGAGGGAGAGATTCGAACTCTCGATACGTTGCCGTATACACACTTTCCAGGCGTGCTCCTTCAGCCACTCGGACACCTCACCAAATTTTTGGTTTATGTTTTAAGAGCTAACCGTGCTCTCTATTGGTGATATGTGGTGGCTGAGAATCCCGCCTGGGCGTGATTAAGCTGCGCTGCGTGCAGCCACTCGGACACCTCACCAAATTGTTTGTCTAAAACGACGTATCGCTGAAGACGGGGCGTACTTTACGGGCTGAGTTGGTGAGGGTCAAGAAGCAATGTAAGAGTTTGTGGCCGTTTGCCGTGGTTTTAGCCGCTTCGGTTGAATTTTCTCAGGTTTTTGCCAGCGGATTAGCCACAGGAGGGGCGGCCATAATGAGAAAAGGTCAAACCCAACCCATGTGCCAGCGGTCGGAGTCCTGTAACTCTTCGGTTCGCAGTTCAATCGGCACGCGGTTATTGACCCCCTGCAGGCCTACCCGGGTCACGTGGCCGTGGCTGTCGGTAAAGGTGTAGGTAACCCAGAAGTGGGTGTCGTCATTGACGGCGCTGTAGGCGGTCCATTTACTCAGGTGAAGTTGGCTTTCAGGAAATACGTTCATAAATCCGGCCCCCGTAATGCTAAGAACAGGTGCGTGCTTCCTGCGTGGCCCCTGATGTTAGTGTAGTCGTTGATGCCTCAGCTGCAACACGGGGAAATAGTGGTCTTTTGTCAGAGTAAAGAGTTAGAAATAATTCAGCCCATTAGCTGGCATGACTTGTCAATGTGATGGCGATTGTTCAGGATGGGATTTGATTCCGACTGCAAAGGAGCGAGCGATGTTGGATCTGTTACCTGATTTGTGTGATCAGTTCAGTGAGGAATTGACCATACTGCCTCCCCGATTCCGCCAATTCGGCGGAAAAAGCGTGTTTTGGGGCCCGGCTCACTGCATCCGTTGCCCAGAAGATAACACCCTGGTACGTCACTGCTTGTCCCAGCCCGGAGGCGGGCGGGTGCTGGTGGTGGATGGTGCCGGACTGGAGCGTCGAGCCCTGCTGGGGGATAACCTGGCAAAACTGGCGCTGGATAACGGCTGGGCCGGAGTGGTGGTATATGGTTACATTCGCGATGTGGCGACCATCGCCTCCATGGAGTTGGGGGTACAGGCTCTGGGTGCCATGCCGCTGAAAACCGATAAGCGTGGCCTGGGCGAAGAGAACGTGATGATCGAAATTGAAGGCCGCCGCATCGAGCCGGGTCAATATCTGTACGCCGATGACAATGGCATCGTGGTGTGTAACCGAGAATTGCCTCTACCTGAGTAACATAGCCCCGGGTTGTTATACACTAAAGGGATGAACACTGACCGCCACTGGCGGACGTTATCGATTTTGAACGGAAAAGTGATGAAAGCAATTAAATGGTTTTTAATCAGCGTACTGGCCCTGATGCTGGTGATCGCAGTGTATGTGGGCGTATTTCTGGATCCCAACGCCTTTAAACCGGAAATTGAGGCCAAGGTGAAAGAAGCGACCGGCCGCACTTTGTCCATTGATGGCGACATTGGCTGGAGCCTGTTTCCCAAAGTAGGGTTGGACATTGCTGGCATCTCTCTGGGCAACATACCCGGAGAAGATCTGCCGCCGCTGCTGTCGGTAAAACAAGCGGTCGTCGGGGTGAACCTGTTGCCGCTGATTCAAAAAGATGTGCAGATTGAAGAGGTGACGCTGGCTGGTGTGGCCCTGAACATGGTCACCCTCAAAGACGGCCGCAATAGCCTCGAAGGTTTAGGCGGCGGTGCGTCCAAGGCGGGCGATGGCCAGGGAGCAGGCAGTAGCGGTCGGGCGGCGGCCCCCGTGAGCTGGAAGCTGGGGCAGCTGCACCTGCAGCAGCTGAGTTTCAACAGCGATAACCGCCAGACTCAGGTGAACCGAAAACTGGCCATCGAGTCGTTATCGCTGGAGGAGTTTGAGCCAGGCCGCGCTGCTCCGTTTGAGATGGTGGTCAGCCTGGAAGATCCGCAGTTGGCGCTGTCCACTTCGGCTTCCTCCATGCTCACCGTGGCTAAGGACTTTTCAAGGATTCAACTGGATGCCTGGAAGCAGCAGTTTAATGTCAGAGGCTCTGCGCTGCCCAACGGCAAGCCTTTGGTGGCGTCGGTGCAGTTCGATGCGGATTTTGATCTGGGCCAGCAGCAGTTTGCCCTGACCAACCTGAAGCTGGACCAGGATGGCTTTGAGCTGCAGGGCTCCGGTAGCGTTGACTTGAATCAGGTGCGCCCGGTTCTGAAGCTGCAACTCACCGGCAATGACTTGGTACTGGACCCCTGGATGCCGGCCGCCGATTCGTCCCAGGACGGAGGCAGCACGGCTTCGAAGTCCAAGCCGGCCCAGGACGGCGGTAACGAAGAGCCGGATCTGTCGGCATTGAGGCAGTTTGATCTGTACGCCAATATGTCGTTGTCCTCTATCCAGGCCAAGCAGTGGCTGGTGACTCAGTCTAGTCTGGATCTGCAGTTGGTGGACGGCTTGTTTACCCTGAATCAGATGAAAGCATCGGCATTTGAGGGCATCCTGACCACCAAGGCTACCCTGGACAGCCGCACTCAGCCGGTCAGTTATCAGTTTGATTCCAAGTTGGTGGGCTTGTCCATTCAGCCACTGCTGAAGGCGGCCATTGACTCAGAAGTGATGGCCGGTACTGGTGAACTGACGGTGGCGGGCAAGGGGGCCAGCCTAGCTCCGAATCAGGTGTTGGCAAACCTGGTGGCTAACGGTCGGTTGGCACTGGATGACGGTGCCGTATACGGCATCAACGTGGCGCAGAAGATTCGTGAAGTCAAAGCCACCTTTGATGGCAGTGAGGCACCGGCGGCAGCCGAGGTGCAGAAAACCGATTTTTCCAGCTTTGCCACCGCCTTCGCCATCGACAAAGGCGTGGTGACCACACCGGATGTGGCCTTGTCTTCGCCGCTGCTCAGAGTGGAAGGCAGCGGTTCGTCCAACCTGGTGACTCAACAGTTGGACTACGATATGGAGGTGGCGATTGTAGGGTCGCTGGAGGGCCAGGGCGGTAAGAGCCTGGACGATCTCAAAGGTCTGGCGATTCCGCTGCAGATTGGTGGCGGCTTTGATTCCCCGTCGGTCGGTATCGACATGGATGCTTTGTTACAAAACAAGCTGGATCAGGAAGGCGATAAGCTGAAGGAAAAGTTGGAAGATGAGCTTAAGGACAAACTGTTTAAAGGATTTGGGAGAGGCTGATGAAACACCTATGGATCCTGACTTTGGCCATGGCACTGAGCGGCTGTGGCAGTGAGGTGGCCACAGAGGCCGCATCGGTAACGCCGCCCAAAGCACCGCTGCAGGCGGCAGAGACTCCAACACTGGTGCAGGAGACTGCGATGTCGGTACTGACCATGGCGCTTGAGGTGCCGAACACGCAGTGGTCGCGGGATCAGGCGCTGCCGGTTACCCTGACGATCAGCAACGACACCGAAGGTGATACTGAGGTGACGATTCTATCGGGCATGACCGCCGATCTGGTGATGACCGGAGCCGAGGGGGTGGTGTGGCAGTTCAGCCATGAGATGATGTTTACCCAGGCGCTGCGGGAGTGGTACATCGGTGCGGGGACCGTCAAGACGCTGAGTTTTACCATCAGCAGTGAGCGGCTATCGGCACTGGCACCGGGTAAATACACACTGCAGGCGGTGCTGAATACCAGGGAACACCCCGAAACCGCTCCCCTGGTGATTCAATTGAAATAGGCGCCTTATTACTCCGCCAGTAAAACGGTGCCCCGGCCTTGTGCCGGGGCTTTTTCTGAAACCCGCCCAATCATGTAGCGGGATCAGGACCGCCCTAAGACACGGACTGGACTATAGTTAATCTCATTCAGGGTTGCTTTGGGGTGGCAGGAGTTATGATCATTGTCAGGGAGCTGGCGAAGGGCTTTGCCGTGCCCGATCTAAAGCGGCGTCCCGGATTGTCGGGGCAGGACCCGAGAATGGGCAACGGGGTGTTTCACTCGGTGCGGTCGGTGAGTTTTCAAGCCAGGCCCGGAGAGGTCCTGGGGTTGCTTGGCCCAAACGGCGCCGGTAAAACGACGGTGCTGAGAATGCTGTCCGGGGTGTTAAGCCCGGATCAGGGCATCATCGAGATCAATGGCAGAAACTGGGATCGACAACCTGAAAAAATGCGCCAGCAAATCGGTTTTCTGTCCGCCTCCACCGCATTGTATGAACGTCTTACCGTGGAAGAAAATCTGGAGTTTTTCGGTCAACTTTATGGCCTGAATCGCGACATGATCCGCGATCGCATCGCCGAGTTGTCCCAGCAGCTGGAACTGGAACCATTTCTGCAGCGTAAGGTGCTGGAGTTGTCACTGGGAATGAAGCAGAGGGCAAGCATCGCTCGGGCAGTTATCCATAAGCCCGAGGTCGTCGTGCTCGATGAGCCTACAACCGGGCTCGACATCATGTCTGCCCAAGCGGTGCTTGACTTTATTCATAGCCAAAAAATGGCCAACCGACCAGTTATCTTCTCCACACACAGGTTGGAGGAGGTGAGCCTGTTGTGTGATCGCATTGCGGTGATCATGTATGGCTGCAGCGTATTTGAAGGTGAGTTGGCGACGTTTGCCGGTACCCGTTATCCCGATGCTCTGCGCCAGGCGTTCGTTGCCTGTCAACATGAGGCTTCTCGTCACCCTCAGGGTTTGAGCGGGATGGCCGGATGATCGGCCGTATCTGGCTTAAAGAGATGAAAGAGGTGCTAAGGGACCGCAAGACCATGGGGTTTGTGGTGCTGTTCCCCACGGTGATGCTACCAGCATTGATTCTCTGTTTCGGGTTGGTGGGCTACCAGCTTTTGCTTACCAAACAGGCCGAGCGGATTAACTATGGTCTGATCGGCCCGGCGGTATGGGTGGAGGAGGTCGAGCAGGCGCTGGCATCGGTGCCAAACCTGAATTATATCGACGGCGTTAACCGCCAGCGGGTATCGATGCTGATTAACGAAGACCGGTTGGATTTCGTGCTGCAGATGCTGCCGGGATTCGATCCTCTTACCAACCCCAAAAGCCAATGGCAGATGCTTTACAACCAGACCGACGATCATGGCCAGTTTGTGCGGATTCGTCAGGCGTTGACTTCACTGCAACAACAGTGGATGAGTCGCTACCTGGAGAACCAGGGGGTCAGTGCAGAGGTGATTCAGGCGGTAGAGCAGCCCATGGCTCTGGTTAGGGTGGAAACTGCCGAAGAGCGTCAAAGTGTCGGTGAGAAGGTCGGGGGTGTCCTGCCGTTTCTTCTGTTGTTCCTGTGCATGATGGGGGCGATGTTGCCGGCGTTGGACATCGGTGCCGGAGAGAAGGAGCGGGGTACCCTGGAAACCTTGTTGATGGTGCCTCAACCCAGAACCACTCTGGTAGTCGGCAAATTTCTGGTGATCGCCACTACCTCGATGATGCTGGCACTGCTGACCCTGGCCAGTGCCATATTCTGGCTGTTGGCCGTTGGCTATCTTTTGGATTTGAATCTGTTTATTCGCCTGGCCAAGCTGGTCAACCCCATGGACATCGGTCTGTTGCTGTTGCTGTTACTGCCCATCGCCGGGGTATTTTCGGCGGTATTGTTGTCTATCTCTATTTTTGCCAAGAGCTACAAAGAGGGGCAAAACTACATGGGAGCGCTGCAGTTTGTGGCGATCATTCCGGCCATGGTGGCGACACTACCGGGCATTGAACTGACCCGGCAAAACGCCTGGTATCCGATCTTTAATGTCTCCCTGGCGACCAAGGAGCTGCTTAAGGGCACCTTTGCGTACTATGATCTGGCGGCGGTGTTTGCCTCCAATCTGATTTTGGCATCGCTGCTGTTGTGGTGCTGTGTGCAGTGGTTCAGCCGTGAGTCGGTGCTGTTCCGTTGAGTCCCGGCCAAAAAAAAGCCAGCGTTCATCGCTGGCTTTTTTGACTGATACGACGTCTAAGTGCTGATCTTGGTCACGTCTACGTACAGGGTCAGGCCCTGACCCGGCTGCAGGTACTTCTGGCTGTCCAGTTGGTTCCAGCGCACCAGATCGGCCACGGTCACGTTGAACTTCTTGGCGATGCGCGCCAGCGAGTCGCCGCTTTTGACCTTGTAGCTGACCTGGCGCATTACCGAGGTCTTATCCTGTTTCTTGCTGATGCGGTTGACCCACACCACCAGTTTCTGACCCGGACGGATGGTGTCCGACGGGGCCATGGAGTTCCAGCTGGCCAATTGGGACACCTTGACCTTGTTGGCGCGGGCGATGGTCCACAGAGAGTCACCGGGCTTCACGACATGCTCCAGCTTAAAATTGGCGCGTTTCTTTGATTGCTTACGGGCCAGGCGCTGATCGGCACTAAAGGGGTACAGCTCGGGATCTTTGGCAGCCACCGGAATCAGCAGGTGCTGGCCAATGCGAATCATGTTGCCGTCGAGATTGTTGACCGACTGAATTATCCCGATTCGAGTGTGATAGCGCTTGGCGATGACGCCCAGAGAGTCGCCATTTTTCACTTCGTACCGCAGCCAGTTGACCCGCTCGGTGGAGCCGGTATCGGCCAGAGCATTGATAAAACCATCGGCCTTGTCCAGCGGCAACAGCAGCTTGTGAGGGCCGTCGGGGGCGGTGGCCCAGCGGTTGTAGCCCGGGTTGAGCCGGTGCAGATCGGCAACGGACATGTCGGCCATGTCGGCGGCCAGGGCCAGGTCAATCTGGCTGCCGGTGTCGATCTCCTGCAACTGCGGTTTATTGGCAATGGGCGCCAGGTCGATGCCGTACTCTTCGGCGTTGCGAATCACATCGGCTACGGCCAGCAGTTGCGGTACATAGCGTTCGGTTTCTTTCGGCAGATCCAGCGACCAGAAGTCGGTGGGTTTGCCTTTGGCTTTGTTCTTCTTAATGGCCCGGAACACCCGACCTTCACCGGTGTTATAGGCGGCCAGGGCATACAGCCAGTTGTGATCGAGTTTGTTGTACAGGTACTCCATCATGTCCATGGCGGCGCGGGTTGAGGCCGCCACGTCACGGCGGCCGTCGTACCACCAGTTTTGCTGCAGACCGAAGTAGCGTCCCATAGGGCTGGTGAATTGCCACAGTCCGGCGGCGGCGCCGTGGCTGTAGGCAAAGGCATCGAAGGAGCTTTCGACGATGGGCAGCAGGGCCAACTCAATAGGCAAACCGCGGCGCTCTACTTCCTCGACAATCAGATACAGGTAGGGGTCGGCGCGTTCAGAGACAATCTCCAGGTGACGCGGATTGGCTTTGTACCATTTGCGGAAGCGATCGACCCGGGTATTGTCGGGCACGGTCAGGGTCATCTGACGGCTGATTCGCTCCCAGACATCATCGGGAGGAAGAATGACCGGCTGCTGAGCTTCCTGCTCGTCGTTGTTGTTGCCAGGGGCCAGTTCGGCACTGTCCTGGGCAACTTCGGCGGGGGTCGCTGCGTCGTTCAAGGCGTGCTCTTCGCTGCCGGTCAGGGTTTGACAGCCGGTCAGCAATATCGCCAAAGAAAGAGCAGAAAGTCTCTTATTTATCATTTATATACCCTTTCATCAGCCTACAAAAAGGCGCAGAAAACAGACTGCGCCAGGCGTATATGGACGGGGATTGTAACCGTTTTGTCAGAACTTGTCTTTCCACGAGCGTAACTGTGCGAAGCAGTCGACGCTGTCCTCACAACCGCGTCCGATGTGCTTGCCGACCTGATGCTGCAGTTCCGGCAAGTGGCTACGCAGGAACGGGTTGATCCCCAGCTCCAATGCCATGCTGGTGGGCAGGGTCGGGATGCCATCCTGACGCAACTTGATACAGCGGGCTTTGTGGGCCTGCAGTTGTAGGTTCTCCGGGTCCGCCGCCAGGGCAAATTCCAGGTTCGCCAGGGTGTATTCGTGGGCGGGATAGAGCAGGTTGGAGGCACCGAGATCCCGCAGTCGCTGCAGAGAGTCGTACATCTGCTCGGCAGAGCCTTCAAACAGGCGCCCGCAGCCGCCGCTGAATAGAGTATCGCCACAAAACAGGTGATTGTCGATTTTGTAGGCCACGTGATCCAGAGTGTGTCCCGGGCAGCGGGTCACCAGAGCGCTGGTGTTGAGCCCTTCCAGTGGGTATTGTTCGCCGTCATTAACACTGACGTCGGCACCGGTAAAGGGGGAACCTGCCGGAGCAACCACGGTGATAGTTGGCCAGCTCTGCTTTAACTTGGCAACGCCAGCAACATGATCCGAATGGTGGTGGGTAATCAGCACCCCACACAGTTGCAGGCCGTGCTGGTTCAGGTGGCGCTCGGCGGCGTCCCCATCGCCAGGATCCACGACCCAGGCGTCGGAGCCAACGATCAGGCACCAGATGTAGTTGTCAGTAAACGCGGGGATCGGGGTAATGCTCAGCATGATGGGTTTCCGAAAGGGCGGTCAGCCTTCAGTGTAAGCCTGAAAAATGACATAGAAAAGAGAAATCGTCCTGGCATCTCTTTGCTCGAATTTGGTGCCACTGCCGTGATTTGCAGGACGACCGATGCGCAAGTTGTCGACGGCGTACTGGCGTCGACACTATGTTGTCAGTTATCTTTACCACTGAGTCGGTTAGCCAATTTATGGAGTTCGATGCGCCCAGCCTACAGCCACAATGCCATTACACCGCCCGCCAACTGGCAGCAACTGCCCTGGGGTGACTGGTTATGCCAGCAGATCTCTGCCGGGCTGGACAACTGGTGGCCTAAATTATTCGGTTACCACATGGTTAAGTTGGGCCCACTGGCTCCGGAGTTAAACTCTCGCTTGTGCTCCATTCGTCATCAGATGGTGATTACCGCGTCTGGCGGCGACCTTTGGGGCGACCTGGATGATCTGCCTCTGCAGTGCCGCAGTGTTGATGCCTGCTTGTTGCCTCTGGTGATGGATTTTCATCAAGATCCCCATGGGGTGATGCGTGAGGCCGATCGGGTGCTGGTGGAGGGCGGTCACATGGTGGTTGTGGGTTTTAACCCCGTCAGTCCGGTGGGGATGGGGTTGTTGTCACCCACCTGCCGTCAGCGCTACCCCTGGAACGGGCGCATGTTTACCCCTAATCGAATCAAAGACTGGTTGGGGTTGCTGGGGTATCAGATTGTCGGGCACGAGCCCCTGGTTTACAGCTCGCTGCTGTGGTCACCGGATCGGTTCCTGTGGCCGCAGCAGTGGATGGCTCAGCAGACGCCGTCACTGGCGTCGGTGTACCTGATTGTGGCCCGAAAGCTGGCGGTGCCGCTGACGCCGGCACGGCCATTATGGCGACCGAAGAAGCGCTTGATCACGTCGCCGGCAGCCATGGGCCGCGAGGCTGTGGGGCAGCGCCGCGACTCCCGCTAGAGCGGCATCAGCTCGGCTGGTAGCCGCTGTCTTCCAATAAATCACTCTGGCCGGCGGCTTCGCGGGCCAGGTCGTCTACCCGTTCGTTCTCTGGTTGGCCCGAATGCCCTTTGACCCAGTGCCATTCGATCTGGTGCTGCTGGGTTGCGGTATCCAGTCGTTTCCACAAATCGACATTTTTGACCGGCTGTTTGCTGGCGGTTTTCCAGCCTTTGCGTTTCCAACCGTGAATCCACTGGGTGATCCCCTGGCGCAGGTATTGGCTGTCGGTGTGCAGATCCACGGTGCAGGGGGCGTTGAGGGTTTCCAGTGCCACAATGGCGGCCAGCATCTCCATGCGGTTGTTGGTGGTCAGCTGGTAGCCGGCACTGAGTTCTTTGGTGTGCTGCTGATAGCGCATCAGTACGCCGTATCCACCGGGACCGGGGTTGCCGAGACAGGAACCGTCGGTATATAGGGTGACATGTTTTGGTTGAGTCATTTAAATTGGTACCATAGCGTGTGCCGTAGCGCCCCAGTATATCGCAACTTGTTGCTAATCAGGATTATGACAGACATAAATAGCCCAATTCGCCAAATCGTATTCGATACGGAAACCACCGGTATGAACCAGGATGCCGGTCCCCATTACCTGGGTCACCGCCTGATTGAGATCGGCTGTGTGGAGATGGTCAACCGCAAGTTGACCGGCCGAACCTACCATGTGTATATCAAACCGGATCGCGAGGTTGACCCGGAAGCCATCGAAGTTCACGGCATCACCGATGAGTTTCTGGCGGATAAGCCGATGTTCCACGAAGTGGTGGATGACTTTGTCGAGTTTGTTCGCGGCGCCGAACTGATCGCACATAACGCATCGTTCGATACCGGCTTCATTAACTATGAATTTGAGAAACTGGGTCGCAATGACACCATTGAGGCTCACTGCACCATCATCGATACCCTGCAACTGGCGCGGGAGAAAAAAAGTAAGGGTGAGATTCAGGGCAACCTGAATCTGGACGCCTTATGTCGTTTCTACGGCATCGATAACAGCCACCGTACTTTGCACGGCGCACTGCTCGATTCCGAGATTCTGGCCGATGTGTTCCTGTTTATGACCGGCGGCCAAAAGGCGCTGGAGCTGGCCTCCGGTGCCGATGCCGACGGGGCAGGCATCATTCGGCTGGATCCATCTCGACGTCCCCTTAAAGTGATCCGGGCGTCGGCCGATGATATAAGTAGACACGATACGCGCATGGAGTTGGTCAGTGATCCAATCTGGCAACGAGGGTAACGGATGAGGCGATTGACAGCGGCGGCCTTTGGACTGCTGCTTATGGGGATCAGCAGTATGGCCTGGGCGGTGTCGCCTCAGGCTTTGAAGCTGCTGGACAACCGTTTTCGGGTGGATCACGGTATTGATGCCATTACCATGCTGGTGCAGCGTAAAGAGCGTTCAGCCCCGGTCATTGTGGTGCTGCCCGATGGCAGTAAGTGGTACGCCAACCGCCATCCGGAGTCGGTGCAGTGGAGTGAAGGCCCTGGCGGTGACATGATCAAGGTGACCAATCCCACTCCGGGTCCCTGGCAGCTGATTGGTCAGGTTAGCGAACACAGCAAGATACTGTTGATCAGCGACATTCAGTTGCAGCTGGATCCTCTGCCGGTCAAGGTGTTTCGTGGCGAGCGCATTAAGCTCAATGCCAGCATTGAAGGTGACAGTAAGCGCCTGGCCATTCGTGATTTTCACAAGATGCTCAGCTGGGAAGTGCGGCTGACCAGTTCCAATCGTCCCGGCGATGAAAACTACGCCGCCGGGGTGCGTAAAATCGGTGGCTTTATCGATGATGGCTCCTCTTTGGATGAGCGACCCGATGACGGCATTTTTACCTCGACTCTGGACTTTAATCAGCCTTCGGGCATGTACGATCTGAAGCTGATGGTCAACAACAAGGTGTTCAGCCGGGTGATTGAGCAGGATATGGAGATCGTCAGCCAGCCGGTGCGCCTGTCGGTACCGGAGAAGCCCGGTGCCGATGCCCGGGATTTTCGGGTGCACGTCAGCGTCGATCAGGAGGAGTTGATGCCTGACGAACTGCACCTGGCGTTGTCGGTTCGGGCTCCCTCCGGCATGGTCAGCGATCTGGCTCTGGATCCCACCCTACCTCAGCAAAGCTACCCGTTGTCCATGGTGATGGACATGGGCAGCTACGTGATTAGCGGCATCGCCGTGGGCACCACCATCGACGGCAAAGAGTTCTATCTGACTCTGCCAGCGCTGAATTTCTATGTGTCACCGCCGCCGCCGCCGCCGTTAAGTCCTCGCGAGCGGGCGGCGCTGGTTCAGCAGCAGTTGCAGGAAAAAGAGGATGCCGCGCGTTGGCGGGTGATCAGCATTGTCGTTGGCGCCAATGCACTGCTGTTCGGGTTTGGCATCGTGGTCCTGCTGTTCTGGCGCAAGCGAATGCGTCTGACTGAGCAATTGGAAGCGGCCAGTCGCGAAGCCGAAATGCAGATTGAAGCCAGCAAGATCGATCTCTCCTCCTGATTGACGGCCCTTTGGGATTCTCCATTCCGAAGGGCTGGCAACCCTGCCTGCTTCGGGCTACTTTTTCTTTGACCCTCCTGTGACGGGAGACTACATACTGCTTGCATTCGGTTAAGCGGAGAGTCTTATGTCCATTGAGTTATCGATCACGTCGATGCGCTGTGCCGCCTGCGTCAGTAAAATCGAGCAGGCGCTCGAATCGGTGCCTGGCGTGACGTCAGTTCGGGTCAACCTGGCTCAGAAACAGGCGCAAGTCGACGGTGAGGTCGACGGCGAGGAACTGATTCAGGCCCTCGCCGAAGTCGGGTATGACGCCACTGAGCGGGTCACCGACTGGATGACATTTTCGGTGCCCTCTTTACGCTGCGCTGCCTGCGTCGGCCGGGTCGAGGCGGCGCTCAATGCGATCGCCGGTGTCGACGAGGTGCGCACGGACCTGGCAGACAAACGGGTGCTGGTCAAAAGCACCCTGGAGCCGGTGGAGTTGGAGCAGCAACTGCAACTGGCCGGTTATCCGGGACAATGGCAGGAGTCTCTGGACGACGAGCCCCAACGCCGGCAGGCACAGCAACAATTGATCCGCCTGCGTTGGCACAGTGCGTTAGCGTTGCTGCTGGGAGGCGGGCTGATGCTGGGGGCCTGGGCCGGCCTGCCGATGACGGTCGATACGCCATTGCAGCAGTTGATCTGGGGCCTGGTGGGGGGCGTGACCCTGGCGGTGATGGTGGTCTGCGGCGGTCACTTTTATCGTGGCGCCTGGCAGGCGCTGCGTCACCGCAGTGCCACCATGGATACCCTCATCGCCCTGGGTACCGGCAGTGCCTGGCTGTTCAGTATGGCGGTGGTGCTGATACCAGAGTCGTTTCCGCCGATGAGCCGCCATCTGTATTTTGAGGCATCCGCCATGATCATTGGCCTCATCAACTTAGGCCAGGCGCTGGAACAGAAAGCCAAGCATCAGACCAACAGTGCCCTTCGTGCCTTGCTGGCACTGGCGCCGAAAACCGCCTGGGTGCTGGTGGACGGCAAAGAGACGCTGCGGCCTCTGTACCAGGTCAGAGTGGGGGAGCGGCTGAGGCTTAAGCCCGGCGAGCAGGTGCCGGTGGATGGCCGGGTGATCGCCGGGGAGACCTTTGTCGATGAGTCCATGCTTACCGGAGAGCCGGTGGCGGTGGCCAAAGGCGTCGGTGACCAGGTCAATGCCGGTACACTGAACAAACAGGGTAGCCTGGTGCTGGAGGCCACCCGGGTTGGCCGGCAGACCGCACTGGCGCAGATCATTCGGCTGGTTCGAACCGCACAGAGCAGCAAGCTGCCCATCGCCAGTCTGGCGGACAGGGTTGCCTCTGTGTTTGTGCCTGTGGTGGTGGTCATTGCGCTGTTCAGTGCCACGCTGTGGTACCTGTGGGGGCCGGAGCCTGCGGCCAGCCATGCCCTGGTGGTGCTGACCACTGTGCTGATTATCGCTTGTCCCTGCGCCCTGGGGCTGGCGACGCCGATGTCGGTGATCAATGCCGTCGGTAAGGCGGCGCAACTGGGCCTGTTGATTCGAACCGGGGAGTCGCTGCAGCAGGCCGCCGATCTGGATATTCTGCTGGTGGATAAGACCGGTACCCTGACCCAGGGCCAACCCGTAGTCACCGATGTGATGGTCGTGGGGCACTGCAGCGAGGCGGAAGTACTGAGCTGGGCGGCATCGCTGGAGCAGGGCTCGGAGCACCCGTTGGCAGAAGCGGTGATAGCCAGAGCTCATCAGCAGCAACTGCCAACGGTGGAGGTGGCCGGGTTTGAGGCCATCACCGGCCTGGGCGTTAGGGGCGAGGTCGGGGGCGTCACCATGGCGCTGGGTAATGCCGAGTTGATGGTGCAGCTGGGGATCGAGGTGGAAGCGGTTACCGAGCCGATGAGGACCCTGGCAGGCCAGGGGAAAACAGCGGTATGCCTGGCACGGGACGGGATGGTGGTGGCACTGCTGGCGATTGCCGATCCCTTGCGGGACGACGCCAGCCAGGCGGTGGCCCGGCTCCAGGCGATGGGGCTGCAGATTATGATGCTGACCGGTGACCACCAGACCACGGCGGCGGCCATTGCGGCGGAGTTAAAGCTGGACCGGTTCGAAGCGCAGATGAAGCCCGCCGACAAGGCGCGGGTGATAGCCCGGTTGCAGCAACAGGGGCTGAAGGTGGCCATGGCCGGGGATGGCATCAATGATGCCCCGTCACTGGCGGCTGCCGATGTCGGCTTTGCCATGGGCAGCGGCACCGACGTTGCCAAGGAGTCGGCGGACATTATCCTGGTTTCGCCGTCGCTGTTTGGGGTGGCGAAGGCCATCGCCTTGTCACGAGCCACCCTGGGCAATATTCGTCAGAATCTGTTCGGTGCCTTTGTCTACAACAGCCTGGGTATCCCCATTGCCGCCGGCGTGCTCTATCCGCTGACCGGCAGCCTGCTCAGCCCGGTGGTAGCCGCAGCGGCCATGGCGTTGTCGTCGGTTACCGTGGTCAGCAACGCCAACCGGCTGAAACGGTTTCGCTGGTTGGATGGGCAATGAGGCCTTCCGTCAGTCGGCGGGGGTTTTACCCGGAGTCAGGTTGACGCCGCCCCAGGGCGTGTTGCTGGCTGAGTGCTGTTGCTGCAGTGCCGTGGCCAGCATGGGCCAGGTCAACACCCCTTCGGGTTGATCGTTGGCATCGGTGACCAGCAGGAAGTGTTCATCGCTCTGCTGCAGTGACAGTGCCGCATGCTCCAGCGAGGTACAACAGGGAATGGTGGGGATGGTGTGGCGCATCATCTGGTGCAGCTTGCGCTGTTGCAGCTCCCGATCCAGGGTGCGTTCGGCAGCGGTATCCAGCAGCGGGCTGTGCCAGAAGGTCAGCATGGAGGCCGTCAGATAACCCAACAGCCGCGGGCTGTTGTCATCCACCACAAAACCCACAGTGGCATCCAGGCGGTGCAGATGCTGCTCCGCCTGCTCCAGGGTGTCATCCAGGTGCAGGATCACCACCTTATCCAGTGGCAGGGCGTTAACCAGGTTGTGGCCACTGGACTGCTGCTCACAGAGAATGGACAGGCACAGGTCTACGGCGGTGGCATCAAACAGGCTGCCCCGGCCCTCCATCAGTACCTGGCGCAGGTTTTCAAAGCCTTGCGCTGGCCGATAGGGACGGTGGGACAGCATCGAGTCGGCCACGTCCGCCACCGCCAGGATGCGGGCTTCGGTAATGATCGCCTTCCCCTTTAACCCCATGGGGTAGCCGGACCCGTCCAGGCGTTCATGGTGCTGCAGAATCATCGCCTTGATGGGCCAGGGAAACACCACGTCTTTGATGATATCGGCACCTTTGACGGCGTGGGTTTTGATCAGTTCAAACTCCTGGCTGGACAGCTGCGAAGGCTTGCTGAGCAGCTGCGATGGAATGGCCAGTTTGCCGATGTCGTGAATCAATGCGCCCAGCTTCAGCCCTTCCAGCTGGTGTTGGCTCATGCCCATTCTTTCCCCGATTTGATAGGCCAGATCCGCCACCGCCCGCTGGTGACCGGCGGTGTAGGGATCGTTGAGCTCCAGGGAATCGGAGATGGCCCCCACCAGTTTGACCAGCGACTGATTCAGCTGCAGTTTCTGCTTTCGAATCAGTTGTGATTGCCGTGAAACCACTTTCAGGGTGCGCGGAAGTTGTAGGGCATGCCAGATGATGGTGCTGTACACCAACAGGGTTTTGGCGTCGATGTCGGTGTAGGGCGTGGTTCGGTTGACCACGCCGACAATGCCGACCGTGCGGCCGCGATAGTTGACCGGCAGGCACAGGTGGTTGCGGATATTCAGGCCGTTGAGCCAGGGGGCAATATTTGCCCTATCGGGGGCGTTATCGATTATTGGCTGTTGCTGGATCAGGCACTGGTGTTGTGTCGGCAGTTGTGGCAGCGCAAAGCCATGCTGCAGGGGAGCGTCTGCCACGGTGGTGGCGGTTAACGTCAGGCTGTCGGTGTTGTCGTTTAGCTGCATCAGGTAGCCGTGCTCGGAGCCGGACAGATTGACGGCGTTCTGAATCGCATGCTGGAATACCTGTTCCGGTGCCGATTGCATGACCGCTTCAAGGTGGCCAAGCCACTGATCACTGGATTGCAGGGCATGGTTGTAGTCCGGGTGCAGTTGCATCAGCCAGCGGTTGTCCAGATTAAAGTGGAACAGCGTTAGCCAGGCATGGTCGTCTTCGGTGGGCTGCAGATCGCATTGCAGTCCTTTACCGTGGCGGTCAATCAGGTTGAAGCTTACCGGCGTGCTGAGATCATTGAGCCGCTGCAGTTGTTGGGCTGTTAATGTCGGGATGAGGTCGCCGAGGGGGGCTGGCAAGGTGGCAGACGCATTGGCCAGGTTCAGAAACGACTCACTGGCCTGGCTGATCGTGAGATCGGGTTCGACCCGAGCCCACATCAGTTGGCTTTGCCTCAGCAGATCCTCTGGAAGGGCGGCGGGGGTCGGGCCGTGATTCATAGGGGCACTCCTACTGGCTACAAAGGGATCCACAATGCGGTCTTGTTACCTGAATCCAATGTACTGAAATTGGATGGGCAAGCCAATTGGAATTACACCTAAATAGCTAAAATAGATGTAAAAAATAAGATTTTATTCAGCAAGGAAAAGGGAACCGGCCACAGAAGAGAGGTCGCACTGTCGAGGTCTGTGGCCGGCTCAAAAGGTTACTGCAACGGCAAAAGCCGGTCTTTCGGGAACATTGGGAGGACCGACCGCAGAGAGAGGTGGCAGGGTCGAGGTCTGCGGTCAGTCCAATCTGGGGGTTAATTCAGTGTGCGTTCGGCATCAATGTAGTTGAGGGCGCTGATGACGCTACTATGCCAGTCGCGGGCCAGCTTTTGTTTGCGTCCCTCTGTGGGAATGATGCAATTTTCAAAATCTTTGCCCATCTCTTTGCGCAGTGACTTTGATGGGTTCGAAGTACGAATGGCCAATACTTCATGCAAGGGAATTTTCCAAAAAATTAATTTACCATCGGGTTCCTGGGTGACCGCTGTAGATTGATATACCCAGCCGACATGATGAACAAGCTCAATAAGATTGATATTCTGATCCATCACTATTTCCTTACGTTTCGATATGATTATTAAGATCGTTATTTTTATTTAATCTCTGAACCGGGGCATTGTCCCGGCTCAGTGTGCCGTTGTGCTGCGCTCTTTATGGTTGGCAGCAGTCAGGGCGGAATTCGATAAAGATTTAGCTGTAGCCCTTTGGGGTTAATGAGTTTTTGGGGCGAGGCCAACGACGTTCGTCGCGGTTGAGCTCCCAGGCAACCACTACCGGGTTTCGAGTTCCGGTTTCGTTGTTGTACAGGCCGGAAATGAACACCAATGCTGCAACAACCAGAGAGGCAATATAAAAGAGTGCCAGACCGGCAAGACACAAGCATGCGAATAATACGAGACAACTTCCAACCAATTCCAGGACTTCCATATATACCTCTGTTATTAAACGAGCTATTACCGTGGAATTTATATAACCACACTCTTTTGGGTGAGTCCCATAACCATCAATGAATATTGTTAACTCCCTCCCCACTTTTTATCTAATTGAGGTCTGGATTAAGTTCTACCCACCCTCAGGGTCATGGCCCATCATTTTCCTTTAGCCAACTGATGACCCGATTCAGTTGTTTTGATTAAGGTGAACTCTCTAGGACACTTTGTCTCAGGAGAGAAAATATAACTCCCAGGGTATGCGACTCCGATGCTGTCACCAATTTCCACGCTCTTGTCAGAGCATCATGCTGTCACTGGCGGTTGGATCGGGGCAGATGGTATACAGAGTGGCGAAGAAAGTGAGGAGGAGGTCACAAATTTGCCCGGTAAATGGCGGATTTCGGCGGTGATCGGCTTCACACTCCGGCGATGATCATGGGTGAAGCAACACCAGGGTATCCCTTGGTCTACCGTGATCGGTTTCGAAAAGAGGTGGTGAATCGTGACGAGCGATTGTTTTGCGGCACACTGCCAGCCCTAAAGCCGGCCCCTTTTTGTTGGTGGAGCAAAAATGGTAACGGCAGCCGGTTTGATAACAGGGCGGCAGATATTCTGACTGTGACTTCAACCACGGGGGGTGTGTATATCAGAGTGGGCAAGCGGTGGGAGAGAAAGTGTCCGCAGCGGACAGTGGGCTGCGGACGAGCAATCAGGCGGTGCGGGGACGAGGCCAATAGGCGTGCAGGTAGCGGATGGCGACGTAGCTCACCAGCAACACCGCAATCGTCAATTCGATGTCCGCCATCTGTCGCAGCAGGCTCCCATCGCCGAGGCCAAACAACTGGAAGCGTTTGGCTGACTCGTACAGGGCGGTGGCGCTGACCACCAGCGGGAAGGTAAAGGCCGCGTACCCGGGACTGAAAGGCAGTCGCAACAGGTGCAGCATCGACAGGTACACCAGGGTGGTCATGGTCAGGGCGATCCCCAGTAACACCGTGACCAGCAATGGCGAGGGTGCGGATTCGATGGTCAGGTAGCCCGCCAGGGTCAGGCTGGCCGGGGCTGCCATGATGGCAAAGGTCGGGCGGGTGTGGTGCTCATCCCAAGAGAGGAAAATCAGTCGGTACAGCATGGTGGGCAGCAATATCGCGTAGCTGACCAGGCCCAGAATGATCAGTGCGTGGGCCAGGGACTGATAGTGATTGGACGGGCAGGTCAGGGCGGCGACGATGATGCCGATGGGCGGCACAAACCAGCTGGGAATCATGTGTGACAGATTCCAGTCACGAATGCGGAAGAACACGAAGGCGCCCAGCAGCAGCAGGTGCAGGCTTACCGCCGTCAGCCACAGGCCGGTAGCGGCGGTGGGAAACACCAGCGCCAGGGATTTACTGACCATCATGGTGGCCATGGTAAAGGTGGGCATCACGCTGCCGACCAGGGGGTCGGCAGACTCTTTCTTCAGCAGTCCGGGATGAAACACGAACTTGCTGACCACCATCAACAGCATGATGGCGGCGATGGCGGCGGCGCCGGTCTGCAACCACTGCTCCCCACCCAGGCGCTGATCCAGGCAGACACCCAGGCTGGCAATACCCAGTGCCAAGCCGGCCATAGGGGTTGGCAGGCGCTGCAGACGTTGGATGATGGATTGGGACATAACGGGCCTCTGAGTTGCTCTAAATACGGGGCTATTGTCTCCCTTTTGCTAATTTAATAATATCGAACACTCTTGCATATCTGTTTAGGCAAATTATATGGCTGAGATCTCACTGAAACAGCTCAAAGCCTTCTGCTCGGTCGCCATCAGCGGCAATCTGGGCGTCAGTGCCGAGCAGCTGTTCCTGACCCGGGGCGCCGTCAGTCAGGCGATCAAGGGGTTGGAGGAGCAGCTACAGACCGAGCTGTTTGAGCGCCGCCAACAGCGGTTGTACCTGAACCGCCAGGGGCAGTTGCTGCGGCCGCTGGCGCAGCAGATGCTGGCCCAGCATCAGTCGATACTGGGACTGTTTCTGCCGGGCGAGTCCATGGGTGAGCTGAGACTGGGAGCCAGCCACACCATCGGCAACTATCTGATGCCCAACCTGCTGGCAACCTCGTTGTCGCCGTTGCTGAAACAGGCCAGGATCAGCCTGGGCAACAGCGCTCAGCTACAGCAGCAACTGCTGGACTACCAATTGGATCTGGCACTGGTTGAGTCGGAGAATATCGCCCCCTCCTTGCAGCGGCTACTGTGGCGTCAGGATGAGATGGTGCTGATTGCCCCGCCGGACAGTGACTGGCTGGCAGAGAGCATTGACTGGGAGGTGTTATCCCGTCAACGCTGGGTACTGCGGGAGCGGCACTCCGGCAGTCGAGAGCAGTTTGACTATCATCTGGCACCAAAGCTGACCGCGACACCGCCTATCACCGAGCTGGGCAGTCTGGAGGCGGTGGTACGCAGCGTCATGGCCGGGATCGGCGTGTCGTTGGTATCGAGACTGGCTTGCGAGCAGGCGCTGCAGCAAGGGTTGGTCAGACAGCAGCCATTGCCTCAGCCGCTGTATCGCAGGTTATCTCTGGTGTGCCAGCCGGGCAGTGCTGCACTACCTGTGGTCAAGGCCACCATTGAGGCGCTGCAGTGCGTGACTGATTAATCGGCTGTGATCACCGGTGGGAATGGCATCGGTGGATCCTGCCGATACTGAGTACCCATGACCGGTGGAAACGGCATCGTGTCATCGTCGTTCGAATCCGTACTGCCCGGCAGGGGCGGCGGCCGGTTGGGGACTATGGGCTTGCCCTGTTCGTCGAGAAACAGCGGCGGCAGTACCGTATCCGGATAGATGGGGTTGCCGTTGTTATCAAGCATGATTGGAGGGAAAGGCATGTCCGGATACACCGGGTTGCCGTTTTCATCCAGGATCGGCGGGTAGGGCGGGGTCGGAATGATCGGGTCGCCATTGGCATCCAGAGGCAGGCCGCTGATGGTGGGGGTGCCCTGTTCGTCGAGGGCGTCCGGCGGCAGCAGTCCGGCGGCGTCCCAATAGGCCAGCACCAGGTTGTCGTCCCAGGTCAGCGGGTCAACCCACAGATTCGGGTTGTCTTTCATAAACTGGTGCACATACTGCCGGGCTTCCTGCGGGTTTTCGAAGGTTGCCCGGTACAGGCAGCCACTCTGGCGGCAGTAGTGGAATACCTCTTTAAACCCCGGCGGTGGCTTCATCCCCCAGTTTTGTTCCCAGGGCCCCATCATCGGGTCATCGAAGAACATCGACAGCTGCTCGTCGACGAAGATCTCCGGGTTGTTGTAGATGAACTCGGCCTGGGCCAGGGTGTATTCGGCAAAAAATACATCGCCGCCTACGGTTTTGCGCACGTACATCATGTCGCCCACTACCAGAGGCACGTTGTCCTGCTCCATCATCGACATCAGCCGATCATAGTCCGGATCACCCGGTTGGATGACGGTGCTGGCGGTTTGGTAGGGGGAGTCTGACGGCGGGCTGGTGTCGACGGCGGCCTCGGCCTCATCACGGCTGTAGCCAAAATGAGGCGGCGACTCACCTTGCCCCCGGGCGGCCAGGGTTGCCGTATCCGTGCCGGCCGGAGCCTCGGCGGACTGTGGACTGGTGGCCGAGTTGGCTTGCAGCTTTCGCTCGAGCACCGCACTGGGGTGGCTGGCCGCCGGTTCAGTGCCGGGATTCAGTAACAGGGCGATGGCGTCGGCTTCCTCTGAGGCAGCGGGGGCAGCGGGGGCAGCGGGGATCGCCGACACCGCCGCGTCCTGATGGTAAACCCATCCGAGCGCAGCGCCGGTTAGCGCCAATACCAAAGCTCCACGAAAACTCATCGCCTGCCTACCTGCTGAAGAGAGGTCATTCTAACAGACAAAAAAGCGCCTAACACAGCAGAAATCGATGGTCCGTCAGCCATTGAATTCATTAATGGTGTTATCCCTGGCGCCGCTGTGGACGTGTAGCCGTCCAAATGCTAGTGTCGGTGGCAATGGTTGTTGCCTGTTGAGGAGAGTTGGCATGAGAGTGGGTTTAGTGGGATGGCGTGGCATGGTGGGGTCGGTATTGGTGCAGCGAATGCAGGAGGAGGGTGACTTCAAACGCATTGACGCTACCTTCTTTACCACCTCTCAAGCGGGGCAGCCGGCTCCGGAGTTGGCCAGCACCGAGGTATTGGTGGATGCCCACGATTTGGATGCCATCGCCACCATGGATGTGGTGATCTCCTGCCAGGGCTCGTCCTACACCGACGCGGTGTACCCCAAACTGCAACAGGCGGGCTGGGAAGGTTACTGGATTGATGCGGCATCCAGCCTGCGAATGGATCCCCAGGCCACCATCGTGCTGGATCCGGTCAATCGTGGTGTCATCGATGCCGCTCTGGATGCGGGAAAGACCACCTTTGTCGGCGGCAACTGCACCGTATCGTTGATGTTGATGGCCATCGGCGGGCTGTTGGAAGCCGATCTGGTGGAGTGGGTCAGCCCCATGACCTACCAGGCCGCCTCTGGCGGTGGTGCCCGCCATATGCGCGAGCTGTTGGGCCAGATGGGGGATCTACACAGCGAGGTGGCCGAGCAACTGGCCGATTCCCACTCGGCCATTCTCGACATCGAAAAGGCGGTGACCGCCAAGATGAACTCCGGTGAACTGGCCACGGATCAATTTGGGGTGCCACTGGCCGGCAGCCTGATCCCCTGGATTGATTCACCACTGCCCTCCGGCCAGAGTCGCGAAGAGTGGAAAGCCGAGGCCGAGGCCAACAAGATTTTGGCGACCGACAACCCCGTCGCTATCGACGGTTTATGTGTGCGGGTCGGGGCACTGCGCTGCCACAGCCAGGCACTGACCATTAAGCTGAAGCGGGATCTGCCACTGGCGGAGATTGAAGCGCTGTTGGCCGGGCACAACGACTGGGTGCAGCTGGTGGACAACACGCCGGAGGCCACCCGGGAGGCGTTGACGCCAACCGCCGTGACCGGAACGCTCAATGTGCCGGTGGGACGGTTGCGTAAACTGTCCATGGGGCCTGAGTATCTGTCGGCCTTTACCGTTGGCGACCAGCTGCTGTGGGGCGCCGCCGAGCCACTGCGCCGTATGCTTTCTATACTGGTGGCGCGTCAGGGCTGATCCAGTGCATGTTTTGCCGGATTGTCCTCGCCGCAGGGCAAGCCGGCAGGATATACTGCCGCTTTGATTGTTGGTTCCCGGAGAGCGGATGTTTACCAAGCTGTTAGTCACCTTGTTGGTGATCGTGGTTGCCATGATGAGTATGAAAGGGCGCAAGCCCCAGGAGCGCCCCAGCTTCAAGGCGCCCTCCATGGCCACCAGCTGGTTGCGCTTTTTGGCCCCGGCGATTGCGGCGGCGCTGCTGCTGTTGGCGGCGGCCTATTCCGGCTGGCAGTGGATGCAGGGCCAGCAGGTGTTGCAGATAAAGATCATCGATGCCGAGCATCAGCAGGTGACCACTTACGAGGTGCATCGCAAAGACCTGGATGGACGTCGTTTTACCACTCGCGACGGCCTGTGGGTCGAGTTGGGCGCCGGTGAGCGAATGGAAATTTCTCAGCTAAAATAAACACTAACAATTTCGTTCAATCCTTGTATCATCGTTGCGAAAGTTAGGATTGCGGCTGAGGAGAACTTGATGATCACCGCTTATCTGCAACGCGAAGGCGTATGGGACATGGTTGACCTCAGTCCCGAAGACGGCATTCCCAAGCACACCATGTGGATCGATCTGTTCCGTCCCGATGACGATGAACGTCAGTGGTTATCCCGCTACCTGTATGAAGAAGCTCCGGATGAAGAGGACATCAATGAGATTGAGGCTTCGGCCCGTTTCTACCTCGACAACGATGGCCTGCACATCAACTCTTTGTTTCCCCAACGCGTCGGTTCTGAAGTTCGGGCCATCAACGTTTTTTTTCTGATTCAACCCAACCGGCTGTTTACCATACGCGAAGAGGACGTCGGTCTGATTCGTCTGCTGCGCAACTACCTGCGTCTTGGCCGCATTGAGGCCGACCGCCCCCAGGGCCTGCTGGTGGAGCTGTTTAACCTGAAAGTGGATTACCTGTCGGACCAGCTCGAGGATGTCTATACCGTCCTCGATGAGTTGTCGGAAGAGGTGTTCGACAACGAGAAGCTGGATGAGGTGTTCAAGCAGATCACCCTGCAGGAGGACGGCAACGGTAAGATCCGCCTGTCGCTGCTCGATACCCAGCGAGGGTTAAGGTACATGCAGCGCTACTACCGCCGTCAGCTGCAGGAAGATGAGATCAAGGACGTCAAAGAGATGCTGTCCGACATTGAGTCGCTGCTGCCGCACACCCAGTTTCTGTTCGACAAGATCAACTTTCTGCTGGATGCCGCCATGGGTTTCACCAGTTTGCAGCAGAACAAGATCATCAAGATCTTCTCGGTAGCGGCGGTGGTGTTTCTGCCGCCGACCCTGATTGCGTCTATCTATGGCATGAACTTTACCGCCATGCCGGAGCTGGCCTGGGAGGTGGGCTATCCGCTGGCGCTGGGGCTGATGCTCGGCAGCGCGGTGGGCACCTACTGGTTCTTTAAGCGTAAAGGCTGGCTGTAACCCCGACGCCTGGGCTACAATGCCCGCCGTTTTTGAGTTGTGGAGAGCACTATGGCACGCGCATCGGCCCGTCATATTCTGGTGAAAACCGAACAGGAAGCCCTGAAACTGAAGCAGATGATTGCCAAGGGGGCGGACTTTGGTCAGTTGGCCAAGAAGCACTCATTGTGCCCCTCTAAGCGCAAGCAGGGAGATCTGGGCGAATTCGGCCCGGGGCAGATGGTGAAGGCGTTTGATAACGTGGTGTTCAAAAAGCCGGTGCTGGAGGTCCATGGCCCGGTAAAAACCAAATTTGGTTACCACCTTATCCAGACCCTGTACCGCAGTTAAGCACGGAATCCAACGACGCCCGCACGAATCGCTCGGTCGGGCGTTTTTTTGTACTTTTTTCGAAGGGGTTTCATTTCTGTGATCCCGTTAGCTGATCTCAGTGTACAGCCGTACGCATAATGTCGAACCTCGTAGTTTGACAGTGAGTTGGTGGAATAATGCAACACGCATGCAGCCAGTGTGGTACTAAGCTGGACCTGGAGATGATCGTTTGTAGCGGCTGTGGCGCCGGTCAACATATGGACGCCTTTGCCGGCGTCGACCCGGACGTAAAGCTGAAAAGTCGTCGCAAGACCGCCTGGCTAAGCCTGTTTCTAGGTGGCTTTGGTGCGCATAAATTCTATCTGGGTCAACCCTTTAAAGGGGCTGCCTATCTACTGTTCTGCTGGACTCTGGTGCCATCGGCACTGGGGGTGGTCGAGGCCATCCGCACCTTCAAGATGACCTCGCTGCAGTTCCAGTTCCGTCAGCGTCAGCTGGCCTGAGCCTGACCGTCGCTGGCACCGGTATCGCCGCTGAGTCGAATGTGACCGCTGCCGGGCAAACTCTCCACCAATTGCCACCCCATCAGTGTGGATGGGGTGTGGTAGCCGCTGTGATCCGGGTTCTGTAGCAGGAATTCGGTGACCGCCAGGGCACCGGTAACGGTGACGTCATAGCCGTTGGCGGTGTCCAGTCGCGCTTCAATCCGCTGGCCTTTTTCGTTACTCACCTCTCCCCAGATCACCGTGGTGTGGCGGGCACGCTGGCTGTCACTGGGACCGGTCAAGGATGCCTCGATGCGGTTTTTGATCAGCGCCTGCACCCAGCCCAGCCCCATTAAACCCCGTACCCAGTTGATCCGCTTTAGCTGTTTGACCTTGCGGGCCGACATCGGGATGTAGACTTCGATGTTGTCGATGGCGGTGCTGAACCAGGCGGTAGACAGATCGCCCCAGGGGATGGAAACCGCCAGTTTCGGGGTGTCGGCAAAGGCGATGGTGCGGGTTTTGTGGGCCAGTGGCGTGGCGACCAGTTTACCCTGTTGGCGAATCATACTGCCTTTGGGCAGGGCTTCGGCGGAGGTTTTGGCGGTGCCGCGGGAGAAGCCGCTGCGGCTGTCGAACGCCAGCGTCAGCCGAGTGGCGTCGGGCATCGCCTGCTTGAGGCGGGCGGCCACGCAATCGGTGGGGATTACGTCAAAACCGACACCGGGGATCAGCACCACATTAGCGGCCTTGGCCTGGTCGCTCAGTTGTTGACCCAGCTCAAACACCGCCACTTCGCCGGTAATGTCCAGGTAGTGACACCCCTGAGCGATGCAAGCCCGCATCATCGGTTCGGCGGTGGCAGAGAAGGGGCCGGCACAGTGCAGTACCAGGTCGATGTCCGCCAGATCGCTGCCGCTCATGTCATGCAGATCGAAACAGCGATAGGGCAGCTCCAGCTGCTTTGCCAGTGCCTCAATCGCCTGCGGGTTGCGTCCGGCGAGGATCGGTTTCAGGCCACGCCGCACCGCTTCTTCGGCAATCAGTTTGCCGGTATAGCCGTTGGCGCCATAGATCATCCAGTTTGATGTACTCATCTCAGTGTCCTTTCACAGTTTGTTGCAGTACCTGCTTGAAAAACAGGTTCGGCAGCCAGCGCTTTACCCGCCAGGCCTGGCGAGATTTCTTGTGGGGCAGAATCAGAAACTCGCCGGCGATGGCGTGCTCAATCAGGTAGTCGGCCACGTCGGCGGCAGACAGTTCGGAGCGCTGCATCATCTTGCCTGCCGGGGCGGCGATGGCCTTACCCTGGGCATTGAGAGAGTCCAGCAGCGGGGTCTGAAAGAAGGCGGGGCACACGGCGCTGACCTGGATGCCGCGGGGGCGCCACTCAAATCTCAGGGTTTCGCTCAGGCTCAGCAGGGCGGCTTTGGAGACGTTGTAGGCGGCCATGTAGGGGGCGTTGGCGACCGCTGCCATGGAGACGATGTTGATCAGGTAGCTGCCTTTGCCCAGGAACGGGCTGACCAACCGGCTGAGGCGAACACTGGCCATCAGGTTGATGTCGAGGCAGCGTTGCCACTCGCTGTCGGGCAGGGATTCAAAGAGACCACCGGACGCCACCCCGGCATTGTTCAGTACCCAGGCAAATTGCGGCTGCTGTTGCTGGCATAGCGCCTCCAGTCTGGCCAGGGTATCCCGGTCGGTCAGATCGCCGGCCAGCAACTGATGACTGCCACCCAGCTGTTGGTTCAACTGCTCCAGAGCTGCCGGATCCCTGTCCAGCAGCCACAGCCTGGCGCCCCGTTTGGCAAAGGCTTTGGCCAGCTCGATGCCCAGGCCACCACTGGCCCCGGTCAGCAACACATCCATATGTTTGTCTCCGTTAAAAATCGAACGTTCGTTCGTTATTGACGATAAACTAAACACCTTGTAGGGTGAAGGCAAGTCACATTTTAGTCGGATTGCGATGGACCTTTACCTGTTACGCCACGGCCAGGCGATGTTTGGCAGCCAGGATTATGATCGGTTGAGCGACCTCGGACACCAGCAGGCACGCTGCCTGGGCGAGGAGATCGGCAGTTGGCAACTGGGGCCGGCGACTTTGGTCAGCGGTGACCTGAGGCGTCAGCAGCAGACGCTGGAAGGGGTCTGCCACGGTGCCGGGTTGGTTCAGGGGGCGGCGGTGGACGCCGGCTTCAATGAACTGGAGGTGTCTGAGCTTATCCCCGGCTACTGGCCGGCGGCCTGCAAGCGCCTTGGCATGGCAATGTCCCCCAAGGAAGCCAGCACCGACATGCGCTATTTCCTGCCGCTGATGAGTGAAGCACTGCGGTTGTGGATTGCCGAGCACCCCAGTGAAAAAGGGGAGAGCTTCCGCCAGTTTCAACAGCGGATTACCGATGCCATCGCTACCCACACCTGCGGAAGCCGGCCCACGGTGGCGGTGACCAGTGGCGGTGTCATCAGCCTGCTGGCCAGCCAGGCCATGGGCAGCGATGTCACCCACATGGCGGAGCTGATCCATCAGGTCAACAACTGCTCCATCACCCACCTTCGCTACGCCCGCGGTCAATGGCACCTGCAGGCGTTCAATGTCAACGGTCACCTGCGACGTCAGCAGATGCTCACCTGGAGATAACGAAAGATGGATTTTTCAGTTTCCCCGACCCTGACTGCCCACATGGAGGCAGCCAGCCAGCTGGTTCAGGAGCAGTTGATTCCGCTGGAGCCGCTGCTGCTCAGCCATGATTACCCCAGCCTGATGGAAGAGATGGAGCTGGTTCGCCACAAGGTGCGTGAACTGGGGCTGTGGGCGCCGCATCTGCCCGAGTCTGTGGGCGGTATGGGGTTGTCACTGCTGGCGTTTGCCCAGATGGCGGAACGCATCGGCTACTCGCCCCTGGGGCACCTGGCTTTTGGTTGCCAGGCACCGGATGCCGGCAATGCCGAGCTGTTGCTGCACGTGGGCAGCGAGACTCAGCAGGCCCGCTATCTGGAGCCGCTGGCCCGCGGGGAGATTCGCAGCTGTTTTGCCATGACCGAGCGCCATCTGGCCGGTTCCAATCCGGTGCTGATGAACAGTGAGGCGGAGTTTGATGGCAGTCACTGGCACCTGAATGCCCATAAGTGGTTCACGACTGCCGCCGAAGGGGCCGAGTTTGCCATTGTGATGGCCAAAACCGAGCCGGAGGCGGCCCGGCATCAGCAAGCCAGTATGCTGCTGGTGCCCATGGACACCCCCGGGGTGTCGCGGCTGCGCAACATCTCGGTGATGGGGGCGGAGGGCTACGGCCCCTTCAGCCATGCCGAGATGGTGTTTGACGATGTGAAGCTGCCGGCGGACGCGGTACTGGGTCGCCCGGGGCAGGGGTTTGCTTTGGCCCAGGCCCGGTTGGGGCCGGGGCGCATCCACCATTGCATGCGCTGGTTGGGGCTGGCACAGCGAGCCATCGATGAGATGACCCGCTATCTGCAACAGCGGGCGATCACCGCCGATAAGGTGCTGGGGCAGCAGCCGCTGGCCCAGGCGATGCTGTCGGAGTCGGTGGCCAGCCTACAGGCGGCGCGCTGGTTTGTGCTGCATACCGCCTGGCAGGTGGATAATGGTGACTTCGGCCAGGCCAAGGCGGCCATCTCGATGATCAAGTTCCATACCGCCAACATGCTGCAACAGGTGGTCGACAATGCGGTGCAGATGCACGGCGGCCTGGGGATCACCGATGACACCATTTTGGCCTTTATCTTCCGTGAAGAGCGGGCGGCGCGGATCTACGACGGGCCGGACGAGGTGCACAAGCTGTCGGCGGCCAAGCAGTTGCTCAAGGTGGCCCAATGAGCCAGATGGCCTGCTCTTTGGCTGAATTTCAGCGGTTGATAGGCTGGAATCCACAGGCGATGTGGCATGATTTTCACCAGCAATGCCTGCCTCAGCTGAACCAGAAAAACCCGGGCCGCACCGAGGCTCGGCTGGCCACCATCGTGGAAGCCACCTTTACTCTGGCCAATCGTCAGGGCTTTCATGCCATGTCCCTGCGTCAACTCAGCGATGCCAGCGGCATGAGCCTGGGTGGACTCTATGGCTACTTTGCCAGCAAGGATCAACTGGCCACTTCCATCCATCAGTTCATTCGCTATCAGTTTGAGCAGGTGCTGTTGCCCCTTATCGACGCACTGCCGGACAGCCAGCGGCTGTTCGCCATCTGCCGTTACCACCTGTATCTGAGTGAGTTGATGCAGCCGTGGTTCTTTTTCGCCTACATGGAAGCCCGCCACCAGCAGGAGGACCTGCGCAAGCAGGCCATCGCCCTTAGCGAACGGGTGGATGTGGAACTGCTGCTGGCATTGGACGCCATTGGCGAGATGCAGGAGCCGGTGATTGCGGTGGGGTTGCTCAAGCACCTGCTGCAGGGCTGGTACCTGCGGCGTGCCCATTTTCAGAAATCCGGTGTCGATGTGGATGCCTACACCGATTATCTTCTCAGTCGTATCGAGTCACTTTGTCACGGAGACAGACACCATGACCGTATCCATGCTGCCCTTTAACCAACGAACCCTGGAGCGTTATCTGGATGAGGCGCTGCCTGAATTGGGAGCCGTACGCTCCGTCACCCAGTTTGAAGGCGGGGCGTCCAACCTGACGTTCAAGCTGGAGTGTGAGAGGCTCACACTGGTGTTGAGGATGCCGCCTCCGGGCACCAAGGCGGCCAGTGCCCACGATATGGCGCGCGAGGTGAGGGTGCTGACTGCCTTGGCGGGCAGCTTTAGCAAGGTGCCCGAGGTGTTGCATTATTGCGAGTCGGATTCGGTGACCGGTTACCCCTTCTACCTGATGACGTACGAGAGCGGTACCATATTGCGTAAGAACCTGCCCAAGGAGCTGGGACTGTCCAGGGTGCAGGCGGGGGAGTTGTGTCGCGCCATGGTGGATACCCTGGTGGAATTGCACAGTATCGATGTGGACGTCGCGCCGTTCTCTAATCTGGGGCACCCGGATGGCTACATTCGCCGCCAGGTGGAGGGGTGGAGCCAGCGCTACATGAATGCCCTGACTGATGGTGCCCGCAGCGGTGAGCGGGTGATGCGCTGGTTGGTGGATAACCAACCGGGCGAAGGGCCCCATGCGTCCGTTATCCATAATGACTTCAAGTTCGATAACCTGGTGCTGAACCCGGACGATCCCACCGAGATTCGCGCGGTGCTGGACTGGGAGATGGCCACTGTCGGCGATCCGTTGATGGATCTCGGCTGTGCGCTGGCGTACTGGGTTGAAGCCGGTGATGAACCGGAACTGAAGCTGTTGCGGCAGCTGCCGACCCATCTGCCAGGCATGTGGACCCGGGAGCAGATTGTGGCCTATTACGGCCAGCAGACCGGGTTGGACGTCAGCCAGTTCGGATTTTACTACGTGTTTGGATTGTTCCGTCTGGCGGTGATTGTGCAGCAGATCTGGTATCGCTATGTCGAAGGCAGTCGTAAGCATCCCCCGTTCGCGCGCTTCGGTGAGTTGGCTGCCAGGCTGATGGATCAGGCCGCCACCAACATCGACCGTTTAACTTCGGCCCATCAACACAGTGACCAACTGCAGAAGATCACCCAGCCCGGCTTGCTGCAACTGCAGGGGAGGGTGGCGTTGATCACCGGTGCCAGTCGGGGCATTGGTGAGGCGGTGGCGCGGCTGTATGCGGCCCACGGTGCCCGAGTTATCTTGTCCAGCCGCGATCAACCGGCACTGGATTCAGTGGCAGCATCGATTCGCGATCAGGGCGGCCAGGCCGAGGGCATCGCCTGTCATGGCGGCGATATGGAGCAGGCCAAGGCGCTGTTTGCCACCATTCAGGAGCGTTACGGCCGGCTGGACATTCTGGTGAATAACGCGGCGGCCAACCCCTATTTCGGCCATATTCTGGATACGCCGCAGGAGGCACTGGACAAAACCGTGCAGGTCAATCTGGCCGGCTATTTCTGCTTTGCCCAATTGGCCGGGCAGATGATGCGTGATCAGGGCGGTGGGGTGATCATCAATACCGCTTCGGTCAACGGCAAGCAGCCGGCACCGGGGCAGGGGATTTACTCCATCACCAAGGCGGCGGTCAACAGCATGACGGCAGCCTTTGCCAAGGAGTGTGCCCAGTACAACATACGCGTCAATGCGGTGTTGCCGGGCCTCACGGAAACCAAGTTTGCCTCGGCCCTGACCGATAACCCGATGCTGTTAAAGCAGATCCTGCCGTTGATCCCTATGGGGCGAAGCGCGGTGCCTGCGGAAATCGCGCCGGCGTTTCTGTTTCTGGCCTCCGATGCGGCGGCTTACATTACCGGCATCGAACTGCCGGTTGACGGCGGCTATCTGGCTTAAGGTGTTGAAGGGCCGTTTTCGTAGTCTTGTGTGGGCAAATTGACGGGATCAGATGATGAAGTGGTACTGGGCGGTGGTGGTTTTCTTACTGGTGTTGGCCGGTTGCACCTCGGCACCGTCCGGTATCACGCCAGTGCAGGGGTTCGAACTGGATCGGTATCTGGGCACCTGGTACGAGGTCGCCCGGCTGGACCACAGCTTCGAGCGTGGTCTGAGCGGGGTGAGTGCCCAGTACACTCTGGGTGAGGATGGCGGCGTGCGGGTCATTAACCGCGGTATCGACAGCGCCGGCGGCGAAGCCAGCCAGGCCGAGGGCCGGGCTTACTTCGTCGGCGATTCGAACACCGGCCATCTGAAAGTCTCCTTTTTCGGGCCCTTCTATGGCGCCTATGTAGTGTTTGAGCTGGATCCTGACTATCAGTACGCCTTTGTCAGTGGTTACAGCCGCGATTACTTGTGGTTGTTGTCGCGCACCCCGCAGGTGCCCGCTTCGGTGATGCAGGCTTTTCGCAGCCGTGCCACTGAGTTGGGTTTCGACCTGTCGGGCCTGATTGTCAGCCAGCCGGATGACGGCGGCCCCTGATGATTAGGGTGTGGTGAACCCCATCCCCCGCTTGATACGTTCGAGGTTGTCGGAAGAGGTGAGGGTTTCGACCACAGTGAAGGCGACCTCCATTGCCGTGGCGGGGCTGGTTGACGTGATGATGTTGTCATCGATCACCAGCGGCTGCTGTAACACCTGCACGCCCAGTTCCCGCATCTGGTTCTGGCGCTTCTCGCTCAATTGGTAGGTGGTGGCCGTTCGGCCCTTAAGCACGCCGCTTTGGGCGATGGGCAGGGCGCCGACACACACCGAGGCGATCAGTTTATTCCGGCTGTCGAAGGCGCGAATCAACTCCAGCAATCGCTCATCGAAGGCATCGTCGTAGAAGCCGGCGCGGCTCATTCCACCGGGGATCAACAGGGCATCGAACTCATCGACGTCGATGTCGTTAAACGCCCGCTCCGGCTCGATGGTAAAATTCCAGGCACACTGAATTCTCGAATGAAATCCGGTGGTGATCAGCTCGATGGGTTCCAGGCCGTAGGTGGTGGTCCAGCCCAGGGCGTCGGTAAACACACAGGCTTCGTACTCCTCCAGCCCCTGACACAGGAACAGCAGCGCTTTTTTCATCAATATTCCTCGTTACCGGTGAACGCAATGGCGTCACTCTATCCCATTGAGCTGTCAAAAAATGCGAGCGTTGATGGAGTGCGTCGATGCGATCCGCGGCCGTTGAACCGTTGCCCGAGGCTGGTGCTCCCGGTGTGTTGATTCGAGTGATCCCGATCACGGCAACGTCGGGCCATTAAAATCACTACCAAAACCTTTAGGGATGTTGGTTTGTACTCTCAATATGCTCTCAATGCCCCGCCGAGCGGGTGCACCATAATAATTCGATTGAGGGACAATGATGATGAAACAGTCGTTAACGGCGGCATTTCTGCTGTGCTTGTTGGCCGGATGTGACAGCGGCAGCGATGAGTTAGCTAAGGCGCCGGTCGCGCCACAACCCGAACCTGACGTATCGCCTTACCTAATGCTGAACGTGAAGCCGGACGCCCGATTTGAAGGCCAGTTTGAGGTCTACCTTGGCCGTTATGACGACCGCTTGAAAGCGTGGTTACAGAGCGAACGAGCGCAGGATCTGAACAGTGACGGCCACATCGATGAGCGAGATGCGCACCTTGACGGGGTCCACAACCCGCCAGAACGGCCAATCATTGTTGAGGCCGACGACATGGATCGGCTGCTCAAGACCAACCCTGATGGTCTGGGTGCCGGTTCAGCTCGCCCCGATATCTTTGTCGATGGCCAGTATGGAATCTTTGATGCCTTGCGTTACCTGGCGGTGACCCGAGCCGATCTGCGCCTGGACAGCATTAGCGGGCCGGAATCCACCGGTCGTGACACCTTCGACTTTGTGCTCTCCTGGGATCGCAACCGCGATGGCGTGTTTGATGAGCGTGACAACGACCTTTATGCCAACTTTCAGGGGCAGCACTGGCACAGCCGGATTCGATTTGACGGTGGTGACCTGATTACCCTTAACGGCACGTTAGACGGTGTGGGTCCCCAGGGAGAGGGGCATTACGAGCGATTGGATCAGATGTGGATTCAGCCGGGCATGACCATTCGTTTTCAGCCTTTTTCTCCGGAGATGACCAAGCGTCGCCACTGGGTGCAGCAGCGGGAGATGGCGCGGTTGGCGCAGAGCGGCGGCCGAGTGGTTCTGCCTCGTTTGATGGTGATGAAGTCGGAAACCACGCCACCCCTGGTGATCGATAACCTGGAGGTTACCGCCCACAATATGCGCCCGGACATTTTCCAGCCTGGCGTGATCACCAAAATGGACATCTTCCTGTCGGCGGCTGATGAAGGGTTGGATGTGGCGTTCAATTACTGGCCATCGTTGTCAACCGGCGCTCCGGTGAATCATTTCGGCCTGTTTCGGGTCGACGGGTTGGCCTCTGAGGTCGGCCGCGGTTGGACCACGTTGTGGGGAGAGATGGTGACCGATAAGGATTTCGGCCCGCTCTCTGACTGCGATTTTTCTTCTCCAATGGGAGGCGGGCAGGAGTTGGTTGTGGATCCTGAACATTGTCGAGTGGACTGGCAGTCCGCGTTCGGTGGCACCAAGATGCACATTATGTCTGATGTGTGGGTGATGAATCAGGCAGAAGAGACGGCGATAGCCATCTTTGCGGACCACTACCAGTTGTTCGGTATGGAGGAGTTCAGCGGTAAACAATCCGCTGAGCGTGACTTCAGCCCGCAACAGGATGGCGCCGACATCGTGACTTTACAGATGTTCGAGTTGCCCCATGACGGTGTGGGCCCAATGCTCTCATCTGAGCATTTTGGCTGGGGCATCGCCGATTGCACCGAGTGCCACAATGAGAAAAAGCAGCCCTTGGGGCACGGCGGTCACAGTTGGCCGGTGAACAGCGCCGACGGCTTTGATGCCACCCAACCCTATTACTGTGCCACCTGCCACGGCAGCAATGGCGCGCCCAAGGGGCATGGGGAAACGGCTCGCTGTTTTTGGTGTCACGCCGGTGACAGCAATACTCCCGGCCATCATGGAGAGGCGTCGACTCGCAAGTTGTATCAGGACGGCGACATAAAGAGTAATGACAAGATCTATAACTCATCTCATGGGGGCGTGCCGGATCCTAATGACCCGAATGATCTCTCGGTTCTGCCTCGAGACAAGGATGGCAACTACAGTGAGTATCGACAGATTTGGAGCTCGGTAAACTCCGACTGGGACATGAGCCGGGCATTCCCCGATCCCTATTCTTGCATGACTTGCCACCCTAACCAGTAGCGTTGGCAAAGCCTGGTGACCACCGTCGGTAAAAATGGATTGTTGTGGTCATCCTGAGCCCCCGAATGAGGGGGCTGTTTTCTTTTAACGTGAAGATGATATGAGTATCGAGACCCAGTCTTGCAACATCGACCCCAAGCACATTCGTAGAGTTCGCGAGTTTCTGCTTCCCTACGGAGTCATGGATTTTTTTTACAGCATCATCACCCATGTGAACCGGCCTGCTCTTCATCAGTTCAAAAAGCTGGGACGCCGGTTACCCAGAGAGGTCGCCAAGGCCCGGCGTATCATCTGTTCCCGGGATGATTTAAGGGAGTTTCGCCACCGCTACCTGACCCATTTCGCGACCACAGACATCACCTATAAAGCCTATTTTAATAATCATCGTTCAGGCCTCAGTGTGTGGGGCGCGCCGGACCTCTCTGACAACAAGCGCAGCCAGTTTCGGCGTCTGTTAGAAGACTATGGCGTTTCCAGTCTTGCCGTTTGGCACTTACCTATACGGCACCATCCTGGTTGGTATTCGGAGTTTGTGTTTGTGTCCGACCTCGGGCGGGAGGCGTTATTGCGTCAACTTGGCCAACATCAGCAGCAGATTGAGTATCAGTTGCAGTTGTTTGCATGTCACTTTAATGAGCTTTGTATCTCTGAACTTAACCCCATAGTGAACTTCAACTGTCTGTCGGACAAAGCGCTGCAGGTGTTGAAGTTAACGGCAGAAGGCTACTCCAGTGATGAGGTGGCTCAGACGCTGTCGATGACGGAAAGTGGGGTTTATTATCACTTGGAGAGGCTGAAGGATAGGCTTTGTGCCCGTAACCGGGTTCAGTTAATCAGCCAGGCGCACACACTGGGTTTACTGTGAGCCGGCTCTGGCTGGAGGTGGAAAACGGCAGTTGGCGCTATAGGATGGCGCCCGCTGATGCAGGCACTGAATCGGGTCAGGATGAGGCACCGATGCCGGCGCTTCAGTCCCGCCACTTAATGGAGCAGCCCATGCTGGGGTGCTGGATCCGGGGGCCTTTGCCGGTGCCGGCGATCTGGCGCATGGCGTTGAGCAACTCCGGCGTGCGCTGAGTCGGGTCGTCCATGCGGGCGTCATCCAGCCGGCCCCGGTACTGCAACTCTCCCTTGGCATTAAAGCCAAAAAAGTCCGGCGTGCACACGGCGCCAAAGGCTCTTCCGACCCGCTGGTCTTCGTCCACCAGGTAGAGAAACGGCAGGTTGTGCTGGCGGGCGAAGGCCACCATGTTGTCGGGGGCGTCCGCCGGGTAGTCGCGGTAATCGTTGCTCATCACCGCCACCACGTTGACCCCTTCGGCCATCAGTTGACGGCAATCCCGGGCCAGGCGGTCGATGATGCGCTGTACATAGGGGCAGTGGTTGCAGATGAACATCACCAGCAGCCCCTTGTCGCCCAGATGTTCACTCAGGGTAAAGGGGATGCCATGGGGATCGCTCAGGGTAAAGTCCGGCGCGGGCCAGCCGAAGTTGCAGACGGGGGTATCCAGTAACATGGGGTCTCCTTCAATGGGCGGCGCGCGCGCCGCCAATGCGGTTGCCAGGGAGTCGGAAACAGCTGGCCGATTCGGCTCATCTCGTTGACGGTTGTGGGTGAGTCATAAAGATTCATAGCTAGCAGTAAAGGATCATCCTCGACTGGCAGGAGCTCAACGGCTCCAGCCGCCACGAAGCGGTCATTGGGGGGCTGAGTCGTGTCCATCAGAATGGGGTCTATTCACTGGGAGATGACGGCTGATTAAAGATCGCTTGATTCGGCCCACTCCCTCATGACTTCCAGTACATCGAGTGCAGAACGGCCAAAATCGGTCAGTTCATAGGTAACGGCTATAGGGCGATCACTTAGAACCTTTCGTATCACCATGTTGCGTGATTCCAACTCTTTGAGCCTTTGATCAATCATTTTTTTGCTGGCGCCCCCCAGCATCCTGGTCAGATCATTGAATCGTACTGGCCCATCCTTCAAATGATACAGCAGAGAACCGGTCCACTTACCACCAATGATTCGCATGCCCTTTTCAATGGCACATGGCTCCATGCATGCGTTTTCGACCCTCTTTCTACCAAAGGTGTCTGTTTTGATTTTGCTTTCCAAATTTCACCTCTCTCAAAGGATTCAGAGCAGTTACATACCGGAAGCCATCATACGGGTGGTTACCAAAAGTTAACTGGTTGAATATTGTGAAACGGTAACATAATGTTCATAAGATTGAAAGTAAAGGCCAGCCGGGCTTTGACCATGACGGCTGCAGTTCCACAAATGATTGGAGATAAACGATGACACTAAAACCATGGGCTACTGTGGCTGGCAGTTTGTTTAGTGCTAGCTGCGCAGTGGCAACAACCCTACCGGGTTCGGCTCATATCGAGTCACCGGAACAGTATCAACGGTTGTTTGAAAACGACAGCATTGAGGTGTTGAAGATGGTGCTTAAACCCGGTGAAGCGGACCTCTGGCATACCCACAGGGACGAAACTGTGTATTTCGAGAAAGGAGGAGATCTGCTGATTCGCCAGAAAGGAGCCGATGATCTTAGAGTAAACGTGCCTGATGGTCATGTGATGTGGCATCAAAGCTGGACTCACCAGGTAACTAATATGGGCAGCAAGGAAGTGATTGCCATCATTGTGGAGAGTAAAAAGTAATTTTGCAGATCGGTTCTGCCGGAAAGGAAGAGGCACAGGGACTTTTAATAAAGGAGACAAGTATATATGACAAAAGATATCCACTTATACACCGCATCAACTATGAATGGCTGGAAGCCGGTTATCTTTTTGGAAGAAGCTGGAGTGGAATATGATCTTACCCACATCGACTTTGCCAAGAAACAACATAAGCACCCTGAATATCTGCAACTCAACCCCAATGGGCGCATACCGACCATAGTCGATCGTTCCAACAACGATTTTGTTGTCTTCGAGTCCGGTGCCATCCTCTGGTATTTGGCAGAGAAGTACCAAAAGTTCCTGCCCCAAAAACCAGATGAGCGATCTGTCACCTTGCAATGGCTGATGTTTCAGATGGGTGGAATAGGGCCAATGATGGGGCAAGCGATGTACTTTCAGCGTATCGCGGCAAAACAGGGCGAGGAAAACCTCTTTGCCACTGATCGTTATGTTCAGGAAAGTCGTCGCTTGATGGAGGTCCTGAACGCTAGGTTGGCGAAGAGCCGCTTTCTGGCCTGCGGGGAGTATACCATCGCAGATATGGCCACTTATCCCTGGGCACGAGCTTTCTACTGGGCCAAGGTACAGGTGGAGGATCTTCAGCACCTGAATCGTTGGTTCGATGAAATTGATGCCAGAAAGGCGACCCAGAGAGCGCTTACGATTCCTAAGCCATTTTGGGCATTTTTTGGTAAGGGGAATGTGGAAGTTCAGGAGCGGGAAAATGCAGATCGCTTCAAGTCTGACGTAATAAGTCGTTCTAATATTTGAGTTTTTAATGTTGAGCGGAATAGTATCCCGCAGGTTACTAAAAGTATACTGGTTGACTTGAGTTACCAGCAGGCAATAGCATACCCACGGTAAGTAAGTTAATTGTCTGGATCACTGTCCAGTCATCAAAGAGAAAGGTGTTCTTCCATGAGTAATATACTGATTATCAATGCCCACCAACTATCTCCCTACTCTGAGGGTCGTTTGAATGGGTCATTGGTTGAGCGAGCCAAAATCCAGTTGATGGAAAAAGGTCATGAGGTAGAAATGGTGACCATGCAGGAGCAGGTTGACGTCGATGAGCAACTGAAATTGTTCCAGTGGGCAGACAGGGTGATAGTACAGATGCCGGTGAACTGGATGAGCACTCCCTGGATGTTTAAGAAGTATATGGATGAGGTGTTCACTGCAGGCATGGGAGGGGCATTGTGCCAGTTTGATGGACGAACTTCTGAAGATCCAAAGCGCAATTATGGTACTGGCGGTACTCGAACGAATACGAAATATATGCTCTCGCTGACCTTTAATGCTCCGCAGGAATCCTTTGACGATATCGATGAATATCTGTTCCAAGGCAAGAGTGTGGATGACTTGATGTTCCACATGCACAGTAACTTCAGGTTTTTTGGTATGTCTTCATTACCTACTTTTGCCTGTTATGACGTAATGAAGAATGCGAATGTAGAAGCTGATTTCCTTCGTTTTGATGCCCACCTCAAAGCCCATTTCTAAGGAGTGAGAACTCATGATTGATTTTACCTATTACGATGAAGAGAGCGCTCCAGAAGAGTCGCAAGAGCTAGTGAAAGGGTCGTTGAAGGCATTCGGTATGCTACCAAATCTTCATCGAGTTCTGGCTGAAGCTCCAGCCACTTATGAGGCTTACAACAACACTTTTGGTCTCTTTATGAATGGTACTTCTTTGTCTCCTCTGGAGCAGCAGGTGGTGTTCATGACGGCGAATTATGAGAACAATTGCCACTATTGTATCCCCGGGCACACCTGGATGATGAAAACAGCTAAGATGCCCGATGAAGTGATTACTGCATTAAGAGAAGGAACTGAAATTCCAGATCCGAAGTTGCAGGCATTGCATGACTATACGAAGGCGCTACTGGATAGTAGAGGTCATATTGGACAGGAGCGTCTTGAGGCTTTCATTCAAGCCGGGTTTACTAAGCGTCAGGCGCTTGAGGTATTAACTGGACTAGCAGCCAAGCTTATCTCAAATTTCACCAATGCGCTGGCCAACACTGAGCCAGATTCAGCATTTAAAAAATACGAATGGATTCATCCGTCCAATCGATAAACTAAAGAATTATATGTTCGAACTGGTTGATTCTTAGCAAATGGTATAGGTACTCGCCTCTAACAAATCTTTAGTAAGAGAAGCTCATCATCACAATGTGAGTTGGCGGAGGTCATGGATGACTCCTTTTGGCGCCTTAGCGAACCCTCGGTAGCGATGGGCTTACCTGACCAATATTCAAGTGCCAATGGTAACCACTGGCCTCAGATGCGGAAATCAGGATCCTGTCTTTTGACAGTTGCCGCTCCTTGACTGGATAAACCTTGGGGCCTTGCTCTTGATTGTTATAGACACTGCCACCACTTGGAAGCAGATTAATGCTCAGCGGTTCGGCTCCCCACTCCTTAAGGTAGGCTCCCATGTTGGTGGTACTCTCAGACCAACTTGTGTCGTGGTTTACCTTGGTATGCCAGTTGCCGCCATAGACAATTAGTCTTGAGTCATGATGCAGATAGGGCTTGAGGTTATTAGCCATTCTCCATGCTCTTGGAGAGCCATGATCATCGAACATTACTAAAGTGAGGCCTTTCTGCCTGAGCGGTAATAATGTTTGTAACAGCTCAAACATAGCATCGCTGGTTTTCCCTGTATGCAGTTGTTGCCACTGAAAACTAGTTTCCACGCTTAGGGCAAGTTGATCTGTATTTCCACTAACGTCGATCTGCTCTGCTAGTAGCTCGATGGCTAATATCGTCGGCCCTTGCTTTAGCTGGTTACAGACGATATTTTCGACCCACTTAGGAGCTTGCACACTTCCGTGAATTTCTCCCAGCAGCAGCGGTCGGTTATTGCCAATAATTGCTTCCAATTCGGCAGGCAGTGGCTCACAGGCCCAAGATTTGATTGATAGCACAACGAGGACACCCAATATCCATGGACGCATAAGAGAAGTTCCTTTTTCTCAAAAAAAGAGCAGTCTATTGGGTTAACAGAGATGATGCTGTGATGATAATCACTTTGATGCTTTGTACTCCCAACCCTCTACCGAAGAGCAATCGATAGCCCGGAGGCCGCATCTGGTGCCCCAATGACTGGTTCTGGCGCCGAAGCAGCCATTTAGTATGATACTTTATTACTCTTCCACAACGGTAAAGCTGTCGACGGCGGCCAGGTTGTCTTTCAGGTGCCGATTGCCCATGTGCGCCTGTCACAGCTCACGGGAAGCCCAGTTGTTATAAAACAGGAAGTGGGCCGATCTTCCGGGTCAACGGATCAAGGTCAATGATCCTTAGCGCGGTGGTTTAGTCGATATGCTTTACCCGGTTTCCGGAGGCATATCACCGGGAGGGGGCGGGTTGGCCGGGCCAAAGGAGGCGCCGGCCGGTGGGGTAATTATTTAGAGCGGGTGGATTCCACCTGGCGAACCCAGTCACAGGAGATGCCAGCCTTGGCATGGTGCTTGTGAATCGCTTCGGCGTTGGGGGCCTCCAGCACGCAGTAGATCAGGTTGTCCTTCTTGCTGAACAGGATGTCGTGGTGAGTGACACCAAATTCATCTGCCGGTGCATTCTGCAGGTCCTTCAACTGCTGCTCAGTAAAGGGCTCCATAGGGTGAGTATCAATGAACTTGGGCATACGTTGTCTCCTCTGTCCTACTGGATTAGAGGCCACCGGCCTCGGCCCTGTTGACCAAGGCCTGAGTGGCCAGCCTGGATTGCGTTTGCGGAACGGGATTCAACCTATCAAAGGATAGGCCAGATAGCCGAAATCGTTGTCCCGGCTCTGCGCAGTCACGACACTTTTATCCAGCTTTCTGCTGCCGGGCCTGACGCCCTTTAGCCCAGTTCACGATTCTCTGCATGGCCCAGCCAAAGAGCCCGGGAAACAGGCGGGCACAGTGATGGGTGAGTTTGGCGCGCACCCCAGGAATGATCAGAAAGCGGCTTTGCTCCAGCCCCTTGATCGTGGCGCGGGTAACGGTGTCCACCTGCAGGGTGCCGCCGAGATCTTTCAGCAGCCTGGCCACAGGGCTGATGTAGGTTCGCTCCTGGATCACCATGGGGGTGTCCACCTCTGGCGGGCACAGCACCGATACCCTTATCCCTTGCGAGCTCACCTCTTGCCTGAGTGCGCCGGCCATCCCCAGAAGGGCGAACTTGCTGGCGCTGTAGCCGGAGTAGCCGTAGGGGGCGATCAGGCCGGCCAGGGAGCTGACAAAGCAGATCTGCCCTTGCCGTTGCTCCAGCATGCCCGGCAACCAGGCCTTGGCCAGGCGGCGGCTGCCCAGCAGGTTGGTTTGCATCAACGCTTCGAACTCATCGTCGCTCTGCTCCATAAAGCGGATGCTCTGGACGATGCCGGCACTGAGGATCAGCAGGTACGGCTGCCCCTGGCGGGTGCGGATCTTTTCCACTGAATTCTGCACCGCCTGTGGATCGTCAACGTCCACCGAATAGCCGCAGACCTCGGCGCCCGGGGCCAGCGATTGGCACTGGGCCACCGCCTGTGCCAGTCGCTGCGGGTTTCTGGCCAACAGTGCCAGCCGCCAGCCCCGGGCCGCATAGGCTTTCGCCAGATCCAGGCCGATGCCGCTGGAGGCGCCGGAGATTAACGCCAGCGGTGAATCAGGGTGTGTGGGGGTCATGCTTCGCTTCCTTGCTGTTGTGGGCGGCGATGAAACGGCCATAGCCGGTTTCGGTTCCCAGCGCTGGCAGGATCTGCTCATCCTCCACCGCCAGCTTGCCGTTGATCAGCACTTGCTTGACGATGCCCGGGTTGCGATTCACCAACCGCTTGAGGTCGAAATTGTCCATCTCGGCCCAGTGTACCGCCTCCAGATCCTGATCAAAACCAGCGGGATCCAGCACCACCACGTCGGCGCGGTCACCTTGACGAATGGTACCGGCATCGACGCCCAGCCACTCGGCTTGTTCGCCGGTCAGGCGCCAGACGGCCCGCTCCATGGACATGATCGCCTGCTGCTCATCGATGGACTCCTGCACCAGCTTGAGCATTCGCAGCGGCAGATTGTAAAACGACATATTGCGAATGTGGGCGCCGGCATCGCTGAAGCTGATCAGGGCATTGGGGTCGGCCACCAGCTTTTTCAGTACTGGCTTTCTGTGGTTGGCAACCGTGGTGTACCAGCGCAGTTTGGGGCCGTACTCCACCACCAGATCCAGAAACAGGTCCACCACGTGAATGCCTCTGGACTTGGCGATTTCGTCGAAGTTTTTATTCACCAGGCTGGCGTCCGGACAGTCGATGATGAGGGCATCGGACAGATCCCGTTGCCACACCCGCGGGCTGAGTTTTTCGCCATAGAATTTACGGAAATTGCGCCGGTAGGCCTCGTCTTTCAGCAGTTCGTTGCGCGCCAGTTCGTCCTTGAGATCCAGCGCCATCTCGCCGGCGCCAAACTCCTCGAAGAACACCACATCGATGCCGTCGGCGTAGACCGTGAACGGCGTCGGCAGTACCTGCCAGCGAAAGTCGCCTTTTAGCGCATTGGTAAACCAGGAGGCCAGTTTGGTGAGGTTGGTGAGATAGCGGCTGCCCTTGAGATCCATCTGGCTGATCAGGGTGGTCTTAAGGGGCTTGCGGCGCCAGCCGATGCTTTCGCGCACGTAATCGAAAATTTGCAGCGGAGTGGCGGCATTGGGAGCGCCCTGGTGAACCCGGTTGTAGCGCCGAACCAGTTTGTTGAGTCGGGCAATCTCATCCCAATTGGCGTAGGTGCTGGGCAAGCTGCGGGACCAGGCCCGGTCGCCGTCGATTTTGTCCCACTTCAGGCACATGGTCGACAGGCCGAGAAAACCGCACTCCAACGCCTCGTGCAGCAGGGCTTCCATCGCCTGCATCTCCGCCTCTCCGGGCTGGGTGTCGTGGCGGGTGGCCCGATCCAGCCCCATCACGCTGGCGCGCAGATCGCTGTGGCCAAGGAAGCTGATCAGGTTGGGGCCCAGTGGCAGGCGATTCACGTGCTCCACCCACTGGCGCGGCGTCGACCAGGTTTTGTTGCGCTTTAAAATCGGCAATACCCTCTCCCGAGGCACGGTTTCCACCCGGGTGAACAGATCCGAGGCGTCCTCGTAATCGCTGCAGATCATGCTCAGTGAGCAGCTACCGACCAGCACCGTGGTCACGCCGTGGCGCACCGACTCTGACAGGCCGGGGCTGACCAGCAGTTCGGCATCGTAGTGGGTGTGGGTGTCGAGAAACCCGGGGGTGACCCACATCCCCTCGGCGCAGATCACCCGCTCGGCAGATTCCGGTGCCAGCGCCTTTTCACTGATGCAGGCGATTTTACCGTCCCTGATGGCCAGATCCCGAATCCGGGACGGGGCGCCGGTGCCGTCAAAATAGCGCCCCCGCTGAATCAAAATGTCGTACTGGGCCATGTCAGCCTGCTCCTTGCGATTGCCATCCAATACTTATGCATCTTATTCGCATTAGTGATGCCAGGCTTGTCATTTGGTGACAGCTGCGAAAAGATAAAGCGACCGCAACGGATCCTCACACAAACGGAGTGCAGCAATGACGCGGCAGTTTCAGATCAGAGTCAGTGCCCTGTCGGGCATCGACCGGCTCATTCGGTCTTTGGGCGGCGATAGTGACGCATTGCTGGCGACCACCGGGCTGACTCGGGCGGCCCTTGAGGACGAGCACCGGACTATGGCCATCGACGAGTTGGCCAGCCTATTACAACACTGTGCCGACACCCTGAATTGTCCGGATTTCGGGCTGCGGCTGGGTGCCGGACAGGACTTTGCCATGCTGGGAGTGCTGGGCGCGGTGCTGGAGCATTGTGATACGCCGCAGGAGGCGCTTAAGGCGGTGCGCAGCCTGATGGCGTTTCACAACCAGTCGGAGTACTGGAACCATGAATTGCAGGGGCAGTTGCTGGCCATCTGCCGCTTTGACAACTTTCATGCCGAGGCCGACTCGCGCCAGTACAAAGAGCTGGCGATGAGCGCCTGTGTCCATCTGTGCCGGCGGTTGATGGGGCCGACGTTTCGAGTGGCCCGGCTGGATTTCAGCCATGCGCCGCTGCAATCGCAGGAACTCTACCGAAAACATTTTCAGTCCGAGGTGATGTTCAACCAGCCTCAGGACATTCTGTGGCTGCCGGCGACGCTGCTGACGCAGCGGCTGCACCGGGGCGATGCCACCGCCAAGGCCGTGGCGGAGCAGCGGTTACAGCGGCAGTTACAGCGACAGGGCCAGGGCCAGGATCGGGTCCAGCAGGTCAGTGGCCTGATTCAGCAGACGCTGGGGGTAGGGCAGGCCAACATCGACCACATCGCCGCGTTGCTGGGGTTGCACCGGCGCACCTTGCAGCGACAGCTGGCCGCCCAGCAGCAGGACTTTTCCCGCCTGTTGCATCAGATTCGCATGCAGTCGGCCTGCTGGCACCTGAGATACAGCGCCATGGACATCACCTTGCTGGCGGAGATTCTCGGCTATCGGGATCTGAGCAACTTCTCCCGGGCGTTTCGCAAATCCCAGGGACTGTCACCCCAGAAGTGGCGTCGCCAGCATCGCCAACCGCCGATGCGTTAACGGCCATTGCCGCGGCTGTGCCCGGCCTCACAAACTGCGACGCGCCAGTAAAACACTGCCAGATCCCTTAGTAGCCGCTGTTTACCCTTCACTTACTCTCGTGGCTGTCCCAAAGGCTAAAACCAAAACGAGAGAGACAATGATGAAAACACACTCCCTGTCTGTGTTACTGCTGGCGGCTTTGCTGGGCGGTTGTGGCAGCGATGACGACAGCGCCAACACGCCGGCGCCAGAGCCGACTCCGCCTAAATCCCCCTACCTGACTCTGGACATTCAGCCCCAGGCCAAATTTGAAGGTCAGTTTGTGGTCTACCTGGGTCGCTACGCCGATCCGCTCAAAGACTGGCTGCAGAGCGATCAGGCCCGCGACCTCAGTGGCGACGGCCGCATTGATGAGCGTGACGCCCATCTGGATGGCGTCTATAACCCACCGCAGACGGCCATTGTGGTGGACGCCAAGGAGATGGACCGGGTACTGCGCACCAACCCCGATGGTCTCGGTGCCGGCAGTGCCCGCCCCGATATCTTTGTTGACGGCCACTATTCCAGCTTCGATGCCCTGCGCTACCTGGCCTACACCCGCCAGGACCTGAAACTGGAGCAGGTACAGCCACCGGCGCTGACCGGTCGTGACACCTTTGAGTTTGTGCTGTCCTGGGACCGCAATGGCGATGGCGTGTTCGACGAGCAGGACAACGACCTCTACGCCAATTTCATGGGCCACGACTGGCACACTCGAGTGAAGTACGATGGTGGCGAGCTGATCAAACTGAACGGCACCCTCGATGGTCTGGGGCCTCAGGGTGAGGCCCATTATGAGCGGTTGGATCAGATCTGGGTGCAGCCGGGAATGACCCTTCGCTTTCAGCCGTTTTCGCCGGAGATGACCGAGCGTCGACACTGGGTGCAGGATCGCGAAATGGCGCGGCTGGCACAAAACGGCGGCAGGGTGGTGCTGCCGCAGCTGAACATCATGAAACCGGGTGAGGCCCAGCCTAAGGTGATTGCCAACCTGGAGGTAACGGCACACAACATGCGGCCCGATATCTTCCAGCCCGGGGTGATCACCAAGATGGACATCTTCCTGTCTGCCGCCGATGCCGGTCTGGATGTGGCCTTTAACTACTGGCCGTCGCTGTCTACCGGCGCTACGGTGGAGCACTTTGCCCTGTTCCGGGTAGACGGCATCGCCTCAGAGGTGGGCCGGGGTTGGGCCACGGTATACGGCGACATGGCGGTGCACGGTGATTTCTCCCGGGCCTCGGTGTGCGATTTCTCTTCGCCGGCCACCGGCGGCATGAACTTGGTGGTGGACCCGGAGCACTGCCGTCTGGACTGGAACTCGAACTTTGGTGGCAACGTCATGCACATGATGGCCGACACCTGGGTGATGAACCAGCCGGTGCAGTTCACCATGATCCTGGTGAAAGACCATTACAAGCTGTGGGGCATGGAGGAGTACAGCGGCAAGGCGCGGGTTGAACGCGACTTCAGCGACGGCGAGGACGGCTCCGACATCATGACCCTGCAGGCCTTTGAGCTGCCTGAGGCCGGCAGCGGCCCGGTACTGACCGAGACCCACTTCGGATGGGGCATTGCCGATTGCACCGAGTGTCACAATGAGCAAAAACAGCCCCTGGGACACGGTGGCCACAGCTGGCCGGTGAACAGCGCCGACGGGTTTGATTCTACCCAGCCCTACTACTGCGCCACCTGCCACGGCAATAACGGTGCGCCCAAGGGCCATGGCGAGACCGCCCGCTGCTTCTGGTGCCATGCCGGTGACAGCACCACCCCGGATCACCATGGCGAGGCATCGACCCGTCGTCTGTATCAGGGGGAGGCGATTAAGAGTAACGATAAAATCTACAACGACCCCAATGAGCTGAATGCGTTGCCAAGAGACAGCGACGGCAACTACCAGCCCTATGAGCAGGTGTGGAGCTCGGTCAACTCCGACTGGGACATGAGCCGGGTGTTCCCCGACCCCTATTCCTGCATGACCTGTCACCCCAACTGATCGCACTCCCCGCCGCCTCGGCTGCGGGGAACTGGCAGATCTTATAGTCATTGGCCGGGGCAAGTTGGTTATACTTGCCCCTAACTGAGTCCGCCGCCGTTTTTGCCACCGAGTTATGAGTACCATCCAGACCCAAAAATGCCCCATCGACGGGGATCACCTGCAGCGAGCCAGCGACTACCTGGCCCAGTTCGGCATTACCCACTTCTTTTACGGCATCACCACCAAGGTGATGATTCCGTCGCTGCACCAATTTAAGAAATTGCGCCGGCGCTTGCCGCAAGAGATGATTCGGGCCAAATGCGGCGTCTATTCCAGCGACGCCATTCTGACGTTTCGTCACCACTACCTGCAGCATTTTGCCGCCACTGACGAGCCCTACTTTAATAAGCACCCGTTGGGGCTGAGCGTGTGGCAGGATCCGGATCTCAACGGCTCCAAAGGCGAGCAGTTTGCCCGCCTGTTGGAGGAGTACCAGATTCGCAGTCGCGGTGTCTGGCACCTGCCGATTCGACAGCACCCGGACTGGCTGGCAGCGTTTGTATTTTTTTCCGACCAGGATCGGCAAACCCTGCTGGAGAACCTGACCGCCAACGAAGCGGACATCGGCCATCACCTGGCGCTGTATGCGGCGCTATTTAACGAGCAGTGCATCTCGCAGCTCAACCCCATCGCCAACTTCAGCTGCCTGTCGGAGCGGGCACTGGCGATTCTGCGGTTAACGGCGGAGGGCAACTCCAGCGAGGAGGTGGCCGAGCAGCTGTCTCTGACCGAGAGCGGGGTCAACTACCATCTGGATCGTATCAAGGAGTTGCTGAACGCCCGAAACCGTGCCCAGCTGATCAGCATGGCCCACACCATGGGGTTACTGGATTAGCGGCAGGTAACGAGGCTGTCGAAGTGGGGCTAACGGCAGAAGTGATTGATGTGCGGTAAAACTGTGGTTACCTTGGAGAGGAATTCATTAGCGGGAGCCGAGCATGGTAAATCTTGGAAGGGTCGGGGCTATCATCGCGTTACTCATAGGGCTGGGTGGCTGTACCTCCGGCCTGCACGGCTCGTTTGCCAGCCACAGTTATGGTGCACAGCCAGGGGCGGTGTTGCTGGGGCCGGTGCAGGGGCTGAGCTGCCAAACCCAGGTGTTGTATTTCATTCCCATGGATGATGCGCCGTCGACCCAACAGGCGATCGAGGCCGCCAAAGCGCAGCTGGATCACACCGACTATCTGGCCGATCTGGCCATCGATGATGAAACTCTGTGGCACATCGGCTATGCCCGTCAGTGCATTGTGGTGCGGGCCTTTGCTTATGGCCGACCGGCTGCCCACTAGCCCCGGAAACCATTAACAATGAAAACGACAACAGACGCCATGGAGCTGCAGGTGTTTGATGCACCGCCACCGGAGTTGGTCGACACCTTGAGAGGCCGCATTCGCGACTTTAACCGTCAGCACTGGCCGGAAGTGACTCGCAAGCCACTGGCGGTAGCGGTGCATAACGACGAGGGGGAACTGCTCGGCGGGGCCAGCGGCAGCAGTTTTGGCCACTGGCTGCAGCTGGACTGGCTCTGGGTTGACCCGGCCATGCAGGGCCAGGGTCTGGGTCAGCAACTGCTGACGGAGTTTGAACGACAGGGGCACCAGCGGGGGTGCCGCTGGTGCCTGCTGGACACGCTGGAGTTTCAGGCCAAACCCTTTTACCAAAAGCGCGGCTACAAGGAGGTGTGGCAGCAGCACGACTACCCGCTGACCGGCCAGCGCAGTTATCTGGTGAAGGCGTTTACGGAAGAGCGCTTTGTTTAGCCGCGGGGTCTTTGCGCTCTAATTCTCAACCACCGTGACCACCGTGACCACCGTGGCCTCCACCGGAGTGACCATTGCCACATTCATGAACGTTCTGATGACCGCCACCTTCACCCGCTTCTACCGTTAGCGAGCCACCGTCGCGGTAAATGACAAACTCTCCGTCATTGATGTCGTCGATTTGGGGGTCGTCTAAATGGCCCAGGCAGCTGTAGCCTACTCGGTAGTTCCCTTCAGGCAGGTAGCCCATGACGAAATGCCAGTCGCCCTGAGCATCGGCATAGATGGGGCTGACGGCAGTGGGCAGAACTCTTTGGTCGTTCCGGTTAATGCTTGAGTCTGCCATCTGGTCGATGTCCGTTACAACGTCCGGATAGAGATAGGCTAAGTGTTTGAACACTCCTCCGGGCAAGCTCAAGGAGGCAAACTCCATCTCGCAGTCGGCCAACCATTGAGGATCCACTTCACCGATAAGGTGACCCATATGAGGGTAATCGGTGGAGCGGATGCCCATATGGCGTAATTCAAACCCTTCCGAGGTTTGGAACATACCCCGGTAAAGATCCACATCCAGCGTATGAATGAGGTGTTGACCCCCCATAACGGTTAAATCCGCCATAGGGAGGTACCCAGATTCGGCTTTCAGGCCATGGCGTCCTTGTCCATTTTCGACGGCACTGCCCTGGTTGCCGGTTCCCGGGTGAATGGTCAAATGGACGTTGTGATAGCGGCCTTGCTCTATCCGCAGTCCGGTAATGAGGGGGTGGCTATTCATGCCTTGAAAGTTAAGAAGATCGAAATCCGGGTTGTGCACGGCATAGCGGTGTTCCAAGCCGCGCTCATCGGTCATGACCAGTTCATTCATGCTCAGCCAAACCCGATCTACATTGTTCATCGGTGAATCGGAGATGGTCACCGTTAATGTTCCTGTATCTTGAGGAGGAGCGGGTGTATTGACGGGGCCTCCATCGCTGCCACCACATGCGCCGATCAGAACCAGTGTTGTTGCTGATAATGTTCCTTTAAAAATTGTCATCATTCTTCTCCTAATGGACAAGCAACACATACAGCTTAGGCGTGGCCCGGAAAAGGCAATTGATCCGGATCAAGCGATGCGTTTGCCGCTATTTAAGCTGCTTATCTATAACACTTTAAATTTCTTCCCAGTCACGTCTGTGGGTTTAAAAAGGCCCCTCCATTTTCATCCATTAGCGATTTCTTTCCTTTCTCCGGAACGCAGCGTTCAATTCCGACGACGACAGGCTTTGCCCTCCATGATCCTCAGATCCCGGAAGATGCCCCGGTGACCGGTTACAGAAGCCGGTAAGGCCTTAATCTATAAAGACCGTAGGATGGGTGTCTTTGTAATTGGTGTTTGTGTAAGTGTTCGGCGGCCATCAAGGCCAGCTGGCAGTGGCCCGGCGCAGCCGACAGTGCGGCCAGCGGCAGGCTAGGGGTGAGGTGGTGCTGGGGTGTTTCCTGCCCCCGATAATGCCTTAACAATGCCTTAACAAGACACCCAGGTTGTCAGTACCGATAAAGCCTTGATCTATAACGACCGTAAGATGGGTGTCTGTGTAAGTGCTGGGGTGTTTCCTGCCCCCGATAATGCCTTAACAATGCCTTAACAAGACACCCAGATTGTCAGTACCGATAAAGCCTTGATCTATAACGACCGTAAGATGGGTGTCTGTGTAAGTGCCCGGATCTGAGCACAGTCACAATTCTGTAACCAGTTGATTTTGTAAAATTGATCATCCTTTGTTTCTATGTCATTAATTTTCCTCTTTCAGGAATAACTGTCCCAATAGAACACTGCATGGAGTCATGGATGAAATACCTGTTGCTGACCTTTTTGTTGACCTTTTCTCCTATTTCGCTATCAAATACGACGCAGCAGCAGTGTTTATCTGACCTTGAATCATTGCCAGGTTTTCTTTTGACCAATGATACCGGTGCCCCCCAGCATCTGGCTCAATATGGCCAAAGCCATTTTGATACCGCTTTTTTGAATGCCAAGAAAAAGATTGACCGAATAGAGTCAGCACTGGAGTGTGACACTGTTATTAAGAGCTACCTTAAAGCGTGGCGACACAGCCATCTTACTATATGGCCACTTCACTCCGAGTCTGAAAAGAAGAGTCTGCAGGACGTCCTTAAGGGTGACTCGCTGACACCTGGCTTTGAGAAGTTATCTGACGAGACTGCCTATTGGTCTATTCCCAGCTTTGCTTATGAGCAGGGCAAGGTACTGTCTAAGCTCTTGACCCAACACACCCCGTCACTGGTCGGAGTAAAGAACTGGATTATCGACGTTCGAGGAAATGGTGGCGGATCTGATGACAGCTATGTCCCGCTTCTCCCCTTCGTTCTTTCCGGTGAAACCGCTGAGGTATCGGTAGAGTTTCTTTCAACCCATGCCAATATCTTGGCTCTCGAGGGAGCCTGCGAGAGATTTGCCAATAACGATCCATCCTGTATCGCTGTCGTAAATCCAATGATCGCTAAACTTCGGGGTGTGAAGAGCGGAGAGTATGCTCAAATGGGCGAATCCCCCTTCAGCTATCAAAGTTTCGACTCCATGCCGGAGAACGTGCCACAGAAAGTGGCGGTACTGATTGATGAAGACTGCGCCAGTTCCTGTGAACAGTTTCTGCTTCAGGTGCGCCAAAGCTTCAAGGTAAAACTCGTTGGGCGCAGCAGTCATGGCGCTCTCGACTACTCTAACCTGCGACCGCATACCCTGCCCTCAGGACAGCGGGAACTGTTTTACGCCACCTCTCGCAGCCTCAGATTGCCCCATCAGCCGGTGGACATTGCCGGCATATCGCCGGATATCTACTTGCCCGAACCATCGGATAAAGAGGGCTGGGATTCAGAGATCAGCCGTGTTCAACGCTGGTTGGAAGACGGCTCCATAAAGCCCGAGGACAAGAGCGCAGAACAATAAAAATAGTCGCACCTTTTCGAGGGAGAGAGAAATGAAGGGAAGAATAGAGGTTAAGCGGGTCGAATTGTCGGATGCCGAGTCTGTGCTGGCGCTATATCGCTCCATTATCGAGGAGAATCTTCCCTACATAATGAACACACCTGTCCCATCGACTGAGCAGCAAATTGAGTTTATCTCCGGCTTTATAACGCGCAGGGACCCGTTTTTCGTAGCCAAACTCAATGGCGAAGTTATAGGAATGGCATCGGGAAAAAAAGCAGACATGGGGCGCATGGAGTTTAGCTTCTCCATTCACCGGGCACATCGGCGAAAAGGTTTAGGCGCCAAACTTCATCAGCGAATCGAGCAGGAGGCAAAAGAGCTCGGGTGTTTTGAACTGTTTGCCATGGTGGACTTAGGAAATCCTTCCCGCCCGTTTTATGCCAAAAGAGGCTACGTCGCCGATATGGAGATTCACTCGTTTATCAGTTTTACCGGAATCTCTTTAAAGGCCGTGACCTATCGAAAGGCTTTGTCGCCATGAGAGTTTAGCAAAGCCACCATCTTCACGTTTCTCTATACCGGAAGCGCGCATTCTATCCTTAACAAGAAGAGCCTTAACAAGACACCCAGGTTATCAGTATCGATAACGCCTTGATCTATAACGACCATAAGATGGGTGTCTGTGTAACTGAGATGGGTGTCTGTGTAACTGTTAGGTGGCGGGTTGTTTTGGGTAACTCTCTGCACCTTTCAATGGTCAAAATCTTACAGAGAGTTCCTGTGATTTCCTTCAGAAGCAATTATTGAAACTCCAATCACAGACCTTTGCAACTTCAAATGCTCGAATAGAGCAGTGAGTATGGAGCTAAGCATTTAGTTGATACCAAACATCAGGTGTGTTCCTACAGGGTGCAGTCCCATAAAATGATCAGCCGAATTGATATAAAATGCTGATTAAAATTTATTTTTGAATGCAATTTTTCAGCTGGGTGCCCGGTGCTCAAAGAGAGATTGTGAATGTTATATTGATGTATCTTAGAGCGGTCGAGTGGTGGATATTGGCTTGTGCCACATTTCCTCCTGTAAAGTTTAGACTGTGACTAAGCTCATAATCTCGCTGTTGTCAAAATGTAATCTGCTTGGTATTTTGGTGTTAGCCCTGGATGGCGGTATCCAATTTTAATTACATAAAGCTTCAAGTTATTGCTAATGAATTCATATTGGATGAGAAAGAGTTCTTGATGTATTGAGTTCAGTTAATGCAGCCGACGGGTTGTTTCAATAGATTGATATAAATACGATACATATTCAATGTATAAATTCATTTTCATAAGGGATTAAAATGAAGTATGTTTTTTTAGCTCTATTGTTTAGTTTTTCATCATGGTCTGCAATGGCGGATGTTCATTATTCGTTGGGATGCAATTCCAAGTGCATCCTCATATAAGATATACATCAGTTCTACATCGTCGGCACCTACGGCATTATCTTATACGGTTACCTCCACATCAAAAATTGTAGATGTCTCCAGGCAATCATATGCCAGAGTGAAGGCATGTAATTCTAATGGTTGTAGTGACTATTCTAATTCAGTGACTCTTCGCTACGAGAATGTTTGCTACTAACATCGCGATTGAGGTGGGCGGACGCCCACCTTCACAAATTATTAAGGAAGATAGTAGATGGTAGATTATAAGTGGCTTTTGTTGTTTACACTTTTCGCTGTCATTTCATGTAGCTCAGATGGTGACTCGCAAGGGGGCCCCGATCAAAGCCCTGACGAGATAGTGACTGTTCCACCAGAAGACTACTTAGCAGTTGAACTGATTGCAACGGATGAAGTACTGCTCGATGGCCCTGAACGATTTTTTTCAAATTTTGGAAATAGAACCGCAATTTCGAATGGCAATACTATTTATTTGGTGTCGGTCAACGACGACGGTTACATCAAATCGGTAGACACTCACTATGATTTTAACGCCGCCAACCTTGTTGCGCTTGATGATACAGTATTGAGTGTTAAGTCGTCGGGCACTGTCAAATTGCTGAGATTAGAAAATGGCAACTTTGAACAATTATATGAAACGTCACACTCTTTAGTCATGAGACCAGGCATTGCAAAGCTTAATGAGTGCACGATATTGGCGATGGGAGCAGAGCCTAACGGAGGCTTATCCAGCATTATAAAAACCATTTGTAAAAAAGAGAATGACTATATAGAGAAAGTGGTATATGGCAGCGATGGATATATACATAATATCCTAGCATCTCCAGATGGTTATTTGTTTCTGTTCGAAACGAACAATGATACAAAGATGGTAACGGTTCTGGATTCGAACTTCAATGTACTTTCTTCATTGTCCAACTCAGACGGAGACTGGTTGTTCACTGATGTTGAGGTTGCTGATAACGTTCTTTACTTTTCCGCATTTCGGTCGGTTGTTTCTGTTGGTTTTACCGAAGGCGTACTAAGTGAGCCAAGAGTGATTCATAGTTTTGTCCCCCAGCATCAATTGAATGGAACCAACTTGATTACCTCCACTGGTTCCATTTTGATAGCAGCATCTGGAGAGAACGTGTACTTCTATAAAGTTGTAGATGGAGCTATAGAATCGAAATATAGCGCAGACCTTCCATACACTGTTGAAGGAGTGCATGTTCGTGATAAAATATTATATGTCTCTTATGTGCCTCCATACGATGATAGTCAATTTAGAGGGCTCGAAATATTTGATTTGTCTAATGTTGATTTTTAGTGCAGTCAAAGGCATATAAAGTATGATTAGGTGGCCGGATTGATTAGCCTCTTTGTTGTTAAACACATTTCAACCTCTCAATGACCACAATGTAGCGAAAGCCGCCATCCTCGCGTTTCTCTCTGCCGGAAGCGCGCAAATTGAATCTTCAAACCTCCCGCTCTGGTGCGGCCGCACACACCTGGCGGCCTCATTACTCAGCAGCTGGTGAATAATCGGGCCACAGCCTTGGGCTGAGTGGACTCAGCCCGTGGTGCTTGCTCGGTGGCTTACTGGGTGTTCACCAGCTTTTCATCACCCTTGTCTTTGTCGGACCAGAAGTTGATGTTGAACTGGGCGTCGTCCGACAGCTCGATGCGATGCCAGTATTGCGGTGGACTGGTGGCGAACTGACCGGCGTCGATGGTGACCACCAGCTCCGGCTCCAGGGTGTCCTTGTCCGGGAAACCGAAGTAGGTGACGCTGCCCTCCATCACGCACAGCTGGCCGAACACGCCGGCGGCGGTGTTGTGGTGGCTGAGCAGGGCCGCCGGTACCGTGTCTTTGGTAAAGAACGGGGTGGAGCGCTGAATGGTCCAGTTGGCTGGAATGCGTAAGTGGCTCATGGTGTTCTCCTTACTCGGATTAATCAGGAATTCAGTTGTCGTAGCAGGGCAAAGCCCTGGGGCTGGTGGTCACCACTGACCACAAACCCCTGCAGTTGATCGCTGTCGTTCAGTGCCTGGGCGGTGAGGCCGCCGTCGGTGATCTCCACCTGCCAGCGGCTGGCGCTGTGGGTGTCGCCAGCCAGTTGCATCGGCATCAGCGGCGTTTTTACCTTCACCATCATCGGTGCCCCATGGCGGGCGGTAGCGGTGCCGCTCAGGGTCTGGGCCAGGGCATTGGCGGCCAGCAGAATCGGTTGCAGGAACGGCTCGTGCTTACCCTCCACTTCGGCGCAGTCGCCCAGGGCGAATACCTGAGGGTCGCTGCTTCGTAGCTGGTTGTCGACCACAATGCCTTTGTTGACCATCAGGCCGGCGGCGGCCGCCAGGGCGGTGTTCGGCATCAGGCCGGTGGCGCAGATCGCTTCGTCTACCCGATGCTGCTGGCCACTGGTCATGGTGGCGACCAGAGTATCGCCATCGCGGCTCAGGCGCCGCAGCGAGTCACTGAGCGCCAGGTTGACCCCTTGCTGCTGCAATACGCCGGCCAGTTGGGCGGAGATGAACGGTGGCAGCAATTGCGGCAGTACCCGCTCGGCCCGATCGCACAACACCACCTGACGGCCGGCACTGGCCAAGTCCATCGCCATCTCGGTGCCGATCAAACCGGCGCCAATCACCATTACCGACCGCGCCTGCGACAAGCGCTGCTCCACCTTGTGGTAGGCATCCAGGCTGTTGAGGGTAATGAGGTCGCCGCCGGCATCGCCGTCGATCACCGGCACCATGGCCGAGGCGCCGGTGGCCAGCACCAACTGCTGGTAGTCGACGCTGCCGCCGCTGGTGTCCAGCCGCTGGTTGGCGATGTCGATGGCTTTGACCCGGGTGTGGGCCATCAGGGTCAGGTTCATCTCCTCGGCGAATACCTCGCCCCGACGCTGAATCAACTGATTGGCCGGCTGGCCCTTGCTGAAGACGTGGCTGATCTCCGGCTTGGAATATTCGTCGCCGCTGCCCTGGGTGATCAGGGTAATGGGATGTTCGCTGTCCAGACGCCGCAGCGCCTTGACCAGTTGATAGGCAGCAAAGCCGCTGCCGACAATCACCAGCGGGGCACTCATGCTGCGTCCTCTTTTTTCACTGCGTCGAACACCTGCTTGCCGATGCCACATTCCGGGCACAGGAAGTGATCCGGCACCTGGGACCAGGGGGTGCCCGGTGCGACGCCTTGGTTAGGCTCACCCTCGGCGCTGCGATAGACCCACTGGCACACGGTGCACAGCATGTCGGCTTCGTCGCTGGCGCTGTTGCTGGCGCCGGGTGCTGGAGCCTGAACCTCTGCCTGGGAGGTAGCTGCCGGGTAGGCGACCACATCGCTGGGCACGGATTTTGGGGCGGGCTGTTCAATCTGGGCCAGCGCCCACTGGCGCGCCAACTGGCGGCCGTGCTCACGGCAGTCATTGAGGGCGTTGCCATCGGGTTTCCACTTCACCTTCAGGCTGGCGGCGGTATCGAAACCGGCGTCCTGCAACCGCACCTGAATGCGGTCGACGGCGCCGCCATTCCAGCCGAAACTGCCAAAGGCGGCGGCGTACTTGTTCTTGAACCTGAGGCCGGTGATCTCCTCCAGCATGGCGGCGATCTTCGGCATCATCACGTTGTTCATGGTGGAGGAGCCTACCAGTACCGCCTTGGAACGGAACAGGTTGGATAAAATCTCGTTTTTGTCGTGTTTGGAGACGTTAAAGACTTTTACCGCCACTTTCGGGTCGATGTCATGGATGCCCTGGGCCAGGGCGTCGGCCATCATACGGGTATTGCCGGACATGGAGTCGTAGAACAGGGTGATGCGGTCCTCCTGGTAGTCGTCGGCCCACTTCAGGTACTTCTCGATGATCTGCACCGGGTTGTCGCGCCAGACGATGCCGTGGGAGGTGGCGATCATCTCCACCGGCAGGTTGAAGCTCAGCACCTCTTTGATCTTGGCGGTCACCAGGGCGCTGAACGGCGTCAGGATGTTGGAGTAGTAGCGCAGGCACTGCTCCTCCAGTTCGGCCTGATCCACCTCGTCGTTGAACAGGTGCTCGTCGCAGTAGTGCTGGCCGAAGGCGTCATTGGAGAACAGCACCGCGTCGCCGGTCAGGTAGGTCATCATGCTGTCGGGCCAGTGCAGCATCGGCGCTTCGATGAACACCAGCTGTTTGCCGTTACCGATGTCGACGCTGTCGCCGGTTTTCACGGTGTGGAAGTTCCAGTCCGGACGGTGGTGGTGGCCGGTGATGGAATCGATGGCATTTTCGCTGCAGTAGATGGGCGTGCCGGGAATCTTCTCCAGCAGGGCGGCTAGGGCGCCGGCGTGATCCTCTTCGGCGTGGTTGATAACGATGAAGTCGATGCTGTTCAGATCCACTTCCTGGCTGAGGTTATGCACAAACTCGTGGCTGAAACGGTGATCAACGGTGTCGATGAGCACGGTCTTCTCTTCCCGAATCAGGTAGCTGTTGTAGCTGGTGCCTTTCGGCATCTTAAATTCGGTGCCGTGGAAGTCGCGCACTTCCCAGTCCCGTTGCCCGACCCAGTGGATGTTGTTTTTAACGTGAATAGCCATGGTGTTGCCTCAGAGTTCAAATAAATACGTTTTGCTTGCCTGAGTTATTGCACTGACCGTGCCAACAATTAACTGCTTGTATTTAAAGGCTTTGAAAAAACGACATTGTCATTTTGACAATGATCGGCTAGTGTCATAAAGACAGATGTTTGTCATATTGACATAGGTAAAGAGCCCATGAGTTTGCAGTTGGATGAGTTTGCCGAACTGGCGTTGGATCTAACCTCCGGCATCTCCGATGCGGATCGGTTTCAGCGTCTGCTGACCACCATTCGGGATCTGGTGGCCTGCGATGCGGCGGCGCTGCTGAAGCTCAGCGGCCACCATTTTGAGCCATTGGCCACCAATGGCATGGAGGCCGAAGTGCTGGGCCGCCGTTTTGTCATCGCCGATCATCCGAGGCTCGAGGCCATCGCCAGAGCCGGTGATGTGGTGCGGTTTCCCGCCGACAGCCAGTTGCCGGATCCCTACGACGGCCTGATTGCCAACCACCCCAGCGATCTGAAAGTGCACGCCTGCATCGGCTTGCCGCTGCTGGTGAACCAGCGGTTGATCGGCGCGGTCACCATTGACGGTTTTAACCCCAATCAGTTTGATGGCTTCAGTGACCGAGAGCTGAGGGCGGTGACGGCGTTGGCCGCCGCCAGCCTGAATAATGCGCTGTTGGTGGAGGAGCTGGAACTGCTGTCCGCTGGCGGCGGCGAGCGGGTGGGGCGCCCCCAGTCGGCACAGCCGGGTGAGATCATCGGCCAGTCGGCAGCGATGCTGGATCTGAAGCGGGAGATTGGCATTGTCTCGTCCACGGATCTGACCGCCCTGGTGACCGGAGAGACCGGGGTGGGGAAGGAGCTGGTGGCGGAAGCGATTCACGCCCAGTCGCCCCGGGCGGCTCGACCCCTGGTGTACCTCAACTGCGCCGCGCTGCCGGAGTCGGTGGCCGAAAGCGAGCTGTTTGGCCATGTGAAAGGGGCCTTTACCGGTGCCATCAGTCACCGCCAGGGTAAGTTTGAGATGGCCGATGGCGGCACCCTGTTTTTGGATGAGATCGGCGAGTTGCCGTTGTCGTTGCAGGCCAAGCTGCTGCGGGTGCTGCAGTACGGCGATCTGCAGCGGGTCGGCAGTGATCAGCCGGTTCAGGTGGATGTGCGCATTATTGCCGCCACCAACCGGGATCTGAAGCAGGAGGTCAGCGAGGGCCGATTTCGTGCCGATCTGTACCATCGCCTCAGCGTGTTTCCGCTGTGGGTGCCGCCGCTGCGCAGCCGGGGCCAGGATGTGGCGTTGCTGTGCGGTTTTTTCCTCGAGCGTAGCCGCAGCAAGCTGGGGTTGTCCGGCTTGAGCCTGACCGACGCAGCCCAACAGGCCGTGATGGCGTACGCCTGGCCCGGCAACGTGCGCGAGCTGGAGCATTGCCTGTTTCGGGCGGCGGTGGTGGCCCGTTCGGCTCAGAGTGGCGATCGCATCGCCATTGAGCCGGCTATGCTGAGGCTGGGGCAGACGCCGGCCAGCCCGCAGCCGGACATGGCGGATCAGGATGGCGCTGAGCCCGCGGCCTTGCGGGAAGCCACCGATCAGTTTCAGACCCGCTTGATTCGGCAGGCACTGGAAGCGGTCGACGGTAACTGGTCGGCGGCGGCCAGGCGGCTGCAGATGGACAGTGGCAACCTGCACCGGCTGGCGAGGAGGTTGGGTCTGAAGTAGCCCGATCATTTGGGGGGCCGGTCAGCTTCGGTCAAGGCAGGGTTGACTATACTCAGGCTCACATTCTGCGGCGGTGCCGGTTTGGCCGCCCAATCCCAAGACCTCGGGAGACTGACCATGCGCGCTCTGGTTGAGACCATCATGGCATCACTGTACCTGTTTGCCCCGGAGATCGACGGCGATGAACAGGATCTGTCCGACCTGGACTGAGACTCTGACAAAAATAAAAGCCAGCCCTCCGGGGCTGGCTTTTTTTGTCACCGCTTTCTGATCGCGGGGCGTTTGTAAGGGCGCTATTTCGGAACCAGATGGCTGATGACAAAATCGATAAACACCCGGGTTTTCGGGGCCAGTTGTTTGTTGGAGGCGTAATAGATCATAAACGGCGGCCGATCGGCACAGTAGTCTTTCAGAATCTGGATCAGTGAGCCGTCATTCAGATAAGGCTGGGCAATTTTGGCCGCCGCCAGGGTGATGCCGATGCCGTCTTTTGCCAGCTCCAGCCCCAGTTCCACATTGGTGGTTGAGACGTTGGATTTCACCTGATCCTTGCTGAACGCCTGACCATCGGGGCTGCAGAAGGTCCAGGGCACCAGTCGCTGGCTGGACGCCATGCGAAAGCGGATACAGTTGAAGCGATCCAGGTCGTCCGGGTGGTTGGGTATGCCGTAGCGGTGCAGAAAATCCGGTGAGGCCAGGGTAACCAACTTAACCGGTCCCAGGGTGCGGGCCACCAGGCGGCTGTCGGCCTGCAGGTGGTTGCCGATGGCCACATCGATCCCCTCTTTTACCATGTCCACCACCCGATCTTCGAAGCGCAGATCCAGCTCTATCTCCGGGTAACGGTCTAGAAACGGTCGAACCAGCGGCAGCACGTACTCACGGCCGTAGCTGTAGGGCAGGCTGACCCGCAACCGGCCGCTGGGCCGCTCGGTAAAGGATTGAGCCGTTGCCAGAATGTCGCTGAGTTCATTCACTACCGGTGCCACCTTTCGGGCAAAGGCACGGCCTTCGTCGGTGAGCGACAGGTCGTGGGTGGTGCGATGGAACAGCCGCACTCCCAGTGCCACCTCCAGAGATTTGATGCTCTTGCTGATGGCGGCTGGGCTGACGCCGAGCTTGCGGGCCGCATCGGAAAAGCTGTGGGTCTGGGCGGCGCTGATGAAGGCTGGCAGATAGCGACTCAGTTCGATGTTCATTGCTTTTAACTGTTGGTTTAAATTGTTTTGAGTTGGTTGATACTACAGGTTTTAACTGCAGAAGGTAAGATACGGCTACGGATTGCCAGTCAGTCCGAGCCGTAACTGCTTATCTGACCTGTCAGCTAAGGATTTAGGAAGGCGATTTCATCAACCCTTGTAGACTGGATGTCTGTACTTCATTCCCTGTGGCTGCCGTTGCAGCCATCGCCATGGGAGGCCTAAGCACCACGGAAGGTGCCTTTTTTTTGCCCATTTTCTGCTATTACCCCACTCCGGCGGTTCGCTTTGACGGCTGTAAAAAGCGCCCAATGTGGGTCGTAATGGCCTGTTTGAGCCAGGGGGGACCGCGGTCGGTCATGTCGTTGTGGCGGGCCTGGGCGAGGGTGGCTACTACAATGTCGTGGCTTGACGGCAACTCGTGCGCGGCTGGCAGTACGCCTTCATCGGCGGCAAAATCACCGGCCCGAATCGACAAAACGGCGATGTCTGGATCTCTGGGCAGGGGCACTCGGCGGTGATCCAAGGTGATCAGTTGCCGAACATAGTGGCCTTGATGGTTTGCCAGCCAGGTGGACAGATCGCCGCCGTTAGAGTGGCCAACCAACAGCAGCCGATCGAAATCGAAACCCTGGTAGTTTGGTTTCAGGGACCGGCGCAGGAAATCCAGCGTGGCTGCACCCCGTATCCAGTTTTCTTGTCGCTGCTGGTAGAGGTTACCGGTGACCGCCAGCGGCGGATCCGACGCCAGTTCGTGGCCGACCGTGATCACCAGGTAGTTCATCTTGACCAGAGGCTGCACCAGGAATTGATAGTCCTGATGAGAGACGCCATAACCGGCGCTGACCAGGGCCACCGAACAGGGAGAGTGCACCTGGCACTGTGGCGGTTTGCCCGGAAGGTGCACCTCAATGGGGATGGGGCGGCCCCGCTCCGGATCGATGATGACCGAAGGTTGGGCGACGGCCACTGCTGTCCACAGCAGTAACCACAGGGTGGTCAGCGGTAGTTTCATTCCGTTGAAGCTCCGTTTTTGCCGAATTCGGGTGTGAGGCTTACTCGCCCAGTGCAATTTCATGCAGGCTGGCGTCTTTGGCGTGGCTGGCCTGCCACCTCAGCAGCGGTGCCTTGAGCTGAGCCAGGGCGTCCGGATCGCGGTAGAAGATCAACAAACAGCCGGCCTGGCGGTAGTCGGTGTGGCCATCGTCGCCGGGACACTGGTACGCCAGCATGGCATACAACTCCTGGCTGGCATTGCTGATGTAGGCCGATTTTTCAAAGCAGGAGTGGGCCCGGCAGGCGCTGGCCAGATAGGTGTGTGTGTCCAGACTTTTCAGGGGGTGTGGCGGCCCGCCCAAACCAGCCAGAAACTGTTCATGGGTTGGCGCTTTCCAGAAGTACTGCTGCTGGTGGTTGCCAAAAAACGTTTGAGTGTGCTGCCGAAAGTGGTTGTCCCACACCAGTTGGTTGCTGTTGTGGTAGCTGGACAGGTCAAACCGTTCCGCCAGGGCGATCGGGCTGATGCCCAGGCAGATCAGCAGCAGCCAAACGGATTTCGTCATTGCGTTGTCATCCTGATTGTCACCTTGGTTACGGTGTTGGTACTTGCAGCTCTTCGGGCAAGGCGCCGGTTTGAATCAGGCGTTCTTTATGGGATTTATGAAGCTGCTTAATTTGGTATTCCAGTTTCGAGGCTTGTGAGCGGTCGCCGACCTCGGTATGAAACGCCAGCGTCAGCGGTCCTTTGCCCCTAAGGGCTTTGGCGCCGGTGCCATTTTGGTGCTGACAAAAGCGCCGGGATACGTCGGTGGTAATGCCGGTATACAGGCTGCCACTGCGGGTTCGAACCAGATAAAGTGACCACAATGACATCAGAATGCCACCACAATGCCTTTGGTTTTCCACAGATGTGGACTGCGGAAGGCATATTGGTAAGGCGGGTGCATCAGTAGCAATATTGCGGCGAACATGCCGATAAATTCGGCGATATGCAGCAAGTCGAAATTTTCAAAGGTGTAGAACAACCCCATCAACAGCATAAAGGCGAAGCTGACGATCACCAGACCGGCATTCAGTCGCGCCATCCACAGTGCGCCGATCGGTACCTGATAGGCGAAGCCGAAACAGGGGTAGATCAACAGGGTGCTGATGGACAGCAAACACCAATGGGCGAAGCTGGTCTTCGGCGTGAGTAGCAGTGCCATCAGGGACATCACCGCCACCAGCAGGATCCCCCAAAACAGCAGTTGCCAGCGTGACATATTGAGGACTTCCTTTGTTGCATGAACCATGGTTTCAGAGACCGGCGCTGCGTCTGATTAGTTACAGGATAATAGCTTACGAAGACGCTGTAAATCATTGCTGCCGCTGACCTAATCCGGTTCCTCTGCCGCCAGGGTTTGCAGGTCGGCCAGCAACAGCCTGGTGTGCAGATAGCTGGTGGAGTAGATATTGCGGATCCGGTTTTGCCGGTCGATAAGGTACACCCGCAGCAGGTGTGACAGCATGCCGGTGGCCTGGCCCTGGGGGCCGACAACCGGCGTCACCCACTGGTTGTAGTTGTCCAGAATCGGCTGCAACTGCTGATGGCCTTCGGTGGTCAAAAAATCCCACTGGCCTAGCGGTGAACGGAAATGGCGGCCGTAGGCGGCCAGGATGTGGGGCGGATCGTTGTCGGGGTCAAAGCTCAGGCTGACCAACTTTACCCGTTTACTCAGGTTCTGGTGCTGGGTGATCTGCTTCTGCAGCTGTGCTAGTACATAGCTGGCCAGCGGGCAGCCGTTAGGATCGGGGCAGTGGGTATAGATAAAACTCAGCACCACCAGTTTGTCATCAAACACCTGGTGCAGGCGAGTGCGTTGACCGGTATCCAGCAGCACCTCACCATCGGGTGCAGTGCCGATGACGGGCAGGGCGTAGCTGCCCGGTTTCGGGGCAGGAAAGGCCAGTGGGTGGTATCCGGGAGCGGTTTTTGCGTCGCTGCGATGATCCCGGTGAGGATCCTGGCTGGCGAACAGGCTGGCGGACAGAGCCAGGGCGGCTAGCAGCAGTACTCTCAGGCTGAGTGTGGAGAGGGTCATGGGCTTACCTCAACAGTAATGGCTGCCGGTTGTGGGCGAACCCCGTACAGGGCGTACGCTGACAGTCGCATCTGATGCGGGCTGCCGAGCTTCTGTTGGTGGAAATCGATGCTGAACTGGGGCTCCAGTGCCTTGCCGTTCCAGTGATACGCCTTGAAATATTGCAGGTCTTCACCGCTGGCGGACTCGGTTTTGTCCCAGTTGGCCAGCAGCGACGAGGTATAGTACAGCCGCTTGCCGTCCCAGCTTTGCGACACCATGTTGACCTGCTCGCCAATCTTGAGTTGATACACCTGCTTGGGCGCATTCGGATTACGGATGTCAAACAGGCGGGTGGTGCCGTCGTTCCAGGTATTGACCCACAGCTGGTCGTCGCCGCTGGAGATGGAGATGTCCACCGGCAGTGGCATGGCGGCGGCATCGCCGATGTCGGCGACGGCGGTGGCGTGCCAGCGGCGTTTGGCATCCATGGCGACCAGCCACAATTTCGAAGTCAGGGCGGTGGTGGTAAAGCAGTAGTTATGGGACGGGTCCCAGGCACAGCGAATCTCCAGTGGCGCACCCGGTACCTCCAGCACCTGCTGGGGCTGGCGGGTGTGAAGGTTCCAGACCACCATGGTGTTGCCGAATTTGGCCAACCGCTCCGGACTGGATACCACCTCGGACAGGGGGGCCATGTAGTTGTCGTGGCCGGTGAAGGAGCTGGAGACCATCACATTGAGCCGAGGCAGGGCCCGCACGTCGTAGCCATAGCCATCGGCGCCGCTGAACAGTGAGTCTGGCGGAGCCTGGTCGGGAATCCAGTGGGTGGCGATGTAGTCACCGCTGTTGCTGTACTCCACCAGCGCGGTGCGCCCGCCTTTGTCTTTGTTATTGGACAGGCCGCTGAGCAGCATGCGCCCGGGCAGGGCATAGTGAGTATGGGGACCGATCACACCGCCGGAAGCGCTGACAAAATCGTCGATCACCTTATGCAATCTCGGCCTGGCCGGGTTGCTGTAGATGTCAAAGACAAAAATCTTGGAGCTATCGAGGCCACCGGCCCACAGGAAGCGGCGGTCGTCGGTAAAGCCGCTGTGGTGCGCTTCATGGCGGCCACCCACGGACAGGGAGTGGATGACGGTGCCGTATTGGCGCGAGGCCGGATTGACATCCACGGTGACCAGTTTGTCCTGGCCGTCGCCCACGCCGTCGACGCCCAGCGTCCAGACATACACCAGATCTTCCTGACCGGTGATCTTGGCCATGTAGGGGGACATGCAGGTCTCGTCGGCCTGTGAGGGGCCGATGAACAGCAGCGTGGCACAGGCAAGCAGCAGGGGCAGACGCATAACACACTCCACAGTGGCAAGTGCCACAGTCAGAATCGAACCTATTAAGTGTAGACAGGGTTGGCACCGGGTCGAATGGCCCGGACTGGGCGAGGCCGGGGCAACTGGGGTACACTGGCCAGCATTGAACCCACTGTTTGCCCATCCCCATGTCACTGCCCATCGATATTTTGCACCACCAATTTGTCTCTCTGCTCGAACACCACCACCTGGTGGTGGAGTCGCAAACCGGCTCGGGTAAATCCACCCGGCTGCCCCTGTGGGCGGCAGAACGGGGTCGGGTATTGGTGGTGGAGCCGCGGCGGGTGGCTTGCGTGGCGTTGTCTCAGTTCCTTAATCAGCAGTCGCCACTGGCCATCGGCCACGCCATCCGCTTTGAGTCCACAGTCGATGAGAAGACCCAGGTGGCCTTCGTAACCCCGGGGGTGGCCCTGAGGTGGCTCAGCGAAACCGGGCTGGCGGGGTTTGATACGGTGATCATCGACGAGTTTCACGAGCGTCGCTGGGACACCGATCTGCTGCTGGCGCTGCTGAAAAAGCGCGCCGCACATCGGTTGGTGCTGACGTCGGCCACCATCGATGGTGCCCGGCTCAGCGAGTACCTGCAGGGCGATAGATTGCAGGCACAGGGTCGGCAGTTTGAGGTTTCCATCCAGTATCGGGCCCGGGACGGCCAGCAGTTGGCGGACGACCGCAACCTGTCTCAGCGAGTGAAGGAGGCGGCGATGGCGGGGCTGGCGCAGACCTCCGGCGACGTGCTGGTGTTTTTGCCGGGCAAGCGCGAGATTCAGCAGTGTCAGTCGGCCCTGGGCGAGTTGGAGGCGCAGTTGGTGCCGCTGCACGGTTCGGCCAGCAATGACGCCCAGCGGGCGGCGCTGCAGCAGGGACCTCGGCGGCGAATTATTCTGGCGACCAATGTGGCGGAAACCTCGCTGACTATTCCCGGGGTCACCTGCGTGGTGGACTCGGGGCTGGAGCGGCGGACGCACCAGCGCAACGGCCGGACGGTGCTGGGGCTGCACCGCATCTCCAAGGCCAGTGCGGCGCAGCGGGCCGGCCGGGCCGGACGGGTGCAAGCCGGCGTCTGTTATCGGCTGTGGGGCCAGCATGCACCTCTGGAGGGGCTGACCCCGCCGGAGTTGCAGCGCGAGGAGTTGGTAGAGCCGATGCTGGCGGCGGCCTGTTCCGGTGAGGTGATGGCATCGCTGCAGTTTGTGGATGGCCTGCCGGCCAAGTCCCTGACTCTGGCCCGGGACAAACTGCTGCAGATGCAGGCCATCGATGAACGGGGGCGGGTGACGGAACATGGCCGGCGCCTGTATCCCCTGCCTATCGACACCCAGTTTGCCCACCTGATCACCGCCATGGAGGACAAGGGCTGCCGTGAAGCCATGGTCGATCTGGCGGCGGCGTTGAGCATCGGTGCGCGGCTGTGGCAGCCACCGACCTCGGAAGCAGGGCTAAAGGCATTGAAAGAGTGGCAGCCGCTGGCGTGTGACGCCCTGACTCTGGTGCAACTGTTACGCCGGCCGTTGCCGGAACCGCTCAGCTGTGATGCCCAGCTATTGGGCGAGGCACGGCTACTGGCCAACCAGATTCGTCAGGCTTTAAGCCTGCCGCAGCTGTCTGCGGCCACTCCTATAGACCGGGCCAGCTGGTTGGCGGCGGTGATTCGCGCCCAACCGGATCTGGTGTTTGTGCGGCGGCAGAAACGACGTCAGGCGCTGGGCAACGGCTTTGCCGAGGTTCAACAGGGGCGGGACAGCCGCTTCGATGACGCAGAGGAGGCGGCGGTGGTGTTTGACCAGTTTTCCCTGCCCGGGCGGGGCACCCGGCAGACGCTGAACCTGGCCACCTGCATGGCGCCGGTGCCCCTGAAATCTCTGGTGGCTGCCGGCCTCGGCGAGTTGCAGGCGCCGGTATTGCAGGAGGATGGCGTCACCCTGATGGCGTCGGTGATCTACGCCGGCCGCATCCTGGGGGAGACCGAGTGCACCGACAGCGCCGCCCTGACGCTGGATCTGCTGGTGGAACAGATTCTCGGTGGTAAGCATTTCGCCGACGACGGGTCGCGGCTGCGCCGGGATCTGTGGGCCTGGGAGCTGTGGGTGGCGCTTGGCCAGGGAGAAGGCGAGGTGCCGGCATCGGCGGCAGACTGGTTGCGGCAGCGGTTACAGTCTCTGGGCGTGGAAACCGTGGAGGATCTTGACCTTATCGATGAGGAGGAGCTTGTCTTTGAGGGGGTACCCGAGTGGCAGCGACAGGAGTTTGACGAGCGTTTTCCGTCGCGGCTAACCCTGGCGGAGCTGAAACTGACGGTGGAGTACGACTGTTCTCGTAAGCGGGTGACCGTGGTTTATCATCAAGGCAGTCGCAAAGCCGGACCTAAGCGTTGGGAGCTACCCCGATGGCAGGGGTGGCGGGTTTTTTATCGCAAAGCCAGCCGAACAGTTGCAGTTTTGTAAAATCATCAAAAATCGCGGCCGAATTTGAGAGTGACCAAGATCCAGATTGCAGGCCGCTTTCGAAAAAAAGTTTCAAACATCCCTCTTACTTTCTCCAAAAGTTTGATCCAAAATAAGTTTTTGGGGGAATACCCCCAAAGGGGTATGCCTGTCTTTTGGGCAGTTAACTATCATGCAACTCGAGAGATAAAAAAAAGCCTCGGAGAGGATGAGATGAAACCTATGAATAAACTTGCTTTGGCTGTAACCATCGCTGCACTGAGCGGTTCTGCATTTGCTAAGAACAGCCCAGAAGACGCTAACAACCTGACCTGGAAAGAGAAGTATCCTGAGCAGTATGCTTCTTGGGCGAGCACTGAAGAGTCCAACGCTCTGGATGATATCCTGGCTGAAGACCCAATGGTTGTTCTGATGTTTGGCGGCTACGGCTTCGCCAAAGACTACAACAAGCCTCGTGGTCACCAGTTCGCCGTTATCGATAACATTCGCAGCCTGCGTACCGGCGGCCCAATGACCGACTCTGAAGGTCCTATGGCTGCTTCCTGCTGGGGCTGTAAGACGCCTGACCTGAAGCGTATGTACGATCAGGTTGGCGAAGGCAACTTTTCTGAGAAGAAGTGGGGTGCCTGGGGCCACGAGATGGCTAACTCCATCGGTTGTGCCGACTGTCACGATGCCGAAACCGGCAAGCCAACTCCGGCTCGTCCTTTTGCCATGCGCGCTTTCGCCGCTTCTGGCCAGAAGTTCGAAGAGCAGGAGCCTAATATCCAGGCTGCCATGACCTGTGGCCAGTGCCACGTTGAATACTACTTCGACGGTACCGACCACAAGAACGTGAAGTTCCCATGGAACGGCGGCATGGGCGCCGACGACATCCTGGCTTACTACGATGCCCTGGGCTTCAAAGACTGGACTCACAAGATCTCCAAAGCGCCTATGCTGAAAGCCCAGCACCCTGAGTGGGAAACCTGGAAGCCTTCCGTACACGCTGAAATGGACGTGACCTGTATCGATTGTCACATGCCTAAGACCACCAACGCTGCTGGTAAAGAGTTCTCCAAGCACAACGTAGCCAACGCCATCGACAACTTCGAACAGACCTGTTCTAACTGTCACGACACCAAGGCTGAGCTGGTTGACGCTCTGGCATCTGCCAAGAAAGAGATTCACGAAGCTCAGATCGCCGCTGAAAAAGTTATCGTGAAAGCGCACTTTGACGCTGGCGCAGCTTGGGAAGCGGGTGCTACCGAAGCTGAAATGAAGGGCGCTCTGAAGCTCATCCGTCACGCTCAGTGGCGTTGGGACTACGCGATTGCTTCTCACGGTATCTACGCCCACAACCCTGAACTGGGTCTGGAGCAACTGGCCAAGGCCAAAGAGACCGGTGCCGAAGCACGTGCTGCTCTGAAGACCATTCTGGCGAAGCACGGCGTTAACAAGGTGACCTACCCTGACTACTCCACCAAGGCCAAGGCGCAAGCCATCGTAGGTCTGGACAAGTCTAAGATGGACGCTCAGAAGAAGAAATTCCTGGAACAACGCGTCCAGAAAGAGTGGCCTACAAAGGTAGAGTTTTAATCTCTCATTCTCACACGCACGAGAATAAAACCCGACCTTAAGAACGCCCCCGCAAGGGGGCGTTTTTTTATGCCTGAAAATCGGTCACTGCGGTTTATAGACCACCTTGGCTTTGGGGTAGATCGCTGAGACTTCTCGGTACCGGCGGCCCCTCCAGACTGCTCTGCGGAGGCCTGCCGGCATCAGTCAGGGGCATGACATCGACAGAGCGCGTCACCCGGACGGTCACGGGAACCGGTTGGAAGCCGGTGGCCGGGTAAATTGCCGTCGCCTAAGCCGGTTAGCCTGTTTCGGTGTTGACGCGGGCTTGTTCGGTCTGCCGTCGCTGCTTGACGTAGGCTTTGACCTTGTCGCGATAGCGCTTTTCTATCTGCTCGTAGGTCAGGTAGGAGCCCGCCAGGGTCAGTAGCACAATCAGGGTGTTGAGTAGCAACGAGGCGGGGCCGGAGAACACGACATTGGCTGGCGTGAGGGCGGAAATGACGTTGTTGAACACCAGGATGATCAGGTAGTGCAACATGTAGATGGAGTAGGACCACTGGCCTATCAGCCTGAGCGGCTGGCTGTTCAGCAGCCGTCCTACCCCCCCGTTGGCCGGGTTGGCATACACCAGAATCGACAGGGTAAAGATTCCGATTGCGGCCAGGCTCAGGTAGAAGTGCGCCTCGGCGACGGTAACGATGGCCACGGTGGCGATGGCCAGCAGCCACTCCAGTTTGCCGATATGGTGGCTGATCCAGCGGTGGGTGGCTTCAAAGGCGTTGAGGCGGAATACCCACACCCCCAGGTAGAAGGCCCCCAGACAGCGTATGACCCCATAGTCGTAGGTGATGTCGAGATTTGGCCGCCCCAATGACAGGATAAACCCATAACAGATCAGGCTGATAAGAGGGGGCACCCACAACCCTTTGTGACGATCGACGGTGATCAGAAAGCCGTAGAACGCCATGTAGGCGAAAAACTCGGCACCAATACTCCAACTGGGGGTATTCCAGCTCAGGGCGTCGTTGGCCCCGGCGGCCTGCAGCAGCAGCAGGTTGGTGAAGATGGTGTACAGCTCGTCGCCCTGATACAGGTTGGTGTTGCCATAGCCGAGCATAAACAGGGTCTGCTTCAGCAGAAAATAGCCGATGCATGCGGCCAGCATAAACAGGTGCAGCGGGTAGATGCGCCCCAAGCGCAGCTGAATGTAGGGCTTAAACGTGAGGGTGCGGCCAATCTTTTCGCTGTAGGAAAAGGCCATGACGAAGCCGGACAGAACGAAGAAGAAGTCCACAAACAGGTAGCTGTTACTCACAAACTGAAGGGGTTCGGCGCCGAAGTGATAGGGGGAGTGGAACAGCACCACCAGACAGGCGGCAACGCCTCGCAATGACTCCAGTTTGTAGTACATGGTTGGCGTATCCTTAGCATCAATACGTCAATGTGCCGCAAGGCTTCTCGGGCAGTCTGACGCAGGTTGTGTGATACCACTGACGCCTAAATGGGGCCAGAGAGGGAAACTGGCGTACTGAAAATTGGACATTCTTTTATGAAACCAAGGGGCTGAGTATAGCACAGCGATTCTACAGCCCGGCCTTTGCCGGCGTGGCTTCGGTCGTCGCCTGCGGCTGCAGCCAGCCTCGGGTTGGAGCGGTTTTGTGTTGCTGCTGCCATTGCAACTGGATGGCCCAGGCCAGAAACGGCCGCACCCAGGTCGGAGAGCCAAACTGCCTTAAGACATGCTGGCTGATGAGGGCGATGTCGGGGTCGTACTCCTGCAGTTCAAACCAGTCGTAACCGATGGCTACCTGATCCCAGCGGCTACTGAGTCCCTCTCCTTTGAGATTGTGGGCCATCAGGGCCGGTGGCATAAAGGTATGCCGGCTGAGCGTTTGGGCGGCGCAGGGCAGCAGGCGCGGATCTAAAGGGTAATCCAACTGCCTGGCAATCAATAGAAAGCCGATGTCCATGTGACCATGGTTAAGATCCTCCGCGCGCAGCGGTTTTGATGGGTTCAAGGCGTAATCCCATTCGCAGCTCCCGTCCGGGCGGTAGCGGATACCAGCCTGGAAAAACGCCAGAATCTGAGCGATTTTTTGTTGAAGTTTGGTATCGGGCCGCCACTTATTGAGGAGTGCCATGGCGCTGGCCTGGGTCAGCTGGTGGTTGTAGGGCAGGGGGTTGGCATACAGCCCCGGGTCTCCCAGGGCGCGGTTGTCGGGATTGACGTAATAGTAGGCGCCACCGATGGTCGTATTTTTGGTGGTACTGAAACTGCTGTCGTGGCTGTCGATGATAAGTCGGGCCTGATTGAGGTAGTCGTCGGCCCGAGATTGGTAGGGGAGTTCCGGGTTGGATTTGATGTGGTTTGCCAACTGGGTAATGGCATTGAGAATCTGGCCATCGCTAAGCACCTCTATGCGCCAGCCCTTATGGGGCCGCCGCCAACCCGGGGCCGGAGCTCCAGGTTGGTTAAGATAGCGCTTCGGTGCAGATGCATAAGGCTGGGCACTGAGGTCCAGCCGCTCCTGTTGCCAGCGCTGCAGATCGGTGTTGGCGAGCATGTGATCCGCCAACTCTACCGCGTAGTCCAGATAGCGGCGGTCGCCAAAAGTCTGGTTCATGGTGATGTAGGCGCGCAACCAGTAGAACCCTTGCCAGGCCAGCTTGGCTTCGTCGTTGCCATTGGTTTCCGCCAGTAGCGGCCGCGATGGGCCATAGCCCTGCTCGAAGGCGTCGTCCCATTGCTGCTGGTTGGTGATGTGAGCCAACGGTGCCGGCGGCATGGCCAGCCCCTGTTGCCATTGAACATTGCCGACCAGGCTGGCGGTTTTAGGGGCGGTACCGGCCGACTGCTTTAGTTGGCACAGGCGGTCGAAACTGTAGCTGCGGGAGGAGCGGGTGTCATGGATGTCGATGAGGGCCAGGGCCTGCAGGGTGGCGTAGCTGTATTGATCGCCGCGGCGCATCACCTGCTGCCAGTGGACCGTGTCGCCGAGTATTGCCGAATGGTGGAGGTGACGTTCAGAGACCCCGTCGGACACGGTCAGCAAGCCCGGTTCGACCCGAAGTTCGATGAAACGGATGGCATCAGGGGTTATCGGCATCGCCAGGTCTATTTGTTGGCCATGCCAGCGGCTGGCGAGTCCGTCTTGAGTCAGGGCCAGGTGACTGTCGCTGCCGGGATCGCTCAGCAAAAACAGTGGTGTAGCCAGTTGCACCTGTGAGACCCAGGCCACCAGAGTAAAGGCGCCCTTGGGCGACCAGGCGGGTAGCCTCAGGTAGGCGTCGTTGCCATCAAATCTGGCAGCCGTTGAGCCTGGGGCTGGTGGATTTGCCGCCTGGGGGCAGCATAACGCCGTGGCAGAGAGAAACAGCAGTAACGCCGGCAGCAACCGCTGCACGGCAACCCGCCAGCACCAAGGCCATGTTCGAGACCGCATCAACAGAACCCCACCTGGCATAAAAAGGGTAACGATGGGCAAGCGTAGTTAAGGCCGGCGTAAAGCTCAAATGACCGACGACATTATCGGGGCACCGGCAAGGAAGGCCCCGTTGTAATGGGCAGCGCCTTGTGGCTGTCAGCGCCGGTTTCGGCCTACCAGAAATGCCAGTTCGGCGGCGTTTTTTACCCCCATTTTTTTCAGCAAGTTATGCCGGTGGATCTCCACGGTGCGCTGGGCGATGAACAGTTTATCGCAGATCTCCTTGTTGGTTGTGCCCTCGACGACCAGCTGCATCAACTGGCTTTCTCGTTCGGTCAGTTGGGCCATTTTGGCTTCCCAGTCCCCAGCCTGGCTGTCTTCCTCTTGTCGCTCCTGCGAGGCCTTGAGGCCACGCTCAATCAGCGGCAGTAGCCGATCGCCGTCCACCGGTTTTTCCAGGAAGTCCAGTGCGCCGGCCTTCAGTGCGGTGACCGCCCTGGGGACATTGGCGTGGCCGGTGAGAATGATCACCGACAGCAGGCTGCCGCGCCGGTTGAGTTCCTGTTGCAGGGCGAGGCCATCCATACCGGGCATCTCAATGTCCAGGATTGCGACTCCGGTTTGATCCGGATCGACCGCGTCGAGAAACGCCGCAGCACTGTCGAAGCCGGTGGCACTCTTCCCCTTGGCTTCCAGCATCCACTGCAGGGATTCCCTGACGTCGTTGTCATCATCAACAAGAAAGATGGCGTTCATGGTGTACTCCTCAGGGGAAAATGGCAGATAAGCGCCAGACCGGGTTGTTGACGTTGGGCCTCGATGCGGCCGTTGTGTTCTTCGACAATGCGTTTGCAGATGGTCATGCCCAGTCCCAGCCCATCCGGTTTGTCACTCTCGAAGGGCAGAAACAGTCGGGCCAGCTTGGCGTCGCTGAGTCCGGGTCCCCGGTCGCGTACCGACAGGCACAGCTCGTCGCCGGAGTGGGTGAGGGCGATCTCCAGCCGCCGCTGCGCCTCCGGCAGACTCAGCATCGCCTCCATGCCGTTGCGCATCAGATTGACCAGCACCTGCTGCAGCAGGGTGGGGTCGCCGGTAATCACCCCCGCCGAAACCGGCTGCTTGAGCTCAATCTGGCAGCGGTTATGGCGGCAGTCCGGCGCCATCAGCGCCAGGGTTTCCGTCACCAGAGCGGAGAGTTCAACCGGCTCCTGGTGGCTGGAGCGGGCGCAGAACTCCCGCAGTTTGCGGATGATCTCCCGGGCACGGTCGGTCTGATCGGCGATGCGATCCAGCCCCTGATTGAGGGCGCCCTTGTCCAGGCTCTCTGACTCCAGCCGGTACTGGCAGCCCTGGGTCAGGTAGCGAATGCTGGCCAGTGGCTGGTTCAGTTCATGGGCGATGCCGGAAGCCATCTCGCCGGTCAGCAATACCCGCTGGGCTTTGTAAAACCCGCGCTGTTGTTGCTCCAGCTCCTCCTGGGTCTGGCGGTGGTCGGCCATCTCCTGCTGCAGTTGGGCTGTGCGCCGGGTCACCATGGCCCTGACCCTCAGGTGGTGGATGTACCCCAGCATCAGCAGGGCCATTAGCCCGAGCAGATAGGGCGTGACTTCGGGCCAGAGCTCGCGCCAGTCCGCATTGAAGGGCCACAGGCGGATCTCCTTGAGCAGGGCATACACATGGCTGTCATCCACCGGCACGGTCCAGCCCTCGTAGCGGCCAACGTTCGCCGCTGGACTGCCGGGTTCCAGATCGAGCAGCAGCCGGGCAACCTGCCGCGCCAGGCGGTTGCTGGTATGGCCCATTTTAGAGAGGGAAGAGTAGGGATAAAGCCGGGTGCTGCTGACGCAGGGTCCGGCGATGTCGAGGGGCAGGGCCACGCTCAGCTTGCCCTTCGGCAGTTGACCACTGCTCTCCATCCGTTCCAGCAGGCAGGTGGGCACAATGGCGGCATCGGCGTTGCCGCTAGCGACCTGGTGCAGCAGCTTGGACTGGGGGAAACCGACAAACTTCAGGAAGGGAAAATCACTCAGGGGGTGCAGCCCCTGTTGATCCAGCTCCCGCCAGAAGGCGATAAAGCCGCCAAACGCCTGCTGACTGACCGAGACCAGACGCTGCGAGCGCAGTGACTGCAGGTTGTCCACCTGATGGCCCTGGCGGGTGACAATCGCCGACCCGACCGCAAAGGCGGGGTCTCGTCCGCCCAGAGGCTTCAGGCTCAGCAACTGGCTGGAGCCATAACCCTGTTTGAGCTGCAGGGATTTGACGGCGTTGCCAATAAAGAAATCAAAGGACTGGTGCTGCACCAGCCGATCCACCTGGTGGGGCCGCAGCGCCAGCAGAACCAGCTTGTGCTCATCCAGATGGGCATTGAGGTAGTCCACCGTCGGTTGCCAGCGTTGGCGCACTTTATCCGGTGCGTCAAACGCCAATACTGCCATGCGCACCGGCTCGCGGCTCATGGCCTGGGGTGCAGCCAGTAACAGGGCAAAACAAACAAGGGTTATCAATCGGGTAGTCACGGTGTCTCGCAGCAGGTTGTCGACAGGCACAGTGTAGTTGCAGCAAGCGGGAGTGAGTGTGAGTTGGCTCACCTTAAGGGCCGGCATACGGAAAACCACTATATCGACTCCGGGGGCGCTTTGGTGAACTGTTATCAGGCAAAGGGCGCTGGCTCCAGCTGTGATTGCAGGGGAAGCGACCGGACCGGTAAGGGACGCCGGCAAGCCGTTTTAAGCACAGTCAATTTGCAAACAGATAACTAAATGACCTAAGCCCGGGCCCGGTGGCCCGCAGAGGATGAGTGATGAAACTAGCACCAGTTACACTAGGATTGCTGGCCGGTCTGGCCAGTGTAGGCGTTCAGGCGAGCGAACTGCAGTTCTACGGCCGTATCGACTACTCGGTCACCAACAGTGACTCCGGCTCCGCGACGCACGATGGTAAGTCCGGCACCATTTTGGAGAACAACTTTACCCGTGTGGGGATTCGCGGCGAGGTGCCCATCAATGATGCCCTGGCGTTCTTCTACCGTGCCGAAGTCGGCCTTAATGGTGATGACCAGGACGGCAAGACCGTTTCCTCCCGCCCCACCTATGCGGGCTTGAAGCACGACACCTTCGGTTCCGTGGCGTTTGGTCGCATCGACCCGGTATTCAAGATGTCCAAGGGCTTTGCCGATGCCTTTGACAACTACAGCCTTAAGCATGACCGCCTGTTTGCCGGAGACAAGCGTCATGGCGACTCTCTGGAGTACCGCACCGCCAAGTTCAGCGGCTTACAGCTTGGCGTGAGCTACCTGTTCGAGGATGACTACTACAGTGAGGACGATCCCCGTAAGGACAATGGTAACTACCAGTTGGCGCTGACTTACGGTGACAAGCAGTTCCGCCACAGCAACCTCTACCTGGCCGCCGCCTACAGCGATGGCATTGAGGATGTTGAAGCCGCCCGTATCGTGGCTCACTACAAGCTGAACGACTGGTCCTTCGGCACCATCATGCAGCAGTCGGAGCTGGTGAACCCTAATGCTGCCGGTTACGGGGAGCGCGATGGTTTCGGCTTTATCGTCAGCACCACCTACCAGATGGGCGGCTGGAAACTGAAAGCCCAGTACGGTGAAGATGACTCCGGCACCGGTAAAATCGCCGGCCGGGTGTACGGCAAACTGGGTGATCAGGTTGGCGACGTACCGACCGTCAGCCAGTGGGCCCTGGGCGCCGAGTACCGTTTCACCAAGCAGCTGAGATTCCACACTGAGTTGGGTCAGTTCACCGTAGACGAATACAGTGAGTTCGACGACACCATCACCAGCGTCGGCCTGCGTTACGACTTCTAAGCCTGTAAAGCGTCACCCCTGAAGGCCCCTGCCGACTCCTGCGGCGGGGGCCTTTTTATTGTTTGCCAATGCCTACCCATCATCGGTCGGTCATGTGAACGGATTCATGACCTACACTCCAACCTACTCATGCAGGGCCATCGCTTGTAAGATGAAATCTGATACTTAGCCACGTTGAGGGAGACGTTATGTCAGGCTGCTGTTCGTCACCGCGCCAAGAAACTCATTATCCGAAAAAGCATGTTTGTCCAAAGAATGGACAAGCATACGGTCAGGTATCAGCAACCACCATAAAGCACCATATCAAGGCGCCATGGGAGTGGGAGGCTAAGGATCAGGGCTACTATTTCTGCTCTGATCCTGCCTGTGATGTGGTGTATTTCGGCCAGGACAATTCAGTCATCGAAACATCAGCGGTTCGCACGAAAGTGGGCGTTAAAGAACCATCAGGAGATGCCCTGATTTGCTATTGCTATGGCGTGACCAGAGAAGAGGCTGAGAATAACCCTCTGGTTCGGGGCTTTGTGTTAGAAGAAACGAAACAGAAGCACTGTTCCTGTACGACCAAGAATCCTGCCGGCAGTTGCTGTTTGGCGAGTTTCCCTAAGCGTTAAGGGGTGGTAGAGCATTTTTTGTCTCTTTACCGCGTAACCGTTGGCAGCGATATGCTGATCGGGTCGCTGAACTGCTGCGCGCGGAGATCCCCCTGTTCTGCCTTCGCTGTCAGGAACTGGCCAGTCTCCTGGGCTAATGGTTTAAACCAGTTGAAGTCGCCAAGATGGAGTCTTCGGTTCCGGTTTTTCAGGGAAAAGAGCACTGGGAAGTGTGGCGGGGCGTTGTTGAACAAATCCTGGGGAACCATCTGACAGTTCGTTGATCTGATCCCGAGACCATCAATCCGGGAGTAATGTCATGAGCAAGTCGAA
>NZ_FNEM01000013.1 GCF_900100175.1 Ferrimonas sediminum
TCTATCTAACACGGTGCTTGTGTGGCCAGGGAATCAGATAAGTCTGCTCACTGTTACCTTTTGGGGCCAATCTGGAGCCCCTCCACAAGTGCGGCGCTATAGTATCAGAGCATTGGCAGGTGTAAAGCCCTTGGTTCAACTTTTTCCTAAAGTTTTATGTTGTTAGGCCGATAAAGAGACTGAACTCAGGATTTTTGGATGTTTTCTATGCAGGTTGAGACCGTGCTGGTCAATGAATGGCAATTGGGGGATTCCCTCAGTCAGGCCATTCAAACAGAAAGGCGAAGCGACTTTGGCTTAATGTTAGCCATGTTGTCGCAAGACGTCTGCCTGCATGGCGAGTTTCAGCTGCCGAAACCGGCGTTGCCGGAACAACAGGATCTGCGCCAGCGATTTCAGTTGCCGGAAGAGGCCGTGCTGAAGCGGGAGTTTCTGGAGTCGGATGCCGGAGTGGAGATCGCATCGGCATTTCAAAACTCCGGTCTGAGCCAGTCCAGGTTGCAGCATTGTCTTGCTCCCGATGCCCTGACCTACCAGGGAAAACGTGATCACGGTCTACAGGTGGCCATCGACAACTGTGCGCCATCTGTCACTAAAGCCACCAAGGCCTATGCGGCCAAACAGCCCGCCCGCTGGCCACTGGATCAACTGCTGGCAGCTCAGCGACTTCAAGCCTCTGCAATTGCCTGAGGGGCGAGATGATTGTGATCTTGCTCACCCCCATTTAGGCTCAGCAGCGGCTATAATTTCAGTCGAATCCCTATCATTCTTGAGGTAATAGATGAGTGCAGAGAAACAAGACGTAGCGTGCGATGCATGTGGCGTGTATCTGGACATCGGTTCCATGATCGCTGAAGACGACAATGTATTGACTCTGCCTATTCAGGCAAAAGATGAAGCCGCTGCACTGGCGTTCTTTGGTGATTACCTGACTCGGGCTCAGGCGCGTTTCGGTGACAGTGTGACCAGTGAAACCGAGTGGGACGCAGACAAGGGCGAAATGAAAGGCCGACTGATTTTCAGTTGCGCCGCCGAGCGAATCATTTTTGAGATGGATCAGGCGTAACGGCCTGCTTCTCGCTCAACGAAAAAGGAGTGCCTAGGCACTCTTTTTTTTATGGTGGCTGAAATCAAGCATTCAGAGACAACATTTTTTGGCCTTTTTACCACTGCCGCAGGGGCAGGGATCATTGCGGCCCAGCTTTAAGGGGGGGCGAATATCGCCATCGCAGTAATGCCAGTGGTCGTCGAGCTTTTGAAAGCGGGAACGCTCCCACAGTGCCATAATCTCACTGCCCTGTCGGTACCAGGCTTTGAACTCCACTTCACCCTGCTCGGTGGTCGCCACAGGGGCGTCGACGATTTGCAGGGCGACAAAGTCGCTTTCGTGGCAACTGTCGGCCAGCTGTTTCACCGTCAGTGACCCGCGAAACTGCGGGTGGTGGGTGGCAAGCAGGTATTCGGCTTTCTCTTCGACAAAGGCACAGTAACGGGAACGCATTAGCTGTCCGGGGGAGGAGGCATGGTCATCGCCGCAATGAAGCGGCTGGCAGCAGAAACGATACGCCTGGCTGCTGCCACATTGACAGCGGCTCATTTGCTGTTGGCCTGTTGTGGCAAAGCAGAAGGTGAGTATTCTTTGTAATACAGCCCCTTTTGACGCTGGGCGCTGGTAAAGCGATCGACCCGGGTTCGGTTGGCGGAATCACTGATGATGCGCCACTGCTTATCCTGGTCCTGCTGGAAGCTCATAATGAACTTACCCACAAACTCGCTGGACGGTTGTTCGGTACTGTGATCCGGTGTGTATACCACCAGATAGTAGCCGGCGTCAGTGATGGTATCGCCACTGATCTGACGATTGACCACTCGGTAATGCACTTTCAGTTCGGCGCCGCGTTTTTCGATTTTTTTGAACCAGTGGGCTAGGCCATCGGCAATTTCCCCACGGCCATTAAGCAGCCCCTCCTCTTTGGAAGCGCTGATTAGGCAGGCGTTGTCACTGTAGTAACCAGTCAAGGTATCTGAGTCCAGGTTGTTGTACGCTGCGCTGATCTCATCATAGATACGGTTGATGGCCCCGTTGACGTCCTCTTGTGCGCTGACCGGGCCGGTCAGCAATAATGCCAATAACAGGGTAAAAACTCGCACTCAGGTGCTCCACATTTTCTACACAAATTCACTATCGCTGTCAGACTGAATTTCGTAAAGGTTGAAACCATTACAAAGTTTGACATAGCCCGGGGAAATTTCCCTTCTGAGCAAATGCTAGGCGGTTAACCACCGATGACCTGAAGCGTTAAAACGGATTCGGTATACTAACAAAGTCACGACAAAAGCGGAGGCTATTATGCAATCAAACGAGATGGATGAGTTTCTGAATGCGATGGCCGATGTGAAACCCATTGGGCAACAGGATAAACGTTGTGCTGTGAGTGGGAGCGGCAAGCCTTCAGAGGCCCAAATCGCCCGCCGCAAGGCGGCTGAGGCCTGTTTCGGTGGTGAGCAGGATGGGGTCAGTGATGCGGCGATGACGCTGGTGGATCCTGATGACCCGATTGGCTTTGCCCGCGATGGTGTCCAGCATGGGGTGTACAAGAATCTGCGTCTGGGAAAGTATCAGATCGATGCACGCCTGGATCTCCATGGACACAGTGTCGTCGAAGCGAAACAGACTTTGTTACAGTTTATTAAAGATTGTCAGCGCTGTGAGGTTCGTACGGCGCTGGTGTTGCACGGTAAGGGACGCCAATCGAGCCCGGTGAAAGGGATGCTGAAAAGCTGTGTTGCCCACTGGTTGCCACAGATCAGTGAGGTACTGGCGTTCCACTCGGCACTCAAAGTCCATGGCGGCACCGGCGCCGTTTATCTGCTGTTGAAGAAAGGCGAACGACAGAAAGCGGACAACCGCGAACGTCATCAGAAGCGTTAGAGAAATCAAAGCCGGCGGTTGCCGGCTTTGTGGTTACTGGTGGTCGGGGAGGGTGATATTGAGCTCCAGCACCGCCCATTGGTTGTCGGTTTTGTCCAGCTGTACCTTAACGTTATCAGCATCGACACTGACGTACTTAGCCAGTACCTGCAGAATGTCTCGCTCCAGATCCGGCAGGTAGTCCGGCCCCTGTCGCTGGGCCCGTTCATGGGCGACCACGATCTTGAGTCTGTCTTTGGCCAGGTTAGCGCTGGCCGGTTCCTGTTTGCGGAAGTAATCCAGAATCGACATCATTTCCCTCCAAACAGGCGTTTCAGCAGGCCTTTCTTTCCCACTTGGGTAAAGCGCATCGGCCGGACTTCGCCCAGCAGGCGGGCAACCGTATCCTGATAGGCCTGACCGGCATCGGATTGGTCGTCCATGATCACCGGGTTACCGGCGTTGGAGGCTTTTAATACCGCTTGAGATTCGGGAATGATTCCAAGCAGGGGAATGGCCAGAATCTCCTCAATATCGGCCACCGCCAACATCTCGCCGCTTTCCACCCGGGCCGGGTTGTAGCGGGTCAGCAGCAGGTGCTCCACCACCGGCTCCAGGTTCTGTTCGGCGCGCAGAGACTTGCTTTGCAGCATGCCAATGATGCGGTCTGAGTCTCGAACCGATGAGACTTCCGGGTTGGTGGTGATGATCGCCTCATCGGCAAAGTACAACGCCATCATGGCGCCATTTTCAATGCCGGCCGGACTGTCGCAGATAATAAACTCAAACTCCTGTTTGAGTTGCTCTAAAACTTTGGCCACGCCGTCCTGGGTCAGCACGTCCTTATTGCGGGTTTGCGAGGCTGGCAGAATGTGCAGCCGGTCGCATCGCTTGTCCTTAATCAGTGCCTGATTCAGATTGGCTTCACCTTGAATGACGTTGACAAAGTCATACACCACCCGGCGCTCGCAGCCCATGACCAGGTCCAGATTCCTCAGACCGATGTCAAAATCGATAATGACGGTTTTATGGCCCGCCTGGGCCAGTCCCATGCCAATGGCGGCGCAACTGGTGGTTTTACCAACGCCGCCTTTGCCGGAGGTGACAACAATGACCTTCGCCATTTCACTACATCCTCGTAATTGGGTTAGAAATTGATGGAGTCCAGCGTCAACTGGCCTTGCTGTTGGGTGGCCATCACGCCTTGCTGCCAATGGGCTTCATCTATCTGGTCGGTGAGCCAGAAGTAGCCGCCGATGGACAACAGCTCCGCCTGCTGATTGGCGCAGACGATGGAGGCATCGTGCTGGCCGTTGGCTCCGGCAATGGCACGGCCCCTCAGGGTTCCCAGGATCTGAATGCTGCCATCGGCAATCACCTCGGCGCCGTTGCTCACCGAACCGATGATCAGCAGGTCGCCGCCCTGGGCATAGATCTGCTGACCCGAGCGTACCGAGCGGCGAACCACCTTGGTGGCGGTACCGGTACCACCGCTTCCCCGGGACGGATTCAAAACGGCAATACCGTGGCATTTGGCCTGCACTTTATGGGCGTCGCGGGCGTTGCGAATGCCCAAGGGGGTAAGCCGGTGGTCCCGGATCAACTGCATCAGCTCGAGCAGGTCAATGCGTGGGTCAACGCGATCGAGGTCAGCCACCAATGCCATGTTTTCAAACAGAGACGGGGCGTGCTGAACGTGTTGCTTGAGTTGATGCGCGATGTCGGCCAGGGTGGTGCCGGACAGTTTTAATACAGGCAGGGTGAAACTTGAACTGGTGAAGTCGATGCCAGACTGCTGCATCTGTGGATTCCCCGTAAACCCCGGCACAGAGGCCGGTTGAACGCTATTTTTTAGTGGCGGTCATGGTATAGTGGCAAGCACCACGACGCAAGCAAGCCGCAGGCTTATTTTCTAAGTATTCAAATGATTTGTGCAATCTATAAAAGTAACCGTAAGGCAGAGACCTACCTCTACATCAATAAACGTGATGACTTTTCCGACGTGCCACAGGCATTGTTGGATACCTTTGGTCAGCCGCAGTTTGTGATGGTGGTGCCGCTGTCGAAGATCAAACAACTGGCTCAGGCGGATCTGGATAAGGTTAAGCAGGCGCTCAAGGATCAAGGCTTCTATCTGCAACTGCCTCCTCCGCAGGAGGATCTGCTCAAGACCCACAAGGCGTGGCTTGAAGAGAAACAGAATAACTCTTAACGAACTCTGGGGTACAGGATGAAACTTAAGTGTTTAACCATGGTAGCGCTGTTCGCGGCCTTGCAGGTTCAGGCAACAGAGAAGCCCGACTTCGAACAGTATGTAGAGCAACTTAAGCTGGAAGCGGCGCAAAAAGAGTTCAGCGCCGCTACCATCGAGGCGGCGTTTGACGGCATAAAGTTGCACAAACGGGCCATCAAGGCGGACAAGAATCAGCCAGAATTCAAAAAGACCCTGGATACCTATTTGCCTCAGGCCGTGCCGGACTGGAAAGTGGCTAAGGCCAAAAAGCTGTTACATGAAAATCGTGAATTGCTGCAACAAGTGGGCGACGCCTACGGCGTACAGCCACGATTTATTGTGGCGTTGTGGGGCATAGAAACCAATTTTGGCAACTACACCGGTAACTTCTCGGTGATTGGCGCTACCGCATCGCTGGCCTACGACGGCCGTCGGGAAACCTTCTTTAAAGAGCAGCTGTTTGCCGCTTTGACCATTCTGGAACAGGGGCACATTAGCGCCAGTGATATGAAGGGCTCCTGGGCTGGCGCCATGGGTCAATGCCAGTTTATGCCGACCTCATTTCTGGCTTATGCCCAGGACTTCGATGGTGATGGCAAGAAAGACATCTGGAACAATAAGGCCGATGTGTTCGCTTCGGCCGCCAACTACCTCAAGCAAGTCGGATGGAACGACGATTTGACCTGGGCCCGCCAGGTGTCGTTGACCGAGCCGGTGGCGGAGGTCGATAAAGGCCTGAAAGTAAAGAAAAGCCTGGCCCAGTGGCAGCAGATGGGCGTGCGCCGGTTCGATGGCAGCGACCTTCCCACCCGGGATATTAAGGCTTCTTTGGTTCAGCCTGACGACGCCCACGGGCGCAGCTACCTGGCCTACGCCAACTACGATGCCCTGATGCGTTGGAACCGAAGCCACTACTTCGTTGCCGCCGTGGGTCACCTTGCCGACCGTATTAAGTTCTCCGACTGACTCTTCTGATTCCGCCGCCGGTTCCGGCGGCGAACCACTGCCCGTACCGTCTGGCACCATTGTCTTTGTCTGCCTGTGGATGAAATTCTGCGCTGTTGCCGGTATAATCCCGCGCCTGACGTTCCAGTAGCAGTAGAAACAGAGGTAGTTTGGTGAGTGAACAACAGCCGTTTTGGCATAAGCCTTTACAGGATATGACCGAAAAAGAGTGGGAGTCGCTCTGCGATGGCTGCGGCAAATGCTGCCTGAATAAGCTGATCGATGATGATACCGAAGAGGTCCATTTTACCAATGTGGCCTGCAAGCTGCTTAACGACAAGACCTGCGATTGCCAGAAGTATGAACGCCGATTTGAATGGGTGCCCGACTGTTATAAGGTGACACCAGAAAACGTGGCCACCATTGAATGGCTGCCGCCGAGCTGCAGTTATCGGCGCCTGCAGGAGGGCAGGGGGCTGCCAAGCTGGCATCCGTTGCTGACCGGCAGTAAATCTGAGATGCACAAACAGGGGATGTCGGTACGCCGGAAGGTGCTAAGTGAACTGCATGTGGGTCCGGATCCGGATTTAATCGGCTACATCGTGCTGTGGCCGCTGGATGAGATAGATTAAGCAGGTATTAACAGTAGAAACGGCGTGCTCAGGCACGCCGTTTTTTTATGGGGGCAGATTTAGATTCTCAAGGAGTTACTGATGAGAACTACGGTATTCTTTCTCTTTTAAGTAGAGTAAATATTCATATTTAATCAATTAAATAGATCCAAATGATCATTCTGATCTATTTAATTGATCGTTCGTCACCGTAATTTTTCATCCTTGATATTTGTGGTGGTTTTGCGGTAGGGAAAATCCTGTCGAATAAGATTGTTGTGCAGCCATTAATATTTAACTTTTGCTGGGTGACTTTAATTATTGCTCTGTGCTATTAATGCAGCCGCTGTGCTAAGTCATGGCGATCTGTTTGCATGCTATGAGTTTCACCAGCAGCCTTTGCCATCGAAGTCTCAAGCCTAAGTTCTAGCTAAGCTTTTGATTTACTTCGGTGTGTTAGGTGTGTCGAGGGGCGGGACAGAAAGGGCGATCGATACGAAAGCGTCTGGAGACCGACTCGCTCACAAGTCTGGCGATGGAGTCTTTAGTATGAGAATAAACATTACAGCCTTAGTGTTTATAGGGCGTCAAAAAGAATATCAAAGACAAATTGCAGTCATTGCATAAATAGATATTCAATTACATGGTTCATTCATGAATCATGTTTTTGATGTTTGTTTGAAAATGTGTTTTTACAATAAGAGAGCATAGAGTGCTCCTTTTACCAATGGTCAGGTTCGGGTTCTTCTTTTTAGTTGGATGAGTTGTATATGAAAGGAATAGGTTTCAAGGCCAGTTTGATGTTGCTGTCACTGTCACTGCTGGTGATGGCGTTGCTGGTCACCAGTGTGATTTCGGCCCGTAACCTGCAGCAGGCGGTCAGCCATCAGGTGCGCACCGCGATGCAGGAGTCGGTAAACAGTGAGTCTGAGTCGATCAGTCGCTTTATCGAGCAGGGAGACCGGGCGGTGCAGGGGCTGGCGCAGATTTTTGACCAGGCGAAGGGGAAAACCGATGAATATTACCTTCGTACCTTGCAGGATGCTGAGAAGATCAGCGGCATTGATGGATTGATGATAGGAATGGAATCCGGCGCCGGTTATGCCAGTCAGGCGTTTCCGGGTTGGCCGGGAGGCATACTGGATCGGCTGGCCACCGATGTGACGGCTCGCAGTTGGTATCAGTTGGGGCGGCAGCGGGCCGACAGCCAGGTTACCGACGTCTATTTCATCAATGGTGCGTCAACGCCGTACCTTTCTATGGTTAAGCGAACCCGGGATGGGGTGGTGGCGGCCAGTCTGTCGATGTCGACACTGAGCAATATTGTTGAAGCGGTGGATATCGTTGACGGCACCATCGCCATTGTCACCGAAGCCAGCGGCAACATTATTGGTACTACCTCCCAGTTTGCTCCGCTACAGACCAATCTATCGGCGGTACCGGGTCTGGGGGAGCGGGCATCCCAAGTGCTGGCCAGTGAGCAACTGTTTTCGAATTACAGTTTAAATGGAATCGATAAGCTGGTGATCTCCAAGCGGATCGAGTTACCGGGGGGGAAGCAGTGGTTCTTCCTGATCGCCGTTGAGGAGGAGGTGGCGTTTGCGGCGGTATCCGACGCCAACCGAACTGCCATCATTACAGCCATTATCAGCATACTGGTATCGGCTCTTGTGCTGGTGGTGATGTTACAGCGCCAGTATCGTCCTATCATCGCCCTGAAAGAGCGGGTATTGGACTTGGCTGAAGGTGAGGGTGATTTGACCCAGCGAATGCAGGTCAACTCCCACGACGATCTCGGCCAGATAGCGCAGGGCATCAACACCATGGTCGGGTCACTGCAAACCATGATGCTGGAAGTTCGTCAAGCCAGTGGCCAGTTGGCCCATGGTGTGGAAGTGCTTAAGGCGCAAGCGGAAGAGAACGAATCTACCCTGGCCGGCCATATGTCGGAAACCGATCAGGTGGTGACGGCCATGGAGGAACTGAATACCACCGCGGAAACGGTGGCATCCAGCGCTGCCGAGGCGGCCCAGTTTACTGAGGAAGCCAATCGGGCCGGTGAAGAGTCCAAGTTGATCGTGACCCAGGCGCAAAGCAATGTCTCTGCCCTGGTGGGAGAGGTGGATGTTACCGCCGACAACATTCAGAACATGAGCGATGAAACTCAGAACATCAACGCCATTTTGACGGTGATTGGCGAGATTGCCGATCAGACTAACCTGCTGGCGCTCAATGCGGCCATTGAGGCTGCCCGGGCCGGTGAGCAAGGGCGGGGTTTTGCGGTGGTGGCCGATGAGGTACGAGCACTGGCGGGCCGGACTCAGCAGAGCACTGCAGAGATTGAATCCGCTCTGGCGGTGTTGTTGCAGGGATCCCAGACGGTGGTATCGGCCATGGCGGGGACCCGTAAAACCTGTGAAGAGACCGCCAATGGTGCCAAAGAGGTGTCCCATAGTCTGGAAACCATGAGTAACTTCGTTCGCGACATCAATGATCTCAGCTCTCAGATCGCGACGGCGGCGGAAGAGCAGAGTAGTGTGTCCCAGGAGATCAGCCGTAATATGGCTGCCATCAGGGAGATGGTACTGAGGCTGTCAGAGAGTGGTAATAAGACCCTGGATGAAACCAACAGTCTGGCCGCGATTAATACTCAGTTGATGGGCGTCGTTGGTCGATTTAAACTGGATTAGTCATTTTCGATAATGAATGAAAAAGACCACGCTTAGCGTGGTCTTTTTTTATTCTGCGTGCCTGAGTTAGTGGCAGCCGCCGCCACAGCATTCGCTGTTGGAAGCACTTTTTTTCAGACTGCTCAGCCAGAACAGCAGGCACAATAGCAGGTGTACACTGAAGACGGCAATCAGCCACTGGGCCATGGAAAAGCCGAGGAAGGACCAGGGGGAGTCACTGCAATCGCCGGTCGGCATAAACAACGATGGCAACCATTCATGCAGCGGCGCCCATGCGGGGAAGTTGGGAATGGCATCGCAGGTTGAACCAAACAGGGTTGGCGGTGCGGTCTGCTTGGCGTGAAGGGTCAGGTTCAGCGACAGGGCCCAGGCACTGGCGCCGGCCCAGCCGAGAAAGCCGAAGCGACGCATCCAGAGAGAGGTTGGCGCAATGGCGGTGATCAGCGAGACGGCCATCAACGCCAACACGGCGATGCGTACGTAGATGCAGTAAACACAGGGCTTAAGTTCAAGAATATGCTGGAAAAACAGGGCTATCAGCTCTAACAGCAACGCAGAGCCTGCCAGCAGCAACCAGCTGCGGCGTTGAGTGGTGAATTGTTGAGCCTGGGTCAGCATTGGTGGTCCTTACTACACATCAAAAAAACGCCTCCGATTGTGGAGGCGTTTATTTGATATCGCAACAACTATTTGAAAATAGTTATCGTTTAATGTCCTGAGACACCCATAGCGTTGGCTGCGGCTTCGGCGACGGTGTGATGGCCGATCCAGCCGATGTCGTAGAAGTAGGCAGTGAAGTGCTCCAGCAAACCAAACTCAATGGTCGCCAGGCCCACCACAGACATCACAATGGTGTAGGGCAGTGCCAGAATCACCATTCGTCCGTAAGACAGGCGAATCAGGGGCGCCAGTGCCGAGGTCAGCAGAAACAGGAAGGCTGCCTGGCCGTTCGGTGTTGCAACCGATGGCAGGTTGGTACCGGTGTTGATGGCAACCGCCAGCATGTCGAACTGGTCACGGGTAATCTTACCGTCCAGCAGTGCTGACTTCACTTCGTTGATGTACACGGTGCCGACGAACACGTTATCAGACACCATGGACAGCAAACCGTTGGCAATGAAGAACATCACCGCCTGAGTTTTGCCGCTGTAGGTCAGTACCCATTCGATAACCGGAGCAAACAGCCCCTGCTCGATGATTACGCCGACAATGGAGAAGAAAACCGCCAGCAGCGCGGTGAAAGGCAGAGCCTCTTCAAACGCTTTACCGATGGAGTGTTCGTCGATGATGCCATTGAACGAGGTGGTCAGGATGATGACCGACAGACCAATCAGGCCGACGGCCGCCAGGTGCAGCGCCAGGCCAACGATCAACCAGACACCTACCAGCGCTTGAATGATCATCTGGGCGCGTTCTTTGTTGGTGCGGCGGCTGTCTTCGTACTCGGCGTAATCTTCCAAAATTTTACGAACAGAATCCGGCAGTTGCTCGCCGTAACCGACAATTTTGAATCTCTCAACCAGGTAACAGGTCATCAGGCCGGCAATCAGTACCGGCATGGTAACCGGCATCATGCGCACGACAAACTCAGCAAACTGCCAGTTGGCCTGGGCGGCGATGATCAGGTTTTGAGGCTCACCCACCATGGTGCACACACCGCCAAGGGCAGTACCCACACCGGCGTGCATCATCAGGTTACGCAGGAAGCCACGGAACTGCTCCAGGTCGTCTTTGCAGAGGTTTTCCTCTTCATCGTTGTTGTGGTCGTGGCTCTGATTGAAGTCTTTGCCGGATGCCACTTTGTGGTAGATGGTGTAGAAACCCACCGCCACACTGATGATTACCGCAATTACTGTCAGTGCATCAAGGAAGGCAGACAGGAACGCGGAGAAGAAACAGAAAGCAAGTGACAGCAAGGCCTTGGAGCGAACTTTAGTCACCAGTTTGGTAAAGATAAACAGCAACAACTGTTTCATGAAGAAGATGCCGGCGACCATGAAGATCAACAGCAGAATCACTTCAAGGTTGGCTTCCAGTTCATGCAGAACCGTTGCCGGTGAAGCCATGCCTATGGCGACGGCTTCAATGGCCAGAAGGCCACCGGGTTGGAGCGGGTAGCACTTCAGTGCCATTGCAAGGGTAAAGATGAATTCAATGACCAGCACCCAGCCTGCAACAAACGGATCGATTGCGAACAGTATGGGGTTGATGATCAAAAACGCGATGATTGCTAGCTTATACCACTTAGGCGCCTGGCCTAGGAAGTTATGAAAAAAGGCTTGGCGTAAACTTAGTGCCATAGCTTTCCTCTCTTATTTGTATATTTTTCGATTTTGTCGCACTCAGACGGACGATCATACTCGTTATTGGAGATAAGGTTAACTGACATTTAATATCAAAATTGTTTATCGATTTCTGAGAATGCTAAGGTTCGACCAGTTTTTTACAGTTAATCTGGCTGCAGATCCAGCAAACAGGTCGTGAAAGCTGTGGACGAGGTCAATTTGGGTAAATATTTGGGGATTGGATCTCATTTTTGAATTCAGGCTTTATTTGCTAAGATGGTTGAATTAAAAATCGTTCAAAAGTCGTAAGGCACCAGTGACTATGATAATAAAAGCGCAGAGTCCAGCAGGTTTTGCCGAAGAATATATCGTAAAATCTATCTGGAACAACAAGTTCGCGCCGGGGACCATCCTCCCTGCTGAGCGTGAATTGTCCGAGTTAATTGGGGTAACCCGGACCACGCTGCGAGAGGTGTTGCAACGTCTGGCTCGTGATGGTTGGTTAACCATTCAGCACGGCAAGCCCACTCGAGTGAATAACTTCTGGGAAACCTCCGGACTGAATATTCTGGAAACCATCGCCCGTCTGGATCAGGACGGTGTACCGGATTTGATGGATCAACTGCTGTCGGCCCGGACCAACATCAGCGCCATCTACATTCGAGGGGCCATTCGCTACAACCCGGTGCGCGCCCAAGAGGTGCTGTCGCAGTTGGTGGATGTTGAAGACGAAGCCGGCGCTTTTGCCGACTACGATTACAACCTCAACCACTCGTTGGCGATGTCGTCTGACAACCCGATCTATGCTCTTATTCTGAATGGCTTCCGTAGCCTTTACAGTCGAGTTGGTCGTTACTACTTTAGCCATGAGCCGGCCCGGGTTCTGGCCAGAGAGTTCTATCAGGATCTGCTGACCTGTGCCGAAAATGGCGATGCCGATTCGGTGCCGGCACTGGTACGTAAGTACGGTATCGAGTCCGGTAAGCTGTGGTTGCACATTCGGGCAGACATGCCGAAAGACATTGCCGAATAGTGAGAGTCGATTAAAAAAGCCCGCAGAAGCGGGCTTTTTTTTTGGCCGGAACGACCTCAGTCGGTTTTGGTTTGGCAACGACCTATGATCTCGGTACTGCCGTTATCCCGCTCCTCCTCCAGGTACACGTCGAAGCCCCAGAGCCGGTGCAGGTGCTTCATCACCTCATCCTTGCTGTCTGCCAGGGGAGCCCGGCTTTGAGGCAGGTAGCGCAGAGTCAGGGAGCGGTCACCACGAATCTTGACATCCCACACCTGAATATTGGGCTCCAGGTTCGACAGGTTATACTGTGCCGATAGGTTTTGCCGCAGTTCGCGGTAGCCCTCATCATTATGAATGGCCCCCACTTCCAGATAGCTCTTGCGATCGTCATCCTGAACCGTAAACAGTTTAAACTGGCGCATTACTTTGGGTGACAGATACTGGGAGATGAAACTTTCATCCTTGAAGTTGTTCATGGCGAAGTGCAGGGTATCGAGCCAGTCGCTGCCGGCGATCTCCGGGAACCAGCGCTTGTCTTCTTCATCCGGGGATTCGCAGATGCGGCGAATGTCCTGAAACATGGCAAATCCCAGAGCATAGGGGTTGATGCCACTGTAGTAGGGGCTGTTGTACTCCGGTTGCATTATCACATTGGTGTGGCTGAGCAGAAACTCCATAATGAAGCGCTCGGTGACTAAGCCTTCGTCATACAGGTGATTCATGATGGTGTAGTGCCAGAACGTGGCCCAGCCTTCGTTCATCACCTGGGTCTGTTTTTGCGGATAGAAGTATTGTGCAATCTTTCGCACGATGCGAACCACTTCCCGTTGCCAGGGTTCCAGCAATGGTGCGTTCTTCTCGATGAAGTAGAGCAGGTTTTCCTGTGGCTCGGACGGAAAGCGGGACTCCTGCTGATCGGTCTGCTCCGTCGGTGAGGCGGGCAGGGTACGCCACAGGTCGTTGACCTGGGACTGCAGGTAGGCTTCGCGCTCTTTCTGGCGCTGACGCTCTTCGCGCAGCGAGATCTCCGCCGGCCGTTTGTAACGGTCGACACCGAAATTCATCAGGGCGTGGCAGGAGTCGAGGATCTCCTCTACCGCATCGATGCCGTGGTGCTCTTCGCAGTCGCTGATGTAGTTTTTGGCAAACACCAGATAATCGATGATGGAGTCGGCATCGGTCCAGGTTTGAAACAGGTAGTTGCCCTTGAAGAAGCTGTTATGACCGTAGCTGGCGTGTGCCATCACCAATGCCTGCATGGTGATGGTGTTCTCCTCCATCAGATAGGCGATGCAGGGGTTGGAGTTAATGACGATCTCATAGGCCAGCCCCATCTGCCCCCGCTTGTAGTTGCGTTCGGTATCGATGAATTTCTTACCGAAGGTCCAATGGGAGTAGCCGATGGGCATGCCGACGCTGGCATAGGCATCCATCATCTGCTCGGCAGAGATCACCTCAATCTGATTGGGGTAGGTGTCGAGCCGATACAGAGCGGCGATGCGCTCAATCTCCTGGTGATACTGGTCCAGAAGCTCAAAGGTCCAGTCTGGTCCGTCCGATAACACGGTCTTTTTGCTCATAGGCGATCCCCTTAATCCAGAACTCAGGCCGGCTGCTTTTTGAATAGCTCTTTGAAGACCGGGAAGATGTCTTCTACCGAGCGAATGTGTTGCAGGGCAAAGTGGGGGTGCGCACCGACCAGGGATTCATATTCCCGCCACAGGGTCTGGTGCGCCCTGTTGGTGATTTCGATGTAGGTAAAATAGCGGCATAGCGGCAGCAGGGCATCGTCGAGGATCTGCCGGCACAGCGGCGAGTCGTCGGCCCAGTTGTCACCATCCGAGGCCTGGGCGGCGTAGATGTTCCACTGATCGGCCGGGTAGCGCTCCTTCTGAATCTCCGCCATCAATTTCAGTGCGCTGGACACTATGGTGCCGCCTGTTTCCTGGCTGTAGAAGAATTCATGCTCATCCACCTCCTTGGCCTGGGTGTGGTGACGGATAAACACTACGTCCAGTTCTTTGTAGGTGCGGGTCAGAAACAGGTACAACAGAATGTAGAAGCGTTTGGCGATATCTTTGGTGGCCTGGTCCATCGAGCCGGACACATCCATCAGGCAGAACATTACTGCCTTGGAGGTGGGCACCGCGCGCTTGGTGTAGTTGTTGTACTTGAGATCGAAGGTGTCAATAAAGGGCACCTTGCCAATCTTCTGTTCCAGCAGTTCGATCTCCTCCTGCAGTGCACGAATCTCTTCGGTGCTGGACCCTGGTGTGTCGGTCAGTTGCTGCAATCTGGCTTGTGCCTGTTTCAGCGCCCGGCGTTTACCGGCGGTCATGGCGGTACGCCGTGCCAGCGATTCTCTGAGTGAGCGTACGATGTGAATGTTGGCCGGAATGCCTTCGGAGGTGATGCCGGCACGAACGGTTTTGAACTCCACCATCTTGTCGAAGTTGTTCTTCTTAAGGTTGGGCAGCGCCAGATCATCAAACAGGATGTCCAGATACTCATCCCGGGAGATTTCAAACACGAAATCGTCTGCCCCCTCGCCGCTGTTGGACGCCTGGCCCTGACCGGCACCGCCACCCCCGCCCTGGGGCGGACGTTCGATGCGATCGCCCCGTTGAAACTGATCGTTGCCGGGGTGAACCATGCGCCGGTCTCCCCCCTTGCCGATGTGGAACACCGGCTCGGAAATGTTTTTGGTGGGGATGCTGATGCGCTCCCCACTGTCGACATCGGTGACACTGCGGTTAGTGACGGCGTCGGATACGGCCTGCTTAATCTGCCGCTTATAGCGGCGCAGGAAGCGCTGCCGATTAACGGTGCTCTTTCCTTTATTGTTGAGGCGCTTATCGATGAAGTGCGTCATAGACTTCCTCCCGCCGCTCTAGGATGACTTGCGTACCCTCAGGTACCATTCGGACAGCAGCCGCACCTGTTTCCGGGTGTAGCCTTTCTCCATCATCCGGTCGACAAAATCGTCGTGTTTTTGCTGCTCATCGGCCGAGGTTTTGGTGTTGAATGAGATCACCGGTAGCAGATCTTCGGTGTTGGAGAACATCTTCTTCTCGATAACGGTGCGCAGCTTTTCGTAGCTGACCCAGGCCGGGTTCTTGCCTGAGTTGTTGGCTCGTGCGCGCAACACAAAGTTGACGATTTCGTTTCGGAAATCCTTCGGGTTGCTGATGCCTGCGGGTTTTTCAATCTTCTCCAGCTCGGCATTCAGGGCGCCGCGGTCAAACAACTGTCCGGTCTCCGGATCCCGGTACTCCTGATCCTGAATCCAGAAGTCGGCGTAGGTGACGTAGCGGTCAAAGATGTTCTGGCCATACTCGGAGTAGGACTCCAGATACGCGGTCTGTATCTCTTTGCCAATGAACTCGACGTATTTGGGAATCAGGTAGCCTTTCAGGTGCTCGAGGTACCTCTCGGCCTGATCCTGAGGGAACTGCTCCCGCTCGATCTGTTTTTCCAGTACATAAAACAGGTGCACCGGGTTGGCTGCCACTTCACTGTGGTCAAAGTTAAACACCCGGGAAAGAATCTTAAAGGCGAAGCGGGTCGACAGGCCGTTCATGCCCTCATCCACGCCAGCATAATCCTTGTACTCCTGATGGGACTTGGCCTTAGGGTCAGTGTCTTTCAGGGTTTCGCCATCGTAGACCCGCATCTTGGAGTAGATGGAGGAGTTTTCCGGGTCTTTAAGGCGGGACAACACGCTGAACTGAGACAGGATGTCCAGTACGCTCGGGGCACATTGAGCATCACTCAGGTCGGAATTATCCAGTAACTTTTCATAGATCTTTTTCTCTTCGGATACGCGTAGGCAGTAAGGCACCTTGACGATGTAGACCCGATCCAAGAAGGCTTCATTGTTCTTGTTGTTGCGGAAAGTCTGCCACTCCGATTCGTTGGAGTGCGCCAGGATGATGCCATTGAAAGGCAGTGCCGACAGGCCTTCGGTGCCGTTGTAGTTGCCTTCCTGGGTGGCAGTCAGAAGAGGGTGCAGCACCTTGATGGGCGCTTTAAACATCTCCACAAACTCCATCATCCCCTGGTTTGCCTTACACAGGGCGCCAGAGTAGGCGTAAGCATCGGCGTCGTCCTGGGCAAAGTGCTCCAGTTGCCGAATGTCGACTTTACCGACCAGAGACGAGATGTCTTGGTTATTTTCGTCCCCAGGCTCAGTTTTGGCGATGGCCAACTGATCCAGAATTGATGGGTAGACCTTGACCACTTTGAACTTACTGATGTCGCCGCCGAATTCGTGCAACCGTTTGGCTGCCCAGGGGGATATGATGGTACGCAGGTAACGTTTGTTGATGTTGTATTCGTCCTGCAGGATGCTGCCGTCCTCTTCGAGATCGAACAGACACAAAGGGGAGTCGTTAACCGGACTGCGCTGTCCGTTAGCGGCGAGGACGTAGATCGGAATCTTGGACATCAACTTCTTCAGTTTTTCGGCCAGTGAGGATTTACCACCCCCCACCGGGCCCAGCAGGTACAGAATCTGTTTGGACTCCTCCAGCCCCTGGGCGGCGTGTTTGAGGTAGGCAACGATCTGTTCGATGGCCTCCTCCATGCCGTAAAATTCAGAAAACGCCGGATAGCGCGGCACGACCCGGTTGGAAAAAATTCTCGATAACGCCGGATCCTGGGCGGTGTCGATCATCTGCGGCTCACCAATGGCCAGCAACAGCCGCTCTGACGCGCTGCTGTAGACGCTGGGGTCCTTTTTGCACAACTGGAGATAATCCTGAATGCTCATCTCTTCGTCGCGCGTCTGTTCGTAACGCTGTTGATAGTGCTGAAAAATAGTCATGTCTCTCCCCCTGAATCCAGATTAGCTGTCCCTGCGGAGTTGGATTTCATCCCGTTTCCCAGATTTAAGCGTAGACCCTATATTTCGAGAGTGAACAGCAAACCTTAGATTTTTAAGATGAAATATTTAATCGGTTTTCCCGTTGAATGTCCGGTGTCAACCAGCCTATACCTATAAGACCCTGGCTTTCGCACCGCGGTTTCATCTTTATACGCACACCAGCGTCGAGGGATTGGCTTTTTTTTATTCGACTGCAGCGTGATGACGGGGTAGGAGTAAGAAAAAAATGCCTGAATATTAGGCTCTTGTAGTTTTTATTGATTTACAATGTTGGTTTGTGTGAAATTCCAATTATTTCAAATAATTGCTTTGCTGGAGTCACACCGGTGGGGGCATAGGAAGTGCCGTGATGATCCAGCCGTTGTGGAACGCGCCTCGTTCGAGATGGTCTCTACTTGCGCCAAGTGGCGTGGCAACCATTCGCTGGAGCAGTGGCAGTGTGGCCAATCAGTATGATGCATGCCCGGTTGGGTATCGGGTGATCCTGACCTCTTCTTAAATCGGCTAGGCGAGTCGCAATGGACGTCGCTGGCGTCAACCATTAAGCCTCAGCAACGAAAAAAGGGAGCCATAAGGCTCCCTTTCGGTATCAGAGGTCTACGGCTTAGGCGCCGAAGTTCTGGTTCACAAAGTCCCAGTTTACCAGGGCCCAGAAGCCCTTCATGTAGTCTGGACGAACATTGCGGTAGTCGATGTAGTAGGCGTGTTCCCACAGGTCGACAGTCAACAGTGGTGTAACGCCATCTTCGGTCAAGGGCGTTGCCGCATTGCTGGTGTTGACGATGGCCAGGCTGCCGTCGGCGTTTTTCACCAACCAGGTCCAGCTGGAGCCGAAGTTATTGATGGCGGAATCGGTAAACTTGGCTTTGAACTCTTCGAAAGAGCCAAAGCTGGCGTTAATGGCGTCGGCGATGGCGCCGGTGGCCGCACCGCCAGCATTCGGAGCCAGACAGTGCCAGTAGAAGGTATGGTTCCAGATCTGGGCGGCGTTGTTGAACACCCCACCAGTGGAAGATTTTACAATATCTTCCAAAGACTTACCGGCAAACTCGGTACCTTCAATCAGGCCGTTCAGCTTGACCACATAGGTGTTGTGGTGCTTACCATGGTGAAAATCCAGGGTTTCGGCAGAAATGTGAGGTTCTAGCGCGTCCTTAGCATAAGGAAGGGCAGGTAGTTCGAATGCCATTTGCGTTCTCCATTTAGCTGTTTAGCTGTTGGTTTTTGTTCCGTATGCTAGCTATTGTACTCGCTTAACTTGTGACGTGCATCATGTTATCAATTGATTGAATTGGCCGGGGCCATCGAAAAAATACATTGGGGTTTCGTTGCACTTTTTATAGAATGAGGATCAAGATCACTACCAAACGTGGTAACCATGGAAACCCTAGACAAGATTAAATCCCAAATCGCCGAAAACCCAATCATCCTGTACATGAAAGGCTCTCCCAAGCTGCCGAGCTGTGGTTTTTCCGCTCAGGCTTCTCAGGTCCTGGTTAACTGCGGAGAGGCATTTGCCTATGTTGATATTCTGCAAAACCCTGACATTCGCACTGAACTGCCTAAGTTCGCCAACTGGCCAACCTTCCCTCAGCTATGGGTAGAGGGTGAGCTGATCGGTGGCTGTGACATCATCATGGAGATGGCTCAAAAAGGTGAACTTCAGTCTCTGGTCGCGGAAACTGCAGCAAAGTACAAGAAGGAAGACGCCGAGTAAGGTGTTTGACCGAATACTAAAAAGGGCGCCGAATGGCGCCCTTTTTACTGCGTGGGTGATTACAGCACCATGGCTGCAACCCAACCAGAGGCCAGCAACGGCAGGTTGTAGTGCAGGAAGGTAGGAACTACGGAGTCCCAAATATGGTCGTGCTGACCGTCGGCGTTGAGGCCGGCGGTTGGGCCCAGAGTGGAGTCTGAAGCCGGAGAGCCTGCATCTCCCAGGGCGGCGGCGGTGCCCACCAGGGCGATGGTGGCGGCCACCGAAAAGCCAAAGCCCATGGCCAGTGGCACATAGATGGCGGCGATGATCGGAATGGTGGAGAAGGAGGAGCCGATGCCCATGGTGATGAACAGCCCCACCAGCAGCATCAGGAAGGCGGCCATGGCTTTGTTGTTGCCAATGAGGTTGCGGACCGAGTCAACCAGTGCCGGTACCTCACCGGTGGCCTTAATCACCTCGGCAAAACCCGCGGCGGCAATCATAATAAAGCCTACGGTGGCCATCATGCGTACCCCTTGGGTGAATACGTCGTGGCTGCTGATCCCCTTGTCCATTCCGCCCAGGTTCAATACCACAAAGCCGGCCAGTGCGCCGAAGATCATTGAGTCGGTGTACAGCTGAATGCCCAGGGTCGAGGCGATGGCCAGCACTACGATGGCGATGCGTTGACCGCTGATGGGTTGGTGTTCGACATGAGCACTGCCGTCCAGCTCCTGATCGGCGTATTCACGCGGTTTGCGATAACTGAAGAATATGGCTGTTAATAGACCAAAGACCATGCCCAGTGCCGGAATGCTCATGGCACCCATCAAGTCGCTGGCCTGCATGTTGAGGCCGTTACTCACCAGGTTGGCCATCAGGATGTCTTTGAGGAAGATGCCACCAAAGCCTACCGGTAGCACCATGTAGGTGGTGACCAGGCCAAAGGTGATGACACAGGCAATCAGGCGTCGATCCAGTTTCAGCTTGTTGAAGACACCCAACAGCGGCGGGATCAGAATCGGAATAAAGGCGATATGGATAGGCACAGCGTTCTGCGAGGCTACCGCCATCAGCAGAATGGCTACCAGCAGAGAGTATTTGACGCCAGTGACGGCACCGGAGTCCGGATTACCGCCGAGGCGGCCGACGATGGCGCGGGACAGGCTGTCAGGGATGCCGGTATGGGACAAGGCGACCGCAAAGGCACCCAACAGGGCATAACCCAGAGCGATGGTGGCACCGCCGCCGAGGCCGGAGTTGAAGGCATCGATGGTCGAGGCCAGATCCATGTTACCCATGAGTCCGGCAACGAGAGCACTGACGGTCAGTGCGATGATCACGTTGACTCTGGCAAGGCTTAATGCCAATACCAGGAGTACCGCGATGACAACGGCATTCATTTTTATAATTACCTATTTTGTTGATTGCTAAATTTTGGGCGAGTGAACCATTTTCAGTGCCTGTGGGCAAGAGTCCAGACAAATGTTCTGGTCAACTGCGAATGTGTGATACACATCCGGAACGGCTGAGACGCAATTTGCTGGATGTCACTGCCAGGGTGTCTTGGCATACGTTAAGGTGACCGGGCGTATTAATCTCGGCATTTCCTTAACTCTATACCAGGGCAGGTTTAGCATACCTCACCGGCATGGAGAGTCACGCCGGTGTCTATTCGAGGGCCGTTGAGAATTTCAGGTTGAGCCAGGCTATTGTCAATCAACCGTCGACGGTGTTCTTTCACCCTCTTGGTTTGATTTTAGTGTGCCCGTCGGAGTTTGCTCGCCTGCCTCGATGAGTTCAAGCAGACGGGGTGTGGGGGATTGGTGTGTCCATCGACTCTTTGCTCGGTCATAACGCTCTGACGTAGCACTGCCATTGAAGATGGCAGCATTGGCGCCTGTTGTCATTTGAAGTTGAGCTTATTGCGGTACATGGCTTGATCGGCGTCGGCGATCAACTGCTCCGCCGGCAGCGGGTTGTCACTGAACCACAGGGCCCGGCCAATGCTGGCCACTACATCGATCTGCTCAATCTGCAGGTTTTGCTGCAAGGCAAACAGCAGCCGGGTGTGGATGGTATCGGCGTCGCTTTTGTGTTTCAGCGGGCACATCAGCACAAACTCATCGCCCCCCAGGCGGCCAACCACATCCATGTCACGGCAGAGTGATTTCAGCGCCGTGGCGACCTTAATCAGCACTTTATCCCCAAAACTGTGGCCAAAATTGTCGTTCAGTTTCTTAAAATTATTGATGTCGATGTAATACAGCGCCAGCGGGGTTTGGTGTCGCTTGGCCGCCGCCAGCAGGTTATCCAGTTGACAACAGAACTGGTGGCGATTGGCGACACCGGTGAGGGCGTCGTGGGTGGCGGCGTAGTAGAGCTCACGCTCGATCTCATCTTTTTCGATGGCCACCGACGCTACTGAGGAGACCAGTGTCATAAATTCAGTGTCGTACTCGGAGGCGGCTTTGGGTTGATCGTGATAAAACGCGAAGGTACCGAGCAGATTGCCGCGGCTGGATAGAATCGGCACCGACCAGCAGGCTTGAACCCGGGCCATCTGTGCCAGGGGCAGGAAGGTCTGCCAGTTGGGATCCTGTTCGACATTCTCGGTGAACACCGATTCTTTGTAGAAGGCGGCTTTGCCGCAACTGCCTACCGTGGGGCCAACGCGGACGCCGTCAATGGCCTGGTTGTACTCTTCCGGAAGGTTGGGGGCAGCAAGCGTATTCAGTGTCTGCTCGACGGGATCGTAGCTGAGGATAGAGACCCTGATCTGAGGCATGATGTTTTCAGCCAGTTCGATCAGGTTATACAGGGTCTTTTTCACTCCACAGCCTAAGGCGAGCTGACGGAGTGCTTCATTCAGGCCTCTGTGGGCTTCTAATAATAGTGTCGCACTCATTGATTAACTGCTGCTTTGACTTCCCTTACACGGTCATATTGTAACCGTATTTCATTCAAAAAGTTACAACTCTTGCTAACTTGAAGTCATGAGTGGTGCCATTGAGTGTGATCTTGATCGCGAATTTGGGATCCGGCGCCGTTCGGGTCGTCTTTATATTAGTTATTCTTGATTTGAATCAGTGCGTTCAGCCTGTTTGATATTTTCTTCAGGCACCTGCCATCCCCCCAAGGACTTCCACTTGTTCACGATGTGGCAAAACAGCTCTGCGGTGCGTTCGGTGTCGTACAAGGCCGAGTGGGCCTGTTTATTGTCGAACTCAACGCCGGCGGTGCGGCACGCTTTGGCCAGCACAGTCTGGCCTAACGCCAGGCCCGAGAGTGAGGCGGTATCAAAGGTGGCAAAGGGGTGGAAAGGCACGCGTTTGATGCCACAACGGCTAATGGCGGCATTCAGAAAACCGTTGTCGAAGGCGGCGTTATGGGCCACCACGATGGAGCGGTGGCAGCCGGCTTTTTTCTGGGCTTTGCGAACCGCTTTGAAAATCTCATGCAGGGCTTCTTTCTCGGAAACGGCACCACGCAGTGGATTGTGGGGATCGATGCCATTAAACTCCAGCGCCGCAGGCTCGAGATTTGCGCCTTCAAAGGGTTCGATGTTGAACTGCAGGCTCTGGGCCGGTTTCAGCCAGCCGTCGGCATCCATCTCCAGCATCACTGCCGCGATTTCGAGAACCGCATCGGTCTGAGCATTGAAGCCAGCGGTTTCAATATCAATGACCACTGGGAAATAGCCTCGGAAACGGTTTACAAGTAAGTTTTCTGGATTGGTTGTGGTCATGCCGCTAGCTTTGAATCATTTTGGGGGCGCAATTATCGCAAAGCTCAGCGATAATGCAAAAGCTTTAAGTGGTTACAGAATAGCCTAAAGCTTATTTTGGCTCGGCCGATACAGGGTGTAGACGAGACAGTTCAGGACATGTGGATGCAGTTAAAAAGAGGCGTTGCCATCATTTCAGCTTTGCTTTCTTGCTCCGCTTACGCGGGAGTGAGGAACTACGTTGCGTCCATTGAGCAATCTCACTGGAGCCTGGCAACTTCGACCCCTTTGCAGTGCACCTTGAAGCACACGATTCCCAACTTCGGTACCGCCGTTTTTAACAGTAAGGCTGGTCGCTCTACCGACCTGGGGTTTGTGTTGCAGATGAAACGTAAACCGGAGCGGGCAACCCGTGCCAGCCTGCGTTCGGTGGCTCCCTCCTGGCGGCCCGGCGTGCCCGCTCGAGACATCGTCTCGGTTACCTATCAGGCTCAGTACGATGCCGAGGTGCCCAAGCAGGCAGCCTGGGTGATGTTGACGGAGCTGGAGCAGGGGATGCAGCCGACGTTTTTTTATCAGGACTGGTACAACCCCTTTGATCAGGTGGCGGTGTCGCTGAACTCGGCTAATTTTCAAAACAGCTACTTTGAGTTTGTCTCCTGCATCGATAGCCTGCTGCCGTACAGCTTTGAGGACATCGCTTTCACGGTACTGAACTTCCGTGATAAAAATGGCAAACTCACCTCTGATTCCCGTCGTAAGCTGAGTCGTATCCGAGAGTTTTTGGCTTACGATCCAACCTTGGAGTTGGTGCTGATCGACGCCTATACCGACAGCTTCGGCTCCGAAGACACCAACATGGCCATCAGTAATGAGCAGGCCGATAAGTTGCGTCAGTTTTTTGTGGATGCCGGCATTGAGGACGATCGCATTGTCAGCCAGGGGCATGGGGAGAAGCGCCATATTGCGACTAACGTCAGCAGCCGCGGCCGGGCTCAGAACCGTCGGGTAGTGATTCGCATGGAGCGTTGATTGGGGTTCAGGCAAGAGAACAAAGGGCGACCTCAGGGTCGCCTTTTTTGTGCCCGGTCGGGATAACGAGCGCCGCGGGCGAGTAAGGCCGCTCCTGAGCCGGCCGAAGAGATAAAAAAACCCCGGCATCAGGCCGGGGTTAGGAGTCAGACAGCCGAGGGGGCTAGGCTGCCTGGACTGGACTGGCCGGTTCATGATCGACCTTCTGAGCCTTGAGCTCTTCAGAATCGAAGTCAGACACGTTGATGGTTTCCAGTCGACCCGTTTCGGCATCACGCAGCAACTGCGCTTCCTCTTCGGTCAGTACATTCAACTCCAGGCCCTTGTCGGCCACTTCATGCAGCTTCCAGAAGGGCAGGCGGCTGCCGGCGGCTTTGCAGACTTTGTCGAACAGCGGCTCGGCGGCCAGGATGTTGCGCAGGGTCTGCTCCTGACGGCCGATGGGGTTGTTCGGGTGCGCTTCCAGCCATTGACCAGCAATCAGGCGATCCCGGGCGGCACACGGCGTTTGCAGGATCTTGGCGATCTTATGGTCCAGCTTGTCAGACGGACGCTTTATCGGTTTGCCGAACGGGAACATGATGAACTTCAGCAGGCCGCCAAAGGCGGGGAAGTTGTCCAACAGTTCATCCAGGGACAGCTGCAGCTTGTGCAGGCTGTCTTCGACCGCCCACTGCATCAGCGGGATGTCGTCGGTTTGGCGACCATCATCTTCGAAGCGCTTCAGGGTGGCCGAGGCCAGATACAGCTGACTGAGTAGATCACCCAGGCGGGCAGAGACGCGCTCTTTACGCTTCAGATTACCGCCCAGCAGAGCCATGGCCAGATCCGACAGCAGGGCCAGGTTGGCACTGAAGCGGTTCATGTGCTGATAGTACCGCTTGGTTGCGTCGGAGTAAGGCGCGCTGGAGAAGCGACTGCCGGTCAGGCCCAGCCAGAAGCTGCGAACGAAGTTAGTGAACACAAAGCCGACGTGGCCCCAGACGGCGCCATCAAACTCATTGAGGCTGCGATTCGGATCTTTATCGAAAGCCGCTTCCATCTCTTTCAGTACATAGGGGTGGCAGCGAATGGCACCCTGGCCGTAGATCACCAGAGAGCGGGTCAGAATATTGGCCCCTTCCACGGTAATGGCAATGGGGGCGCCTTGGTAACCACGCCCCAGGTAGTTATCGGGACCCAGGCAGACCCCTTTACCACCGTGGATGTCCATGGCGTCGATGATGCATCTTTGCATGCGATCGGTCAGGTGCATCTTAACGATGGCGGAGATCACCGACGGCTTCTCGCCCAGACCCAAAGCGGTGGTGGTCATGGCGTTGACCGCATCCATCAAATAGGCGTTACCGCCGATGCGGGCCATTGGCTCTTCAATGCCTTCCATCTTACCGATGGGGGTCTTGAACTGACGACGGATACGGGAATAGGAACCGGTTGCCGCGGCAACGGTCTTGATGCCACCGGCGGAGTTGGAGGGCAGGGTGATGCCACGTCCGACCGACAGGCACTCCACCAGCATGCGCCAGCCTTTGCCAGCCATCTCGGTGCCACCGATGATGAAGTCCAGCGGCATAAACACGTCGTTGCCCAGGGTTGGACCATTCTGGAACATGGTGTTCAGCGGGAAGTGACGGCGGCCGATGATGACGCCGTCTATGTCGGTAGGTACCAGGGCACAGGTAATGCCAATCTCTTCTTCGTCACCGAGCAGGTGATCCGGGTCGCGCAGCTTAAATGCCAGTCCCAATACGGTGGCCACCGGCGCCAGGGTGATGTAGCGTTTGTTCCAGGTCACTTTCATGCCCAGAACCTCTTTGCCTTCCCACTCGCCTTTGCAGACCACACCGTAGTCCGGAATGGAGCCGGCATCGGAACCCGCTTCCGGGCTGGTCAGGGCGAAACAGGGCACTTCCTGACCAACGGCCAGGCGGGGCAGGTAGTAGTCTTTCTGCTCTTCGGTACCGTAATGCTGCAGCAGCTCACCGGGCCCCAGAGAGTTTGGTACACCTACGGTGGACGCCAGAACGGAATCGACGCCGGCCAGTTTTTGCAGAACCTGGGACTGGGCGTAGGGGCTGAATTCAAGACCGCCGTACTTCTTCTTAATGATCATTGCGAAGAACTTGTTGTCTTTCAGGTACTGCCATACCTCTTCCGGAAGATCCGCATCCTGGTGGGACACCTGGAAGGCGTTCACCATGCGAGAAACCTCCTCTACCGGGCCGTCGAGGAACGCCTGCTCCTCAGCGGTCAGGCGGGCCACCGGGATTTTGTGCATCTTTTTCCAGTCTGGAGCACCTGAGAACAGGTCCGCATCCCACCAAATGGTACCGGCTTCAATGGCATCCTTTTCCGTTTGCGACATCTCTGGCATTACTGAACGAAATGCTCTCAGGGCCGGCTGGGTCAGCAGGGATCGACGCAGCGAGGTGACGTTGAATGGAATGAACAGGATGGCAAAGATAATCCAAGCCAGGGTACCAACGATACCGAGCCCGGAACCGATAGCGAGGGCGGCTGCGGCCGCCAGGGTGAATAGGGTCAGCGAGGCACGTTTATAGATGAGCCCCCCTAAAACCACAATAGAGGCAATGCTCCAAACTAGGGTAGTCACGTTAATTCTCCTTGTGTCACCCGCCTGAGAAACCTTCAGGCGAGTTTGCTCTCTGTCACAGTATATGGCCTGGTCTGACCTCTGTCACATAAAAGTAAACGCTCGTTTAAATATCTTCAAGGTTTATTTATCCATAAATATTTCACTTTACTGTAAAACCGTGTTGGGGACTCTGTGCTAAGAGGCGTGGATTCTGGGGTGGCGACAGTTTGAGCGTTTGTAGCCGGTTTGGGTGCAGTGGCGTGAATTTGTGGTTATTCTTCTTCTATTAGAGAGTGATACGGACGATTCCATGTGTGAGCTGCTGGCCATGAGTGCCAACGTACCGACCGACATCGTGTTCAGCTTTACCGGATTGGTGGAGCGGGGCGGTGTGACCGGCCCCCATACCGATGGCTGGGGCATTACGTTTTATGATGGCCCGGGCAATCGCACCTTCCGGGATTGCCAGCCCAGTTGCCGGTCTGAGGTCGCCAGCCTGATCAAAGAATACCCCATCAAGAGCAAGGCGGTGATCAGCCACATTCGCCAGGCTAACCGTGGTCGGGTGTCGCTGGAGAATACCCACCCTTTTTGTCGTGAACTGTGGGGACGCTACTGGACCTTTGCCCATAACGGTCAGCTCAGTAACTACACCGACAAGTTGAAGCCCAAACGCTTCCATCCGGTGGGCAAGACCGACAGTGAGTTGGCGTTCTGCTACCTGATGGATCGACTGGCCCAGCGTTTTCCGGAGAAACCCAAGGACATGCGGCAGGCGTTTCGTTTTATGGCCAACGAGGCCACAGAGCTGGGAAAACTGGGGGTGTTCAACATGTTGCTGACCGATGGTCGCTACCTGTTGGCGGTATGCAGCAACAACTTGTGCTGGATTACCCGCAAGGCCCCATTTGGCGAGGCCAAGCTGATTGATACCGACATGGTGATCGATTTCACCAGTGAAACCAATGAAACCGACATCGTTTCGGTGATTGCCACCCGGCCACTGACCCACAATGAGCAGTGGCACACCATGGCGACCGGTGAATGGCAGCTGTTTAAGGACGGACTGCCGGTGGCGGCGTCGCGGCCTCGCTGAAGGTCAGCCGTTCCAGTCTCAGCTCGGCCTGAACATCGCCATCTTTATACTGGATCAGCTTGGCCAGTACATGATGGTGATCCAGCGCCAGCCACAGATAGGTCTGACGGCTGCTGCCTTCGCCCCGATCCCGGGCCACTTTGATGGTGTCCAGGGTGCCAAACGGCAGCCTCAGTGTCTCTTTCCCCACCACTTTATAGCGGTAGTCCCGCTCCTTGTTTTTGTAGACGATGGGATACAGCATGTCGGTGTCTCCCCGGGCGACGTCCAGCCGCAGTTGCAACTGGTAGCTGAGGGGGTCGAACCTGGGTTGGCTCCAGGGCAGTTGTTTGCGCTCATCCCGATACTGGGCATCGATGCGTTGTAGCTGCCAGTCAAAACTGATGCTGGCATGGAAATCCGGGCCGGTTCCTGAGCGCTTCATGCGGTACTTACTGGGCATCAGGGTGGTGCCATTGACTCTGAACTCGCTGATTTCGGTGCGGGTATCCGACAGAAACAGCCAACCCACTTTGCTTTGGTAGTCCAGGGAGTAGAGCCCGTCCTGCTGCTGTTGCAGTTGATAATAGCCGCTGCCCAGCTGGGAGTTGCCGCGCCAGACCTGATAATCCGCCCGGTAGGGCAACAGTGGGTTGGCGACGCCGCTGGCGGTCAGTAATAGCGCCATTAATGGCCAGATTCGCATCGGCCCTCCTTAGTGAAACGGAATAGACAGTGTTGAGTGTAGAGCAGTTATTTGGCCTCAATGAGTCAAGCATTCCGCCGTGTGGTTAAAACGGCAGTTGCCACAGCAACTCGGCCAGATCCGGTTGCCACTGATACTCCGACATTCTTACCCGGCCGTTACGAACCACAACGCCCTCTTCACGGAGCCGGTACTGCTGTTCCAGAAAGCCGGGGCTGCCCGGGGGCAGGGAAATTTTTCCGGCGGCATTGAGGACCCGGTGCCAGGGCAGGGTCAGGGTATCCGGTGCCAGTTTCAGGGCTCTGCCCGCCAATCTTGCCCGCCCGGGCAGCCCGGCCAGATCCGCCAACTGGCCATAGCTGACCACCTTACCCGTCGGCACCTGCCGGCAAACCTGCCAGATACGCTGCTCTTTACTCAGGGCTGGGGTGTTGTTCATGGTTGGGAGCTCGTGCTGATTGCCGGGGATGAACCAGCAGTGTACTGAATTTAGGATGGGTTTTCAGTGTTGCTTGTTCAGGGGCGGGGTTGGGGGAGCGCAATCGGGTCACGACGGTTGGATTTTAGCGTAAAATCGTTAATACTGTATGAATGTACAGTGGTGGCGATAATCATGCTAAAACCCGTTGATTCATTATTACAGCGAGACGATCTGTGGCTGGCCAGTCAGTGGCAGCAGCAGCAGGGGGGGATCGCGACCGGTTTTGAGGCGCTGGATCAGTGCCTGTGCCATGGAGGCTGGCCCGACAAGGGCGTTATCGAGGTACTGATGGCAGCGCCGGGTACCGGCGAGTCGCTGTTGTTGCAGCGTTTGTTGTGTCCGGGAGAGGATCAGTGGCTGTTGCTGGTGTGTCCTCCTTATCTGCCTTATGCCCCGGCCTGGATGCAGCAGGGGATCGAGTTGGCCAATGTGGTGTGCCTGACGGACCTGGATCGCAAAGAGCAGCTGTGGGCAGCGGAGCAGGGGCTGGCCAGCGGCAGTTGTCAGCGGGTATTGCTGTGGCTTGATACGTTGTCGGTCAGCGAATCCCGACGTTTGCAGCTGGCGGCCGAGCGAAGTGGCAGCGTGGCGGTGGTGTTTTTACCTCGGAAGATCGAGTGCGACAGCCATCCGGTCAGCCTGCGGGTGCACTGGACACCGGAGTCGGTCGGAGCGACGCTGCAGATCCTCAAGCAGCGCGGTGGCTGGCGTCAGCCCCAGCAGCGGCTCTGTGTGCAACCGCAAGGGTGGCATCTGCCGGAACGGCCGCCGGCAGCAACGCTGTTGCAAGGTCCCTGGTGATGCTGTGGCTGGGACTGCATTTTGTCGATCTGGCGCTGCACCATCAACTGCAGGTGCATTCGGAGCCGGTGGCGGCCGCCCTGATCGGTGGCCAGCCTCGACGGGTGTGCCAGTGTAACGAGATGGCGCAGGCTCTGGGGGTGGCCACCGATCAGAGTGTGGCCACGGCCACCGCACTGTGCCCCGAATTATGGCTGCTGGAGCCGCTGGCAGATGAGCAAGAGGTGTTACTGGAGCTGGCTCAGTGGGCTTACGGTTTCAGTGGCCGGGTGGTGCTGGTGGCGCCAGATTTACTGCTGCTCGAGGGCAGCAGCATGCTGCGCCTGTTCCAGGGGCTGGATGGTTGGCGCCAAGCGATCAACCGGGGGCTGGCGGCCCTGGGGCTGCCATGTCAGCAGGGGCTGGGGTTGACGCCGCTGGCGGCGACGGTGCTGGCCCGCCAGGGGCGGGACGGCAACAGCGGCGATCCTCACCGGCTCGATAGCCTGTTGCGGGCGTTGCCGGTGACGGCGCTGCAGCTACCGGGTGACTGTGCTGAGCGACTGATGCAGATGGGCATTGCTCAGACTGATCAGTTGCTGGCTCTGCCCCGGTCGGAGCTGGGTTCCCGTTTTGGTGCCGAGCTGCTGCTGCACCTGTCGCGATTGCAGGGAGAGTTGCCTGATCCCCGCCCTGAATATCAGCCGTCGCCTCAGTTTCTGCAGAAGCGGTTGCTGCTGGAAGAGGCGGAGCAGGCGCCGATGTTGCTGTTTCCTCTGCAAAGCATGGTGGCGGCACTGGCGGAATTTTTGCGCCAGCGGCAACTGGCGTGCAGTCAGTTTAGCCTGAGTTTGATTCACCGTCAGGGGCCGGCCACTCGAGTGGTGCTGCGTCCGGCGTTTGCCGAAAGTCAGCGCCAGGCCCTGTTTAAGCTGCTGCAGCTGAGGTTTGAACGCCTGACACTGTACCAGCCGGTGACGGAGTTGGTGCTGCAGAGTGAGCAGTTGAGCCCGCTGAGTCTGGCGTGCGAAGGGCTGAGCGAAAGCGGCCAGTCCTTGGTGGCCAGTCAGCAGCCGCGACGGGAGCTGATCTCGCAACTGACCGCCCGCCTGGGTGAGGAGCGGGTTCGGGGCATCGCCACCGTGGATGAGATTCGGCCGGAGCGGGCCTGGCGCTGGGCCGGTTTGGGGGAGGGCAGCGAGCCGGTGGCCTCGCGGCCGCGGCCGCCGTGGTTATTGCCCGAGCCTCAAGCGGTGAATCGGCAACAGCTTCAGTTGCACCAGGGGCCGGAGCGGTTGGAGTCCGGCTGGTGGGACGGGGAGCCGGTGTGCCGGGATTACTATCTTGCCCAGACGGGCGATCATCGTTGGTGCTGGGCATTTCGCCAGCACAACGGCTGGTTTATTCATGGATGGTTCTAGTGGTGGATTATGCTGAGCTGCACTGTCTGAGTAATTTCAGTTTTCTGCGCGGGGCCTCTCATCCACAGGAGCTGGTGGCGGAGGCGGCTTGCCAGGGCTACCGGGCCATCGCCTTGACCGATGAGTGTTCACTGGCGGGGATCGTCAAGGCCTGGGAGGCGGCCAAAATCCATGGGATTCGGCTGTTGGTGGGCAGTGAATTCCGGTTGCCACAGGCCACGGTGGTGGTGCTGGCCCAAAGCCGCCGAGGCTATGGCCAGCTGTCGGCACTGATCACCCGTAGCCGTCGCCGCAGCCCGAAAGGGCACTACCAGATCCATTGGGCCGATTTTGATGAGCGCCTGAGTGAGTGCCTGTTGTTGTTGCTGGTGGACGACGAGGCGCCGGAGTCGGCATTGGATCCCATTTGCCAGCAGCTGCAAGATGAATTTACCGATCGCTGCTGGCTGCTGCTGGAGCGCCACTTTTGCCCGCAGGATCACCGCCGGTTGCAACTGGTGGAGTCGTTGTCGTTGCGTTGGTCGTTACCGGTGGTCTGTGCCGGAGGGGTGCGTATGCACCGTGCTGAGCGACAGCAACTGCTGGATGTCCTCAGCTGTGTGCGCCATGGCTGTACCTTGTCGCAGGCGGGGTGGCGACTCAGTGGCAATGCCGAAGCGCACATCAAACCGTTGCCGGCTTTGGCCCGGCGGTTTCGTCCCCAATGGCTGGCGGCCACGGTGGCGATCGCCGAACGTTGTCAATTTGAGCTGGAGGAGCTGCGGTATCAGTACCCGGCGGAGGTGGTACCACAAGGGATGACGGCGTCGGCGTACCTGCGTCAGCAGGTGGCCGCCGGGGCTCAGCGGCGTTATCCGCAGGGGGTCCCGCCCCAGGTGCAGCAGCAGATTGAGACCGAGTTGGCGCTGATTGATGAGCTGAGCTATCACTATTTTTTCCTGACCATCTACGACATCGTTCGCTTTGCCAAAGCCCGGCGGATTCTGCACCAGGGGCGGGGATCGGCCGCCAACTCTGTGGTGTGTTACTGCCTGGGGATCACCGAGGTGGACCCGGTGCAGGTAAACCTGCTGTTTGAGCGATTTATCTCCCGTGAACGGAATGAGCCGCCGGACATCGATGTGGATTTCGAGCATCAGCGCCGGGAGGAGGTGATTCAATACATCTACGGGAAATATGGTCGGGAGCGGGCGGCGTTGGCGGCCACGGTGATCAGCTATCGCTTCAAGAGTGCCCTTAGGGATGTGGCCAAGGCACTGGGGCTGGATGACGGTTATCAGGATTATCTGATCAAGCAGGTGGATCGCCGGGACGGCAACAGCAGTTGGCAACAGCAAACCCGGGCACTGATGCAGGGCCGGGAGACTCCCGCCGGAGCCGCGGCTTTTCTGGTGCCTCTGGTGGAGACTTTGCTGGGGTTTCCTCGCCACCTGTCCCAGCATGTGGGCGGTTTCATTATCTCGTCGGGCCCGCTGTCTGAGCTGGTGCCGGTGGAGAATGCGGCCATGGCCGATCGCACCGTCATTCAGTGGGATAAAGATGATCTGGAAGCGCTGGGACTGCTGAAGGTGGACATACTGGCTCTGGGAATGCTCAGTGCCATTCGCCGCTGTTTTGATCTCATCGGTCAATGGCAGGGGCGGCCCTACGGCATGGATGATGTGGTACGCGAACAGCCCCAGGTGTATGACATGCTGTGTCGGGCCGACAGCATCGGCGTGTTCCAGATTGAATCGCGGGCGCAAACCAATATGTTGCCCAGGTTGCGCCCCCGCTGTTATTACGATCTGGTGGTGCAGATCGCCATTGTCCGGCCAGGGCCGATTCAGGGAGACATGGTTCACCCCTACCTGAGGCGGCGCCATGGGCAGGAGGCGGTATCCTACCCCAGCGAAGCGGTTCAGCAGGTACTGGAGCGTACCCTCGGAGTGCCGATTTTTCAGGAGCAGGTGATTAAGCTGGCGATGGTGGCCGCCGGATTTTCCGGCGGGGAGGCGGATCAGTTGCGGCGGGCCATGGCCAGTTGGAAGCGCCACGGTGAGCTGGATCGGTTTGAAAAAAAGTTGGTTGAGGGGATGGCAAGCCGGGGCTACAGCAATGAGTTTGCCCAGCAGGTGTTCAATCAGATTCGCGGCTTTGGTGAGTACGGTTTTCCTGAGTCCCACTCTGCCAGTTTTGCGTTGCTGGCGTACGTGTCGGCGTACCTGAAGTACCACTACCCGGTGGCGTTTTGCTGCGCCCTGCTCAACAGTCAGCCCATGGGGTTTTATACGCCGTCGCAATTGGTGCAGGATCTGCGTCGGCATGGCGGTGAAGTGTTGCCGGTGTCGGTAAATCACAGTGACTGGGATCACCGGCTGGAATCGGTTGCAGGGAAACCGGCGTTACGCCTGGGGTTGCGGTTGGTGAAAGGCCTGGGGGAGGAGGCCGGGCAGGCCGTGGTGGCACAGCGGCCGGAGTTGGGGTATCAGGACAGTCAGCAGTTGGTGGCACGGAGTCGGTTGGACAGAGGCAGCCTGGAGCGCCTGGCCAGTGCCGACGCCCTTAAGTGCATGAGTGGCCACCGCTATCAAGCCCGCTGGCAGCTGGCGGCGGTGACCGAACAGTTGCCGCTGTTCGGGGAGCAGCCGCTATCCTCTCGGGTAGCGTTGCCGCCGCCGGGAGCGGCTCAGGAGATGCTGGCGGACTTTCAGCAGTTGGGACTGACTCTGGGGCAACACCCGATGGCGATGCTGCGTCAGCGGGGTGATCTGACGGGGCAGCGAACGGCAGAGCAGCTGCAGCAGTGTCGTCATGGGCAACTGGTGACTTTGACTGGCGTGGTGGTTGGGCGTCAACGACCGGGTACCGCCAGCGGAGTGACGTTTATCACCCTCGAGGATGAGACAGGCAACGCCAATGTGGTGGTCTGGGCCGGTACCGCCCGGGTTCAGAGGCAGCCCTATTTGACTGCCCGGTTGTTGCAGGTGCGGGGTGTGGTGGAGAAGGCGGGCAGGGTGGTGCACCTGATGGCAGGCAAATTGACTGATAAGAGTGAGCTGATTGACAATTTCAAGGTGAAATCACGAAATTTTCGTTAAGAAATAGTGTTCATCATTCGATCACTGGCTGTAATTGATAAAAAAATCGCCAGATGGTTTGTAAACCCAAACATCCTGAGTATAATTGATATCGATAGCAGGTAATACGGATTGCCTGTGCGTTTGATTTAGAAAGAGTTAGATATGTCTGAACAAGTTACTGGTACAGTTAAGTGGTTTAACGACGAAAAAGGATTTGGCTTCATCTCCCGTGAAGATGGCAAGGATGTGTTCGTGCACTTCTCTGCTATCCAGGGTAATGGACGCCGTACTTTGGTTGAAGGTCAACAGGTTACTATGACCGTGACTCAGGGTCAGAAAGGCCCTCAAGCAGAGAACGTAAGCGTTATCTAACACTTACAAAAGATTCGAGGCCCTTGCCGTATGGCGAGGGCTTTTTTTTGTCCGTTTTTTGACTTCCGGTGCGTTTCCGACCCCCCCGACCAGATGGAGACCGGCGCCGATCTGGCAAATACTTACTGTCACGGCGTGCTGTTAAGTGGCCCCGATGGTGAGGCCAGGCGCACAGCATCGGGTCGCTGCACAAGGGGGCGGAGATGGTGAAGTGGTTGTTCTGGGCCGGAGTATTGCTGTTGTCAGGCTTACTGGTCACCGTGGGGTACTACCAGTACCGGGATTGGCATCACCCTTACCGTGCTATCCAGGTTCGACAGCTGCCGCCGCCGGAGAGCAGGCCGATGTTGAGTATCGAGACTCACCTGGCACTCACTCCGCGACCGCCAGAAACCTATGTCTTTCCCATTCCTCTGGGGCAGGTCGGCCCCGCGGAGCCTCTGTATGCGGGGGCCCGCCAATACCCGTTTTTCTGCATGACACTGGCTTCCGGATTGGGGCAGCCGCTTATCGATAACCAGAGAGGAGAGGGAGTGGCGGTGTATGATGAGCGGGGCAGCCAGCTGGGTGACACCATATTGGGCTACAGTCGCGATTGTGGCCTGCCCTCGGTGCTGAACTACTTTTACCTTGACCGGCACGGGGCTTTGCGGTCCTATCTGCCTGACAACCCGGTGCCACCGTCTCAAGTGGCGCAAACGGAGATTGGCGGTCGCTCTGTGGCCCAGATCTACCGGGTCGAGAGTGGCACCATCAACCGCTACATCTACCACATCGCCATGCTGGCGACGCCAGCCACGGCCAGAGAGCAGGCTCCTTGGTGGAACCGCAAACTGATCTATCAATTTCATGGTGGCAGTGGTATCGGTTTTCGACAGGGGCGGTTAAAGCCGTCGAAAATTGTTCGCAAGCGCTTACAGCAACTGCAGCAAGGCTACGCGGTGATCAGCTCTACCGGTAATAAAACCAGCTACACCTACGACATGGTTCGGGCCGAGGATACCGCCCGCAGGGTCAAGCACCAGTTTGTGTCACTGTACGGTCAGCCTCGTTACACCATCGGCATCGGTGGCTCCGGTGGCGGCCTGAGCCAATACCTGATGGCGCAAAATCGCAGCCAGGTCATCGATGGAGCCCTGGCGTTGTACGCCTATCCGGACATGGTGACTCAGGCTTTGTACGGTCTGGATTGCGATCTGTTCAACACCTATTACGCTTTTCGCAGCCCCAGACGACATCGGTGGCAGGACTTTGATAATCGCACCGAACTTGAGGGTCTCAATGCGGCGGCCGGTTTTAGTCAACGGGCGCCGTTTCTGGAGCCGTTGAATCAGCTGCTGCACGGGCGCTGGCCCAGTTGGCCTCAGGGTTCCAGTGAGTGCATCAACGGCTGGTTTGGCCTGTCGGCGCTGATTCATAACCCGAGGCAGGGCTACATTCGGCCGATGTTCAGTGATGCCATTAACCGACAGCAACACTGGAGTTATTGGGAAGATTTGGTGCAGATTTTCGGCCGGGATCAACATGGCTTTGCCCGCGCGGCCTGGGGTAACCGGGGAGTGCAGTATGGCTTACGGCCGTTGCGACAGGGGCGGATTTCGGTGCCGGAGTTCTTGCACCTGAATCGTCACATTGGCAGCTGGCAGGCTACCGAGGGGATGAGTCGTGAAGCCATCTGGATGCCATTGGGGATGCAGTTGCCGTTATGGTTGTCACTGTGGGGCAATCACAATATCACCGAAGGAGCTCCGGCCCCGCGCCGGCAACCGGATCCCCATGCGGTGGCTCGGGCTTATCGTACCGGTCAGGTGTTTGTGGGGGCCAACCCCATTCCGGTCATTGATCTGCGCCATTATCTGGAGGAGCGGCTGGATATGCATCATCTGTCGGCCTCCTTTGAAGCCCGTTCCCGTATTCTGGATTGGCACGGGCATACCGATAATCAGGTGATCTGGGTATCGGATTATCGCTACACGCCGCTGAAAGAAGCGTTTGAAGCCATGGAGTTGTGGTTGCAGGCCAGGTTGATGGGGCAGTCGCGACCGGCTCAGATAGAGGATCAGTGTTTCGATGCCAACGGGCGGGTGCTCCAGCGCGGCGCCGAGGTCTGGGACGGTCGATGGAATGGCCGCCAGCCGGGGGCGTGCAGCAAACGTTATCCTCACTTCAGCAATGCCCGGGTTCAGGCTGGTGGACCCTGGCGGGGCAGTGTGTTCCAGTGCCGGTTACTGCCTGTCGATGAAGCACTGGCTCAGGGGCAGTATGGTGAGGTGGCGGTGGCTCCCTATCTGGCTCAGCTCAGGCAGGTGTTTCCCGATGGCGTCTGCGACCTGACGGGGGTCGATGCCATGCGTCCGCCGGACTTGACTCCGGCGGCTGGATTCTAGGCGGAGGGGATGATGTAGGCGGCGATGGCGACGCAGTGGCAAACCGCTCCAGCCAGTACGCACAGGTGCCAGATGGCGTGGGTATAGGGGGTTTGTTTGGCTACATAGAACACCACACCACCGCTGTAGCACAGGCCGCCGATCCACAGCAGGTGGAAACCGGCGCTGGGCAGAACCTGATACAAAGGGTAGATCACTAACAAGCAGAGCCAGCCCATCACCAGATAGGTGGCCAATGCCAGTTTCTTGAAGCGATGAATAAAGAAGGTTTTAAAGATCACTCCGGCGATGGCCATGGACCAAATAGTGGCCAGAATCAGGTCGGCTTTCCAGCCTTCCAGGCTAATGGACATCATCGGTGTGTAGGTGCCGGCGATCAGCAGATAGATGGCACAATGATCCAGCCGCTTAAACACCTTCTTGGCGCTGGGGTTGGAGATGGAGTGGTACAGCGTCGAAAACAGAAACAGCAGAATCATACTGGCGCCGTAGATGCTTACGGCGGCAATCTCCCAGCCCGACAACACCGGGATACCCTTGGTGAGCATCAGGGTAAGGCCGACGATGGCGGCGGCAACCCCCAGTCCGTGGGTGATGGCGTTGGCGATCTCTTCCCCTTGAGAGTAGGGCATAGTGGCTGAGGCCATAGGGTTCCTTTGCGGTTGCTGCATAAAAAGTCCGACCAGTGTAGCAGGAGATTATTTAAGCGTACACATGTACGCCTAAAAAGTTTGGGGCGATGTTCAGTCCACCTTCAAACAACTGGGAAGGTCACCCAGGGCGTTAAGCGGCAGTGGGTCTGAATAGACCCATGATGAAGTGAATGAGCAGGATTTTCCAGTCGGGGTAAGTCTTAAGACGGGGGCAGCCTAGGCTGCCACGTTCGGCCGTTATTGAACCACTTTGGCAATCTGCAGCAGCGACAGCAACTGGGGTTCATCCAGCTCGATTGGAGGCTGGCCTTTGCTGGCCAGTTTCAGTGCCTGCTCAAAGTCGTGCTCTTTGCGGATCAGGTAGGCGGCGATGGCACTGACGGTGCGCTTTCGACCGTCATTGCAGTGAATGGCCACCGCACCGTCAAAGCGGTCGATGAACTGCTCCAGCTGCTGCAGCTGCTGAGGGCTGACGGTCTGACCGTCTTCGGTGGGTAGCCATAGGTAAGGCAGTTGCCAGTTGTGATACAGCTGATGATTGTCTTCGTTCTCCAACAGCGAAACCACGGCCTGGAATCGTGATTTTGCCAGAGTATCCAGTTCATGAGTCTGAGGCTTGCGCATGCCGGCAAGGCGACCCGGGATAATCCACCAGGGGGTCAGGGTGTCAGAATGTGTCATGGTGCTCTCCTGTAGTCGTCGGTGAGAGTAGTGTAGAAAGTTTGCGGTGCGTAGGTGAAAGGAAACCGGCGGATTTCGGCGTTTCGTTCAGACTCAATTAAGGCGGATGATTGTCGCTTTACTTGGGGTTAAGTGCGCCTAAGTTTGGCGAAAATGCTTCGATCACCGATAACGCAATGGATACGATTGGCAACCTGAGTGTAACTATTGCGGGGCAAATGATGCACAATTGCACCGTTTGGGCCCATCGCCTGCCATCGGCGGCAATGGGCCCTGAATGAGCCGGGATTCAGCTTGGATCAGAACCCAGGTAACGGTAGATGAAGGCACCCAGTACGGCACCGGCAATGGGCGCGAGCCAGAACAGCCACAGCTGAGACAGGGCCCAGTCGCCCACGTAGAGGGCCACACCGGTACTGCGGGCAGGGTTGACCGAGGTGTTGGTGACCGGGATGCTGATCAGGTGGATCAGAGTCAGGCACAGGCCGATGGCCACCGGCGCAAGTCCAGCCGGTGCCCGGGGATCGGTGGCGCCAAGAATGACCACCAGAAATACCATGGTCATCACCACTTCGGTGAGCAGCGCCGCACCCAGGCCGTAGCCGCCGGGAGAGTGATTGCCGTAGCCATTGGCGGCAAACCCGGCGCTGACATCAAACCCCGGGGCGCCGCTGGCGATCAAAAACAGCACTCCCCCAGCCACCAGGCCGCCCGCGACCTGGGCCAGAATGTAGGGCAGCAGGGCGCTGGCCTCAAAGCGGCCGCCGGCCCACAGGCCAATGGAGACCGCCGGGTTCAGATGACAGCCGGAGATGTGGCCCAGGGCAAATGCCATGGTCAGCACGGTTAAGCCAAATGCCAGTGCCACGCCCAGCAGGCCGATGCCCACGTCGGGAAAGCCCGCGGCTAATACGGCACTGCCGCAGCCGCCAAGAACCAGCCAGAAGGTACCGATGAATTCTGCACAATAGCGTTTCATGCCTTGCTCCATGTCTGCCACAGGGGGGGCCACGCCATAGACTGAGTAACTGTCTGGTTCACAGGCAGTTACTTGATAATCAGCGGGCGTTCACAGTGTAGACCAGAGTGGACAGGCCTGCCTTTTAGGCGCCGGGGCAGGGAGCGGGGCCGAAGTCAGGCTTCGGCCCACAGTGATCAATGACGGAGTCTGGCGATGAGGTGAGCGATGGCCACCAATACAAAGCCTGCAATCATGCCGATGAGGCCGTTCAGTAGGGCGGGCACCAGCGCCGACGCGATATGGCCGATGGCTGGAATCAGGGCGGTTTCGGCGGCGGCCTCGGAGATCCATTCGCTGAACAGGTGTACGCCGTGACTCAAGATGCCACCGCCGACCAGGAACATGGCAATGGTGCCAATCAGCGACAGAGACTTCATCAGTTTCGGAGCGGCGGCCAGCAGCAGTCGGCCAAAAGACTGGGTCAGGGGAGTGGAACGCTGGCTCAGGTACAGTCCGGCATCGTCGATCTTCACTATGACCGCCACCAGTCCGTAGACACCAATGGTCATCAGGATTGCTATGGTCGACATGGTCGCCACCTGGGTCATAAAGGGGGCGGCGGCCACCACCCCCAGAGTCAGGACGATGATCTCGGCCGATAGAATAAAGTCGGTGCGGATGGCGCCTTTGATCTTGGTGTGTTCATACAACTGCTGATCGTCACCGCTGAGGTTCGGCGTCTGGTGGTGACTCTTTTTTGAGGTCATCTCCAGTACTTTTTCTGCTCCTTCAAAACAGAGGAACAGGCCGCCAAGCATCAGCAGTGGCGTAATCAGCCAGGGAATAAAGGCACTGATGGCCAGTGCGGCGGGCACCAGAAAGCACTTATTCAGAAATGAGCCCTTAGCCACCGCCCAGATCACCGGCAGTTCCCGGTCGGCTTTAACTCCGGAGACCTGTTCGGCATTCACGGCCAGATCGTCACCAAGCACGCCTGCAGTCTTACGGGCCGCCACTTTGCTCATAACGGCAACATCATCGAGCAGAGAGGCGATGTCATCCAGAAGGGTTAATAAACTGGCTCCGGCCATTTCGGTATCATCCAATACAAAATCAGTAAGTTAGCCACACAGGATAGGCCTGACACCAGCGGACTTCAACCGCCTAATCGTCGGAGGATGCGTCGATGGTCACATAACAGACAGCGGCTTGGATGTCGTGATCGTCAAAGAAGGTCAGCCAGCGAATCTGGTTGTCTCTCAAGCTGTCGCCCGGACCTTTGACTTCCAGCCACAGACAGCGGTTATTCCGGGTCAGAAACAGATCCGGGTGGCCACTGCGGTTGGCCTTGAGATCAAACAGTAATCGTCGAAAGCAGGCGGTCAGCTGGGCATGGCTTAAGCTGGATAACGCCGATTCGATCAGCGGCCGGCTGATCCCGTCCCAGTTGACCCAGTAGTTGGCGATGCCCTGTTTTTGGTCAAAGGTGTCCAGCAGCTGGGCAGGCTGCCAGCGAGACAGGATTCGGTCGATGGCGTCGCGCCGTGTTTGAGTGAACTGAGGGCTGAACATGTCTGTGGGACCAAGCTGATAAGGGTTGAGGAAGGCGCCTTGAACCGGTGCGAAGATCGCCGGCCAGAATGCCAGGCCAAACAACGCGTTGAGCAGAGCGTTTTCGCAGTAATGCGCCTGCCATCCCTGTGCTTGGTAGTGTTCGGCGACCAGCAACTCTATCGGTGCGTCTTTGCCATTCAGGGTCAATGTGCACTGCTGAATCTGGGGCGGAGCTAGCTGAGGATACTCAAAAGGCGCAATCCGGTTCAGTTTTTTCCCCAGACGGCGGGCAACGGTGAGCTCCTGTTCGTTCTCCGGTTGGTCGAGCATGGCCCGAACCAGCGGGCGGGCCCGGTGGGGCGCATCGGCGTTCAGATGCAGCCTGGCCTGGCGCTCGCGACTGGGCGCGAGCTGGCTGTGCTGATACAAAGCCAAAGCCTGTTGTGGCTGCTTATCGCGCTCATACTCACGGGCAATCTCCAGCAGCAGTCGCTGTCGTCGCCGTTCCCATCTGGGCCAGGGCAGGGGCAAAGGCAGCTCGTCGGCCAGTGCCAGAATCGCCAAGCGATCTTTCTGTTCTGAGGCAAGCTGACGGCGCTTATCGAGTTGACTCAGCTGTCGGGCGGCCTCCAACTGCGATCGCTGCTCGAAGGCGTTCAGGCTGGGATCCAGCGAGTAGTTTTCAAATACCTGAATGCCAAGATCACTGACCACAAACTGGGCCAAATCCTGACGGGCGTTGCCGAAATAGAGCAGCAGCAGGGTCTCGAGCAGCTCGGTCTGGCTGAGGACAATCAAGGCCAATTCGGGTAACGGGTGTGCCTGCAGTTCAAGCTGCGCCACCAACTCAGGTTTTCTCAGCTTTCCCAGCCCGGCGGGGACGTAACGGAGTATCTCGGCTTTGGTCACCCAGGGGGCCAGTTGTGACCAGCTGCCGGGTTGAAACGGCTGAATCATGCCTGCGTCCAGCAGGGCGGTTATGGCGCCGGCCAGATCGTCGATCTCGGGGTAACGGAGTTTATCGGTGCGAAACACCGGACCTTTTCTGGACAGCAGGCGTACGCACAGGCAGCGTCCCGAATGGGGCAGGGTGTCAAACTCCCGAATCCACCGCAGTTCGTCGTCGTTCAGTAGCGATCGGTAACGGCCCACGACATCGTTTACCATCCGGGTGAAATTGCTGAGGTAGTAGTCTTGAGGTAATTCGGGTCGTGGGGACGAACTCACGTGCACTGCTCATGTTGACCTGGGATGCCCTAACCATACCGAAGCGGGGGCCCGGTGCAACCGTTCAGTGCCGATCGCCGGGCCGCGTTTTCGCCGCGCTGTCAGAGGCCGGGTTTCTGGTAGACCGGTTGGCCGTCGATGTAGGTCGCCAGGACCTGAGTCTGCCAGATCTGCTCTACCGGTACGGTGAAGTAGTCGCGATCAATCAGGATAAAATCGGCCCTCTTGCCTGGCTCCAGCGAGCCCTGCTGTTGCTCTTGAAAGCTGGCGTAGGCGGCCCCCAGGGTAAAGCCATGCAGTGCCTCTTCGCGGCTCAGACTTTGCTTCGGGTACCAGCCCCCCTCGGGGTGACCTTGATGATTCTGGCGTGACACCGCCGAGTACAGCCCCCAGAAGGGGTTAGGTGATTCGATGGGAAAGTCGGATCCGGCAGCAAAAGGGATGCCCTGATTGATTACGGTTTTCCAGGCGTAGGCGCCATGGATTCGCAAAGGCCCAAGCCGGTCTTCGGCCATATTCATGTCGGAGGTGGCGTGGGTCGGCTGCATGGAGGCAACTATGCCGGCGGCTTTGATGCGGACAAAGTCGTTAGGCTCGACCACCTGCAAGTGCTCGATGCGGTTGCGCTGCTCTGGTTTACCATAGCTGATCATCGCTTCCAGCACCTCGCGGTTGCCTCGGTCGCCAATGGCATGGACGTTGGCCTGGAAGCCACGGTTAATGACTCCTTTGATGCGCCTTTTGAGTTCTTTTATGGGGTGAATCAACAGGCCCCTGTGCCCTTTCATATCGCTGTAGTCGTCCAGCAGGGCGGCACCGCGACTGCCCAGGGCACCATCGGCATAGAGCTTCACCGAGCGGGCGATAAGCCGATCGCCGTAGTAGGGGCCCGGCATGCGGCTGAGGGTATCCAGATCCGACACCATGGCGTAGATTCGAATTGGCAACTGTTGCTGCTGATCCCACGCCTGGTACATCTGTAATGTTCGATAGTCGACGCCGGCATCGTGGACTCCGGTGAGGCCCAGTGAGGCCAACTTGCGAGTGGCGGAGCGGAAGGCCGCTTCGGTTTCGTGGGGCTCGCGAGATGGAAGGCGCCCCTCCACCAGCCCCATGGCGTTGTCGATCAGAATGCCGGTCGGCGAGCCGTCGGCATTGCGCAGCAGTTGGCCGCCCTCCGGATCGGCGGTGGCCGGAGTGATACGGGCCAGGGTCAGTGCCCGGCTGTTACCCCAGCCGGCGTGCCCGTCTACCCGGCGTAGCCAGACCGGACGCTCCGGCACGACGGCATCCAGATCACTGGCGGTGGGAAAAGCGGTATCGGGCCACAGCTCCTGATTCCAGCCCCGGCCGCGAATCCAGGTCAGATGGGGGTGGGCGTCGGCGAACTGACGTAAACGTTCCAGCGCGGCCTGCTTGCTGGTGACGCCGCTGAGGTCAAGATCCGATTGCAGATAGCCCAGCCCCATAATATGGCCATGGGCGTCAGTCAGACCGGGCAGCAGAGTGTGGCCTTTGCCATCGATAAGCCGGTTCGGGGAAAGCCCTCTGAAGCCGTCTCGTGGCGCGGTCGCCACCACTTTTCCGTCGTCGATGTGCAGGGCTCCAAAGCGCTGTACTCCTTGATCGGTAAGGGTGTAGCCATTGACGTTGTTGATCACCAATGAGTCGGCAAGCGACCCGGTAGACAGAGCCAGACACAGGGCTCCCAGCAGAGCGCGCATTTCAATTCCTTTTGAATAGAGTGAGTTAGATTGATCCTCTTAGGGCGAGGACTACGGTATCAGCATGGGGCCTGACGAGGCAATGACCGATGTCATGGCATTGGGGAGGTAAGCGGTGGAGCGACATTCTACGGGCTGGATTCAAACGGCTATATTCGTAGCCGGAGACCCTTTTTAGTCTAACGTGAATTAGTTAAAGGCACTGACAAATAGAGATAATTCCCCATCTTGTTGTTACTTTAATGTTGCAGTGACCCATGTTACTGTGTGGGTACCTACCTGTTGGGGAGAGGGTAATATTGGCCATGAGCAGTGATCAGTCGGCCCCCGAAACCGCGGCAACATCGCCATTGACGGAACAGGGGTTGTTGGCTTATCTGGATGTGATTCGGCAGTTGTTTGCCGGCACATCAGACATGATGTGGGTGGTTCATAAGGGGCGGTTTTTCTGGTGTAACCCGGTGGCAGTTCGGCAACTCGGGTTTGATGATGCATCTGACTTGCTGGGTTTGAGCCCGGCGGAGATCTCCCCCGCCGTACAGCCCAACCGGTCCTCCTCCGAAGAGTTGGCCCAGTCGATGATCGACTCGGCAATCAAATATGGCTATCACCGGTTCGAGTGGGTTCATCAGACCCGCAGCGGTGAGCCGCTGATGTGTGAGATTACCCTAAATTCAGTACCGGTGGGTACGGGGGTGGCGCTGTTGGCCATTGGCCGCGACATCAGCCTGATCAAAGAGGTGGAAAACAAGCTTCGAGTTTCTGAATTTACCGACACCCTGACCGGCCTGCCAAACCGCGCTGCCCTGGTGCAGCACATTGGCCAGCAGTTGGCGATCCATACGCCGCAGCTGAGCCTGCTGTGTATCGGGGTGAACAATTTTAAGCGGGTCAACGAAGAGTTTGGGTTTCGTATTGGTGACAAAGTGCTAAAGGCACTGGCATCGGTGCTGACTGCGTCGCTCAGTGGCAGAGGTTATCTGGGACGATTTGATGGCGATACCTTTCTGGTGGTCCTGACCGATGACGATCCGCAACAGGCCCGGGCATGGGCCGAGCAGGCGCTGCGTCGGCTCGATACCCTCATCGAGGTGGATGGGGTCGAGGTGCGCACTCAGTCCAGCATTGGCATCAGCCATCTGTGCCCTGAGGTGTGCACCACCAAGGCCATATTGCACCGGGCCGAAATGGCGATGTTCCAGTCTAAGCGGCTCGGGACTCAACAGGTGCACAGTTACAGCGAGTCTCTGGCGGATGAGATGGCTCAGGAGAAGCAGCTACTCAAAGAGATCCGCCGGGCCATTGAGAAGCAGGAGTTCTTTCTGCTGTTTCAGCCGGTGTTTCATCTAGGTAGCGGCATGGTGACAGGCGCCGAGGCGCTGATCCGATGGCGCCACCCCGACCGTGGCGTGCTGACGCCCGATGCCTTTATTGCCCAGGCAGAAACCAGCGGCCTGATCGTCGAGATTGGCCAACAGGTGATTGAGATGGCTTGCCTGCAGATGGCACGCTGGCTGGAGCAGGGTTTGCCGTTGCAGCAGGTGAGCATCAATATCTCGGTGAAGCAGATTGAAACCGGTGAACTGGTGGAGAGTCTGCTGATGGCGCTGAATCAGTATGGGATTCCGCCGGAGTGCATGGAGATCGAGGTCACCGAAACCATGTTGCTGCAGCAGGGCAAGACCATCGCCTCGCAACTGTGGCGGTTGCGCCAGGCCGGAGTGGCCATCGCCATCGATGATTTTGGTACCGGTTACTCCTCCTTTGGTCGTTTAAAGACTCTGCCGGTGGACAGAGTAAAGATTGATCGCAGCTTCATTTGCGAGCTGGAAACCGACGAGCGTAATGGCGCCATTGTCCAGTCGATTATCGCCCTGGCGCATAATCTGGAGATGGTGGTAACCGCAGAAGGGATCGAGACCGATTTCCAGTATGAGTTTTTGCGCAGTCATCAATGTGAGTCAGGGCAGGGGTATCTGGTGAGCCCGCCGGTGGCGGCAGTGCGGTTTGAACACCTGGTGCGACAGCGCTGGCAGGCCTTGAAGGGCAGACATTAAAAAAGAGACCCGAGGGTCTCTTTTTGTTTATTGCGAGGCATGGGCTGCCGCCGGTGGTCGCGATTGCTGCCAGGAGCGGTACATCGATGCCGAGGTATAGAGCACCACAAATGCCACCAGCCATTTGAGCATCTCCACATCCATCGATTTCACCAGCGTGGCGGCCAGCACCACGGCCACGGGGCCGGCTATCGCGACGGCGAGCACCGCCTTGGCATCGAAGGCACCGTTGCGGATAAAAGTGCCGGCCGAGAAAAAGCTCAACACCGCACAGGATCCCATCATGATGGGGAACGCGGCGATGGGGTTCATTCCCAACAGGTACACCAGCGTCATGCAGGGTGCATAGAGGCCAACGCCAACACTCATCAGGGCACCGAAGATAAAGTTGCCTGCGAGTGCAATGGCCAGTTTGGTGCCCCCCAGGCCCATGGCATCGCCCCCAACCGGGAACCAGCCCAGCAGACCGGCGAAAATCAGCGCTGCCACGATCAGCAGGGCGATGCACATGATCAACCGCACTAGCTGTCGATCCAGCCCTGACACCCATTTGGCCCCAATGCAGGCTCCCAGAGCCGCAGCGGCCATCATGCCTATCAGGGTGACCGGATCGACGTCCACAGCACCGATGAACAGCAGTGCCTGAGCCACCGTGGGCAGTACGCACTGGCCGTTGAGGGTGCCGGGCAGCAGCCGATCATCGACCAGTTTAAACTGTTTGTAGAACGCCGTCTTGATGGCAAAACTGCCCACGCCCAGAGTGTCCAGGAAGTTTGCCAGCGCCCCGACGGCGCCGACTTTTGCCACCGACGTTGAGGGCACGAGTTGTCCGTCGCGACGCTGTTTGCTAAAGGCATGGAACAGCATCCAGCAGTAGATGAGGCCGCCTGCCACGAAGACGACCTGAAGCGCAAAGGCCAGCATAAGAATTTCCAAAGAACTGTCAGGCCGGCGATGCTAACAGTTGAGCAAGGCCCCGGCCAGACTGGGATAGCGGCTTTTACCCTATTTTTTGAGTTTCGTTCATTCGCTTAACATCGGCGTAATGGCTTCGATCAGAAATCGAATACGAGTTGGTAACGGCTGGTGTCGTCGCTGCACCAGATAGATAGATTCAGACACCGGCTGGGGCAGGGTGTGGACCGCGATCTCATCCGGCCGGGGAAAGGCGGCGACGGCGTAGCGGGGCAGGACGGTAAAGCCCAATCCCCGGCTGACCGGTTCGAGAATCATGCTGATGTGGTTGCAAAAGCCGCGTTTGGGGAGCTGGGACAGCTGCTGGTATTGCTCAAAATTGCTGCCCAGCAGCATGCCGGCATGGTGGGCGCCATCGGGGTGATCGATGTAGCCCAGTGCCATCAGGGTGGCCCAGTCAGGGGCGTCGATGTGGGCCGGGGTTACCAAAAACAGTGGTTCTTCGGCAAAGGGGCGGTAGGCCAGATCCGACTTGTCGCCGGGACGGGTGATCAGGCCAATATCGAGCTTGCGGGCCACCAGATCCCGTTCCACCCCTTCATTGGGGGCAAAGGTATAGTCGATGCTCAGCGACGGGTGTTGCTGTTGCAGAGCCAGCAGTTCGGGGTAGAGTTTCAACCCCAGGCTGCCTGGTGAGGCAAAACGCACCGGGCCGTTGAAGGGGTCATCCGTCGACAGTTGCTGCTCCAGACCGGACAGCTCCGCCAGCGTGCGCTGGGCTTGCTGATAGACGTCGCGGCCGGACTGGGTCAGATCAAAGCGTTTGCCTTCGCGAATCAGCAGCGGCTGACCAAAGTGCTGCTCCAGTTTTTTGATGTGTTGGCTGACCCCTGGCTGGGTCATGGCCAACTTGTCGGCGGTGTGGGTGAAATGGCCGGTTTCCACCAGGGTAACGTAGGTCTGCAGCCAGTTAAGGTTAAGCATAGGGCTCGGTTTCAGGTGTTTGTAATTGCATTGTATTATCAAAAGAGGAATTTTTCATAATTCCTAGCTTTGGTTGAGCATGGGTACTCTGTTGCCACTTTCTTAAGACAGAACCCGTAGTGCGTTATGACTCAGAGCTACCCTGGTACGTTTTCCCACATTGGTCTTTCGTTACCGAATCTCGATGCCGAGATAAATTTCTACACTGAATTTCGGCCCAGGCTCCCGACTTGCAAGGTCTGATTGAGAAGAGATTGGCCGCCGGAGGTAAGCATCGGATGCCGATTCATTACTCCTCCTCAGGCGTCTACTGAGGCCCGGAACCGCCGAGCTTAACTGTGAAAAAAACGCCCCGTTTGGGGCGTTTTTTTACCGAAGGGTGTGGCTGTTTGCCACTGCCGGAAATCGACTAGCCATAAACGAAATAGTTGATGACCAGAGCATTGATGATGTCGATAAAGAAGCCGCAGACCAAAGGCACAATAATAAAGGCCCGGTGAGCGGCGCCATATTGCTGGGTGACCGCCGTCATGTTGACAATGGCGGTGGCGGTTGAGCCAAGGGTGACACCGCCAAACCCTGAACAGATCACCGCGGCTTCGTAGTTTCGGCCCATCAGGCGGAACACGATAAATACCGTAAAGGCCACCGACAGGGTAACTTGCAGGCCGATCACTGCGCTCAGGTAAGCCAGGTTGCCCTGAAGCTCCCAGATTTTCAGACTCATCAGTGCCATGGTCAGGAACATTCCCAGGCAGATATCCTGAATCAGAGACAGTCCCTTGGTGGCATCCTCGACGTAGCCATGACGGACTGGGTTGTTGCTTCTGAAGAGCAGCGCACGCCCCAGGTTACCCAGCAAAATTCCCGCCATCAGGCAGGAGACGAACAGGGGCAGACGCACGCCCGCGCTCTCCAGGGCGGCGTTGAGCAGGTAGCCGATGATCAGCGAGATATTCAGCCACAACCAGGCACGCAGTACCCCGAAGTAGTCGACGGTAACCCGGTTGTCGCTGGCGTGGGCGGTACCGATGTCCAGCTCATCCTGGCTGCCGGTGGTCAGCTTATGACGACCGATGAGGTAGCTGGCAATGGGGCCACCGATGACACAGGCCGAGATCAACCCCAGGGTATTGGAGGCTACCCCCAGCTCCAGGGCGTTGGCGATGCCAAATTCCTCCACAAAGGTGGGGGCCCAGGCCATGGTGGTGCCAACGCCGCCGGTCAGTGACACCGAGCCCGAGAGCAGGCCCGCCAGAGGATTTAGCCCAAAAGCGCTGGCAACACTGACGCCAACCAGGTTTTGCAATATGATAAATCCTGCCGCCAGACCAATGAGAATCGCCAGAGGGCGGCCTCCCTGAAGCAGGGTTTTAAAGTCTGCTTTTAGGCCGATGCCGGCAAAGAAGTACAGCAGCAGTGCGTCCCGAACCTCCATCTCAAAGCTCACTTCAACCTGAAAGAGGGCAAACAGCAGCCCGGTAATGGCGGCACAGACAAAGCCGCCAACCACAGGCTCCGGAATGCTGTAACGCTGCAGGGTGGGCGAAGAGGCAATCACCGACTTGCCGATAAACAGTGCCACAATGGCAAGAGTAAAAGTGATAAATTGCGGTATTAGAACAGCTTGCATTGACCAGGCTCCGAAATGGCAGACCCTATGACTATAGTCTGTGCAGAACGGAACGGCCGTTTAACGGCACGCTTAAGTGGATGGAGCCCGAGTTACAGCAGTGGCGCAAAGGTATAGAAGAACTGCTCCACTAATTTTTTCCACATCGGGCGCAGTTGCCACTGGTGGGCGTCGATGCGGTTGGATTGTTTCAGGTAGCGATCCAGCAGTTGGCCCAGCTCTCGACAGAAGTCCGGATCGTCGATGGCAAGAGACACTTCGGAATTGAGAAGCAGGCTGCGAATGTCCAGGTTGACAGTGCCGATGATGCAGTGGTCATCGTCGATGAGCATTGATTTGGTGTGCAGCAGGCCACCACTAAAGCGATAGATCACCACTCCGGCATTGAGCAGTTCAGTGAAAAAGGCGCGGCTGGCCCATTCCACCATGAAGGAGTCGTTTTTGTCGGGAATGATCAGGTTGACCTCGACGCCACTCTGGGCTGCGGTGCGCAGGGCGTCCAGTAACTGCTCGCTGGGTACGAAATAGGGTGAGGTCAGAGTGATACTGTGCTTGGCGTGATAGATGCTCAGCAGCAGTACCTGCTGAATGATGGACTCGGGCAACCCCTGTCCTGAGGGAATCACCTGGACCGAATCTTCGGCATGACGATGTTCCCGGGAGCTCTCGGCTTGAGGCAGGGCGATCTCATCCAGCAGCCTTTCATCGGTTTCAAACTCCCAGTCCCAGCTCTGCAGAGCGGCCAGGGAGCACACCGATGGGCCGGTGAGTCGAACCATAATGTCAATCCATTCGCCGACGCCGGCACTCTGTTTGAAGTAGCGACTGTCCACCAGGTTCATTGAGCCGGTGTAGGCGATGCGCTGATCGATGACCACAATTTTGCGATGCTGGCGAAGATCCATACGCCTTAAGAACATCCGCAGAGGGTTGACGCCCAGGGCTTTGACGATGCTGACCCCCTGTTGTTCGAGTTTCTTTGGCCAGCGGCTATTGAAAAATTCGCGGCTGCCGGCTCCGTCCAGCAGCAGGCGTACTGTAACCCCGCGCTGACGGGCCTCGATCAGGGCATCGGCCACTTCATCGACCAGGCCGCCGGGGTGCCAGATATAGAACTCCATGTGAATGGTGTCACTGGCCTGATGAATGTCGTTGATGATGCGTTCAAGAATGGTCTGGCTGTTTTCAATCAGTTCCAAATCGTTGCCCAGCAGGGCAGGAATCCCTAGGCGACGCAGGCTCAGCTCGTGCAGGGGGCGGACGTGCTGGCCCAGGCGCCGATCGGACTGTGCCTGACGGTGCAGTCGTTCATTCCAGTATTTGAACGGCGCGGTCATCTCCTTGACCCGCTGCTTGCGCTTACGGCCAATGTTGAGCTCACCGAACAGCAGATACACCACCACCCCAAACAGAGGAATGATGTAGATCAGCAGCAACCAGGCCAGCGATACGCCAAAGGGGCGGCGCTTGAGCACAATGCGCAGCGACACACCGGCGATCACAATCCAGTAGGCGGCGACCAGAGTCAGGGGCAACAGTTGGTAAAATTGGCTCACATTGGTTCTAAAATGAGGGTAAGTGCTTCAAATATACACCCTAATTGCTCAGCTGGCAGCGGTTTCAGGTCAACTGACTCGCGATCAGCTGCTACTGGGCTGATAATCGAACTGCACCGACAACGGAGTGTGATCCGAGTTGGTGTAGTAGGGGGGATCATCATTGCTGTTTTACTGTGCGAACGCGCTATAACAGTAGCCAATGTTGGGTGAGGACAAACTGCCACTGCTTGGTGTTGTTAAGTTAAAACGTTGTCTGTTGTTATTCACTTGAAGCTATCTTTATCATTGTTTTCATTTTGTGACCAACATCTAAGTCTATTGATAAGTCATTATTGATTGAACGGCATTCTGTGATCTTTGTTGCGGCGGACTGGGTTAATTTCAAAGAACATTATCGATATTCATTCGAATCTGAGTGCATGGGTTGTTCTGTTGAGAGGACCTTAGTTGTCTTCTAGCTAACGTTTACCTTCTCTTTACTTAAAGTGAAGTACCGTTGCCACATGCAGTTGGGCTCGGACTTTTTTGATCTGGAGACAAAGTGATGGTTGAGATTTTACTGGTGGAAGATGACTTAGATCTTGCTTCCACAGTATCAGATTTTTTTGAGATCAAAGGGTTTTGTTGTGATCATGCAATACATGGTCAAATTGCCTTGAATCTTATCACAAGCCATCAATATCAAGTTATTGTCCTTGACATTAATCTCCCTAAAATTAATGGCTTTGATCTGTGTCGAAAGTTAAGGGAGCAGGGTGTTGATACTCCAATATTAATGCTGACTTCAAAATCAAGTTTGGAAGACAAGTTACAAGGTTTTGAATGTGGTGCAGATGATTATTTGGTAAAGCCGTTTGCTATGCAAGAATTGCTTGCACGGATAAATGCGTTAAGCCTTCGTAGAAGTGGTCAAGTTAAGCAGCGCACTTTTTCAGGAATAAAAATAGATGAGCAACAGCGCTGCACATCTATCGAAGGTAATCATCTTAAATTGTCGCCCACGGAGTTCAATATTCTTAAACTTCTGGTTTCTCATGCGCCTGAACCGGTGTCTAGGACATGCATTCAAGATAACATATGGAGTGAAGAGTTACCTGAAACTGACTGCCTTAAAGTTCATATATATAAGATTAGGAAAGAACTTGGTCGTTTCGGAAGAGCCGATGTTCTTAAAACTATCAAAGGATTTGGTTTTGCATTAAAGGCTAACAATGAAGATTAGTCGCAGTGTAAAATTATACTTCTGTTTTTCAATGGTGGCTCTGGGTTTGAGTTTAGCCATGCTGGCCTCTTCTTTTAGTGCTTATTATTACGTGTTAGGAATGGATGCAGAACTACGTAGTACAATGGTTTTGGCCTCTGATATTAAAGGTGTTAGTGATGGTGAACCTAAAGAGACCTTTGGATTTATTGTTGCGAGTCGCTGGGAAGACCTGCCATTAGAAATAAGGAATAAATTCGTTAGCGACCCCAAGGGTCAATATGAATTAAAGAAGTTTTTGCCCAAGACATCTTTGTTTAGTCACCCTGAGGCCGGTTACTATACTCTGCTTGCGATCAACGAAGAGGGTGAAAAGAGGTATGTTGCTAAAGTTTTTACCAATATACTTCCGAAGAGGCTATGCCCAGAAGACTATGACCAGTTTGGAGATATTTCTGCATTTGGCGTACTGATCTTCTGCTTCTTTTCATTATCATTGGCATTGTTTTTAAATAGTATCGCTAAGCCGGTGGAGCAGTTGATACATTGGGCGACAAATCTTCGTGATGGGAATTATGAGCTTCCAGAAAATGGATTTAAATTTAAGGAGCTTGATAACCTTTCCGAACTGATTAGAAACAACATCGTTGCAGTGCATCAGAGTGTACGGCGAGAAAAAGAGTTTCTAGACTATTCAAGTCATGAATTGCGTACGCCCTTGGCTACCATCAAGAGTAATATCGAATTGCTGGGGTTGTGGGAACAATTGGATGGGGCGAAAAGAAACAATGTCGTCAAGCGACTCGAGCGGGCTGCTAATACGATGTCTGGTTTGACCAATACATTGTTATGGCTTACTAAGGAAGATTATTCCAAATTGAATAAAGAACAAATTCAGTTGGACTTACTCCTGGATGAGGTTGTTAAGGAAAATTATTATCTTCTGAATGAAAGGGAAGTGACCGTCAAACTTGAGAACTCTCCATATGACATGGTGGCCTCCAAAGAGGCGTGTCGAATTGTCCTTGGCAATATTGTTCGAAATGCATTTCAGCATACCTATTCTGGTACTGTTCGATTGAAGCAAATCGAAGGCCAATTGGTATGCGAGAACATCAATTTAGACAAGCAGTTCGATAATGGTTCGGGGGTGGGTTTCGGGCTAGGGCTTAAACTTATCAAGAAAGTAACTGAAAATACCGGGTGGTTATTTAGTAACACTGAGTCAGAGTTTGGTAGATATGTAACGTTAAGTTTCAAATAGCCTATTAGGCTAATTATAAGTTCCCAGTCTTGTTTTGGCAGGAATATTAATTGAGGAAATCATGGAATTCACCATATTTTGCATCATCGCTTACACGGCTTATATTGTTTATAAGAAGCCACATAAGCAAAAGTTAGCAGACCGTCTTTTGTTTACTTGCTTGGGTCTCGGTCTATTTACGTGGGTCATGATGTCTTGGGGCTACTTAATGCCCGTTGGTAATTATTAAGAGTAAGTTATGAAAAAAGACCTGTTTAATAATTTGGCTGGTGCCGCATCTATAGGGATTATGGCATTCCCAGTAGGCATTGCGTGTTTTATATTCGGTTTTATTTTGCTGGATAACCCTTGTGCATTCTGCTGGCAGGAACGTACAGCCATGATTTTGATTGCACTTACAGCAATGTTTATTATCCGCTATGGCTTGCGGCCAAAGTACATTGCTGCTCTCATATGGTTAGGGATTTACGGTGCGTACATGTCCACGCTACACACCTCCTTCTATCTGGGATGGGATGTTGGACAAGGTCAGTCCCTTAAGATTCTTGGTGCCCACACTTATACTTGGGCTCTGTTTGTGTTTGTCGTTGTCTTGGTGGTGGTGGCACTACTGCTGGCAGCGGTTGGCAATAGTTTTCCTGCTAATCAAGTTCGTGATGAGAATTTATTTGGGGTGCCTAAGCTGGCCTTTATAGTTTTTTTTGTGGTAATTGGCGGCAATATCGTTCAGGCATTTACTCAAACCGGTCCGCTTCCTTTTGTCGGGCAAGATGCTCCAGGTAGAGTATCTTTTTTCCCAAGCTATATGAGTTGGGAAATGGATCATTGGCCTCGTCAATCTCCTGATGCCCGTGGTGGGTACGCGATTAAGGACGTTGACCTTAATGAGTTCAGTATTCAGAAGCCTGTATTCAGTGATGCTCCTTTAGCTAAAGTTGAAGCGTTGATTGATCTGCCCACCGAGATTAACAGTCGGGTGACCGCCATTGATTATCAGCAGGAAACAGATCGTTATGCGGTAACTACAGAAGACAGTTGGGTTTACGTTCTCAGCGGTGATCTTCGCCGAGTACTGACTAAGGCCCACGTCGATGGCATGTATCAAATTCATGTGTCAAAACTGGTCGGTATTAGCTTCATTTCCGATACCACCTTGGTGGCTATGGGAGACAATAAGGCATATGTAGTTCTTGAGTTGGATGAGAATCATACCTGGGCTTCGAACTATCGCCCTTTCAGGGACAGTGATAATGGCATCGGCGAGCTGTATCGTGGAGTATTTCTGACGGTAAGAGCTAAGTATGCTTATGCTTTATCTCTTGGCTTTGACCAAGGTAGTAATCGTTTGATTACAATAACGGTCCCTAACGAGAAATCCGCTCCAATAGTTTCTTCACAGTTTGATGTCTCGGATATGACGCTGTCGGCTGAAAATAACATGAAGACGGATTCAAAATATAACCAAGGCTTTTTAAGCGAATATCCATACATAACAGGGATTGATATTGGAGATGACAAAGGATATGTAATTAATTCCAGAGGCGGAGAGATCATATCCGTTAACCTTCGAAGCGGAGAGGCTACTGGAAAATTAAGGTTTATAACAATTAAAAATTTCCAAGGGTTGGTTAGAAAAGAAGACTCTTTCCAAACCGTTAATTTTAATAAAGGTGTCAATTCAGTATTCGAAATTAGAGAGGGATAATTCTAACTAGTACTTTCGTGTCCAGTTATTAAACGCTATATAAAAATATTCGGATGATAAAAATATGAAACTTAACAGAAGAAGCTTTCTTCAAAGTGTTGGTGCTGCTGGTGCCACAGCTTCGCTAAGTGGCTTGGTTCCAGGAGTTACCAATGCCAAAGTCAGGGGCGAAAACCGCGACATCATGGCCAAGCGCCAGGGTGATATCGTTTACCACAGTTGCCTGCGTAACTGTGCTGACCGCTGCCTGCTGAAATTTACCGTGCAAAATGGTCGTGCCACTTACGTGGAAGGTGCCGCCGAGCAGCGTAAGACCGGTACCTGTCCTTGCGTGAAGGGCATGACCTATATCCAATACACCTACTCGCCAGATCGAATCCTGCACCCCATGGAGCGTGTTGGGCCCAAGGGCAGTGGCAAATGGCGTCGCATTTCCTGGGATGATGCCTACGGCAAGATCGCAGGTCGATTCAAATCGATTATCGAAGAGCACGGCTCCCAGGCCATTATGCCTTACAGTTACTCAGGTAACTATGGTGCCATCGGCATGTACGGTGCAGCAGAGCGTTTCTTCAACAAGATCAACGCCCGCTTCCTGGATCGTTATGTTTGTGCCTACTCCGGTTCCTATGGGGTGATGTCCGCCCTGGGTACCTCCAACGGTCCGGATCCTGAGGATTCCGTTTACTCCGATCTGTACATCTCTCACGGTTGGAACGAAGCGGCGACCAACGTCCACTACCTGAAGTACATCAACGTCGCCCGCGACAAAGGTTGCAAGGTGATTGTGGTGAACCCCATCCGTACTCCTCTGGCGTCCCAAGCGGATCTGCACATCCAGCTGCGTCCCGGTACCGACGTGCACTTCTTCGCGGCGGTGATGAAGTACATGATCGACAACGATCTGCACGACAAAGCTTACATTGATGCCAATACCAAAGACTTCGATGCCCTGGTTAAGCAGCTTAAGACCGTCTCCATTGACGAGTGCCTGAGCATCAGCAATGTTGGTAACGACGACTTTATGGAGTTTGTTAAACTCTACACCGAGGCCAAGCTGGCCCACTGGCGCCTGGGTTACGGCATTGTGCGTAACTACACCGGTGGTCGTATCGCCCGTGCCGCTTGTCTGCTGCACGCCGTCGGCGGTCACTACGGCAAGATTGGTAACGGCCTTTCCTACGACAACATGCAGGCCTGGGGCTGTGGTGACCACGACAAGGTGCGTGCCAAGCACTTGCGTACCAACCACGATGTGGGTCATGTGAACATTACCGAACTGGCTAAAGCGCTGGATCCGGTGAACCCAACCGCCTACGACGCGCCCTGCGATCCCGTGAAGGCGATGCTGTTCTACAATGGCAACCCCGCGGCTATGGCCCCCGATGTCAATAAGGTGCTGGAGCACATGAAGCGTGAAGACCTGTTCGTAGTGGGCTTCGACTTCAACATGCACGATTCCATGGACGTATGTGACATCATCCTGCCTGCAGCCACCCAGTTCGAAACCTCCGACATCATCGGTTCCTACGGCTTCTTCGATCTGCAGGTGTGCGATCAGGTTATTGAGCCTCTGGGCGAGTCCAAGAGCAACTGGACCTTCTTCAGTGAGCTGGCCAAGGCGATGGGTTATACCGACCCTGAATTCGATGAAACCAACGACGACATGATCCGTCAGTTCATGAGCTCCGACAGCCCTCATCTGGTTAATGCGAACATCGATTACGATCGCATCATGAAAGAGAAGTTCATCAAGGTGTGGGAGCAGCGTCCCTTCCTGGCCGACGGCAAGTTCGGCACTGAGAGTGGCAAGATTGAGTTCAAATCCAAGTACATGGAGAAGAAACACTTCCACCCTGTATTGGATCTGGGACAGGTTGAAGACTGGATGATCCCAGAGGAGCGCAATCTGCCGTTCCGTATGGTCAGCCCGGCCCTGATTCAGCGAATGAACTGTGAGTTCTACAACGTGAAGTACATCCGTAACTTCCCGGCTTACACCGTCACCATCAACCCCAATGATGCGGCCGCCCGCGGCATCAAAGACAACGACAAGGTACGGGTGTTCAACCACAGGGGTGAGGTGTTCCTTACTGCCGTCGTTAGCGACCAGGTGGACACCGGCGTTGTGCTGACGGTGAAAAATAACCTGCGCCGCTTTAACCCCAACGGCAGTCAGACCTGCACCAACATGCTGACCACAGACCGCTTGGCGGATCTGGGGGGCTGTTCTGCGTACCACTCCACCAACGTGGATATTCAAAAGGCTTAAGGAATCATCATGGAAAACAAACACCAACTTGGCTTTGTCTTCAGACAGGAGAACTGTGTTGGCTGTGGTGGCTGCAGCGTGGCCTGTCAGATCCACAACGAACTGCCAGAGAATGTCCGTTTCCGCAAGGTGGACCGCTACGAGGTGAAGACCGGCAAGCGCACCAAGGATGTGTGGCTCAGCCACTCCTGCATGCACTGTGAGAACCCCGCCTGTTTGATGGTGTGTCCGGCCAAAGCGTACACCACTCGTCACGACGGTCTGGTGGTTCTGGACCGGGATCTGTGTACCGGCTGTGGTTTGTGCGAGCAGGCGTGCCCATACGATGCCGTGACCATGCTTGAAAGCGACGGCAAGGCGATCAAGTGCAACATGTGCATCGAGCTTATCGAGCAGGGCAAGAAACCCGCCTGTGTGGATGGTTGTCCGGTCAAGTGCCTGGATATGGACAACGTTTCCCAGATCCTGCAAGACCCGAGCGCCAGCAAAGAGGGCATTGGCTACGGCGACTGCCTGACCAAACCCAACATGGTCATCATCAGGAAGCGCACCTAATGGAAGCCGGCAACAACCTCAGAGCCGCAGGGTTCTACGTATTCAAATCCCTGTTCTTTGGCATCCAAAAACAGGAGCTGGAGAATCTGGTTGAGTATCTGAAACTGTTCAAGCCCGACAGTGAGCTAATCGAGGAGGCCTCGGCCCACCTGGCAGAGCCCGAGGCCCTTGAGCTGGAGTACAACCGACTTTGTGTCGGCCCCTACAAGCTGGTGGCTCCGCCTTACGAGTCGGTCTATGTGGGGCCGACTCGCGAAACCTTCACCGAGGCTACCGACAGGGTACTGCTCTGTTACCAGCAGATGGGGCTTATGGCAGATGGCAGCCGAGGTGAGCCGGCAGACTTTTTTGGTAATGAACTCGAGTTTCTCTACGTCCTGCACGCCAGGTTACTGGAGGAGGTCGATGCCGAAGGTGCCAAGACTCAGGAGTTGATAGAAGGCTTCCTGAGCCAGCACCTGGGTTGTTGGTATAGGCCTTTCCTTAAAGACATTCGCAGCCACAGCAGTCAGAAATTCTGGTGCCTGGTGGCGGACGAAATCGAGGAGCTTATCGACACAACCATCACTGCATCCAAGAAGCTGTGCAACGGCGCAGTTTAAGAGGACGAAATAATGAAACGATACATCACTGCACTGTTAGTGCTGCTGGCCAGTGTCTCTGTGTCAGCCACAGAGGAGGGGGTGCTCAAGCCCCAGGCCTGGAACGAGATGAACGAAGTAATCGTTCAGGGTGATATTCCTGAGATTCAAGGGATGGCCACCGCGCCCGTGCTGTTCACCCCTGAGCAGCCATCAGCCAGCGTGGACACCTCGGCCCTTGCCGTTTGGGCGGGAGGCGAAAGCTGGAGCAGCCTACTACTGGGCAGCATTGTTGCAGCCATCGCCCTGTTTACTCTGTTCACCATGTTCAATGGTAGCGTCAAGCTGGAGAAGGGCTTTTCTGGCGTGAAGATCTTCCGCTGGTCCAAGGCGGACATCATCTTCCACTGGATAGGCGCGCTCTCCTGCCTCGGCCTGTTGGTGACCGGCATCGTTATCGCCTGTGGCCGCTTCCTGATTGCCGATCATATGGGGCAGAGCAACTGGGGCAATTTTATCCAGAGCATGGTATCCAGCCACAACTGGATGGCCTTCCCCTTCATTCTGGGTTGGGCGGTTATGGTGCTAAAGTGGGGCAGCAAGCAGTTCCCGGAGAAGGGCGATATGGCCTGGTTCCGCGCCCTGGGCGGCTATGTGAATGTGGGCAGCCTGAAGGGCCGCCACCCCGATGCCGGCTTTGCCAACGCCGGTGAGAAGCTGTGGTTCTGGTGCTTCACCCTGTTCGGCGGCCTGCTTGTATTCAGCGGCCTGGCGATGATGTTCCCTGAACTGTTCGGTTTTGATAAGGGCGGCATGAACTGGATGCTGGTGCTGCACATGGTCGGCGCCGGTATCGTCGGTGTCTTTACCGTGGTGCACATCTTTATGGCAACCCTGATCTCCGAGGGCGGCATGGAGTGCATGGTCACCGGTTACTGCGATGAGAACTGGGCCAAGCAGCACCACAACCTCTGGTACAAGAGCCTGGGTTAATTCGTTTATGCGGAGCCTACTCCGCACCTCATAAAGGTGGGGGCCTGCCGGCCCCCAGTGAATCACTTACATACAGGATACGGTCATGAAGCAATTCTTTATGACACGGGTAAGCTGTGCCTGCGCTTTGGCGCTGGCCGCTTCCCTGACCCCCGCACAGGCCGACGAGGGGATTAAACTGGGCGGTATCGCCCGGGCCAACTACAAGTACATCGACTACAGCGCGGCCTCTAAAGACAAGAGTGGCGACTTCGCTTTCGAGATGTTCTCCCTGAAAGCTTCAGGTGAGATCAATGGCATCGGTCTGATGGTGGATTACCGTTTCTACGACGGTTACGACACCGCCCGTTACGCCTACGCCACCTACCAGTTGAACGACAGCTGGACCCTCAACGGCGGCCTGGCCAAGGTGCCCTTCGGCAATCCAGGCTACATCTCTAACAGCTTTTGGTTTGGCGTGCCTTATTATCTGGGCTTCGAAGATGACTATGACATGGGGATCACTGGCAGCTATGTGACTGGCGACCTTACCCTGGATCTGGGTTTTTTCAAAAACGCCGAGTACTCTGCCACCAACAACGAGCGCTACTCGGTGGATCTGTTCCGTGGCGAGGTAAACGGCAACAAATACAGCGTAGAGGAGACCAACCAACTGAACCTTCGTGCGGCCTACCATCTCAGCTCCGGTGACCTGAAAGCCGTACTGGGTGCCTCGGTCGAAGTGGGTCAGGTGTATGACGCTGACAGCGGCGATACCGGCAACCGGCACGCCTATGCTCTGCACGCGGATCTGTCCCTGAATCGCTGGAGTCTGATGCTGCAGTACATGGGCTATCAGTTTGACACCCTGTCTGCCGAGTTGCCCGACACCATGGCGGTTGCCGCCAGCGGCTGGCAATACGAGGTGGCGGCCGAAGCTCAGATCTTAAGTGCCAACCTGGCCTACACCATTCCCTTCGATTGGGGCAGCATCAAGCTGTATAACGATTATGGCTTGCTGATCAGCGATACCGATAATGCCGCGTTCGAAGACAGCATCCAGAACGTGACAGGCATGGCGATCTCCGCCGGTCCCACCTATACCTATGTGGACTTCATTACCGGCAAGAACATGGTTTACTCGGGCACCAATAACCATGTGGGTCTGGAGCAGTCCGATTCAGGTTGGGACCAGCGCATCAACATCAACTTCGGCTATTACTTCTAAGCCAGAGTCATAACTTAGATCGCACCATCCTCTTTTGCCCCGCCTAAGCGGCGGGGCCTTTTTGAGGCGTGAGCAGAATAAGAAGTCCCATGAATCTAAAAGAACTGGACCTGCAAACTTTGACCATCTTCTGCGAGCTGCATCGACTCGGCAGTGCATCGAAAGTGGCGAAGAAACTGGGTCTGAGCAACTCCAGAGTGAGTCGCAGGCTTGGAGTGCTCAGAGAGATGTTTCAGGATGAGTTATTTGTCAGACGCAACCGCAGGCAGGTTGCCACTGGTCGTGCAAAGGAATTTTTACCCTTGTGCCAGGATATGATTGCCAACTTTGAGTCGATGCAAGCATTGTGTATGAACCCGGCTTCTCATTTATCAAGGCCCCGGCCTTCTACGTTTATGAACAGCCAGCAACTCCCTTGGCACCCAATTGGTTACGTTGGACTGGCCAAAGGCTCATTACAGTCAAAGTAGGATCACTAAGTGAAGCCAGATAGCTATGGCTAATCGGGGTTCAACTGCAGGTGGGGCTGTAATCAAACTGCACGTACAGCGGGGTGTGATCCGAACTGGTGTAGTGACTGAGCACATCGGCACTGCCGGCCACCGGAGTCAGTTGGCAGCTGTAGAGGATGTGATCCAGCTTGTGGCCGAAAAACTGCTTGATGCCCTCGCTGTTGGCGAACGGCACTGATGCCAGTCCCTGACGTTGTGCCAGGGCGTCCAGCAGGGCCTTGCGATCGTCGGACCAGGTATTGAAATCACCGGCGAAGATTACCGGCCCCTGATGGCGATCGATGGCGGATTCCAGTGTATCGAGCTGACGCTGGTACTTGGCATTGGTAACAAAGTTGATGCCGTGGATATTGACCATCAGCAGCGACTGGCCATCGGCCATGATCAGCTCCGACATCAACGAGGCCTTGGGGGTGTTGGTGACCGGCTCCGTCGGTGCCGACAGTTGCAGGTAAGTGGACTGAATCGGGCTGGCGGCCAGGCTCATGACCCCGGAATGGCTGCCATCGCTCTGAGCCAGGTTGGCTCCAAAAGCATAGTGATACGGCAACATCGACGGTGGTTGAGCCGGGTTGACGTTGACCTCCTGCAGGGCCATCAGGTGGGGGGAGTACTGGCGTTGAAGATCGCTGAACTCCTGTTGCCAGTCGGGTTGCCCCAGCTGCTTGTGAACGTTCCAGCTCACCAGGTTAAAGCGGCTGGGCAGGGGCTGCTCGGTGGAGATGGCGGCTGTGGGAGCAGGCATGACCCAGGCCTGCTGCTTTTCTGGAGGCGCGCTGGGGCAGCCGGAAAGAGCGGCAACCAGCAGCGGTACCCATACCCAATGAACGCGAAATTGACCCAACACCGTACCTCTTTTTTTGCGCAATAGCGCTCATCTTGGCGGTAGATGGGGGCCGGGTCAATAGGGCAGTAGCGGGTGCTTCTTTGTGCAACTGGCCACCCGCTTATGCCACAGCGGGTCCGATTTGGGGTTTTTAGGGTAGATGGTGTAGATCATCAATTTGGGTTCGGAGATGAAACTGGTTGCGCCAACTGTATGAAAAACGTGCATTTGTTGTTCTCTTGGCTGCCCAGGCAATTCGATGGTGGTAACAAACCCGGTCACATTCATCTGTTTAGAACCCCGCTGACGCCAATCTTTAGGCACCGAGCCTTCTGCCAATATTCTTTGTAACAGTTTACTGGCGCAGGAGTCCTGATACATCAGTACGTCTTGTTGCAGGGTCAGGATAAGGGCACAGACGGTGTCCTCCCAGCCGATGAGGTAAGGCTTAAACCCTTTGTCGGTAAAGACCAGGTCAACAAGATTAAAGTCGGCAGTTTGAGCGGTCTGCGGGGCAAAGCTGCAGATCAGCTCCAGCCAGGCGCGGTTGATCATCTTGGCGTTGCCGTACTGATCGATGATCATGGTGGGGTAGGGCTCGAGCCCCTTAAGCGTGGCCACCAGTGACTGGTGCAGCCAATGGTGCTCCTCGGAGTCGGGCCTTAAGGCGAAACTGGTGGCGGCGAAGCCGGCCGAGGCCAGCAGGTTGTTGGTCTCGCGAACGTTCAGCTCCAGCAGGTGGGCCAGCTTTTCGACCAGCTCTTGACTGGGGAGGGATTTTCCCGTCTCCAGAAAGCTCACGTGGCGCAGGGAGGAACCGACCTCCAGCGCCAGCGCTTCCTGGCTCAACCCGCGGGTCTTTCGCCAGAATTTCAACAGACGCCCGAAGGCGCCCTTGGGCATTCGTAACCCTTCAGCCTGCATCATTAATTCCTTTTATGCAGAGATGTGAATTCCATCGAGTCGCATGTGGTCAATATTACCTCGGAGGTAATAGATTGACCACTAACATCCTATCATCATTAAGAAAGTCATTTGTCTACGGATGGAGAAGGGCAGTTATGAGTTACTTTGTTACAGGTGGTACCGGGTTCATTGGTAAGTACATTTTGGCCAATCTGGCCAAGCGGGAGGGGGAGATCTTTATCCTGGTGCGCGAGGGCACCGAAGATAAGTTTCTGGCCAACTGCGAACTGCTCAACCTGGAGCCGTCACGCTTTACCCTGCTGAAAGGGGATTTGGCCGAGCCTCTGCTCGGGGTCAACGAGGCGGAGCGCGATCGGCTCTACGGCAAGGTGAGGGAGTTCATTCACTGCGCCGCACTCTATGACATCACCGCGTCGGCCCAGACCAACCACGACTTCAATGTTGGCGGCACCCGTGAGGCGCTGGCACTGGCTGAGCTGGTGGGGGCGGAGTGTTTTAACCACCTGAGCTCCATCGCCGTGGCCGGTTTCTACCAGGGCGTGTTTAACGAGCAGATGTTTGAGCAGGGGGAAGGGCTGGATATCAACCCCTACCTGAAGACCAAGTACGACTCCGAGGCCCTGGTGCGGGAGCAGGAGACTCTGCCCTACCGTATCTTCCGTCCTTCGATGGTGATTGGCCACTCTAAGACCGGTGAGATCGACAAGATCGACGGCCCCTACTACCTGTTCAAAACCCTGCAGAAACTGCGCAATGTTCTCCCCAGCTGGATGCCCGCCATCGGCATCAAGGGCGGCGAGTTCAATATGGTGCCGGTGGACTACGTCGCCGACGCCATCGATCATATCCTCACTCGGTCCGACACCCACGGACAGTGCTTCCACCTGGTGGACACCCCCGGATTGAAGATGATTGAGGCGCTGGATATCTTCTCCCAGGCGGCTCACGGCTCCAGGCTGTCCGCCGGTGTCAGTCCGGGCGTGCTGGACTTCATTCCGGCACCGATTCGCGGCGCTTTGCTGAACTTGCCTTCGGTGCGTCTGCTGATCGACCAGACCCTGGCCGGGCTGAAGATCCCCAAAGAAACGTTGAAGCTGCTGGATCTCAAGACCCAGTTTGATGACTCCAATACCAGGCGCGCCCTGGCCGGCACCGACATCGCCGTACCACACCTGAAAGACTACGCCGGCGTGGTGTGGGATTACTGGGAGCGTAATCTGGATCCGAACCGCATGGGCAGCCGCACCCTGGAGCAGCATATTGACGGCAAGGTCGCGGTGATCACCGGCGCCAGCTCCGGCATCGGCCGCGCCCTGGCGATCCGCCTGGCCAGTGCCGGCGCCAAGGTTATGCTGGTGGCCCGGGGTATGGAGCAGCTCAAGGAGGTGGAGCAGCAGATCCTGGCCGAAGGAGGGGAAGCTTACAGCTTCCACTGCGACCTCAACGACCTGGAACGGTGTGACCTGGTGATCGACCAGATCATCGAAGAACATGGCGCCATCGATCTGCTGGTGAACAACGCCGGTCGCTCCATCCGTCGCTCGCTGAAGCTGACGTACGACCGCTTCCACGATTTTGAGCGTACCATGCAGCTGAACTACTTTGCGCCGGTACGCCTGACCATGCGGGCATTACCGACCATGGTTGAGCAGGGCGGTGCCCATGTGGTCAACATCTCCACCATTGCGGTGCTCGGCGGGTATGCGCCGCGCTTCTCGGCCTATGTCGCCTCCAAGTCGGCATTGGATGCCTGGTCACAGTCGGCGGGGGCCGAGTACCGCGAGCACAACGTCAGCTTTACCAATGTGCATATGCCGCTGGTGCGCACGCCGATGATCGAGGCGTCACCCATGTACAACTTTGCTCCGACCCTGAGTCCGGATGAAGCGGTGGCGATGATCGAAGAGGCGCTGTTGGATCAGCCGGCCGAGGTCAACACCGGCATCGGCAGTGCCATGCGGGCCATGAGTGTGCTGGCTCCCAAGGTGTATGAGTTGCTGATGAGCACCACCTTCAAGATGTTCCCGGATACCGCCGCTGCCCAGGGGCTGCCGGAAGAGGAGGTGAAGCCGACACCGGAGCAGGTGGCACTGGCGGCACTGATGTCGGGTAACTACCTGTAACTCTGTAATGTCTGATTAAAACGGCCTGGTTTTCCAGGCCGTTTTTTATTGCATCCTTCGGTCATGTTGCCGTAGGGGTTGTTGTGGTAGTCTTTCGGGCAACCGCTCAAACACGGACAGTCCAATGAAAATTTTCAGTAATTTTGAAAGCGGCAGCATCAATGTTGTCAAAGCCGATTCCGCCGATGATATTCAGCTGACCATTCCCAATGACAATCAGTCGGAGTTTTATCAGTGGTTCCATTTCCGCCTGGAAACCACTGCCGGTGAACCCCACTCCCTGAAACTGCTGAACCTGGCCAAGTCGGCCTACCCGGAAGGTTGGGATGGCTACAGCGTGGTGGCGTCCTACGATCGGGAGGAGTGGTTCCGCATTCCTGCCAGCTTCGACGGCGATACCCTCAGCTTCGAGGTGACCCCGGAGCACGGTTCCATCTATTTCGCCTACTTTGCCCCCTACAGCTACGGTCGTCACCAGGATCTGCTGCACCACGCCCAGACCCACCCCCTGTGTCGGCTTGATACCCTGGGCCAGACCCTGGACGGCAACGACGTCAGCCTGCTGACCATCGGCGAACCGGAGCCGGGCAAGAACATCGTCTGGGTCATCGGTCGACAGCATCCGGGCGAGACCATGGCGGAGTGGTTTATCGAAGGCCTGCTGGCACGCCTGCTGGATGATACCGACACCGTTGGCCGCGCTTTGCTGGGCAACAGCGTGTTCTATGTGGTGCCGAACATGAACCCGGATGGCTCTATTCGGGGTCACCTGCGCACTAACGCCATCGGGGTGAACCTGAACCGGGAATGGCAGGCGCCGTCGATGGAGAAAAGTCCGGAAGTGTTCCTGGTGCGTGAAAAGATGCTGGAAACCGGCATCGACCTGTTCCTGGATGTGCATGGGGACGAAGCGATCCCCTATAACTTTGTTGCCGGCAGCGAAGGCACGCCGTCTTACGATGAGTGTCGAGAGGAGCTGGAGCAGGCGTTTAAGCAGGCCTTGACCACCATCACGCCGGAGTTCCAGGATGAGTATGGCTACGACAAAGACAAGCCCGGAGAGGCCAACCTGACGGTGTGCTCCAACTGGGTGGCGGAGCAGTTCCGCTGCCTGTCCTACACCGTAGAGATGCCCTTCAAAGACCATAATTTCCAGCCTGATGAGCTGTACGGTTGGTCGCCGGAGCGCAGCGGTGTGTTTGGTCGCGACACTTTGGCGGCGATCCACGCGGTGATCGATCAGGTCTGAGTGATGGCATTCATAATAAAAAAGCGCGCCCATCGGCGCGCTTTTTTTTGATAGCTTGGGGCCGAGCAGTGGCACGGCTGCGTGTATGGCCCTGGGCACCGGATGGTTAGGATTTACCGAGATAGGGCGTCAGAAACTCACTGACCGCCTGTTGATGCACGCCCACCTCTACGCTGACCCCGGCCTGTTCCAGAATGGCGATGCCTTTGCCGCTGTTTCTGGGGTCCGGATCCAACATGGCCACCACCACGTTTTTAATGCCGGTTTGCACCAAAGTGCGTGCACAGGCCGGAGTGCGGCCGACAAAGGAGCAGGGCTCCAGAGTGACGTAAGCGGTGACGCCTTCCATGCTGCCGGAGTAACGGTTCAGCGCTTCCACTTCGGCGTGATTACCGCCGATGGCTTGAGTAAACCCTTCGGCGACAACCTGGCCACCTTTCACCAGCACACAGCCTACCGGCGGGTTGGGTTGGCACTGGGGCAGGGCCTGTTTCGACAGGGCTAGAGCACGAAGCATGGGATGGGCATCGGTGGGGGTTTTCAGTAGTTCAGACATGGTGACTCGTTGGTTGACGGGGTGGGGGAGACCGTTGCGTCGCGGCTCAATGTGTAGACGGGCACTGCACATCGATGCTGGCGCGGATGGCCGCGACACAGAGCGGCAGCATCAGGCCTGCGGCCAGGGGAATCAGCGACAGCACACATTGTCGGTAAAGTAGGCTCATTGGCCCAGTTTGGTGTATTGATTTGGAGGATATTATAGCGCGCTGAGGCGAGGGGGTTGCAAGGTAAAGCAGCCCTTTGTTCAAAGCAGGTTCGCTGATGAGTGACTAGTGGTGTTGGCCCGGGATGCTGCTCAGTGCCTCGCCAATTGGGCGCTGAAATGACGTTGTCGCCATTGGATTATCTTGCAAGTTACTAATTAGTAGTGTCTTATTGTCAGCCACAATGACTTTGAACAAGCCCTCTTTTAATGTGTACCTTTCGATTGACTGACAACCAGATCTGACATGAAAACCCGGTTAACGCGTATCTTGTTGTCTCTGTGTGTGCTGTGCGTTGGCGTGGCCATCTGGCTGGGGCCAAACTCCGCCCACCCGGAAGATCAGCGGCTGGCAGCCTTGTCTCAACGACTGGAGGACTCGGAGTTTGATCTCGCCTACGATGAGGTGAAGCGGTTGTTGCCGCGGGTCGATGAGCCGGATCTGCGCCGCTACCTGTACGCGGTCAAGGCCGACATCGAAGTCGGCCGTCGCCATTATCACTACGCTATCCACTCGCTGACCCAGGCCCAGCAGTTGGGCGAGCCGAACCAGAAAGTCGAGGAAGCGATTCTTCGCCTGCGCAATCATATCGAAAGCATGCAGCAGGAGCGGCTGCTGGATCAACGCTATCGGGACGCCCGCGATAACGGTATCGCTGCCCGGCTTACCGGTGAGATCACTATTCTCTATCTCTATCTGGATGACAATCGCTGGAGTCGTTGGTCGGGCAAACAGCGGTTGCAGAATCGTCACTATCTGCAACAGGTGGTGGATTGGTATCAAGCCCGCGCAGCCCAGTATGGCGTGGTCGAACCGCAGATCAGCAGCCGCTTTTTCTTCCTCAATGCCCCGCGGGGGATCTCTAAAGAGTGGCTACGTTCAGAGCGCTTCTTCCTCGACGCTCAGGGGCTGATCGCCGGTCAACTGGGTTACCCGTCGATGTCGGCGTTTATCCAGGCCAAAGCGCCCAAGGGGCAGGTGGCCTTGGTATTCCACTCCAATGGTGATGCCCGCTCTTTTGCCCTGTCCTGCGGTAACAAACAGGTGTCACCAAATTGCCACTATGAGTACGTAATGCTGACTGAATCGGTGTCGTCGGCCGCTGCGGTGACCTATACCCCACAGGTGCAGGCCCATGAGATTCTGCACCTGTTTGGTGCCGCCGATCTTTACCGCATCGAGTCGGCACGGGACTACGCGGTTACCGATCTGATGAACTATTACAGCGACGCCTTGCGTCACGCCACTCTGGATCCCATCACCGCCTGGTCCATCGGTTGGTCAGAGGCACCAGATGCGCCATTTATTATTGAAAACAAGGGAAAGTAGGAATGGAAATTACCTCATTGGAACAGAACGCAGCCTTCATGTTTCTGAACCTCACTTACGCGGTGGTCAGTCTGTTTGTCAGCGTGATTTCACTGGTGATCATCGATAAGTTCGTGTTTCGCAGCATCGACTTTATTGCCGAGATTAAAAAGGGCAACCTAGCTGTGGCGGTATTTCAATCCACCATCTTGCTGTTTGTCGGTTTTGTGGTGTCGTCAGCCATGAGCTAAAGTAATGCGTATTCGCTATGGCATATATATGGCAATTCATATATTCTGGCATCATCGAAATGGCAGTTGACTGTGTCGAACCGCCAGGTTGCGGTTTTCGAGACGGTTTCAAAGAAGTATGAGGCGAGAGTAATGGGGATTTTTGAACGCTATTTGTCACTGTGGGTAGCGCTGAGTATCGCTGCAGGCGTATTGCTGGGAAACTGGGCCCCACAAGGGTTTGCGGTGGTAGCGGCCGTGGAGTGGGCCCATGTGAACCTGGTGGTAGCGGTGCTGATCTGGGTGATGATTTACCCGATGATGGTGCAGATCGACTTCAGTGCTGTCAAAGATGTGGGCAAAAAGCCCAAGGGTCTTATCCTGACCCTGGTGATCAACTGGCTGATTAAGCCTTTTACCATGGCGGCCTTAGGGTGGTTGTTCTTCAAAGGCCTGTTTGCCGACTGGGTCGATCCTCAGAGCGCCGGTGAGTACATCGCCGGGATGATTCTGCTGGGCGTGGCCCCCTGTACCGCCATGGTGTTTGTCTGGAGTCAGATGACTAAGGGCGATGCCAACTACACCTTGGTTCAGGTCTCGGTGAACGACATCATCATGGTGTTTGCCTTCGCGCCGATTACCGCGTTGTTGCTGGGGGTCAGTAACATTCAGGTGCCCTGGGAGACCCTGCTGCTGTCGGTGGTGCTGTACGTGATGTTGCCGCTGTTGGCCGGGGCCTGGACCCGGGCGCGACTGCAGCGTCGTCGCAATGGCGATGGCATTGATGCGTTTCTGGCGAAAACCAAGCCGTGGTCCATCGTCGGTTTGCTCGGTACTGTGGTGTTGCTGTTTGGTTTTCAGGCCGAGGTGATCATCGAGCAGCCGCAAACCATAGTGCTGATCGCCATTCCGCTGATGATCCAGACCTACGGCATCTTTGCCATCGCTTATGGGGCGGCCAAATGGCTTAAATTGCCCCACAACATTGCTGCTCCGGCGTGCATGATCGGAACTTCGAACTTCTTTGAGTTGGCGGTGGCCGTGGCCATCTCGTTGTTTGGTCTGCACTCCGGCGCGGCGCTGGCCACCGTGGTTGGAGTGTTGGTGGAGGTGCCGGTGATGCTGTCTCTGGTCTATTTTGCCAACAGGACCCGGCACTGGTTCGCCTGACACCCGGTTTCTGATTCGGGGTGGCCACAGGGGCACCCCGTTTTTGACCCTGGCGACCTGCAGGCGCCAACCTCCCCACCCGATGAATCACAGTTCCCATCCCGCGTCACGACAAATGTGATCCCAGTCACTAACGAATTTCGCCATTCTGTTACCTTCAGTCGCAGAAATTGATTTTTAGAGTAATTACTCAGCTATCAGCTTCTAGTGAAGGTATTTCAATACCTTAATTATAAAAACTTTTGAGTTACTGGTAGTGAAACGGCGCTTCGTCGACCTGCATTACCCTTGCCGATACACAGCAATACCGCGCCTCATGGCGCCCCTAAAACTAGAAATTGCACCACCTATTTTTGGATCAGGCTACACACCGTCACGTTGCTATCAGGGAGTCGTTATCGTTACAAAGGAGTAGGGCATGGAACCCTCCAATATGACGTTAGTCATTTCGATCATCGTGTACGCCGCGGCCACCTATGCGCTGACGGAAGTGTTCAGGCGCTACCGCACAATAGGTTTCGCGTTCATAGTGCTGTCGCTGTGTACTTTCCCGTTGTGGTCTGAGAACCGCGATACCTGGTTCGAGTGGGCCAAAATCTTTAGCGTGCTGGTGCCGATGATCGTGGTCAGCCTGATGCGTATCGCCGTGTACGAGAAGAAAACCGGACCGTTCTGGGAGGTCTTCAAGAAGCCATGGACCCTGTGGTTCCTGTTTTTCATTCTGGCGCTCAACATCACCGAAGCGTCGATTCACGACTGGCAACTGGGTAACCCCTGGAACGCACTGTCGGGCTTCTGCCTGGTGGCCACCATTCCGTTTGTCGGCAAGTTCTGGCGGGTGGAAGACAAAACCTGTGGCGATCTGATTGTGGATTTCCCCCTGGGCTGGTGCTTCCTGTACACCACCTGGAACGCCGCCTTCCTGTTTGGCTGCATTCCCGACGAGTTTGCCGGCGGTCTGGCGATTTTGATTGCCTGTGAGCTGTACTCGGTGTTCGGTCGTCACGACCTCTACATCATGGGCCGAATCTACACCCTGGCGATCTTCGTGGTTCAGCTCGGGGTGACCGATGTGTTCCCGTTTATGGATTCCTCCGCCTGGGCCAACCCCGAGCTGGCCACCTGGTGGGGCATCGCCAACCTGGCACTGAGTGTGGTGTACGTCATCTGGTACAACTGGCAGATGTACACCGGCGGTTGCGACACCAAGTTCCGCCACCCGGCGTCGGCGCCGGACGGGGTGTTTACCGAGAAAGAGCGTCAGCAATCGATGACCGGAATGTGGTCAAACCTGTATTTCCATAAAGCCTGAGGACACAAGATGAATCCACTTACCCATACCCTGCGCTGGGCGCTGGGGGTGATGCTGGCGTGCCTGATGGCGTGCAGCACGCCGCTGGCGGCCGCAGATAACGACCCGGCCGCCGAGGCGCTGGGCACCTACCAGATTTTGCTGGAGGGAGTACCGGGCACCGGTGGCTTAAGCTACCACATCGCCTTTAACCCCGATGGCAGCGTCTACATCGAGAAGAAGTTCAATGGCCGTGACGAGGCGGAAACCCATCAGTGGCAGCGACAGGGCGACGCGATCACCATCTTGCCACTGCCTGGCGGAGTGATCACCGATTTCGATCACGCCAGTCTGACGGTGATCGACAGCGAGAACATTGATGTTAACCTCAACGTCACCGGGGCCAGCCTGGATCTGCTGGAGAAGGACACCACCTTTACTCTGTTCCGTTGGCATGAAACCCAGGCTAAGCTGCACATTCTGCTGACTCTGGTGATTCTGATCGCCCTGAACGAGCTGTTCCGGTTTGTGAAATGGAGCGGCTTTGCGTTCTTCGTGGGGTTGTCGCTGTTGCTGACCATCTTCGTCTGGCCCTATCAGGGGGTGGCGTACTGGTTTAAGTGGGCCAAGATCTATTCGGTGGTGTCGGCGTCGGTGTTCTTCCTGCTGATGCGCTTTACCAAGGTGCACCAATACAGCCTGGCCAAGCTGTTCTGTGTCGGCTTTCTGGCGATCAACATCGCCGAGGCGGTGGCTCAGGACTTCACCATGGGCTTTACGCCGAACCTGCTTAATGGCGTGGCCGGGGTACTGTCGATTCTGACCTGTTATTACGGTTGGAAGGGGATTCGCGCCGACGACAGCCCGCAGAAAGACATGGTGTGGCCGAAGATGACTGCGTTGTGGATCATCGCCTATGACGTGTGGAACTTCGCCTATGTGTACCTGAACTTCCCGGCCTCGGCGTCGGCGCAGTTGATGGTGATTGTGGCGGCCACCATTCCGGCGCTGTTCATCAAGAAGGGTACCTGGTTGCAGGCCCGCGCCTATACCTTGGCGGCCTGGTTCATGTTCTATTTCACTTTCACCAACTTCTACGAGCGCAACCTGTGGATTTTCCCCAGGAATGATACGCTGACCTACTCGGTGGCGGTGTTGAGCCTGGTGCTTAACATCGCCTGTGTCTGGCAGCTGGTGAGCTTCCACCGCGCCCGTCAGGCCCAGCAGAAGCCGGCGACAGCCTGATCCCTCTGCTGGCATCCAGAAAGGCCGTCAGGTTGGGCGGCCTTTTTTTGTCATGGGGTTTAGGAAGGCGTCGAGTCACGGCGGCGAGCTCAATCAACCGTCGACGGATTCATCCTGATAGACGCTATCCCTGAAGGTCTGAAGCCCTTCGTGCACCAGGTTCTGGGTCAGGTCCACGTTGTTCTTGATGTCACCATCCAGCACCTGCAAGCCGTCCAGAATGCCCCGGGCCTCATCGATGCCCTTGTCCACTGCACCGCCGATGACGCTCATAAAGCCGTCCAGCTGCTCATCGAAGGAGAGGGTTGAGTTCTGCCCCTGGTAGGTTTCGAAGAACTGGGTGGCAAAGCCCACGATGCGGTCGGCGGTGGCCTCTGGCGAGTAGTCGATGCCTTGCTCCAGCCCCTTTTGGGTGGAGTTCTCGCCCAATGTGGGCGCCAGGTGCTCATCAATGGCTTCAACGGCGGCACGATACAGCAGCGCCAGGGAGTCCTGGCCGGCGCTTAAGCTGACCTCCTCCATGGCCGTCAGTAGGTGGGCGTTGGTCATCGCCTTGGCGGCCTGGAAGGCACTCTTGCTGTTTGCCACTTCAGACACCGTCTGACCGTGGTTGCTGCCATCGGTGGGCTTGTTCCTGGCGACGTGGGAAACCTCTGCCCCATGATTACGAACGTCCATCAATGCTTTGCCTCATTTGAATCTGTTATGAACTCAATATCGGCCAAATGATGAACGTCTTTAGTCACCACCACGATTAAGCGGGGCTTAGAACTGCCACTGCAGGTACAGGGTGTTGTAGTTGCTGCCGCCTTTGATGCGACCAAAGGCGGAGGAGCTTTCAAACATCGAACTGCGGTGGTGAATGCTCCAGCCAAGCCACAGGTGGGACCATTTGCTGCTCTGGAACAGGTCACCGAGGTTGGTATCGATAGAGAAGTCCAGGTAGTTCATTAATTTGGACGGCCGGTAGCCTTTCTCTTCCAGTTCGCTGCGTTCGATGTAGGTGACCCGGTTGATGTAGGACAAGCCTTCGGCCACACCGAATCGCCAGCGAATAGGCCAGCTGAAGGTGTAGTAGGCCTTGATGGCCATGACCCCTTCGTAGCTGGTTTTCTGCACCTCTGAGCTGTGGTGCAGCACTACCCCTGGCGTGGCGTACAGATCGATGGGGAAACCAAACAGGCTGTCGGTGAGCGGATAACCATAGAATACTGACGTCATCTGGTTGTTGTAGGGGTCTTTCTCCCAGTCAAAACTGAGAATTTCCCCCAGATTGGAGGGGGTGGCCCAGCCGTGGGCTACGCGAAGGTAATGCCCCTCGAAATCTTCCCGTCGCAGCGGGTTGGCGCTCTGTTCTGCGGTGGGGAAGAACGCAAATCCGGCGTAGCTCTCCAGGGTAAAGCGTTTGTCCAGGGTATCGAGTTCGCTGATGCCGCTGCCCAATACCGATCCCTGCACCTGGCCGATGAGGTACAGGTTGCTGCCCACATGGTATTTCAGGCCAATGCCGGCGGAGGCGCCCAGATCGGCATCGGCACGGGTGTCGCCCAGGCCGTAGTAATACTCAACAAAGTCCTGGCTGCGCCAGTCCAGTTGCACTGTGGGTTGGTAGCTGAGGTTGCCCCACTGGCCGTCAAAACCGTATCTCAGATGGCCGTAACTGCGACCGTTGTTATCACTGAGCAGTTCGGTATCGACAAAATGCCGCTCTCTTGGGACATAGCGGTAGCGCAAACCGAGGTCAAAACTGTCTTCCTGAATGGTATTTTGCAGCTCTTTGGGAATATCGAAGAAGCGATAACGGGTAAACAGCGTCGCTTGATGCGGTTGGTCTTGCCACAGGTGGTAGCCGGCTTCGAGGCCATGCAGGTAGAAATCCTCGCCATGGAGAAACATCAGCGGCACGACGTCGGTGACCTGATCGATGTCGGTCTTGTAGGGGATGTCGGCAAACCGCATGCCGATGGCGATGCCCCATTCGGGCTGCTCGCCACTGCCGGGCACCGCCATGGCTGCACTGCTGCTTAACAGCAAGAGTAAAGTAAGGGATCTCATGACTATCAGAATGGCAAATCTTGGAATAAATTGCCGCGTAGTTTGCCACAAGTGAGTGAATTTTCTGTGGAAGGAGCGTAACTAACTGTGTCTTTCGCGCGCTCCGGTCCGGTCTGGGAGTGCCATGACAGAAGGGGTTCGGTCCACTGAGGGGGCAAAAAGCAGTCAGTCAGTCGAATGTTGAACATTTTTTTGGTTCAGGCGGGAAGAGGGCGGCGGTGGCCTGAGCCGGGCTGCACCCCTTGGTATAGGTGGCTTGGCCATCCAGACGTCCATTCTTGCGGTGGTAACGGTGGCAAACGCTGTGACTATTCACAGACATTTATCGCTGTTCAATGCCTTGTGATCTCTGGCACAATCTTGGACTGTGGCATGGTTATCATGGCCACCAAATTGAGGTGCAAGGGATCGTTCGACGACGATTCATGCATAACAGGGAACGCGGTGAGATCCCGCGGCTGTACCTGCAACTGTAATCAGAGCGACGTGTCGATAACCACTGGGCAACCGGGAAGGGAGCACGTTCAGACGCTGAGAGCCAGGAGACCTACCTTGATTTGCTGATTTGACTCAAGCGGGTTTCTTGAGCAGATAGCCTGATAAGACCGTTTGAACCGGGTGGCAAGGCGAACCTTGCTTCCATTTTCGCATCGAGCTGGCCTTATCTGGTATTCGTCTGTTGTACGTGTGAGCACCCCGTCGTGATGACGGATTCACCTACCTCTCTGTTGAGAGCATTCCCGCGCTTTTAAAACTCGATTATTCAAGGAAAAACCATGAGTTTAAAAACGCGCCTTTCTGTATTGTCCCTGGCCCTGTGTGCCAGCTACGCGGCTACCGCTGCGCCCGACTATGAAACCATTGTGGTCACCGCCGATCGCTTTGATACTGCCCCTGAGCAGCAGCTGGCGGTGGTCAATACCATCGAGCGGGTGGAGATCGAGGAGCTGGCGCCGATCTCTGTGGTCGACATTCTCGAACGACTGCCTGGCCTCAGCGTGACCCGTACCGGCGGTGCCGGTCAGACCGCCAATATCAGCATTCGAGGCTCCGAATCGGACCATGTGCTGGTGCTGATCGATGGCGTTCGCATCAGTTCCGCCACCCTGGGCAGCGTCAGCTTTTCCAGTCTGGCGCCGGAACAGGTGGAGCGCATCGAAGTGGTGAAAGGCGCTCGCGCCGCCGTGTGGGGCAGTGATGCCATCGGTGGTGTGGTACAGATCTTTACCCGCCGTCTGGAAGGGGGCCAATGGTACGCTTCCGGCGCCGTGGGCAGCAACAACTACAGCCGCCTCAGTGCCGGTGCCGGCATCAGCCACGGTGACGGCAGTACCAGCCTGACCGTGTCCCAGGAGCAGAGTGATGGCTTTGATGTACGCCGCGATAGTGAAACCGATGACGATGGCTATGATCGCCTTACCTTCGGCCTGAATGGTCAGCAGAACCTCAGTGAACAGTGGCTGCTGAACTGGAGCGGTCAGTACAACACCGGCAGCTACGAGTACGACAACAGTGCCCCCTACAGCAATGAGGCCGATTACGACAACTTCTTCTGGAACCTGGAGGCGCAGTACGACCGCAACGACTTCAGCTCCAAGCTGTCTGCAGGCCAGGCCCGGGATTACAACGATAACTACCGCGCCGGTGAGCCAGGCCACAGCATCTATGAGACCCGCCGAAACCAACTGAGCTGGATCAACCAGTATCAGGCGGGCGGCGCCCTGACCCTGAGCGGCGGCGTGGATTACTACAATGAGTCGGTGCGCGGCGATTACGCCCAGGATGAGCGTGACGTGGTGGGGGTGTTTGCCCTGGCCCGCGCCGATCTCGGTGCCTGGCTGCTGGAAGGGGTGGTGCGTTATGACGATGTGGAAAACATCGACAGCGAAGTCTCCTACAACACCAGTGCCGCCTATCGCTTCAATGACCAGTGGCGCCTGAGTGCCAGCTATGGCACCGCCTTCAAGGCCCCCACCTTTAACGATCTGTACTGGCCGGAGCTGGGGAACGATCAACTGACGTCGGAAACCTCAAAGAACGTCGATCTGACCCTGAACTACGCCGGTAACGGCTACAACGCCTACGTCAGCGTGTTCCAGAATAAGGTTGACGATCTCATCAACTGGGCCAAGACCGGCGAGAAAGACGACAACGGCTGGGACATCTATAAGCCATCCAATGTCGATAAGGCCATACTCAAGGGCGTTGAGCTGGGCAGCGACTTCGAGCTGTTTGGTCTGCAGCACCAACTGGCGTACACCTATCTGGATGCCGAAGACGACAGCAGCGGTGAGCAGTTGGAGGGGCGCAGCGAGCATGAGTTCGACTATTCGGCCGCTTACGTCCGCAGCCAGTGGGACCTGCGCGTCGATTACCACTATCAGGGCAAACGCAATGACGGTGACAACAACTACGATGGCAACCCTGACTTCATCAGCCCCTACCACAAGGTGGACGTCAGCCTGGGCTACGCCTTTACCCAGGGCTGGAAGGTGCGCCTGAAAGCCAATAACCTGCTGGATGAAGAGGTGATCTCCAACGGCAGTTATTACGGCCCGGGTGCCGAGTGGTTCCTGAGCCTGAGCTACAGCGACTTTTAAACGCACGGGGCGCCACCCTGGTTACAGGGTGGCGCATTAACGGCAACCGAGTCAGTCACACAGAGACAGCATCATGTTTAAGTCCTTCGATGACAACCAGTACGACTGTGAGTCCAGTCCCCACCTGCAGGTGGAGGGGCTAAGCTGGGGCTGTCGTGAGCGCCAGGTGCTGCATGACGTCGGTTTTACCGTTAATCACGGCGAATTTGTCGGTCTGCTTGGCCCTAACGGGGTCGGTAAATCGACGTTGTTGCGGTGCCTGTACCGTTACCTGATTCCTCAGCAGGGGCGCATCGCCCTGGCAGGAACCGAGATAGGCACCATCAGCCGCCGGGCCTTTGCCCGACAGGTGGCGGTGGTAACCCAGCATGGTCCATCGGGATTTTCGATGACCGTGCGTCAATTTTTAACCACCGGTTTGCTGGCTCACAGCAGCTGGTGGCAACGTCTTGACCGCCGGGATGAATCTGCACGGGTCGAGGCGGTGTTGCAGCGGGTCAAGCTGGCATCACTGGCGGAGCATCATTTTGATTCCCTCTCCGGTGGCGAGCGTCAGCGGGTACTCATTGCCCGGGCGCTGCTGCAGCAGCCCAGGCTGCTGTTACTGGATGAGCCGACCAACCACCTGGACGTGCGTTACCAGATTGAGACTCTGAAGCTGGTGCGCAGTTTAGGCATCACCGTGGTGGCCTCCATCCATGATCTGAATCTGGCCAGTGCCTATTGCGACCGGATTCTGCTGCTGAGTGAGGGCGCGCTGGTGGCCAGTGGCCTGCCGCAGCAGGTACTCACCGCCGATCGCATTCGATCGGTCTACGGGGTGGACGCCCGAGTGGATATGCACCCGAACGGCCGCTACCCGCGCATTACTTACGACTACCAAAAGCCTGCCTATGCCCTTGCTTAAGCCGCAGCTGTTGCTGCTGATCCTGTTTCCCCTCGTTGTGTTGTCACCGATGTTGGCGATCGCCTTTGGCAGTGCCGACATCGCCCTGGGTGACGTCGGCCTGGCGGTGGCCAATGCCCTCATCGGTGCCGACGCCGCCAACCTGTCCCAGCGCATCATCATCGAACTGCGCTTGCCGCGGGTGCTGCTGGCGATGTTGTGCGGCGCGGGACTGGCAGTGTCCGGCTCGGTGCTGCAAAGCGTGACCCGTAACCCGCTGGCGGATCCCTACCTGTTTGGCATCTCCGCCGGTTCCACCCTGGGGGCGGTGATCGCTCTGACTACCGGTCTGGCGGGTCTGAGCCTGCCGCTGTGCGCGTTTCTGGGATCGCTGATCGCCGTAGCGGTGGTGATGGTGATGGCCCGTGACGGTCAGGTTGAAGGGCTGATTCTGGCGGGGGTGGCAATCTCGTTTCTGCTGTCCTCATTGGCCAATCTGGTGCTCTATTTCGGAGACAATCAGGCGATTCAGGCGGTGCTGTTCTGGAACATGGGCAGCTTTAGCCGCGCCACCTGGGGCACGCTGTGGATCCCCTCGGTAGTGGTGTTGACGGCGCTGTTGGTGGTGTACCAGTTTCAGCGGCCGCTGCAGGCGTTGATGACCGGAGACGAAAGTGCCCACACCCAGGGGGTGGCGGTGGTGCCTCTGCGCCTGGGAATGTTGCTGTTGACCGCGTTGATCACCGCGTCTCTGGTGGCGTACTGCGGCGGCATCGGCTTTGTCGGCCTGATGGTGCCGCACATCGTACGGCTACTGATTGGCGCCGCCAGCGGTGCCACCCTGATCGCCACCGCCCTGTTCGGGGCGATTCTGATGGTGTGGGTGGATCTGCTCTCCCGGCAACTGCTGGGTAATCAGGAGCTGCCGGTCGGGGTGGTGACTGCCATTCTCGGCAGTGCGTTCTTTATCGGAATTTTAATGAAGCGTCGGGGTCGTTCATGAAGCAGTTAATCAGCGGCGGCGCCCGCTCCGGAAAAAGCCGTCTGGCCCAGCAGCGAGCCCTGCAATGGCAACAGGCCAGTGGCGGTGAGGTGGTGGTGATTGCCACTGCCAGGGTGGACGACAGCATGGCCGAGCGCATCGCCCACCACCAGCGTCACCGGCCCGCCGTGTGGTCGCTGATTGAAGCCCAGCGGGATCTGGCCGCAGTCCTTGAGGCCACCTCCAAGCCGGACACCCTGATCCTGGTGGACTGTTTAACCCTGTGGCTGGCCAATGAGCTGTTCGCCGACGATGGCGACTGGCCGGCGGCCAAGGCGGCACTGTTGCAGAGCCTGACGACACTGCCCGGCCCGGTGATCTTCATCGGTAACGAAGTGGGGCAGGGTGTCGTGCCGCTGGGGGAGTCCAACCGCCGCTTTGTGGATGAGTGCGGCTGGCTGCACCAGCACCTGGGCCAGCGGGTCGACAGGGTCACCCTGACCATCGCCGGTCTGCCGCTGGAGCTGAAAGGGGCGTCACAATGAGCGCCCTGAAGTGGTTGTGGCCCCTGATGCTGATGGCGCCCTGGGCTCTGGCGGTGCCGCAGAAACTGGTGGCGCTGTCTCCCCATTCGGTGGAGATGCTGTTTGCCATCGGCGCCGGCGATCGCATCGAGGCGACGGTGGATTACGCCGACTACCCGGAAGCGGCCCAGGCGATCCCACGTATCGGTCGTTTCGACTATCTGAATATGGAAGCCCTGATGTTGCTGCAGCCGGATCTGGTGGTGCTCAGCATCGAGGACACCAGCGCGCCCCTGATCGAGCGTCTGCGAAGCCTGGGGCTGCCGGTGTTTGACACCAGCGTAACCCGCATCGACGAGATTGCCGATCGCCTCGAACAGCTGGGTCAGGCCCTGGGACTGGAGGCCGAAGGCCACAAACAGGCCGGCGAGTTTCGGCTGCGGCTGGCTCAACTGCGCCAGCAGTACCGGCAGCAGGCACCGGTCAAGGTGTTCTACCAGGTGTGGCCCGAGCCCCTGACCACGGTGTCCGGCGGCTGGATGAACGGCATTTTAGCCGACTGTGGTGCCGATAATGTGTTTGCCGATGGCGAGGCCGATTACCCCCAGGTCTCCATGGAGCAGGTGCTGGTGCGTAAGCCGGAGATCATTCTCAAGCCGGAGTACCACGGCAACAGCAATCAGGAAGTGGTGGACTGGCGGGTATGGCCGGAGATTCCGGCGGTGGCCAACGATCAGATTGTGCCCATCGAGGGCGATCTGGTGCACCGCACTGGCCCCAGGGTGCTGGAAGGCATGGCACTGGTGTGTCGCAAGATAGACACTGCCCGCCGGCAACGGGAGGCGCTGTGATCAGTCTGTATCTGGGCGGGGCCCGCAGCGGGAAATCCGGACTGGCGGAAGCCTGGTGCCTGGCCAGCAGTCAGCGGGTGCTGTACGTGGCAACGGCCCGCAGCCATCCTAGCATGGCCGAGCGCATTGAACTGCACCGGCAACGCCGCCCGGATCATTGGCGCTGCATCGAGGAGCCGCTGAACCTGGTGCGGCTGCTGGAACAGGCCGACGCCGATGAGCTGCTGCTGATAGATTGTTTGACCCTGTGGCTGACCAATCAGTTGCTGGCCGGGGTGGATCTGGACCGCGAAATTGATCGCCTCTGCCGCGCCCTGGGCCAGTGCCGGGCCCAGGTGGTGCTGGTGTCCACCGAGGTGGGACAGGGGCTGATCCCCGACGACAGCATCAGCCGTCGCTTTGTCAGTGCCAGTGGCCAGATGCACCAGGCGATCGCCGCCATCGCCCGGCGGGTACAGTGGTGTCAGGCGGGCATTGAACGACCGTTAAAGGAGGGGGCCCGATGACCACCACCGAGTTTCATTTGGTCCGTCACGGCCAGCCACAGGACGCCGAACGGTTGTTGGGACGCAGCGATCCGCCGTTAACCGAGTTGGGTTGGCGCCAGTGGCAGGCCAGCTGCGCGCCGCTGGTCTGGCAACATCTGTACAGCTCGCCCCTGAGGCGCTGCGCCGACTTTGGCCAGCAACTGGCCCGGCAGCATCAGCGGCCGCTGCAGTTCGATGAGCGACTGCAGGAGCTGGACTTCGGTCACTGGGATGGCCAGCCTTTAGCACAGTTATGGCAACGGCCCGAGGGCGACTTTGAAGCCTACTGGCAGCAGCCCTGGCAGCAGGTGCCGCCGGCGGGGGAGACCACCGCCTCGCTGTTGCAGCGAACCACCGGCTTGTTGGCGGAGTTGGCCGAACGCCATCAGGGCGAGACGGTGTTGCTGCTGACCCATTCTGGCGTGATACGAGTGCTGTTGTCCTGGCTGCTCAGTGGGCAGCAACAGGACAATGCCCACCTGAGCCGGGTCGCGCTGGGGCATGCGGCTCGCCTGCAGATCCAGGTGTACATCGATGAGCAGGGGCTGCACTGGCCCCAGTTGATGGGACTGTTTCCCGCTCCGACCGACCATGAGTGAGACCGCTATGACGTACCCTAAGCCCACCATCGCCTTCAACATTCTCAATGGCGCGGCCACTCAGTTGCCGCAGCTGCATCAGTTGTCCGATGCCGGCGCCGGCCAGAATCTGATGCACCTGACGCCGACCCGGGACAGTGAACTGATCGCCAACGGCATTGCCCTGACGCCGTTCCCCAGCCCGCCCCGGCCCACACCGCTGACGGCCAAAGGGCTGCTGGATAACGGTGGCATCAGTCCGGCGGTCCTGACCCGGGGCATGCTCAATCGCCTGCATCAGGCCGGCCATGCCATTGAATTTCGTAGTTACAACTTCCAGGTTCAGAGCCCACAGCCGGGCTGTAGCGACTGGTTTTCCCATTGCCAGCATCATGGTGGCCTGCAAGTGGATACCGGCGTGCTGATTCAGGAGCAGTTGCTGCCGGAGTTGACTGCCCAGGCAGAGCGGGGCTGCATTAGCATTTTGGCGGAGTGTGGCGTCGGCGGCACCACCTTTTCCACCTTGTGGTTGCGACTGTTGACCGGGTTGACGCTCAGTCCCGCCGGCAGCACCAAAGACGCCGACAAACTGGCGCAAAAGTCGCGTTTGCTGGCTCAGCTGGAACAGGAGTATCGCCGCCTACATGGGCAGTTTGATGTCGAGGCACTGCTGGCCAGTCCGCAGTTTCACGACCAGATACAGCGGGCTCTGTTCGGGTTGCTGTGTCATTGGCCGGCGTCGTTGCCGGTGCCGCACCTGGCCGGCGGCATGATGTTTGTGGCCCCGCTCATTGCAGCGGCCCGAGTGCGGCCGGATCTCGGTGGCCGGGTGGATACCACCCGCTGGGTGATGGCGGCCGACGGCCAGTCGGTGCTGAGCCACCTGCCTCAAGATTGGCGACTGGGGTTGCATCAGACCGACTTCGGCCTCAGTGGCCTCGAGTGTTTGCAACGCTATGAGCAGGGGCTGGTGGTCGAAGGCTGTGGCCTGGGCGGGGTGCTGGTACTGGCGGAAGAGCTGGGGCTGGATGCCGACGACATCATCACTACTTTGGAACAGGCGTGCACACGTCACCAATCGCAATTTCAATAAGAGAGAGACGATGAGCAGTTATTCGTTAATGGTTCAGGGCACCACCAGTGATGCCGGAAAAAGCGTAATGGTGGCGGGATTGTGTCGGGTGTTGGCCCGTCGTGGGGTACGGGTGGCCCCATTTAAGCCGCAAAATATGGCGCTGAACAGCGCCGTGACCAAAGAGGGCGGTGAGATTGGCCGGGCGCAGGCGGTGCAGGCGCAGGCCTGTGGCCTTGAGCCCAGTGTGTTGATGAACCCGGTGTTGCTCAAGCCCAACACCGATACCGGCGCCCAGGTGATTGTTCGCGGCAAGGCGTTGTCCGACATGGACGCCCGCGGCTACCACGATTTTAAACCCAAGCTATTGCAACTGGTGGTGGACACCTTTGAGGAGCTGGGGCAGCAGGCGGACGCCCGTCTGGTAGAGGGGGCGGGCAGTCCGGCGGAGATCAACCTGCGCGAGCACGACATCGCCAACATGGGCTTTGCCCTGGCGGCCGGGGTGCCGGTGGTGATCGTCGCCGACATCGATCGCGGCGGCGTGTTTGCCCACCTGTACGGCACCTATGAATTGCTGTCGAAACAGGAAAAAGGCCTGGTAAAAGGCTTTATCATCAACCGTTTTCGCGGCGATCCCAGCTTGCTGGACTCTGGTCTGGAATGGCTGGAGGAGAAAACCGGCGTGCCGGTGCTGGGGGTGGTGCCCTACTTAAAGGGACTGTACCTGGAAGCGGAAGACGCCATCAATGTCCAGCAGACCGACGAGGATGCCCGTTTTCGAGTGGTGGTGCCCGGTTTGCCGCGCATCAGCAATCACACCGATTTTGACGCGTTGCGGTTGCACCCCAAGGTGGACCTGCAGTTTGTGCGCCCCGGCCAACCCTTGCCTGCGGCGGATCTGATTATTCTGCCGGGTTCCAAGAGTACCCGCGCCGATCTGCAGGCATTAAGAGAGCAGGGCTGGGATGCGCAGATCGCCCGTCACCTGCGCTTTGGCGGCAAGGTGATTGGCATCTGCGGGGGCTATCAGATGTTGGGCCAGAGCATCGACGATCCCCATGGCGTCGAAGGCCAGCCCGGCAGCAGCGAGGGATTGGGTTACCTGGCGACCCGCACCACTCTGGCCACCGCCAAGCAGTTGACCCGGGTTCGGGGGCAACTCACTCTGCTGGGAGAAACTGCCGACGTGGAAGGCTATGAGATTCATGCCGGTCACACCGAGGTCAGCGGCACCCAGCCGTTTGAGCTGGATGGGATCGCCGATGGCGCCTGTTCGGGCAATGGCCAGGTGTTGGGCGGCTACCTCCATGGGGTGTTTGATCAGCCCGAGGCCTGCAATCTGTTGCTGCGCTGGGCGGGCTTGGAGGCCCCCCATGCCAAGGCTCAGGATATGGCCGTATTGCGGGAGCAGGGCATCGACCGCCTGGCCGATGCGCTGGAAGCGCACCTGGATCTGGATACCCTGTTTGCCCCTGTGGCGGGGTGGCGCTCATGACGGTGGCTCACTGTCCGGCGCTGCTGGTGACCGCACCGGCCAGCGACAGCGGCAAAACCACGGTGGTGGCGGCCATGGCCCGTTACTGGCGCAACCGGGGCAAGCGGGTGCGGGTGTTTAAGACCGGTCCGGATTTTATCGACCCCAAGTTTCACGAAGTGGCCAGCGGCGAGCCCGCCTATCAGCTGGACCTGGGCATGATGGGCGAAGCCCAGTGTCGTCGTCACCTTTATCGGGCCGCCCGCGAGGCGGATCTGATCCTGATTGAAGGGGTGATGGGGATGTTCGATGGCACCACCTCCAGTGCCGATCTGGCGGTGGCCTTCGGGGTACCCGCGCTGGCGGTGATTCCGGCGGCCAAGATGGCCCAGACCTTTGGGGCGATTGCCTGTGGTCTGGCCCATTATCGCCCCGACGTGACCCTGTTCGGAGTGGTGGCCAATCAGGTCGGCAGTGCCGGTCATGCCACCCTGCTGCGTCACAGCGTGCCGGACGGCATTGCGTTTTGCGGCTGGTTGCCCCGGGATGAGTCGCTGGCATTGCCCGATCGCCACCTGGGACTGGTTCAGGCCGAGGAGTTGCCGGATCTGGACGCCTGGCTGGATGCCGCGGCCCAAAAGCTTGGAGAAAGTTGCGACATGCCGCTGCCTGAGCCGGTGGCGTTTCAGGCCGGGCCGGAAGATGAGGCCCTTCAATGTCTGGGGCAGCCCCTGGCCGGGCAACGTATCGCCGTCGCCCAGGATGCCGCCTTTGCCTTTGTCTATCACGACAACCTGTCCCTGCTGACGCAACTGGGGGCCGAGCTGGTGACATTCTCGCCGTTAGCGGGAGAGGGGTTGCCGACCTGCGACAGCCTGTATCTGCCCGGGGGCTATCCGGAACTGCACACCGGCGCCCTAGGCGCTAATAACGTGCTGTCTCAACAGATTCGTGACCACATCGAGGCCGACAAGCCGGTGGTGGCGGAGTGCGGCGGCATGTTGTATCTGCTGCAGCAACTGACCGATATTGAGGGCCAGATCCACGCCATGGTGGGGGCCCTGCCGGGATCGGCGATCATGCAGTCGCGGCTGCAGGGCATCGGCATTCTGGTCGCCGAACTGGAGCAGAATCAGATCAAGGGCCACTGTTTTCATTACTCCAGCAGCGACATCCAGCTGACGCCTGTCACCGAAGCGGTACAGCGCGGCCGGGTGCGGGTCGGCGAGCCGGTGTACACTCACCGGCGAGTGGTGGCGTCCTACGTTCACTGGTACTTTGCCAGTGCTCCGGCGCTGGTGGCGCGCTGGTTTGATGCCAACAAGGAGTCGTGATGCACCCGAAACTGATTCTGACCGCACTGGGGTTTCTGACCCGCTTGCCGATGCCGGCCTGGGTGCCGTTTGATGGCGACAGCGTTGCCCGCGCGGCGCGGTGGTTTGCCCTGATTGGTCTGTTGATTGGCGCGTTGGCGGCCGGGTGTCTGTGGTTGCTTGAACCCTACCTCGGCCAGCCGTTGGCGGTGGTACTGGTACTGGTGCTGGTGCTGCGACTGACCGGCGCCTTCCATGAGGATGGGCTGGCGGATTGGTGCGACGGTTTTGGTGGTCACTGGCTGCGTCAGCGTAAGCTCGAGATCATGAAAGACAGCCAGATCGGCACCTACGGGGTTCTGGCCCTGATGGCGGCGTTTGCCATCAAGGTAGTGGCGTTGTCGACGCTGCCGCTGGGGCTGGCGATGCTGGCGCTGGTGATAAGCCATGGTGGCGGTCGCGCCGTGGCCGGTCTGGTGCCGGTATTGCTGCCCTATGCCCGGGACGACGGCAACAGCAAAACGCCGCAGCGGGATCGCGCGCCGGGCTACCTGGCCCAGTTGACGCTGATGATCTGCGCCGCGGTGCCTTTGTTGGCACTGCCTTATGAGGCGGCGGCGGTGTTGGTGCTGGCCTGGAGCGGCGCCTTCGCCTGGATGGTCTGGAACATGAATCGCCACATTCAGGGCTACACTGGCGACACCCTGGGTGCCACCGAGCAGGTGGTAGAGCTGGTGACCCTGCTGGTGTTGGTGGCGTTGTTCAATCAGGGCTATCTATGAAACAGCTGTTGAATGTAACGGTAAACCCGGCTCCCGGGCATCTGCTTCGGGACTGGTCACACGCCCGGCAGTGGCTGCAATCGGCGGGACTGGACGGTTATGAGATCGCCCCCCATGGCCAGTTTGATGCGGGCCAGGTGCCACAGGATCTGGTGGGTGGGCTGCACCTGACGTTCTTCCCGATTCTGACCCCGTTCTGGCACCGGGATCAGGACGCATTGATGGCCATATTTGGAGATTGGCAAACCGTGGAGCATTTCTACGGCAGCCGTGACCCGGAGCACCTGGTGGCTATCTATGTGCACCAGCTGAATCTGGCGGCGGATCTGGGGGCGCCCTACGTGGTGTTCCATCCGGTCACCTGCGACATGGACAACCTGTTCAGCCAGCGCTTTCCCTGGCACTGGCGCGATACCCTCAAGGTGTGCGCCGAGCTGATCAACGCCGCGATGGCGCAGAGTCGCTTTTCCGGCCGGCTACTGTTTGAAAATCTGTGGTGGCCCGGCAGTTTTCGCCTCGACAGCCGTCAGGAGTACGACACCCTGCGTCAGTGGGTGAATTACGATAACTGCGGGCTGTGCTTTGATGCCGGCCATATGATGGCTACCCATACCGGCCTGCGCACTGAGCAGGAGGGCGTGGCGTTCTTGCAGCAGCGGTTAAAATCGCTGGATCTGACTGACGAGATTCATACGCTGCACCTGAATTGCAGCCTCAATGGCGCCTATATCGAGGCGGCCAAACAGACGCATGAGCCGTATCGGGGCTGTGCGGATTTCTGGTATCGACTGGAGGTGGCATTGAAACACGTGACTCAGATAGACGGTCATCACCCTTTTACCAATAGCGATCTGCGACCGCTGCTGGCGGCCATCGAGCCCGAGCACCTAGTGCATGAACTGGCGCAGGACTCCCTGGAACAGTGGCAACGAGCCTGTGAGCAACAGCAGGCCTTGGTGATCTCATGTTGATGGGGGCCGACTGCTGGCAAGTGGCACTGGTGGTGTGCCTGGCACTGCTGCTGGACCGCCTTCTGGGCGAACCGACCCGGTTTCATCCATTAATCGGTTTGGGACGCCTTATTACTCTGGCAGAGCAGAAACTGTACGGCGATCGTCGTTGGCGCGGCGCAGTGGCGCTGGCCGTGCTGACACTGCCGGCACTGTTGTTGATGGCTTTGCCCTGGCCCTGGTGGGCCGAGGCGTTGGTGCTGTACCTGTGTCTCGGTGGCCGCAGCCTTGGGGAACATGGCCAGGCGGTGGCGGCGGCGTTAAAGCAGGGGGATCTTTCGTTGGCCAGGGAGCGGGTCGGCTACATCGTCAGCCGCAAGACCCAGACCCTGTCACAAGCCCAGGTGGTCAGTGCCACGGTGGAGTCGATGTTGGAAAATGGCAATGATGCCGTGTTTGGTACCCTGTTCTGGTATATGGTGGCAGGGGCGCCAGGCGCCATTATCTACCGTATTGCCAATACCTTGGATGCGCGTTGGGGCTATAAAAACGCCAGGTATCGCCGTTTTGGCTGGGCTGCGGCCCGCTGGGATGATCTGTTGAACTACCTGCCGGCGCGCCTGTGCGTGTTGACCTACGCCATACAGGGGGCCGGCCGGGGCCGGTTGGCCACGGCGCTGCGCTGCGCCTGGCAGCAGGGCCGTCAATGTGCCAGCCCCAACGGCGGCCCGGTCATGGCCAGTGGCGCCGGTGCCCTGGGGGTGACCATTGGTGGCCGCGCCGAGTACGATGGTTACCAGTGCGATAAGCCGTTGCTGGGGCAGGGCCCCGAGGCCGACTGGCGTGCCATTGACCAGGCGGTGGCGTTGGTAAACCGGGGCGCCGCTCTATGGGCGGTCGCCTTGATGATGATAGCAGTTGTTGTGGAGGGCGCCCTATGAGCGCATTGCACCATGGCGGCCGCCTGAGACAGGCGGTGGCCGAATTTGGCATCGATCGATCCCGGTGGCTGGATCTGTCCACCGGCGTCAGCCCCTGGACCTACCCTTTAGAGCCCATCGCTCTGGAGCAGTGGAACCGACTGCCGGAAGAGGAGGATGGCCTGGAGCGGGTGGCCCGGCGCTATTACGACTGCCAGTCGCTGCTGCCGGTGGCCGGCTCCCAGGCGGCGATTCAGGCGTTGCCCTTGGTGTTGAAAACCATGACCGAACTGCCTCAGGAGCCGGTAGTGGCTTTACCCCGCGTCGGTTACAAAGAACATCAGAAAGCCTGGCTTAGGGCCGGTTGGCGGGCCGAGTTGTACGACAACGAGCCGGACTCGGCGCTGTTGGCTCAGGTGCAGGCGCTGGTGGTGATCAACCCCAATAATCCCACCGGTCACCGGGTGCCGTCGATGCGGTTGATGCAGTGGCACCGCCAGTTGGCCGAGCAGGAGGGCACCCTGCTGGTGGACGAAGCGTTCGCCGATGTCGATCCCAAGGACTCCATCAGCCACTGGTGTCCCCAGCCCAACCTGGTGGTGCTGCGATCCATCGGTAAGTTCTTCGGCCTAGCGGGCATTCGCGCGGGCTTTGTACTGGCGGAGCAGGAGCTGTTAATGGCGCTTACGGATCTGCTGGGTCCCTGGACCGTGGCCGGACCGTCGCGGGAGGCGTGCCGGCAGGCATTGGCGGACAGGGCCTGGCAGCAATCGCAACGGGCCCGGTTGGAGCGGGCGGCGCTGCGACTGGCGGCGATGCTGTCGTCTCTGCCGGGAACCTTGTCCGGTACCCCGCTGTTTCAGACCCTGATCTGCGACCACGCCGAGCAGTGGCACCGACAACTGTGCCAGCAGGGCATTCTGGTGCGTCTGACCGATGAAAAGGACGGATTGCGGATTGGCCTGCCCAGCAGCGCCGAGCAGTGGCAGCGCCTGCAGGAGGCGCTGCTGACTCTGAACTAGTGGCCTAGGTCGGCCAGCTCGGCTCGATCCAGGCGCTCATCCGCCAGGGCGATGTCGGCAAACTGCCGGTGGCTGAAGCCCTGCTGCCACAGCGTCGGCGGCAGGTGCGCAAAGCTGGCCTGATAGGCCGGGTCGACCTCCAGGCGTAACTCGCCAATCTCATCCAGAGACAACCCGAACAGTCGGCTGGCCAGAGACAGGGGTTGGCTCTGTGGCTGGCCGGCGTACAGTGCCGCCAGCGGCGGCCATTGCCAGTGGTTTCGGGCCAGTGACACCGGCACCCGGTGGGGCAGTTGGCTGTCGCCCATCTGGTAATGGCGCTTTAACACCAGGTATTTCTCCGGAATGGCACGGCTCGAGTCCCACCAGTGGCCGTCGACCACATCAAACAGGGCGTTGGTCTCTTTGGCACTGACGCCCCCCAACCAGTGAATCGCTTCCTCTAGCCACACCGTCATACTTTGATCGTACAACTGGCTGTTGAGCACCAATTTCGATTGAATCAACGCCAGCGACAGCTTGGCCCCCAGCATATTGGAGTACAGATCCTCCGGGCTGTAGGCGGACACGGTTTCCGGCCAACTGGCCAGGCTGGCGTAGCCCCGCCACTGGGCGATTTCGTGGGACTCGGCCTTGAAGTAGGCCAGTCGCGCCGCCAGTGCGGCGGCCAGTTGCCAGCGCTGATGGTTGCTCAGGCTCGAGGCATCGAAGGCGTGCAACTGCACGTAGCGACGGCCGATCTCGCCCTTCAGCTCGATCACCTGATCCTGGCCCAGCTGTTTGAAGATTGGAAAAAACAGCCCGACGGTATCGTCGGCGGTGTCGCGGACATGGGCCAGATCGATAAAGCCGCCCCGTTTGGTGTACACAATGCCGTTGTTTTCGGTGCCGGAGTTTCGAGTGGCGCTGACGCTGGAGCGGGTGAAGCCCAGCATGCCGCCATCGTAGGTGTGGGGGCCAATATCGGTGGCGTCGACGGTGTTGCCGATCCGGTACAACGGGATCGGCAGGGCGCCGACTTTCACTTTCTGCATGTTACCGAAGGCGCAGCAGGGGCGCAGGCTTTTGGGCAAGGGGAAGTTCGGCATGCTGTCGCTGGGCAGATCCCACAGCTGGATCTCATCGCCGGGGTGGCCGAGGGCGCGGGCGATGGTATTGGCATCGGGTCTGGGGTGCCCCTGCCACTGGGTGGTACAGGCGCTCAGCAACAGCGTCAGGCCGACCATCATCGGGGCCAGAGTTAGGCTAACAGTTATGCGGGGCAGGATCATGGCTCTGAAATGAATTCCAACAAATTAATTGATGATATCTCTGGGTTGAACCGGGATCGATGGCTACAATCGACGGTTTTCACATGCTTTACACGATTGAAAATAAACACTAAGCGTGAGAGCTTAGGATGTTAGAGAGTCGCCCTCGTCACTGCAAGGGCAAAACGCAACTCACGTTGTTTCAATCGTTGCACCAACTTGTCTGTTACAGAGAATGTTTATGTCGCGTTTTATCACCACCGTTTTGCTGGCCTCCCTGAGCGGAGCGGCCATCGCCGAAGAGCAGGGCTCGCTGTTTCCCATCTGGGGAGACGAAGCCCGGGCACGGGGGTACACCATTCCCAAACCCTACGGTTTGTCGCTCTCCTATATGGATCTCAGTAACCCGGTGCAGGTGAACAGCATCAACCTGACCGGCACCGAACTGTTGGAGGCGGTCAGTGTCGATGCACCCAACGCCAACTTTGACGGTTACAACATGACCGTACGCGGCGACTTGTGGGTGTTCCCGTTCTGGAACCTGTACGGCATCATCGGCTACACCGATGGCGATTCGGTGGCGACCATCGAGTCCATCGGCTGTGATGCCAGTAAGGTCAGCGGCGTCGGTGACAAACTGCTGTGCGCCGCCATCGATGCCCTTGGCCCGGCGGTGCAGGGCGCCCCCTTCTCCCTGGAACTCAATGGCGGCTCCTACGGCATCGGCACCACATTGGCGGGGGGCATCGGCAACTGGTTTGCCCTGGTCGACATGAACTACACCTACACCAGCCTCAGCGCCCTGGACGGCGAGATTGGCACCTTTACCGGCGCGCCCCGTGTGGGCTATCGCTGGGAACTGGCGCGAGGCAGCGAGATGCGCGCCTTTATCGGTGGCATGTACATGGCCATGGACCAGGAGTTGTCGGGCAACATCTCGGATCTGCTTCCCGAAGTAGCGGCCATCGCCGGTGACGGCAAGTTTGCCGTGTCCCAGAAAGGCACCTCCCGTTGGAATGGCGTGGTCGGCGCCATGTACTCCTGGCGGGGCGAGTGGGAGTTGTTGGGTGAGATCGGCTTTGGCGATCGAGAAACCTATTTTGCCTCTGTATCACGGCGATTCTAATTGATGAAATCAGCATGGATTGGGGTGGCCTGCATACTGGCCGCCCCTGCAGTTACGGCTGTAGAAAACAGTGGGGCCGAAATCGGCCTGGTGCAGCGGGCGTCGCTGTGGATGGATCGGGTACTGGAGGAGCTGGGCGCCGATGGCGCTTACAATCCTGATGATGGCATCGACTGGAGCCTGTTGCCTGGACCGTTTTATACCCCGGAAAAGTCCTTTGGCATCGGCATCTCGGCGGTGGGGCTGTACCAGGCGGATGACGCCAGCAACGGAATTCAGCCCAGTTCCATTACCATCAACGGTTTTGGCTCGGTCAATGGCGCCTACGGTGTTCAGGTGCGTAACAAGTCGTTTTTCGACAATGATCGTTACCGCTTCTACATTGAGGGCGAGTTCACCTCGTCACCGGACATTTTCTATGGCACCGGCATCGACGCCGGCCGCGATGAGTCGCAATTAACCGATTTCGAACGCAATGCCCTGGGTATTACCCCGCAGTTTCTGATGCGAGTGGCACCGGCGACCTACCTGGGGGTGGGTTATGAGCTGTCCAGAGCCGAAGCACGGGACCTGGATGGTGCCTACGAGTCTGGCGGCGGGCCGGCGTTTTTTGCCGACACCATTGTCAGTTCCGGCATCACCCTGCATCTGGTTCATGACAGCCGAGATTTTGTCCTTAACGCCAGTGAAGGGCACCTGTTGCAGGCGGACGTGGCGGTATTCAGTAAAGCGCTGGGGTCGGATCAGGACTTTGAAAAATACAGCCTGACCTACAACGACTACCTGTCGCTGACGCAACTGGATGCGGTACTGGCCTGGCAGTGGCTGGCGGAGTTCAGCAGCGGCGATGTGCCCTGGGATCAGCTCAGCCACCTGGGGGGAAGCCACCACTTACGGGGCTACGAAGAGGGCCAGTACCGGGGCAAGCAGATGACCCTGGGCCAGGCGGAGTGGCGCCAGCACCTGCGTGGTCGCCACGGCATGGTGGTGTGGGCCGGGTTGGGGACGGTATCCGACTCCATCTCCCAGTTGGGCGACGACAAGTGGCTGCACAGTGTCGGCGTCGGCTATCGGTTCGAGGTTAAGCCCCGGGTGAATGTGCGCCTGGATATGGGTTTTGGCAACGGCGACAGCGGTTTCTACTTTTCGGTTAATGAAGCGTTTTAGCCAAGGCCGTAACCGGTGATCGTTGTCGACAACCCGCGCGGTTACCCTGTTGCTGTGAGCAATAGAGAAGCATACCGGGTAATAAAGATTTCTATTTGGGCGGCAAGAGTCAATGATTCTTGCCGCCACAACGCGGTCATTGGTTTCTCCCGCAAAACGGGTCAACTTCACAGGAAATAAAGCACACTTCGGCTTGCAGGCTCATCTGCTCGAGAAACTGCATCACCGAGAGACGGTGATGTGCAGCTGATCCCGATGATTGACCATGCCTTCGTCCTGGGGGCTACCCAGTTCAAGCTGGGTTGCTTTCGTGCTGGTTTATTGGGTTCCCAATGAAAGACATCATCAAAAGTAGCAATATGTCATGAATAAACCTCGTGACGATTTCTTCCATTTTCCTTTGCCTTGTAAAGAGCGATGTCGGCTTGATTAATAACAGACTGTAAACTGGAGTTTTTTGTAAATGTGGCGATACCAAGACTGATAGAGATCTCTACCAACCTACCGTTTAAGTCTATTTTTTCGTTACAAACGGATTTCACTAATCTTGCCGCAATCTTAATGGCTTCATCTCGGGTTAAGCCTGGTAATATTACAACAAACTCTTCACCACCCCATCGACCAACGGAATCACATTTACGTATGCTTCTTTTTATTATATTTGTGATGTGCACCAATCCGCTATCGCCGTTAATATGTCCATAGTTGTCATTGAATTTTTTAAAGTGATCTACATCGATTAAAAATAAATGCAGCGATTTCTTATCACTCTCATGGTTGCATAGTTGAGTATGTACAATATCTTCGATTCTTCGTCTGTTATACACTTTTGTAAGAGGGTCTATGGTTGCAAGATATTCAACTTCAAAATAGAGTCTGCTGTTGTTCATAAGCTGAAGTGAGAATGTCAAAAAGATAACGCAAATCATGCTAAGTATGACAAGAATATTCTCTGGTGTTTGTATGTTAAAATATTCAATGCTCTTTATGTCACTTAGACTATAAAAAATTCTGAGTGCTATTACAGCCAAAAATAGCATAACGGCCTGCCCAACGATTGATGCTTGTTTTCGACGTTGACTGCTTGCCTTGATAAAGATTAAATAGGCGACATGTAAATATACTGGTAATATCATCCCGTTAAAGAAAATAATTCTAGTGTAAATTGGGTATTGATTTTTTACTAAAAAGAAGTAAATAAAAGGAAAGATTGCTAGGGCTATATAATAGATACGTCGTTCTAGCTTTAGACCCAAGTACCTGGCCATGCCAAAAACCAAGAAAACCCCGCTTGCGAACATCAGGGTGTTAGAAACAACCGTTGAAATAAGGGGTGGGGAAACTGGATAAAGAGCAGCAACATTTAACCCTACTGAAAAACTTAGAGACCAAGCTAATAGATAAGTTAACCCTTGAAATTTATGTTTGTTGTGAGTGTACACAACTATTAGCATAGCTGAACACGCATAACTAATTAGCACATAGACAGTAATAATGGTTTTCATGTCAAGTGAGTGCATAACAATTCTCAATTTAAAGCCTTTTAGGCACTTGGTGTTCTACGTGGCCACTCTTGTCCTTATTATAACTGGTGTTAATGGTATCGTGTTGGAATATTTGGATTTTTGTTGCTGGGGGCTTTAAGTCCGCCAAGGATGACACTTTTAGTGTTTAAGTCTATACCTCGGTACTAAAAACAGACAAAGTCCCTGTAAACATCCCCTAAACTTTGAGCGTTACCAAAGCTTGTCTCTACCCTTAGCAAGAGCAGCCGTCGCCTTCTGTGAGCCTGGGTAGCAGCAAAAAAATCCGGGCCCTGAAACAGGACCCGGATGGTAAGGGTTCGCTTGAACTCTAAGGTGGATTAATGCTCGTACTTAAGGGCACGCATGGCGGCTTCCGGCCAGTGTTTAGACACCTGTTCGTTGATGAACTTGGCCTTCTCGGATTTCAGTGCTTCCATGTCCAACTTCACCGCCGCTTGTGCCGCCGCTTTGCTGGACAGATCCGGGTAGGCCACCTCGGTCACTTCCAGCTGGGTCAGTACCTCGGCCAGTTGAGTGCGGGCCAGTTCAGCCTGGGCCTTGGCTTCGGTCAGCAGCGCCATCGCTTCCTGAGGGTTGTGGGCATGGATGCCGTGGGAAGCCATGGCAAAATCCCAGCGCCACTGGGCGTGGCGAATGGCCATCAGCGGCTCATCCATGAAGTACCACTCGGCACCGGCATCCCAGGCGGCCTTAGCTTCGTAGTGAGCCTTGACCAGCATCAGCTCGATCTCGGTGCGCAGGGCATCGATGGCGGCCTTGGTGTCGGCCAAAGCCCGGGTCAGCTCGGCCTTGCTGTCGTGGCAGGCCACGCAGCTCAGATCGAAGTTCTCCAGTGCACCGCCGACGTTGTGCTCGCTGTAAGCCTGGCCGTCTTCGGTTTGCTTCTGTGGCATGTGGCAGGTAACGCAGGTCACCCCTTGCTTGGCGTGCTGGCTGCGGCTCCAGTGTTCAAACTCCGGGTGACGGGCTTTGAGCATTGGCGTGCGAGAGATCGGGTGCAGCCACTCGTAGTAGCGGCGGGTGTCGTAGTAGCGCTCAATCTCGTCGGCGCTGCTGCCGAAGATCCACGGAATGTTGACCCGGTTACTGGACTCCGGCTGGAAGTAATAGGTCACGTGACATTGGCCACAGGTCTGGGCGCCCTGCATGTTGCTGTTTTGCTCATCGAACGGCAGGCTCACTTTGGCCATCGCCTTTTGGGCGTGAGGCCGGGTCAGGGTCAGGGCATTGGTGCCCTCCTGGTGACAGTCGGCACAGCCGATGCTGTTGGCCATCTCCGGGCCAAGATCGGTAAAGTTGCTGCCGGCAAACGCCAGTTCGCCCATCTCGTTCATCATTTTCGGCACGTCCGGACCTTTACAGGTCCAGCAGCTGGCCGACATCCCCTTTTCATCGGCAGAGGCCGGTGCCACGCCGGTGCGCAGGGTGTTGCTGACGTCGCTGATGGCAAAGCGGTGGCCGCGGGGGCTGTGAAACTCCTTGGCGTAGGCACTGCCGGCCCACAGCACCACCATCTGCGGCCGCTGTTCCAGCATATCTTCCCGCTCGACGGTTTCTTCGGTGGTCAGCCAGGACTGGTATTGCAGCGGGGCGCTGTCCTGCCACTTGGCGTTACCCTGTACCTCGGGGGCAGGGGAGCAGGCGCTAAGAAGTAGAGCCGACAGGGCCAGTGCGGCCAGGGGTTTGGGTGTGAGCATGGTGGTTATTCTCATTATGGGTCTTGGATTCAGTATAAAAACAAAGCCACCGGCCCGCTCTCTATGCAGGCCGGCCAATGGCTATCCCGGGCGTCCGTCGAGACGGGGCCGGCACAGGAAAGCGGTGTAATGCAACAGGAACAGGCCAAAGGCGAAGCTCCAAAGGCTGCCGGCCAGCCAGTGCCACAACTGGGTGGACTGGGGCCAGAGTATGGGAAACAGGGCGCGCACCAGGGCGGCGACCAGAATGGCGGCAAACGCCGGGGACATCCACGGGCCCTGGTAGATGTTGCGGCCGGTATGGCCCAGGGTGACCCGGGAGATCATCGCCAGGCACATGCCGCCGATGGCGCCAACGCCCACCAGATGCAGCAGTTGACGTTCCGCATGGGGGTTATCGGGAAACAGCGCCATGCCGATAAGCGCCAGGGCGATGCACAGATAGCTCAGGTGTAATGACCACAGCAGTGGCTCTTTGGCGGTTTTGTGGGCTGACCAACGTGCCTGGCGGACCAGTTGCAGCAGGCCGGTGACCCCCAGCAGTGCCGACAGTGCCATTCCGCTGACAACGTGGGCCACCGAGTTAATGGCGATCAGCGCCAGTCCGGCAAATACCGGCCAGTCGAGCCAGGCCAGAGGCTGGGCCTTGTCGATCTTGAGTCTCAGGGCGGTGAAAAATGGCACCACCCGGCCACCGACAAAACTGATCATCAGTGCCATCCACCAGATCATCGCCTGCCACAGGGTGGAGGCGGTCACCATATCCCGCTGGGCCAGGGCGTAGTAACTGAACAGATTGGCGCCGGCGGCGATGGCGATCAGCACCGGAAACGCCACATTGCGCCACTGCTTCACCTTGATGATGCTGTGTGCCAGCTTGGCGGCGGTCAGCAACAGGAAGGCGGTGTCGGCCAACGCCGGCAGCCACAGGGGAATCGCCATGGGCAACAGCAGCAGAATGCGGGCGCTGAGCCAGCAGGCCACCACCACGGCCAGGGGCGTGCCCTTGAGGCCGGGTTGATTGGTCCAGTTTTGCACCGCCGTTAACAGGAAGCCGGCGACGATGGCCATGGCAAAGCCAAACAGCATCTCATGGGGGTGCCACCAGATGGGGATCACCGGGCTGAAAAAGGCGTTGGTCAGCACCGGAGAACTCTGGGGGCTGTACCAGGCCCACAGCCAGATCGGAATCAGGATACAGGCGATGGTGGCACCGCCGAGAAACAGCGGGCGAAAACCCAGTCGCAACAGGGCAGGGGTGGTTTCGATGTGGTTGGGGTCGTCAATGTTCAGCATGCGCTCGATCTCACAGGGTTGCCGGTGCAGGTCCATAGTGAATGCAACCTGATGAGGCGGTGTTCAGCGCTAACTCGAACGACTCATAAGTTGCATTCAATATGATGGTTTAAACCTTAGTGAATTACTCTGGTATACACAAGCAATAGTAGCGGCTATCCATCGCGCTGTGATCCGAGTCACGACCGGGCTACTCCTTATTGGGTAAGGCATTCTGTCGAGAGGATTTTTTACTTACTTGTGGTGTGGGTTTATTGGCGAATTCCGGTCGCTGGCAACCCGGTTGTGACATTTTGGTTAAATGTTGTACTCTTATTTAAGTAGTTGATTTGTAGTTAGCGAACCGCGCCGGCCGGCGCCGTTCTTTTGGGGACCCACAAGCTGACAGGGATACGGATCATGACCCACATCTTTTGCCATCCGGACGAGGTAAAAAGTCGCACCCAACTGGAGCTGCCGCTGCTGGCCGGCGCCGGATTGGCGACCTTCGCTTTTCCATTTTGGATCGATACCACCCACTGGATGCTGTTTCTGTTCTGCCTGGCCATCAGTGCCGGTTGCCTGAAGATGAGCTACCACCTCATTCGCCTGATCCCGTTTCTCGATAGCGAGATTCAGATCGATCGGGTCGGTTTTACCATTACCGGCAGTGACGGCAGCTTTACCCGCCACCTGTGGCAGGAGGTGGAGGACGCCCGCTACGATGCGGTGTCTCAGACCGTGGTGGTCGAGGACGCCATGCACCGGCCGCTGTTGGTGGTGTCGGAGCAGATCAACGACTTTGCCGAGCTGGAAAAGGCGATTCGCAGTTACGCCCTGATTCGGCTCTGAGCAAATCGGCGCTGGATCACAGAGTTGATAACGCTGCAAATTCACTTCAACTTTCCACAGTGTTTCCCAAAAACTGAGCTTATACAATGCGTTCAGCTTAGGGTGCCGAGAGGCCACCATGATTGGTGAGGGAACCGGGTGAGAGGCCCGGACTGTACCCGCAACTGTAACTGACGCTACCCCGGGTAGCGCTCCAACGTCTATGCCACTGGCGCATGCTGGGAAGGCCGGAGGAGCGACGGTCAGGAGTCAGGAGACCTGCCTAAGCTGACGTGCTGGACTTCGGGCGGGCCTACCCGAACTCATTTATGTTGTGTTAACCCGTTTCATCCTGGTATGAAACCGGGTGTCCGTGGGCGACCCGGAAACAGACATAGCCAGCAACCCAGTTACGGACTTTGGCCGTCCAGAGTGCCTGTAGGGCACCCGTGGAATGTTGACCTATGAAACGCCTTTCTGCTGCTTTGACGGCGACGGTATTAAGCACCCATCTCGCTGCCGCTCCGGCGCCGATTCAACCTGAACCCTCTGCCATTGTGCTGGCCGCGTTCGGAACCACTTACGACTCGGCCGTGGACTCGTTGCTGAAGATCCAGCACGACGTCCAACAGGCTTACCCGGACACACCGGTTCGTTTTGCCTTTACTTCCAACATCATCCGTAAGCGATGGCACCAGCGCCGGGACGACCGCGACTATCAGGTGGCGCATCCCGAGATTCCGGCAGAGCTGTACCAGGTTAAAAACGTGCTGGGTACCCTGGCGGATCTGCAAAACGACGGCTACCGCGACATCGTGGTGCAGACCACCTTGCTGACTCACGGCGAAGAGTTCACCGATCTGCTGGCGTACACCGATGCCCTGAGCGGCATTGACACCCTGAAGGCCAAATGGAAGCCGTTTCAGCGTATCACCGTCGGCCGGCCCTTGATGGGCACCTGGGGCGCGCAGCAGGAGTATCGCCATGACCTTGAGGCATTGACCCAGGCGCTGGCCGCCGATGTCGATCAAGCCCGTCGAAGTAACGCCGCCCTGGTGTACATGGGCCATGGCAACGATCATCTCTCAACCGGCTTGTACTACGAGCTGGAGGAGCTGATGAACCAGCACTACCCCGACGTGCCGGTGTACGTGGGGCTGGTGGAGGGCCATCCGGACTTCGATCGTCTCAGTGCCAGATTGCAGCAGGATGGTGTGACCAGGGTGCAACTGCGTCCGCTGATGGTGGTCGCCGGGGATCATGCCAGCAACGACATGGCCGGTGACGAACCGGACTCCTGGAAGGTTCAGTTGCAGCAACTGGGCATGGAGGTAGAGCCGATTCTGTCTGGACTGGGCAACAACCCTCAGGTTCGCCAGCGTTACCTCAATCACCTCAATGACGCCGCCGCTGCGGCGGGCATTGTCCTGAAGTAAGCAACAGGGCGCCGATGCGCCCCGCCTTTTGAGGTAAGCCACCACGATGACTCAATCGACACACGCCGTCTTGCAGGGACGGGGATTGCAACGGGCCTTTGGTGCCCGTCAGGCGGTCGCCGACATCAGTTTCGAGCTTAAGGCCGGTGAGATCTGTGCCTTTCTTGGCCCCAATGGCGCTGGAAAAACCACCCTGATCAAGATGCTGACCGGCCTGCTGAGCCCCGATGCCGGTGAGATCCATTATCAGGGCGAAGCCTATCACCCCAATCGACTGGCGTTGAAAAAGCTGATTGGCCTGGTGCCTCAGCACAACAACATCGACCGGGAGCTGACACCGGAAGAGAACTTACGGGTGCACGGGCTGTTGTATCAGATGCGCGGCGCGGAATTGGCACAAGCCATCGAGGACAGCCTGGTGTTTGCGGGGCTGGAGGAGCACCGGACCACGCCGGCGGAAAAGCTGTCCGGGGGCATGAAGCGGCGCCTGGTGATCGCCCGGGCGCTGATGCACAAACCCAAAATTCTGTTTCTCGATGAGCCAACGGTGGGGCTGGACCCCCACAGCCGCCGCATCATGTGGTCCTTCCTCGGCAAAATCAATCAGCAGCAGGGCTGCACCATCTTTCTGACCACCCACTACCTCGAAGAGGCGGAGCGACTGGCGTCGCGGGTGGTGTTTATCGAGCGGGGCCGGATCATTGCCGACGGCAGCTGCCAGTCGTTAAAACAAGCATTAGGAGCCTATGTGGTTGAGACCGGAACCGTAACGCCGCAACAGGAGTTTTTTGATAGCCGGGCACAGGCGTTGGCCAGATTGGCCCAGATCGAGGAGACGGCGGTGATTCGGGAAACCAGCCTGGAAGACGCGTTTTTGCAGATGACCGGAACCAGGTTGGTGAATCATGGCTAACGCGCCCTTTAGCACCGTCACCGGCATCTACTACCGCGAGACCCTGGTATTGAGAAAGAAATTGCTGCGGGTGGTGCTGGCGGCCGCAGTGCCGCCGTTTCTGTATTTGATGGCCTTCGGTTTTGGGGTCGGTCAGGACGCCCAGGTCAACGGCGTCGATTACCTGACCTTCCTGCTGCCGGGGTTGCTGGCCATGGCCAGCATGAATCAGAGCTACAACATCGCCACCGAGATCAACATCAGTCGTTTCTACCTGAAGATCTTTGAGGAGTTTCTGCTGGCACCCAATCAGCGTTGGCAGGTCGTCGCCGGAGAGGTGATGTACGGCATGACCCGCGGGCTGATCCCGGTGGCGATCATCGCCCTGTATGCCGCCTTGTGCGGCGTGGGACTCAGCTTCGGTCCTTCGCTGTGGCTGGTGTTGCCCCTGCACCTGATGGCGTTTTCATTGATTGGCTTTATCGTGGCGCTGAAGATGAAAAACCACCGGGATCAGGCTTCGATGAACGCCTTTGTGATCACACCGATGATGTTTCTCTCCGGTACGTTTTTCCCGGTGGATCAGATGCCCTGGCTGATCCAGGTGGTGGCGATGGCCTCACCGCTGACCTACAGCGCCGAATTGCTGAGGTCGGCTTTGCTCGGTCAGCCTCTGAGTGAGGTTGCCCTGATGATGATGGCTGCCCTGAACCTGCTGTTGCTGGCACTGGCGCTGCGCACCCTGAACAGGCTGGAACCATGAGGGGGCTGGCCATAATTGTGCTGATGCTGGCGGGGGCGGTGGCGATGCTGGCAGGCCCGCAATGGCTGGATCCGCTGTCGTTGTCGCCGCTGCAGCGGGATATTCTGCTGGAGCTGAGGCTGCCCAGAGTGCTGTTTGCGGCACTGATTGGCGCCATGCTCGGGCTCAGCGGCAGCGTCTACCAGTTGACCCTGAAGAACCCTCTGGCGGACAGCTTCACCACCGGGGCGGCGTCGTCGTCGGCGCTTGGAGCGGTGCTGGCCATCGCTCTGGGGGTGCCCGGCTATTGGGTGTCGGTGTGCGCCTTTGCCACCGGCATGGCCGGCCTGGTGCTGGTCTACCGCATGTCACAGCATCGGGGCCGCATCAATCCGGTGACCATGATTCTGGCCGGGGTGGTGATGAACATCATCGCCTCGGCAGTGATCAGCTTTGCCAAGTACTACTTCGAAGACTCCCTCAATGCCATTGTCTACTGGCTGATGGGGGGCATCTTCCTGGTCAGCTGGGATCGCCTGGCCCTGTGCGCAGGGTTGCTGGCGCTGACCTATCTATTTTTAAGCCGCCGGGCGGTGGCACTGAACCTGTTGGCCCTGGATGAAGCCTCGGCCCAGAGCCTGGGGGTCAATGTGCAGCGACTGCGGGCCAGTGCCTTTGTGCTGTCGACCCTGTTGGTGGCGGTCGCGGTGAGCTTTTCCGGCATCATCGGCTTTGTGGGCCTGATTGTGCCCCATGTGGCCCGAAGTCTGTTTGGCAGTGACATGAACAATAACCTGTTCTATTCCGCCGTGATGGGCAGTGGTCTGTTGGTGGTCTCCGATGCGGTTTCCCGTGTGGTGATCCCCGGCGGGGCGGAGTTGCCGGTGGGCATCATCACCGCCGTGGTTGGTGGCGGGTTCTTCTTTTATTTGCTGCACACTCGCAGAGGAAGTTTGTGGAATGGCTGAGATACGAGTGGATCTGTTGGTCTACAGGCGAGACCAGTTCTCTCTCGAGGTCGATGAGTTGGTCATCCGCCCCGGTGAAAAGGTGGCGTTGATGGGTGAAAACGGCTGCGGCAAGAGCACGCTGCTGGGGCTGCTCAGCGGGCTGTTAACGCCACAGAGCGGCACCATTGAGTACGGCGGTCGTCCCCTGGCTCAGTTGGGGTTCCCGCAGCGGTCAACGTTGTTCTCCCTGTTGTCGCAATCTTCCGACATCGCCTTTCCTTTTACCGTGGCCGAGGTGGCCTTGATGGGGCGCTTTGCCCACCTGAAAGGGGGCCAGTACAGCGACGAGGACCGGCGTCAGACCCGGGAACTGCTGGCCTTGCTGGATGTACTGCGATACCAGGACCGCGGCTATGGCGAGTTGTCCGGTGGCGAGCAGCGACGGGTGATGATGGCCCGAGTGCTGAATCAGGCCACCCCCATCGTCTATCTGGATGAGCCGAACTCCAGCCTGGATGTGCGGCATACGCTGCAGATCTTCAGTCATCTGGCGCAACTGGAGGCGACGGTAGTGACCTCGGTGCATGACATCAATCTGGCCCATCGTCATTTTGATCGTTTTCTGTTTTTTAAGGCGGGACGGTTGCTGCATGACGTACCGCGTCGCGATGTGACCCCGCAACTGTTGTCTGAGGTTTATGATGTTTCGGTCTCTTTGGGTACTGATAGTTTTAGTTTTCGCTGCTGAGGCCGCGGCCTACGACAGGGTGGTGCTGCTGGCGCCGGCGGCCGGGGATCTGTTTCAGCGACTGGGCCAGGCGCACAAGGTGGTGGGGGTGACCCGCTCCAATGAGGACTTTCCTGACGCGCTGCGGCTGGGCAGTCACATTAAGCCCAACCTGGAGCTGATCAAGTCCCTGGATCCGGATCTGATTGTGGTGGCCAGTGAGCGCTTTTTCAGCGCGGAAATGGCCCGGCTGGTGGGCGCCGATGTGTTTTGGTACCAGCCGGTGACGTTAGACGGGGTGTTGACCGAGTTGGCCCGTTTGGGCACGGCGCTGGACTGCCGTCGTCGCGCCAATGCGGTGGCCGCCGAACTGCAACAGCTGCGACAGCAGATCAAGCCGGTATCCGCCAGGCCCAGAGTGGTCTATGAGGTCACTGAAATGCCTCTGACCGTGGCCGGAAAGGGCAACATCGCTGCCGACATAGTCGCGGCCGCCGGCGGTCAGCTGGTGACCCCGTCCAGTCGCAAGTTGGTGAAATTCAGTATCGAGGGGGTACTGATGAGCCAGCCGGATTACTACCTGTACCAGCAGGGGCCGATGAACCCGTCGCCGACGCCGCCGCTGCGCCGGTCCCATTATCGTCACCTTAACGCCACGGCGCTGAAAGTCGACCAGCTGCGGTTTTCCCGCGCCAATGGCCACTCGTTTTCTGTGGCCCTGGATCTGAACCAGGTCTTTTTGCACCAAGGAGATAACCTTTGATTTAAAAGGTATTTAAGTGAAGTGGCGGACACAGGTCACATTGATGATCAGTGCCCAGAATCACTTCAACTTTCCACAGTGTTTCTGGCCTAAGCAGCCTCTACACTGATTCCAGGTTAAGGCGCCTCATATCGAGGGGCCCGTTGGCGGCATAGCCGTCTTGGGGCCGGGGAACCGGATGTAAATTCCGGGCTGTACCCGCAACTGTAACCGTTTGTGCCTGACAGGCAGGGTCGCTTCCATTACCACTGGCAAATGCCGGGAAGGGGAAGCCGGCCGAAAACGGGAGCCAGGATACCCACCTTAACCTCCAGATGCTGAACACCGGGCGGGCCTACCCGGTAGTAGTGCACAGTCATTGCTCCCGCCCGTCGTGTATCAGCTTCCTGTAACTGTATGGATGCCGATGTGACAGACCCGAAATCCCCGAATACCCGTGGCGCCGCCGACACCGGCGTTACCCGGATCAAACGCAGTCGTCATCGAGGCGAGCTGCGAACAGGCTACACCACCGGCGCTTGTGCCACCGCGGCGGCCCTGGCGGCACTGCAAACCGTGCTGACCGGCAACCAGCCTGACTCGGTGGTGATCACCCTGCCCATTGGCGAGCAGGTTGAGTTTGCGGTGTTGGCCCGGCCTGCCGAAGAGGGTGAAGCCTGCTGCTCAGTGATTAAAGATGCCGGAGACGATCCCGACTGCACCCATGGCGCTGCCATTACCGTGACTCTGGCTTTAATGGCTGCGCCAGGAATCGCGTTTGCGGCGGGCGAAGGGGTAGCCACCGTCACTCTGCCCGGACTGGAGCTGGCGGTGGGCGAACCGGCGATCAACCCGGTGCCGCGAAAGATGATGCGAGAACACCTGCTGCCGCTGCTACAGCGCTATGGTCACGCCGGGGCGAGGGTGACGGTGTCGATTCCCGGCGGCGAACAGCTGGCAGAGCAAACCATCGGCCGTCGCCTGGGACTGATTGGCGGCCTGTCCATTTTGGGTACCCGCGGTACCGTGCATCCCTATTCCACGTCGGCGTATGCCGCGTCGGTGCGCCAGAGCATCGAGGTCGCCCGCGCCCAGGGCCAGCGCCAGGTGGTACTGACCACCGGTAGCCGCACCGAAAAGGCCGCCATGTTGGTGCATGCCAATCTACCGGAATGCGGTTTCATCCAGGTGGGGGATTTCAGTGGTGTCGCCCTTAGGGCGTCGGCCCGGCAAGCCATGGCCCAGGTGGAGCTGGTCACCATGATCGGCAAGCTGTGCAAGATCGTCGGTGGCACCCTGATGACCCATGTGACCGGGCGGCCGATTAACTATTCTCTGCTGGCCGAACTGGCCCGCGAATTTACTGACGATGGCGAGTTGCTGGACCAGATTCGATCCGCCAATACCGGGCGACACCTGCTGGATCTCGGCCGCCAACGATTACCGAATGCCTACTGGCAGCTTCTTTGTACCGAGGCGGCGCGCCATTGCGCCGGCTACGCCCATCATTCCTTTTCTGTGGTTGTGCGGCTGGTGGACTTTGACGGTTCCACTCTGGCCTGTGGTCACTATGGAGACAACTTATGAACCCCATGTCCCAATTGACGGCCCAAGGGCGTCAGATTGAAACCGATTCTTTTGCCATCATCGATCGGGAGATCGAACTTCATCATGGCGGGCACCTGTTCAGTGACCAGCAGTGGCCGGTGGTGCGCCGGGCAATTCATACCAGCGGCGATTTTGAGTTTGCCCGCTTGTTTCGCTTTAGCCCGTCGGCGGTGGAGGCCGGCATTGAGGCATTGAGGCGCGGTGCGCCCATCGTCTCGGACGTGACCATGATCACCGCTGGCCTCAGCGCCAGCCGCTGCCAGCAGTTTGGTGTGCAGGGCCACTGTTTCATCAGTGACCCACAGGTGATCGAGCGCGCCAAGGCCTCCGGCATTACCCGTGCCATTGAATCGATGCGCCTGGCCCGGGATAAGGGGCTGCTGGACGGGGCCATCGTCGCCATCGGCAATGCGCCGACGGCGCTGTTTGAGGTATTGAGAATGGTGGAAGCCGGAGAGGCGATGCCGGCGCTGATCATCGGCATTCCGGTGGGATTTGTCCGCGCCGATGAGTCCAAAACCCAGTTGGCCGGCCAGGCCCGGGTGCCCTTTATCAGCTCTTTGGGCCGCAAAGGCGGCAGTCCGTTGGTGGTCTCCAGTGTGCACGCACTGATGGTGGAGGCGGCCAAATGACCGGTCGGATTCGTCTTATCGGCATTGGCGACGATGGCTGCCTGAGCCTCACCAGCCGGGCCATCAATGCCATCGCCGAAGCCGAAGTGCTTGCCGGAAGTCCCCGCCATCTTGCCTTCTTTCCGCAGTTTCAGGGACAAACGCTTACCCTGACTACGCCGTTGGAGGGGTATCTGGAGGCGGTATTTGCCGCCGCCGGGGAGCAGGAAGTGTGCGTGCTGGCCTCCGGGGATCCGCTGCTGTACGGCATCGGTACCCGTCTGCATGCCTATGCCGAGGCTCTGCCAACGCCACCAGAACTGGAGTGCATTCCCTCACTGAGTTCGGTGCAGCTGGCCTGTGCCCAGTTGGGCTGGACCGCGCAGGAGACCCAACTGCTGTCGGTACACGGCCGGCCTCTGGACGGGGTGGTGGCGCAATTGCAGCAGGGGCAGCAGTTTGCCCTGTTGACCGACAGCGACAACACCCCCACAGCCATCGCACAGCACCTGCTCAATTTTGATGAGGGTCATTGGCAACTGCATCTGTGCGAAGCCATGGGCGGCCCGGCGCAGCGGGTGCGCCCTTTCAGCGTGGCCGAACTGGCCCGTGGTGATGCCGGTGACACGGCGCCGCTGAACCTGCTGCTGCTCAGGCGCACCGATCCGGCCCGCTGGGGCGGCCTGGGGCTGCACAGCCAGGACGAGGATTTTCTTAAACGCACCCCACAGCGGGGGCTGATCACCAAGGCACCGGTGCGGGCGGTGGCGGTGGCCAATCTGAACTTGCACGCCGATGCGGTGGTGTGGGACATCGGTGCCGGTTCCGGCTCGGTGGGCATCGAAGCCGCCAAGCTCGCCTGGAAAGGGCGCAGCTTTGCCATCGAGTGCAACCCGGAGTGTTTTTTTCAGCTGGAGGGCAATCGGTTGGCCCATCGAGTTGACCACCTAAGCCTAATTCGAGGGCGCGCACCCGAGGCGTTGGCACCGTTGCCGGCACCGGATGCGGTGTTTTGCGGCGGCAGTCGCGGCGAAATGGAGCCCATCATCGATGCGGTGATGGCCCGCCTGACACCCGGCGGCCGTTTTGTGTTGTCTGCGGTCACCCTGGAGAGCGTGGCAGAGATTCACCGATTGTGTCAGAGCCGCCAGTTAGACCCGCGCATGCTGATGATCAACTGCGCCCAGAGCCGACCTCTGGCGCACTACACCCGTTATCAGAGTGATAACCCTATCCATCTGTTTATTATCGAAAAGAAGGCAAAAAGCCAATGAATAAAATCGGAAAAATCTATGCCATTGGCGTTGGCCCCGGCGCAGGTGATTTGATGACACTGCGAAGCCTGAGACTGATGCAGTCACTGGATGTGATCGCCGTTCCTGAAAAGACCCAGGGGCAGGCCGACTCCTTTGCCTGGGCCATTGCTCGACAGGAACTGGATCTGGCCGACATGAAAGGCGAGCCGCTGTACCTGTGGTTCCCCATGAGCCGGGATCCTGCCATTACCGTGCCGGCCTGGGAGCAGGCGGCGGACGCGCTGGTGGCGAAGTTGCAGGCCGGTAAAGACGTCGGTTTTATCACCGAGGGCGACCCGTCGGTATTCAGTACCTGGGCCTACCTGCAGGAGGAGCTGGCAGAGCGGTTACCTGAGCTGGACGTTGAAGTGGTGCCGGCGGTCAGTTCGATCACCGCGGTACCGGCAGCGACTACCATTCCATTGGCCGATGGCGAGGAGCGCTTCTGTGTGGTGCCGGCCACCTACGGCATTGCCATGTTGCCGACATTGATTGAGGAGTTTGACACCATCATCCTGATCAAGGCCGGCCGTATGGTGCAGCCGCTGATCGAGATGCTCGAGCCCATGGGGCTGCTGCATTGTGCTACCTACGTCTCCCACGCCAGCGGCGCCAACCAACAGGTGTACACCGATCTGCGCCAGGTGCCGGATGAGCATCGCTACTTTGCCATGGTTCAGTTGTCTATCCGTCGCCGTAAAGGGGTGCTGCGCCGGGGCCAGTCATGACCCGCATCGCCATTCATGCCATCACCCGCAAGGGGGCGGAACAGGCGCGAACCTTGGTACAAGGACTGCCGGGTGCACAGGTGTTTATCCTTGACCGTCAGGGGGACTGGGGTGGCGCGTCGGCCCTGTCTCTGCCGTTGTCCGAGCATCTGGCGGAACAGTTTCGCCGCTTTGACCAGCACCTGTGCCTGTTCAGTGTCGGCATTGCTACCCGACTGCTGGCACCGCTGCTGCAGGACAAACGCCTCGATCCCGGGGTGGTGTGCATCGATGAGCAGGGCGCCTTTGCGGTGCCGGTACTCAGCGGCCACCGGGGCGGCGCCAATGCCATGGCCACCGCCGTGGCCAGACTGTTGTCGGCGACGGCGGTGCTGACCACCGCCTCCGATGCCTCCGGTACTCTATCTGTGGATACCCTGGGCGTGCCGTTTGGCTGGCAGCTGGATCCGGTCAGCGAATCCAGCCTGACCGACGTAGCCAGTGCGGTGGTCAATGGTCGCCCGACCCTGATCTGGCAGCAGGCGGGGCAAAAACAGTGGTGGAGCACAGACCGTGCCATGGCGGAGCACCTGAGCGTCAGTGAGGCGGCCGGTCTGCCGGAAATGACCGAGTATCAGGCGGCGGTGATCATCAGCCATCAGGCCCGTCTGCCGGCGCTGTCGGTGCCCACCGTCGTGTGGCGGCCCCGCAGCCTGGTCATTGGCATCGGCTGCGATCGCAATACGCCGCTGTCGGTGCTGCGTCAGGGGCTGGCGGCGTTTTTATGCGAACACAATCTGCACCCGGAGTCGGTCGACCGATTGGTGTCCATCGACCTGAAAGCCGATGAACCCGGGTTGTGCCGGCTGGCAGAAGAGCTGCAGCGGCCGTTTGATTGCTTCGAGGCGGCCACTTTGGATCGGGTCAAGGGGGTTGAAAACCCGTCCGAAACGGTGCGTCGCTGCATCGGCGTGTCGTCTGTCGCCGAGGCGGCGTGTTTGCATGCCAGCGGCGCCAACGCCCTGGTGGTGGCCAAACACAAGTCGGCCGGGGAGGGCTTCAACATGACTCTGGCCGCCTGCGAGATCCCCTTCGATGAGCCCCTGATGAGCCGCAGCCGCAAGCGCTTTGTCGGTCAGGCGCCGATACCGGTCACAGCCGGTGGCCACCGCGGCCTGAAAACCAGTGGTGAAGCCCGGCCGATTTGCCATTACCGTCATCATTTGGTGTTGTGTGAAGGGGGCCGCTGTCAGCGGTCCGGTGCCGAGGGACTGGCCCATCAACTGCGGCAACAGCTGAAACAACTGGCACTGCACCGGGGACCGGACCGCATCAAGGTGACCCGTAGCCACTGCGCCGGCGCGTGCCGGCAGCGGGCCACGGCGGTGATCTATGCCCGGGAGCCGGACGCGAATCACGGCCTGTGGCTGCAGAGCCTGGAGACGCTGACGCTGTCGCAGTGGCAGGCGCTGTTTGCGGCACTGGCCGCCGGTCAGTCCTTGGCCGAGGTGCTGCCTACGCAGTGTCTGGCGGAGCAGGAGTTGGCGCCATGATGCCATTGACGTTCACCGACGCGATGTCGGTATTGATTATCGGCGGTGGCCGGGCGGCGGCGATCAAGGCCACCAGTGTGCTGCGTTATCAGCAGCGGGTGACTCTGATCTCGCCCCAGTTTAATGAGCGCTGCCTCGGCTTGCCCTGCGAGCGCATCGACGGTGACGTGTACCAGATGCGGCCGGAGGATTTCGCTGCCTACCAGCTGATCTACCTGGCGATGCCGTGGCCGGCAACCTCGGAGCGGCGACGGCACATCGAGCGCTTGGCCAAGACGCTGAAAGCCGACGGCAAGTTGTTGTGCGTCAGCTGCAAGCCGCAGTTGGGTAACGTCACCAACCCCTGCTCTCGACGGGTAGGAGAGCACCTGCTGGCACTCAGTTGTGAGTACAGCGATCCGCTGCGAACCCGCAGCCTGACCGAGAAATTAACCGAATCCCTGCAGCGGCTGGCTTAGCCCCTGCGTTAGATCACGACGACCCTGAGGAGAGACCACCATGAGTGGCCACCTGAGTATTGTGGGCATAGGCCCGGGCTCTTTGGAGCTGATGACACCCATGGCGCGAATCGCCATCGAAAATGCAGAACTGGTAGTGGGGTATAAGCCCTACCTGGAGATGATCGCCCCACTGTTGGGGGGCAAGGAGCAAAGTGCCAGTGGCATGACCCGGGAAGTGGATCGGGCCGATCTGGCGGTGACCCAGGCCCTGGCCGGGCGCCGGGTCGCCATTATCTCCAGTGGCGATGCCGGCATGTATGCCATGGGTCCGCTGGTGTACGAATTGCTGGCGCAAAAAGGCTGGCAGCAACACACCGGCGTGCCGGTGCAGATGGTGCCGGGCATCACCGCCGCCAACGCCTGCGCGTCGCTGGTCGGGGTGCCACTGGGCCACGACAGCTGCACCATTTCATTGTCGGATCTGTTGACGCCCTGGAGCCTGATTAAGACCCGTATTGCGGCGGCAGCCGAAGCGGATTTTGCCATTACCTTCTACAACCCGAGATCCCGCCGCCGTACCCACCAGATTTTGGAAGCGCAGCAATTGCTGCTGGCGCACCGGCGCCCGGATACCCCGGTGGCGGTGGTGGATAACGCCTATCGTGCGGAGCAATCAATACAACTGTCGACTCTGGACAGCTTTACTTCGTTGGAGTTTGGCATGACTGCGGCGGTGGTGGTGGGCAACAGCCAGAGTTATCGCTTTGAGCAGCAGATCATCACCCCCAGGGGCTACAGCAAGAAATACGACCTCGAAAATGGCGAGGTGAAAGCGGGCCAGAAACGGGGCCGCGCCTTTATTGAATCTCAACAGGAGACTGCAGAATGACCGTCTATTTTATTGGTGCTGGCCCAGGCGACCCGGACCTGATTACCGTTAAGGGTGCTCGCTTGGTGGAGTCGTGCCCGGTGGTGTTGTACACCGGCTCACTGGTGCCCAAAGAGGTGGTGGCCCGTGCTCGCGAAGACGCCCTGGTGCTGAGCTCTGAAGATATGGATCTGGATGAGATCATTGAGGTGTGCGAACAGGCTCATAAAGAGGGCAAGGACGTGGCGCGGGTACAGACCGGCGATCTGTCAATCTACAGCTCATTGGCGGAAACCACCCGTCGTCTCGATCCGCTGGGCATTGACTGGAAAGTGGTGCCCGGAGTCAGCTCCTTCCAGGCGTCGGCTGCGGCGTTGGGGCAGGAGCTGACCCTGCCTGAAACCTGCCAGACCATCATTCTCAGCCGCGCGTCCGGTCGGACGCCGGTACCGGAGAAAGAGAACCTTAAGTCACTGGCCGAGCATGAAGCCACATTGTGCCTATTTTTGTCAGCCAGCTTGATCCGCAAAGTGGCCCGGGAACTGAAAGAGGTGTATCCGGGTCATTGGCCGGTGGCGGTGGTGGAGAAGGCATCGCATCCGCAGCAGCGGATTCTTCGAGGCACACTGGATACCATCGTTGATCAGGTTGAGGGAGCCGGGATACGGGCAACGGCGATGATCATCGTCTCCAAAGTGCTGGATCATAATGAGTTTCGTGATTCACGCCTGTACGCGGCCGAGTTTTCTCATGGATTTCGAAAGGCCAGGCAGGGTGAGGAGATCGACTCATGACCAGGCCTGGCAAGGTATACCTGGTTGGCGCCGGACCCGGCGATCCGGGGCTGCTGACGCAGCGGGCTGTGCAGTTGATGCACGAGTGCGACGTGGTGTGTTACGACCTGCTTATCGACCAGGCGGTGTTGGCGATGGTGCCGGCGTCGACGCGGATGATGGCGGTGGGGTATCGCGGCTATTGCGGTACCAGCATCGAATACGGCATGCACCCGGATGTGGTCGAGCAGGCCCTGGCGGGGCACACCGTGTTGCGCCTTAAGGCCGGCGATCCGCTGATTTTCGGTCGAGCCACCGAGGAGTGCCGTTGTCTGACCCATCATGGCATTGATTACGAGGTGGTGCCGGGGATCAGCTCGGCGCTTGGGGCGGCGGCGTACGCCGGCTTCCCCCTGACCAGTAATGGGCTGGCGTCGGACGTGACCTTTGCCAGCGGCCACCGGGCGTCATCCACGCTGAGCAGTTGGGCCGCCATGGGCCAGAGTTCCGGCACCCTGGTGCTGTACATGGGGGCCAAAAAGCTGGCGCTGCATGCTCAGCGGCTGATTCAGGAGGGTAAGGCGCCCGCCACGCCGGTGGCGGTGGTGGCGGCGGCGACCTGCGCCTCACAGCGGGTGTTGTCGACCACCCTGGAGCGGGTGGGGGGGCAGATCGAGTCGTTTGATAATGGCGACCCCATGCTGGTGATCATGGGGGAGGTGGTGTCCCTCGCCGACGAGCTGGACTGGCGCAAGCGGTTGCCCCTGAGCAATGTACAGGTGTTGGCCTGTACGTTGGATCAGACTTTGACGACGCAATGCAAAAATCTGGGGGCCACGGTGGTGGAAGCGCCGAGAGTGGATATCAGCTACGGCTTCAGTGATGCCGACTGGCAGCGGTTGCAGCAGGCAGAGTCACTGTGGTTAGACTCGTCCGAGGCTGCCCTGAGCCTGATTGAGGAAACTCGCCGGCGTCAGTTGGACTGCCGGCAATGGCCTTGGCTCTTGAGAGGGAGTGAGTCAGCCTGTGAGCTATTGAAGGAGTACAACCTGATTGCCCAGTGTTGCGCTAGTGCCGACAGCGGCGAGGTCGTGATCAGTGCGTTAACCGTGCCCGGGGCCTTGTGTGGACGCAGGGTCGAGGTATTGGAGCCGGCATTCCCACTCTCTCCGGCGGCATTGGCACTGGTGGATGAGCTGGTTGTTGCCCGCTACCTGCATGAGCGCGGACTGCTGGCACCCGGGGCTCTGGTATTGAGTCAGTGCGAGCATGTTTGTCGCTTCCTGACCTCGGTAGGGCACCAATGTGAACGGGTTAACGGACAGCAAGGGCTGCCATTGCCTCTGATGGTCGAGGGGAAGCGTAACGCGGCTTAAATCAGAGGGGAAATAGAGGAAAGAGGGGGCATTCAGCCCCCTTTTGTTTGCCCACAATTCAGGGCTTCAGATAGGCGTAGCCCTCTTCTGCCTGCAGACGAATAATCTCGTAGGTGCCGGATGGCACAAACTCAACACCGGGTAAAACCTTGTCCTTGTCGAGATCCCGGAACCGAAGCGTCGCCGCACAGAAACGGAATTGAACCCCGAGATCCATCAACTTCTTGATATCGGGGGCGTAGAGTTCTGACTTTTTATCCATAGCCCCTTTTAGGAGAAAATCGACGCCCCCGGCGTAGGCGGCGATGGTGATCTTCATGTTGGGGTTGATGCTCAGGTGATCTTCTGCCAGATAGAGCGCAAATCGGCCGGTACTGGCATCATCAATATGAAAGACCACCTTGGTCAGGTCGGTGCTGGTCTCGGTGGCCATGGCGGGATGCATCAGCAGTAGGGGACAGATCCCCAGGGCAACCGGCAGTAAGCGGTGCAGTGTCATGATTATACCTCCACATCGAAGCGGTGAGTGGACAGGCATAGGTAACTCTAGTTGGCTTCGATGAGGCGGGCAACCTTCGGGAGAGCTGGTTGGATTGTTACCATAATGGCTTGAATGAGGCGCAGTTAGGCGCACTCGACCAACAGGTCGTCCAGACACCAGATTTCGGCGTTGTCCGGAATAGGGTGATGGGCCGAGTGCAGAGGGTAACTGAGCAAGCCATTTTGGACGATGCGCTGCCACTCTCCGTGGCCGATGAGCAGTACATTGCTGTCTGGGTGCTGATTCAGCAGTTGGAACAGTGCGTTATGAGCCCGTTGCCAGACGCTGCTGGCACTCTCGGCCCCGGGAATGGCCAACGCATCCTGCAGATGGCGACTGTCGTAGTGTTGCCACCATTGTGGCGACTGGTCTCGACTGAGCCCCTGGAGTGCACCAAAGTCCCGCTCCCGCAATTGACTGCTGATCTGAATCGGCAGGTTTAGCGCTTGACTGGCGATAACGGCCGTTTCCCGGGCGCGATTCAAGTCGCTGCACAGAATAAAATCCAGTGACAGTGCCCGGGCTTGTTGACCGAGGACTCGAGCCTGCTGTCGGCCCAGTTCGGTCAGTTCACTGTCCAGATGTCCCTGCAGGATTCCCAGCTGGTTCCAGCGAGTTTGGCCGTGGCGGCAAAGGTAGATGGGCATAGATAAAACCACTCTGTATTCATCGACATAGTAAACCGATCTTGCAATCGGAAAACAATGTGAGAACCAACAGGGTATCGCCATTTTTCGAAATCGGTCCAAGTCAGTGATTGCCCTGGCTGAATACGCTTTGAATTGCAGTTACTGCAACGATGAATTGCGCGTGACGACATTCACATAGGTTGGGTTTTCGTGAGTTTGGCCCTGTTGTTGTGCTCTAGTTAACGATTTCGACTGCAAAATGAACATTCGAGCGAATGTTTGGTGAATTCTGTGACAAATGCCAGTTCCATTCGTATTGGTAATAGGTATTATCGGATTCGAACTTAATTACATTTCTACGGTGTTAGGTTCATTATCATTTCCCTGCAAAAGGCGGCGTCTCATCAGCGCTGCCTTTTTTTATCTGTATCTCGCACCCCGCAACCCCTTTAAAAATGCAGTTTTCGCGCATCTTTTCATATTTTGCATTATTAATCTTGCTTGAATTGCAACACTGGATGTCTTAATCGGCACTCGTTCAGGAATTAGCGTTCGGTAAATTAGTTACACTCGAAGGTGTTTGTATTTGATGGCTTTTTAGCCAGCGGAGGTGGCGGGCGAAAATGCTGCAATTGAAAACAAATTGTAAACTGGAGCATTTGTGAGTCGACCGTTAAGGCTGAAAATGACTGGCATCATTGTCATCGCTTATACGTCGTGGCTATTGGTTGTGAACGTCGATTTTTAGAGCAACTGATTTGGGGGTAATGGTGACTGCTTTACCGAGTGGTGTTAATTTTAATCATTATAAACAATAACTAAGCTCTGGCGCTTGTGGCTGCCATGATGGTTGGTCATCCCGTTGTCTGGCGGATCGGGCAAGGGAAGTACAGACGCTGTGGGAAGACGTATTTACGCCGAATGAGAACAGTAAACATTCGTTAACGTATTGATTTGCGCCATTTGTGTTCATGGTTGCGCTACTGCCGTTTAGTAGAAAATGCTAATAATGTGCGGTTCGTATGGATTTTCAGGTTTACTGCAATAAACCAACAATTTGTTCGGGTGGGCTGCCCCGTGGGGCTTGCTATAGGCAGGGGCCATTTTCTGTGAATTTTCGACTTTTCGTTCGGTTGCTGCGTACAAGAGAGCAGGGCCGGGGTGTGGTCGCGGCGGGATCAGGAGACAGCCATGGTGAAATACAGTCAGAACAAGGCGGCCAGGTCGGTGCCGCTGTGGAATGAGCGTCAGCCGTGGCGCAGCCTCAATGATGCCGTGATGGGGGGGCAGTCCGACAGTACCCTGAAGTGCGTCGGCGGCCAGCTCTGGTTTAAGGGCTGCATCTCCGTTGCCGGCGGCGGTGGGTTTGCCTCGGTGAGGCGTGCAATGCGGCTGCCGGCTCAGGCGAAACAGCTGTGTCTGCGGGTGTTCGGTGACGGTCGAAGTTACCAGCTGAGGTTGAAAATGGATCGTCAGCGCGATGGCGTGATCTACATAGCCCAATGGACTCCCCCCGCCGGGTACTGGAGCCAGGTGCAGTTTGTGGAAGCGTCGTTTGAGCCCAGGTTCCGTGGAAGGCGATTGAGCGGACAGGCACCGCTGCAATTTGAGCAGGTACAGCAGCTGGGGTTGCTGACCGGTGAGCGACAGCCAGGTTGCTTTTGTTTGCGTTTGGATTCGATATTGTCGGTGCACTCAAACGTCTTCTCCGGTAGCGATGTTCTTGATCCCGATCCCGAGGTTTTATTCAATCAAAGTAACATCAAGCTGTTGAATTAAGAGTCTGGTTTATAGAGATAAAAACGGGTAGTTTGGCATATATATGAAGATGATTTAGGAGTGCGTAATGGCACTTTTGATGCTGAGAGATGAGCAGGTGTTGGCTCAGGTTTCTCCGCTCATGGACAACCTGATGCAGGGGTCTACCGACATCGATCACGCCCGTCATACTCAGGATTTTACCGACCGCCTGAAGGCCATCGTGACCCAAGAGCGTCTGGTGGCGATGTGTACCGATTACCAACGCCGCTGGGGGAAGTTTGGCAGGCGTGAATTTGTCGCCTTGTTTCGGCGTCGAGACTCCGTGGCCGTAGTGTGGCGGCAGTGGTGCAGCCCCAGTGACGACGAGTTGGTGGCAGAAGCGGTGTTTGTTGAACAGCAGGGGCGAGTGTTGGTGGACCACGCTATGGTGTATTGATGAATTCGGCATATGTTTGGGGCGCGTATGCCCTGCTGTTACCAGTGTATGCCTTGGCCCATACCCTGCACCGGCTGGATTTTGACGGTGGTGGGTTTGGCGCTAATCTTGGGCCGTTGGTGTTTTCTCTGCTGATTGTGGTGGCTCAGGTGGCAAGCCATTATCGCCGACCGATTGGCTGGCGCTGGCTGTGGCAGGCGGTGATGGTGCTGTTCGTGTTGTATGAGTTGTTTCTGTGCTTATTGGCGGCGTTTTTGTTTCTCTATTCCGATCCACAGGCTCATCTGGCCAGCGTCACAACTCTGGTGTCGGCGCTGGTGCTGCTGCCGGGGGGCTGGGTCATTACCCGTTATGCTTTGCGTAGCCGACGCATATGGCAAGCGCTGGAGGGGGAGGCCATTTTGTTTGGCAGATAAATTAAACAGACACCCAGGTTTGAATTAAACAAATTAAACAGACACCCAGGTTTGAATTAAACAGACACCCAGGTTTGTAGGCCCACTTTTAATCAGACATCCGTCGCCATGGTGTAAACACCCTGCAAATGGCAATGTAAGGATGAGTGGCTGGGCCTGTGCTGGGGGCGAGTGACAGATTCGCCCCCCCCCCCGTCTTTCTGGTGGCGCAGGACGGGGTATTAGGCAGGAGTTCCAGTGAAATTAGCGTCGTTTGTGGGAGGAAGCGGGAGGCCGGTGAGCCTCCCTGTAGGCGCAGTGCGCGATGATTAGTTACTTTGCAGCCAGCGGTGCACTTTCTGATTGGCCACTTCGGGCTGAGAGTGCATAAACCAATGTCCTCCGGGGACGGACTCTACTTGTCCTTTTTTCATGCTTTTGACCTTCTCGACCCAGCTGTCAGCATGAAACCAGACCTTCTTGTCCTCGCCGTAGATGAACAGGAACGGAGTGCCGTACTCCTCCACTTCGAGTGACTTGGGCAGGTTCTTCGACAGCACGGATTTCCATAGGTGCCAGTAGGGGTAGGTCATGCGGGGATCGGCACGCAGGTCGTCGATGGTTTTGTGGGGATCTACGTCTTCAATGTGCAGAATGTCAGCGGCGGTGTAACGGGTGAGCTTTTCGCCCAGAGACTCAGGTAATGTCCAGGCCACGGCTAAGGCGAAGGTGTATTTGACGTTGATTTTGGGCCGTTCTTCTTTGCCAAAACTGCCGATGTCGAACAGCACCACCCGATCGACCAGGTCATTTTTTTCCAGATACTTGAACGCAAACACCGCGCCCCAGTCGTGGGCAAGGACGGTAACTTTGCCTTTACCCAAGCCTTCAATGAAGTGATCGATGATGGTGCGGATCTGCTGCATGTCATAGTGGGGCCGGGCTCCATTGTCGTTGAGCTCAAATCCGGGGAGGGTGAAGCGGACTACGGTGTAGTAGTCCTTCAGGTACTCAACTTGCTTGTCCCACATCTCCAGGCTGTCCGGGTAGCCGTGGATCAGCACCAGGGTTTCGTCACCCTTACCTTCGATCTGATACTCAAGGTTGCTGACGATGTCAGGTAGATTTTGCTCAAACTCTTCGTTCGGTATCGGACCGTTCATGGTGAATGAGTAAACCAGATAGAGTACGGGGGAAAGCAGTGTCAGTACGATTAACAGGGTTATGACTACGGGTTTCTTCATCGGGTTTCCCTTGCTGTTATTGGTGTATTTCCTTGATGTACATTCGGGATTCTGGATAAAACGGCAGTGGGTTTGTCTTGCTCGTCTGTCCTTGTGTTTTCATGCGGGTATTTCGTTTTTGGTAATCTTGGTTAGAGTAATTGCTCTACTGTCAGTATGACCAATAGTGTTGTGAGTAATCAAGACTTTTTGCCGACTGGTGACACTATGGTGATCACCTTGTGCCCCCTAATCAGATGCCCCCTAATCAGATGCCCCCTAATCAGACACCCCCTAATCAGACACCCATGTTTGATGATGCCAAACAGTCGTTTTCTTTTACCTGTCAAAGCATGCTCTTTGTCTTAAAGCCGTGGAGTTTGAGAGAGCTTTTCGCTAGAGCGATGGTTATTTCGCTCTATGAGTCGAATTAGTCAAAAACGATGCGGGAGAGGACCATTTTGCCAAAAATGGACAGCATTAACGGCCTAGACGCCTTAGCTAGATAATTGGCCTTGATTTTTGATTAGGTGCCAAGCAGGCGCCTGGCGTTGCCAGAGCCTCGAATTCGATGCATACCGTCGGTTTGCCGGCAGTTCTGCAGGCTGTGAAGCCGGCCTGCCAGGTGGCAAAACTGGTACTCAAAGCCTTCGGTGAGCTCCAACCAACTGTCTAAATCGATGTCGAGCCGTTGCAGGAGTGTGTCGCTGGACGCCGGGATGGCTGCCCTTTTATCGTTCCTGATGGCGCGGCCGGTAAACTCCACCAGTTCCAGGTAATCGTTGAGGTGACAGGGCAGGGTGTGAGGTCCCAACTCATTGGCATCAAAAGGCTTTAATTGTTGAGGCTGTTGGCCTTGCAGGGCCGCACGGATGCGCATCCGGATGCTGGTGAAGTCGGATTGCTCCGGTGTAGTGGCGATGCCGGAACGGACGGGGTTGAGGTCGACGTAGGCCATGCAGGCAAGCAGGGCCTGTTCATCCAGTAGTGCCTGAGATTTAAACCGCCCCTCCCAGAACCGGCCGGTGCACTCGTCCTCTTTGTTGGCTTCGCGGGCGATGTACTCGTTGAGAGAGCGCATAAACCAGCTTAAATCGGCCAGTCGGGTTCGGTACAGCTCCGCTTTGCGCTTCACCTGGTTCAGCTCAACTTGGGTCAGGTTGTCACGCTGGTCGTCATCGCAATAGCTGCGGGTCAGGTCGGTTCCG
>NZ_FNEM01000018.1:0-55656 GCF_900100175.1 Ferrimonas sediminum
AAGTCCAGGGTCCCCTTCGTCTAGAGGCCTAGGACACCGCCCTTTCACGGCGGTAACAGGGGTTCAAATCCCCTAGGGGACGCCACTTATTATTGTTGCAACCTTTGTCGGTCTAGGTGTGATTCAATAATCTAAACCAAGGCTGTAGCAAGCTCTCTCTGAGAGAGAAAAAAACCACCCGTCGGGTGGTTTTTTTTTGCCATTTTTTCGCTAGGGCAAAGTATGGGTTTCAAAATACGGCCTGAGAAAATCCACAATGCCCTCTTGCGCCGCCCGGTTTGGATGAATGCCGTCTCGCTGCATTAATTCGGGCTTAGGAGCAATTTCGGTCATAAAAAACGGGATGAGTGGAACATCATATTCACTGCTGAGATCCCGGTAAACTCGGCTAAACATCGATGCATAGCGAGGCCCGTAGTTGGGCGGGACCATAACTTCAGACAGCATCACTGCGCTGCCCGCCAGGATTGAGGCATCGATAATCTTACCCAGGTTATCTTTTAGCATTGGAGTCGGGAAACCCCGTAGACCATCATTCCCCCCCAACTCAACGAACACCCAATCCGGTCGATGTTCATTCAGTAACCCTGGTAGACGCCTGAGGGCACCGCCACTGGTCTCGCCGCTCACGGAGGCATTGATGAGCCGAAAGTCATCCTGTTCCGTATTCATTTTGTGCACCCAACCATCCAGCTCGTCCATGCCATAACTTGCACTTAGGCTGTCACCTAAGATAAGAATGGTTACACTGTTAGCGCGACCAATGGATGGAAAAAGCAGTATAAATACAATAAATAAGGAACGAAAAGTCATAGCCATGCCTGAATCAAACAAAACCTATGCTATCCAGGTGTCCAACCTGGAGCAGCGAGTGCCCACCTTAGATGGTGAACTACAGATCCTCAAAGGGGTGAGCCTGGATGTCAAGTCAGGCGAGTCCATCGCCGTCACCGGCCCCTCCGGAGCAGGGAAATCGACCCTTCTGGCACTCCTGGCCGGATTGGACAACGCCACTGCGGGTGAGGTATGGCTGGCGGGTGAGCCTTTGCACCAGATGGATGAGGAGCAGCGGGCCGAGCTCAGAGGCCGGAAAGTAGGTTTTATCTTTCAATCTTTTATGTTGGTTGAGAGTCTGACGGCATTGGAAAATGTCATGCTGCCTATCGAGTTGACCGGAGCGAAAGACGCCCGAAGTGTGGCGGAAACCATGTTACAGCGAGTCGGGCTCTCCCATCGCCTCGACCATTTTCCCAATCAGCTCTCCGGAGGCGAGCAGCAGCGGGTTGCTATCGCCAGGGCTTTCGTCAGCCAGCCAGACATCTTGTTTGCGGATGAGCCCACCGGCAACCTGGATCAGGCCAACAGCAGCCGTATCGAAGATCTGCTGTTTGAATTGAATCAGGAGCACCACTCAACCCTGGTGCTGGTGACCCACGATCTGCAGTTGGCACAGCGCTGCCAGAGGAGAGCGCAAATGAACGGTGGCCAACTGGAGGCAATATGAGCATGTTTCCTTTGGCCTGGCGTTTGTTTCGGCGTGAACTGACCCATGGGCAACTGCGGCTGATTGCCGCCGCCCTGATCCTCGCCGTCGGAGCCGTTACCGCTTTGGCCCTGATCTCCAGCCAGCTTCAGGCATCCATCGTTAAGCAGGCCAGCACCTTCCTTGCTGCAGACCGGGTATTAACCAGTCCCCAGGAAGTGGATCCTCAATGGCTGGTTCAGGCGCAGCAGCAGGGGCTGGAGGTGGCGACGACTCTGGAGTTTCAGTCCATGCTGTTTGCCGGTGACAGGCTGCAGCTGGTTACGGTGAAAGCCGTATCGGACAATTACCCACTGCGTGGTCGAGTAGAACTGGTCACAGAAGCTTCCACCGCACTGCCGGCTTCCGGTAGCCTGTGGTTAGACAGCCGCTTAGCCGGCTGGTTGACAGACACCAAACAGGGGGAGATCGGCGTCAGCCGCTTTACGCTCGACCGGGCCATCTCCCGCTTGCCCGATGGTGGATTCAACCTGTTTGCGTCCGCGCCTGTGGTTCTGATGAACCTGGCCGATGTCGCAGCGACCGGGGTGGTGCAGCCTGGCAGTCGTCTCAGTTGGCGGTATCAGTTCGTTGGGCAGCCCGACAGCATCCAGGCCTACGCTGGCTGGCTAAAATCCCGCATGACCTCCAGCCAGAGGTTGGTGGACGTTCGCAGTGATGAGTCCCCGGTATCCAGGGCCATTGCTCGCGCCGAGCAGTTTCTGCTGTTAACCGCCTTGCTGGGCATCGCCCTGGCCTGCGCTGCCATCTCGGTGGCGACTCAGCGTTATTGCCAAAGGCACTATGATGCGGTCGCCATGCTTAAGACCCTGGGGGCCAGTCACAATCAGGTTCGCAGCATCTTTGTCATGCACTTGGCGTTGGTGACCCTGATGGGGATTGGACTGGGGCTGCTGATGGGCGTGATGGCGGCGACCTTCATGGTACAACTGCTGCCCTCCGAACTGGTGCAGGCCACGCCGCAGATGAGCAGAGCGCTGCTGTTGGGGGCGGCCACCGGCATCATCGCCGGATTTGGCTTTACGCTCTATCCCTTACTTCGGTTATTGGCGATTCCACCGTTGCGGGTACTCAGAAAGGACTTGGGCCCGGTTCGCTGGCAGGGATGGCTGAATGCTGTGGTATCGGTCGCAGCACTGGCCTTGCTGGCTTACCTGTACAGTGACAACGCAGTAATGACCGGAGTGTTGTTGCTGGGAGGCGCCGTACTTGCCGTGATGCTGCTGGCCGTTGCCTGGCTGTTGCTGCACTGGGGCCGGCAACTGGGCATGCGCACGGGAACCCCGTTGCAACTGGCGGTGGCCGGATTGCGTCGCCGTGCCAGGGAAAATGCCGTTCAACTGGTGGGCTTTTCGGTTTCCCTGGTGCTGTTGCTGACCATTCTGGCACTCAGGCAGGATCTGCTGGCCGATTGGCAGAAACAGCTGCCCCAGGGCACGCCGGATCACTTTTTGGTCAACATCAGCCCGGATAATCTGACTCCCATGGGTGAATTCCTGGCCAGTCGCAATGTGGATGCCACCGATTTTTATCCCGTCATTCGGGGGCGCCTCTCAGCCATCAATGGTGACCAAGTGCGGCGGCCGGTGACCAAGGAAGATCAGCCTCAAGGGGAGCAACAGCAGGGTAATCAACGCGGCCCTCAGGGCATTGGTCGTGAACTGAATCTGACCTTCCGCACTCAACTGCCGCCGAACAACCCCATCGAACAAGGGGATTGGTTTCGCGCCGACGCCGCTGGCGAGGTCTCGGTCGAGTCCCAGGTTGCCGACAGGCTTGGGATTAAACTCGGAGATTCGTTAGCGTTCGCCATCGATGGCCAGCAGATCGAGGTGCGGGTAACCAGTTTGCGTAAGGTCAACTGGGAGACCATGCAGCCGAACTTCTTTATGATTTTTCCCCCTGAGGACCTCAGCCGCTTCCCCGCGACCTACATCGCCAGTTTCAAACACCCGGTCAATGACCCGACCCTGGTACCCGAGTTGATACAGCGTTTTCCGACGGTGTCGGTGATCGATGTCGGTGCCATTATCGAGCAACTCAGGGACGTCATCGACCAGGTCTCCCTGGCCTTGACCCTGGTGCTGCTGGTGGTCATTGTTGCCAGTGCCATGGTGCTGATTGCCCAGACCGAGGCGGGGATGTCCTCCCGCAAGCAGGAGTTAGCGATTATGCGGACCCTGGGCGCCCCGGGCAGCCTGCTGAGAAGGGCGGTTGCCTGGGAGTTTTTGCTGATGGGGGCGGTTTCCGGAGTTCTGGCCGTGGTGGTCACCGAGCTGACACTGGCCCTGCTGAAAAGCCAGGTGTTCAATCTGGTGGTCAATGGCCACACCCTGTGGTGGTTGGTCATTCCGCTGCTTGGAGCTGTGTTGATAGGGGCGCTGGGCATGATCGCCTGTCGTCGTTTGCTGGCCAACCAATGTGCCGAGCTCCTGAAAGGCTAATCCTCGACCCGCGGCCGGTGGGGTTACTGAAGCAGATGCGTCAGTGCCCCCTCGAGCCCCGGGTAGTGAAACTCAAACCCGTCATGCTGCAATCGGCTTGGCAATACCCGCTGCCCCTCCAGCAGCAGCTGAGACATCTCTCCCAGGCCTATTTTTAAAGCGATAGCCGGGACAGGTATCACCGCGGGACGATGCAGAACCTTACCTAAGGTTCTGGTGAATAAGCGGTTACTTACTGGCAGTGGCGCAGTGCCGTTGTACACACCTCTCGACTCCGGGTTGATCAGCAGAAAGCCGATGGCGGCCACCAGATCGTCAATGTGAATCCAGGACATCATCTGCTCTCCCGAGCCGATCGGGCCACCCAACCCCGCTCGAAAAGCCGGAAGCATCTTTTTCAGGGCGCCGCCTTCGCCCAATACCAGGCCAATGCGCAGCAGGCAGACTCGAGTGTGGCCCTGGGCCTGCAGTGCCAGGGTTTCCCAGGTGTGGCACACCTTTTGTGCAAAATCGGCGTCGTTGACCATCAGTGGAGTGTTCTCATCCACGGCCTGACTGTCGTTACCATAGATGCCAATGGCTGAGGCGCTGATAAACACTGACGGCGGCGAGGCCTGGGCCAGAATCCAGTCGCTCAGAGCCTGGGTAATTCGCCAGCGGCTGTCGCAGATGCGGTGTTTCTGGGCGCTGCTCCAGCGCTTGTCGGCAATCGGTTCTCCAGCCAGGTTAATCACGGCATCGATGCCCGTCTGCCACACCAGACCATCAATATCGATGCACTCAGCTTCGATGCCTTGCTGGCGCAGCCTTTGCTTGGTCGCGTCCGGGTTGCGGCTGATGACCACCAGTTGATGATTGGGTTGCAGCTGTTTAAGTAACTGTTTGCCCACAAAGCCACTGCCACCACTGATCACTATCTTCATCTTCGCCTCCCCGCCCCGTCGTCAGGTCACAAATAGCCACGCCAGAGGTGACTCCGTTGTAGTATAAGTATACGCATGATTTATAAAGGGAGTTCAAAGAGATGCAGCCAGTAGCCGTGGTGACCGGGGTCGGACGACGTTTGGGCCGGTACCTGACTGATCAACTTCTGGATCAAGGTTATCGAGTCTTTGGCCAGTATCACACCAGTCGCGTTAGTGCATCCGGGGAGTCGTCCCTGCACCTGACTCAGGTCGATTTTCGTGATTCGCAGGCATTGGAGCGCTGGTGTCAGCAGATTCTGGCGTTGACCGACAGGGTAGATCTGCTCATCAACAACGCCTCTTTATATCAACCTGATGCCGATACCGCTGCCGACGGAATGGTTCAGTTGACTCAGTGTCACCAGATCCACCTGCAGGCTCCCTATCTGTTGATGATGCATCTGAACGGGCGTCTGCAGCATGCCCAGGGCCAGATCGTTAACTTGACCGACATCTACATCCATCACCCGAACGAGGATTACAGCCTCTACTGTGCCACCAAGGCGGGACTGGACAGCCTGACCCAGTCCTGGGCCCGCTCTCTGGCACCGGCGGTCAGAGTCAACAGCATCGAGCCCGGCCCCATTCTGTTTCTCGACGAGCATTCTGCTGAGTACCGGCAACAGATCCTCGCCCGAACCCTGCTTCAGGTCGAAGGGGGACTGGAACCCATATGGCAGGCGTTATGGATGCTGATCAACAACCCGTATATGACCGGAGCCCGAATCCCGGTGGATGGTGGTCGCTCGGTGGCCAAGCTCTAGCCCGTGCTTCGCCAGGCAGATGCCGGTCACAGGTCGGGAGCTGCCGGTCAGTTGATCGAGCAGAGGGGTAAGGTATTCGGGATGCTGTGCCGGGCTCGGAGCCTGATTTACCGACAGGATGTCCAGGTCCAGTGGCCGGTCTTTAATGCTGCAATCAGGGTCGCTGCGATCGCGGCCTTGAGCAATCTCCAGCTGATTGAACACGGATTTAACTTCACCAGCACTCAGAGTGCTGTCAAACCAGAATGCGAAGTTCAGAAATTGATGTTCGCTCTCCATGGCGGCGGGAGCGGTCTTGATGATGCTACTCAAGACAATCGGTGAGAACCGCCGACTCAGTGCGGTCAGGGCCAATACTGCATTCGCCTCGGGGTTGAGGTTAGCACCGAAACTGCAGTAATAGCGTTGCTCTGGCATCGTCTCTCCCTGTTGATGCGTCACTGCTTGATTAAGAGGCTTATCTATTTCAGATAACAGGATATACTGTGATCTCTGTACCCTATTAGATAGTGTCTATGAGTTCATTTCAACGTAGTTTGCTGGTGTGTGCCTCCCTGGTGGTGGTGCTGGCTGGCATCAAACTCTCCAGCGCCATCGTCGTGCCGTTTTTGCTGGCAATCTTCATTGCCATCGTTTGCAGTCCGCTGGTTCGCCTGATGACCCGCTTTCGCCTGCCCAAGGCCCTGGCCATCTTCATGGTGATGTTGCTGGTGGTGTTACTGGGTACCTGGTTGGGGGCGCTGCTGGGCAGCTCAATCAATGATTTTACTGCTCAATTGCCTCACTACCGGCAACAGTTGACCGGCCAGTTTCTGACTCTGGTGGATCTGGCGGCCCGATTCAATGTGCCGGTGTCCGTTGAGGTACTCAAGGAGCAGTTTGATCCCGGCCGGGTCATGAGTCTGGCTACCGACATGTTGTCTGGGCTGGGAGCGGTGATGGCCAACCTGCTGTTGATCGTCCTGACCGTGGTGTTCATGCTCTTTGAAGCTTCCAGCTTGCCCAGAAAGCTGCACTATGCTCTGGACGACCCCCAGATGCGCATGCAGCAGATTGATCGTTTCCTGGAGTCGGTGAATCGCTATCTGGCCATCAAAACACTCATCAGCCTTGGAACCGGTTTCATTTGTGGCCTGGGTCTGTACCTGCTGGGCGTCGACTATTTCATTTTGTGGGGCGTGGTTGCTTTCCTGTTCAACTACATCCCTAACATCGGCTCGATCATCGCCGCCGTACCGCCTCTGGGGTTGGCTTTGATTCAGCTGGGCCCGGGTGCCGCCGCCACGGTGGCGGGGCTGTATGTTGGCGTCAATATGTTCATGGGCAACGTCATTGAGCCCAGAATGATGGGCCGCGGTCTGGGGTTATCCACCTTGGTGGTGTTCCTGTCATTGATTTTCTGGGGCTGGTTGCTCGGTTCGGTCGGCATGCTGCTGTCGGTGCCGCTGACCATGATCGTTAAGATCGGCCTCGAGTCCTCCCACGGCGGACGCTGGTTGGCAGCCTTGCTTGAAGGCGAGCCGCAAACCAGCAGCGTAGCCATTAACGTTACTCTGACCGGTCCTCCGATCAGAACCTCAGCAATTAAGAGTAAAACCCCATGACCTCACTTTTGCCTCATCTGCCTGATCACCCACAACTGGATCAGGCGCAGCGGCTGTTTCATGGAAGAGGGCAGTGTTATCCCGGTTTGGAAGCCGTTACCGTGGACTGGTTTCCACCGGTGCTGCTGCTGACCACCTTCAGAGCGTTGCCGGCAGAGACGGTGGCGCAGTATCAACAACAGTTAACCCTATGGTGGCAACAGCAGGGGGACGCTACCCCGGTGAATATGGTGTGGCAAAACCGCGGCACCTCTCCGGCCCAGACTCAACTGCTGCAGGGAGAGGTACCCGATCCTCACTGGGTTCACGAAGGCAGCCTTGAGTACCGTATTGAGTTGATGCGGGGACAGAATCACGGTCTGTTTCTGGACATGGCCGCAGGGCGCCGTTGGGTCCAGGCCCATGCCAGCGGCAAGAAGGTACTGAACCTGTTTGCCTATACCTGTGGTTTTTCCGTTGCCGCCCGCCAGGGTGGGGCCGAAGAAGTCGTGAATCTGGATATGAGTGGTGGAGCCCTGAACGTGGGTAAGCGCAACCATGCCCGCAATGGCCTGGAAGCCGGAGTGCGCTACCTGGCCCATGACCTGTTTAAGACCTTTGGCAAACTGAAAAAACTCGGTCCTTTCGACCTGATTGTGGTGGATCCGCCGAGCTTCCAGCACGGCAGTTTCATTGCCACCAAGGATTACCCCAAAGTGCTGAGGCGGCTGCCGGAGCTGTTGACGGAGCAGGGGGAAGCCCTGCTTTGTCTGAATGCGCCCGAGTTGAGTCGTGCTCATCTGCAACAGCAGATCAGCGAGTCAGCACCTCAACTGAGTTTTGTTGAGCAGTTGCCCAACCCATCCAGCTTTCCTGAAAGCGAGCCCGATAAAGGCCTGAAGGTATTTCGCTACCGTCTAAACTGATGAAATAAAACTTCGCTTTTGGCGGTAAATCGGCTGATTTTAGCCGTGGTTGCCGCCTTTGGTTGAAAGTTTTCTTCAAGGTCGCAAAAGTGGCGTTTTATTCGAGCCAGGCCCACCTGCGTGGTACACTTATCCTACACACATCACAGAATTGTGGTGCCGTTGGGATTCAGCAGTAAGGCGGGTTTATGGAAATGCAAGAGTACGAAGAAGCGTATTATCAGATTCAGGATGAAGTAGCCGGTGAGCTTCCTGTCGATCTGGATGAGGACGCTTACCTGGATTAATCCCGGCTGCGACCTGAACGAAAAAACCAACGCCTTGGCGTTGGTTTTTTTATGGCGACTCGGGGGTTAACCGTTACTTAGCCAGGGGTCGTTTATCAACTTGGTGACCTTCCATCGGTTATCAATGACCTCAACCTGAACCTGACGTAAATCCTGCCAGACGCTGTCGCCTTTAATGCCACTCAATTTGATGGTGACCTTCATATCCTGGTGACGGCGTCGAAAGAAGTCGGCGTCGGTACTGGACAGCTCTACTTCAACCTGTTCCAGCCGCAGCCCGAACAGCTGTCGCTGAATCTGGCTGGCCAGGCGATAATGGTGAAACAGCGGCAGCAGATCCCCATCGATCAACGGCAGGGCCTTATTGGTGTCCTGCTCCACGTAAATGGCGGTAAACAGATCCAGGGCGACGTGCTCGGGCAAACGCTTCGGGCCGGGGGCTTCGCTGCAGCCCTGTAGCACCATGATGAACAGAAGCGCCCATAACGTTCTTATTGTCATACACGCAGAGTCCTGTGTAACCATAAGTAAAGACGCAACATCATAACAGCGTCCCCCTGAGGGTTCTAGAAGTCGCCATGTAAACGTGGCAACAACTTCCAATTGGTTATCACAGTATAAAAGTGGCCCAAAAATCAACATGACCGGGCTGCCATTCATCAATCAGTATTACTGACAGTGTCCGCATGGAGGCTTTTTGACCAAACCTCGGGAAAACCGCGATCTCGATCAACTTTTTCCACTTCCCAGCAAATTCAAGCTTACCCATCAAGGGAAATGTTGTAAAAATGTACTAATGATCTCAGAAGCATAGGAATTGCAGGAGAGTATGTGTATCGAGCGTTAATGTCGTTGTTGGGGAGTTGTCGGGATCTGTTACCCATAGTGTTGGTGGTGGCGTTGTTTCAGTTGGCGGTATTGCAGCAGCCGCTGCCGGATGTACTGACCATCATACTCGGTATGGGGCTGGTGGTGATTGGGCTGACCCTGTTTGTTTTCGGGCTGGAGATGGGCTTGTTTCCCATCGGTGAAACCCTGGCCCAGGCCTTTGCCCGCAAGGGGGCATTGATCCCCTTGCTGCTGTTTGCTTTCCTGCTGGGGTTTGGTACCACGGTCGCGGAACCGGCGCTCATCGCCGTTGCCGATGAGGCGGCCGAGGTGGCGGCGCTGGGCGGTATGCTGGATAACACCGCCGAGGCTCAGGAGTCTTACGCCACTCAACTGCGATTGGTCGTGGCACTGTCGGTGGGCTGTGCCATTCTGCTTGGCGTAGTGCGTATCCTCAAAGGCTGGCCATTGCACAGACTGATCATCAGCGGTTATGTCATTGTCATGGCGCTGACCATGATCGCCCCGAAGGAGATCATCGGCATCGCTTACGACTCCGGTGGCGTGACCACTTCCACCATCACGGTGCCGTTGGTGACGGCGCTGGGAGTGGGGTTGGCGAGCTCCATTAAGGGCAGGAACCCGATGCTGGATGGTTTTGGTTTGATCGCCTTTGCCTCCCTGTTGCCGGTGCAGTTTGTGTTGTTGTTCGGGGTGGTGCGCGCATGGATTGGTTAACGGCCATTTTTGACACCCTTATCGATACCCTGGGGGACGTGGTGCCCATCGTGGCGGTGCTGTTCGGGTTCCAGTATCTGGTATTACGCCGTCCGGTTCCGCACCTGAAGCAGGTGCTGGCTGGCTTTGTTGCCGTGATTCTCGGTCTGGCGCTGTTTCTGGTCGGGCTGGAGCGGGCACTGTTTCCCCTTGGGGAGATGATGGCTACCCAGCTGACCGCTCCTGAATTCCTGGGGGTTAGCGGCCAGAGCCATTGGCAGGACTATTACTGGGTGTACACCTTTGCCTTTGCCATCGGTTTTGCCACCACCATTGCCGAGCCTTCGCTGCTGGCAGTGGCCATTAAAGCCGAGGAGGTCTCCGGCGGCACCATTAGGCCCATGGGGCTGAGGCTGTCTGTGGCCCTGGGTGTGGCAGTGGGGATCGCGTTGGGTAGCTATCGCATCGTCGTAGGTGATCCCATCCACTGGTATATTCTGGCCGGTTACCTGGTGGTGGTGGTGCAAACCGCGTTTGCGCCCAAGAATGTCATTCCGCTGGCCTACGATTCCGGTGGCGTCACCACCTCAACCGTGACCGTCCCTTTGGTGGCAGCCCTGGGCCTGGGTCTGGCCAGCACCATCCCCGGGCGCAGCCCGATGATCGATGGATTTGGCCTCATTGCTTTTGCCAGCCTGTTTCCTATTATCAGCGTGATGGGGTATGCCCAGATAACCGCGCTGCTGCAACGAATTCAAACGAGGTAAACCATGCGTTTTAAACTCATTATCGCTTTTGTGGAAGAGGACAAGAGTGACCAATTGGTGGATGCGGCCCGTGCAGCCGGAGCAACCGGTGTCACCCTGATCAACCATGCCCGTGGCGAAGGCCTGAAGCCAAAGAAAACCTTTTTCGGGCTGCACCTGGAAGTGCAGCGGGATGTGTTGCTGTTTGTGGTCGAGGAGCATCTGGCCCGAAACATTCTGGAGTGCATCGCCAAGGTCGGCGAATTTGACAGCTCACCGGGAACCGGCATTGCGTTGCAACTGGACATTGAAGACGTGGTGGGTGTCGCTCACCAGATTGAAAGCCTGTCTGAGCGGGTTGGAGAGGAACTATGAATACCCAGCTGATTAGAGTGAAAGACGTCATGGCCCAGAAATGGATCATGCTCGATGGTTTGAAAACCGTTTCCGAAGGACTGGCGGCGCTGCGGGAGCAGCATGCAGAAGCCCTGATCATCGATAAACGTCATGAACATGATGAATATGGATTGGTATTGCTGTCGGACATCGGCAAGAAGGTCATGGCCCGCGATAAGGCCGCCGATCGGGTTAACCTCTATGAGATCATGTCCAAACCGGTGCTGCCGGTTCATCCGGACATGGACATCCGCTATTGTGCACGCCTGTTTGAACAATTTGGCATAAATCAGGCCCCGGTGATTGATAACCACCAGGTAATTGGATTAATCTCCTATACAGAGATGGTTCTTCAGCAGAGTCTGAAAAAATAGAACCCAAAGTACCGGTGGCCATCAGCATCGACTGATCCGAGCCACCCGTTTTGGGTGCACAACCGCGGGTTATCCACAAAACCTGTGGACAAGCCTGTTATTAGATCGGTGACTAGTTCGTAAGTCACTGTTGTAAAAGATTATTTGATCTTTGTTTTTACTTTGGTCAAAAAAAAAGCCCGCCATAATCTGACGGGCTTTTTTTGTGGCTGGTGATTGAGCATTCGCATCGAAATATCGCTGCGAATGCTGACCAGACCGCAGTTAGCCTTTCGGGTAAGGGTGAGCCACCCCTTTGTGACAGTCGATGCAGGTTTTGCGCTTGTCTTCAGTTTTCTTGAAGTTCATGGCGTGCATCCGCTTGGCGACTTTCTTCATGGATTCAGGCTGATTCTCATAGATGTTGGAGTGGCAGCTGGTACAGGTACGTGAATCGATGGACCGCAGGTAATCACGAGCCAGATCCGCCTGCTCTTTGCGGTTCGCTTCCAGCCATTCCTGGGTGTTAAAGCCATCAATGGTCATGTAACCGATGATGTCCTTGGATACGATGATCTTCTTAACCAGGTACTCGAAACCACCAGGGGGCAGGTGACACTGGGCACAGGTCACGGTGATACCCACGCTGTTGTTGCCGTGGCTGGAAGCCAGAACCTCATCCCGCAGGGAGTGGTTGGAGTGACAGGTCATACAGAAATCGTCGGTGCTGGTGGCGTGCAGGACAACCTGGGTGCCGTAGACACCGATGCCGCCCAGAACCAGTGCCAGGAAGGCGCCTAAAGGAATGCCAAGTAACCACTTTGACTTAGGTTGTTGCCATAACCGGCGCCATCCAGAGCGATTGTTGTCAGACATCTCGAATCCTTAATTTATATTTGTAGAGTAATTCAATGGTATTCAGAAACTTTAGCCAACTTTTTGAAGCTGGTTCAGAAATCTGGACCAAAACGGTATTGCCAAATGTATAACGCGATATTCTCAATATATCGATATCGGACTGATAAATGAACAACTTTACCTAGGCTCGTGACAAATGTGAGAGGTGATCACGTATTTGTCTGAAACGTCGTCAACGATGGAAAACGGAATGGCGAAGGCGATTGGGATCACGCAAAAACAAAAAAGCCGCCCTTCGTTGCCGAAGGGCGGCTTATTTCAGACCAGGATACTATCAGGCGTTAGCCTGAATAGCCGTCAGGGCGATGGTGTAGACGATGTCTTCAACCAGGGCACCACGGGACAGATCGTTCACCGGCTTGCGCATGCCTTGCAGCATAGGACCGATGGAGATCAGGTCGGCGGAACGTTGTACCGCTTTGTAGGTGGTGTTACCGGTGTTCAGATCCGGGAATACGAACACGGTGGCCTGGCCGGCAACCGGGCTGTCCGGTGCCTTGGAGGCAGCAACGTTCGGCATGATGGCGGCGTCGTACTGCAGAGGGCCGTCAATCACCAGGTCAGGACGTTTTTCCTGAGCAATGCGAGTGGCTTCACGCACTTTCTCTACGTCTGCACCCTGGCCGGAGCTACCGGTGGAGTAGGAGATCATCGCCACGCGAGGCTCAATGCCGAAGGCCTTGGCAGAGTCGGCAGACTGAATCGCAATCTCGGCCAGTTGCTCGGCATTTGGATCCGGGTTAATGGCACAGTCACCGTAAACCAGAACCTGATCAGGCAGCAGCATAAAGAAGATGGACGACACCAGAGACGCATTCGGTGCGGTCTTGATCAACTGCAGCGGCGGACGAATGGTGTTAGCGGTGGTATGAACCGCGCCGGATACCAGGCCATCAACCTGGTCTTCGGCCAGCATCATGGTACCCAGTACCACGTTGTCCTGCAGTTGCTCACGGGCAACCACTTCTGTCAGGCCTTTGCTCTTACGCAGTTCGCACATCGGTGCAACGAAGCGATCGCGGGCCAGATCCGGATCCACAATCTCGATGCCTTCGCCCAGGGTGACACCCTGTTGGCCGGCAACGCGACGAATCTCTTCCGGGTTACCGATCAGCACACAGTTGGCAATGCCACGCTCGGCACAGATGGCGGCAGCTTTCACGGTACGTGGCTCGTCACCCTCTGGCAGCACAACACGCTTGCCGGCTCGGCGGGCAAACTCGGTCAGCTGGTAGCGGAAAGCGGCTGGAGACAGGCGGTTTTCACGCTTGGAGTCACCGGCGACGCTTTCGATGAACTTGCGGTCGATGTGGCCGGCAACGTAATCCTGCAGCAGTTCGATGCGGGCTGAGTCATCCACAGGCACTTCGTGGTTGAAGTTCTGGATATTCAGTGCGGTCTGCCAGGTGTTGGTATCGACCATCATTACCGGCAGGCCGGTATCAAAGGCTTGTGCACACAGGTCTTGCACTTGCTGTTCCAGCTCGTAACCACCGGTCAGCATCAGCGCGCCAATCTTGGTACCGTTCATGGCGGCCAGACAGGCAGAGACGATGATGTCGGAGCGGTCACCGGAGGTAACCAGCAGGGTGTCCGCCTGCAGGTGGTTAACCATGTTGGGGATGGCGCGGGTACAGAAGCTGACGCGACGCAGGCGACGGCTGTGCATCTCACCGGCGTTGATCAGGCGGGCACCCAGGTGCTTAGCCAGGTCGGACGCCCGTGGGGAAACCAGGTCCAGGTTGTAAGGAACCGCACCCAGAATCGCCACCGGAGAGTTGGCGGACAGCTGGAAGATGTCGGCGTGATCACCGCGAACCACCTGATCGTGCTCAAACACTTCAGACAGATCGGGGCGGGCACGGCCTCGCTCATCGACCGGTGCACCGATCTTGTTGATGATGGCGCCCAGAATGCGTTTGTTCTTTTTACCACCAAACTCATCAACGATGATCTCCAGGCGCTTCTGCACCTGGTTGGCACCGTCGGCACCCGGATTGATAACGAATACGATATCGGCATCCAGGGTCTTGGCAGTCTTGGCATTCAGGGTATTGGCGAACGGATGGCTGCGGGTAGGAACCAGGCCTTCCACGATCAGCACTTCAGTTTCCTCATCACCGGACTTCACCCGGGCCACAATCTCTTCCAGAAGCACATCGGTATCGCCGGAACTGATGCGCTGCTGCGCGTGTTCCATGGCAAAAGGTTCTGGTGGATTGATGGTTGGGGAAGTGGACAGGATGGTGGAGGAGCGTTCCGGGCCAGTATCGCCAGGACGTTGCTGGGCAACAGGCTTGAAGAAGTTAACCTTAACACCCTGGCGTTCGAGTGCACGAACCATACCCAGGCTGATGGAGGTCAAGCCGACACCAGTACCCACCGGGATCAACATGATAGAGCGAGACATAATATACCTCTTAAAAGAAACTGAGCCACTTCCGTGGCTCAGTGTACAGCATTTAGATCAGCGCCAGAGCGTCGCTGGCAATGACAAACTCTTCGTTGGTTGGGATAACCATGGCAACCGGAGTACCGTCTTTGGTGATAACACCTTCGTTGCCGAAGCGCGCCGCGGCGTTCTTGTCGGCGTCGACTTCGTAACCGAAGATGGCCAGGTGCTCCAGTACTTTCTCACGAATCAGCATGGAGTTTTCACCAATGCCGCCGGTAAAGATGATGGCGTCAACGCGCTTCAGAGGCACGGTGTAGGAAGCCACGTACTTGGCCAGACGGTAGCAGAATACTTCCAGGGCCAGGGTACAGGCTTCGTCGCCGGCCGCGTGGCCTTCTTCGATGCCACGGCAGTCGTTGGTTTTTTCAGACAGACCCAGCAGGCCGGATTCTTTGTGCAGGATGTTGTGCACATCCTCCAGAGAGTAGCCCAGAGAGTCAACCAGGTAGAAGATCACGGCAGGGTCCAGGTCGCCGGAGCGAGTACCCATAACCAGACCTTCCAGCGGGGTCAGGCCCATGGAGGTATCAACACACTCGCCGTTGCGAACTGCGGCTACGGAGCCGCCGTTACCTAGGTGGCAGGTGATGACGTTGGTGTCAGACACCTCTTTGCCCAGTGCCTTGGCCGCTTCCTGGGAAACGAACAGGTGGCTGGTACCGTGCATACCGTAACGACGGATGCCGTGGTCGCGGTACAGTTTCTGAGGAATGGCGTACGCGTAAGCGGTTTTTGGCATGGTCTGGTGGAACGCGGTATCGAATACCACAACCTGAGGCAGACTGCCGAACGCGGCCTGAGCTGCGCGGATACCGATCAGGTGAGCAGGGTTGTGCAGCGGTGCCAGAGAAGAACACTCTTCAATGCCTTTAACCACTTCGTCGGTAACCAGCATGGATTTGGTGTATTTCTCACCGCCGTGAACGATGCGGTGGCCGATGGCAACCAGCTGTTCAGCCAGTTCTGGCTTGCTGGCCAGAATGGTGTTTACGATGTAGTCCAGTGCTTCGGTGTGGGCTGCGCCAGCACCCAGAGCGGCTTCGCCCTTGTTGCCGTCCAGCTTCCATTTGATACGCGCGTCTTCCAGGTTGAAGCATTCAGCCAATCCGGACAGATACTCGTCACCTGAAGTTGCATCGATTACAGCGAACTTCAGAGAGGAGCTACCGCAGTTAAGAACCAGAACAAGTTTGCTCATTATTCAAACACCTAAGTGATATACATGCGAACAACCGACCACGCACTCTGGGCGTATAAGTCGATAGCGACTGAAGAGGGTGAGCCAATACAGTATAGACCGCTGAAAACGTGAGCTTGGCCACTGGAATCGGCGGTTATTAGACTGAATTGCAGCCACCCCCGTAAAAAAGGTATGACCATTTTACCCGAACTTTTCTCAAGAAGCAGAATCAGGACGTGTTACACTTAACAAATCTGTGATCAGTCTCGCGTTGTCCATAGGAGAGTGAAGCATGACCTTTTTTGAAACATTGCGATGTGGCAGTGATTATATGAGGGAGTGGCCGAAAGCCGCCCAGCTGGCGCCACTGTTTCCGGAGCACCGGGTTATCCGCGCCACCGAACTGGCGATCCGGGTCATGCCTCCGATCGCGGTGTTTTGCTTCTGGCTCCAGTACCAGTCCATGGGGGCCACTAGCTTGCCTCAGGCAATAGCCAGTGGGTTGTTTTTATTGAGTTTACCTCTGCAGGGGCTGTTCTGGTTGGGGTGGCGATCCCAGCAGCCGTTGCCTAAGCCTCTGCTGGTGTGGTGCGATGATTTGCGCTCTAAAATGGTGGCGGCAGGTGAGCAGATTGCCCCTCTGGGTGCATCGGCACGATACCTGAATATGGCCAAACTGCTGCGGCGGGTGTTTACAAAAATCGAGCGTGGAGAGTGGCAGAGGTTTGATTAACAACTGAACGAACCCGAACCCAGGTCACAAAAAGGAGGCGATAGCCTCCTTTGTTGTATGGATTTTGTGGTTTTTTTGGGGTTTTGTGTTCGATTATGGTGTCAGTAGTACACCACGCTTTTGATTCTCTGCTTCGGTGCCTGCTGGAACAACTGCCAGACCTTCTCATAATCCAGCTTTAGCTCGGCCACATAATTGTCTCCGACCGGGTAGATGCGTACCACTTCGGCACCACGCACTAAACCGTCGATCTGGGTTTCAAACCTATCCCCCTGCAACAGTTGCTGATCGATGGCGCTGGTACCGGATACCCGGACACCGTAGATCTGCTCCGCCAGTTCCCGGTAGGCGTCCAGTTTGGCGGCTCGCATCGCCTGCTGTTGACGAAGGGCCTGGGTGTCACCCTGCTGCGACGAAATTGGGGCCATGCCTTTGGCCGTCAGTACCGGGAATGAGGTCGGTGCCACATTCTCATATTCGACGTAGGCGTTGTTCTGGCAGCCCGCAATGACCAGGGCGATGGCAAGAATCCAGACTCTCATGGGGTAACCTCTCTTACCGGCGTGCGCCCCGGTTGTTCATCGCGAATCAACATTCCCTGCTGTTCGGTTACGCTGTAGCTGGGCTCCAGATAACCGGCGGACTCCTGCCACGACAGAAACGCCTGGGAAGTCGACACCACTCGATTGTTGGCGATGTCCACCAGACGAGAGTTGATGATCACGCCGTCGCTGTCCTGGCTCAGGGTGGCGACCAGAACCTGATTCACCGGCAGGTTGGCTTCCAGGCGCTGATAATCCCGGCTGAGAATCAGGTTGCCCTGCTCCGATACTCGAATCTGTTTGCTGCTGTTGAGCTCCACCAGGTTGAATCCTCGCTGATGCAGGGCAGACAACAAGCCTTCACCCAGCTGTCGGGGCAACCGGCCGCTGGCGTTGATGTTGTTCAGCCATACCGGGGTGGTGACGGCGATCAGCTGTCGCTTGTTCAGCAGGTCGTGGTTGCGCTCCAGATCTTCGGCAATGCGCGCAGACAGGTGAATCAGGGCACTGCTGTGCGGCAAACCTTTGCCGCTGTCGGAGTAGTCCGGCAATGGAGTCTCCGGTGGGGCGGCACAGGCCGTCAGTAGCAGGAACAGAACACCAATAGCCGCTTTCATCACTGTCTCCATAAAAGGGCGCCCGTCAGGCGCATCGTTTCTTAATGGGTTATCGGCTTAAAACTCCAGGGCTTTAATTGCCATTGTCGGCACGGGCATTGCATTATTTACGCCAACTGCATCGAGGAACATGACAGATGATCAATTGGAGAACCACCGCCCTGCTCCTGGCCGGCTGTCTGGGTATGCCCGCCTGGGGACAATGGACAACACTGACCGGCACCGCGCCCGTTGCCGGGCAGGGGATGGATCAGGCCCGTCAGCAGGCGATCAACAACGCCCTGAGCCAGGCCAGTGGCGACACCATGGTGGTAGAAACCCTCAATAACGGGGTACTGAGCCAGGGCAGTGAACCTCTGAGCCAGGTGGGCCAGTATCAGGTGATTTCCGAACACGTTCGTGACGACGTCCTGGAAGTGACGCTACAGGCCGACGTTCGCAGCATCGGCAGCCAATGCGACGGCGCCGGATTCCGCCAGGCGATTACCGTGCCCCGGGCCCAGGTGGTGCACCGTGAGCAACTGGTTCCGGGCAGCCTGTATGAGCTCGACGCCGCCATCAGCCGGTTGTTGTCCAACACCCTGAATGGCGAAGCGCGATCCCTGTTTGCCCATTCGCGCCCGGACATCAGTTTTGATTCGAATCAGCTCAATCAACAGTATCAGGGGGCCTGGGCGCAAGAGTTGACCATCAGGGACAACAGTCAATACATCGCGGTGGTACGAATCGATGATTTGACGGTGGATCCCCATAAGCCGCTGCTGGGCTGGTTCGCCTACGATCGCAATCGCTATTTCGGTGCCGACCTGTCGGTCTACGATGGCCTCAGTGGCCAGCTGGTGTGGCAAAATCGCTACCGGGCCCAGGGCGACTGGCCCTATGAGCGCACCGATGCCGTCAACATCGCCAGCAGTCAGTTCTGGAACAGCGAATACGGTCAACAGATTCGTCAGACCGTGACTCAGATGGCCCAGGATCTGGATGCCACTCTGCATTGCCGCCCCCTCAATGGACGGGTGCTGGCGGTTAATGGCGAGCGGGTTACCATCAATCTGGGCAGTCGCCACGGCGTTCGGGTCGGGGACCGGTTGGCTCTGCAGAGTCGTCAGCAGGACCAGCAGAGTTGGTGGCCTCAGCAAAATGGCATCAAAGATCGTTTGGTGGTGGAGCAGGTTCAGCGGGAGCAGGCCATTGGCCGATTGCAGCCCGGCGCCAGTTACACCGCCTGGCAACCTCAGGATCTGGTTCGGGCCCAGGGGCAGAGTCGGTAACGGTCAATCCAATGAAGGGGCAGTGAGCAAGACGGCTTGGTCAGGCTTTGATGGCCTTGCCCAGGCGGTTGCCGCTGCTGGTGGTTCCTGACTGGTTATAGGTCAGCGAGTTGGCACTCTTGGTGCTGTTGAGGATCTGTTGTAGCCGGCTGAGGCTGGCCAGGGTCTGATCTGCCAGTTGGCTGTTTTGTTGATTGAACATCTGGCATTGCGCCAGTACCGAACGGCATTGCTCAATGCCCTGACGGGCGTCGGTGTCGTTAGTCAGTTGCGCCACATCCGGGTGCCCGGCCAGGGCCGCGTCCGCCGCGTTGATGGCGTCCAGCTGGGCCAGTTTTTCCCTTAGCAGCGACTCGATGGCATCCGCATCCCGCTCCACCAGAGCCTGGTGTTCCTGCTGCAGCAGCTGTTGCAGTTGTTGTAAGCGCCCCTGCTGGGCACCGATCAACTGCAGAAGCTCTGGATTAACCACGGCCAGTCAGTTCACTTTCAAACTTGGACAGATTGCTGGCAAGCTTGTCCGGATCCACGTGGTAGCGGCCTTCGGCGATCTGTTGCTTCAGTGCTTCAACTTTGGCGCTGTTGACCTCCGGGGTCTCCTGCATCACTTTTTCAGCGCGCTGCAGTTGCTGGGCTTCCTGGGTCAGCATAACCTCATCCCCTTTGGCAGAGGGCTTGGCACCGGTGCTCTTTGCCTGGGCATCCGCACTCACCTGGCGCTTTGCCGGCTGCAGGCTGGCGGTGCCGCTGCTGAGCTTGTTAATGTCGATAGCCATCGTATTGGCTCCGTCGGTTAGGGGTAAAATCGGGTGTTCTACAAGACCTATCGGCCATTGTACAGAAAGCTTTAGGGTTATTTTACATTTTGACTTCCACTTGGCCAATGGCTGAGACGTAGGCCTCCACCATTCGCCGGGAGTTGCTGTTTTGCACCCGTACCGATTCTCCCAGGCTGCCGCCACTGAGTGCAACACCGCTGGTGCGAATAGACAGATTGTCGTTATTCACCACAATCACCACCGGATCCCCTTTACACACCAGGCAGATATTGTGTTGTGAAATGGCCTGGCCCGCAGCGGTTCGTCGCTTAAGCCGGGCACCATTCAACTCATCAGGATGGCTAAAGTGGTTGCCCCGAATACTGTTGGAATTCACGTAGCGAACCTCCAGCATGGTGTTGTCGATCACCGTATTGGCTCCCAGCGTGGTGGTGGCGATCACCACCGGGTATTCGACGGTTACCTGAACCGGCACATACACCAGCCAGGGAGAGGGGCCGGGGCAGCTGACTTTCACCGTTACATACCGGGCTCCGCTCTTGCCATTCGGGGCCTGGGCCTGCAATGGCTGTTCACAGCTGTCGAAGTGACGGCGTGAATCCAGTTCGTTGGCTTCGACGGAAATTCGGGCGCCCGGATCGGAGTCCAGGCTGTTCTGAACATAGCCTTCGGCGGTCTCCTGAATCAGAGCGAGAGAGGTCTCACACATTGCAGAAAAGGTGCACAGCAAAGAGAGCAAAAACAAACAGAGCTTCATGTAATTTGACCGGATTAGAGATAACCTACACTTGAACACAATTGGGGAAATTGATACAACGCAGTCGCATCATAGCAAAAGTTTTCGCGCCAACAATTTGTCAGTTGGGTTTACAGCAATAACTGTGCCTTTGTTTCTAGTTTTAATAAGGACATCTTTCGATGGCTAGCATTTTAGATTCGGTGAATCAGCGAACCCAGCTGGTTGGTCAAAACCGCCTTGAACTCCTGTTATTCCGTCTAAATGGCCGGCAGACCTTTGGGATCAACGTATTCAAGGTTCGTGAAGTATTGCAATGCCCCAAACTGACCCTGCTGCCCAGGCTCAATAGCCTGATTCGTGGTGTGGCTCACATTCGAGGTCAGACCATCTCGGTCATCGACCTCTCTGCCGCCATTGGTGGGCGCCCGGTCCAGGATACCGAAAACAGCTTCATCATCATCAGTGAATACAACCGTTCGGTTCAGGGATTCCTGGTGGCCGGTGTGGAACGCATCGTGAACCTCAACTGGGACAGCGTCCTGCCACCACCCCAGGGAAGTGGCAAGAGTAACTACCTGACCGCGGTAACCGAACTGAACAATGAGCTGGTCGAAATTCTCGATGTTGAGAAGATTCTTGATGAGATCACCCCGGCGAAGACCGACATCAGTGACGAAGTGGCTGCCAACCTGAGTCCGATCACCGAGCGCAAGCGCCGCATCATGGTGGTGGACGATTCCGCCGTAGCCCGTAAACAGATTGTGCGAGCCCTGGAGCCTCTGGGACTGGAGATTGAACTGGCTAAAGATGGTCTCGAAGCGCTGCGTCGGCTGGAAGAGCTAGTGAAGGACAAAGAGGACATCAATGAGGTCTTTGGTGGTATCATCTCCGACATCGAGATGCCAGAGATGGATGGCTATACATTGACCGCGTCGATTCGGGATAACCCCAAATTGACCTCTCTGAAAGTGATTCTGCACACCTCCCTCAGCGGAGTGTTTAATCAGGCCATGGTACAAAAGGTCGGTGCAGATGACTTCATCGCAAAATTTAACCCCGACGAGCTGGCTGGCGCCATTGACCGTTATTTGAAAGAGGCCTGAATCGGTGCCGACGAAAACCTTAGCTCCTACTGAGTACCAGACCTTTGCCGCCTTCCTGCAGAAGCAGTGCGGCATCGTATTGGGTGATAACAAGCAGTATCTGGTACGTAGCCGCCTAAGTCCGCTGATGAAGTCCTTTCAGGTTGCTAGCCTGTCTGAACTGGTCAAGCAATCCATGCGTCCTGAGCAAGGCAAGCTGCGCATGGCCGTGATCGAAGCGATGACCACCAACGAAACCTTCTGGTTTAGGGATAACTACCCCTATCAGCTGTTGTCTGAACAGCTGTTGCCGGAACTGGCCAAGCTTGGGCGGCCTATTCGTATCTGGTCGTCGGCCTGCTCTTCGGGGCAGGAGCCGTACTCCATGGCGATGATCGCCCAGGAGACCCGCCAGAAACGCCCCGGCATGCTGATGTCCGGCATCGATATCGTCGCCACCGATCTGTCCACCCAGATCCTCGACCAGGCCAAGGCCGCCGAGTACGATGAGTTGGCACTGACCCGGGGCTTGTCTCCCGAGCGGCGCAAACAGTTTTTCCAGCCATCGGCAAAAGGGATGAAAGTGAAGGATGAGGTTCGCCGCATGGTGAACTTCCGCCAGCTGAACCTGCTCGACAGCTACGCGCTGCTGGGGAAATTTGACATCATATTCTGTCGCAATGTGCTGATCTATTTTTCGGCGGAGGACAAGGGCAAGATCCTGCGGCAATTTGCTGCCGCTTTGAACCCGGGGGGCTATCTGGTTCTGGGGGCATCCGAGTCCCTGGCCGGGTTAAGCGATCAGTTCGAAATGCTCAGATTCCCAGAGGGAATCATACATAGAAAGCGATAACGCTTCCTCTCCTGACTAAAAGGCGTGCCATTGGCACGCCTTTTGCTTTTCTAGGGCAAGACTGTTTTTAGGAGGCAACAATGGCCATATCGTTTGACAAAGCCCTGGGCATTCACCAGCACACCTTGGGTGTCCGCTCCAAGCGGGCCGAAGTGCTGGCAAACAATATCGCCAACGCCGATACCCCTAACTACAAGGCTCAGGACGTGGACTTTGAGCAGGCACTGAATCAGGCCAAGAGTGGCCAGAGCGGTGGCTTGTCCATGAGCAAGACCCACGACAAGCATTTTGATCTTGGCCTGGAGCCGACCGCGGGTCTGGCATACCGGGTGCCGCTGCAGCCCGATACCGGTGACGGCAATACCGTCGATCTCAATGTGGAACGCAACAATTTCATGCAAAACAACCTGGAGCAACAGATGACGCTTGAGTTTCTCGGCGGCAAGTTCCAGGGGATGCGCAAGGCCATCAGGGGCGAATAACCATGAGCTTATTCAACATTTTTGATGTAGCAGGTTCGGGAATGTCGGCACAGAACGTGCGACTGAACACCACCGCCAGTAACATCGCCAACGCCAACAGCGTCAGCAGCAGTGCCGGCGACACCTACCGGGCCCGGCAGCCGGTGTTTGCCGCCCAGTTGGATGAATTCAGCGCCCAGCAGCAGGCTGCGTCCGGCGTCAAAATCGAGGGCATCGTTGAAAGCGATAAGCCTCTGGTACGCGAGTTCTCCCCCAACCACCCGCTGGCAGATGAAGACGGCTACATCTACAAGCCGAACGTCAATGTGGTGGAGGAGATGGCCAACATGATCTCGGCATCCCGCAGCTATCAGGCCAACGTCGAAGTCGCGGACGCCGCCAAGACCCTGGCTAAACAAACCCTGAAACTGGGGCAGTAGGAGGTAAACGATGAGCACGATCGACAATAACTACCTCAACTCCCTGAAGTGGGAGGACAAGTCCTCTCTGCCGGAGAGTAATAACAACCAGGCGCTGACTCAGGAAGATTTCTTCTCCCTGCTGTCGCAGCAGTTGTCCATGCAGGATCCCTTTAAGCCGGTGGATAACGATCAGATGATCTCTCAGATGTCGTCGTTTGCCACTGTCGATGGCATCGGCACCCTCAATGAAGAGATCAAAAACATGAACGCCTCCATGACCTCTTCCCAGGCGCTGGAAGCCAGCAGCCTGGTGGGGCAGAAGGTGTTGATCCCCTCTGATACCGGCAGCAGCGACGGTGTTAACCCGGTTGCCGGTGTCGTTGCCGCGCCTGCCGGGGCCGGCACCATGACCGTCAAGGTTAAGGATTCGGCCGGACAGATTGTGCGCACCCTTGAGGTGCCGGCCGGCAGCGGCGGTAACGTCGACTTCAACTGGGACGGCAACAATGCCGATGGCAACAAATTGCCAGCGGGCAACTACAGCTTTACCGCAGAGGCTCTGGTCGGTGGTAAGACCGAGACCCTGCCCGTATTTACCTACGCCCACGTCAGCAGTGTCACGCTGGGCGGAGCAAATTTCGATACAGTCCTTAATCTGCGCGGTGTTGGCGGCATCAAGCTTGCTGATGTATTGGCAGTCGCAGAAGGGTAATCAAGAGGAAAAAGCATGTCTTTTAATATCTCACTCAGCGGCCTGAACGCCGCCCAGAAGGATCTGGATACCACTTCTAACAACATTGCCAACGTCAACACCATTGGCTTTAAGGAATCCCGGGCGGAGTTTGCTGACGTCTATTCCAACTCACTGTTTACCAACAGCAAGACCAACGTCGGCAGTGGTGTGGCAACCTCTGAGGTGGCCCAGCAGTTCCACCAGGGCTCGCTGCAGTTCACCAACAACGCTCTGGATCTGGCCATCAACGGCAACGGCATGTTTGTGACCACCTCGGAGTTTGGTACTCAGGATTACAACTTCACCCGCGCCGGTGCCTTTAAGCTGAATGACCAGAACTTCATGGTGGACTCCCTGGGCAACTACCTGATGGCGCTGCCGGTGAACGATGATGGCTCGGTGCAGTCGGTGAGTATCTCCACCACCACACCGGTACAGATTCCCCAAACCGCCGGCCAGCCGACACAGACTTCTCAGGTCAATATGTCCATGAACCTGCCGGCGGCGGATGTGACCCACGATCCGGCCAACTTCGATGCTGCGGATCCGACCACCTACAACAACGCCACCTCGGTAACGGTGTACGATTCCCTGGGTGAGCCGCACATCATGACCCAGTACTTCGTCAAACCACCGGGCGGCGCGCTGAACAACAACAACCAGTGGATCACCTTCATGACCATGGACGACAAGCCGGTCAACCTTGGTGATGCCGGTGGCGCCGCCACCAACGGTACCTGGGATCAGGACGTTGATGGTGACGGTGTGATTACGCCGCCTCCCGCGGGTACTGATCTGCAGAACGTGGCAGCCGTCAACGCGTCCGGCCACACCGGCGCGGTGCTGAGCTTTGACGACACCGGTAACTATATCGGCTCAAACCCCACCATGATTCAAAGTGTTGCTTTGGGTAACACCGGTGCCGGTGTCATTGGCCCCGGCGCCGATGGCACTCAGCGGGTAGAGTTGCGCTTTGATAACCCGACCCAGTACGCGTCGTCGTTTGAAGTGACCCAGTTGAAGCAGGACGGGGCCACCGTGGGCCGTCTGACCAACGTGGAAGTGGCTGCTGATGGTCTGATTGCTGCTACGTATTCCAACGGTACCGAAGTGGCTTTGGGTAAAGTGGCACTGGCCCGATTCGCCAACGAGCAGGGACTGTCCCAGCAGGGAAACACCTCCTGGAAACAGAGCCTGGCCTCCGGTGAAGCGCTGATTGGTGAGCCGAATACCGGTGCCTTCGGCAGCGTCAACTCCGCCGCACTGGAGCAGTCCAACACCGACCTGACCACCGAACTGGTGGATCTCATCAGTGCCCAGCGCAACTTCCAGGCCAACTCCCGTGCCCTGGATATCGCCAACCAGTTGCAGCAGAACATCCTGCAAATCCGATAATATCGGATTGCCGCCCCGGCCTCCGGGGCGGCAACCCTTTTCCTCTTCCTGCCTTTGATTTTTCTTAACTGCCCCTGAACCGCCACAAAATCGCCCATTTTTTCTTGGCATAGCAATTGCATTTATCCTGACAAACCACAGCAAGCGCCATCTTTGGAGTCACTTTTGGATAACATGCTCTACATCGCCGCAACCGGGGCCAGCCAGAACATGAATGCCCTCGGGGTGCACGCCAATAACCTGGCGAATGCACGCACCGATGCGTTCAAGGCGGACCTGTACCAGGCCCGCAGCATGCAGGCATTTGGCGAAGGCTTACCCACCCGGGTGTTTGCCTTGACCGAGCGCCCGGCCACCAACTTTGATGCCGGTTCCATTCAGACCACCAATCGCGACCTCGACGTTGCCATCAAGAACGAAGGCTGGTTTGTGGTGGAGGATGCCGAAGGCAAAGAGGCGCTCAGTCGTAACGGGTCGTTGAAGATTGATGAGAGTGGCTTGCTGATGAACTCCCAGGGGCAACCCATTATGGGGGAAGGCGGCCCCATCCTGTTGCCGCTGCCCATCGAGAAGGTCGAGATTGCCTCCAACGGCATTATCACCGTCCGCCCTCAGGGGGCCCCGGCCAACGCCATGGAGGAGGTGGCCCAGCTGCAACTGGTGAACCCGCCATTGACCTCACTCACTAAAGGCGAGGATGGCTTGTTTCGCAACCTGGAAGGCGCGGCTTTTCAGGCCGATGTCGAGGTAGAGCTACTCAGCGGCGCGGTGGAAGGCAGTAACGTAAGTCCAGTGCACGAACTGGTGGGCATGATTGAGATGCAGCGCCAGTTCGACATGCAACTGAAGATGATGAAAACCGCAGAAGAGAATGACAGGTCAGCCGCAAAACTCTTGCGGGTGTAACCAGATTAAAGGGACAGCAACATGCAACCGGCACTTTGGATTAGCAAGACGGGCCTTGATGCCCAGCAAACAGAAATCGCCAACATCTCCAACAATCTGGCCAACGCCAGCACCGTCGGCTACAAGAAAAGCCGGGCGGTGTTTGAAGATCTCCTGTACCAGACCATCAACCAGGCCGGCGGCATCAGTGCCCAGAATACCGAGCTGCCCAATGGCCTGACCCTGGGGGCGGGTACCAAGGTGGCGGCTACCCAGCGAATCTTCTCCCAGGGCAACATGCTGACCACAGACAACAGCCTGGATCTGATGATCGATGGCCCGGGTTTTTTCCAGATTCAGATGCCAGACGGCACCATTGCCTACTCCCGTAATGGCCAGTTCACTCTGGACGAAGAGGGTCAGATGGTGACTCCGGGTTCCGGTTACGTGCTGGATCCGGGCATTGTGATTCCCGAAGACACCCAGTCCATCAGTGTGTCGGCCGAAGGTGAAGTGTCGGTTCGCACCCCGGGTGTGGCGGAGAACGTGGTGGTCGGACAGATCGAGATCAGTAACTTCGTCAATGCCAGCGGCCTCGAGCCCATCGGTCAGAACCTGTTTCTGGAAACCGGCGCCAGCGGGGCTCCCATTGCCGGGGTTCCCAGCCTCGACGGCCTGGGCTCTGTCCGTCAGGGCGCTCTGGAGACCTCCAACGTCAACGTGACCGAAGAGCTGGTGAACATGATCGAAGCCCAGCGGGTGTACGAGATGAACTCCAAAGTGATCTCCACCGTTGACCAGATGCTGGCCAACCTCAACCAGCAGCTGTAAGGAGCCGTGATGAGAGTCCTGATTGTGGCCGCCAGCCTGCTGGCGCTGGCCGGATGCACCACCCCGGGCGGTCCGCTGCCCGATGACCCCTATTATGCGCCGGTCTATCCGGACCTGCCGCCGACGCAGGTGGTGACCACAGGCTCCATCTACCAGGATACCTTCTCCAACGAGCTGTATTCCGACATCAAGGCCCACCGGGTCGGTGATGTGATCACCGTTAATTTGGTGGAGTCCACCAAGGCCAAGAAAAGTGCCACCAACGAGATGTCCAAAGACAACTCCATGAGCCTGGATCCCATCAGTGCTGGCGGCGCGCCCATCACCATTAATGGCCAGACCATCGACCTGAACTACAAAGAGAAACTGGATCTGTCCAAGGAGGCGGATGCGGATCAGAGCAACAGCCTCGATGGCTCCATCTCGGTCAACGTGTTGCAGGTGCTGTCCAACGGCAACCTGGTGATTCGCGGTGAGAAATGGATCACCATTAACGATGGCGAAGAGTACATCCGCCTGACCGGCCTGATTCGCCCCCGCGACATCAAGCCGGACAACACCGTCGAGTCCACCCGGGTGGCCAACGCCCGCATTCAATACAGTGGTACCGGCACTTTTGCCGAATCGCAGAAGACCGGCTGGCTAGCCGCCTTCTTCAGCGGTCCTCTGTGGCCTTTCTAGGGAGCGAGATATGAGACTGTTTGTCGCCATCCTGGCCCTGGTGCTGGCTTCCCCCGCGGCACAGGCGCTGCGCCTTAAGGACATCTCCGATGTGCAAGGGGTTCGCAGTAACCAACTGGTGGGCTACGGACTGGTGGTGGGTTTGCCCGGTACCGGTGAAAAGGGCCGTTTCACCGAGCAGAGTTTTACCACCATGCTGTCCAACTTCGGCATCAACCTGCCGCCCGGCGCCCGCCCCAAGCTGAAAAATGTGGCGGCGGTTGCCGTGCACGCCGAACTGCCCCCGTTTACCAAACCGGGCCAGCAGATTGACATTACCGTCTCCTCCGTCGGCAGTGCCAAGAGCCTGCGTGGTGGCACCCTGTTGCAGACTTTCCTCAAGGGGGCCGATGGCAAGGTGTATGCGCTGGCCCAGGGCAGCCTGGTGGTGTCCGGCTTCAGTGCCACCGGTGCCGATGGCTCCAGTGTGATTCAGAATACCCCCACCGTTGGCCGCATTCCTAACGGTGCCATTGTCGAGCGCAGTGTCCCCAGCCCCTTTGCCAATGGTGACTTCCTGACCTTTAACCTGCAGCGGCCGGACTTCTCTACCGCCAAGCGGGTGGCTGACACCATCAACGGCCTGTTGGGTCCCGGTGTGGCCCGGGCTCAGGATGCGACCTCCATCCAGGTATCGGCCCCCCGGGATCGATCACAGCGGGTGGCCTACCTGGCGACGCTGGAAAACCTCAATGTGGAACCCGCCGATGAGTCGGCCAAGGTGATCGTCAACTCCCGTACCGGCACCATCGTGGTGGGCAAGAATGTCCGGTTACTGCCGGCGGCCATCACCCATGGCGGTCTGACGGTGACCATCTCCGAGAATCTGCAGACCAGCCAGCCTAACCCCTTTGGTCGGGGTCAGACCGCGGTGACCCCCAACAGCAGCATCGGTGTCCAGCAGTCCAATCGTCGCATGTTTAAGTTCGACCCCGGCGTCACCCTGGATGAACTGGTGCGGGCCGTCAATCAGGTAGGGGCGGCGCCCTCGGATCTGATGGCGATTCTGGAGGCGTTGTCTCAGGCTGGCGCGCTTCGCGGCGAGCTGGTGATCATCTAGGGGACAGTGGTGGATCCATTAAAGCAAAATCCAAATCATTACATGGACCTGGCAGCCATGGACGACCTGCGTCAGAAGGCGCAGGCAGATCCCAATGCCAGTCTCAAAGAGGTCGCGCTGCAGTTTGAGGGCATCTTCCTGGGAATGATGCTCAAAGAGATGCGCAGTGCCAGTGCCGTGCTGGAGTCCGACAGCCCCTTCAACAGCCAGACCAGCAAGTTCTATCAGGATATGCAGGATCAGCAACTGGTGTCCGAACTGTCCAGCCAGGGCGCACTGGGTCTGGCGGATCTGATTGTGGCCCAGCTGGGGGGCGACGACGCCCTGACACCGGCGTCGGCGCTGCGGGGCCAGGCCGGCATGGCGATGGCGGCATCCGTTACTCCATCCTCTGCTGTTACCGAACCGGCCGCTGAGCCGGAGCCGGTGTTGCCGCGACCGCCACTGGCGGCGGCGGTGAACCCCGAACCGGATTTCAGCCAGCCCCGCAGCTTTGTCGACAGCCTGATGCCCCATGCCCGGGCCGCCGCCGACAAGCTTGGGGTCAGCCCCGAGCTGCTGGTGGCCCAGTCGGCACTGGAAACCGGCTGGGGTCGCAAGGTTCTGCCTGCCGGACAGGGCAGCAGCAATAATCTGTTTAACATCAAGGCGGGCAGCAGCTGGCAGGGCGATAAGGTGGCCATCAATGCGCTGGAAGTGGAGCAGGGCATGCCGGTGAAACGGCGGTCTGAGTTCCGGGTCTATGGCGACATTGCCGATAGCTTCTCCGATTTTGTCGATTTTGTGAATAAGCCCAGATACCGTGACGCCCTCGATGCCGGTAACGACGAAGGCTTTATTCGAGGATTGCAGCACGCCGGCTATGCCACCGATCCTGCCTACGCAGACAAAGTTTTACAGGTAATGAAGCGTCTGATGACCGACACCAGTTTGGTGCCAAAGGGGAGTAACTAATGGCTGACTTAATGAACATCGGTCGCTCCGGAGTCCTGGCGGCTCAGGAGCGACTGCAGGTCACCAGTAACAACATCGCCAATGCCGGTACCGAGGGGTACTCCCGCCAGGTAGCGGAACAGCGCACCTCCCAGTCGTTGTTTCTGGCAGGCAAATTTGTCGGCACCGGCTCCTACGTGGCCGATGTCACCCGGGTGTACAACAGCTACTCGGCCCGGGAACTGCATCTGAGTGTCAGCCAGCTGGCTAATGCCAAGACCAGCTATGCCAAAGCGGATGAACTGAACCAGGTGTTTTCGGTCTCCGGTGACGCCATTCCCGAGTCGTTAAACAACGCCTTCAATGCCATCAACAACATGGCCGACATTCCCAGCGACCTCAGCGCCCGCGATAACGTGCTAGTGGCCCTGGGGCAGCTGTCCGGCTCCTTTGATACCATGGCGGAGAGTCTGACCAGCCAGCTGCGCCAGACCAACGAGCAGGTGATCACTACGGTGGACAGGGTGAACGCCATCACCAAGGAGCTGGCCGATATCAACAGTCAGATGCAGAAGGTGGCGGGCAAGGATCTGCAGTTGCTGGATTATCAGAACCAGCTGATTACCGAGCTCAGTGATTATGTTCAGGTAAACGTCATCGAGCAGGAGCAGGGGGTCAAAAGTGTGATGATGGGGGGCGCGGCTATGCTGGTGTCCGGGCCGAACCAGCTCGAGCTGGGCACCACCGACGGCGACCCGGTGCGCCATGAGTTGCGTTACACCATCGATACCGGCAGTCAGAAGATCACCCTGGACGGCCGCAACGTCGGAGGCCAGCTGCAGGCGCTGGCGGATTACCGGGACAACGTCTTGCTGCCTGCGGAGCGGGATCTGGGCAAGATGGCTCTCGGCATCGCCGACTCCATGAACCGCACCCAGGCTAACGGTTTCGACCTCAACGGTAATGTGGGTCAGAACCTGTTTGCCGATATCAACTCGGCGGAGATGGCCATTGGCCGCAGTGCCAGCTCCGGTAATAATGCCGGCGGCACCGAAACCAGAGTCTTCATCGATGACATCGACCAGCTCACCGGTGGCAAGTACACCATGAGCTTTGATGGCGCCAACTATCAGTTGACCGACGAGCATGGGGCGACCTCCACCATGGTGCAGGACCCCTCCGACCCGACGCGTTACAGCTCGGCGGAAGGGTTCAGCGTGGTGATGGACACCAGTGGCGGTGCTCCGGTGGCCGGTGACAAATGGGCCATCATGCCTACGGCCAACGCCGCCAAAGGCCTGAATCTGAAGATTGAAGATCCCAAGTTGCTGGCGGCGGCCGGGTACAGCATCGAGACCAGTACCGGCGATGGTCAAGCATCACTGCTGTCGGTGGATCGGACCCACGCCAACTTCCCGTCGGGAGAGGTTAGCCTGTCGGTGACGCCCAACGACCCGTTGTCGGTGCCGCCGGGACAAAATACCTATCAGGTGACCGATCCCGATGGCAATGTGCTCGACAACGGCGTTTATACCGGCAACACCGTCAATGCCATGGGCTTTGAGGTGCAGATCGACAATAACACCACCGCCAGCAGCGGCTTTAGCATGAACCTGGACTTTGCCGTCGGCGACAACGCCAACGCGGTCGAAATGGGCAAGATTCCTAACATCAAGCTGCTTGATGGTGGCAAGTCGACCCTGATCGATACCTTCCAGGGGGTGATCACCGAGGTCGGCAGCCAGGCAGCGGCCGCCGAGGTGGGCATGAATTCGGCCCAGGCGGTATTTGCCCAGGCCCAGAACCGGGTCGAGTCGGAGTCCGGTGTCAACCTGGATGAAGAGGCGGCCAACCTGCTGCGGTTCCAACAGGCCTACCAGGCCTCGGCCCGAATCATGACCGTGGCCCAGGAAACCTTTGATACTTTGTTTACTTCGTTGCGATAGGGGGAACGGATGCGCGTTTCAACGTTTCAGTTCTATAACCTGAACACCAACAACCTGACCAACCTGCAGTCCCAGAACAACCGGACGCTGCAGCAACTGTCCAGCGGCAAGCAGATCAATACCGCAGCGGATGATCCGGTGGCCAACATCGCCATTGAGAACCTCAAGCAGCAGTCGGCGATGTTGAGCCAGTATGAAGCCAACATCAACCTGGCCAATAACCGCCTGCGTCAGGAGGAGCCCCACCTGGCCTCCTACGAGAACCTGCTGATGAGTACCCGCGATATCATGCTGGCCGGTAACGACGGTGCCCTGTCCCAGGACAGCCGTGAAGTTCATGCCAGCGACCTGGCGGCCAGTCTGGAAGCGATGCTTAGCCTGGCCAACACCCAGGATGAGTCCGGCAACTACATTTTTGCCGGCACCAAGACGGATACGCCGCCGTTCATGTCCCAGGGCGGAACCGTCTCCTATGCGGGCAACAGTGGTCAGCGCACCGCGATGGTCGGTGACGGGGTCAGCGTCCCGGTCAATGACCCCGGCGATGAGGTGTTCATGTCGATCCCCATCGGCAGTGGCGACTACCAGGCGGATTACGCCAATGCCACCATGTCCGACAAGTTTTTTGTCGAGTCTGCCAGGGTGGTGAACCCGGGGGTGCCGCAGTCCGGCAGTTACCAGTTCGATTTTATTGATGATGGTTCCGGGAACCTGGCTTACGAAGTCTACGACGGTGGCGGCACCCGGGTCGCCGGGCCGGCGGCATTTGACAACAGCAGTGCCATCGCCTTCGACGGCATCGAGGTGGTCATCAGTGGCGAGCCCAAGATCGGTGATTCAATGACCCTGAACGAAGGCACCGAGCAGGATGTGTTTGGCATCATGAATCGGGCCATCGACATGCTCAATACCCCCAATGGCCTGCAAGGCCCGGCCGCCCAGGCGGAGTACGCCCAGATTCTGGCGGATTTCAACGAAGCCTTTAACCACGCCACGGGGGTCCGTGCCGAAGTGGGTAACCGCATGAAGGCGCTGGATACCTTTGAGGCCCAGCACAGCGACATGAAGCTGGTGTCCGAGAGCGTCAAGTCCAACCTGGAAGATCTGGATTATGCCGCCGCCATCTCCGAGTTCGAGCGCCAGTCCCTGGCCATGAACGCCCTGACGAAAACCTTCGGTCAGATGGGGAATACGTCGCTGTTTGATTTCGTCTAAGCCTATATCGTTTGGGTAGGTCACCGGGGGCGCCCCTCACCTTCGGTGACCCCCGCTTGTCGGTTCTTCACCTCACCGTCCCGAGTCTCCTCCGTACTTTACTTGTGCCTCCCCCGCACTTTCTCGTGTCCCCTCCGTACTCTCTTGTGTTTCCTCCGTACTCTCTTGTGTTTCCTCTGTACTCTCTTGTGTTTCCTCCGTACTCTCTTGTGTTTCCTCCGTACTCTCTTGTGTTTCCTCCGTACTCTCTTGTGTTTCCTCCGTACTCTCTTGTGTTTCCTCTGTACTTTTTTGTGTCTCCCCCGCACTTTTTTGTGTCTCCCCCGCGAAAGCGGGGGCCCATCGGTTTTGACCCGGGTAACCGCAACAGGGTGGCGAAGATGGAGTGCGGGCGCCTTAAGCGTTGACCAGGGGCGCGAAGGTCAGCACCGCCTTTGGGAGCATCGATAACGTGTGCCCCAGGTTATCTGAGCAAGATCATTGAGTTGAATTCATACAAAACCGATATTACGGCGTTAAAAAATTTTGAAAAAAGCCTAAAGCAGCCGCAAATGAAGCCGATACCCTAATTGAAACCAGGACGCGCCCACGGCTCGGCGCGACAAACCAGGCAATATCGCCCGAGTTAACGAGGAACAGATCATGGCTTTAAGTGTAAACACCAACGTCACCTCCATGCAGGCCCAGAGCAACCTGAACAAGGCCAACAGCGCCACCCAGACCTCCATGGAGCGTCTGGCGTCCGGTCTGCGCATCAACTCTGCCAAGGACGACGCCGCCGGCCTGCAGATCTCCAACCGTATGACCAGCCAGATCAACGGCCTGGATGTAGCGATGCGTAACGCCAACGACGGTATCTCCGTAGCGCAGACCGCCGAAGGCGCCCTGCAGGAGTCCACCAACATCCTGCAGCGTATGCGTGACCTGTCGCTGCAGTCCGCCAACGGCTCCAACTCCGCCGAAGACCGCGCTTCCATGCAGAAAGAGGTTGCTGCCCTGCAGACCGAGCTGACCCGTATCTCTGACACCACCAACTTCGGTGGCCAGTCCCTGCTGGACGGCAGCTACGGCACCCAGGACTTCCAGGTGGGTTCTAACGCCAACGAAACCATCGGCATCACCCTGGGTGATATGGGCGCCGACGCCATCGGTACCACTGAGAAGCGCTCTGTTACTGGCAACTTCGCCGCTGCGGACATCACCGCTCTGACCGAAGCCGGCGCCGGTGGTACCAGCCGTAGCCTGGAGTTCACCCTGACTAACGCCGATGCGACTACTACTACTGTGACTCTGAATGACGCTACATTGGCGGCCGTGACTGATGCAGCAAGCTTTGCTACTGCCATCAACGACCAATTGACCGCCGATGGCGTGGAAGGCATTACCGCAGCAGTTGACACTGCAGGTACTGGCGTGGATATTGCGGGTGTGGTTGCCAACGGCGCCTCTTTTGAAGTGACTACTGCGACTGACGAAGCAGGTAACGATGAGATTGCTGGTATGCCTGCATCCATGACTGGTGCTGACGATTCCGGCAACTCTTATGTATCAACCCTGGATATCTCCACCGCCACCGGTGCCCAGTCCGCCATCGACGTGATCGACAGCGCCATCGGCATGATCGATGACCAGCGGGCCGACCTGGGTGCGATTCAAAACCGTCTGGGTCACACCATCAACAACCTGGGTAACATTCAGACCAACGTGTCGGATGCCCGCTCCCGGATTCAGGACGTGGATTTCGCCAAGGAGACCGCCGAGCTGTCCAAGCAGCAGGTGCTGTCCCAGTCCTCCTCCGCGATGCTGGCCCAGGCCAACCAGCTGCCTTCCGCAGCCCTGTCGCTGCTGTAATCCAGCATCGATTGGAGAAAAGCCCGGCTTAGCCGGGCTTTTTTGTGCCCAAAGGTCAAAAAGCGCACAGATACCGTTAAAGTTTTTGTGGCTGTGGCCGATGACAGGAAAGACGGCGGTAAAATCACCGTGGTTATTGTGTCAAAGGGCGCCGCCCTTTGGTAATTGGCTATCTGGAAAAGGAAAGGGACCATGGATAGCACACTCATTAATACGATTGGCACAGATGTTGCAAAACCGGTCTTAAAGCCAGAACTGGCTACCGAGCAGCAGCGCAACAAGGCGGAACAGGTTGAAGCCGTTGCGGCCGATGCGGTGACGGCAACAGCCCGTACCGAAGAGAAGAAAGAAGCGTTCGATGAGCGCGTGGCCGAGGCCACCCGTGGCATGAACGAGTTTTTCGACTCCATAAATAAAGAGATTCGTTTTCATATTGATGAAGACACCGATCGCAGCGTCGTCAAGGTGATAGAAGCCAACAGCGGCGATGTGATCCGGCAAATTCCTTCCGAAGAGGTGCTGGAACTTGCCGCCCGAATGTCGGAAGCCAGCGGTTTGCTGGTAAAGGACGAGATTTAATAATCTGCCGCGCCATGGCGCGGACGTTGAGGCAAAGGTGAGTGTATGGGCTTAACCGCAGTGGGCCTGGGGTCCGGTTTGGATATTAATAATATCGTCAAGGTTTTGGTCGATGCCGAGAAGGTGCCTAAACAGGCCAGCATGGATGCCAAGGAAGCCGACATCCAGGGAGAGATCTCCGCCTTTGGCAGCATCAAAAGCTCACTGACCACCTTTCAGGATGCCCTGGAAGCACTCTCTGATGCCTCAACCTTTGCTCCACGCAGTGTCACCCTGAATCAGAAGAGCTACCTCAGCGCCACCGCGACCGAAGAGGCGGTGGCCGGCAGTTACAACATCCAGGTGGAGCAACTGGCGGAGAGCCAGAAGCTGGGCACGGGTGTGGTGGCCGATCCACAGGCAGCCATCGGGGCCGGGGCTCTAGACTTTACCGTCAACGGCGACAGTTTTACCGTGGATGTGGCAGCGGAGGATTCGCTGCAGGAGATCATGAAAAAGATCAATGAGGCCGAGGATAACGTTGGCGTCAATGCCACCATCGTGACCGATGACAGCGGCAGCCGTCTCATCCTCAGCTCCAAAGAAACCGGCATCGACAACCAGATAACCCTTGGCGCCAGTGGTGATGCTGCCCTGACCGGTGTTTTCGGTACCACCACCGAGCTGCAACCGGCAAAGGATTCCATCATCCACATTGATGGCCTTAAGGTGACCTCGGCCAGTAACAGCGTCGACGGCGCCATCCAAGGGGTGACCCTGGATCTCAATAAGGCGGACATCGGCGAAACCACCAAGGTCACCATCGCCAATGATGACGACAAGATCATCGATAACATCGAGTCCTTCGTCGAATCCTACAACGAGTTGATGACCACCCTGGCGGACTTGACCGCCTATAACGCCGATACTGAAAAGTCCTCGACCCTGCAGGGGGATTCCCTGCCCCGTGGCATCCAAAGCCAGATGCGGGGCATCCTTGGGGGATTGTTTGACACCCGCGATGGCCAGAAATCCACATCAATGTTCGGTATCACCATCGACCGTTACGGAAAAATGGAGATCGATACCGATAAGTTGAAGGGGGCCGTGGAAAATGACATTGGCAGCCTGAACGATCTGTTTACTGCAGAGGAAACCGGTCTGGCGGCCAGGTTGGATAGCGCAGTCGAAGTTTATGCCGGTACCGGCGGTCTTATTGATGGCCGGGAAGACTCCCTGGATAACCAGCTAAAGCGAATCGAAGAGGATCGCGAGGCCCTGGATACCAGGATGCTGGCCTATGAGAACCGCTTGTACGCCCAGTTCAACGCCATGGATCTAGCGGTATCGCAGCTCACCGCTCAAAGCTCCGACCTGCAGGCCCGCTTTGATGCCTTGCCTGGCTTTACCCGGGATTGATTATGAATCAACAGTCTCTGGAGCAGATCAGTCAGTCCATCTCCGAACTGCTCAGCCAGATTGAGGCGGCGGACGTGGAGGGGCGGGATGACCTGCTGCCCCGGCTTAACGAGCAGATCGAGGCTCGCCGCGTTTGCCTGGCGGAGCTATTGAATACCGAATTGGCACAAAACCGAGAGTGGCTGAAGGTTCAGCTGGATATCTCCCGCGGCCTTGCCCAGCAGGGCAAGAGCCAGCTCGAAAAACAAAGAGGTCAGCTGGGCGGCTATAAAAAGGGCCGCAAGCAGGTCTCCGTCTACCAGAACATAGAATTAGGAAAGTAACATGCGTGGTTCTTTAAAAGCTTACCGTCAGGTTTCCGTAGACAGCCAGAAGGCCGAAGCCTCCCCCCATAAGGTCGTGCAGCTTCTGCTGGGCGGCAGCATCGACAAATTGATTCAGTCGAAGTTGGCCATCGAAACCAATCAAGTGGCTAAAAAAGGCGAATTGATGGGGCGCAGCATGGAGATCATCACCCATCTGAAAGCCTCCCTGGATCGTGAACAGGGCGGTGAGATTGCCGCTAACCTTGCGTCTTTGTATGAGTACGTTCTGCGCCGCATTGCCGAAGCCAACGCCGGAAACGACAGTGGCATCGTGGATGAAGTCGTGGATCTGCTGAAGACGGTTAAAGAGGGCTGGGATGCCATCCCGGCAGAACATCACCATATTAAGCAGCCGGCATAATCTGTTTTAAGTAAACTGGGTTGTTGGCCGCTTATTAACCGTCAGAAACCCAGGTCGCTTGCTAATATGTACTTTCTCATTACAATAACCGGACAAGAAATGCTGCTCAGGCAGTCAATGCACCCTCTAGTGAGTGCTTTAAGTCGGATTTTCAATTAGCTACGCTTAAATTGCTAATTAGTGCGGGTATGGCCGGAAGATAAGTAATGCAAACAGAACAAAGCATATTATTAGTGGATTGGGACCCGGAACGGCTCCAACAACTAAGCTTTTTACTTAACTTCCTGGGAGAGCAGGTCGAGTCAGTTAAAATGGCCGAACTCCCGATGCGACTGAATGACTCAGAACGCTACAGAAGTGTGATCTTCGGTCAAAATAATGAGACCGATAGCGAAACCGCAGTTCAATTGTTGCGTGATTTTCCTCACCAGCCATTTCTGTGTCTGGATACGCGTCCCTTGGAGATTGCCAACCTGGTTGGCGAAATCGCGCTGCCCTTCAGTTATGCCCAGCTGACCGAGATGCTGCATTACTGCCAGGTGTACAACCGTACTCGTCATGAGCTTGCCCCCACCAGTGCCAACCAGACTAAACTGTTCCGCAGCCTGGTCGGTCGAAGTGAGAGCATCGCCGAGGTGCGTCACCTGATGGCCCAGGTAGCCGAGACCGAGGCAACCGTGCTGGTTCTGGGTCAGTCCGGCACCGGTAAAGAGGTGGTGGCGCGTAATGTTCATTACCTCTCCAAGCGCCGTAACGGCCCCTTTATCCCGGTAAACTGCGGTGCCATTCCGGCCGAACTGCTGGAAAGTGAGCTGTTCGGACATGAGAAAGGGGCCTTTACCGGTGCCATCGGTACCCGCAAAGGCCGGTTCGAGATGGCCGAAGGCGGCACCCTGTTTCTGGATGAGATCGGCGACATGCCGGCTCACATGCAGGTGAAGTTGCTGCGGGTGCTGCAGGAAAAGACCTTTGAGCGGGTCGGGGGCACCAAGCCTCTGCAGGCGGACGTACGAATCGTGGCCGCCACCCATCAAAATCTCGAGGTGATGATAGAGAAGAATCAGTTCCGTGAGGATCTCTACTATCGCCTCAATGTCTTCCCCATCGAAATGCCGGCTCTGAGTGAGCGAAAAGAGGACATTCCTCTGCTGCTTCAGGAGTTGGTGACCCGCCTGGAAGGCGAGGGCAAAGGCGCGGTTCGCTTTACTCTGCGTGCGGTGGAGTCGCTGGTGGCCCACCCCTGGTCCGGCAACGTTCGCGAACTGTCGAACCTGGTGGAGCGGATGGTGATTCTCTATCCCAACGGTCTGGTGGACGTGAACGACCTGCCGCTGAAGTACCGCCATGTGGACGTGCCCCAGTACTCGCCGGAATACCCGGAAGAGTTGCAGGAGCGTGATGCGCTGGCCGCGCTGTTCTCCGGTGAGGAGAGCATTGAACTGCCGGAGCAGAAGTTCTCGTCTGAACTGCCTGAAGACGGCCTGAACCTCAAGGACATGCTGGCCGAGTTGGAGGTGGAGATGATTCGCCAGGCTCTGGACCAACAAAGCAACGTGGTGGCGAAGGCCGCCGAGATGCTGGGCATGCGCCGTACCACCCTGGTGGAGAAGATGCGCAAGTACGGTCTGAGCAAGGCCTGAAAACCGGCGGCAGGATTGCCGCCTTTTTTCCGCTTTTTCCTTATTCGTTAACATCTTCTTCCTCCGTTGCGGCGACCGCTGTCGACGCGGAATTGCAGCAAACTGTGATCGGTGTCGCAACATTGGTGTTTTGAGTTTTATGTTCAAGCTGTTGATACCTCTGAATTAAACCAAGATCACACATTGAGTGAATCAAGGCTGCCCGAGCGTCACTTTTTACCTATCCTGTTATTGCCCTTTTAAATGCCAGTGTCTGGCATAATTCATGCATTATTTGCTCATCGCGTTCAGATTTACTTTTTTTTGACAGGATGACTACATGGCGGCCAGCCAATCCACCCTTGCTTCCATTGATGCCCCCATGGCGGGTAGCCAGGCCGAAAGCCGCCTGAATCACCAGATGCATTGTCTGCCGGCCGGGGTTTTGCTGCTGAATGAGATGGGCATTGTGGAACAGGCCAATCCCGCCGCCTGCGAACTGCTGGAGCAGCCATTGGAGGGAAAAGCCTGGCGTCAGATTATTGACTCGGCCTTCGCCCCGAGAGCGGACGACGGTCATGAAGTGTCATTAAAGAATGGAAAACGCATCAGTCTGAAAACCCGCTCCCTGACACCGGAATCCGGCCAGCTGGTGATGCTCACCGATTTGACCGAAACCCGCCGCATGCAACATAACGTCTCCCACCTGCAGCGTTTGTCGGCATTGGGCAAGATGGCGGCGTCGCTGGCGCACCAGATCCGCACCCCCCTGTCCGCCGCCCTGCTGTACGGTGCCAACCTGGCCAGCCCCAAGCTGGATGACGCCGGCCGGGCACGGTTTCAGCAGAAGCTGATGGCACGGTTGGGGGAACTTGAGCAGCGGGTCAATGATCTGCTGCTGTTTGCCCGCGGCGGTCATACCCAGAAGCTGGAGCCGTTGTCGGTGGTCAACCTGATACAGGATCTGGGCACCAGCTGCGAAGCGGTGCTGCAGCAGCGTCAGGCCGACCTCAGCTGGGCATTTCAGGCCTCACCCTATATTGAGGCCAATGTCACGGCCCTGCAGGGCGCGCTGCAAAACTTGATCAATAACGCCCTGGAAGCCAATGCCAGTGCCATTCGTATCACCGTGTCCGAGCTCAAGGGCCGGGCGGTGATTCAGGTGGCGGATAACGGCAACGGCATGACCCAGGAACAGCAACAGCAGGCGATGACGCCGTTTTACACCACCAAGGCCAACGGTACCGGCCTTGGTCTGGCGGTGCTGCACTCCATCTGCCGGGCTCACGATGGCACCATCAGCCTGGCATCCCTGCCCGGACAGGGCAGCCAATTTACCCTGACCTTTCCATGCCTGGAACAGCAAGAGGAACAACGTGCATGAGTAAGCACACCATCTTAGTGGTTGAAGATGATCTGGGCCTGAGAGAAGCTCTGGTGGACACCCTGATGCTGGGGGGGTACCAGTGTCTGGAAGCCGGCGATGGCCAGGAAGCCCTGATTCAGATCGGGCGACAGCGCCCGGACATGGTGATATCCGACATTCAGATGGCCGGTATGGACGGGGTGGCGTTGTTGAAAGCCATTCGGGCCAAAGATCTGCAGTTACCGGTCCTGTTGATGACCGCTTATGGCACCATCGATGCCGCCGTGGAGGCGATGCGCTGCGGCGCCAGCGATTACCTGGCCAAGCCGTTTGCCCCGGAGGTGCTGTTGCACCAGGTGGAGCGCTATCTGATGCCGATGCCGGATCCGGTGCCCCAACCCATCGCCGCCGACCCCGCCAGCCAGCAACTGCTGGCCTTGGCTGGCAGGGTGGCACAGTCCGACGCCTCGGTGATGATCGCCGGCCCCAGTGGTTCAGGCAAAGAGGTGTTGGCGCGCTATCTGCACCAGCAGTCGCCTCGTGCCAGTGCGCCCTTTGTGGCGATCAACTGCGCCGCCATTCCGGAAAACATGCTGGAAGCCACCCTGTTCGGTTATGAAAAAGGCGCCTTTACCGGTGCGGTGACCGCCTGTGCCGGCAAGTTTGAGCAAGCCCAGGGCGGCACCATATTGCTGGATGAGATCACCGAGATGGATCTCAGCCTGCAGTCGAAACTGCTGCGGGTGTTGCAGGAGCGGGAAGTGGAGCGCCTGGGCAGTCGCAAGACCCTCAGCCTGGATGTGCGGGTGCTGGCTACCTCCAACCGGGATCTGAAGCAGGCGGTGGCCGACGGTGAGTTCCGCGAGGATCTGTACTACCGCCTGAATGTGTTTCCGCTGACCTGGTTGCCCCTGTGTCAGCGCCCCGGTGACATCGTGCCGTTGGCCGAGCACCTGATTGGCCGTCACTGCAGTGGCCGCAGCGGTGGCGCGATGCCCCGGTTGACCGAGGCCGCCAGACTCAAGCTGAAGCAACATGCCTGGCCCGGGAACGTGCGTGAACTGGAAAACGTGGTGCAGCGGGCGTTGATCCTCTGCATTGGCCAGAACATTGAAGCGGATGACCTGTTTATCGATACCGGCACGGCGCCGGTGATGCCCGTGGCTCAGGTGGTCGACGCCAAGTCAGACAGCCTCGGGGACGAACTGAAACTGCAGGAGCATCAGATTATCGTCGATGCCCTGAACCACCACGGCGGCAGCCGCAAGGCGGTGGCCGAGCAGCTGGGGATCAGCCCCCGCACCCTAAGGTACAAATTGGCCAAGATGAGAGACATGGGGATCGAATTGCCGGCGTGAAGCCTGTACACTGCGTGCCCTGGTCGAGGTTTTATTACAACAACAATGATGATGAAGAACGGTAAGGAGTAGCTCGAGATGGAGATTGGCTCTAATCCAATGCTGAGTGAGATGCAGCAACTGACGCTGGAAGCCCAGCCCGGTGCGTTGCAGCCCACCGCTGGCCCAAGCGGCGACTTCGAAGCGCTGCTGGGTAATGCCATCGATCACGTAAATGGTTTACAGAAGAATGCCTCGGATCTGTCGACCCGGCTGGAGCTGGGAGACAGCAGCGTGACCTTGTCAGACACCATGATTGCCAAAGAGAAGGCCGGTGTGGCCTTTGAGGCGACCATCCAGGTTCGCAACAAGCTTGTTGAAGCCTATAAAGAGATAATGAGTATGCCCGTTTAATGGGCTTAAGGTAAAAGCGTGGCAGAGGCGAATCAGTCAACCCAGTTGGCGCTGGGAAACGACGCGGCATTGCCCATAGAGGGCGGTGATACCGCGGCCGTAGAAGAGAATAAAGCCAACCCGTTCGGATCATTGGCCGGGACCGATACACTGCGTCAGGTGTCTCTGATCCTGGCGTTGACCGTGTGTCTGTTGCTGGTGGTCTTTATTGTCATCTGGGCTCAGGAGCCGGACTACCGGCCGTTAGGCAAGATGGAAACCGCCGAGCTGGTGGAGACCCTGGACTTTCTGGATCAGCAGAAGATCGAGTACCAGGTGGAGGGCAACGTTATCTCGGTGCCGGAAGACCAGTACAACGACATTCGCCTGAGCATGACCCGAGCCGGCCTGGAGAACGCGAACGCCACCGAACAGGACTACCTTAACCAGGAGAGCGGCTTCGGCGTCAGTCAGCGGCTGGAGTCGGCCCGGCTTAAGCACACCCAGGAGCAGACCCTGGCTCGCGCCATCCAAGAGCTACGCAGTGTCAGCCGTGCTCGAGTGATTCTGGCCCTGCCGAAAACCAACGTGTTTGCCCGCCAGCAGGCCGAACCTTCGGCGACCGTGGTGGTGGGGCTGGCCCGTAACACTGAACTGCGTCAGACCGAGGTGGATGCCATCGTCGACATCGTCGCTTCGGCGGTGCACAAGCTGTCTCCGTCACGGGTCACCGTGACCGATCAGCACGGCCGCCTGCTGAACTCCGGCAGCCAGGATGCCGTCTCCAGCCGTGCCCGTCGCGAGCTGGAAGTGGAGTCTCAGCAGGAGCAAGCGCTGCTGCGTAAAATTGACTCCATACTGATTCCGGTGCTGGGCATCGGTAACTACACCGCCCAGGTGGACGTCAGCATGGATTTCTCCGCCGTGGAGGAAACCTCCAAGCGCTACAACCCGGATCTGCCGTCACTGCGCAGTGAGATGGTGGTCACCGATAACCAGAACGGTAAAGATGCCATCGGCATTCCCGGTGCCCTCACCAACCAGCCTCCCATGAACTCCGACATTCCCCAGCAGGTGGACACCAACGGCGAAACCTCGGTCATTGGCAGCAACCGCCGCCGCTCCGAGGCCACCCGCAACTACGAGCTGGACTCTACCGTCAGCCATGTGCGCCAACAGGTTGGCGTGGTGCGCCGCATTACCGTGTCGGTCGCGGTGGACTACACCCTGGGTGCAGCGCCCGAAGGCGGGGTGGCAACGCCTCAACCCCGCAGCGAACAGGAGCTGGCCAACCTGCAACGGTTGCTGGAGGGCAGCATCGGTTTCAGTGGTCGCCGTGGCGACATGGTCGACGTGATCACCATTCCGTTTGCTGAGGGAGTGTCTCTGGAAGCGCCTGAACTGCCCCTGTATGAACAGCCACTGTTCTGGCGTCTGGTGAAGTTTGGCAGTGGCGCTCTGGTGATCATCGTTATCGTCCTGGCGGTGATTCGCCCGATGATGAAGCGCCTGCTGGATCCACAGGGTGACAAGACCAAGGCGCTGGCCCCTGGCGAAGAGCTGGCCGAGATTGAAGATCAATACGCCGCCGACACCCTGGGCATGCTGGCCCAGAGTGAAGGGGATTACAGTTATGCCGATGACGGCTCGATTCTGTTGCCGGATCTGCACAAAGAAGACGACATGCTGCGTGCCATTCGAGCCTTGGTGGCCAATGAACCTGAGCTGTCGACCCAGGTAATTATACATTGGTTGGAAGACGATGCCTGATTTGACCGACGTGTCCCCGGTGGCACCGGGTGAGTTTGACCCAAAAAACCTTAATGGCGTTGAAAAGACAGCGATTCTTCTGCTGAGCCTGTCAGAATCGGATGCCGCCCAGGTGCTGAAAAACCTCGAGCCCAAGCAGGTGCAGAAAGTCGGCATGGCCATGGCGGGCATGTCCAACTTCAGCCAGGATAAGGTCACCGCCGTGCACCGCCTGTTTCTGGAGCAGATTAAGAAGTTCTCCTCCATCGGCCTCAATAGCCAGGAGTTTGTCCGCAAGGCCTTGACCCACGCCCTGGGTGAAGACAAAGCCGGCAACCTGATTGACCAGATTGTGATGGGCCATGGCGCCACCGGCCTGGATTCCCTCAAGTGGATGGACGCCCGCCAGGTGGCCAACATCATCCAGAACGAGCACCCGCAGATTCAGACCATTGTGCTGTCCTACCTGGAACCGGATCAGGCGGCCCAGATCATGGGCCAGTTTACCGAGCGGGTACGACTGGATCTGATGCTGCGAATCGCCAATCTGGAAGAGGTGCAGCCAGCCGCGTTGCAGGAACTCAACGACATCATGGAGAAACAGTTCGCCGGTCAGGCGGGGGCTCAGGCAGCCAAGATGGGCGGCCTGAAGGCTGCAGCCAACATCATGAACTACCTGGATACCGGTATGGAAGGCCAGCTGATGGAGTCGATTCGCGACACCGACGAAGAGTTGGGTCAGCAGATTCAGGATCTGATGTTTGTGTTCGAAAACCTGTCGGATATGGACGACAAGGCGATGCAGGTGCTGTTGCGGGAGTTGCAGCAGGAGGTGCTCATCCGTGCCCTCAAAGGGGCGGACGACCAGCTCAAGGAGAAGATTCTCGGCAACATGTCCAAGCGCCAGGCGGAACTGGTGCGCGACGACCTCGAAGCCATGGGCCCGGTGCGCCTGTCGGAAGTGGAATCGGCACAGAAAGAGGTGCTGTCCATTGCCCGCCGACTGGCCGACTCCGGAGAGATTGTCCTTGGCGGCGCCGGTGGCGAAGAGTTTTTGTAATTCATGAGCAACGAGACCCGCGCCGCTTATACCCGCCACCTCCAGTCGCAGTTGCAACAGGGGGAGGCGGAGCAGTGGGAACTGCCTGACGTGACTCAGGCTTCCGACCGCGCCCAGATTAATGCAGTCAACATGCATACCACCCCGGCCGAGCCGGATCCCGAACCGGAAGAGGTGCCGCCACCGCCGACACTGGCTGAGATTGAAGCCATTCGTACCGATGCCCAGCAGGAAGGCTTTGAAGCCGGCATCGAGCAGGGTACCCAGAAAGGGATCGAAGAGGGCCGCCTTAAAGGGTTGGAAGAGGGCCACCAGCAGGGGTTTGCCCAAGGCCTGGAGCAGGGGCTGGAGGAGGGCAAAAAGCAGATTGCCCTGCAGATGCAGCAATGGGACGCCCTGCTCAATGAACTGATTGCACCGCTGCAGGCGGTAGACAGCCAGGTCGAGCAGGAGTTGATTGAGCTGACTCAGCAACTGGCCCGGGCGGTGATCGGCTGCGAGGTGAAAACCCAGCCAGAGCCGCTGTTGCTGGCCCTGCGTCAGGCCGTTGAAGCCCTGCCAAGCCAGGAACAGCAGATCACCATTCGGTTATCGGCGGCGGATCTGGAATTGGTCAAACTCAGCTACGGCGAGCAGGAACTGGCCCGGCGTGACTGGCGGCTGGAACTGGAACCCAGCCTGAGCCAGGGCAGCGTCCAGGTGAATACCAAGCGCTCCCGCGTCGAGATGCCACTGCCGGAGCGGATTGACGCCATTCTCAATCAATTCATCAATCAGCCACGGCCTCCCGTGGACGAGCCGGACTACCCCCGTGTTGACTCCGCGCCCCAACTTTCGGAGCCGGTAACGGCCGAAACGACCGAGACGGCGCCGAGCGCCGCCGGGCCGGAAGCCGTCCCAGCCAGCCCAGAGCCGCAAGGCGACCCTCATGGCGCTGCGTAGCGACCGTCTGCAGCAACGGGTTCGTGCCTGGCAGCACAACGTTGCCAGTCAGAAACCGGTGGCCAGTGGCCAGTTGCTGCGAGTGGTGGGGTTGACCCTGGAAGCGGTGGGATGCCGGGCTCCGGTGGGCTCCCTGTGTGCCATCGATACCCTCAGTGGCGAGATTCTGGCCGAAGTGGTCGGCTTTGATGATCAACTGCTGTACCTGATGCCCATCGAAGAGATGAAGGGGGTGCTGCCCGGCGCCCGGGTCACGCCCATTGGTGGCCGACGCGGCCTGGCGGTGGGCGATGCTCTGCTCGGAAGGGTGATCGATGGCAACGGCGAACCCATTGACGGCCTGGGGCCGCTGAAAACCCGCCATCGTGCCGCCCACAGCTCACCCATTCTCAACCCTATGGCCCGCCGTGCCATCTCTCAGCCTATCGATACCGGTGTGCGCACCATCAACGCCCTGCTGACCGTGGGGCAGGGGCAGCGCATGGGCCTGTTTGCCGGCTCCGGTGTCGGTAAGTCGGTGCTGCTGGGGATGATGACCCGGGGCACCAATGCCGATGTCATCGTCGTGGGCCTGGTGGGGGAGCGGGGCCGGGAGGTGAAAGAGTTCATCGAAGAGATTCTGGGGCCGGAGGGGCGGGCCCGCTCGGTGGTGGTGGCGGCACCGGCGGATAACAGCCCTATGATGCGGCTGCGGGCCTGCGAAACCTCTACCCGTATCGCCGAGTACTTCCGCGATTGTGGCAAAAATGTGCTGCTGCTGATGGACTCCCTGACCCGCTATGCCCAGGCCCAGCGTGAGATCGCCCTGGCCATCGGCGAGCCGCCGGCCACCAAGGGCTACCCGCCATCGGTGTTTGCCAAGCTGCCGAAGCTGGTGGAGCGGGCCGGCAATGGCGGCCCGGGTCAGGGCAGCATTACCGCCTTCTACACCGTGCTCACCGAAGGGGACGACCAGCAGGATCCCATCGCCGATGCCTCCCGGGCGATTCTCGATGGCCACATCGTACTGTCACGACAACTGGCGGAGAGCGGCCATTACCCGGCCATCGACATCGAAGCCTCCATCAGCCGGGTGATGCCGATGGTGACCGAGCAGCTGCACCAGACCGCGGCGGTGATGGTGAAGCAGTTGTGGTCGGCCTATCGGCAGAATCAGGATCTGATCGCCATCGGCGCCTACTCCAAAGGCTCCGATCCGAAAGTCGATAAGGCCATTGCCATGCAGCCGGCGTTCAACGCCTTCCTGCGTCAGGAGATGAAGCGTTCGGCGTCCTACACCGAAAGCCTGGAGCAGTTGGCCCGCCTGGCGGCCAACTGCAAGGTCTGAGGTTAACTGATGGCGGATCCTAAACAGCTGGCCAAGGTACTGGAACTGGCGGACAAGGAGCTGGAAAAGGCACAGTTGCAGCTGCGCAGTGCCCGCTCCCAGGCTGACGCCCTGCGCGAGCAGTTAAAGCAACTGCAGGCCTACCGGTTTGATTACGTTAAGCAGGCCGATGAAAAGGCCGGCAACCTGGTGGCAGCCAACCACTATCAGCAGTATTACCACTTCATCGCCAAGCTGGACGGTGCCATTAACGATCAGCACACCCAGATTCATGCCGCCGATGAAGCGGTGGTGCAGTTTCAGCAGCATTGGCAATTGATTCAGCAGAAGCAGAAGGCGTTGGCGCTGCTTATCGACAAAGAGCATCAGCGCCGCGCGGCTCGGGCCGAGAAGCGCGAGCAGTCTGAGTTGGACGAGTTTGCCATTCAGCAATATTTGCGAAGTCGCGCCCAACGAATGGCATAGAGTTTGCAGTTAACTCAGCAATGATTTTGGCTTACCCGATGGATCCTTTTCGCTTATGGACGCACGCCTGAATGTAAACACCTCCCCCTCCGTGCTCGGGCCGGCATCGACGCCGGCTGGTGAGGCGCAGGGGGAGGGGTTTGGCGCCGCCCTGACTTCGGCCTCTCAACAGCAGAGCGGCGACAGCGCAGCCCCATCCCAAGCCCCCGTCGTCACTGAGTCCTCGCCGACTGAGTCCGGCGTCAAATCTCCGTCACAACCCGGCGAACCCAAAGCCCAACCCCCTGTCGATGCCTCTGTGGCCAAGGCGGACGACACCGCCCCGGAAGCATCGGACGACAGCGATAACGGCAACCTGGCTAAGGTGGCAGAAGAGCAGGCCTCGACCCAAAGCGGCAAGGAATCGTTTATCGCGGCAAATCCGCTTCAACCGGGGCGGCAACAACCTGCCTCGACCGGGGCGAAGGAGATCCACGCCAGGGTTGATGACGATGAGCCGGCCGTGGCGAAAGACACCCATGTCAGCGGCGACGACCGTAAAGACGACCTGCCGGCGTCCGGACAAAGCCAGCCCTCACAACGGGCTGCCGCCGACTCAAAAAGCGCCGACGGCGCCGCCGAAAATACCGCGGCCAGTGACGGTGCTCGTGCTGTCGATGTTCTGGTGACGCCGGCCGCCAAAGCGGCGGCCCAGCCGTCAGTGCCAGAGGCCCAGCCCACCGCGACCGGCGGTCAGGGGGCTAAGGAGACGGCGGCGGTGGCCGCAGTGGCAATCGAGTCGTCCGCCCGCGCGACCGGGGCTGAGGCCGATACCGCTTCCACCTCTGCCACCAAAGTCGATGTGGTTCTAAGCCAACCAGGACCCGGGGCGCAAGTCGTCGGCAGCGGCGGCGATTCCAAGGGCACCCCGTCGCCGTTTGCCGGGCTGGCCCAGGCAGAGCCTGCGGGCCAGCCAGCTTCACCCCAGGAGGCGGAGGCCGGGGATGGGCCCCAACTCCAGGCGGCGATGAGCACTGCCAAAACCGGTGAGCCACACAGCACCGCGACGGCAGCGCAGCCCCTGACGGGGCGCCCGGCCCAGGCCACCAAGGCTGCCGCCGCAGTATCGGCCCAGGCCGCCTCCGGTGTCGACAGTGCCGCCGCCCCACAGGCCAAGGGGCAGAGCGCAGGTCATGGCGAGGGCGATGCCCCGGCTCCGGCTCCGGTCAGCGGCGACAAGGCCAACGGCGAACTGCTGGCCCAGCTTCAGGGGCTGAAACAGGCTCAGGATAAATTGAGTTCGGCCCCCAAAGGCCGAATGACCGCCTTAACTCCTGCCGCCGAGGGCGGCACGACCTCCACAGCAACTCCGCCTCAACCGACCGCCACTGACGCCGAGGCCGACCCGTTGTCGAAGTGGGTCAATGAGATGGTCAAAACCGATGGCAGCGTGTCTGGCGGACGTACTGCCGCCACCCTGACCTCAGAGGCGGCGGTGCCGACGCCCGAGTCGATGCTGGCAAACTCGGCGGCCGCCGTGGAAGCGGCCGAGGCGGCCGAACTGGAGCTGGATCCCCAACTCCGGTTACACCAGGCGCGGACCCCGGAGGCCCGGGTTCAGGCTCATCAACAGCTGCAGCAGGATCCCGCTGCGGCATTACGCCAGCCGGTCGCGGCCGAGCGAATGGCACCGGAGTTGCGCGAGCGGATGATGATGATGATCAACAGCCGCACCAGCCAGGCCGAGATTCGTCTCGACCCGCCGGAACTCGGCGCCCTGCAGGTTAAGATTCAGATGAACGGCGATCAGGCCCAGGTTCAGATGCACGCGGCCCAGGCCCAAACCCGGGAGCTGGTCGAACAGGCATTGCCTCGATTGCGGGAGATGCTGGCACAACAGGGCATCACCCTGGCAGATACGCACATCAGCCACGGTGGTGGCGGCCAGACCGGTAATGAGGCCGGAAACGGCCAGGGCCAGGGTGGTCAGCAAGGCTTCGGTGAGGGCATGGTGGAGGCCAGTGATGACACGCTGGCGACTGTGCAGCAAATGACCGGCCGAAATGCCGACGGCGGTATCGATTATTACGCGTAAAGCGCGGTGTGTTACCCTGATGGGGATTGACGAAGGATGGAAAGGTAACGATGGCGGAAGAGTCGCTGCAATTGGAAGTTAAACCGGCTGGAAAGCGGCCCAAATGGATGATGCCTGCCCTGATTGCGGCAGCCGGTGTCCTGCTCGCGGTGGTGGTGGCCATTGTGGTGATGGTGATGAGTGACGATGGCTCGGATGGCGAGCGTGAGCAGGTAGAACTGAATACGCCATTGACCCCGGGCGATGCGCTCTATGTTGGCATGCCAAGACCATTCCTGTTTAATCTGCCCGGTGACAAGCGCAGCTACCTGGTGCAGATCAAGGTGCAGATTCAGGTTCGCGGCGGTGCCGCTCAGGATCTGGTGAAAAAGCACATTCCGTTGATTGAAGATTCGCTGCTGACCACTTTCAGCGGCTCCAACGCCCAGCAACTCGCCAGCCGTGAAGGCAAAGAGGAGTTGCGCACCCAGGCGCTGATGAACGTACAAACGACCCTGCAAGGGGTTACCGGCAAACCTCTGGTGGAACGTGTGTTGTTCACCGGATTTGTAATGCAATAAGAGACACTGAATGAGCGATCTGCTTAGCCAAGACGAAATTGATGCCCTCCTGCACGGTGTGGATGAGGTCGAAGACGAGGTCATAGATGACAGTAGTGGCACAGCCACTACCTATGATTTTTCGTCTCAGGATCGCATTGTCCGGGGGCGAATGCCGACCCTGGAGCTGGTCAATGAACGTTTTGCCCGTCACCTGCGGATCAGCTTGTTTAACTTGATGCGCCGCTCCGCCGAGATCTCCATCAACGGCGTGCAGATGATCAAGTTTGGCGAATACGTCCATACCCTGTTTGTTCCTACCAGCCTCAACATGGTTCGGTTCCGGCCGCTGAAAGGCACCGGCCTTATCACCATGGAAGCCCGGTTGGTGTTTATTCTGGTGGATAACTTCTTTGGCGGCGATGGCCGCTTTCAGGCCAAGATTGAAGGCCGGGAGTTTACCCCCACCGAGCGGCGCATCATTCAGTTGCTGCTCAAGACGGTATTTGAAGACTACAAAGAAGCCTGGTCACCGGTCATGGATGTGGAGTTCGAGTACCTCGACTCCGAAGTGAACCCGGCCATGGCCAACATCGTCAGCCCCACCGAAGTGGTGGTGGTGTCGTCGTTCCACATCGAGCTCGATGGCGGCGGCGGCGATTTCCACATCACCTTGCCTTACTCCATGATTGAGCCGATCCGTGAACTGCTGGATGCCGGGGTTCAGTCGGACAAGCAGGATACCGACCAGCGCTGGGCCCGCGCCCTGCAGGAGGAGATCCTGGATGTGCCGGTGGAGTTCTCCGGCACCCTGCTCGAGACCCAGGTGACTCTGAACGACATCATGGAGATGAAGAGTGGCGACATCATTCCGGTGGAGATGCCGGAAAATATGTTGGTGCGGGTGGAGGAGTTGCCGACGTTCCGCGGTCGACTCGGTCGCAGCGGCGACAGCAAGGCGATACAGATCACCGAACGCATTCCTCGGCCCGAGAGCTTCAAGACCGAATTGCAGATGGTACAGAGCCGCCTCCAGGGGGTGGGTGATGTCACTGAAAACATGTTAGAACAGCTGAAAGAGAGCCCAAAAGATGAGTAATGACGACGACCTGTTTAACCAAGACGGACTGGCGGACGAATGGGCGTCGGCGCTGGCGGAGCAGGCCGAGCCTGAACCGGTAGAACTGGAGTCGTTCGACCAGCCAGCCGGGCGCAGCTTCAGCGAAAGTGAACGCAAGAAGCTGGATTCGATTCTCGACATTCCGGTGACCATCTCCATGGAGGTGGGTCGCAGCAACATCAGCATCCGTAACCTGCTGCAACTGAACCAGGGCTCGGTGGTGGAGCTGGATCGGGTCGCGGGTGAGCCGCTGGACGTGATGGTCAACGGCACCTTGATCGCCCATGGCGAGGTGGTGGTGGTGAACGAGAAGTTTGGTATCCGTCTGACCGACGTCATCAGCCAGACTGAGCGAATCAAAAAGCTGAAATAACCATGCGAACTCTTCTGTTGCTGTCGGCGGCCAGCTTCTCTGCCGCCGCCGAGCCGGTGTCTGCCGGTGACCAGCTGGCGACCACCATCGCCACCCTGTTTGGGGTGGTAGCCCTGATCGTGGTGCTGGCCCTGATGGCCCGCAAAATGAATCTGCCCACCAAAATGGTGGGCAAAATCCGTCTTATTGCCAGTATGTCGCTGGGCACCAAGGAGAAGGTCGCCGTAATCGAAGTGGGCGAGCAACAGTATCTGATCGGGGTCAGCTCCGGCGGCATTCAGCTGCTGGACAAATTGGAGACGCCCATCGAGTCGCCGCAGCCACCGGAATTTGCCAAGGTGTTTGCCAAGGTCAGCAAGGGGCAGAAATCGTGAATCGTTGGCTTCCCTGGCTGGCCCTGCTGCTGCCCCTGTTGATGCCGTCACTGGCCCTGGCCGAGGTGGGCATTCCTGCGGTTACCGTGACCACCAATGCCGATGGCAGCCAGGACTACACCGTTTCTCTGCAGATTCTCGGCCTGATGACCCTGTTGACCTTCCTGCCGGCCATGGTGGTGCTGATGTCCAGCTTCACCCGCATCATTGTGGTGCTGGCGATTCTGCGCCAGGCCCTGGGCCTGCAGCAGACGCCGTCAAACCAGGTACTGCTGGGGATGGCGATGTTTATGTCACTGTTTATCATGACGCCGGTGATGGATCGGGTCTACGATGATGCCGTGGTGCCCTATATGGAGGAGCAGGTGACGGCCCGGGACGCACTGGATCGGGCCTCGGTGCCCATCAAGGCCTTTATGCTGTCCCAGACTCGCGTATCCGACCTCAACACCTTTATCGAGATCAGCGGCACTACCGGCCTGACCTCGCCGGAACAGACGCCGATGCGGGTGTTGATCCCGGCCTTTGTGACCTCTGAGCTCAAGACCGCCTTCCAGATCGGCTTTATGCTGTTCCTGCCGTTCCTGGTGATCGACCTGGTGGTGGCCTCGGTACTGATGGCCATGGGGATGATGATGTTGTCACCGATGATCGTGTCGCTGCCGTTTAAGATCATGCTGTTTGTATTGGTGGATGGCTGGAGCCTGGTAATGGGCACCCTGGCCAACAGTTTCGGGGTGTAGCCGTGACCCCAGAAGCCTACGTCGATCTGTTCCGCCACGCCCTGTACACCATCTTGATCATGGTGTCGGCCATCATCGTTCCCGGCCTGCTTATCGGTCTGGTGGTGGCGGTGTTTCAGGCGGCCACCTCCATTAACGAACAGACACTGTCGTTTCTTCCCCGCCTGCTGGTCACTCTGCTGACTCTGGCGTTTCTCGGTCACTGGCTGATTCGAACCCTGATGGAGTTCACCTTTGAGCTGGTGGAACGGATACCCGCGGTGATCGGCTGATGGAGTTGCCGTTGGAGGTGATCTTCGACTGGCTCAGGGGGTTGTTATGGCCCCTGTTTCGCATCAGCGCCATGCTGATGGTGATGGTTACCATCGGCGGAAGTTCGGTACCGGCCCGGATTCGAATGGCGTTGGCGGTGGTGATCACCGCCGCCGTAGCGCCGATTCTGCCCACGCCCCCCCGAATCGACCTGTTGTCCGCCGAGGCGATTCTGATCACCGCTCAGGAACTGCTGATTGGCATCAGTGTCGGTTTCGTGTCGATGCTGGTACTCAATACCTTCATTCTTGCCGGCCAGATCATCGGCATGCAGACCTCGCTGGGCTTCGCCTCCATGGTGGATCCCAGTAACGGTCAGCAGGTGCCCCTGGTCGGTCAGCTGTTTCTGTTGCTGTCGACCCTGATCTTCTTCCTGGTGGATGGCCACCTGATGATGATTCGCATGCTGGTGGCCAGCTTCGAAACCCTGCCCATCGGTGAAGGGATGGTGCCGCAGAACTTTCTCGATCTGGCCAACTGGGGAGGCCTGATGTTTGCCGGCGCCCTGACTCTGGCCCTGTCGGCGGCCACCGCGTTGCTGCTGATTAACTTCTCCTTCGGGGTGATGACCCGGGCTGCGCCGCAGCTGAACATCTTTGCCATCGGTTTTCCCATTACCATGTTGTCGGGACTGCTGATTTTGTGGCTGTCCCTGTCCGGGTTCATGCCGCACTTCGAAGCGGCCTGGCAGCACGGCCAGACCACCCTGTGTGACATTCTGAAGCTGCAGTGTGAGGTGCGCTGATGGCCGAAAACAGCAGCGACCAGGAAAAAACCGAAGACCCCACACCCAAACGACTCCAGCAGGCCCGGGAGAAGGGCCAGGTGCCCCGATCCAAGGAGATGGGCACCGCCTTTGTATTGATGGGCGCCGCCATCGCCATGATGATTTTCGGTCAGGCCATCGCCCAGAGCATGATCTCGCTGGCAACGTCGCTGTTCAGCCGCAATCGGGCCCAGGTGTTTGATGTGTCAGAGATGACCCGGGTCTTTGGCGAGATTGTGATGGCTGTAGGGTTGCCGGTCCTGGGGTTCGTGGTGTTTCTGACCGTGGCCGCGTTTGTGGGCAACACCCTGCTGGGGGGGATGACCTTCAGCTGGAAAGCGGCGGCCCCCAAGATGAGCAAATTTAACCCCATCAACGGCTTTAAGCGGATGTTCGGGGTTCAGGCCGTGGTCGAACTGGTGAAGGCGGTCGCCAAGTTTGCGGTGGTGGCGGTGGTGGCCTGGATGCTGCTGACCATCTATTTCGACGAGATCATGGCCTTGTCCACCGGCACCACCTTTGGCGCCATTGCCGGATCGGTGGCTCTGCTCAATAAGCTGTTTATCATCCTCTGTTGCTCGCTGATGCTGATTGTGATCATCGACGCACCGTACCAGGTCTGGAATCACACCAAGCAGCTGAAGATGACCAAGCAGGAGATCAAGGACGAACACAAAGACAGCGAGGGTAAACCCGAGGTCAAAGGCCGGATTCGCCAGTTGCAGCGGGAGATGTCCCAGCGGCGGATGATGAGCGAAGTGCCCCAGGCCGACGTGGTGGTGGTTAACCCGACCCACTACTCGGTGGCACTGAAGTACGACAAGGCCAAGGCCCGGGCACCGCTGGTGGTGGCCAAGGGCACCGACGAAGTGGCCCTGAAGATTCGGGAGATTGCCCGCGAATACGAGGTGCCGGTGATCAGTTCGCCGCAACTGGCGCGGGCGGTGTACTACTCCACCAAACTGAATAAGCAGATCCCCGATGGTCTGTTCACCGCGGTGGCACAGATTCTGGCTTACGTGTTCCAGTTGAAACAGTTCCAGAAGGGCCGCAGTGGCCGCCCGGTGCCGCTGCCCAACACCCTGCCCATTCCCGATGAACTGCAGATGGACAGTGACGGCAACCCGCTGAAGCCGGATTCAGACTAACCCCGGTTTCCCACCCCGTCGCCCTTGCAAACGCTACCCTTGCGAACGCGAGGGCCCAGCGTCTTTTGCTCTC
>NZ_FNEM01000018.1:56781-100467 GCF_900100175.1 Ferrimonas sediminum
TCCGCGGGCACGACGAAGGAGCACCGTCGCCCTTGCGAACGCGAGGGCCCAGCGTCTTCGGTTTTCACGCACACGAGGTTAAAGCCACTGGGTACCCGCGTCCGCGGGCACGACGGAGGGGTGATTTAGGTAGGAGGATAACGACCAGCCGTTCGGTTACCGAGAACTCTACCAAGGAGCACCGTCGCCCTTGCGCACGCGAGGGCCCAGCGTCCTTTGCTCTCCCGCTCGTCGCCCTTGCGCACGCGAGGGCCCAGCGTCTTCGGTTTTGCCCGTGGAAACCGCCACTGGCTACCCGCGTCCGCGGGCACGACGAAGTAGCACCGTCGCCCTTGCGAACGCGAGGGCCCAGTGTCTTAGGTTTTCACGCACACGAGGTTAAAGCCACTGGGTACCCGCGTCCGCGGGCACGACGGAAGGTTGTAGTTTACGCAGTGCGCCCCCGGAATGGATGGCGACCACTGCACCCGCCGTCCGAACAACACCACAACCGTGTCGCCCTTGCGCACGCGAGGGTCCAGCGTCTTTTGCTCTCCCGCCCGTCGCCCTTGCGAACGCGAGGGCCCAGCGTCTTCGGCTCTCCCGCCCGTCGCCCTTGCGCACGCGAGGGCCCAGTGTCTTCGGTTTTGCCCGTGGAAACCGCCACTGGATACCCGCGTCCGCGGGCACGACGAAGGAGCACCGTCGCCCTTGCGAACGCGAGGGCCCAGTGTCCTTTGCTCTCTCGCCCGTCGCCCTTGCGAACGCGAGGGCCCAGTGTCTTCGGTTTTGACCGTGGAAACCGCCACTGGGTACCCGCGTCCGCGGGCACGACGAAGGAGCACCGTCGCCCTTGCGCACGCGAGGGTCCAGTGTCTTCGGTTTTGCCCGCAGACACCGACAAAACCCGACTGCTCCCCCTTGCTTGAACACACCGGTATGGGAGGGGAAGAGCAGAGCGTCAGTAACGCGATAGACCCCAAGGTTAATGGCATTAAGTTGCGTCAGGTCAGCCTCTCTATAGCATTGAAATCTGGTTTTTTATCACGCCATGAACCCCCTGGCGCTGTGCAGGCGTTCCGTGACTGGTATACTCCTTGCTTATTCGTTAGCATTCTCGCTCGGCGTCAACAATCAGACGGAACATGAATCTACAGTCCAGCCTGTCCGGCTTCTTTCAAAAATACGGCATCTTCCTGAAGGGAGCCGGTACACCTTTGATGGTGCTGGCTGCCCTGGCTATGGTGACCCTGCCCATGCCGGCGCTGCTGCTGGACATGCTGTTCTCGTTCAATATCGCCTTGGCCCTGGTGGTGTTGCTGGTGTCGATTTACACCATGCGGCCATTGGATTTCGCTGCCTTTCCCACGGTACTGTTGATCGCCACCCTGCTGCGCCTGGCGCTGAACGTGGCGTCAACCCGACTGGTTTTGCTGGAAGGCCACAACGGCGGCGACGCCGCCGGTAAGGTGATTGAGGCGTTCGGCTCGGTGGTGATTGGCGGCAACTATGCCGTGGGCCTGGTGGTGTTCCTGATTCTGGTGATCATCAACTTCGTGGTGGTCACCAAGGGTGCCGGTCGTATCTCCGAAGTGACCGCTCGCTTCACCCTGGACGCCATGCCGGGTAAGCAGATGGCCATCGATGCCGACCTGAACGCCGGGCTTATCAACCAAGAGCAGGCCCGCGAACGTCGCGGCGAAGTGGCCAAAGAAGCCGATTTCTACGGGGCCATGGACGGTGCGTCCAAGTTCGTTAAGGGCGATGCCATTGCCGGCATCCTGATTCTGTTTATCAACATCCTCGGTGGCTTTGTCATCGGCATGTCCCAGCATCAGCTCGGTTTCTCCGAAGCGCTGGAGATCTACACCCTGCTGACCATCGGTGACGGTCTGGTGGCGCAAATCCCCGGGCTGCTGCTGTCCATCGCCGCCGCCATCATCATTACCCGCCAGAACGAATCCCAGAAGATGGGCGAGACTCTGGTCAGCCAGATGTTCGACGACCCCAAGGTGCTGATGGTGACCTCAGGGGTGTTGATTGTCATGGGACTGGTGCCGGGAATGCCGAAGCTGGCGTTTCTGGGCTTTGGCCTGTGCGGTGCCGGCCTGACCTACTGGACCTTTAAGCGGCGCCAGAAAGCCGCCGAAGTGGCGGTGCTGGAAGAGGAAACCGCCGCCACCGAGCGCATTGAATCCGAAAGCAAAGACCTGGGCTGGGACGACGTTAACCAGGTGGATACCATCGGCCTGGAGGTGGGCTATCGCTTGATCCCCCTGGTGGACAAGGCGCAGAAAGGGGAGTTGCTGGCCCGCATCAAAGGGGTGCGCAAAAAGCTGTCCCAGGAGTTTGGCTTCCTGATCCCGCCGGTTCACATTCGTGACAACCTGGATCTGGCACCGAACGCCTACCGCATCAGCCTGATGGGGGTGGCCATCGGTGAAGCCGAGATTCGCCATGACTGCGAACTGGCCATCAACCCCGGCCAGGTGTTTGGCCAACTGGAGGGGCAGACCACCACCGATCCGGCCTTTGGCCTGGAGGCGGTATGGATTAACTCGGATCGCCGCGACCACGCCCAGACTCTGGGTTACACCGTGGTCGACGCGGCCACGGTGGTGGCGACCCACCTCAGCCAGTTACTCACCAACAACGCCTCCCAGTTGCTGGGGTACGAGGAGGTGCAGCAGTTGCTGGACATCCTGGCCAAAGACTCGCCCAAGCTGGTCGAGGGGCTGGTGCCTGAGGTGCTGTCTCTGGGCGTAATCGTCAAGGTACTGCAGAACATGCTCAACGAGGGCGTACCGGTGCGCGACGTGCGCACCCTGGTGCAGACCCTGGTGGAGTACGGGCCAAAGAGTAAAGATCCGGAAGTGTTAACGGCGGCGGTTCGTATCGCCCTGAAACGTCTGATTGTTCAAGAGATAAACGGTTCCGAGTCGGAAATTCCCGTCATTACTTTGTCACCTGAACTGGAACAGATATTGCATCAGTCATTGCAATCCAGCAACGGCGATAACAGTGGTCTGGAACCTGGGCTGGCCGAGCGTCTGCAGAAGTCGCTGTCGGAAACGGCCCAGAAGCAGGAGATGGTGGGTGAGCCTGCCGTGCTGCTGACTTCCGGTGTATTGAGAACCACACTGAGCCGGTTTGTGAAACATACGATTCCATCCCTGAGAGTACTGTCCTATCAGGAGATACCGGATGATAAACAGATTCGAATCGTCCACTCCGTGGGCCAGTAACCCGAGGAGCGGGGAGTAACCAACGTGAAGATAAAACGATTTTTTGCCAAGGATATGCGTACTGCGCTGGCCGAAGTCAAAGAGACTCTGGGCACCGACGCGGTGATCATGTCCAACAAGAAGGTCAACGGCGGCGTCGAAATTGTGGCGGCCGTGGATTTCGATGACCACAGTGGCGCCAGTAATCCGTCACTGAATCTGTCCACTGCCCCGGCTCCCTCGATGTTATCCCGCAAGCTGGCCGAAGACACCGTCTCCCTTGGTCGCCCGAGCACCCCGACGCCGCGCAGTCCGGCGAAGCAACCCCTGGTCAGTGATGATCGCCAGCCTCGAAAATCCGAGGCCGATGCCGCCAGTGACAGTTTGCGTGGCCTGCTGGAACGTCAGCAGCAGCGATTGAAGCAGCGCAGCTTCGAAGAGGAACAGCCGAAACAACTGGGGCGCCGTAACGAAGCCCTGCCGGAGTGGGCCAAAGAGGCCTTTGGTCGTCCGGAGCAGCCAAAGCCCGCGCCTAAGCCACAGGCGAAATCCCGCCCGGCCGAGAGCCGCGGCAGCGGTCAGCAGGAACTCAAGGCGGTGCGCGAAGAGATGGCGTCCATCCGTCAACTGCTGGAGCATCAGGTTTCCAACCTGATGGACCAGGATCTGGCTCGCCGTGAGCCGGTTCGGGCGATGCTGGCGGAGAAACTGCGAGACAACGGCTTCCACCGCAGCGTGGCGGATCACTTCGCCTCCATGGTGCCCGAGCACCTGAGCCTGCACGATGCGCTGGCCCAACTGCCACAGCTGATTGCCGGCGAGTTGACTCAAACCTCGGAAGAGACATTGAGCCAGGGCGGCGTCATCGCACTGGTGGGGCCAACCGGTGTGGGCAAGACCACAACTGTGGCCAAATTGGCGGCGCGCTTCGCAGCTCGGTACGGAGTTGATCAAGTTGCGCTGATTACGACCGATAACTACCGTATTGGCGCCAAAGAGCAGCTGGCCACCTATGGCAAAATCATGGGCTGTCCGGTTCGAAGCGCCAGTAATGTGAAAGAGTTGGAAAATGTGCTGTATCAGCTTCGCAGTCGTCGGTTGATCCTGATCGACACCGCCGGCATGGGCCAGCGGGACATGCGACTGGTTGAGCAGCTGGATAACCTGGTTGCAGCGACCCGGTTACCCATCCGTCCCTATCTGGTGCTGTCATCGACGGCCCAGTACCGGGTGCTGAAGGAAACGGTGGAGCAGTTCCGCCGCATCTCCCTGGCAGGGTGCATTTTCACTAAGCTGGATGAGGCCCATAATATCGGAGAGGCGTTGAGTGTTTTGATTCAAAATTCCTTGCCAATCAGTTACCTTACTGACGGACAACGAGTACCTGAAGATCTTCGCACCGCCGAACCCGAATACTTGGCGCGACGCGCGGTGGTCCTGGACCAACCGCAGCAATGGGGCGAGCCCGAACAACGACAGAGTATGGCGGGCAGCTATGAATAGATGGTTTTTGCAGGATCAGGCGAGCGGACTTAGAAAGATGGCACAGCAAAAGCAGAAGATGGTGAAAGTGATTGCGGTGACCGGCGGCAAGGGCGGCGTGGGTAAAACCAACGTCTCCATTAACCTGGCAACCTCTCTGGCGCAGAAAGGTCAGAAGGTGCTGGTGCTCGATGGTGACCTGGGCCTGGCCAATGTAGACGTATTGCTTGGACTGCGGGTAACGCGCAACTTGTCGCACGTGATCAGCGGCGAATGCAGCCTGTCGGAAGTGCTGGTGGAAGGCCCCAAAGGGGTGTTCATCGTACCGGCGGCATCGGGTACCCAGGAGATGGTGGAGTTGACCGCCGCTCAGCATGTGGGGTTGATTCGTGCGTTCAGCGAGCTGGAAGACGAGTTCGATGTGCTGATCGTGGATACCGCCGCCGGCATCTCGGAGATGGTGCTCAGCTACTCACGGGCGGCGCAGGAGGTGATGGTCGTGGTGTGCGACGAGCCCACCTCCATTACCGATGCTTATGCGTTGATTAAGATTCTGTCCCGGGAGCACGGCGTATTCCGTTTCCGGATTGTGGCCAACATGGTCCGCAGTCTGCGGGAGGGCATGGAGCTGTTCGCCAAGCTGTCCAAGGTGACCGACCGCTTCCTCGATGTGGCCCTGGAACTGGTGGCCACCATACCCTTTGATGAAAACGTGCGTAAGGCCGTCCGCAAACAGCGGGTCGTGGTCGAAGCCTTCCCACGTGCTCCGGCGTCCATCGCCTATCAGGGGTTGTCCAACAAAGTGATGAGTTGGCCAACACCGGATAACCCCGGAGGCCACCTGGAGTTCTTTGTTGAACGCCTGGTGCGCCGCAACATGTACGGGGAAGCGGTTGGTGAATAAGGCGGCCGCCTACACCCAGTTCGATAACCGAACCTCCTTGGTCGAGCGCTACGCCCCGCTGGTGAAGCGCATCGCCCATCACCTGATGGCCCGTCTGCCGGCCAGTGTGCAACTGGATGACCTGCTTCAATCCGGCATGATTGGTCTGCTGGAAGCCTCCCGCAACTTCGACGGCAGCAAAGGGGCCAGTTTTGAGACCTTTGCCGGCATCCGCATTCGCGGTGCCATGCTGGACGAGATTCGTCGTGGAGACTGGGTGCCTCGCTCGGTTCATCGCAACTACCGCCAGGTAACCGAAGCCATCAGCGAACTGGAAAAGCGCCTCGGTCGGGATCCACGCGATACCGAAGTGGCCGCCCATCTGGACGTACCTGTCGCCGACTATCACCAGATGCTAAATGAAGCCAGCATGGGTAGAATGGTCGGCATTGAAGATTTGGGCGTTCCGGCCGATAGCTTTGTAGATGAAGATGCGCCGCAGCGCAATTTTGAGCAGGTGGCTCAGGAACGGTTTCAACAGGCACTTTCCGCCGCAATTAAGACATTGCCTGAAAGGGAAGCGCTTGTTTTGTCGCTCTATTACGATGAAGAACTCAACTTGAAAGAGATTGGTCAGGTGCTTGGCGTCAGTGAGTCGCGAGTGAGCCAGATCAATAGTCAGGCAATGATGCGTCTTAAAAGTCGTTTATCAAGTTGGCAACAATAGAAATTAGATTAATAATGCGCTCTGCACTATTGGCTCGATGGGGATACCCCGGCTGGAGGATGTTTTGAACACAAACATGAAGATTCTGATCGTTGATGATTTTTCAACAATGCGTCGGATCATCAAAAACTTATTGCGTGACCTGGGGTTTAACAACACTCTCGAAGCAGACGATGGCAATACTGCCCTTCCTATGCTGAAGGAAGGCGATTTTGATTTTGTCGTAACGGACTGGAACATGCCGGGCATGCAGGGGATTGACCTGTTGCGCGCCATTCGCGCAGACCAGAACCTGAAGCACCTGCCTGTTTTGATGGTAACTGCCGAAGCCAAGCGCGAACAGATCGTGATGGCGGCCGAGGCTGGTGTAAACGGTTACGTCGTTAAACCTTTTACTGCTGCGACCCTAAAAGAGAAGTTGGAAAAGATATTCGACCGTCTTAACTAAAAGTCGCAGGGAGAGCATATGCAACAGGATGCCTATATCTCGTTGGAAGATGCCCGCGAACTGGTGGCTTTGTTAGAGAAGGACCAGGTAGAGCAGGCGAACCAACTTATTCAGATGGCGGCCGCGCCACTGAATCAAAAATTATTCGATGAAGTCGGTAAGTTGACCCGTCAACTGCACGATGCATTGCAGGACTTCCAACTTGACGACCGTATTTCGGATCTCGCCAAGCACGAGATCCCCGATGCCAAAGAGCGTCTGACCTACGTCATTGAGATGACTGAACAGGCGGCCAACCGTACCATGGACGCGCTGGACGACAGCATGCCGCTGGTGTCGCAGATGCAGTCCCGGATTCAGAATCTGCAGCCGGGCTGGCAAAAGCTGATGGATAAGCAGATTGAGCTGGGCGAGTTTAAGACGCTGTGCCATGAAATGGACGCGATGTTGTCCAGCTCTGCCGACGATGCCAGCAAGGTCACCGATACCCTGAACCAGATTATGATGGCTCAGGATTTTCAGGATCTGACCGGGCAGGTGATTCGGCGGGTGATCGATCTGGTGCGTGAAGTGGAAGAGAATCTGGTGTCGATGCTGACCGTGTTCGGTGAGCAAGCAGACGTAAACCGTCAGGCTGTCGATTCGGCAGCGGCGGAAGGCCCAGTAGTGAGTTCGGAAAACAAAGCGGAAGTCGTTAACGGTCAGGATGAAGTTGACGATCTGCTTTCCAGCCTCGGGTTCTAGGAGCTAGGCGATGGGTTTTGACATAGATGACGAGATCCTGCAGGACTTTTTGGTTGAAGCAGGTGAGATTTTGGAACAGTTGCAGGAGCAGCTGGTGGAGTTGGAAAACAACCCTACCGACAGTGACCTGTTAAACGCCATTTTTCGGGGTTTCCATACAGTAAAGGGTGGGGCGGGCTTCTTGAGTCTGACCCATCTGGTCGACGCCTGTCACGGCGCCGAAAACGTGTTCGACATGCTGCGTAATGGCCAGCTGGAGATGACGTCAGAGCTGATGGATGTGATTTTGCAGGCTCTGGACACGGTCAACGAGATGTTTGTCCTGGTTCAGGCCGGTGATGAGCTGGAGCCTGCGGATCCGCAGTTGCTGGCCACACTGGAAGCGATCACGGATCCCAATAGCCCATCGCCATTGTCGGCTCCCGAGCCCACAGCAGCCAGTGCCCCGGCACCGGTGGCTGAACCCGTACCCGAGCCAAGTGTCAAACCCGAGCCGGTGTCACTGAATGGTGGCGGCATCGACAGCATGACCCAGCCCGAGTTTGAACACATCATGAGTGGCCTGGATGACAGCCAAAGCGGCGCGCCGCTGGCCACCGCTGCTGAAAGTCGCAAGTCAGCCCCTGCCGACATCGGTAGCGGTGACGAAATTTCCGATGATGAGTTTGAAGCCCTGCTGGACAACCTGCATGGCAAAGGCCAGTTCTCCACCGAGGTCGCTCCCGAGCCAATCGCGCCCTCCGGTGACTTGATCTCCGACGACGAGTTCGAAAATCTGCTGGATGAGCTGCACGGCAAAGGCGGCGCACCCGGTAAGGCGCCAGCGGCTGCCGAAGCGCCGGCGTCCGACGAGATCACCGATGATGAGTTTGAAGCGCTGCTGGACCAGCTGCACGGCAAGGGCCAGGCCCCGGCGGCGGTAACGCCGGAACCGGCAGCGGTCGAGGCGGTTGTGGCTGCCCCTGTCGCCGCGGTTAAAGCGGCGACCGAGCCAGCGAAAGCCGCCCCGAAAAAGGCGCCGGCCAAAGCGCAGAGCGCCCCCACCGGTGAAACCACGGTGCGGGTAGACACCGCCCGCCTCGATGACATTATGAACATGGTGGGCGAACTGGTACTGGTGCGTAACCGCCTGGTCAGCCTCGGCATCGAACGTGAAGATGAAGAGATGAGCAAAGCGGTGGCCAACCTGGATCTGGTGACCGCCGATCTTCAGGGTGCGGTGATGAAGACCCGCATGCAGCCCATCAAGAAGGTGTTTGGCCGCTTCCCTCGCGTGGTTCGCGATCTGGCGCGCAGTCTCAACAAAGACATCGCCCTGACCATGGAAGGGGAAGACACCGATCTCGACAAAAACCTGGTTGAGGCGCTGTCCGATCCGCTGGTGCACCTGGTGCGCAACGCCGTCGACCATGGCATCGAAATGCCGGACGAACGCGAAGCCAATGGCAAGCCTCGTCAGGGTAACATTCTGCTGTCGGCCTCCCAGGAGGGCGACCACATCCTGCTGTGCATTCGCGATGACGGTGCCGGTATGGATGCCGAAAAACTCAAAGGCATCGCCATCAGCCGCGGCATCCTCGATGAGGATGGCGCCGCCCGCATGAGCGATCAGGATGCCTACAACCTGATTTTTGCGCCGGGCTTCTCCACCAAAACCGAGATCTCCGACATCTCCGGCCGTGGTGTGGGCATGGATGTGGTGAAAACCCGCATCACCCAGCTGAACGGCTCGGTGCACATCGACTCCAATAAGGGCACCGGTACCATCCTCGAGATTAAGGTGCCGCTGACGCTGGCGATCATGCCGACGTTGATGGTGGAAGTGGGTGAACAGATCTTTGCCCTGCCGTTGTCCTGCATCAACGAGATTTTCCACCTGGATCTGAGCAAGACCAATGTGGTGGACGGTCAGTTAACCGTGACCGTGCGTGAAAAGGCGATACCGCTGTTCTACCTCGACAAGTGGCTGCTGAACGGCCCGGGTCGGGTGGAGCGCGAAGATCAGGGCCATGTGGTGATTGTCCACATCGGTACCCTGCAGGTTGGTTTCGTGGTGGATGGCCTGATTGGCCAGGAAGAGGTGGTGATTAAACCTTTGGGTTCACTGCTTCACGGCACTCCCGGCATGGCCGGTGCCACCATCACCTCTGACGGTGGTTGTGCCCTGATTCTCGATGTACCTGGACTGCTGAAGCAACACGCAAGACGCTAGCAGTCGGTAGAGTAAACGAAGGATAGGTATGTCGATAAAAGTACTGGTGGTAGACGATTCAAGTTTTTTTCGTCGCCGCGTATCGGAAATCATCAACGCAGATCCGCTGCTGGAGGTGGTAGGTACCGCCTCCAACGGTCGCGAAGCCGTTGAGCAAGTACGCCGCCTGCGCCCGCAGGTGGTGACCATGGACATCGAGATGCCGCAGATGAACGGCATCGAGGCGGTGCGCGAGATCATGCGCACCAATCCGGTTCCGGTGTTGATGTTCTCCTCCCTCACCTATGAGGGTGCGCGCTCCACACTGGAAGCGCTGGAGGCCGGCGCCGCCGACTTCCTGCCTAAGCGTTTCGAGGACATCGCCAACGATCGTGCCAATGCCATCGCCCTGCTGCAGCAGCGGGTGCGGGCCATCGCTTCTCGCCGTTGTGGCAGCAGCAGGCCGACACCGCCGCCTGCCAGCCCGCGTACAACCCTGGGCAGTCGCAGTCCGGTCGCACCCAAGCCGGCTACCGTGGCGCTGCGGCCGGCGCTGCGTACCGGCACCAGCAGTGAGGTGGGGGCGGTCAAGATGCCGTCCAGGCCCAGTGGCAAGAGCTACAAGCTGTTGGCCATCGGTACCTCCACCGGTGGTCCGGTTGCCCTGCAAAAAATCCTGACCCTGTTACCGGCAGACTTTCCGTTGCCCATCGTGCTGGTGCAGCACATGCCGGCGGCCTTCACGCCGGCCTTTGCCCAGCGACTGGACAGCCTGTGCAAGATTTCGGTTAAGGAAGCCCAGGGCGGAGAATTGCTCAAGCCCGGCTGTGCCTATCTGGCGCCCGGCGGTAAACAGATGCTGATCGACGGCTCCAACCGTGCCGCCAAGCTGACCATCCGTGATGGCGGCGAGCAACTGAACTACAAGCCTTCGGTGGACGTGACCTTTGGGTCGGCGGCCCGAATCTACAAAGGCGATGTGCTGGGTGTCATTCTGACCGGCATGGGCGCCGACGGCCGCGAAGGGTCGCGGATGCTCAAGCGGGAAGGGGCCAATATCTGGGCCCAGGATGAAGCCAGTTGTGTGGTCTATGGCATGCCGCAGGCGGTGGCCACCGAACAGATCTCCAGCTGCTCCATTCCGCTGGACAAGATGGCCGACTGCATCCTCAAAGAGGTGGGTCGCCGATGACCTGTGGCTGGCGCTGTAAGCTCAATGGTTACCTGTTAGCCGTGCTGGCCACGGTGGCTTGCGTCAGCCTGTTTTGGGCCGTGGACAAGCACCATGTGGCGGCCGAGCTGGAGCAGCAGCTGGTCAATCAGCAGTCGATCAACGAACAGCAGCAACAGCAACTGCAAACCCTGGCCGCCGAGTTGACTCAGTGGCGGGAGCTGGAGCGGCAGCGACAGGAGATTCGTCGTCGTCATCAACAGGCTCAGGAAACCGGTCAGCCGGTCGCCTTGAATACCGATGACGCCGGTGTGACCACCTATGCCCAGCCCCATGGCGGGGTAAGAATCAGCCGCGAGCCATAGGCTGAGCGGCAATAGCAACTGGGGAATCCCGTGCAGGTCTGGACCGTATCGAATCAGAAGGGTGGGGTAGGCAAAACCACCAGCGTCATTACCCTGGCCGGGCTTCTGGTGAAGCGCGGCTATCGGGTGTTGGCGGTCGATACCGATCCACAGGCCTCCCTGGGGTACTACCTTGGGGTCGACCCCGATGAGCTGCCGGGATCGCTGTTTGACCTGTTCCGCTATCATGAAGAGATTGAACGTCAGCACGTTGAAGCGGTGATCGTGCCCACCAGCGTGCCACAGCTGGATCTGCTGCCGGCCACCACGGCTCTGGCGACCCTGGACCGAACCCTGGGCACCAAAGACGGCATGGGGCTGATCCTCAAGCGGGTGCTGGAGATGGTCAGCCACCGTTATGACGCGGTGTTGATTGATTGCCCGCCGGTGCTGGGCGTGTTGATGATCAACGCCCTGGCGGCGTGTGACCGCATCGTGGTTCCGGTACAAACTGAGTTTCTGGCGCTCAAGGGACTGGATAGAATGGTCAGGACCCTGGAGATGGTGGGGCGGTCGCGAGGCACGCAGTACCCCTTCACCATAGTGCCGACCATGTTTGACAAGCGTACCCGGGCGTCGTTGCAGGCGTTGACGGCGCTGACACAGAAGTACCCGAAAGATTTGTGGCACTCGGTGATTCCGGTGGATACCCGGTTTCGAGATGCCAGCCAGGCCCACTTGCCGCCGTCGCATTACGATGCCGGCAGCCGGGGGGTGAAGGCCTATGATCAACTGCTAAACGCGTTACTGGATCAACAAGGTGAGTTCAATGTCTAAAGCGGCAGAACAGGCCTTGCTGGATTATTTTGACGTCATGCTGACGCCGCCGAAGCCGGAGTTGGATGAGGTCCAGAAAGCCAGCCTCAGCCAGTTGCTGGCACGGGCGCAGGGTGACGGGATGACCGTCGCCGAAGCGGTCCCAGAGCCGTCAACTGAGGTTGAAGAGGCGATTGAAGTACAACAACAACCCTCATCGGTTAAGGTGGAATCCGAGCCGGTGATCGACACGCAGACAGCGGTCTCGGTCAAGACGCAGGTGGAACACACCACCGCGAAAGATGAGGCCGGCTGGCGCGATGAACTGGAACAGGAGTTTCAGTGTCTGTATTTCGAAGTGGCGGGCTTGGTGATTGCCGTACCGTTGCTTACACTGGGCGGAATTAAACGCCTGAGCAAGCTGAACCATCTGCCTGGCAGCCCGAACTGGGTGCTGGGGGTGCAGCTGGATGCTCAAGATGGAAAATTGAATGTGGTGGACAGTGGCCAGTGGTTCCTGGCCGATCGACCACAAACCAATACCGCCGATTACGATTATCAGTATCTGGTGCGCCTGGGGGACAGCCCCTGGACTCTGGCCTGCGAATCGTTGTTGGACGCGGAGCCGCTGTCTAAGTCAGAGATAAACTGGCAGCAGCAGGCTTCATCGAAACGCCCCTGGTTGGCGGGCATTGTTCGGGATAAGAAATGCGTGGTGCTCGACGTTCCTGAGCTGATACGCATGCTTGATGCTGGTTTAGATATTACCGTAAAGGAGTCCTGATAGGATGAGTGAATTACGCGCAGCGGTGGCTGAAACCACCGAAGGGGAAGACAAGGTACTGCAATGGGTCACCTTCCGCCTGGATAACGAAACCTATGGTGTGAACGTGATGCAGGTTCGGGAAGTGTTGCGATTCAGCGACATTGCCCCCGTACCCGGTGCGCCACACTACGTATTGGGGATCATCAACCTGCGCGGTAACGTGGTCACGGTGATCGACACCCGTTCCCGTTTTGCCCTGTCTCAGTCGGACGTGACCGATACCACCCGCATCGTGATCATCGAAACCGAGAGCCAGGTTGTGGGCATTCTGGTCGACAGCGTGGCGGAAGTGGTTTACCTGCGTTCCTCCGAGATCGACTCGGCGCCAAACGTCGGCACCGAAGAGAGCGCCAAGTTTATCCAGGGCGTAAGCCACCGCGATGATGAACTGCTGATTCTGGTGGACCTCAACAAACTGCTGACCGATGAAGAGTGGCAGGAGATCTCCGGCCTGTGATAGCTCTGATCCTTGCTGGGGCTGCGGCTGCGGTGTCTCTGGCGGCTCTGCTGTTTGCGTGGAAAAGCCGCCAACAGACCCAGGGGATCGAACGCAAATTTGAAGCGCTGACCTTGCTGCTGAAAGAGGCAGAACGTCAGCGTGATGGTTTGCGTCGCGAGCTCAATGAGCTGCGCAGCGGCGCGCTCGGGGTTGGCCGTAAGGTGAAAACCATCGAGCAGCAGCTGGCCCACACTCAAGCCAGACAGGATGAACTGTCCCACAACGATCCGGATGCCCGACTCTACAGCCGCGCCATGAAGATGGTGGAACTGGGGGCCGGTGTCGATGAGATCGTCAAAGAGTGCGAAATCCCCATGGCGGAAGCGCAGCTGTTGGTGACCCTGCATAAGTCACCCAACGCCTGATTCAAAAAACGGAGCCCAAGGCTCCGTTTTTTATTACCTCCACCCCCGCCTTTCGTCATTCTTGCGAACGCGAGAATCCAGCGTCTTCGCCCTTGACCGTCGTGCCCGCGCACGCGGGTACCCAGCGACTTTGCCCTTGATTGTCGTGCCCTCTACCACTGCACTCCAATCACCCCTCCGTCGTGCCCGCGAACGCGGGTACCCAGCGTCTTTGACCTTGATTGTCGTGCCCTCTACCACTGCACTCCAATCACCCCTCCGTCGTGCCCGCGAACGCGGGTACCCAGTGTCTTTGACCTTGCCTTTGACCGTAACCCAATAAAAGCCACTAGACCCTCGCGTCCGCAAGGGCGACGGTGCGAACTGGATGGTTTTGAAGTTAACTTGGCCTCTCGAGGTTGCGGCAGGGTTGGGGCAGCTCGCTACCACCGCAGGTTAACCCACCCTCCGTCGTGCCCGCGAACGCGGGTACCCAGTGTCTTTGACCTTGACCTTGACCTTGCCCTTGACCTTGCCGTAATAAAAGCCACTGGACCCTCGCGTTCGCAAGGGCGACGGTGCGAACTGGATGGTTTTGAAGTTAACTTGGCCTCTCGAGGTTGCGGCAGGGTTGGGGCAGCTCGCTACCACCGCAGGTTAACCCACCCTCCGTCGTGCCCGCGAACGCGGGTACCCAGCGTTTTTGAGGTTTATAAAGTTATTAACCGGGGAGGGAAGTGAACTCCAGTTTAGGCTTTAAAGTCGATTTTCTGGTGGATGTTCTGCCACTGCTCGGGGAATTTCCCCTCCAGCATGTAGGCGTAGGCGATGAGTTCGGCGATGACCAGGTACAGGGCGGGAGGAATCGCTTCCCCGATCTCCAGTTTGGACAACACCTCGGCCAGTTGTTTGTCTTCGTGAACCAGAATGCCGGCCTCAATTGCCGCTTGTTCAATCTCATAGGCCAGGTCGCCGGCTCCACTGGCCACCACCTTGGGCGCCTGCTTTTGATCGTACTGCAGGGCAACGGCTTTTTTCTGTTTGCTGGTCATCGTCCCATGGCTCCATAGGTCATTCGTTTGGCGGGTTGAGCGATGGAGTCGGGCACGTCGCCAACCTGGCAGCGCGGCACCGTCGTTTGCAGGCCGTGATCCTGAAAACGGTGCACCAGGGTTTCGACCTGCTCATCGACCCGGTGGGCCAGCGTTCGGCTGTCGGTGACCAGTGACATCTGCAGGGCATCGTCCTGATAGCGAGCGCGTACTAACAGGTTGCCGAGGCTGAGTTCAAAGCGCAGGGTCAGCAACCAGAACTCGTTGTCACCGGCCTCGGGGTAGCGTGCCAGCCCAAGCTGAAGCTCTCGTTGAACCCGTTCCTGCTCGTACGGGAAGGCGTAATACAGAATCTGGTTATCCCCGTCCAACTGGCTCTGGCGTTGAAACTCGGTCATCTGCTTAAAAAGATCGGCGATGCCCGCCGACGTGGTTGCCTTGGTGGCTTCACTCAGCGAAGAGAGGGCACCCGACTCGGATACCGGCCGACCTTTTCGGGCCTGCAGGTGAAACCACAGCGCCAGTAGGGTACCGATGGGCGTGGCACCATTGGCGGCGGGCAGGCTGCCCAGAGCGGCAAACAGCCCTTTGAGCAGCGCCGGAGAGGCGTATTGCGCCAGCGAGGGCATCAGGGTCTTCTCCCCGCCGCTATCGGTGCCCAGGCGCTGGGCCAGCGCCGGCAGCAGCGCCTTGAGCTCGGGTTGTTGCCGCAGCAACTCCAGCAGGCTGCCCTGGGAAACCGGGGGTTTCTGGCCGCCGAACACGGCGTCACCGGTCTGGGGCGTAGTAGGAGACAGCAGCTTCAGAGTAAAGGAGTCGCCGGCCCGAAACAGCGTCAGCTTGCGCTGCTCTTGCTGCATCTCGAACTTTCCTACCAACGGCCCGGCCAACGACCCAGGCAAGCCTTCCATCAACGGCTTTCCGCCGGAGCGTAACAGCAACTGACCTTGTTGATTAATCATCAAATCAATGGGTTTTGATGCATTAAATAGATTGGCCGCGACATTCTTTAACAATGTTGGATTTGTTATTGTATGCGCCAGTGATAAAGTACGGCCCTGATAGCTTTGTCGGTCAATACGCTTGAGTAGCAGCATCGCATTTGCCGGTAGCTGCATGACCGATTCCATGGCCAACCTCTGCCCACCAATATTGATATTCAGTTGACCCGAACTGTGGGGTTGCGCCGTTGCCCATTGAAAGGGTTGCGACTGACCGCCGGTCGCCGTGGCAGGCGAACCAACGGGAGAAGTGGGCATTATGGCCATGTATGACTAAACTCCGTAAAGGATTCAACAAGATCCCGAGCGCATTGTAACCAATAAGTGGTTCTCAAGTTTTTATACTTTGCCTCCTTTAGGATATCGACGATTGAACAAGTTTCTTAAATTGGGTTTGCCCCTATCTGCCATTATTAGCATGGCGTGGCTGGCGATGGTCCCTCAAGCCGTGATGGCGGAAGAGGCTATGCCTGAGCCTCAAGAGAGCGACTACCATGACCCAAGAGACCCATGGGAACCCTTTAACCGGGCCATGTGGGATTTCAACTATAACGTTCTCGACAAATATTTGTTCCGTCCCGCAGTGTACCTGTACATCGATTATGTACCTCAGGGGGCACAACTGGGCGTGGAAAACTTCCTGAAGAATTTTGACGAGCCATACAGTGCCGTCAATAATCTGCTTCAGGGAAAGGGCAAATGGGCCGCCAATGCAGCCGGTCGGTTTGTCATTAACACCACCCTTGGGATTGGCGGTGTGTTCGATGTGGCCCGAAATATGGGCCTGGAACGCAAGCAAGACGAGTTTGGTGAGGTGCTGGGCTACTGGGGCGTTGCCGATGGTCCCTACATTATGTTGCCGGTATTTGGCCCGACGACGGTGCGGGACGAAGTGGGCGACTTCGTGGACAAACTCTATTTCCCTTACGCCAATTTTGCTTTATGGCAAACCGCAGCCCACTGGGCGCTGGATGGCTTATCGACCCGAGCCAAACTGGTCGACCAGGAATCGATACTGGATAACTCTTTGGATCCTTATGTATTTGTAAAAGAGGGCTATTACCAGTACATTGCATACAATCTATACGATGGCAATCCGCCCATCCAAGAGGAAGACGACGACCTTCTGGAGGAATACCTCGACGAGATCGAGTAAACAGCCGGGGAGCGTTGACCACTAGGCACGGTGGTCGGGGAGGAAGCTATTGCAAGTTGGCAGGCGAGTTGGTCTGCCACTTTTTATTGCACAATGGACAGAGCATTCGTGAAGAGATGCTCGAGGATAACAATAATGAAACTAAGCGCAAAAACGGCCCTGTTGATCGAGGGTAAGGCACACTGCTCCCACAGAATCGTCAGCTTCCTCAAACCATCGGGGCTTCAGGTTGAATGCGCTGAAACCGCCGGCCAGGCGCTGGGGAAGATATTGGGGCGGCGCCCCGACATTATTTTGCTGGACCTGCATCTTCCGGGAATGGATGGCACAGGCATGCTCAGGGTCATGAGCGAAATCGACAACCCGCCGCCCGTGATTATCATCTCCAATAAAAATGTCCTCAATGCCCAGGCTCGAAGCCGTTACCCGTTTGTAATGGCGACCTTCGATAAACCCATTACCGATCTTAATACCCTGCAGCATGCCATTGAGTACGCCCTTAGCCCGGGTATGGAGCGCCGGCGCATGCAGCCAAGAGAGGTGTCAGAGGTCGATTTAAATGCGTTTTCCGATCCTGGTGTGGCGGTGCTGTCTCAGCAACTGATTTTTCAGGCAGCTAAGGTGGCCCGCTCAGGCTGTCTGGCGCGTTATAGCGTCCTTAGTAAGGCGATGATCTCGCAGTGGTTTGTGAGTCATGTAGAGTTAAATGACCACTGCATTGGCGGCTTTATTGCTTATATGCCGGCCGATGACCACCAGGCCGCGTTTGTCAGTTTGATGCTGCAAACCTACCTCAACAGCTTAAGACGCCGGCGTAAGCGTGATCAGCAGCTGGTGATGAAGTCAGAGTTCATTCTCAACAGCCTGGCCAAAGAGGTTGCGGAGTCCGGACTGGATGTGCCAGTGCAGTTGGGGTTCTTTACCTACGACAGCCAGACCCGGGAGGTGTCCCTGGCCATCGTCGGCAGCGAAATTAAGGCGTACTTGCGCCATGATGACCACCTCAACCCGTTGATGCTGCGCTCAGGGAAATCACTGGTCGACAAGCCTTTGGTCTGCGCTTCCATCACTCGTAATCTCGAGCCTGAAACTCAACTGGTGCTGTTTGGCGGTGACAAGGCCTTGAAGCTGAAACTGATCAATAACGAGTTTTCAGGGTTTAATGAAACCCTGCATCAGGGCGCCTACATTCAGGTTGAGTCCATCACCTAACTCAACCCGCCCCGTCTTCGGTTCTTCCGCTCTGTCGCCCTTGCGAACGCGAGGGTCCAGTGTCTTTGATTTTGACCTTGGAAACAGCCACTGGGTACCCGCGTTCGCGGGCACGACGAAGGGAAGGGTTGTCGCCCTTGCGCACGCGAGGGGCCAGCGTCTTTGATTTTGACCTTGGAAACAGCCACTGGGTACCCGCCTGCGCGGACATGATGGGAAGGAAGCACCGTCACCCATGCGCACGCGAGGGCCCAGCGTCTTTGTTCTCCTCCCACCGTCGCCCTTGCGCACGCGAGGGCCCAGCGTCTTTGGTTCTCCTACTCCGTCGCCCTTGCGAACGCGAGGGTCCAGCGTCTTTGATTTTGACCTTGGAAACAGCCACTGGGTACCCGCTTCCGCGGGCACGACGGAGGAGCACCGTCGCCCTTGCGCACGCGAGGGCCCAGTGTCTTTGATTTTGACCGTAGAAACAGCCACTGGCTACCCGCGTTCGCGGGCACGACGGTAAAGGGCAAAACCACTGCCCCCTCAACCACCAGGCACAAAAAAGCCCGGCGCAGTGGCCGGGCTTTTGCAATCAACTCTAAGAATTAGCTTTTGATACCTTCGTGATCGGCGGTAACGGCAACTTCTTCTTCCAGCGCTTCTTCCTCAGTCTTAGGATGAGCGTCTTCAGCACCGTGCATCCAGTCAACCAGCTTGTCAGCCATGAAGTACAGGATGATACCGGATACGGCAGCAGTGATAGCGATACCGGAGAAGATGGACATGGCGTTAGCCAGCTGCTCTTCCGCTTCACCACCGTGACCGATGAAGGAACCGATGATACCACCGACCTTGTTGGCGATAGCAACAAACAGGAACCAGGCACCCATCATCAGCGAGGCGATACGCAGCGGCGCCAGCTTGGTTACCATGGACAGACCGATTGGAGACAAGCACAGCTCACCCATGGTGTGGAAGAAGTACGCACCTACCAGCCACAGCATGGAGGACTTAGCATTAGCGTCGCCACCCATTTCGAATACCGCACCCATCATGAACAGGAAGCCGATACCCAGCAGGATAAGACCCATAGCAAACTTCACCGGGGAAGTTGGCTCACGGTCACCCATGCGAACCCAGATGGACGCAATAACCGGGGCGAAGATAACAATGAACATGGCGTTCAAAGACTGGAACCAGGTAGTCGGAACTTCCCAGTCACCGATCATACGGTCGGTGAAGTCGTTGGTGAACAGGTTCATCAGACCACCGGCCTGCTCGAAGCCAGCCCAGAATACGATGGTAAACAGACCCATCACCATGATCACCTTGATGCGATCACGCTCAACTTTGGTCAGGGGCTCTTTACGAACTTCAGTCGCCTGCTGCTTTTCCAGCTTGGCGGCAGGTACGGTACCGATGTCACCCAGCAGACGCTGAGCAAACACGAACTGGATGATCAGGGAGATGACCATACCAATACCGGCACAGATGAAGCCGGCCTGGAAGTTACCGTCATAGGCTTCAACAACAGAGCCTACGATGATACCAGACAGGAATGCACCTACGTTGATGCCCATGTAGAAGATGGTGAAAGCACCATCACGGCGGTGATCGCCTTCTTCGTACAGGTCACCCACCATGGTGGAGATGTTTGGCTTAAACAGACCGTTACCCAGAATCAGGGTACCCAGGCCCAGGTAAAACATCTCGGTTTCCATGCCAGGAACCCACGCGTGTGGAGTACCCAGCATAAACTGACCGGCTGCCATCAAGGCACCGCCCAGGTAGATCGCCTTACGTTGGCCCAGGTAGTTATCGGCCAACCAGCCACCGATGAGCGGTGTCAGGTAAACCAGACCAGTAAAGGTACCATACAGGGAGAGGGCATCGGCTTGAGTCCAGCCCAGGCCGTGACCGCCCTGGTTGCTAACTTGGTCGACGAGGTATAGCACCAGGATGGCACGCATAGCGTAGTAGCTAAAACGTTCCCAGAGCTCTGTGGTGAAGAGCAGGAACAGGCCCTTAGGGTGTCCCAGCATCGTTCCGGCTTGCGGTTTCGCTGCGCTCATTGAGTATGTAACCTTCTTTGCATTTTAAACAGAAAAAGCCCGTTTCCTTTGCGGATTATCAGGCGCCCCACCAGTGTAATGATTGTTCAGAAGCGGAGGGATGCACTTGTATACACTTTCTTAACCCTTTAAGTCAATGTAGAAGCCTTATTTGCTGCGGGTTTGAGGGGAGATAGTTGCTAAAAATGAGAGCATTTGCAGACAGAAATAACTGGTGAATTTGGTTTGGGCTGGCTGAAGATGTTGAATCTGGGACGGAAGCAAGAAACCGTTATCTGAGAATCGGAGTGTCAGTAAATGTTATTCAGTGATAAAGGTATATCGATATGACCATAAACACTTAATTGAGCACGCTCTCACTTCTGTTTTTTTTGCTGGGATTGATCCGCTAAGCGTGGCAGTATGGTGGGTCTGGGCCAGCCGTTTCTGGCCCACCTCCCGAAGCGACAAGGAATGCCCTTCGGACAATGATGCACCGAGTAGACAGGGAACGTTTATGCTCCAATGGTATCTATTTAGAGTTCGAGCTCGCGCCGAACAGACCGTTTCCAAGCAAGTTGAGGCAATGGGGTACAGTACCTTTCTGCCGCAAGTGCTGAAACGCAGTCGCCCGCACGATACTGCTATCATGTCGCCTCTGTTTCCCGGCTACCTGTTTATTCGGCTGGATCCCTACCGCGCCTCGTTTGCGCCGGTACTGAAACTCTTTGGCATGATTGACATTATTCGCACTACCGGAGAGATACGGCCGGTAGAACTAACGCTGGTGGTATCGCTTCGCAGGCGGTGCCAGGCTAACCCAGAGTTGGTGCTGGACTCAGACCCGAATGTGCCCAAGGCTGGAGACGCCGTTCGTTTCAGCTACGGTGCTTTCAACCAGATAGAAGCCCTGTTTCATGAGATGGCCGATGATAGGCGTTGTCGCCTGTTAATCACCCTCATCAATCAGGAACAGCTTATCGAGGTGCCGCTGACGGCACTGGAGCGCTGACAAAGGCTTACAGATAAGTGATTGAATGTTGTATCCACGCTCGACACTATGTGCATGCGTGGTTAGCTACGCGTATAGAAAGATAACAAGATGGAATGTCGTAGTGGTATATCGGTGAATAACCGATTAGACGATCCTAATTTAAATACTGGTGTAATCCATTGGTTCTGAGTTAGGAATTTTTAGCAGTTGGGAACTGCTGTTTTTCATTTTGTTGATGGATTGAAAAAGTATGCTGTTAAACCAAAAATTGAAGCGGACACGCCTGCTCACTCTTGTTAGTATCGACGTTGAATCGAATTCGAGTGGTAGCGCGGGCGTTAGCAAATAGTCATGTTGGGATGGTATCTTTTTCGCAGTAAACCTCGCGCCGAGTTACAGCTGCAACAACAGTTGGAATGTCGTGGTTATCAGGTGTTTGTGCCTGTCTTTACTCCTGCTTGTAAACCTGGGCAAGTCGTAGCTAAGCCTACGCCGCTGTTTCCTGGGTATCTGTTTGTCCGTTTCGACCCCTATCAGGAGTCGGTCGGTAACATCCTCTCTTTGTCTGCCGCCTCTCAGATCATCAAGACCTGTGGCGAAGTGATGCCGGTTGAGTTGTCGCTGGTACGGGCACTGCGCAAGCGCTGCGCGCGCACGGAGCCGGAGGTGTCTGAGTTGAATCAACCTCAGTTTTCAACCGGAATGCGGGTACAGATTAAAGAGGGACCGTTTGCAAGGGTCGAGGCCATATTCCATGAGACTGTCGGCCGTAAACGCTGTAAACTGCTGCTGGAATTGCTGGGTCAGGTTCAGATGGTGGAAGCCAACTTGAACGACCTGGCTATTGGCGATCGCTTCGCATAATCCGCTTTATATTTAGCTGGGCCTTGGCCCTGTCGCTATGACAATCAGGTTCTTTAGTGGTGTTGACCAGCCAGAAGGTATGGGCGGAGCTATATCTAAAGAAAACCTTTTTGTTTTTATTTTTCAAATTAAAACAAAGGCTTATTGGTTAGTGGTTGCTAACTGGTGCTGCTTTTTTAAACAGTGCTTTGCACAATATTTTTGGGGTGCCTGTGCTGCCTTTGGTATCAGGTTTGGGACAGTAAGCGACTGGCTCCCGCCAACTCGCTCTCTCATCATTGACTGCGGCCTTCGCAACGAAGCCTGCGGTACGTTATTCAGATACGGACACATGAAACGCTCATTAATTAATACACTTAAAACGTCACTGTTTTGTCTGGTGATGGCAGCCAGTGCCTTCCAGGCTGCTGCGGTCTCTGTAACTCCTCAAATGATGGAACAGTTTAAGCAGCTGCCCCTGTCTGAGCAGCGCCGTTTGGCGCAGCAGTATGGCATCGACCCTTCCATGCTTGGCGGTTCAGCCAGCGCCTCCCAGCCGATTGCCCAGCCGGCAACGCCGGTTGTCACCCCCAGAGAGGTTGCTCCCCAATCCAAAGCCGAAGTGCACGGCGTGGCGCCGGTCAAAGGCTTAAAGCCGTTCGGCTACGAGCTGTTTGCCGGCCAGCCGACCACCTTTGCGCCGGTTTCCGATATTCCGGTGCCGGCGGATTACCGCATCGGCCCCGGCGATACCATTAACGTTCAGTTGTACGGTAAAGAGAGCAAGAGCTTTCAACTGAGTGTGGACCGCCTTGGTAACGTCCATGTGCCGGGTATGGAACCCATCACCGTCATCGGCATGAGCTACGGCGAACTGCAGCAGGCAATTAAGTCCGTGGTTGCCGAAAAGATGATTGGCCAGACCGCCCACGTCAGCATGGGTGAGCTTCGCTCCGTTCGCATCTTCGTTGCCGGCGATGCCTATAATCCCGGTTCCTACACCGTCAGCAGCCTGTCTACCGTATCCCAGGCGCTGTTTGTGGCTGGCGGCCTTAAAACCATTGGCTCGCTGCGCAACATTCAGGTTAAGCGCGCCGGTGCACTGGTGGCGACCTTCGATGTGTACGACCTGTTGATGAAGGGCGATGCCTCCAACGACGTACGTCTGCAATCTGGCGATGTGGTGTTTGTGCCGCCAGTTGGCGAAACCATTGCGGTTACCGGCGAAGTGCTGCGCCCGGCTATCTATGAATTGAAAGGCACCGAGACCATGGCACAGGTGGTGGCCATGGCTGGCGGGGTTAAACCCGGCGCCTACCCGGCTGCTTCCATTGTTGAGCGTTATGGAAGTAACTACCTGAAAGAGGTGCTTAAAGTAGACCTTACCGGCAACCAAGGACAGTCACTTAAGGCCCAGGGTGGCGATGAGCTGGTGGTTCGCTCCACCTCTAACGAGTACAACGGTTCGATTACCTTGATTGGTCAGGTGAACCGCCCTGGCCAGTACCAGTGGTACCCTGGCATTCGTATCAGCGACGTTTTGGCCTCAGTGAAAGCCGACCTGACCTGGAACAGCGACACCAATGTGGCGCTGGTGGTTCGTCAGATCAGCATCGATGGCGACATCGAGGTGAAAGGCTTTGATCTGCTGCAGGCGATCACCGCTAAAGGCGGCGCCGACGATCTGCCCCTGAACGCCAATGATAAAATCATTGTCTTTGCCGATCGTGATGAGGCACTGGATCGCCGTAAACTGGGCAAGTTCTTTACTCTGGTGAAAAAGGACCAGACCCTTCAATACCTGGCTGAAAAAAACAGCCAGCAGCTGGAAGACGAAGAGCTTCGTCAAATCAGCGACAAGAAGCAAATGAACTCCGTTGCCGGCGTTGCGGTGATCGAGTCTGCCAGCGCGGATAAAGAGAAAGACCTGGCTCTGGCCAACCTGATGTTGCTGGGGCTGTTCAACCACCCTAATTTGATTGAGTTGTCAGACCAAATGAGCCGCCGGGAGCTGCTGTTCCCGGTGTTGGCCAAGCTGCAGTCTCAATCACGTTCTCAATCCCGCTCTGCGCAGGTGAGTGTTACCGGCGACGTTCGTTACCCGGATAACTACCCGCTGATTAAAGACGCCAAGGTCATGGATCTGATTGCGTTGGCCGGTGGCTTGAAAGAGAGCGCTTACCTGCTCAATGCCGAGTTGTCCCGTACCTACTACGACAATGTACAGGGCATGCACATTGAGCACTGGAACGTGGATCTGGCCAAGGCGATGGATGGTGACCAGGATCAGAACCTTAATCTGGTCAGCAAAGACCGCTTGAATGTGCTGACTAAGCCGGCATGGGCCGCCAACGAAACCATCGAGATTCGAGGCGAAGTGCGATTCCCTGGCACCTACATCATCCAGCGTGGCGAAACTCTGGCTGATGTCGTTGAGCGGGCCGGAGGCTTTACTGAGTACGCCTACCTGTATGGGGCTGTCTTTACCCGTGAATCGATGAAGAAGCAGGAAGCTTTGGAGATCAAGCGTGTTACTTCATCCCTTCGAAAAGAGATTGCCAACCGCACCTTGTCTCAAGAAGGATCCTTCGCCTCGGTAGCCGATACCGATGCTATGTTGACTCAGCTTGAGCAAATTGAACCAGTAGGGCGCTTGGTGATTGATCTGGACGGGATCATGAATCCAGAGCTGAACCGCAACTTCAATGTTGAAGCCGGTGACCTGCTGTACATCCCACCAATGCGCCAAGTAGTGGCAGTCATGGGCGAAGTGCAGCATGCAACCTCCCATCGCTTCGATACTGCCTTAAGCCTGAAAGATTACATGCGTATGTCTGGCAACACCACACAGCGCGCCGATGATGACAGAACTTACGTCGTACGTGCCGATGGTTCAGTAATGCTTCCAGAGAACTCTTATTGGTTTGGTGGAAAGCAGTCACTGAAGCCCGGTGATACCGTAATTGTGCCTTTGGATACCAACTACAAAGATAACTTAACGCTTTGGAGCCAGGTGACAAACATTATTTACAACTCTGCCGTTGCATTATCAGCTTTGAACATATTGTAAATCAGGTCTTCTATGTTCTGCTGTTTTCTTAATAGCTTTATGCTTAATAAGAGAGTTAGGTGTAAAGCTGTTGATAGCTTGATATTTATTCGCCTTCTGGTCTAATACTAGAAGGCGAAAATTGGTGTCTAACAGACTAGATTAAAAATATGACTCAACAACAAACTCAACATCATCAAACTACCTCGAGCATAGTGGCTACCAGAAATCAGGATGCCACCTTTGCTAATGACGAAATCGATTTGCGAGAGTTATTTTCTACTATTTGGGCTGGTAAGTGGCTAATAATATTGATAACAGCGTTTTTTGCTGTATCTGGTGTTGTCTATAGTCTTTTACAACCTAATATCTATAAATCAGAAACTGTGTTGGTGCCAGCATCACAAAATGGCCAATCCGGATTAGCAGGAATGGCAGCTCAATTTGGAGGCTTAGCATCACTCGCTGGAATTAACCTTAATAGCGGTGGCAGTGATGACACCGCGATTGCTCTTGCTACACTGGAGTCCAGACAGTTTATTAACTATTTTATTAATAAACATAATTTGTTAGTGCCATTAATGGCTAGCAAAAACTGGAACCAAGATACAGGCAAGTTAAATTTAGACGGCCAACTGTATGATTCAGACAATGAAGTGTGGATACGAGACGTAGAGCCGCCAAAGAGTGTTGAGCCTTCGGAGTGGGAGTCATATGAAGAGTTTAAAAACGAAGTGATGAGCATTTCTCAAGCTAAGGATACGGGCTTGGTTACTGTCACTGTTACTCATCATTCACCTCTAATCGCACAGCGGTGGGCAACACTCTTGGTTGAAGACCTGAATGCTTGGATGAAAGACAAATCTCTGGCAGATACTAAGAGGAATATTAATTATCTTGTTAAACAGTTAGAGAAAACAGCGAAAACAGAGATGCAGACTGTTTTTTATCAATTGATTGAAGAACAAACCAAGCAGCTGATGCTATCGGAGCTAGAAGAAGAATTTTCATTTAAAACTATCGATCCTGCAGTAGTGCCCGAAGAAAAGACTGGACCAAAACGAGCGTTGATTTGTGTACTAACGACATTACTGGGTGGAATGCTAGGTGTCTTTATTGTTTTGATACGTCACTTCGTAAAGAAAAGTTGACCTTTTTTAGTAAATGGGAAAATTATTTTTAGATACAAAAGTTCTAGCGGATCAATCTGGAAAATGCTATATGGATTATTTATAGATCTTATATTTATGATTTAACTGAGAAAATAGCTATAATTAGATAAGTTGTTGAATAACGTGAAATTAAAGTTGTTCTGGTTTAATAAACGCCAAATAAAGATTGTTTTCGAATTCTAACTATACTTTTTGATTTTCAGTAATAAGGTTGATTTTCAAATGTCTAAAACATCAAAGGAATTATAAACATGGAACTGTTTGCTATTCTATTCTGGACATTCATTGTTTCTTATTCCAGTGTGCGACTTGCCAAGCCATTGGCTTATAGAGTTGGGCTTGTTGACAAGCCTAATGAGCGCAAACACCATGATGGTGCTATACCATTGATTGGTGGTATTGCTATTTTCATCGGTGTCATGAGTGCAATTATGATATTTTTGCCTCATAACCAAATATTGAATTTGTACCTATTGTCAGCTGCTATTATTCTATTGTTAGGCGTTTTGGATGATAGACATGACCTTAAAGTGTCTTATCGCATGGCCGTGCAGGCGCTGTCTGCGTGTATTATGATTTTTGGAGCAGGGCTGTATTTAGAATCATTGGGTAATATTTTTGGTTTGTTTGAGCTACATCTGAGTCATATTGGGATTTTGATTACGATTGTTGCGGTGATTGGAGCTATCAATGCTTTTAATATGGTTGATGGTATTGACGGTCTAGCGGGCATGCTGAGTATCGTAACCTTTAGTGGCTTAGCTATTCTTTTTGCACAAGCGGGCAATGTTGCTTGGATCTTACCCGTTTTGTTCATTGCAGCAATTTGTGCTTACCTAACCTTTAATTTAGGTTGGCCAAATCGCAGAGCGAAAAAGATTTTTATGGGTGACGCCGGCTCTATGCTCATTGGACTAACAGTAGTCTGGTTGTTGGTATACGGCTCACAAGGTGACTCTGTAGCATTTCGACCTGTTACTGCGTTATGGGTGATCGCATTGCCGTTAATGGATATGGCAGCGATCATGTTCCGCCGAGTACGTAAAGGTCAAAGCCCTTTTAAACCCGATCGCAATCATTTGCATCATATATGCATGCGCGCAGGATTGACTCAAAGGCAATCTTTGGTGTTGATTACCATTTTTGCTTCAGTGATCGTATGCGCTGGAATTGTAGCAGAAAGTATGGCAATACCTGAGTGGGTTATGTTTATTAGCTTTATTCTATTATACTTAGTTTACAGTTATTCAATTCAAAATATCTGGAAAATCGTCAAGCGAATTCGAATGCTAGCTGACAGAGATATAGGGTGATTTAGGTTCTTATAAAAAACTATTAACCTACTGGGATCTCAACTGGGAACTAAGCCATACCGAAGTTTCATGGGGCCTAGTGCTACATCGACTGTCTCAAATTGACCATTTTCCGTCTCAGTGGGGTTTGAGTCACTGAGACGGGTTGTTGAAAAAATTCAACATTGCTGCGGGCGAAACACGCATAGGCCCTAGTAGATCAATATGCATACTTAAACTATTCGCTTCGGCTTTACCGGCTCTTGTAGCCTAGAGGATGTTCCGGGAAATGAACCGGTAGTTGGTGGATAAATCCTGTCACATCGAGTCGGCACAGAAGATCTGGGCAAAAGCATAAAAGTACACTTTATGACCGCACGGAAATGATCTTGACAATTAACAAGACGGAGATGTGATCTTATTCTATTTAGTATGAGAAACGGATGACCGACAATACCTGCTTCGAATTTCTAAGACCACTTTTCAATAATTGAAGATCCACGTCAGGAGTGGAAAATAACTCATAAGCTGTACAACATTATATTCCTGCCCGTTTGCGCTGTAATTGGTGGATGCAATGGCTTGCCTATGGGAAATTGCAGAGCAAATAATCGACGGTGAAGCGGACTATATTCTTGCGGTCAATCGTAATCAAGAGCTTTTGCATCAGGCGTTTCAGAGCCTCGAAATTCCTTCAATTGTACAAGACTGATGCAGATATTTTCATTACACACGTGATTGCACACGGTCGAGAGGAACTTCGCCAGTACATAGTCTCCAAAATCCTTGATTAGTTTTTTGATTTATCGTTTGAGTGGAAAGGTATGAAGAGTATTGGTATCACCATCTCAGCTAGACCTGAGCCAGGTCACGCTACAGATATTGCAGTGCGTTACTACATTAGCTCAGCGGAGCTAAGTGCTAAGTAGTTTGGTTAAGCTGCACGCGCGCACTTGGGAGTTGAGTCGAGTTTGCATTGGTGCCTGGACGTTGCGATGTATGAGGATGATTGTTGGACATGTCGCGGAGAAGGTGCTGAAAATAAGGCGTCTATTAGGCAGGTAGCGCTGAATTTGCTAAGGAAGAAAAGCTCCATGAATGCCTGGCATCAAGAGAAAACGCCAAAGTCCAGGACGATATATTTCAAGGGTGATTGAGGTTGCATGATTTTTTCATGTTTTTGCCTTGAGTACTTAGTTCTGTGTTCAGTTTTACTGGATCGAATCAGCCTGTTTGTTAGGTAATTAACTGAATAGGAGCATTCTTTAGTATGGGGACGTCTAAATTAATTGTTTGAAAAATGCTGCCGATTAATCAGCAGGTTTCATTGATCTAATTATATGATTTAACTTTAGTTTAACCGTAGGTAACTTCTACATATCAAAAGATAGTGTAACTCATAGATGACTGCAAAATATATAAACTTCAAAAGCGCTGTAAATAAAGGTATCTGTTCTGGCTGTGGAGTGTGTGCATATTCAAAGTCCAGCAAAATAAAAATGGAAGAAAACAAATATGGGCAGATAACTCCAAAAATTGTTGGAGTACTCAGTGATGACGATTACACATTACTAAATAAGATTTGTCCTTTTTCTGAAAATTCTTTAGATAAGAAAATAGATCTTTCAGAGAGCGAGAATTTAGTTGGTCGTTACATTGATTCCTACGCCGGATACGTAAAAGAAAAAACATATCGAGATACTGGGAGTTCTGGTGGAATAGGTAGTTGGCTGCTTTCTGAGTTAATCACTAGAAAAATAGTGGACTCAGTTGTACATGTAAAAAAATCAAGAAAAAATGATTCATTATTTGAGTTTTCGATTTCCAACTCAACAAATGAGGTGATTGAAGGAGCATCTTCAAAATACTATCCAGTAACTATGGATGAGGTTTTAAAGATTATATCATGCAGTGATAAATTATTTGCTATAATCGCGGTTCCGTGTTTTGTAAGAGCAGTCAGGAACCTCATTGAAGTAGATGAAGTTATAAGGAAACGCATTAAAGTTGTTGGTTCATTATATTGTGGTCATTTGAAAACTTCTGGATATTCTAAATATATTGCAGACTCGATTATGTTTGACCACGGCGAGTTGTTAGACATAGATTTTAGGCTCAAGGCTGATAGTGAAAAGTCATCGAATTATAAAACCGAAGTGACCACTTCAAAGGGGAAGTTCACGGAATTTAGACAAAAAATCAAAGGCACTAATTGGGGCCTGGGAATGTTTAAGTACAAGTCATGTGACTTCTGTGAAGACGTTAGTGGAGAACTGGCCGACTTTTCTATTGGAGATGCGTGGCTTCCGAAATATGAGGCTGACGATAAGGGAACGAATCTCCTAATTGTTAGAAGCAAAGTTATCTTAGATATAATAAATTCGTCACAAGAAAGACTATACTTAGATACCATTTCTGAAAGTGATTTATATACAGCACAAGCGGGCGGATATCGCCATAAGCGCGAAGGAATTCATGTGAGAAATGAAGTGATGTCGCTTATATCTGGACATCAGGTAAAGTGTAGATTCGAAAAGGTCAATCCAAGCCGCTCCAGGAAGGTAATTTACACCTATCGAATGTTCATGAGAAGGTTTAGTGATCTTCATTATTATTTTCGAGCATCTAAGTTTACATTCAGGCTATTTGAGCTTTGCGTATCATTACTATCAAAGATTCATGGTGCGTTGATCAAGATTGCTAGGTAATTTAGTGTTAAAATATATATTTTCATCATTCTCTTTAACTGCATTAACATTTTCTGTAGTAATTTTTTCATCAGTACATCTTGAAGTTGATAGCTTTTCCAAGGTTGCGTACCTCTTGTATTTCGTTCCTGTAGTCTTAGAAGTATGCTTAATGGGGCAGCATTATGGGATTCTTAAAGGAGGGATATCGAGCGATGGAAGTGTTAACAAATTGGATAGGCGAAAATTAAGTCTTGGTCTTCTAGTTTGCTTTTTGATAACATTTTATTTCTATGAAAGTGATGGTCTCAGCTGTCTCTTTGTATTTCTAAGTTGCTTAGCATTCACTTGTTTAAGGTTTGCTGCAGCCTATTTTCGGGTTTTAGGAATGCCAACGTTAGCTGTGTTCAGTGAGAGGAGTGTACAACTTTCGGTTTCCTTCATCTTCATATTGGCTCTTATTTATGGTTTAGATAATTTCTATTTAGAATTAGCTCTGCTTTTTGTAGCTGCTCTATTTTTCATTCTTACCATGAATTTCAATCCTAAATGCTCAGTTTTAAAAAATAGTTCATGGGTAGCGAGGACTGATACCATATATGAATTGAACATGCTTGTCACTATTGGCTCTATGTTGCTCGTTCGATCAATAGATAAACTGTTGGTTTCGAGCTTCTTTGAAAGTGTCGACTTTGCAAAGTTTGTGATACTGTTTCAAATGTACCTACCGTTTCCTATAGTTGCTGGGGTGATTTTTCAGTACTATATGCCGATTTTATCCAAAAAAAGGCTAGTTTCATTCAAAAAGAAATTTGTAACTCCGGTAGTGATTGTTTCAATTGCTTGTTGGTTTGTCTTTTCTAAGTTAGCATTTATTATATGTGACTTTATTTATGATGGAAAATATCAGTTTACAAATATTGAAGTCAATTTAATTATAGCCGCTGGCATCCTATACATATTATACCAACCATTTGCTTTGGTAATAGTCTCTGTTGCAAATAATAAGCAGTTACTTTCGCTTAATCTTCTTAATATTATACCAATAGTGATTTATCTGGTATTAATTGCATTAGGATCTGATAAGGGTTCGCTTTTGTTTGTCGTTTCAGGCTTCCTGCTTTTTTGGATTACTAAATTAATTATTGGGATATCTTTAACTGTACGTGTAGAAAAGTTTAGGTGGGTTTAGTGTTAAGGTGTCTATTGTTGATCGATTAAGTTTAAAATTGGTGCCGGATATTCATCAGTGTATAGATAAAGGTATAATAGGTGGGCGGATTTAATACCGTGGTTTTTGTCGGATGCGGCGCTATATGATTTACAATAGATTGGTGTGGGAATTTGTTTAATGTTTGACTTCGCAGTGATAGTGGTTTCATTTATACTCTTTCTCTATATCTCCCGCAGTACGGCAAGCATCCTATTTGTATCTCTTAGCCATATCTACTATTTATTCTTAATGTTAGGTTATTTCCATACTTTTAAGTTTGGAGGAGAGTTTAGCCCCTTTTTTCCTGATGAATTGACGTATATTCAGGGGGAGACGTCTCTGCTTTTTGGTAAGTATGTAAACTTTCTTTTTTATACTGTAGGTGAAAATTATTTTCGAACCACAAATTTATTTTTATATAATTTTGCTTGGGTAACAGTTCTAAATAGCAAAAAGAGAGACTACAATTTACAAGATTTGCTGACTATTGGCATCGCCTGTCTCGGTATATATTGGTGTTACTTTATTCTAAAAGAATCAATGTCAATATCAGGTTTGATATTAATGCTGTTTTTTGGATTAAAGAAAAGCACTGTTGGTGTTTTACTATCATCAGTACTAGTTTTTGTTTCAAGGCCAGATTTGCTTTTGTTTATGCTTGTTTTGTACTATGTGCATAATTGGATAAGCACATCTAAAACTAGATTCGTAATTTTACTACTTTCATCAATCTCTGCTCTCTATGTGTTTTTCAGCTCTAGTCTTTCATATCCGATGAAACTGATGTTTGGTTCTAGAAGGTTCGGAGAAAGTAACAAAGTATTTGATGAAGCATTAAAATCCGTATCTCAAGGCGATGCAATTTTATACTTCTTTTCTAATGTGTACGTGGAAACGGTAGTCGCCAATGTCAGAAGAAGCTTTGATATACTTTATGAGGGAATTAGTTTGGCGTCGCCACTAATTCTGGCCAATTTTGTAGTAATTTTGCTGTTTTTGAATCGACGTAGAAAAAAATTAGAAGTCAAATTTCATGATTTCTACTACATAACTATCATTGTAGCATTATCATTGACACATAACGTTTACCGATATGTAAATGTAGTTTCTCTAGCGTACATAGCAGCTTGTTATTATGACGATTATTTGAAAAATAGATTTAGAGGTAAAAATTGAAAATTTTAATTATGCGCGCTAGCAACACCATGAATTACGGTGCGTTAATGATGGTGGCTATTTATATAGCCAAATGCAAAGAAAAGAATCCGAATGCATCTTTCATTGTAGATAATGTAGAAAAAAATGGTTTAAATCGAATAAAGTTTGAGTCCGGAGTTGAAGAAATAGAAAGCTTTAACGAACTTGGAGTCAAGCTTCGTCCTGATTGCGAAGGTGACTCAAATATATTAAAGCTATTTAAATACTTGAAATACTCTGTGTTATTTGGTTCATCCATTAAGGCTTTGGGAGTTGACAAGGTTGTCCAGTTAGGGGGGGATGATTTTTCTGAGTATTATTCTATTAAGGCTCTAGTTATTGAATTTATAAAAATTTTGAGCTTAACATGGAAGGGTATAAATACAACTCTCGTTGGCCAGACTATTGGACCGTTTAGAAGCTGGAGAATTAGATTAGCAAGATTTGTATTCGATAAGGTCAAAATCTACACTCGTGATGAAAACTGTAAGAACTACCTTATTAAAGAAATTGGTCTTACAAATGTGGAGTCTTCAAAAGATTTAGCATACCTTCCCCTTCCTAAGCAGGGAAGTAAAGACGTCGTAGGACAAGCTGATTTGATTTTGAATTACGCCTCAGAGTACATTACTTTAGTTCCGTCAGGTCTATGGAAATCCTATACAGATAAGCGAGATGATTATATTTCCAATTGGGTTGATTTAATAAATGAACTTCATGAAAGAAATGAAAAGGTAATGCTACTAGCTCATGTTATTAGTGACACTTCCGATGATCGTAAGGCTATTGATTCTATCCTTAAAAGACTACCAGTCGGGGTAAAGGATCGTCTTATTGTTGTAGACCAAGTTATTAGTGCAGCTTTAGCTAGGGAATTGATATCTAGGTCTAGATTAGTTATTTCCGGAAGGATGCACGCTTGTGTTTCTGCTTTGCAGACTTTGACACCGACAATTCCATTGTCCTACAGTATAAAATTCAAAGGTGTAATTGGAGAACTTCCTGTTGAAAACTATATTATCGAGTGTGGGCATGAAGAATTATGGCCAAAAGTTCAATTGAAAAATAAAGTTATTGATTTGATTGATAAGATTGATTTGTTAGATATCAAAGACTTTAGAGAAAGAGTATCTTCAGCTCTGTCAGAAGTTGAAATTAAATCTGCTAAACAGATTATATAGTGAGTAGATTGTTTTGATTAGTGTAATTATTCCTTTTTACAACTCTTCTAAGTATGTAACAGATGCAATTGACTCTGTTATCTGTCAAAAAATTGAAGGTATTGAAATAATTGTTGTTAATGATGGTTCTAGTGAGACGGAATCAAAAAAGTGTCAACAAATTATTTCAAAGTATCTAGACGTTAACATACTATACTATCATAAACCTAATGGTGGTGCTGCTTCTGCGCGAAATTATGGTGTTGGAAAATCAACTCAAAAATATTTAGCTTTTCTTGATTCTGATGATGTTTGGGTTGACGGAAAGTTAAGTAGACAACTTTCAATGATTCAGGGTAGTAAATCCGGATTAGTTTTAACAAATGTGATAGTTTGTAATGACAAGCTAGAAAGTCTATATAACTCCAAAAAGGAAATATCACAGAATAGAAAAGTGAACCTTTCAAAGCTTTTCTACGGTCAAATTGTAATGAACACTCCCACCATACTAATGAAGCGAAGTGTTTTTGATATGATCGGTGGTTTTGATGAAGGACTAAATTATCGAGAAGACCACTATTTTTTAATGAAGTCTCTTGAGTTTACGGAAATGAAGCTTGTTAATGAGCTTTTGACTTTGCGAAGACAGCGCGAAGGCAGTCTTAGCGGTGTCGAGTCTTTCGAGAAAGAAATTGCAAAACATCAACCATTTTGGAACAAATGCACAGAGAACTTTGATAATTTAGACGCCATAAAGGCAAAAAATAAGATTTTATTAAGACTATGTATTTACTACATTAGAAATGGTAATGCAGAGGAATATCAAAAAATTATTGCTGGAAACTTGTGTACTCCATACTCTATTAGAGTAGTGGCCTTGTTTTTGTCGAAATTTAGCCCGCTACTTCAAGCTCTTTACATCTTCAGAAATCGGATTAGAAATGGTAATAAGTAATCTATTAGCTGTTCTTTCCAGGCTGAGATTTTTTCTGGCGTATTTGATTGGTAAAATTCAATTTGGGAAACATTACACACTTAAGAATGTATTCACTTCATATATAGATAGGCGCCATGAATTGACATTGGTCAATGGAAACTTAGTTATTGGTCGATCTTTCAAATCACGAACAGATCTAAGCATAAGAGTAACTGGTGGACAGCTAAATATTGGGAGTAACGTCTTTTTCAACCAAGGTGTAAGTATAAATTGTAGAGATTCAATTTTTATTGGAAGTCATTGCTTGTTTGGTGAAAATGTAAAGATATATGATCACAATCATAACTTTTCAAAGAATGAGTTTGTATCGACGCAAGGTTTTTCTACAGAAGCTACGAAAATTGGGCGCAATGTTTGGATTGGAACTGGCGCTATTTTGTTGAAAGGGGCATCGATCGGTGATAATTCTGTTATCTCTGCAGGATGCGTAGTCTCCTCTGTAGTTCCAGAAGACCATTTACTAAAAAGAAATGGTGAATGTGTGAAGATAATAAGAGACTGAAAACTAAATTTTTGGAAGCAAATAATGATGGTTTCTAACAAACTTTTGTTAACTGTTGAAAGACGTTATTTAGAATATAACGGAGATTATTATGTTAAAGGCACTGAAGATAGTGCTTTTTTCGACAAATATTTAGATGAGTTTGAGCAAGTTGATGTCTTATGTCGAGTAGAAAAAACTAATAAGTTACCTGTAGGCTACCAACTTGTTTGTAGAGAAAACCTTTCAATGGTCCCAATTTACACTACCGGGGTCGGCGTTTTTAAAGCATTTTGTATTCTCCGTATATTATCTAAGTACAAATGTCAGCGAATAATAATTCGAACCCCTGGCATGTTGGCTTATGCGGTGAGTCTGTATTGCTACTTGATTAACGCGAAATTTTTCTGTGAAGTAGTTGCGGATCCTTTTCAAGAAGCCAAAAGTGTTAGTGAAAATGTAATAGTTCGCACCATTTTAAAATTTGTTCTACCCCGAATTTTTAGTTTTCAAATGAAAAAATGTTGCCTTGCTTCATTTGTTACAGAGAGAGAGATTCAAAGCGCCACGTTAGGAAAAAATCAAATAAAAAGTGATAAGTTTGATTATCAATACAGTAGCATTTCAATAGAAGATGACTTTTATTATAATTCCAAACAAGTCGACGGTGAATCTGATGTTATCAGATTATTATTTGTTGGAGTGTTGGATAGGCCATTCAAAGGTCTTGATATATTTCTTAAAATGGTAGCTTTGTTACCTCAGAATTATCATGGGATTATTGTAGGTGACGGTGTATTACTTGATGAATACAAAGATTTGTCTACAAAGTTAGGTATTAGAAATAGAGTGTCATTTAAAGGGTATATTTCAGATAAAGAAACTAAACTAGATATATATAGAATGGCAGATATCTTTGTTCTCACTTCTCGAAGAGAAGGGTTGCCCAGAGTGGTAATCGAGGCTATGGCTAATTCTCTTCCCTGCATTTGTAGTCGAGTTTCTGGCGTGTCGGAGTTAATTGAAGATAAATATATTTTTAATATTGATGATTTCGAAGGTGCGCATAAGCTAATTTTATCATTGTCAAATGAAGAGTGCGACTATATGTCTAAAAATAACTTCTCTAATTCACAAAAATATAACATCACAAAGTTAAGTGAAAAGAGAAAAGAGTTTTTTGAAGATGTTAAAGAATATTGTTGAATGAGTTTTAATTATGAAGGTTCTTCATCTAGGTAAGTATTATCCCCCCGTTTTTGGCGGGATTGAAAATGTAAACTATGAATTAGTCGAAGCTTTAAATGAGGCCGGAGTAGAGACAGATGTAATTGCGCTGAACAATTCTAATAAAACTGTTGTAGAAAATGTCAATGGCTACACAGTGCATAGGCAGTCTTCAATATTTAAGGTCGCTTCTACTTCTGTTTCTTTTAGTTATATAAGGAAGTTGATTTCTCTGAGAAATGAGTACGATGTCATTAGCGTACATTGTCCGAACCCTATTGCATTTCTAGCAATATTTTTCGCACGTCCAAATTGTAAGTTGGTTTTACATTGGCATAGCGATGTTATTAAGCAAAAAGTGCTGGGTTGGTTTTTCAAGCCTCTACAAAATTGGATTGTTAATAAATCTGATGTTGTTTTAGGTGCAACTGATGCGCATATAGAAGGCTCGGATATTTCGCACCATTTTATAAATAAGAGTAAAAAACTCACTTATATTTTTCAAAAGGAATCCCTTAGTAAATCCATAGATTTCGCCAAGTTACAGTCATTAAAATCTCAGTTTGAAGGGAAAAAGATTATTTTTTCCGTTGGACGACTTGTTTATTATAAAGGATTCGATGTTCTTATCGAGTCTATGTCGTATGTTGATGATAAAGACATCATACTTGTTATTGCAGGAAAAGGAGAATTAGATTCTAAGCTAAGAAATAAAGTTAGCGATCTAAATCTAATGGACAGAGTATTCTTTGCCGGTGGAGTTTCACAAAGTGAACTTGCTGCATACTATGAGTTATGCGACGTATTTTGTCTGCCATCGGTTCATCGTAGCGAAATGTTCGGTATTGTTCAATTGGAAGCAATGTCATTTGGTAAGCCAGTTATTTCAACTAAACTTGATAGATCCGGCGTGCCTCTTGTAAATGTTGATGGTAGCACTGGGAAAACTGTCGAGCCATTTAACTCTCAAGAGTTGGCTTTAGCTATTACTAACACCTTAACAGACGTGGATTTTTATGAGAGATGCTCTAAAAATGCTCTGCAACATTTAGAAAATTTTGAAAGAAAGAAAGTTGTAAAAGACCTCATTACGATATATGATAATATTTGATAGGTGTATAAAGTGAATCAAAATAAAGTTGCAGTTATCACTGGGATAACTGGTCAAGATGGTGCTTATCTCGCTGAACTTTTGTTGGGGAAAGGTTATACAGTATTTGGTACTTTTCGGAGAACTTCTTCTGTAAACTTTTGGCGTTTAGATGAACTAGGTATTAGAAACCACAAGGACCTTAACTTAGTTGAGTATGATCTGACAGATCTATCATCGACAATTAGACTTGTTCACGAATCGAAGCCTGATGAAATTTATAATCTGGCCGCTCAAAGTTTTGTAGGTGTTTCTTTTGAGCAACCTATTACTACTGCAGAAATTACGGGTATGGGCCCAGTAAATTTGCTAGAGGCCATTCGAATAGTAAATCCAAAAATCCGGTTTTACCAAGCATCGACATCAGAAATGTTCGGTAAGGTTCAAGAAATTCCACAGCGTGAGTCGACACCATTTTATCCTCGTAGCCCATACGGTGTGGCGAAGTTGTATGCTCACTGGATGGTAATTAACTACCGCGAGTCATACGATATCTTTGCTACCAGTGGTATCCTATTTAATCATGAATCGCCGTTGCGTGGTCAAGAATTTGTGACACGTAAGATTACGGACTCTGTAGCTAAAATTAAGCTTGGTATGCTCGAAGTTTTAGAGCTAGGTAATATGGACGCTAAGCGTGATTGGGGATTCGCAAAGGATTATGTTGAAGGCATGTGGCGTATGCTACAAGCTGAAAAGCCTGATACATATGTACTTGCGACTAATAGAACAGAAACGGTTCGTGACTTTGTAACAATGGCGTTTAAAGCTGCGGATATTGAACTTGAGTGGAGTGGTAGTGAAGAAAACGAGGTAGGTATTGAAAAATCCTCGGGTAGAGTTCTTGTAAGGGTAAATCCGAAGTACTATCGTCCTGCCGAAGTCGAATTACTAATAGGAAATCCGGAGAAGGCGATGTTGAGCTTAGGCTGGGAGCCAAAAACAACATTAGAAGGACTTTGTTCGATGATGGTTGAGTCGGACCTTCGGAGAAATGAACAAGGCTTTTCTTTTTAACCTAACTTCGACAGTTGCTAGCTGTAGCCACAGATATTAATGTGGCTACAGCTTTATAAACTTCATGGGTAAGTCATGGAAAAAGTACTTTTAACCGGAAGCAATGGTTTTACTGGACGGTATGTAAAAAAAGAATTGCAACGGCAAGGTTATGAAGTAATAGGTCTAGTCCGAGAAAATGCAATAGACGGTGAGATCGTTTGTGACATCACAAATAAATTTGATGTCAAACGTTGTCTAGACATAGTAAGGCCTGATTACATCATTCATTTAGCTGCATTGTCTTTTGTCGGTCATTCTGAACAAAAATCTTTCTATGATGTAAATGTATTCGGTACACTTTACTTTCTTGAAGCAGTGCATGAATTGTTGTTACCGATTAAGAAAATAATCTTGTCCAGTAGTGCAAATGTCTACGGTACTCCTAAGGTTTCTGGCTTAGTCCAAGAGTCAGCACAGCCTTCGCCCGTAAACCATTATGCAATGAGTAAATTGGCGATGGAGCATATGTCGAAACTCTGGTTCGAAGAGCTACCTATCGTTATTACTCGGCCTTTTAATTATACCGGTCCTGGCCAGGATGATAAATTTTTAATTCCCAAAATCATTAATCACTTTAGGTTAGGAAAAAAATCGATAGAGCTAGGAAATATCGATGTATATAGGGATTTTAGTGATGTACGTGATATTGCTAAAGCTTACGTTAAGATTTTAACATCAGATTTAAGATCCGATGTGATCAACTTGTGTTCTGGCAAGGTTTATTCTTTGGAAGAGATAATATCAAAAATCGAGGGCATCGCAGGTTATCAAATCGATGTGAAAGTGAACCAAAATTTTGTTAGAGCTAATGAAATAAAGATTTTATGTGGAGACAATAGCAAGTTAAATAGACTGGTTGAGTTTTCTCCGTCAATAGAAATTGAGAAGACATTGTCTGATATGTTCCTATCTAAATGATGGTGCAAAAGAAACGGAATTGCTGTAAATAAATACAACAAGAGTCTGTCTTTGAAAGTTACCGTGGGATTTTACATCTATCTTATAATTGATGGTTACGACAAAGAATTTAAAAGGCGATGTTAGATAATTCAGACCATGCCAAGTATTATCAACCGTATTGCTTTGCTCAGTATTGTAAAAGATCGTGTATTTCTATAAACAACTAATAAGATCTTATTTGACTTTAAGAAGATAGAGCGTTCAATTCAACAAGGCAAAGGTTGTCGTAAAAATAATAACCAGAGTTATAGATAATGCCTGTAAAGCAGCAGGAAGTGTTAATGCAGGCCTGAATATAGCTGCACAGTAATAAGTCATTTTCTTAACAACGTTATTTGGATGGTGAAATCGTAATGGTAGGGTACATAACCCCTCCACTAGTTAAAACTACTTATTTTTAAAGGAAAGTTATGGGTACTATTTTACCAGTGGTGATGGCGGGTGGTTCTGGCACTCGTTTATGGCCACTGTCTCGGTCTGCGTTTCCAAAGCAGTTTTTGCCGCTTGTGGATGATAGCACGATGCTACAGCAAACAATAACTCGAGTTACTGAACTAGATTGTTCTATTCCACTGACAATCTGTAATGAAGTTCATCGATTTATGGTTGCAGAGCAATTGCGTGCTATCGACAAGTTAGGGTCGATTATTCTTGAACCACAAGGTCGGAATACTGCTCCGGCTATTGCTTTAGCAGCAGAAATTTCTAGAGTAGATGAACAGGATCCGCTTCTGCTTGTATTGGCAGCGGACCATGTGATTCAAGACGGAGATGCATTTGTCAAGGCCGTTCGACGAGCGCTTCCGTTAGCCGAGCAGGGTAAGCTTGTTACATTTGGCGTCGTTCCTGATTGTGCGCATACAGGCTATGGCTACATTCAGCGGGGAGACTCTGTTGGTGATGGTTTTGAGGTGAGTCAGTTCGTAGAAAAGCCCGACTTAAGCACCGCTGAGCAATATTTAGCTAGTGAAAAATATTATTGGAATAGCGGAATGTTTCTATTTAAGGCTAGTCGCTATCTGGAGGAGCTAAATATACATCGTCCTGATATAGCAGAGGCGTGCCGTAACTCCTTAGTTAACACCAGGGCTGACTTGGATTTTGTTCGGCTCGATGAGGAATCGTTCTTAGCCTGCGCAGACGAATCGATTGATTATGCTGTTATGGAAAAGACGGATGATGCTGTGGTTATTCCACTTGATGCTGGTTGGAATGACATTGGCTCTTGGTCAGCACTTTGGGAAATTAATAGTAAAGATGAAAACAATAATGCCTTTCGTGGAGATGTAATCAGTCATGATAGCTCCAATTGCTTGGTGCACAGTGATGAACGTCTCGTTGCGACAGTAGGTCTTGATGATATTGTTGTTGTTGATACCAAAGATGCTGTCATGGTAGCGAAAAAAAGCCGCGTACAAGAGGTGAAAAAGATAGTTGAGCAAATTAAATCTTCAGGGAGACGTGAGGCTAAATTGCATCGAGAGGTGTATCGACCATGGGGGAAGTATGACTCTGTAGATAATGGTAACCGTTACCAAGTTAAGCGCATTACGGTTAATCCTGGTGCAAAGCTTAGTGTGCAGATGCACCATCATCGAGCGGAACATTGGATTGTAGTTTCTGGTACCGCTAAGGTAACCAATGGTGGTCAAACTATTTTGGTTACTGAAAATGAGTCAACCTATATACCAGTAGGTGTAGTCCATGCTCTCGAGAACCCAGGTAAGATGCCGCTAGAAATGATTGAAGTTCAGGTCGGTTCGTATCTGGGTGAAGACGATATAGTTCGCTTCGAAGACCGTTACGGTCGTGTTGATGCTTAAGTCCAGTGGTAAGGTAGTTTCTCTATGACAAAGCTTATTTCAAAACAAGTTATTGCTGATAGTGGTATCGCCTTTGGCACTAGTGGAGCACGTGGGTTAGTGACTCAGTTTACTGCCGAAGTATGTGCAGCTTTCGCTCATGCCTTTGTGGCGGTGATGAAAGAGTCTTATGAGGTTAGGCGAATTGCTTTAGCGATTGATAATCGCCCAAGTAGCTGTGATATGGCAAAAGCTTGCGCGGCCGCTTTGGTTGAATGTAATATCGAAACGGTTTTCTACGGTGTAGTGCCTACCCCTGCATTGGCCTATGCTGCGATGCAAGAAAATATCCCATCGATAATGATTACAGGTAGCCATATTCCCTTTGACCGGAATGGGATTAAGTTTTACCGGCCTGATGGAGAAATATCTAAGGCTGATGAGTTATCTATTCTGTCGGCTAAGGTTTGCTTTTCTCACATTGAGAAGCTGTCTGAAATTGAGATTTCCCAGGTTGCTGCAGATTTTTATCTCGAGCGTTATATTTCCTTATTTGACTCCCCTTGGTTAAAAGGAAAACGCATCGGTATTTATGAACATTCCAGTGCTGGTAGAGAGCTATATGCTAAGCTGTTTACTAAACTCGGGGCGGAAGTTATGTCGCTTGAGCGTAGTGACCAGTTTGTTCCCATTGATACTGAGGCCGTGTCAGATGACGATAAAGCTAAAGCTAAGATTTGGTCGCAGCAGTACCAATTTGATGCAATTTTTTCTACTGATGGTGATGGCGACCGTCCGATGATTGCAGATGAAACAGGCGAGTGGCTGAGAGGGGATATTCTTGGACTACTATGTTCACAAGCATTGCAGATCGAAGCTTTAGCTGTTCCAGTAAGCTGTAATACTGCTATCGAAGCATGTGGTTCCTTTAAGCATGTTGTAAGAACACGAATAGGTTCCCCTTATGTCATTGCAGAGTTGAACAGATTATCGGATTTTCCTCGAATTGCTGGTTTTGAGGCTAATGGTGGTTACCTATTAGGCTCTGATATTGAGATTAACGGAAAATCACTGAAGGCTTTGCCTACACGGGATGCTCTGCTACCTGCGCTTATGTTGCTCATGGCTGTTGGGCAAGGTAAGATTTCTGAATTAGTTAACGCATTGCCCAACCGAATCACTCATAGCGATCGAATTAAAGGTTTTGCTACCGAGCGTAGCAAAGCAATTATCGCAAAAGGTCTTGAAGACACTGAGGCTTTGGCTAGGAGCCTCGGCTTTGATAATACTATTGTAAAGGTAGATAGCACCGATGGTATGCGGATTACCTTTGATTGCGGTGATATCGTTCATTTGCGGCCATCAGGCAATGCACCGGAAATTCGTTGTTATGCTGAAGCAAGTAACTATAGTCGTGCTAAAAAATACGTAGATTTAATCTTGGATAGAATCACTGAAATCTGACGTTTTATTGTTAGGATGCTTTAGCGTTATCGAGTTAAAGCTGTGACTAAATTTGGTTGTCATATATTCCATTAATAAATTGGTAAATTCTGGAGCGTGCTGAGAGTAGACTTTAGATGGCCGCTCAGGCCAGGGTGAGTGCGCGAAGTAACACAGATCAAACTTTCGGTAATCGAGGCCCAGCTAAGGCCAACACTATGTGCATTTATTCATCGAAGATTGAGGTGATTTTTAACCGCCAGGTCGATGCCGAACAAGAACTGAACATACGTGGACTTGCCCTGCCGCTCAGGCTCAGTCAATCTTGACGATTGGGCATCAAAATAGAATTAGAATACAGGCATTGAATTATGAGAGTATTGGTTACCGGCGCCGCCGGTTTTATCGGCTTTTACACCAGCAAACGACTGCTGGCCATGGGCCACCAGGTAGTGGGGTTGGACAACCTCAACGACTACTACGATGTAGCCCTCAAGCGTGCTCGCTTGGAGCTGTTGGTGCCGGAAGAGAACTTCAGCTTCGTTGAGCTGGATTTGGCAGACCGGGACGGCATGGCCAGGGTGTTTGCCAATGACAAGTTCGATCGGGTGATCCACCTCGCCGCCCAGGCCGGCGTGCGCTACTCCATCGACAACCCCATGGCCTATCTGGACTCCAACCTGGCCGGCATGCTGACCATCCTCGAAGGCTGTCGTCAGCAACAGGTACCGCACCTGGTGTACGCCTCCTCTTCGTCGGTGTACGGCATGAACAAGAAGGTGCCCTTCAGTGAAACCGATGCGGTCGATCACCCCATCAGCCTGT
>NZ_FNEM01000024.1 GCF_900100175.1 Ferrimonas sediminum
CAGGGCACAGAATCGAGTGGGTCGTTAGCTCAGCTGGTAGAGCAGTTGGCTTTTAACCAATTGGTCGAAGGTTCGAATCCTTCACGACCCACCACCTTCCTTTGAAATACTTTCGAAATGCCCTCTAGGCCACCTGGCCGCCTTTGTGATATTCAGAACCTATGTCGTGCATCCCGGCTTTCCTGTTGTTGGTTTCCAAGTCCGTTTTCCTGTTGCTACCTGATGGCACCAGAATGGGTGTGTCCCTGTTTGCCAAGGACGACCAATACGCTGTCCCGGCGTTCGTATGTTGGCTGGAGTACCTGGCTAAGGTGTCGGGGTTGACCGCGGCTTCTGCGCCACAGTAACGGGCGCAGAGGCGCCCCTTGGTCTATCAGAAGCGGCGGCCAATGCCGATGATCAGGTGTTGCCAGTTCAAAAAGCCGTACTCGGCATACAGGCTCCAGTTATTGCCCCTGCCGAAATCGTAGTTCAGGCTTATGGCCAGGTTTTCGGTCTCCTCCTTGGCCAGATCCAGATCAAAGCGCACCTCTTCCATGATTGGCGCCAGTTGCGGCACTCCGGAAAAGTTGTAGGATCCGGTAACCCGCTGATTCACGTTCTGGTGATTATAGGCCAGGAACCAGGCCAATTTGTTGCTGCCGACGTCATAGCGCTGTCCCAGTCTCAGGGATGCGATGCGTGTCTTAATGATGCTGTCTGTGGTGTTGGTTTTGGCTTTGACCAGCGCGCCTACCCCCATGACAACGAAAGGGTGCCACCCCTCGACCAGATCCACCTGGCCGGCCAGGACGGTGCCCAAGCCGTAGTTGGTGGCGGTGTAGTCGATTGGGATCGGTAATACGATGCCGTCCGGAACATTGGGCAGACCCTCGACGTTGTCCAGTTTGGCCCGAATATCCTTGCTGCCTTCGGTGTGGCCAAACAGGGCATACACATTCCAGAATGGCAGAATCCAGGCATCGATTTTGAGCTGTACGCTGCGGTCATCGCCGTTGATGCTGACGTCCTCGGCGGGAATGTAATAACTGTTGAAATTGCCGTCCGGTTCACAGCCTTTGAGGGTACAGCCGCCCAACAGGCCGCCATCCACCTGAACCGAGAAATCGTCCTTGGCAATGTAGTCGGCATTGATCTGATTGAAGAACAGGCTGACCCCAATGGGAGAGGGCAGCTCATGTCCCCTGGCCCGGGCTTGCTCACCCAGCAGCGGCAGCCGGCTCCAGTGGGCCGGTGTCAGCTGCTGATCGACGGTGGTCGCCAAAGGTTGTTCGGCGTGGGCCGCTGGCAGGCCAGTCAGCACAGCCAGGGCGGTTAAGTAACGGAATGTGGCTCTCATGATTGCTCTTTATGGATGAAGGCTGACGAGCCTTAAAAGGCTTCGGTGAAGTTGAAATAGAAGCCGGTGTCGTTTTCACTGACACCGAGATCCACCCGCACATTCATTCTTGGCTGCATCTCGTATCGATAGCCGATGCCATAGCTGTACAGGGTGTCGTGATAGAGGTCGCCGGTATGTTGGGCCACCGACCCCAGTCCGGCCCACAGCACCATGCCATGGTTGGTCAGCGATCCGTCGCGGTAGCGAAAGGTATGCCGGTACTCGGTGGTGTGTTCGACGGTACTGTTATCCCGGTACCGCCCCAGGTAGATGCCCCTCATTGAACGCATGCCGCCCAGTTGGGGCATGGCGTAGTAGGGAACGTCACCGCTGGACCATTGCAGGGCATTGTAAAAGGCCAGCACCCTGCCCTTGGCCAGTGGCCAGTAGTAGCGGTAGTCCAGCAGCCCTTTTTCAAACTCCAGTTCGCTGCCAATGCCGTCTCTGTAGGCGAGCAGCTCCAGGTTGAGGTACTGGCCTCGCCACGCATTCACGGCCACATCGCGGCTGTCGTATTGCAAGGTGGCGCCGATGCCCACCGACAGGGGCTGTTGATAGTAGGCCTGGAAGTTGCTGTCGTCCCAGGCTGACTGAGGAATGCTTTGCTCGTCCGGTCGGTAGTAGTGGATGGCGAACGCCGGCCCCAGATACAGGTCGTCGGAGATTTGGTAGCTCAGGTTGGCGCGATAATCCAGGCTGGTGGCCTTCATCAGGGTCTGGTCACTGGCATCTTGCCGCTCGCCCGCCTGGTAGCCTACACCCCAGAAGTGGCTGCTTTGCACTCCGGCCCGAAGCTCTCCGGTGAACCGAATGCGGTTATGATCAAAGAACAGGTTCTGTTTGGAGCGCACCGCAAATCCGGTGTCGCCTTCGCCCTGATTCACCAGGAAGAAGGCGCCAACGCTGGAGCGTTGTAATTCGGGCTCCAGGCGGTCGGTACTGAAAGAGTAGAGGCCGCCAATGGCCAGCAGGGTCCCCAGTTCGGGCGTATAGGCGGGGCCACCGACCAGTGACAACATCGACAGCCCCTGATGCTCGATGTAGCGTTTGCGCTGCTGCTTCAGGTCGGTGAGTTGTTGCTCAAGGTGGCGGCGTTGGTCGCCACTGAGTTGGGATGAGTTGGCCAGGCGCTGCTCAAGTGCCTCGATGCCGGCATCCAGTTGAGTAAGCCCCTGTTCGGCGGCTTCGGTGCTGGGTTGCAACTCGGACAGCGGCGGCATAGCAAAGTCACTGGCGGTTGCACAGTAAGCAAGTAACCCGCTAAAAAGTACAAACCCTTTTTTTTTCAATGTAATACCTAAAGACGATCAATGCCGGCTGGTCTGATTGGGTCTCGCCGGGCCACAAAGCCGAACGTGCGCTCAGAGGGTGAATAGTGTTACCAGCGGGAAAGGATAGGGGCAGGGTGCTGAATCGGGTCTGAACCACCGGGCAGAGGGGCTGCCCGGCTTGAATTACTTGGCGTTGTTCAGAGGCAACGAGGCAAATATCCGTTGCAGGGTTTTGTCGGTTTTTTGTTGCCGCTTTTCGGCGCTGTCTCTGTTGTTGATTTTGTAACGATCGATGCTTCGCCACACCTGTTTTTGGTCGTGATACATGTCTATGCGCAATTGTTGGTAATCGGCTACTGGATCGGTGACTGGCACCGACACCGCGCCGCCGATGCTGCTATTGCCGCTACTGCGACCGCCACCGATGCCAATGGAAAAGCTACTGTCGTTGGCTTCGGTTTGTTGCCAAAGCGTCAGTTGCAGTTTGATGGCGCTGTCCGGGACCACGGACCAGCCCTGCTGCCTCAGCATTCGTTTTAAGGCGTCGTCGGCCCGACGGGCGTTCAGCGGGTCGTTGTTGTGCTGACTGGGCAGCAGACTGACCTGCTGTACGCTGGCGAAGTTAAATTCAGGATCATAATCGACGTCGCTGCGGCTGCCGGTACATCCTGCCAGTAGCAAGGCGATGAAGAGGGGGATGAGTTTCACTGGGCGCTCCTTGATGCCACTCCTTTCTTTGTTGATAGCGCGACTCACCTGTTGTGTCAATGGTTTGCGGCCGGGTTGCGTTGAGGATTTGGTCGAAATTGAGCCACACTGGCTTGGTGTTGGTCGAGGGCGGCCGGATTCTGAAATGCGGTATTCAGCAACGCCAGCTTGTCGTGCATCATGTTGGACAGCTGCACCATGCTCTGGCAGGGGTTGCTGGCTCTGGTGATGGTGACGTCGATGCGGTGCTGCAGAGCCCTGAGTTGGGGCTGGTTGTCGGCCTTGGCGTTGGCAATGGTCTGTTCGATGGCGTTGGTTCGCAAGGCCTCAAGAGCCTGAGGTTCCTCTTTGGCCATGCGCATCATCTCGTCAAAACTGGGTAGTGTGATCATGCCTTACCTCCTGCCACCGTGTCACGCCGTTGCCGCGGTGCCCGACTGTCGCTCAGTGAGGAGCGCCGCATGTGCGACTCTCAGCAGTAAATATTGACCCTGATCACAGTTTGGTCAAATGAGAAAGGGAATGAAATTGAGCACCTTGTCGGGGTGAGGGGGAGGAGGGCGACCACACCGGCAAGCAATCCGGTGTGGCGGTAAACGGAGCCGCTTTTAAGCCTGGCGGGTATCGTAGAAGTAGGACATCCGCTCTTTGGGGCTCAGGTATTGGAACGCTTCCGGGGTCAGTGCCGATGCCAGAATGGAGCGTTCAATGGTCAGGCCCTGGCTGTCGATGGCAATGGCGGCGGCTTCCTGGCGTGGTACCGCCGGATCGTACACCAGCACCGACGGGTACAGCAGTTTGTGGGAGTTTACCGAGGTGACCAAACCAAATTGACCGCTGGAGAGCTGAACCACACTGCCCGGGGGATAGACCCCCATCATTTTGATGAATTGCTGAACATAGTGGTTGTTGAGTTTGGTCTTAAAGGACTTGTACAGCAGGCCCAGTACCGTGCCCGGGGGACGGGTCTTGGTCTTGTCCCGCGGATGGCACAGATCGTCGTAGGTGTTGACCACGGCAATCAGCTGAGCCAGCGGCTCGATCTCTTTTTCTTTCAGACCCTTGGGATAACCTGAGCCATCCAGAAATTCATGGTGCTGGCCAATCATGGCGGTGATGTCCCGGGGCAGGTGTCTTTGGTTGCGAAGTAACTCCTGGCCCAGCACCGTATGACGCTGCAGCTCTATCATTTCGGTGCGGCTAGGCTGTTTTTTCATGGTCAGGGATTTGGGCTGCAGCAGCTTGCCGCAATCGTGCAGCATCGCGCCCTGGCCCACGAGTATGATCTCCTCCTCACTCATTCCAACCTGTTTGGCCAGCATCATCGCCAGTACGGTGACGTTGAGGGTGTGATAATTGGGGTCATCGGGGCGGATGTCGTCGTTCATCAGATGAAGCGTCACCTGGCTGCCGCCGCTGAGGCTGCTGGCCATCTCTTTAACCAACTTGGAGCATTGCCCCAGGGCATCCATGGGCTTGAGAGTCAGCTTGTTATTGATGGCCCGCAGTTGGGCCAATGAATCGGCGTATTCCCGCTCGTGCTTTTTATACTCTTTGCGAAACTGCTTCAGCTCTTTGATGCCTTGCTGTTTTTGTGCCTGCATCTGTTGATTGATCTTATCCAGATCCGCTTTGGACTCGGCCAGATCAGGCAGTGCCGGCGAGCTCAGAATCTGGGTATCGCTGCGCTTCAGATCGACCATTACATGAGTCAAATTGAGTTTTTTAAGAAGCAGGATCTGCTGCTGGCTTTTGAGTTTAAAGCTGTTGAACATAAAGGGATGTTCACGCCAGGAGATCGGAAGTCGAATGTAGTTGCCAACCTGCAATTGGTCGACGGGTACTTTTCTGATAGAGCTGCTCATAAATGCCGGTAACTATTTCTGTTACCGGCATTTTCCCGTAATCGATTTGGACTGTCTAGAACTGATTGCCTGCAGGCTGCATTTGGTTGAACAATTCAGTATGGGATTTCAGGGAGTGGTTCACACTCTGACGGGATTGATCCTGAAGTGTAAACTGCGGCTGGTTGGCCAGCATCTTGCCCTCTTTGGCGGTCAGGGGAGTCGGCGCATTCAGGTAGTAGTCGCCACTGCCCTTGGCCTCGAATTGCAGTTGGTGCAGTTCAGAGCGGATAAAGGCGTGGCTGTCGGCATCGGCTTCAAACAGCACGTCGTATCGAACGGTGATCTGCTGAGGCCCCTTGGTCAGGGTGATGGTATCGACGTAGGCCGGTACAGGCTTGCCGTTGATGGCGATCACTCGAACGTTGTCGCCAAGGTGCAGCGTCTCTGCAGACAATGACAGAGAAAGAGTGGTGGCCGCGATTAACAGAAGTGCTTTCATCTCATTTTCCTCGTTCTTTAGCGGAGTCTTAGAAACAGACCGGTAAAGTATGTGAGTAAGTTCACAAAAAAACGAGTTTTGTGGAAAAAAGCATCGCCCGGCGTGGTGCCGGGCGATGAGATGGCTAGCGGGAGGGTTCGAAATCGAGGCGGATCTGCGCGCCGCGCAGCTCAGACTCGTCGATGGTCATGGTGCCTTTGTAGCTCAATACGATGTCGTGCACCACCGCCAGACCGATCCCCTGGCCGGGGTTGCGGCGATCGGCGCGAACCCCGCGCTCCAGCACCGACTGCCTCATTTCAGGTTCGATGCCTGGACCATCGTCTTCAATGGCCATGCACAGCCCGCCTTCAACACCCACCCAGGCGCGAATGCGAACGGTACTGATGGCAAAGCGGTAAGCGTTTTCCAGCAGGTTGCCCAGCATCTCCATCAGGTCGTCCTGATTGCCGGGAAAACGGGCCAGACGGTCAATCTGCAACTCAACCTGAATCTGCTTCTCCTGATAGACTTTGCCAAGCATGCTGGTCAGCTGTTCCACCGTTGGCAGGATCTCGGCCTGTTCCCGGGTCAGACCCTGACGGCCGACCACTGCCCGTCGAAGCTGATATTGGATGATCTGATCCATCTGCCCGAGTTGCGACAGAATCTCCTGCTGACGACCACGCTCGGTCAGGTTGCGATCTTCCATTATGGCATTGGTGGCCGCCAGTCGGGTTTTCAGGCTGTGGGCCAGATCTTTCATGGCGTGCTGGTAGGTTTGGCGTTGGTGCTTCTCCTGACCAATCAACTCATTGAGCGCCTGGGTCACTTCGGTCAACTCGACCGGGTAGTCGGACGACAGTTGTTCGTTGTCGCCTTTTAAGATCCCCTTTACCTCCTGGGAAAGCCGTCGCAATGGCCTCAGGCCCCAGAATCCGGCGCCGACCAGCAGCAGTCCTGACAGGGGAATAAACAGGCCAACACGGAAATAGGTTTTTCGAGTACTCTCTGCCAGCTGTCTTTGAATGCGTTCGGCATCCCTGAGTACCAGCAGATCATAGGACTTTTGATTGATGCTCACCGGAAGCCTGACGATGGAATACAGGCGATCGTCGGCCAGCGTCAGCAGATAGGGCGGTGTGTGGGTTTTCTCCGCCTTCCGGACTCGGTTGCAGGTGTCCTGCAGGGCACGCTTCCTGGCTTCTTCCGATGAGGTGTAGTGATCCCGCAGGCCATTGACGCAGGTGATCAGCAGATAATCGCTTTTATGGGGGATGGACTGGTAGTCCTTAATGGGGTTGATACTCTGGGGTAACATCCCTTCCAGCCGCAGCTCGGCGGCGATCATCGGCAGGCGGGCGATGATGTCGTTGGTTTGATCGACGTAAAAGTCCTGCACTTTCTGCTGATTGATCACTTCAGCCAGTGCCCAGGAGGCGAGGGCGATGATGGCCAGAGAGGTCATCATCAGCCGTCGTTGCAGCCGGGGTCGTTTGGAAAACAGGGCCTTCATTACCCGCATACCAGATTAAAGCGGTAGCCTTGCCCTCGAATAGTGACGATGGGATTGTCCAGACCGCCGAGGCTCAGCTTCTTTCTCAGTCGTGAGATCATCACCTCGATGGTGTTGGGGTCGCCCTCTTTGTCCTGATACAGGATGTCCAGCAACCTCTGCTTGGAGATCACCTGCTGATGGTGGCGCATCAGGTATTCGAGAATCTGGTACTCGAACGCGGTCAGCTCCAGTTCGTCGCCGCCCATGGTGGCTTGCTTGGCACCCATGTCCAAAGACAGATGTTCGCACTCGATCACCGGTTTCACGAAACCGGCGCTGCGGCGTACCAAGGCGTTGAGCCGGGCGATCAGTTCCTCAACCTGAAACGGTTTGACCAGATAGTCATCGGCACCGGCATTGAGTCCGGCCACCTTGTCTTTCCAGTGATCCCGGGCGGTCAGAATCAGAATCGGCTGACGGAAATCGTTGTCTCTCAGGTGTTGAATCAGGTCGATACCATCTTGATCCGGCAAACCCAGGTCCACCACGGCGATGTCCACCGGGTAGTTTTCCGCAAGGTAGCGTCCCTCACCGGCGGTTTCGGAAGCCATGACCTGGTTGCCCATTTCGGTCAGGCGAACCTTAAGGTGGTGGCGTAACAGGGCATCGTCTTCAATAACCAGTATTTTCATGTTGTCCTCAAATCGGTGATAAGGGCACGGCGCGCTCGTAATGTCCGGTTGAAAGCATAGTGCTGAAGCTCTGAATCTTTCCTGAACAATATCACATGCCTTGAAAACTAGCATAAATACTGAGGTTTAGGTCACATGAGTTGGACTCGCTGGCCAGTTGTACGCTGTCAGATTGCAGTTTCCGGCGGCGATAACCGCCTTTTTTTGATGACCATCAAATCGAACCCGATAAAGCCTGTATTTATATACAGCCTTTAGGTAGACTGGCGCAAAGTTAATCGATTGGGGGAGCCGAAATGGCAGTCATCGTAAAATACGTGGTTGAGCGGGATGGAGAAGAGAAAATGACCTTTGCCAGCAAAGCTGAGGCAGATGCTTATGACAAAATGTTGGACATTGCCGATGAGCTGGAAGGGCTGCTTCAGGCCAGTGGGCTGATAGAGGACGACGGTGTCAGCGAAGGCCTGGCTCTGTACCTGGCGGAACAGAAAGAGGCGGTGATGCAGGCGTTGAAGGGCAAGAAAAAAGCCCCGGCAGAGGCCAAGGCTCCCGCCAAGAAGGCGACCAAGGCGCCGGCCGAAAAAGCCGCCTGATACCCGGGCATAAAAAAACCGGCTCAATCGAGCCGGCTTGCAAGAATAGATTGCAGGAAAATAATGATGATTACCGGGTTAGCACTGTCTGTGCGGTAACCCAGTGTCGCCATTTTACCATGGGCGTCGATGAGGCCCTGCTACCTCATAGGGGATAAATTAGCCCTGAAAGCGCCGTTTCATGGCGCCGGCCGCCCAGGCTATCAGCAGATTACACAGCATGACACAGCCCAGGATGATCGCCATCCGGATCCAGGGTTGATCAAAGGACAGCCGTACGTTGATCAGCCGGTAGGCGGTTGGCAGCCATACCAGCAGGGTGCCCGCAACCAGCCCCAGTTGCAGCAGGGTCACGGTGATGGCGCGCTTACTGAACAGCAGCAGTGGCGCGGCGGTGATCAGCACCGCGGCGATGGCATTGCCATAGCGAAGAAAGTGGGCGCCCATGACGAGGTAGGCCAGGGCTAGCAGAGTGATTCTCCACCACATAGAGTCTCCTTAATATCCCCCGAAAGCCGTCGTTCTGAGGCTGGCTTGGGCATGGGTCATTGATGGCCAGTATTGTCTTACGTTTCTGGCCTTCATTTCTGCGAGCGGTGTCATACTCCGCTGTTAGTTTCCTACCACTTTGGAGATAATCTCATTGTCTTCAATTGTTTGCGTTTCAGTATCGGCGGTTTTTGTGATCACGCATCCCGGCCTGGGCTGAAAGATCAGCTGTGACAGCCAGGCCGCCAGCGGAATGGCAGCAGGGTTCCATAACCATTGATTAATGGTTCGGTTATTCAATGTCGAAACTGTAATAGATATCGAGAGAGTCTTTTAATGTGTTATTGATTCCCTCAATCCACAACCGATTTTGCAGATAGTAGCGAATGGTGACTTCGGTAATGGGCTCAAAGATATTGACCCCATACTTTAGGAATATCTTTTCACCTATGTAGCCGCTGATTGCCACCTGGGCTTCGTCGCCGTCGCCTTCGGTGCCGACATTGACGTTGGAGAATCCCAACTCTTCGCCGATGCTGGTCAGCATGCCGCCGGTCTGGGCCAGCCCCAGATTCACCGCCGCCGAGGCCCACAGGGCGTTGCCGCCATCGGTGCTGCTCAGGCCCCGCCCCTGGGTGATGTAGGACAGGATCTCCTGCTGCTCCATGGTTGGATTGGAGAACAGGGTCATCTGTGGGGCATTGACGGCACCGCCGAGGCGAATGCCAGCCACCACGTTTTCCGATTTGATCTCTCGGACGGCTTCCACATCCAGCGTCGGCAGGGTTGGAGGGCCGTTAAAAATGACCTTGCCGCGTCGAATGGTCAGCCGTTGGCCAAAGGCGCTAAAGCGGCCATCTTGCAGATTGATGTCGCCAAAGAGTTGCGGAGTCTGGCTGGCTTTCTGGCGCAGGGTGAGTTGCCCCCCGAGCCTGCCGTTGACGCCCATGCCGGAGACGGTCACTTCATCGCCGATGTTCAGTTGCAGATCCATGGCAAACGGCGCCGGTGGCTCCGATTCGGCGTCGGCGCGCTGATCCACGAACTCCACATCCTCGGAGACCGCCACACCGCCTTCCGGCAGCTGTGCCAGGGTCAGGCTCGCCTTGGGAATGTCGATGCGACCGGTGACGGACGTTGCCTGCTGGGTCTTGGTCAGGCGCAGGGAGGGGGAGGCCTCGGCGATCAACAGTGGCGGCTTGAGCACGTCCAGCCGGTCACCGTCGAGATTGATGTCCAGTTCCAGTTGTTCCCTGGACCAGTCCAGCCAGCCCTGGGCCTGTGCCGGACCATCGCCGACATAGAGCTCGCTGCTGAGGTTGGCTCGCTGGCCGTCCAGCGTCAGGGTGACGTCGATGTCGTGCAGTTCGGTGGGGTTAACGGCACTGGTTAGCAGCCCTTGCTCCAGCTGGATCCGGCCGTTAAGCAGAGGCGTATCGAGATCCCCCTCCAGGCCGACATCGGCGCTGAGAATGCCGTGCAGTTCCGCCACTTTGGGCAGCGCCTTGGCCAGAGGGGTCAGGTCAAAATTGTTCAGTCGGGCAAAGCCACGCATCGGGTAGGGGGCCTCCGGATCCAGGGTGATGTCGGAGCGGATCAATGGCCGGTCGCTATCCAAAGCCAGCTTCAGGTTCAGTCCCTGTTGAGACAGGCTGCCATCCAGGTTCAGCCGTTGCCAGGGCAGATGAACCGGTGCGCGGCGACTGTCACTCTGGACCACCATCTCGCCCTTATCGCTGCGCAGGTAGGCGCTGACTTGTGGCAGTTGTCCCGGCAGCCAGGTGGTGTGGATGTCGGCATCAATGTCGGCATTGAGCGTCATCTCATCCGGCAGCAGCGGTGCAATGGCGGTGGGCAGTGTGGCCTTGAGGGTCAGCTCGGCGGCGCCACTGGTGCCTACGTTGGCGGGGATCGGCAGACACAGGCTGGCGGCCGGACCTTGCCAGCAGTGTTCGCTGACCACAAAGGCCTGGCTGGCGAATGAGAAGGTCAGCGGCGCCGACTGCTGTTGTTGCCATGGGCCGACAGGGGTGGTCAGACGGGCGTCGCTCAGGGTGCCCTGCCACCAGGTAAAGTCCGGATCCAGGGTGCCGGACAGGGCCAGCGAGCCGCCCCAGGGAGTAACGCTGTCGCCGTCGATGTCGGCGCTCAGGCTCTGCCGGGTCTTATCTCCTTCGGAGTGGGCGGTCAGGGCGCTGAACCCGTACTGGGCCAGGGTCAGTTCAGCGGCGTTCAGTTGCAGCTCGTACTGATGGTTTCGCAGCGGGTAGTAGTCGCCGCCGAGTTCGGCATTGCCCAGCTGATACTGCTCATAGGCCAGGTCGGTGGCTTGCAGCTGCAGCTGCACGTGCGGGTCGGCGTGATCGCCCCGCACCTGAATCTGCGCCATAGCGCTGCCCTGAGCCTGCGGCAGCCAGCGGGAGGCGTCGGCCAGGGTCAACTGACCATTAAGGTTCCATTGCTGTTCGCTGTTGCTGTTGAGGGTCAGTTCGGTGTCATTGAGGGTCAGGTTAAGGTCATTGGCATTGACCCGCCACAGGTTATCCAGGCTGGCATCACCGCGTACCGTCAGCGGTTGCTGCTGGTAGGAGCCGCTGAGATCGGCGTTGGCAACGGCCACTTTCCAATCTTGACCCTGCCAGTGGCCCTCGGTGGCAAGGTGACCATTGATGATCAGAGGCACCTGGGGCAGCAGTTGCATCAGATCCAGCTGCTGGCTGCTCAGTTGCGCCTGCCAGCTTAGCCTATCCTGATAGCCGAGGGTGCCGCTGGCGCTGGCATTGCCATGTTCGCTGGTGAGCGCGGCCTGCTCCAGGGTGAGAGTGCCGGGTTGGTGTTCAAGCTCGGTAGTAAACCGGAACTCGGGGTAACTCAGTGCCTGTCCATGCCCGTCGGCGCTGAGCCGTTGTTGTTGCAGGCTGCCCCGGCTGGAGAGGGTCAGCTGATTTAACTGGTATTGGGGAGCCGGACCAAAGGGCCAGCTGAGCCGCTCGGCACTGAGTTCAACCTGGTAGTCCAGCTGTGGCGATTTCAGCATCAGAGAGCCGCTGAGCTGCCCCTGTTGCTGGCCATCTAACGTTGCGCCGAGAGTCAACTCGCCCAGGCTGCCGCTGACCTTGGCGTCCAGCTTCTGGCCATCAAGCCCCGGAGTCCAGGGCAGCTGCCTCAGGGTGCCACTGGCCTCGACGTCGATGGGCCAGTGGCCGACAAAATCCAGGCTGCCTTTGAGTTCAATGTCGGCCCAGTTATGTTGTCCGCTGAGTTGATGAACCTGCAGCAGGGTGCCAGCCCATTGGGCATTGAACTCCACCGTCTCAATCCGGTGCTCCATATCGGCCACGGTTACCAGAGCCCGGCTCAGGTTGACCGAGTGGGCGGTAATGGGAAACGGCAGGCTGACTCTGGGCAGGTGGGCCATGGCCCAGTGCTCTTCTGACCGAGCGTCTTCCGGCATTGGCGCCTCGGCTGCTGCCTTTTCCCCGATAGCGTCACTGCCCGCGGTGGGGGTTTCGCCGGCGTCGTTTGCGCTGGGGATATAGACCGCGATCTGGGTGGCGTTGAGGCGGTTCACCCGCAGCACTTCCGGAGTGAAACGTGCTGAACCCGACAGCTGGCCGACGGCAAAGTGCATGTCGTCTACCCGGACCCGGACCCGGTTCAGCTCGATGAGCTGGGCAACAATGGTAAAGGGCAGAGAGAACCCCGACTCGGTAGTGTCTGGGGTTGGCTCTTCGGTGGACTCTTCGCCGCCGCCGAGGGCATCGATGTCGATGTCGACCTGAACCCCGTTGGCGTTGAGGCGGTCGCTGCACAGGGTGCGGTTAAACAGACAGCGGGGGCGCCAGTCCAGTGACAGGCTGTCCACCTGCACCGACAGGCCGTCAATGGCGTCGAAACGCACGTCGCTGAGGTGCAGGTTGCGGTTTATCCGGCCATTGATGCGACCGATGGACAGCCCGGGCACCAGAGTGTCGGCGATCGCTGCCACCAGTTGCGCCCCTGGTATGGTGCCGATCAGCAGCGCCACCAGAATTAGCACAATAATGGGGGTGGCCAGCAGGCCGCTGAGCAGTCGGCGCCAGTTCATAAGTCGGCTCCAATGGTCAGGTGCAGCCGAAATGGCGGCTTGTCTTCACTGATGCCGTAGCCAAAGTCCGCCTTGATGGGGCCGACCGGAGAGATCCAGTGCAGGCCGACGCCGACGGAATACACCGCCTCAAAATCGTTGGTGTTGAATGCGTTACCGCCGTCGACAAAGGTGGCAAGGCGCCAGCTGTCGTTGACGTAGTACTGATACTCCAGGCTTCCCACCAGCAGGTAGCGGCCGCCCACCACCACTTGTTGTGGTGTGCCGTTGGCGTCAATGATGGTTTTGGTCGGCCCCTGGGATTGGTAGGAGAAGCCACGAATGCTGGTGTCGCCACCGGCGAAAAATCGCATCGACGGGGGGACCAGCTCAAGATCATCGTTGTCCACCTTGGTCAGGCCGCCATCAAAGCGCAGCACAAACCGGTGCTGTTCCCAGGGGGAGTCCACCCATTTGAATTGCCCTTTAACCTGGGTCAGTTGTACGTCTGATCCCAGGCTGGTATTGGCGTGTTCCACGGTGTAGATCTGACGGAAACCCCGGCGCGGGTCCAGCGGGCTGCCCCAACGCTTGGTTTTGGACCAGCTTATTCCGGGCAGCAGCAGTTCGGACTCCAGGTTGTCTCCGTCAAACTCCCACTGTTCCTGCAGCCCCCGGAGGTAGTAATTACGCAGCCAGCCATCATCCATTCGGGTTTGACGAGCGACTCTCATCCCATACTGGTCACTCTCCAGGTTGCCGAATCGGTCTCTCTCGATTAAGGCGCTAACGATCAACTGATCGTCCATGGGGTGGCCCAGTGGAATGCGGTAGTTGAAGTTCATTTGCGGGTTTTTCGACAGCTCGACGGACAACTCCTGACTGTGTCCGGCCCGGTTGATCTTGGGGGTGCGCCAGGTGGTGGTGGCCCGAGGCCCGGTGTCGGTGGTGTAACCGACACCCAGATCCACGGTGTGGCGGGATGCCGGGGTCAGTTGGATGTCCACCGGCACTCGATAATCCTGCGATTGGTCCGTTTGTGGCAGAACTCGAACATCTCGAAAGTAGCCGGCGGACAGCAGGTTACTATTAAGGCGGGCAATGGCGGCACTGGAATAGGGGTCGCCGGCTTCAAACGGCACCATGGCGTCGAGCAATTGCGGTTCCAGATCAAACTCTGAAAAACTGACCTCGCCCAGTTGGTAGCGGGTGCCGCTGTCGTACACCAGCAGCAGGTCGGCCAGGTTGGTGTCCCGATCCACTTCCAGTTTGGCCACGGCAAACTTGGCGTCAAAGTAGCCTCGAATTAACCCTTCAGACAGCAGGCTGTTTTTTAGTGATTGGTAGCGACCATGGTGCAGAACCTGACCCGGTTTAACGGTGGCGTTGTTGACCAGTTGATTCATTATCGGGTCGCCGCTGGCATCCCCTTCCAGCCAGATCATCACGTGGCGGTAGGTGACCGGTTCTCCTGCCTTTACCGCAATGCGAATGGGCCAGAGGTCGTCGCGGCGATCGACATCGATCTCGATGCCACTGTTGTAGTAACCCAGGGCCGATAACGCCTCTTCGACCCGCTCCTGAAGGGTAAAGGTGAATGCGTTGCGTTCTGCCCGGGTGGTGGGCAAGGGCGACAGATAGAGTTCGATGTTTTTGTGCAGTGCGCCATGGACGCCGCTGATGGCCAGGCTGACGTTGGGGCCTTGTTGCTGCTCCCGCTCCTTGAGTAATCGAAATTTGCGTTTGCGCTTGCCAAGTTCGGCGTCCTGGTCGCTGACGGGCTTCACCTCAGCCTCACTCGTCGGATCCGGGTTCTCTGACCCGGGGGACGGTGTGTCCGCCGCTTCTGTTTTTGCGGGTGCGTTAAGCGGATCTTTTGGGGCTGCTTCTTTCTCAGTGGCAGGCTCGGCGTCTGAGCCCCACCACAGAGACGCCAGCACCCCGGTGTCGGCTTCGGGAGCCAGGCTCAAGGCGACGGACAACAGCAAGGGCGACAGGATCACTCGTGCACCTTATGGGCTGAAAGTTGGACGCATGGTATGGGGCGACAAGTCATGATTGGTGCGGATCAGCCGATTCTACGGAATACATAAAAGATAGCGTTTGCGGCTCACTAATGGCGAAAAATCAGAAAATTAACTCACGCCAGGCCGTTTGTAGCCATGATACCTGTATTGGGCCGATGGACGCCAGTGGCAAACGTCGGCGATGGTTGCGATGGTCGCGGGTTGCGGTTAGGGCGATGGCTAACCTGGTCGCTTGCGTTTGTGTCGGTCGCGGGTGCATCGACATGCTATGGTAGTTTTTTTACCGCACTAACCGGGATTGAGTAAAGGATGAAAACAGCAACCAAGATCATGACACTGATGGCCGCAGTGAGCTGGGGCGCGATGGCCACACAGCCGGTTGCCATCGCCATCCATGGCGGGGCGGGCACCATCAATCCGGACAAGATGCCGGCCGAGACCGAGCGCCAGGTGCGGAAAAAGCTGGCTGAGGCGGTGTTGGCAGGCCATAGCCTGCTCCAGCAGGGCGGCAGCAGCCTGGATGCGGTGCAGCGTGCGGTGCAGATTCTCGAGGCCAGCCCTCTGTTTAACGCCGGGGTGGGCGCGGTGTATACCTATGAGGGGGCACACGAGCTGGACGCCTCCATTATGGACGGTCGTACCCTGGAGGCGGGCGCCGTAGCCGGGGTGCGTCAAGTAAAGAGCCCCATCGAGCTGGCCCGTCGGGTGATGACCGACTCGCCTCACGTCATGCTGTCCGGAGCCGGTGCGGTGGAGTTTGCCCTTGACCAGGGGCTGGAGTTGGTGCCCAACCACTATTTTGACACCCAGGGGCGCTATCAGGGCCTGCTGCGGGCCAAAGAGAAGATCATGGACAATCAGCGCCATACCAAAGACTACAAAGCCGCCGTGGATCGGCTGGATAACGGCTATAAGTACGGCACCGTCGGTGCGGTGGCACTGGATCAGCAGGGCAACCTGGCGGCGGCCACGTCCACCGGCGGCATGACCGCCAAGCGCTGGGGGCGCATCGGCGACTCGCCGGTGATAGGTGCCGGTACCTATGCCGATAACCGCAGTTGTGCGGTGTCGGCCACCGGCCATGGTGAGTATTTTATCCGCTACAACGTCGCGGCCGACATCTGTGCCCGGGTTAAGTATCAGGGTGTGAGCATCGAAACGGCCTCGCGGACGGTGATTGACGACGTGTTGTTGCCGGCGGGTGGCACCGGCGGCGTGATCGTGGTGGACGCCAAGGGCAATATTGCCATGCCCTACAACACTGGCGGCATGTACCGTGCCAGCATCGGCGCCGACGGCCAGGTGTCGGTGAAGATCTGGGATAAGTAGCCAGGCTTTCGGTCGAGCGGCGAACCGTCAGCCTTTTTTATTATGAATGCGCGGCTTAACCGAAAAATCTGGTTGTCGGAATCTTGTCATTCAGACGGCAGATTGAGGTTTGAGGCACTATGGTTAAAGGGAGTATGCACTGAGTTAAAGGGGAAACGATGGAATCGGTCAAAGTAAAAGATTACATGGAACGGCATCCGGTATGGCTCACACCACAGATGTCACTATCGGTGGCGGTAGACACCCTGCTTGAAGCGCACCAGCCGGGCGCTCCGGTGGTGGATGATAATCAGCAACTGGTGGGGTTTGTGTCTGAACAGGACTGTCTGTCGGTACTGCTGAAGAGCAGCTATCACTGCGACATTACCGCCACGGTTGCCGATTGCATGCGCAGCGACGTGCTGTCGGTGAGCCCGGAAGATTCGGTGCTGGAACTGGCGGAAACCATGTTGGGGCAAAAGCCGAAAATCTATCCCGTCGTCGATGAGGGCCAGGTAGTCGGCATTATCGACCGCTCCAGGGTGTTGACGGCCATCAGTGGCCACCTGAAGTCCTGCTTCAGGAACGCGGTGTAATTTAGGGCGCCGGTCGGCGTGGTGGCCGGCGCATCATTTTCGTTGCTTTCACCATTGAGTGCGTAACGCCTTGTAACAGTTCTGCCTGCTGACTGTTGATCCCGCCGATGTATTCTCACCCGACCGCAGTGTTAGCCTGTGTGCTCCAAGGATCCGCTTGAGGAGCAAAAGGACAATGAAAAAGACCCTCGCAAGCGCCGGTTTGGTGCTCGGTTTACTGTTGGTGCCTTCAGGCTATGGTTTTGATCGGGTGACCGGGCATCATTTTGCCTCCCGGTCTGAGGTACTGGCGCAAAACGGCATGGCGGCCACCAGCCAGCCTTTGGCCACTCAGGTGGCTCTGGACATCTTGAAGCAGGGCGGCACCGCGGTGGATGCGGCCATTGCCGCCAACGCCATGCTGGGGCTAGTGGAACCCACCGGCAGTGGCATCGGCGGTGATCTGTTTGCCATCGTCTGGGATGCGGACAGCCAGCAGCTTTATGGGCTCAATGGCTCTGGTCGCAGTCCCCGCAGCCTGACACTGAAGGAGTTTGAACGCCGGGGTCTGAGTCGGATTCCTGCCTACGGCCCGCTGCCGGTGTCGGTACCCGGCGCCGTGGATGGCTGGTTCGAGCTGCACGGCAGGTTTGGCAAGCTGCCCATGAGTACTCTGCTGGCACCGGCGATTCACTATGCCGAACAGGGATTTCCGGTGACCGAGCTTATCGCCTACTACCTGAATCGCAGTGCAGCGAAGCTCAGCCGGTACCCGGGGTTTACACAGACCTTCATGCCCGATGGCAGCATGCCGGCCAAAGGGGAGATTTTCCGTAACCCGGATCTGGCCTACAGCTACAAGATTCTGGCCCGAGAGGGGCGAGATGGTTTCTATAAGGGCGAGATTGCCCGGCGCATCGATGCCTATATGAAGGACAATGGCGGCTTTCTCAGTTATGAGGATCTGGCCAGCCATCACAGTGAATGGGTGACCCCGGTTAAGGTTAACTACCGGGGTTATGATCTGTGGGAGTTGCCGCCCAATGGCCAGGGAATCGCGGCTCAGCAGATTCTGAAGATACTCGAAGGCTATGATCTGGCCGCCATGGGCCGCGACAGTGCCGATTATGTGCACACTTTTGTTGAAGCCAAGAAACTGGCCTTCGCCGATCGGGCCAAGTTTTACGCCGATATGGCGTTTGCCGAGGTGCCGGTGTCCGAGCTGTTGTCTGAGTCTTACGCCCGGGAGCGTCGACAGCAGATTGACCCTAAACAGGCCGCCAGCTCGGTAAATCCGGGGAATCCGGCGCTGAATCATGGCGATACCATCTATCTGACCACCGCCGACCGCCACGGCAACATGGTGTCACTGATTCAGAGCAACTACCGCGGCATGGGATCCGGCATGACCCCAGAGGGGCTGGGGTTTGTCCTTCAGGACAGGGGCGAGCTGTTTAACCTGGCTCCGGGCCAGGCCAACAGTTATGCCCCGGGAAAACGGCCGTTTCATACCATCATTCCGGCCTTTGTCACCAAGGCGGGCAAGCCCTGGCTCAGTTTCGGCGTCATGGGCGGCGCCACCCAGCCCCAGGCCCACGCTCAGATTCTGATCAATCTTATCGACTTTGGCATGAACCTGCAGGAGGCCGGAGACGCGCCACGGATTCTGCATACCGGGTCGAGTCAACCGACCGGCGAGATCATGAGCGACGGCGGCAGCGTGTCACTGGAGAACGGTTTCTCGGCCGGCACTCGGCGCGAACTGGTGCAGAGAGGCCATCGTTTGCAAGAAAACTCAGGAAGTTATGGCGGTTACCAGGCCATTCTGTGGGACGCGGTTAACGGCAGCTACGTGGGGGCATCCGAGAGTCGCAAGGATGGTCAGGCGGCGGGCTATTAACCGTTGCGGCGTTGGCAGTGAATTCCAGTCAGACAGCGGTGGCCCAGAGTTGGTATACTGGCTCTTTGTGACTTTGGTCCGGCCTTTACTGTGGATGGAAAACACACAGGATAAAGGCAGATTCATTTCATCTGGCGACCAAGACGCCGGTGAAAGCAGTTGAATGGTTATTTGGGGAACATCGATGAACAGATCATTACGCATGGCGAGCTTGAGCCTTGCCGTCATTCTGGGGCTGAGTGGCTGCGCCACCACGGATCCCTACACCCGTGAGCAAAAAACCTCTAATGCGACCGTAGGAACCGGTATCGGTGTCATCACCGGTGCCATTATCGGTGCGGCGGTATCCAGTAAGAGCGATCGCGGTAAAGGCGCGCTGATTGGCGCCGGCATCGGCGGGCTGGCGGGCGGCTCCGTGGGTTACTACATGGACCAACAAGAGATGAAGCTGCGCCAGCAACTGGAAGGAACCGGTGTCAGCGTCAGCCGTGTTGGCGATCAGATCATTCTGAACATGCCCGGCAACGTCACCTTCGATACCAACCAAGATCAGGTGAAAAGCCAGTTTTATCCGACCCTGAACTCGGTGGCGTTGGTGCTCAAGGAGTTTGAAAACACCCTGGTGACCGTGGCAGGCCATACCGACAGCGTCGGTGAGGCGGCCTACAACCAGGCGTTGTCCGATCGCCGGGCCCGCAGTGTGGCTCAGTATCTGGTCAACCAGCAGATCCCCTATCAGCGGGTGGCGTCCATCGGTTATGGCGAGTCACGCCCCATTGCCGATAACATCAACAAAGCCGGTCGGGCTCAAAACCGACGGGTGGAGTTGACCCTGGATCCCATCGTTCGCTAAGGGTGAGTCAGAAAAAATAACAACAGCCCGGCCAAGCCGGGCTGTTTTTTTATGTGCGGTTTCCTTTGGCGGGTCAGGGGCGTTTTTGCAGCACGTATTGATCGGCGCTGGGCCCCTCGATGCGCTTGGCCTGGTTGTCGAGCCTGAGAATGCGATTTTCGGCGACAAAATAGTGCGCCGGCGCCGCCCCTTCTCGAAACAGGGTGACCCGGTTGCCGGCGGGGTTCCACTGGAATCGACCGGAGTAGTGACTGCCTTTGCTGCGCCGGCCCAGAAAGTTCTGCTTCAGGTGGTAGCTGCCATCGGGATTCAGGGTCAGCTCGGTCTCAACGCCATCGCAATCGGCGCAGGGCAGGGTACCGGTGTAGGTGCCCGGCCAGTCCAGGGCATTGCGGGCGGTATGGGCGGTATCGGCGACAACCGCGGCTTCGGCGTGACGGGGGCCGTTGCCTTGGGGGGACTGACAGCCGACAAGCAGGGCCAGCAGAACCAGGCTAATAAGTTGGGGTTTCACCAGGGCATCCTTAATAGTCACCAAAGTCTGAGTTTAAGGTGCGTTAATTCAGTGAAATGATCAAGGCGGGCGGTGCGTAAACACCGCTCGTTATTAGCCGAAAATGCCCAAGTACAGAGCCCGGGTGACCACGACGGTGGCAATCATATCCAGTGCCATAAACAGCCACTTGAGCTTTGGACGCTGACGCTGCAGCAGGAACGACGGCACGGCGATGCTCAGGGGGATCAGAAACAGGCCAATGGCCAGAAACAGCACGCCACCGATAATGCCGGACGTGGTGCCGGAGAAGTACAGCATTACCAGCAGGGTGGCAATAAACACAAACATGGAGCGGCGGGTGGTTTTTGAAGCGGCGGCGCGGTTGTCGGGATCGCGCATCAGCTCTTCGATATTGGTCATGCCTTTTCTCTATTCGCTTTGGTTATGGCGTACCCTATGCAAAGGTGGGACGCATTTCAACTGCGCAATGGATCAAAGACCCCATGAGATCACAGTTTGCCACAGTCGTTGGCTGTAGATCCCGCCAAGCCAGCCCCAGTCGGCCATCAACAGCCACTGGCCGATACCAATCAGCCAGAATGGCACCTGAAACCTGAGTTTGCGGGTTTTATGGCGACAATACTGCTGACCCAGCAGGGCGCCGGACCAGCCGCCAGCGGCAGCCAGCAGTTGCAGCCATCTTTCCGGAATTCGCCATTGGCCCAGCCTGGCCCGGCGTTTGTCGATGGCGTAGGCGGCAAAGGCAAGCAGGCTGGCACCGAGCCAGAACAGCAGCAGCTGCGGCCAGTTGCTTAGCAGGGGGCCGAGCAGCAGCAGTGGCAGCAGCGCCAGAGTAAACAGTACTCCCAGGGGCATTATCTGTCGTCATCAATCAGGGGGTAACTCACCCTAACCGACGACTGGCGCTGTGCCAAGTCCGCCGCCCCTGGCCGCACAAAACTTACTCGACTATGGCTGCCGTCCGGCATCAAAGATTCAGAAGCGGCCGTCAAGCTGCTAAAATCCTTCGATTCCATTAAGCCATCGGACGCCCAACTTGAGTAACCCGTTTTCCCCTGACCAGTTAGCGCAGTGCCTGCAACGCGATGCCGCCACCATTCGGCGTCGACTCAGCGGCATGAAAAAAATCAAAGACCCAGGTAAGCGGGAGTCGATCCAGACTCAGCTACAGACCCTGTGTCAAGCCAGTCAGGAGCGGGTGGCGAAACGGCGCAGCAACCTACCGGCCATTGACTACCCCAATCTGCCGGTCAGCGATAAGCGGGACGAAATTGCAGCGGCCATTGCCAGCCACCAGGTGGTGATCGTGGCCGGTGAGACCGGCTCCGGTAAAACCACCCAGTTGCCAAAAATCTGCATGGAGCTGGGGCGGGGCACCCGTGGCCTGATTGGCCACACTCAGCCTCGCCGCCTGGCGGCGCGGGCGGTCTCCAGCCGCATCGCCGATGAACTGAACAGCCCGCTGGGCAAACACGTGGGCTTTAAGGTCCGTTTTGCCGACCAAACCTCTGACGACAGCTACGTGAAGTTGATGACCGACGGCATTCTGCTGGCGGAGATTCAACACGACCGCCGGCTGGATCAATACGACACCCTGATCATCGACGAGGCCCACGAACGCAGCCTCAACATCGACTTTATTCTTGGTTACCTGAAGCAACTGCTGCCGCAGCGCCCGGATCTTAAGGTGATCATCACCTCGGCCACCATCGATGTCGATCGCTTCTCCAACCACTTCGATAAGGCGCCGGTGATCGAGGTGTCCGGACGCACCTACCCGGTGGAGATGCGCTACCGGCCGTTGGCTCGTGACGAGGAACGGGATCTCGATCAGCTGGAGGGGATCTTCCTGGCGGTGGACGAGCTGTGTCGGGAAGGCCTGGGTGACATTCTGATCTTTATGAACGGTGAGCGGGAGATTCGCGACACCGCCGATGCGTTGCGGCGTCGCAATCTGCGGGATACCGAGATTCTGCCGCTGTTTGCCCGCTTGTCCCATGCGGAGCAGGCGCGAATCTTCGCCTCCCACACCGGCCGTCGCATCGTGCTGTCCACCAACGTCGCCGAAACCTCGCTGACGGTGCCCGGGATCAAATACGTCATTGACCCCGGCACCGCTCGCATCAGCCGTTACAGCTACCGCACCAAGGTGCAACGCCTGCCCATCGAGGCGATCTCCCAGGCCAGCGCCAATCAGCGAGCCGGCCGTTGCGGCCGGGTGTCGGAAGGGATCTGTATCCGCCTCTATTCCGAGGAGGATTTTACCAGTCGCAGTGAGTTTACCGATCCGGAGATTCTGCGTACTAACCTGGGCTCGGTGATCCTGCAGATGCTGGCTTTGGGATTGGGGGACATCAGTGCCTTCCCCTTTGTGCAGCCGCCGGACAGCCGTCACATCAACGATGGCGTCCGCCTGCTGGAGGAGCTCGGTGCCATCGAGTTGAAACAGCGCCAGCCCAGAATGACCAAACAGGGGCGGCAACTGGCGCGACTGCCCATCGATCCACGCCTGGCACGGATGATTCTGGCGGCGCAACCCAATGGCTGTGTCCATGAAGTGATGGTGATCGCCAGCGCCCTGTCCATTCAGGATCCGCGGGAGCGGCCCATGGACAAGCAGCAGCAGGCGGATGAAAAGCATCGCCGCTTTGCCGACAAAGAGTCCGACTTCACTGCCTTGCTTAACTTGTGGGATTACCTGAAGGAGCAGCGGGCGGAGCTGTCCACCAACCAGTTCCGGCGCCAGTGCCGCACCGACTTTTTGAACTACCTGCGCATTCGTGAGTGGCAGGATCTCTACAGTCAGCTGCGCCACTCCCTGTCGGATCTGGGGCTGAGCCTCAGCGTTGGTGAGCGTGCCGGCTACGAGGCGGTGCACAAATCCCTGCTGGCGGGTCTGTTGTCCCACATCGGCAGCAAGGATCCGGAAGGGCACTTCAAGGGAGCCCGCAACAGCAGCTTCCATATCTTCCCGGGATCTTCGCTGGCGAAGAAGCCCCCTAAATGGGTGATGGCGGCCGAGTTGGTGGAGACCAGTCGTCTGTTCGCCCGCATGGTGGCCAAGATTGACCCGTTATGGGTCGAGCCACTGGCGGAAAACCTGCTCAAGCGCAGCTACTCCGAGCCTCACTGGGAGCAGAAGCCCGGCTCGGTGATGGCGTACGAGCAGGTATCGCTGTTTGGGGTCATCGTAGTGCCCAAGCGTAAGCTGCAATACGGTCCCATCGACCCGGTGGAGTCGCGAACCATCTTTATTCAGCAGGCGCTGGTCGGCGGCGAGCTGGGCAGCTCTGAGCGTTTCCTGACGGACAACCTGGCGTTGATCACCGAAGTGGAAGAGCTGGAGCACAAATCCCGCCGCCGCGACATTCTGGCTGATGACGCCACCCTGCAGGCGTTCTATGAGGAGCGGATTCCAGAGGGGATATATACCCGTCAGCTGTTTAAGGGCTGGTGGAGCAAGGCATCGCGACAGGATGCGGATCGACTCAACTTCTCCAAAGCCCTGTTGATGCAGCGTGACGCCGACCACGTCGGCAAGCTGGATTTTCCCGATCACTGGATCCAGAACGGGGTGCAGTTACCGCTGACCTATGCCTTTGAGCCCGGCGAAACCGATGACGGGGTATCGGTGCACGTGCCGCTGGCGCTGCTTAACCAGATTCAGGCCGAGGGGTTTGATTATCTGGTGCCGGGGTTGAGGCATGACAAACTGGTGGGGCTGATTAAGAGCCTGCCCAAGGCGCTGCGACGTAATTTTGTGCCGGCGCCCAATTACGCCGATGCGGTACTGCAGGCGATGACGCCATTTGAGATGCCGTTGCTGGAGGCGGTCTGTAAACAGTTGCTGCGCATGAGCGGTACCCGCATCAGTCCGGAGGATTTCGATCTCACCGCCCTGGCCCCCCATCTGCGAATGAACTTTAAGGTGGAGGATCACAAAGGCAAACTGCTGGCCCAGGGCCGGGACCTGCACGATCTCAAGCATCAGTTGCAGGGCAAGGTGCAGACCGCCATCGCCAAGGTGGCCGACAAGGGCATCGAGTCTGACGGCCTGACCCAGTGGAGCTTCGGCCGGTTGCCGCAAAGTTATCAACGTACCCAGGGTAACTACAAGGTGAGGGCCTACCCGGCGCTGGTGGACAGTGGAGAGTCGGTGGCCATCAAGTTATTCGATGACCCGCAGCGGGCCGCCGATACCAACCGGGCCGGATTGCGGCGCCTGTTGCTGATCAACGTGCCGAATCCGGTCAAGTACCTGCAGAAGTCACTGCCAAACAAGGCCAAGCTGGCGATGTACTTTAACCCCTTCGGTAAGGTGGATCTGTTGATCGATGACTGCATCCAATGCGGTTTGGATCAGCTGATCGACCAGCACGGCAGTGACGTCCGTGAGGCCGCGGAGTTTGAGCGCCTGAAGGAGCAGGTTCGCGGCGAGTTGGGGGATACCGTGGTGGCCATCGCCATCAAGGTGGAACAGGTGATGACCCTGAGTCATCAGATCAAAAAGCGCCTGAAAGGCAAGCTGGACCTGCAAACCGCGTTTGCCATGTCAGACATTCAGGCGCAGCTGGATGGCTTGGTGTATAAAGGCTTTGTTCGGGATACCGGCTGGCAGAGGCTGGAGGATCTGGCCCGCTACCTGAAGGGGGTCGAGCGCAGGTTGGAGAAGCTGCCGGTGGATCCCAACCGGGATCGGCTGCACCTGATCAAGATCCAGAAGGCGCAGGAGAGTTATCAGGCGGCGCTGAATAAACTGCCCAAGGGAGTGGCGCCATCGGCGCAACTGGCAGAGATACGCTGGATGATAGAGGAGTATCGCATCTCCTGTTTTGCCCAGACCCTGGGAACCAAATATCCCATATCTGACAAACGCATCACCATGGCGATAAAGGAAGCCAGCTCAGGTTAACCATAAAAAGCGCACCGATTTCGGTGCGCTTTTTGTCTATTTTGAGGGCATCAGGCCTGCAGTCGTTTCTGGTTACGGCGCTTAAATCTTGCCAGGTAGATCAGAGTGGTGGTCGGGGTGACGCCAAAGCTTCTTCCGGCGGCACCGGTTACCGGGCCGCAGTTCGGCTGGGGGAGTTGCAACTTGTTAATGGCCTCAGACAACTGATCCAGCTGCTCGACGGTATTCACTTCCCCTTTTCGAATCATGATAGAGACTTTCAACCAGAATCCGGCCTCGGAGTGGTTTCCCACCCCTTGATGGTCGGCTGCCAGCTTCATGCAGTCCGCGGCGTACTTGAGTCTGTCCATGCTGCTGTCCTTGTCGGAGAATCACAGCGCGTCCATGCTCAACAACCTGCCTCCCCCCGATCGACGTCAATGAGCGGGGCTATTCCTTTAGGTGAGGCCCTTAGTGTAGAAAAGTTGACCGTCCTTGTCCGGGTTTTGAAACTGGCCTGGGGCGGAATTGGGGGTAAGCTTCTGTATCGTTGGTGAATAAAATTTTGACGTAATCACCGCTTAAGGTGGTCTTAAGTTGTGGGCGGTATTTGATGTTTTTGTCTGGCATGAGTGGGCCAAAGTAGATTGACGCCGGCTTTGAGGTGGTGCAGATTTATACGACCTGCGTATTGTCAGACCAAGGAGGGCCAGGATGGCCTTTGAAGGGGTTACCGGTAGCGTGTGTCGCCGCTGGCGTATTACACCGGAAGCCATTAATCGGGGACGGTGTTTTGACTGGGCTCAGTTGGTGAACCAGCAGTGTCCTTCTGCTCAGATTTTTTACATCAGACGGTTGATGCCGCACGCCTTTGTTCATTTCGCCGGGCTGTGGTTTGACAGCCAGACGCCCAACGGCGTGTCGGACTGGCGTCGGTTACCTCTGTTTCGCGGGTGTGGCGGAGTGCTGAAGGCGCTGGAGCCAACGCCCTGGCAGCCCGGCGACCGCTACTGGTGCCAGCGCTGACGGCCAGGGGGCAACTCACGGCTGCCCGGGCCGACTCCGGGTGAATGCATCTAAAGGGAAGCGAGATGAATTGGTATCTTACTGTACTGAAAAAATACGCGGTCTTCCGTGGTCGGGCCCGTCGCCGGGAATACTGGTTTTTTGTGTTGTTTAACATCTTGATCGCGTTGACGTTGGCATTGGTGGACAGCAGCATGGGCACCTTCGACCCGGAGGCCGGCACCGGCCTGTTAGGGGCTCTGTACTCTCTGGCGGTATTGATTCCCAGCCTGGCGGTGGCGGTTCGCCGGCTTCACGATACCGGGCGCAGTGGCTGGTGGCTGCTGTTGCTGCTGATTCCCCTCGTCGGCGTGATTGTCCTGCTGGTGTTTATGGCGCTCAGCGGCCAGCGTGAGGCGAATGAGTATGGTGATGATCCCCGTCATACAGATTCGGCGGCCCAGACCCAGGCGTTTTAGTCGCCCCGTTAATTGCAGCAGTGCAGATTGGAACGGGTGCTGATGCTCGATTCGGGAGTCTGCCTGATGAGGTTCTGCCACGATGGCTGACGCCGCGCCAATGACCTGCGCCTATGGGATTCGGCCTTTAACGGTTATGGCGACGGTTCCAAGGTATTTGACCGATAATATGGGGCCGGGTCGGCTAAAATTCGTCCGTTATCCTGTACTACATCGGATACTCGGTGTTGTTTGACCTTGTCGTCAGCCCCAGCTATGCCACAATGATGACGGCGGTGGAGTATTTGCCGCCAGCCATCAATCGAAACCTGCTCCAATCTGGTGGTAACGGTGACAGCAGTTCAAGGATGAACTGGATTATGATGACAGGGAGAGCAATCATGAATCGGATGTTGAATGGGGCAATAATGGTGGTGGCCGGGGTGCTGTTGGGAATCAGCGCCACCGAGGTGTCCAGTTTCGTCTCCAGCCAGCCGGTAGAGCTGATCAACTCGGAGGTACGCAAGGTCTCCAGCAGTGTAGAGTCTGATCAGCAAGCGCTGATGAGGGAGCTTGATAAGCTGACTCAGCTGCAAAACCCGAACCCGGAGCTGTCGTCTGTGGTTAACAACATTCAAGCCCTGGCCAGTCGGTTGAGTGCTAACCTGAGTCAGGTCAGCTATTTCACCAATACCATTGAAAGCAACTTTTTGTGGCTGGCGGAAAAAGAGCGGCTGGCCCAGATCAACAGTTTTCCCGATTTTATCCTGCCGAAGAAGAAGGCTGCGTCACTCTGTGGTGACGACATCACCTTTTCAGTAACCAGCGAGTTCGGCTCCCGCATTACCACCAGCCTGGCCGGTCGCCGCGCTAACTTTGAAGTGGGTGACGAGGCGATCTTCGAGTCCGATGGCGAGCGTGCCAAGCTGGCCTACCTGGGCAAAGCGGACGGTTATTACCAGTTTCGGTTGATCTGCTCTTTAGTTTAAGACCCCGTCAACAGCGTCTGTACATGCTCGGCAATGGCCAGGGCGCTGGTCAGTCCGGGCGATTCTATCCCCCCTAACGCCACCATATTGGCCCCCCCCAACTGATCCGGCCCCCAGAAGGCAAAGTCGTGCGCTGCCTCCCCCGGGCCACACAGCTTAGGCCGAATGCCGGCGTAGTCCGGCTGCAATAGAGCGGCGTCGGCATCGGGCCAGTAACGTCGAATCGACTCACAAAACGGCGTCGCGAGGCCGGGAGTGGCCCGCATGGAGTGCGGCAGTTGGCACCATTCCACGTTGGGGCCGAAGCGGGCGTGGCCGTCGAGATCCAGTGTCAGGTGGATGCCCAGCCCTCCGGGTTCGGGCAGGGGATAGATTAAACGCTGAAACGGCGAGGCGGCGGTGAGTCGGTAGTAGTTGCCCTTGGCGAAGGCGGGCTGCACCCTGGGCTGGCGGATGCCGGTGATGCGGCGCAGTGCGCTGATGCTGTTGAGGCCGGTGGCCAGCACCAGAGTCTCACAGTGGATTCGATAGCCGTCGCTGAGGGTTACCTCAAACCCCGTTTCAAGCGCCCTGGCCGATGCCATCCCCTGTTTCAGCGCCAGGTCGCAGCCGGCGGCTTCGGCATCGGCCAGCAGGGCCAGCATCAGCTGGTGGGCATCGAGGATACCGGTGGAGGGGCTTAGCAGGGCGCCGTGACAACGCAGTGCCGGCTCAAGCTCACGGGCCTGATCGGCATTGAGCAGGCGCAGATCGGTAACGCCATTGGCTTGCCCCTGGTCAAACAGCGCCAGCAGTTGGGGTAACTGCTGCGCGTCGGTGGCCACCACCAGTTTGCCGCAGCGCCGATGAGGCAGCCCCCTTTGCTCGAGATAGTGATAAAGCAGGTGGCGGCCTCGCACACAGAGGGTGGTCTTCAGCCAGCGGTTCGGATTGTACAAGCCGGCATGAATCACCTCGCTGTTGCGCGAACTGATGCCGGTGCCGATGGCCCCCTCCTGCTCGATGATCGTTACCTCTCGCCCGGCCATGGACAGTTGCCGGGCAATGGCTAAACCCACCACACCGGCGCCCACCACCAGGGTATCGAGTCTCTCCATGGGAACCCTAACTGTTACTCTTTACCTGATGTCAGCATACTGGCTTTGTCGCTGTCCGGATAGCGCAGGCTTGTTATAACCCGCTGACCAGCCGCTGCCGGTGCTGGCGTTCCACCGCGAGCACCACCCGCTCAATCTGCGCCTGGCTCATAGAGGGAAACAGCGGCAGGTTCAATACCCGTTGCGACACCGATTCAGACACCGGACAGGGCAGGGCCCGGCAGGGGGCATGGCCATCGGCATAGACCTCCTGGCGGTACAACGGCATCGGGTAGCAGATTCGAGTGTCGATGCCCTGGCTTTTGAGTTCCCTGGCCACCTGATCCCGATCGTCGATCAGTATGGTGTAGAGAAAGTGGGCGGCGTCGCTGTCGGCAACCGGGTTGTTGAGAGTGTCGATGCCCACGGCGTCAAAGTGGCGCTGGTACTCGTTGGAAACCCGGCGGCGCCCTTCCAGGAAACGATCCAGTTTTTCCAGTTGGGTCAGGCCCACTGCGGCCATGATGTCGTTCATTCTGGCGTTGTAGCCCAGTCGGGCGTGCAGGTATTTTCCGGACTCGCCCTGATTGCGATATACCCTCATCGCATCGGCATGGGCCTTGTGATGGGTGAAAATCATACCGCCTTCGATGGTGGTCATGGTTTTGGCCATATGAAAGCTCATGGTACTGATGCCGGCCTGACTGCCTAGCGGTGCACCCAGGTAGCGTCCCCCCAGGGAGTGGGCGGCGTCCTGCAGAGCGAACAACCCAAGTTGATCCGCCAGATCCATGATTCTTTGGCTGTCTGCTGGCAAGCCGCCGTAGTCGATGTAAACCAGCCCTTTGGTGCGTGGCGAGATCGCTTCCAGAATCAGCTGAGGGTTGAGATTCAGGTTGCGGCTGTCGACGTCGACGAACACCGCCGTAGCACCGACCCTGGAGACGGCGGCGGCGGTGGCGAAGTAAGTGATGGCGGGCACGATGACCTCATCGCCGGGACCGACGCCCAGCACTTTCAGGGCGATGTCCAGCGCCACCGAGCCGCTGGAGACGGCAACGGCATGCTCCACCTGCATTCGCTTCGCCATGGCCTGTTCAAAGCGGGCCACCCTGGGCCCCATGGTCAGCCAGTCATCCCGAAAGGCGGCGGCAATGGCATTGAGTTCATCATCGCCGACCTCGGGTCGGGACCAGGGGATATCATCCTGCATCATGGACGGCTCCTTAGAAATTGCGATAGATGGAGAAGGGTTTGATCAGCGGACAGGCCTTGAGCAGCTCGGCAATGCCGTGCTCCATGCTGACGTTGGCGCGGTATCCCAGCGATCGAATTCGCTGATAGCTGACGGCATAATCCCGCTTATCGAGATCTTCACCAAACTCTGCCTGATGCAGATAGTAGTCAAACTGCTGCTTCACCATCTGAGCGATCTCCAGCTTGGTGAAATTCAGCGACTCGTCGCCGACGTTGTAGGGCTGGCCTTTCATCTGATCATAATGATCCATGCTAAACAGGATGCTGTTGGCGGCATCGGTGCTGTGCAGGAAGGTGCGCCGTGCGTGGCCTTCGTACATCACAAAAGTACGGTTATGCACCACCTGATGGACGATGTCGTTCACCAGCAGATCCAGTCGCATTCGCGGCGATACCCCAAACACGGTGGCGAATCGCAGCGGGATGCCCTCGGCATCCAGCACGTATTTCTCCGCTTCTGCCTTGGTTTCTCCGTATAGGGTCAGGGGGTTGATGGGGGTGTCTTCGGTGCACAACTCCTCGACCGCGCCATAGGTGGAGCCGGTGGAGGCCTGTATCAGTTGCTGAGAAGGACTCATGTGCCGGGCCAGGTTGGCCACCACCCCGATGTTGGTTTCCTTGGCGGTAGTCGGATGGTGCTGGCAGGCGGGGTAGCCCACAATGGCGGCCAGGTTGATGACCGTATCCGCCCGCTTCAGGTGCTCGCGGAGGTTGGACTCCTTGCGGGCATCGTTGTAGTCGACACTGAGGTTGGGGTGACCCAGGAAAGACAGCATGGGACCAATCCCCCACATCAGGGAGTCGATAACGGTGACGGTGTCGCCCCTGGCCAGCAATTTGGGAACCAGAATGGAACCGATGTAGCCTGCGCCGCCGGTCACCAGCACGTGCTGTGGCATGATGTGCTCCTTGGGTGATTCGCTGTTTAGTTTGCGTTCACACAGCATCACTGATTGCCATCAGTTACCGGTGAACTCGCGTACACATCCTGTGGAGGGCCGTAATAGCTAAAGGCCTAATTTTAGTTCAGCATTTTGTTATTCAAAGGCATGTCATGCCGGTTGATCAGATCCAGGTACACTCGAATGATGGTGTTGCTGCACTGGGTGAATGAAAACTGCTGCGCCGCTTGTATCGCCTTTTGTCTGGGCGAGGTCGGTTTCGCCAGGCACTGCTCGATATATTGGTGAATGCGCAGGGCGCCGTCGCTGCGACTGAAATCCACAGTGAGCCCCAGTCCGGCTTTGTCGACCACCCGTTTAAAGCTGTCGATGTCGGAGGCGATGGGGATCAGTCCGGCGGCCATGCCCTCCACCAGGGTTTGGCCAAAGCCCTCGTACTCAGAGGCGCTGGTAATGAAACTGTTGTGTTGTATCAACTCGATCATGGCCTGATCGCTGAGTCCGATGTGAATCTTGACACTCTGCTGCAGGCCCAGCGCCGAGATCTGACGGCGCAGCCGGCTTAGGTTGTGGTCCCAGTCTCGGCCGGCAATATCCAGATGGTAGCCATCGTGGTGTTGGCACAGTTGGGCAAAGGTATCCAGCAACCTATCCAGTCGTTTGTTGTCTGAGAAGCGGCCGATGAACAACAGGTTCCGTGTCAACCTGGGGGCCGCCGCATTGGCAAACTTGTCGATATCGACGCCGTTTTCCACCAGCAGCAACCGCTCCGGATCGCAGATCTTCCTGAAGGTGCTGAAATCGCCGTTGCTGATGGCCAGTACCCGGCCATAGCCGCGCATCGCCCAGCGGCTGATGGTGCGAAAATAGAGTCGTTTCAGCCGAGCTGCGAACTGAGTGTGGAAGAAACCGCCATGAGTGCTGACCACCATGGGTTTGTGGTGGAACCAGCGGGTAGCAGACAGGTAATCGAAGAAGAAGTCGATGCCATGAACGTGGACGATGTCGGCGTCTTTGATGGCAAACAACACCCCCGGTGCAATGGGGTATTTATAACTGCCCTGGTAACCGATGCGTTTGACCTCGATGCCATTGATGATCTCGTTTTGAGGCAGAGAGGGCGTATGGTGCTGATGAAACAGGCGGTTTAGGGAGATGACCCGGGCATTTACACCCGCCTGGCGCTGTGCTTGCACAAGGGACATGACGAACTTTTCAAGCCCGCCAACACCGGGGTGAAATTGACGAACGATGTGCGCCACCTTGAGCGTTGGCTGGTGCATAGGAGCGGCCCTGAAGTCACACAGTGAAAGCCCATCCTGGCCGATACTGAGTCCCTATAAAAACGGCAAAATCAATGCATCGGCGCGAACCGCATTGATATGAGCACCTTCAAAAGATAGAACAGATGCGCCAAACCGGGACGGATAATTCTGTTAGCCAGCGGGGTGCGACGTACCGCTGGCTAACACGATTGGCTTAAGCTACATTTGCTTCACCTCGCATATCAGTGGCTTGCGTTGCCTGAAGCTCTCCGGCAAGGGCAGCCAGTACTTTTCGACGGTCGATAACTCCGACCACTCTTTTGCCATCCATCACCGCCACCAGGGCATTGGCTCTGGGGACCGCATTCATGGCGCGTTGCTCAATGTTTTCCACATTGAAACTGGTGAGATAACCACTGGAGCTGACCGGGTAGAGTTTGTCTTCGTCCACGGCCAGGCGGCAGGCCAGTTTGGTCAGCGGCTCGTCGGTGCTGCAGGAGAACGTCAGAGGCTGCATCACCTTGGCGATTTCCATCAGCTGGGTATCTTCAAACTCAGACAGGTAGAACGCTCGCAGCAGATCCTGGTCATCGACGATGGCCACCGGACGGTCGCCATCCAGCACCAAAGCGGCGGCACGGCCCTGACGCAACAGGGCTTGACTGGCCTCGGCCACGTTGGTGGTCGGGGTCAGCATCAGTGGCTGGTGATCGCACAGGTCGGCAGCGGTAAGCGGGGTCGTGGTGTAAGTCATGGTGTGGTTTCCTTTGGATTCAGAATTCGAGTGAGTGTGGGTGTCAGAAGCGGGCGTGTGGCGGCCATGGATCCACCAGTGGGCCAGACCGACAAAGACGCCGCCGCCGATGATGTTTCCGAGGGTGACCGGCATCAGGTTGTTGATTAAGAAATGGCGGACGGTCAGATCGGCGAACTGATCGGCGTTGACCCCCAGACCGGCCCAGAAGGCGGCGTCTGCCAGACTGTGGATGGCGATGCCCAGAGGCACCAGAAACAGGTTGGCAATGCTGTGTTCAAATCCGGTACTGACAAACATCGCTACCGGCAGAATCAGCAACAGAGATTTTCCGACCGGGTCCTTAGTACTGAAACTCATCCAGATCCCAAGACATACCAGCAGGTTACACAGTACGCCCAGGGCGACGGCCTGCCAGAAGCTGTGTTCCAGTTTGTGCTGGGCGACGTTCATGACCTGAAGCCCCCACTGGCCGCCAAACTGGCTGGCCTGATCTGCCGTGATCAACAGCGCAACCAGCAACAGGGCGCCGGTCAGGTTGCCGGCAAACACCCGTCCCCAATGGCTGAGCAGGCGTCGTCCACTGATCTCGCCGTTGGCCCAGGGAATGATGGTCAACACGGTGCTGGTGAACAGCTCTGCGCCACAGACCACCACCAGAATCAGCCCCAGGCTAAATACCAGGCCACCCAGCAGGCGACTCAGCCCCCAGGGCATGCCGCTCGAGCCGGTAACAACGGTGATGTAAAAGGTGAAAGCGATACCGATGTACAACCCGGCCATCACGGCCAGGGCGAACACTCGGCTGGCGGATTTCCCCAGCTTGCTGTGACCGAAATGTTCGGCACCACTGAGCAAGGTGTCCCGTTGTGGGGAGCTGGGTACGGCGGTCAGCATCGGTCCGCCTTATGCTGTGTTGGTGTGATGGTGATCTCGTTTGTCACTGTTATTCCCCCTTGTGTCACGGTTGGGTGTGTCGTTGAAGTTTCCCATTCACGTTATGATCGGAATTGCTTAAATTAAAATTGATTTAATGATGCTGCTTGATAAATAAAACTGATTCATATGCTGTTGGGTTTTTACCGAATAACGGTCCTGGTGCTGTGGTGGGTTGTCGTACGGATCCCGTTGTCATCGGGCTTTGGCGGGGGGTTTTTTCAGGGATTGTTCGCTAATTACTGTGTTATCTGGGTTTTGCTGGCCATTGTTGACCGAAAGGCACCTAAATGTCGGCGACTGGGGAGAGGGGAGCTATTGGTTGGTGTTGGCACGGGGGGTACTCGGGTGATCGAAATATTTGATGATGTGTGGCTGTGTTGACTATTTTAGTGATGATATCGGGCATTCCTGTAGTGTGATGTGGATCACGTTGTGGCGGTGGCTGTTGCTGGGCTGCCCCGTTTTTACTGGCTTTGGCCGCAACTCGCCCGGCAGGTGACCGGGGTAAAAGGTGAGTCAGACATCAAATTGGGCTGTTTGTTGGTCTGCGGTAAAAAGGGGGCGCAGTAGGGGAGATGCTGTTGCCGAATTGAGTATCAAGATTATTGATATGCGATCAAAAAATAATTTGCATATTTGATTTTGATTGGTTGATAACTTTCGCTTTTGATCGCCGCGGCGATCGTGAGCGGGATCAAGTAGGGCTGGGGCAGGCGTGGCCTCTCCCTCGAACGGCAATCAGGATTTTCCGGATTAACTATCAAAAACGTTGGCGGCAGCATCAGTAAAATCGAAGTTGTTGTGAATCTGGTACAGGGTTCTCCTTCGGTGTCGGTGTCGGTGTCGGTGTCGGTGTCGGTGTCGGTGTCGGTGTCGGTGATTCGGGGCGGCCTTGGACAATCCCTTGATGTTCGGGTCGCGGGCCTTTTCCGGCGCCTGTGGTGTGGTCGGTGCCATATTCAGTCGCTGTTTTCCTGCGCCACTGGTTAATGATGATGCAGCCAGAGTCGCTTCGGTTGTCGCTGTTGGTGGCGATTTCCCGGCATTCTTGTAATAGCAGAGACTCTTTTTCATGATTCCAGTGCTATGGCGTCTTCATGAGTCGACTTTGGCCACAGCAGCGATGATCTGGACAGGCTAGGATAGCGATTTACCATCAGGAGTGACCGATATGGATTGGGTGTTGCCTAATGTCAGTTCCCCGGAGCTGGAGCATCAGCAGCCGGAGTTTTGGGTCTTGCCCATTGGGGCTTTTGAGCAGCACGGCGCCCACCTGCCGATGGTCACCGATACCCTGATCGCCTGTGCGGTTGGTCACCGGATTGCCCAGGCACACGGCGGGGCGATGTTGTCCCCGGTGACGGTATCCTGTTCCCATGAGCACGCCGGCTTTTACGGCACGGCCTGGGTATCGGCGACCACCTTGCTGTCCATACTGTCCGATACGCTGGCGGCGCTGAAGCACTCCGAATGTCGCAAGCTAGTCATTGTGAATGGCCATGGCGGTAACTACGTGGTCAACAGTTTTGCTCAGCAGCAAAATGTGGATGACGCCCAGGTGCTGCTGCTGCCTGCCCGTCAGCATCATCAACAGGCGGCGGATTTGGCGGGGATCGAAACCAGTCTGCATCAGGACATGCACGGTGGTGAATTTGAGACCTCGGTACTGATGGCGGTAGCACCGGAATACCTGCGCCTTGAACCGATGCAGGATCACCAGCACGACGAACGGCCGTTGTTGACCCTGACCGGCATGAAGGGCTATACCGAGTCCGGTATCATTGGCTTTCCATCCAAAGCCAGCGCCGCCAAAGGGGAGGCGTTTCTGCAGGCCATTGCCAATGTGGTTGCGAAAGATCTGCAGTATTTCCTGACCCTGCCGTAACGTCGGCGAATGCTAGCATATTGGTTACGCAAGGGTTTTAGTCTTTGCCCCCGCTTGGCCGAGAGCGTATATTAGGCAGCGTTAACACAGGCAACGGAGTGCTGGTGGTTAGCGATCCTATCCCTCTTTGGGGCGAGATCGGCTTTGATCGGCGCCCGCTCCGTACCCTTCCAACAGAGACAAGCCTGTGACACTGTTTGCCTAAATCAGGGCAGTTCGAATCGTGTTAAATCATAGCAAGGAGCTGGGCATGCAAAAGGAGTTGCAGCCACTAATCACCGGGGGCGGTTATGAAATCGTCTCCACTTGGTACTGTCCGGACTACGAACCCGTGGCGACGGTGATTCTGGCCGCCGCCATGGGGGTGGAACAGGAGTTTTATCAACCACTGGCCTGCTGGTTGTCCGAGCAGGGCTACCGGGTCATTACCTTTGACTACTATGGCTGCGGCCGCTCCTGGCAGGGACCGTTGAGTCGCTGTGGCGTGGACCTGATGGACTGGGCCCGTTTCGATTGCGCCGCAGTCATCAATGCGGCCTACCGCCATGACAGTACTCACCCCCTGTATTGGATTGGCCACAGTTTAGGCGGGCAGCTATTGGGGATGATCCCCAACGCCCGACTGTTGTCCAAGGTGATTACCATCGCCTGCGGCAGCGGTTATTGGCTGGACAACGCCCCTTCGTTGAAGCGTCGAGTCTGGTTGCTGTGGTACGTGCTGGCACCGTTGTCCACTGCGGTTCTGGGGTATTTCCCCGGTGCCCGGCTAAAGATGGTGGGGGATCTCCCCGGGGCGGTGATGCGCCAGTGGCGCCGCTGGTGCCTGCATCCACGGTATGCGGTAGGAGTGGAGGGCGAGCCAATTAAGGCCGGATACGCTGCTCTGGCCTGTCCGATCACCGCCATCAGTTTCGAGGATGACGAACTGTTGTCCCGCACGAACATCGACTCGTTGCACGGTTTTTTTACCGGCACTCAGGTGACCATGTACCACCTCAGTCGCGAGGATTGCGACGGGCGCCGGGTCGGCCACCTGGGGTTTTTCCGACCCCGTTTTCTGTCTAACCTGTGGGCCTCGGCCCTGTTGCCGGAACTGCAGCTGAACAGCAGCAGTCGTCGTTTGTGTGGCTGACACTGCTGTGACAGTGGATTGTCACCGGGCAGGATTCGGTGTCGTGCTAAAACCCCAGTGGTGTACAAATGACTTGAATAGGCAGACGGTGAGTAAGGTTGTTCAGTTGTTCCCCGCCGTAAGCCGTGGCCCGGCATCCTGCATCAGCTCCTGATACAGCGCGTTGGCCGCCAGGCCGGTGCGGGCCTGTTTGGGCCGGACCAGGTGCACCGGCACCTGGTAGCGGCGGCCGCCTTCAAGATTGAGTCGCACAAAGCTGTTAGGGGGCCGCTGTGCCAGCAGGTGTTCGGGCAGACGACAGAAGCCGGCGCCGGCGATCAGCGCCTCCCAGGCATGGTCGAAGTTGTCGACGGTCAGGCGCTGCTGCGCTTTCAGCCAGCCGACATCCTGGGCCTGTTCGTCGGCGCCCAGGTCTCGAATGACGATCTGGGTCTGACTGGTCAGATCGTCATTGTTGAGTTCAGAGCGGTTGGCCAGCTCATGGTGACTGCCCACCACAGGCACCATGGTGACGTTACCAAAGGCCTCCGCCAGATGGTTGCCCATAGGCACATTGATGATGGCCAGATCGCAGCGCTGCTGCGCCACCGCGTTGCGGGTGCCGGTCAACGAGGTTTCCCGAACCCGGACCGAGGTACCGGGGTGGCGTGCCATAAACCGGGACAGCGGTGGGTATAACCAGCGGCGATCGCACAGGTGGTCCATGGCCAGGGTGATTTGCGCCTCGGCGCCCTCGGCCAGTTGCCGGGCCATCCATTCCAGATCCCTGGCCTGCTCCAGCATTGGCGCCGCCCGGCGCAGCAGCGCCTGCCCCTGCTCAGTCAGCACCGCCCGTCGCCCCACCACCTGAACCAGCTGTACTTCCAACTGGCTTTCCAGCTTTTTGATCCCGTAAATCAGGGTGGTATGGCTTTTGTTGAGCACGGCGGCGGCGCCCTGGATGCTGCCGGCCTGATCCACCGCTTGTAGGGTGTGCCATTGATCTAAAGTGGTTTTTAAACTCATGGTGGAATTTCTAGACACTTGGGTGCGGATTATTGAACTTTATTGTACATAATTTTGAGTTCAACATGGTGTCCGACATCGGTTGCCTGGGCCCGGCTTTCCCTGCGGAGAGCCCGGCGATGGCCACCGAACCCGATAATGAGGATTGAGGAGTGACATCATGGCTGTAATCTTGCAAGTGGACTTTCCCTATGCTGGCCCTTTTGACCAGCGGATGACCGAGCAACTGAGCGCCCTGGCGGCGTCCATTAATGATGAGCCGGGCATGGTGTGGAAGGTCTGGACCGTCAATGAGCAGACTCAGGAAGCCGGAGGGGTGTACCTGTTTGATCACCAGGCCAACGCCGAAGCGTATCTGGCGATGCATACTGCCCGTCTGCAACAGATGGGCGTACAGGGAATCACCGGCAAGGTGTTTCACATCAACGAGGCGTTGACCGCCATTAACCATGGCCCGGTCAAGCCGGCCTAAATCAGGAGAGAAACGATGTCTGCCAACCGAGTGTTACAACTGCACAGCCTGATCTACGCCGTGTTTGCGGTATTGCTGGCGCTGATCCCCGCTTGGCTGTGGCCGCAATATGGGTTGATGATCGATGACAAATACAGCGTATTTTTGTCCCAGCACAACAGCATTTTTCTGGCCGGCATCGCCATTATAGGTTGGCAGTTTTCCCGGTTTGAGCCAGGCAGTGCCGCAGTTCTTACCCTGCTGAGAAGCCTGATATGGACCAACCTTATTGGCGCGGCGGTGACCCTGTATGCCTGTTTGACCGGGCTGTTTACCGGCTTTGGCTGGAGCGATCCCCTGTTCTTTACCGGCATCGTGGTGTGGTTGAGTTGGGCGTTGAAACGCGCCGAGCGGGGTTAGGGATTCCAAAGAAAAAACGCTCCCGGTTTGGCGGGAGCGTTTTGCATTTAGCCTAGCAGGGACGACAGGTCGATGAGCCCATCGAGTGGCTGATTCGGGTCGGCCAGGTGGGGGATCCTTCCTAACAGCGGCGCCTTGAGGTGGCGGCGCAGGTAGTCGACGTTCTCCTGCTGGCAGGCGCTGCCGGGATCGACGTGGTTGGCTATCCAGCCCACCAGTTTCAGACCGTCGGCTTCGATCACCCTCTGCGACAACAGCGCATGGTTCAGGCAGCCCAGCTTGATCCCCACCACCAGTACCACCGGCAGTTGCTGATCGGCCACCCAGTGATTGAGGGTGTCGTTGTCATTCACCGGTACCATCCAGCCGCCGGCGCCTTCCACCACCACCAAATCGGCAATCTGGTCCAACTCGGCGAGTCCGCGAGTCAGCCGGGCGGTGTCAATGGTGATGCCCTGATGGCGGGCGGCCAGGTGAGGGGACAGCGGCTCGGGTAAGGCGTAGGGGTTGATCTGGTCGTAGGCCAGCGTCAGTGAGCTGGCGGCCTGCAGGGTCAGGGCATCGCCATTCTCAAGGCCCTGCTTTCCGGGTTCACAACCGGCCGCCAGGGGCTTATAACCGGCGGTAGCCAGGCCCTGTTTGCGGCCGGCTTCCAGCAGGGCTCTGGCGGCCAGGGTTTTACCGATGTCGGTGTCGGTACCGGTGACAAACAGCTTAAGCGTCATTGGTCAGAGTTCCAAAGCAGACCTGGTAGGTCAGGGGTAATAATCCATGGCTGTTGGCCTGGGTGGCGTAGGCCCGCTGCAGGCGCTGCAGGGTGCCTTTGCCGGTCAGTCCCGGTGCCCGGCCATGATTGAGGTGGTTGGCGCCGACGCCCTTCAGTGCCTTCATTACCGCCAGGGCGCTGGGGTAGTGCAGGGTGATGGTTTCGAACATCAACTGTGACGGGGAAAAGCCCGCCTGGGCCACCTGCATGCGAATGGCATCGGGACTCAGGAACCGGTTGATGTGGTGGCGGCCATGAGCCTGTTGCCAGGCCTGATCCAGCTCGGTCAGGGAGCCGGTGGCCAGGGTTGAAAACAGCAGTCGCCCGCCGGGTTTCACCACCCGTTTCAGTTGGGACAGCGCCAGCTGCAGGTTATCGCTCCACTGCAGGGCCAGGTTGCTGAATGCCAGATCGACGGTGTTGTCCTGCATTGGCAGGGCATCGGCGTCGGCCACCACCACTTTAGCGGCATCACAGCGCTGCTGCGTGGCCGTGGCCATGGCCATCGCCAAATCCAGGGCAACAATCTGATGCCCCTGAGCGTGCAGCTGCTCGGAAAAATAGCCGCTGCCACAGCCGAGATCCAGGCAGCGGCCGATGGCCTGGGGCCCGGCGAGGGTGAGCAGGCGCTCGCCCACCTGGCGCTGGAACGCGGCGTGGCTGTCGTAGCCTTGGGCGGCGCGACTGAAGGCGGCGCCGACGGCGCCTTTATCGTGTTTGACCGGTTGAAGTTGCGCTTTACTGTTCATGCCAGGCCTCGTTGATCGCTGCGGCCAGTTGCCGTACCTGTTGTTCGCTGTGGGCGGCACTCAGGGTGATTCTCAGCCTGGCTTTGCCGGCGGGCACCGTTGGTGGCCGAATGGCACTGACCCAAAAGCCTTTGCGCCGCAGAGCCTCGGACAACGCCAGCGCCCGCTGGCTGTCGCTCACCATTAGCGGCTGGATGGGGGTGTCGGTGTGGCAAAGGGGAATGTCGGGATCCAGAGTGGCCTGCAAAAGCTGCTGCCACTGCGCCAGTCGTTGCTGGCGCCAGGGCTCCTGCTTGAGCACGTCGATGGCCTCGCCGATGGCGCAGGCCTGGGCCGGTGGCAGGGCCGTGGAGTAGATGAGGTGGCGGGCAAACTGGGTCAGATACTCGGCCACCTCATGGCGACACAGCAAGGCCGCCCCGGCGCAGCCAAAGGCTTTACCAAAGGTCACCAGCAGCAGATCCGGCTGAATGCCGGCGGCATCGCAGCTGCCGCGGCCCTGCTGCCCCAGCACGCCGCAACCGTGGGCATCGTCGACCATCAGCCAGGCCTGATGCTGCTTGCACAGCGTGGCGATGTCGGCCAACGGGGCGCGATCGCCGTCCATGCTGAACACCCCTTCGGTGATCACCAGTTTTGCCTGTTCGGGATCGGCGCGAACCAGGCGGCGCTCCAGATCGTCGCAGTCGTTGTGCCCAAACCGGGCCTGGGTAGCGGGACACAGGTGGCCAGCTTCCTGTAAGGAGGCGTGGTTGAGGCGATCCTGAAGCAGCAGGTCGGATTTTTGCATCAGGGCGTGAATGACCGCCTGGTTGGCAGCAAAGCCACTGCTGAACAGCAGTGCCCGCTCAAACCCCAGCCATTGGCACAGCGTCTGTTCCAACTGCTGATGGGCCTGGTGGTGGCCAGTGACCAACGGTGAGGCGCCACTGCCGGCACCAAAACGGCGCAAGCCGCGCTTCCAGGCCTCGGTGAGTCGCGACGATTCCGCCAGACCCAGGTAATCGTTACCGCAAAAATGGTGATAGGGAGTGCCATCAACCAGAATCTGGCCGCCATCCAGGCGTTGAATGGCCTGCCGGTGTCGGTACAACCCTTGCGCATCCCGCGCCGCCAGGGCGGCGCGGATGCGCGTTGCCAGTGGATTAGCGGCTGGCATCGTAGAACAGATCGTCGGCACCGGGGCGAGCAGCCATGTTGTGTTTGACCTGGGCCATCAGTGTTTCGGCCTCGACGGCATCGGGTTTTTGCACCCGGTCTTCGCTGTTGATCCCCAGCTTATTGAACAGTTGCAGATCTTTATCCTCGGCTGGATTGGGAGTGGTCAGCAGTTTACAGCCGTAAAACACCGAGTTGGCGCCGGCCATGAAGCACAGAGTCTGCATCTGCTCGTTCATGTTCTCCCGCCCCGCCGACAGACGGACGGCGGATTTGGGCATCATAATGCGGGCAATGGCCACCAGACGAATAAAGTCGAAGGGTTCGACGTCGTCGAGATTTTCCATCGGTGTGCCTTTCACCTTCACCAGCATGTTGATGGGAACGCTTTCCGGGTGGGTCGGCAGGTTGGCCAACTCCACCAGCAGACCGGCGCGGTCACTGGCGCTTTCACCCATGCCGATGATGCCGCCGGAACAGACCTTCATGCCGGCGTCCCGCACGTGGCCGAGGGTATCGAGGCGATCCTGGTAGGTGCGGGTGGTAATGATGTTGCCGTAAAACTCCGGCGAGGTGTCCAGATTGTGGTTGTAGTAGTCCAGGCCGGCATCGGCTAACTCGCCTGCTTGCTCGGCGTCCAGCATTCCCAGGGTCATACAGGTTTCCATGCCCATGGATTTTACGCCGCGGATCATCTCTACCAGGTAGGGCATGTCACGGGCTTTGGGGTTTTTCCAGGCTGCGCCCATACAGAAGCGCTGTGAGCCGGCGGCCTTGGCTTTCTCGGCAGATTCCAGTACCTGCTGAACCTCCATCAGGCGCTCTTTGTCGATGTCGGTGCGGTAATGGGCACTCTGCGGGCAGTATTTGCAGTCTTCGGGACAGGCGCCGGTCTTGATGGACAGCAGGGTGCTGACCTGCACCTTGTTGGCATCGTGATGTTGGCGGTGCACTTGTTGGGCCTGAAACAGCAGATCCATAAAGGGTTGATTAAAGAGCGTATCGACTTCTTCTCTGGTCCAGTTGTGACGCAGTTCCACGGCGGTTCCCCAAAAAGGTTGTAGTTATCGGTTTCTTCTTGGCTAGTCTAAACCAAGTCGATAAACTGTCAACCAAGCGGGAACTGTTACCTTTACAAGCGGTTAAAAAATGACCATCGACATCGAGTTTGATCAGCAACACATCTGGCACCCCTACACCTCGACCCTGAACCCGTTGCCCTGTTACCCGGTGGTATCGGCCTCCGGGGTGCAGTTGCAACTGGAGGATGGCCGAACCCTGATCGACGGCATGTCCTCATGGTGGGCTGCCATACACGGCTACAACCACCCGCACCTCAACCAGGCCGTGACCGGACAACTGGCCAATATGTCGCACGTGATGTTTGGCGGCATCACCCACCAGCCGGCGGTGTCCCTGTGCAAAAAACTGGTGGCAATGACGCCTGAGCCGCTGCAGCAAGTCTTTTTGGCCGACTCCGGTTCGGTGGCGGTAGAGGTGGCGTTGAAGATGGCGCTGCAATACTGGGCGGCCAAAGGTGAAAGCCGGCCTCGTTTTCTGACTCTGCGTCATGGCTACCATGGTGATACCTTTGCCGCCATGTCGGTGACCGATCCGGATAACTCCATGCACAGCCTCTATAAAGGCTTTTTGCCTGAGCACGTGTTTGCCGACTCGCCCGAGGGCGGTTTCTTCGAGCCCTGGAACGAGGCCGACTTTGAGGACTTTCTGCGTCAGTTCGATCGCCACCAGAATCAACTGGCGGCGGTGATTCTGGAGCCCATAGTTCAGGGGGCAGGAGGCATGCGCTTCTACCACCGCGAATTCCTGCGCCGGGTTCGGCAGCTGTGTGATGACACCGGAGTGCTGTTGATCTGTGATGAGATCGCGACCGGATTTGGCCGGACCGGCAAACTGTTTGCGTGTGAGCACGCCGGCATCAGCCCGGACATTCTCTGTCTGGGCAAGGCCCTGACCGGTGGCTACATGACGCTGTCGGCTACCCTGGCCACCCAAACCGTGGCGGACACCGTGTGCAGCGGCGAAGCCGGGTGCTTTATGCATGGGCCTACCTTTATGGGGAACCCGTTGGCCTGCGCCGTTGCCAATGCCAGCCTGGAGCTGGTGAGCCGGGGCGACTGGCAGGCCCAGGTGGCGAACATCGAAGCCAGGCTGGCACAGTGGCTACCGCCGTTGGCACAGCTGGCTGCGGTGAAGTCGGTTCGTTGGTTGGGGGCCATTGGCGTGGTGGAGACCCATCAGCCGGTTAACGTGGCCGAGATCCAACGGCGTTTTGTCGACCAGGGCGTCTGGATTCGACCCTTTGGGCGTCTGGTTTACATTATGCCGCCCTATGTCATTGAAGAATCACAGCTAAAGCGGTTGGTGGAGGCGATTGCAACGGCCCTGGCCGAGTGATTGATTGCGACTTAACGAATGCAACTCTGCGTAGGATCAACATTCCATCGAACCGGCTTCTTTAGCATAGGGATAGGCCATGTAGCTAGGGAGAGGGTGATGGGCAGACTGTATCGCAGGACGCAGTTCAGCGTGTGGATGATCGTTGGACTCAGCCTGTTGATCGTCACGTTTTGGTGGCAGGGGTGTGACAGCCTGCCGGTACTGTTGCTGTCGTCGCTGGTGTTGGTGGTGGGGGCGCTGTTTTCCTCACTCACCATCGAAGTTCATCAGGGGTTTGTGCGCTGGTACTTCGGACCGCGGGTGTGGCGACGTCAGATTCGAATCAACCAGATTGATGCTGTGTCGGTGGTCAGCCGCGATCAGGACGGCCGTTGGCCTGTGCATCTGGGGCGCAGTGGCTGGGCCTACCAGGTATCGGGCCACTATTCGGTTGAGCTGATGCTGCGTTGTGGCAAGATCATTCGACTGGGAACCGATTGCCCCGATGAGGTGGTCGCTGCCATTATGACTGAGCGCAATAAACTGACCGACGAATAATGAGGGAGCCTAATGAATCACCAAACTGTTCGTGATTATCTGCTGAACAAACCCAACTGTCTGCTGGATACCCCTTTTGGCCCGGAGGTGGAGGTGTTCAAGGTGAAAGGGAAGATGTTTGCCACCTTGTCGCTGGGGCAGGACAAAAGCCATTTCTGGATGAACCTGAAATGCGATCCGGACGAAGCGTTGGCACTGAGGGATATTTTTAAGGCCGTGATTCCCGGCTACCATATGAACAAAAAGCACTGGAATACCGTGATACTGGATGGTTCCGTTCCTCAGGGCGAGATTGAGCGGATGATCGATAATTCATTTGTGTTGGTGGTGAAATCCCTTCCCAAGCGGTATCGAACCTCGGTGGAGATACAGCTTTAGTCTCATTTCCCTGTCGCAGATCAACTCTGTCTGGGTTGTTATCTCACTGATAAACATAACTGTTTGTCGGTCACCTCGTTTTTACGCTACAGTGATTCCGCTTTATCAATTCGGCCGTGTCAGCATTTCTGTGGCTCCTGCTTGGGGGGCGACATGGCGGAGCTGTGCTAACCTTTCCAACCGCAATAATGTAATTTGCTTGTAATTCAATAGTATATCGGTTTGTGACTGCTTACTTCTGACTGGTCAGCCGGCTTAAAGGGCTGGTGACGCCATCGGCGCCCATCTGCAGCACATGGGTATAAATTTGAGTGGTTTTTATGTTGCTGTGTCCCAATTGCGCCTGGATGGTGCGAATGTCGGTTCCCTGTTGCAACAGGTGGGTGGCAAACGAGTGGCGCAACGTATGGCAGGTTACCTCTTTTTCGATACCGGCCAGGCGGGCGGCGTGCTTTACCGCTTTTCTCAGGTTGGATGGATGAATGTGATGCCGGCGAAGGGCGCCCCCATCAGGGTCGATGCTGAGCGACGTTGAAGGAAACAGAAATTGCCATCCCGGCTCAAACCGGCCGTTGGGGAATTTTCTCGCCAGCGCATACGCCATGTTGACACCTCTGTATTCGGGGCGTTTGAGATCTTGCTTTAAATACTGTCGCACCACTCCAATCTGTACTTTGAGTGAGTTGTGGAGCTCGTGAGCCAGGGTTACCCGGCGGTGCTTGCCCCCTTTGCTGTCCCACACCTGAATTCCCGAATAGTCAAAATCGATGTCTTTGACCCTGAGGCGGTACGCCTCACTCTTTCGAAGGCCACTGCCGTACATCAACTGCATGGGTAACAGATACCGAGGAGAGGCCTGGGCAAGCAGTGCAGCCATTTCGGTACGCGTGAGCACGACTGGTAGTTTCGGCTGCCGCCGGCTCCGCTGAAACTCGAGGGTGAGTGACAGAGGCTTATCGAGAATGTCCCGATAGAGAAATACCAACGCATTCAGAGCGATGGCCTGAGTTGCTGGAGACAAATTGCGTTCAGAGGCCAGGAACGACAGAAACCGCTCCGGTTGTTGTTCATTCACGTCGACAGGGTGCTGCTGACCACAAAAATTCACATAGCGTTTTATCCATAACGTGTAGGTTCGGATGGTGTTTTCCCGATAACGCATCATACGCATCCGTTCGGACAGATAAGCGATGAAAGGTGAAGCCATAGAACTTTTCCTGATAACTGTATAAATATACAGTTATAGGTCAGCGCCGCTTTTTTGCAAGCTGGATCCGCCTTGCGTGCCAAATGAGCGAGACAAGAAACCGATGTTTTAGTGCTATCATGTTGATTTATAGGGTTTTAATTACAAGTGGGGGAAGCCTGGCTGTGGCGGATAGGCGGCAAGGTTTTGTTGGATGAAAGGCGGCGAATCGCCGCATAATAAGCTGTTAGTTGCTTCTCATTTGCTTCTAACTCTTTATATTTAAAATGAGATCAACAGAAGGATTTATATTATGATTAAACTGCCATTTACAAATAAGGTCACTGTAAATTTGCCAGGAGGTATTGTCGTAAAAAAAGCGGCAACTAAAGCGGGAGCCGTTGTTGGTGCTGGGATTGGCTATGTAACAGGTGGCCCGACTGGTGCAATGAAAGGAAAGCAAATTGGTGAAACAATCGGTGCAGGTATTGATAAGTTAACTGATGATAAAGAAATTGATTTAACTTAAATGCAACTAACAAGGCAAAGCAATCAGACGCATAACGGCTGTCATCGTTTTTGCTAAAACAAAAAGCCCGCAAAAACACTGCCACCCTATGCGCTGTTGTTTGCGGCGTTATATGCCTATTGGAATCGCAATGAAGCAATACTCAGTTGTTAGAATAAAGAGGCTCAAGAAGCAATTTGAGCACAGTGACTTGAGCGTTGGAACGCGTGCGCCTCGAGCAGGAGATGTTGCGACGGTGGTAGATGTCTATGATGATGCCTTTGATCTTGAGTGCTCGGATGATGATGGCTCTACTCTTTGGTTGGAGCTATTTAGACCGGATGATGCAGATTTGGACATAGTTAGCATATAACAAGCCGCTTCAGTCTGGACGTCAACAGTCGCCGGTGTTGCTCGTCCCTCGCAGATTTTAACCGGCTTGTTGCCGCCACTGAGCGGGGCGTTGATATGATTCCCCCTGTCAATAGGCACAGATCAGTCCATGCCGGGCCCCAAAAGGCCGGCGTGGACACCCTGATGAGCAACCTTTGGCAAGTCAATGTTCGGCGGTTGACCTTGCTGATATTCGCGGGTTTGGTTATCCGCATTACTTGTTTGCGCCGTTGGAGCTTTGCCTCATTCTAGGAGCGCGCGTTTAAACGCCTAACGCCGTCGAGGATTGCTCTCACCGCTGCCGCCGGTTTGTCTCATCAGAGTGATAATTCAGGTTATTAGCCGAGGCGAACTTGCCCCTCGGGCTCAAACCGCTGGGCTAAGT
>NZ_FNEM01000015.1 GCF_900100175.1 Ferrimonas sediminum
TGATATCCCAGATAGTTAAGCGCTTGCAAGAATGCAAACGAGAAATACAGCTTGTGCGAATTGATACAGTTTTTGTCTGACGACAATAGCGCTGTGGCCCCACCTGATCCCATGCCGAACTCAGAAGTGAAACACAGTCGCGCCGATGGTAGTGTGGGGGTTCCCATGTGAGAGTAGGTCATCGTCAGGCGCCAAATCCAAGAAAGCCCGTAGCTAACGCTACGGGCTTTTTTCGTGTCTGCGATTTGAAAAAGTGAATGCAGCCCAGATGCTGCCAGCCCTGCCAACTCGCACCGTCGCCCTTGCGAATGGTACCCGCGTGCGCGGGCACGACGGATGGAAAGCCCGTCGCCCTTGCGAACGCGAGGGCCCAGTGTCTTTTGGGGGAACTCTTTGAAGCCGCTGGATTCTCGCCTGCGCAAGAATGATCAAGGGCAAAGCCACTGGCTACCCGCGTGCGCGGGCACGACGGATGGAAAACCCGTCGCCCTTGCGAACGCGAGGGTCCAGTGTCTTTTGGGGGAACTCTTTGAAGGCGCCGGATTCTCGCCTGTGAGAGGCCTGGTGGTTGATTCAGATTCAATGCCGCTGGAATCACTGCTGAATACAATATAAATACTGCTTTACTCGCCAATAAATCTCAGTTAAAAATGTACTCCTTATGGTGAGTTTTTGTGCAACAGATCACGTTACTGATGCTGGGGAGGGCAAAGCGATCGAGCGCTTTATCTGCTCTCACCCAACCCTTTATGGTGATCAGCTTTACCCCGCTTTCGACCTGCGGTTGCTGCATCAGTATATTGAGCGGCAGCTTGGTGCTGCTCGGGCGGAACGGTTGTTGGCTGCCATTGGCACTACTGCGTCGGAGCTGTCGGTGCGCCAATTTGTGCTCGCTTGGCAGGTGCTAAAAGCGATGGAGTTGGCCGGAGAGTGGTTACCGGGCTCGCTGGCTGGTTTTCATTTCGGTGCTACTTTTAGGCCGGAGCACCTGCAGGGGCTTCAGCGGCCTTTATCGCGTTGCCAGACACTGGGGGAGGTGTATGAACTGGTGCGCAGTAATCCCAACCTGGTGGGCAGTTTTACCGATAATATCGAGACACTGTCGGCTCGGGTGATGGAGGTGAGGTCGGTCAATGTCAGTAACATCGATGCCGATACCATGACCTTTCTGTTCCAGCAAGGACTCAGCTCTATGTTGAGCGTGGCCCGAATGCTCACCAATCGCCCCATTCCCCTGCTTGGGGTGTCCATGTGTTGCTCCGGCCCCGACCGTATTGAGCATCTGGCCCTGGAACAGGCCCTAGGGTGTCCCATCGAGTTTGACGCCGATTTTTTCGGCTGGCGTCTGGATCCCGCTATCCTGACCTACCCCATTACCTGGCACCCCTCTGTCAGGGGGCTGGCCAGTGATGAGGTGGTTGAAGATGAAACCGACTCTTTGATCAATGACATACTGGCGTTGCTGCTGCCGTGCCGTTACGGTTTTCCGACTCTGGAACAGGTGGCCGAGGCGTTGAGACTGTCGAGCCGGACGCTGAGGCGGCGACTGTCTGCCATTGGTACCTCTTACCAGAAGATACTTAACCAGGTGCGCTGCCAATTGGCCATCGACCGGTTTCAGGCGGGGGAGCGCTGCATCGATACCATTGCCGAACAACTGGGGTTCAACGAAACCTGCAATTTCCGCCATGCCTTTAAGCGCTGGACCGGCAAGGCGCCCGGTGAGTTTATGACCGGGTTGCCGGTGCATCGCCTGTCCTGACCCTATTGGCAACTGCCCAGCGATGCAGGCAGGCTGTCTACCCATTGTCGAATCAGGGCTACCGCTTCGGTATGAACCACACTCCGTCCCACCATGGGCATTCTGTCTTTCGGTTCGGTCAGCTCCATTCGGTAGGGCAGGATGGAGTCCAGGCCGTTACCTGGCAGTAGATCGTAATCCAGGCCTCTTGGGCCGCCGTCCCAGCCTGGAGGCTGTTTACAGATGCCGTAACTGCTCTGGGTGTGATCCTCATAAAAACCCAACCTGAGGCCGGAGATGCTGGCGTGGCCCTGTTTCTGATGACAATGGGCACAGTTGATGTCCAGGTAGCCCTTCACTCGCTGAGTCAGGTCGGCGCCTTCGTCCAGCAGTGCCGGTGCCCGGGCAATGCTGTCGGTTTGTGGCAGGTCGGCAAGCAATCCTTGCTGGTGCCAGCGCAGTAACTGTGAGCCTTCACCGTCGGCGACGTTGAGCAGATGCGCCTTCAGCCCGATGGGGCTGATGCGGCTGCCGCCGTCGTCATCAATCAGTTGGTGACATAACTTGCACTCCACCCGACTGGGGATCTGATAGCTGAAAGTCAGAGTCTGTTCGTTGTGAGTCATGGTGTGATTCACGGCAGCCCCACTGCTGATTAGCCTGGCCCGGCCTTGTTGCCACTGATACGGCAGGGTGGTCCAGCCGGCGTCGCGATGGATCAGCAGTCGGGTTTCCACCAGAACCTGGTTTTCTGGGCCGGTGAGGCTGCTGTCGAACGGCAGCGCGAAGGTCTTCACCAGCACACTGCCCACGGGCAGATCGAACGCGCTTCGAGGCTGGTATTGGATCGTCTGTCCCTGGGGAAGAAACAGGAACCGGTATTTGGAGGCGTAATCGGAGAACAGCTGGGTGGTCAGTTGATAGGCCTGTCCGGGGTGTGTCGGCGCCCCGGTGGGATCGGCGGAGTCGATGAACAGGCCGTAATCCTCAAGAGCCGGGCAGTCGCTGCTCATCAGCGCTGTCCAGTTGATGCTACCGGCACTGCCCTGATCGCAGGGGGAGGCGTTGACCGGTGGGTCGGGCTGTTGCGGTTGATCTGCCGTGGGGGTACCGTCACCGCCGCCACACCCCAGTAGCAGACCGGCTAACGCAATACAGAATAGGGATTTCATGACGTCGATCCTGACTATGAATGAGGCGGAGCCGGTGAGTACCGGCTCCGCAGGGGGACTAGTTGCTGCAGTCTCGTTCCGGAAGGCGGGCGATCCACTCGTGGATCAGGGCCACCCCTTCCTGGTGGATTAGGGCCCGGCCGATCTCAGGCATGCGGTCGCCAGGCTCATCGCTGTCCATGCGATAGTGGAGGATCGACTCTTCTGGCTTACCCGGTACCACGTCGTAACCCAGGTTGCCGCCGCCATAGGCGATGGGTTGCTTACAGGTACCGTGGGAGTAGCCATTGTCCTCGTCGTAGGCGCGCCAGTACTCCAGCTTGAGGCCGGTGTTGGAGGCGTTACCCTCTGGGCGGTGGCAGTGGGCACAGTTGATGTCCAGATAGCCCTTTGCCAATGCCATCACCTGATCGTCATTCAGGGCGGACAACTGATCACTCATGCTGTCGTCGAAGGCGGGCACCGTGGTGATGCTGCTCAGGTCATCAGGGACGCCAGACAGAATGCCGTGGCTGACCCACTTGCTCAGCTGGTTGGCGCTACCATCGGTGTAGGCGTAGTCCTGGTTGAGGAAGCGCGCTTTGGGGCCGATAGGGGCAAACTTGAATTGACCCTGGTCGTTCTCTAACTGGTGGCATTGCTTACACTCGGCAATGTTGGGCACCTTATAGTTGAAGTTGAGGGTTTCGCCGTTGTGAATCAGGGTTTGGGCAGAGTTGTTGCCGGGTTTGGCCAGTACGGCATCGGTTTTATCGGCGTTCCAGACGAAAGGCAGGGCGGTCCAGCCGGTGGCGCGGTGGATCAGTAGCCGGGTCTCAATCAGGGTTTCATTGGCCACGCCTCGCATGCTGGTGTCTGCCGGCAGGGCAAAGCTCTTCACCAGTACTGAACCGACCGGAAACTCGAACGACTCCTGAGCCTCAAAACTGGCTTTTTCTCCCTCGGGAACAAAAACGTAGCGGTACTTGGAGGCATAATCGGTGAACAGTGGACTGTTGAGGTCATAGGGTAAGCCGGTGCCGTTGGCGGTGCCCGCCGGGTTGCTGGCGTCGGCAAACAGGTTGTACTCAGACAGCTGACCACAGTTGGCACCCAGCAGGGCGTCCCAGTTCACCTTGTCGGAGTCGGCAACACATAAACTCAGATCGCCGTCACCCACCAGGCCGCCATCACCGTTACCGTTGTCATCGTCGTCGGCAATGATGTTGCCCCCGTCGCAACCAGCGACATTGTCATCGATGCCACAGCCGAAGATCTCACCATTAAAGGTGACCGTATGGACCGGCAGACTGGTCTGTTCGCAGTTCATCAGGTTGGCCTGCTCAGCCTCGAACAGCACCGCCGGGGCATTGGGGTTTTGGCCATCGTACAGTTGACCGTAGCTGGCTCCGCTGTTGTTGGCGGCACAGATGTTGTCACTGCCGTCGCTGGCAAAGGGAAGTTCGCCCAGATTGTAGCCCTGTGGCCCGGCGGCGCCGCTGTTGGCCATGGCTTCACCCAGGCCGTCGTACAGGATGCCCGGGAAGCTGCCGTGATAGCCCATGTAGGCGGCAATAATATCGGTGATCAGATAGCCATTGGGGTTGGCACCGGCGTTGCTGATGGTGTTGTCATGCACATAGGCATTGCGCGGTACGGCGCGCCAGCCGTCGGCAATGGGTTGGCCGGGCTGGCCGTAGTTTTGTACAAAGCTGTTGAGATCCGGTTCGGCGATGAAGAAGCTCGACAGGGTGATGGCCATGGTGTCATGGTCACTGATGTTGTTATTGAAGATCTCCACATCGTCGGTGGACAGCACGATGATTCCGGTGCCCGGTGGCACAATGTGTACTCCGGCGGGATTGGCACTGGCGTTGGCGAAGTTCTCGGTGTTGTTGCGGTAGACCTTGTTGTTGAACACCCGCACGCTGGAGCCGTAATGCTGATTGCCGATGGGCAGATCAAACACCAGGATGCCGCCGGTATTGTCGAAGGCTTCGTTGTTGTAGACGTCGGCGTATTTGGAGTTTTCGATCTCGATGCCGGCGACGTTCAGTTCGGCGATGTTGTTGCGCACCACGATGTACTCAGACTGGCCGACATAGATGCCGGCGTCGGCGCTGCCGCGAACGTAGGTGTCTTCAATCAGGATATTGCGGCACTCGACCGGGTAGAGACCGTAGGCGCCGTTGTCCGGGCCGACGTCGCCATGCCAGATGGTGGCCAGATCCCGAAGGATAATGCCGTTGGTGTTTTTCAGTTTGATGCCGTTATTTTTGGCTTCATTGACCGACAGGTCACTGATGGTGATGTCCAGGGCATTCTGCACGAATACACCGTCCCCGGAGTTGGCCTCGCCGAAGTCGAGGATGGTTTTGTCGCGGCCGTAGCCCATGATGGTCACGTTCTTGGCAAAATTGCCATCGCCGTCCACATCACCGTCAAACTGCAGGGTTGAGGTGATGCTGAACTCCCCCTCCGGCAGCACGATGGTGCTGTCGCTGCTGGCGTTAATAAAGGCATTTTGAATGCGCTGGGTCAGGTTATCACCGGCTTCCACAAATACCGCGCCTTCGGGAAATTCAGGGCCGGCAGGCGGATCCGGTTGCTCAACCGTGACCGGGTCATCGTCACTGCCGCAGCCTCCCAGTCCCATCATCAATGCTGTGGCCAGCATGGCCGGTTTCAGCCAAAGGTGTTTCTGCCCCATCGTAACGCTCCTTATTGTTACATTGTTGTTATGCGTAACTAGATTCGAACGTCCGTTTGCTAAAGGCAATGTGCGATCTGGCCACCGGTGTCCTAGGCAGCAGTATGGGGCGGGAGATTTTTAGACTGGATTTCCAAAACGGGCAAAACAAGCTGTGGTACTTGTCGGTTTTTATGTGGCTTTACTCTGTGTATTGCGGGATTAACAACATTCCGCCAGGCCAGGAGTTTTCTATGAATCTTGGTCTGGTCCTAGCAGGCCGCAGGCTCTGGCAACCGATAGCCGGCTGACTTTGAGGCCGTATTGGCTGAGGCCGGATGGCCAGTTGAGGTAACGCCGTGGTCGTTTGAAACGGGCCAGCCTGGGGGCCAGGAACTGATCCAGGTCCGAGGGCGCTGGCAGGGTCTCCCGGCAGTGTAATACCGCCACCGGCAGGTAGCCAAACTCCGGGTTGGCTTCGGGAAAAACCAATGCATCCTGGATCTGCGGGTGCTGCTTCAGTGCCGCTTCAATCTCTTCCGGCTGCACATTTTCGCCACCACTGATGAACATGTTGTCGGCTCGGCCCAGTATCTCCAGTTGCCCCTGAGTCCAGCGGCCGCGATCCTTGGTGTGAAACCAGCCGTCGTCGTCAAACGGGGTCTGCAGCTGTCCCTGCTGGTAGTACCCCATAAAGCGGGTGGCACCGCGAACTTCGACGATTCCCTGGCGAATTCGTAACTGCCGCTGTGGCAACAACTGACCCGAGAGTCCACAAGCATTGGCGGGCCCGGTGGTGACCTGAGACGCCATTTCGGTCAGCCCGTAGCTGGTGAACGCCTGAACCGGATGGGTGTCGAGTTGACTCAGCAGGGAGGCTGGCATTGGCCCCCCTCCAAGAAGCAGCACTTTAAGCCCGTCCATCAGGCTGCTGCTGTCATCGGCACCGAGTATCCTCGCCAATTGAGTGGCCACCAGTGACAGGTGGGTCACCGGCTGCTCCCTGAGGGTGTCCAGCAGGTCTCGTTGCCGGGGCAGTACCAGGGTGGCCCCGGCGCCCAGGCAACGAAACAGGATGGCCAGTCCACCAATATGAAACATCGGCAGCGACGCCAGCCATCGGTCGCCTGCCTGCAGGGGGATGCAGCGGGCTGATCCGCTTGCCGACGCCAGATGGTTGGCCAGCGAGTGCATGGCCGCCTTGGGAAACCCGGAGGAACCCGAGGTAAGGATCAGGCTGACTGCAGCCTGATCGTCGCTCAGTGGAGTTGAGTCGATGGTCGCAGCCGGGGCTGTATTTGGCAGTGTCAGTGCGGGTAGGCCGCCAGGGTATTTTCCCTGGGCGGTCCAGATGACGCTGGCATCGATCTGCAGCAGCAGTTGCTGCCGTTGCTGCTCAGGAAACCGGGGCGATATGGGAGCAAACACGGCGCCCAGCCGAATGCAGGACAACTGCAGCAGGATCAGGGTCAAACTGGTGTTGTCGATAGCGGCCAGGTGGGTGCCGTGCCCAACCCCTTGTGATTTGAGGCTGGTCGTCAGGTCGGTGACCCGCTGATGCAGCTCCCGGTAGCTGATGGCCGTTCCGGCATGGTCAATGGCGACCCGGTCAGGGAAGCGGGCGGCACCCTCTGCCGCCAGGCAGGGGACTAAGGCCATACCGGCGTCAACTGCTGCAGAGACAGGCAGGGGGTGTCGGGTCGCTGGGGCAGTAGCAGGTCCTGCTGCAGCGCGTCCAGAGTATCGATGCCCGGGGCTTGATCCGGGGTTAACTCGGCGGCCAATTGACCGATGGCGGTCAGGCCGACGTTGGTTTCAAAACTGGAAGACAGCGTGACCTGCACGCCATCCAGTTCCGCCTGCTCAACCAGGCGCTGCAGGGTGGCGATGTCGCCAATCAGCGTGGGTTTGAGCACCAGTGCTTTGACGCCGGCGATGAATTGGTACCGGTAATCCGGTTGTTGGGTGGTTTCATCCAGGGCCAGTGGCAGGCCGAACTCAGTGACCAGGCGCAGATTGTCTTCAAGGCTGGCGGTGGGCTCTTCAATGTAATCCACCCGATCCAGCGGGATGGCGGCGATGAAGTCCTCGGCCTGTTCACGGCTCCAACGCTGGTTGGCGTCGAGGCGGAAACGGCAATGAGGGTTAGTGGCCAGCAGCCGGTAGATCAACCGGACCTCCTGTTCGACCGGGCGGCGGGCGACCTTCAGTTTGATGGTGGTGGCATCGGCGGCCGCGGCCACCATCTGTTCATCGCTGCCGGTCAGCAACGGATAGGGGGCGCTGACTCGTCTGGGGCGGGGTTGGTGCAACTGCCACAGGGCACAGCTGATGCCGAACCGGACCGATGCCAGAGTGGCGGCATCGGGCAGGGCGCCGGTGTGACACAACTCCGGTAATACCGCCACTGCCTGCTGTTGAGCTTTGGCCAGGGTTTCCCGGGAAAACTGCGGTAATGGTGCAATCTCTCCCAGGCCGGTTTGGCCATCGGCTTGCAGCTGTAAGATCAGGCCTTCACGGCGGTTCAGGGTCTGCCCTTTGAAATCGATGGCAGAGTGGAACGGAATGGCGTAGCGATGCAAACTCGCGCTGATCATGGTGGTCCTAGTGACGGTAACGGGTCAGGATGGTGTTGATTGTATCAAGAAATGCGTCGCCGTTGGCGGCGTGGACATTGTGCCCGCCCGGCATGGGGTGCAACTCGGTGATCAGCCCCTGCTGTTGCAACTGCTGCCCGAGGGCGAGGAATTTAGCATCCTGCAGGCCGCAGAGGTAGTGCACCGGCAGCGACAGGGAGGCCAGCAGCGGGCGCAGATCCTGTTGATGGCCCAGGCTGGTACTCAGGTAGCAGGCGCCTAGGTTAGGGCCATGGTTGTGGATGCGGGCTTGAATCATGGCCGCCCTGGCGGTATCGCTCAAGCTGGCGAACACCGGCTGTTGGTACCAGCGCGAGAGAAAGTCACCAATGGGCGCCTGGGTCAGGCTGAGGTGCCAGCGGGCATCGTCCTGGAGTCGCTGCCGTCGCTCGACGGCGTGTTCCAGCCCCGGGTGGGCGGATTCAATCAACAGGCTGTGCAGCCGCTGTGGGCAGTGTTGGGCCAGGTGTAGGGCAACCCGGCCCCCGAGAGAGTACCCCAGCAGGTGGTAATGGTTGACGCCGAGCCGGTTCAGGCTGGCCTCGATGGCCTGGCAGAGCAGATGAAACCCAGGCGCCGTGGTCAGGGCACATTCACGGCTGTGGCCATGGCCGGGCAGATCCAGGGTAATGCAGTAATAGCGATCGGCCAGGCCGGCAACCAGGGGGCGCCAGTCTTCACCGCTACCAAGAAAGCCGTGCAGCAACACCAGTGCCGGATGACTGGGGTTGCCGTGGCATTCAGTGTGCAGCTGCATCTTGAACCTGAGTGGCCAGCTCAATCAGAAGCTGAGCCGATTGCTCGGGGGGCAGCGTCAGCTCAATCAGGCTGGCGCCGGGGTGTTGCAGCGCCAGTCGCAGCGCTTTATCAAAGTGCTCGAGATTGTCCGGGTTGCTGTAGGGCAGACCGAACTGAGAGGCAGCCCCGGCAAACTGCAGACCGTGGCCAAGACGGTAGTAATCCTGACGCAGGGCATCACTGGGCACCGGCAGCAGGTTGAAGATGCTGCCACCGTCGTTATTGATGGCGATGATCACCATCGGGGTAGTGCAATCCCGAGCGATGGCCAGGGAGTTCAGATCGTGCAGTAGGGACAGGTCGCCGATGGCCAGAACCGTTGGTTTGCCGGTACCGCGGCCAACGCCCACGGCGGTGGCCAACAGGCCATCAATGCCAGAGGCGCCCCGGTTAGTGAACAGCGGGGCGCTCTGGGCGCGCGGGGCGGCCAGGGTATCAAACAGCCGTATCGGCAGGCTGTTGCCGATGAAGAGCTGACCCTGTTCCGGCATTACCAGACTCAGGTGGCGCATGGCCGACAGTTCCGTCAGCGGTCCCCCCTGATGCTGGCGGGCGATCAGTTGGTCAATCTGTGCATTGGTTTGCTGCAGTTCCGGGCACCAGAGGGGGTGTGGAGCCTGGGGCCAGGGTTGCTTGAGCAGTAACTCGAGGCTGCCCACAAACACCTGTTTCGGCTTATGGTTTGGATCCAACCGCTGGGGGTGCGACAGCCAATGCCAGTGCCGTTGCCACGGCTGGGAATCGATGAAACTGAGCAGTCGCTTGGACAGGGTTCTGGCACCTACCACCAGCAGGTGATCGGCCTCCGCCAGTTGCTGGCGGCAGTCCGGGCGGTGCAGCAGTTGATCGATGTGGTGAATAACGCCGGGAGCCTGCCTTAGCTGTGACTGGCAATCCGCCAGCAGTGGCCACCCCAGAGCCTCTGACAGACTCAGCAGCAGGTGCGGATCCATCTCCGGCGCCAGGGTGCCGGCGACGATCACCCCTTTGCCGTTGGCAAAGTCCCGGCATTGCTGCGGAGTTGGCAGTGCCTGCTGGCTCAGGTTGGCCAGGGGGCTCCAGGGGGCATCGCTCTGGAGCCAGTGGCGAACCGGGGTCAGGTAATCACTGAAATTGGTGCGCTCGGCTTGCGGATACAGGGGCTCGCGGAACATGCAGTTGACGTGAATCGGCCCGTCGCTGGTGCCGACGGCGTGATCAATCTGGCTCAGCAGGGCCTGAGGGCCGATGGCCAGATCCGGCGTTGGCAGATCCACCCGGGTGCAGTAGTCGGCGAAGATCCCGGGCTGAATGATGGCCTGGTTGGCACCGCAGTCGATCAACTCTGGTGGCCGATCGCCGGTCAGCAGGATCAGCGGCACCTTGGTCAGGCTGGCTTCGACAATGGCCGGATACAGGTTGGCCAGGGCGGTGCCTGAGGTGGTGATGACGGCCACCGGGGTGGCGCTGGATTTGGCCAGCCCCATGGCCATAAAGGCCAGACCCCGTTCATCGAAATGGGTGTGACGGGTCAGGCCTGGGTGTTCGGCGGCGGCCAGAGTCAATGGTGTGGAGCGTGATCCCGGAGCCAGGCAGACGTGTTGAACCCCCAGGCGGTGTAACTCTTCCAGGAGCAGTTTTGACCACAATAGGTTCAGGTCGGCGATGGTGGTGGTGTTCATAGGCCGTTTAAAATTCCCATGATGGTGGCCAGTTTGTTTTCCAGTTCCTGCCATTCGGCACTGGGGTCGGAATCGGCGACGATACCGGCTCCGGCAAACAGGGTAATCTGGTTGTCGCTAAACAGTGCACTGCGGATGGCCACGGAAAATTCGCTGCCCAGGCAGTTAAAGTAACCACAGGCGCCGGCATACCAGCCGCGGCTGAAACCTTCCCGCTGGCGGATGAAGGTCATGGCGTTTTCCCTGGGCAAGCCACCAACGGCAGGCGTCGGGTGCAGCGCCTGCAGCAGTTGCAGGTCATTGACGCCGGTTTTGACTTCCGCCTTGATGGTGCGGTGCAGGTGTTGGATGTGATTCAGCTTTAAAATAGAGGGGCTCTCCTCTGTGCCGACATAGTCGCACAGGGGCTGCAGCTGTTTCTCAATCAGCACCCGCACCAGCTGGTTTTCATTCTGGTTCTTGCTGTCGTCCAGAAGGGATTGCGCCAGACGGGCGTCTTCCTGCTCGGTAAAGCCCCTGACCGTCGTGCCCGCCAGGGCTTCGGTGCTGAGTTCCTGCTGACGACGCAGAAACAGCCGCTCAGGCGAGCAGCTGATGAAGCTGGCGGTAGGGGTCAGCTGAAACCCGTACTGGTAGCTGTTGGGGTTCAGGCGCTGCCAGGCGTGAAGAACCGTCCAAGGGTTGGGTTGGTGGCTGAGTTGCAATTGACTCTGCCGGGCCAGCACGACCTTTGGGGTGTCGGCATTGAATTCCGGCTCGGTAACCTGAGCCACCAGCTCATGCCAGCGGGCTTCGCTGGGGGTGTCCTGACGGGACAGGATGTGTCCAGGTGCCAGAGGCGGCAAAGGTTGAATGCGGCACAGGCGTCGCAGACAGTCGTTGGCGTCGCTGAGTTCGTCCAGCCAGCACTCGGCTTCCCCTTTCAGGTTAAGCAGCAGCTGGGTCGATTGGTCGGTTTGGCGAATCTCGAGCCGGGGCAGCACAAAGGTGGCCTGGCCAAAGGCAGACCATTCTGGCTGCTTGGTGTCGAACGCCACCCCGCCGTACCAGCGGACACCAGACAGGTTGTGGCTGCAGGCGGTCTGATAGAACTGATTGAGCTGTTGTTGCGGTTGCTCGTCAATGCGAACGCATTGGCATTGCCCCAGTGCTGCCACCTGCTCCCCCTGATTGCGCTCGCGCCAGTAGATTTTCGGCCACTGGGTCTGTGCGGCCAGCCAGGGCAGCAACAGGGTCGCATCGATGGACTCGGTTATCTGAACAATGGGGTGTTCAGGCTGCACATGGGCAAGCTGGGCCAGCCGGGTCTGCATGCGACCGATGGCTGTCGGTAGTGATAGCTTCTCCATCGCAGGGGCTCCGGGGCAAATGGGGTTGGTTAACTTGCTGAAAGTAAGATTCGAAGTAGTTTGCTGTCAAGTATCAGCGTGCATTGCGTGATCCAATCGGCGAACTAATGATCCATAAGTATCGCAGCTCCAATAATGGATGCCAAGCTGGCTGATAAATCTTGCGCGCCTAATTTACCAAGAAACAGGAAGTTCCACACTATTTTGCACAGAGAGTAAACGGCCATCAGCACCAGGCCAGAGCGGGTCTGGTGTTGCCAAAACAGCAACAGCAGTGAGGTGGTCATGGCGGCGAGCAGTAGCAGCACCAGGGCTTGTGCCCCGCGACTCTGCTGCAGGAACAGCCGGCTTTCATAGGCCATGACTTTCGGCAGCCGGGTGTGCTGGTGCAGGCGAGGCTGCAGTAGCCCGAGATAGATCAGCAGCGAGCTGGCAAACAGCAGCATCAGTAGCGGACGCTGCTGATGAGCACAGACACAGGCTATCACCAACAGGCTTGGCCGGAGCATCAGGCAAAGCACAGGACAAGGGATTTGTTTTCGGTTCATGGCCATAACAACAGCAGAACGGCAACCACAGGAGGATCCCGTTGTACTCCCTCTGCTGTCGGAGATCTCGTCTGTTGTCACTTTTCGGGTTAAAAATGTGAGGCCGAAGGGGGTTGTGACCGTGGCTTTTTGCTGGAGTAATCCACTCGTTGCAGAAAAAAACACCGCGAGGCGGCAATGTAACCAAATGGTGATCTGGTTACATTGCGGTTGCGAGTCGAACGGCTAGCCCAGAGAGGACCAGTGCTGACAACTGGCTACGGCCCGCTGCCAGCCGCGTTTCAGGTTGTCTCGTTGCTCGTCGTCCATGCGGTTATGGAACACCTTGGGTTTGCGGATCTGTTGGGACAGACCATCGATGTCGCGCCAGAAGCCGCAGCTTAGTCCGGCCAGGTAGGCGGCCCCTGCCGCGGTGGTTTCGGTGTTGGCTGGCCGCACCACATCGGCGTTAAGAATGTCGGCTTGAAACTGCATCAGGAAGTCATTGGCAGTGGCGCCGCCATCGACCCGCAGTTGCGACAGTGGCATGCCGGCGTCTTGTTCCATGGCTGACAAGATATCCATGGATTGGTAGGCGATGGATTCCAGGGTCGCCCTGACGATGTGGTGGCGGTTGCTGCCCCGGGTCAGCCCTACCAGGGTGCCTCGAGAAAACGGATCCCAGTAAGGGGCGCCCAGACCGGTGAAGGCTGGCACCAGGTAGGTACCCTGGGTATCGTCCACCTCTGTGGCCAGTGACTCGGTTTCGGCGGCGGTGCGGATCAGCCCCAGTTCATCCCTCAGCCATTGGATGCTGGCTCCGCCCATGAATACCGAGCCCTCCAGGGCATAGTTGACCTGGCCTGGAAAGTTGCAGGCCAGGGTGGTCAGCAGGCCGTGGTTGGAGGAGACTGGCGTCTGGCCGGTGTGCATCAGCAGGAAGCAGCCGGTCCCGTAGGTGTTTTTAGCCATGCCGGAGTGGTGGCAGAACTGGCCAAACAGCGCCGCCTGCTGATCGCCGGCGACGCCGCTGATGGCCACGCAGGCGTTACCCAGTTGAGCCTGGCCGTAATCGTCGCCACTGGCTTTTACCTCTGGCATCAATGAGGCCGGAATATCAAAGGCCCGCAGCAACTCTTCATCCCACTGCTGCGTGTGGATGTTGTACAGCATGGTGCGGCTGGCATTGGTGGCATCGGTGGCGTGCACCTTGCCTTGCGTCAGGTTCCAGATCAGCCAGGTGTCGACGGTGCCAAAGGCCAATTGCCCCCTCTCTGCCCGCTCGCGGACGCCGTCGACGTTGTCCAGAATCCAGCGAATCTTGGTGGCGGAAAAGTAGGGATCCAGCACCAGTCCGGTTTTGGCGCGAACCTCGGTCTCCAACCCTTGCAGCTTCAGTTGAGTGCAGAGCTCGGCAGTGCGGCGACACTGCCAGACAATGGCGTTGTAGACCGGCTGTCCGGTTTGCCGATCCCAGACAATGGTGGTTTCCCTCTGGTTGGTGATGCCGATGGCCGCCACCTGTTGATGGTTGACCCGGCACTTGGCCAGCAGTTCGGTGAGGGTCGCCCGTTGGCTGGCCCAGATTTCGATGGGGTCGTGCTCAACCCAGCCGGGCTGGGGGTAGTGTTGCTGAAACTCGCGCTGGGCGGTACCGACGGCGCCGCCATGCTGATCAAACAACAGCGCCCGGCTGGAGGTGGTGCCCTGATCCAGAGCGACGATGTATTGGCTAGAGGCGGACATAATTCAATGACTTAATTGATGGTTTATCCATAGTAGCCAGCTGGCTTTAAGAGTGCCAGAGGTTGGATGCGCCGAAGGGCCATGCTGGTATTCCGATTGAGATGAATGCGGATGCGGCCTTAGTGGCTGGGTCGGGGGAGAGGCTGGACTGAATGGGCCTTGATTTGATGGTCAGTGAAGGCAGATTTCATTGGCGGAGACCGCCGGAAGTAATTACAAATGAAGCAACTTCATAACGAATATTTTACTGATCTGCATCAATCAAACTGCCGTCAGAGCGGAGCAGAATGGAGTTAACCACAAGGAGGAATGCGTGATGATAATCCAAGACCATAGCCTGGTTAACGAGTTTCCCGCCCACGTCGAGCTGATTCAGGAGCTCAATCTCTCAGACGACAGTTTCCATCTACTTTACAATCAGTATCACGAACTCGATCGCGAAGTCCGGCGCATTGAGGAGGGACTGGAAAACACCACCGACGAAGTGCTTGAAGGGATGAAGCTGAAGCGTCTTAACCTAAAAGATCAATTGTTTGAAAGGTTAAAGCAGGCTCAGGCCGTCTAAATACGAGTCCAGCGCTGTCGCGGGGCAGGCCGAGGTACTGCCTGCCCTGTGTGGGCGCCGTTTCACTCCTCCAGAGTAAAGCCGATTTTCAGTGTGACCTGCCAGTAGGCCACCTTGCCGTTTTCTACCTGTCCCCGCATCTCGGTCACTTCAAACCAGCGCAGGTTGGCGATGGTCTGATGGGCCCGGGCAATGGCGTTGTTGATGGCATCCTGCATGCTTTCCGGTGAGGAGCCGACCAGCTCCAGTTTCTTGTAGGTATGGTTAGACATAGAAGGCTCTCCGAGATCAGGAAAACTGAGTATAGGCAAGGAGTGGCGAACTTGTGCTTTGTTGCCGTTATCCCTAGGATTCAGAAAGACAACGAGTAATAGGAAACTGAGGGCCGATGGGACGAATTCTGCTTGTGATGGCGCTGATAACCGGCGTACTGGGTTTTGCGGTGTATCAATTGGGGGCGGGTGGCCGGCTAGCGGCGGAGTTGAACCGGTCTCACGATGCCGAGGTGATTTTATACAGTGCCAGCTGGTGTTCCGCCTGTGCCGCCACCCGCCAGTTTCTGAATCAGTCCGGCCAGCCTTTTGTAGAACTGGACATGGAGGACGATCCGGCAGCGGCTCGCGAGTTTGCCCAGTTTGGCGGTCACGGCATTCCGCTGGTACTGGTTAAAGGCAGCGTCATTCGGGGCCATCAGCCCCAGGTACTGAGCCAGGCGCTCAGGTAGCGGCGTCCCAGCCATACTCTTTAAGCTTGCGATACAGGGTCGCTTTGCCGATGCTGAGAATTTTCATCGCCTGGGCCTTGTTGCCTTTACAGGCACGGACGACTGACAAAATATACTCTCGCTCCATCTCCTCCAGGCTGAGGGCGTGGGCGGCGATACGCTGAGGCAGGTTGGCGGGGGCGTTGAGTGATGCTGGCAGATCCTCGGTGGTGATCTCCCGTCCGTGGCACAAGGCGGTGCAATACTCCACCACATTTTGCATCTCGCGAATGTTTCCGGGCCAGGAGTGACCTTCGAGTATTCGGGCCACCTTATTGGAAAAACCACGAATATTACGCCCCATCTGCCGGTTTTTGCTTTCCAGAATGGAGCGGGCCAGGGGCAGGATATCTTCGTGCCGTTGTCGCAGGCTGGGAATCTTGAGTTCAACAACACACAGGCGGTAGTAGAGGTCGGCCCGAAAGTGCCCCTGTGCCACCTCCTGTTCCAGGTTGCGGTTGGTGGCGCAGATGATACGCACGTTCACTTTGCGGCAGTGGTTTTCTCCGACACGACGTACCTCCTGCTCCTGCAAGGTTCGCAGCAGCTTAAGCTGCATGGCGGCAGAGATCTCGCCAATTTCATCCAGAAACAGGGTGCCTTTGTCCGCCTCTTCAAACAATCCGGCCCGATCGCGGTCGGCGCCGGTGAACGCGCCCCGTTTGTGGCCGAACAGCTCGCTCTCCAGCAGGGTTTCGGTCAGGGCTCCGCAGTTGATGGCAACGAAGGGTTGGGCGGAGCGGTTGGACCGTTCATGGATAAAGCGGGAGAGGCGTTCTTTGCCGACGCCACTTTCGCCTGAGACCACCACCGAGGAGTCTACCTTGGCGACCCGGGCGGCTAGCTGGATCAGCCGGGTCATCTCCCGGTTCTGGGTAATAAACCCCTCCACCGTCTGTTGTTGGGGCTCCTTGCCCTGCTGACTGGCCTTGAGGGCCCTTTGGGTCAGCTCCAGCCTTTTGGTGAGCTCCTTTAGCAGGGAGTCGGAGGAGGCCATGGAGAAAAACGGTTTGTGCGGCTCCAGCTCCTCACCCCAGTCCTCTTTGAATTTACCGGTGACCCGGCAGTAAGGGTCGCCTTTGCCTGTGCACATATCCTCGATGAAGTAGACCTCGCGGTTGTGTTTCCAGGATTCAAAACCGCTGGCAAAGCCGGTCAGCGTCCAGCAGACCGGGTCATCGGACTCGCCGATGCTCAGTTGGTGCTGTTCCGCTTCATAGGAGTTGTGCCAGTGCACCTCCAGCAGGGTGTTATCGTCGCCGCGTCGCGGTTTAAAGGCGAAGGTCTTGGTGATGCCAAACAGCATATGCAGATGAGAGCCGCTTTGCGGATCGAGATAGACTTCGGGAAACTCGCTGCTGAGGATCTGGCCGGTGCGCCAGCCATGGGCGTAACCAAAGCGGGTCAGAATGCAACGGGCGACAAAGGTACCAAACTGATCGATCAGCTCTTTGCGTAATAACCCCAAGGCAACGGCATCAAGCAACACCATTCTCTGATCCTTAAATTTAATCAGCCCCTCATCTGGAAGGAAATCAAGGAACTCTCTTGGGTTAATTTCACTGCTCAGCATAAATGCGGCCCTTTTTATTCCATATAAAGGGTTCCAAAATGAAACCCTAGTTTCTGTCTGGAACTGACGTAGATCACCAAATTTCTCTGCACCCCTTAAATAACAACAGCTTAAATCTTGGCATGAAGGGTGCAAATAAATGTTTTGACGTTGGTGAGATACGCTTGTCGACGCAGAGTTCTTATTTAGATTGCGAATTAATCAACAGGGTTTCGTCTCTGTAATTAATGAATTCCGGCTAAAAAAGGATAACAAAAATAAAGCTCTTCGGTGTGATGAGTATCGTTATGTCGAGATGATGAGGATTATATTGTGAGAAATATGAAGAAACTCTCAGTTCTGGTGGCGGCCAGCCTGTTCAGTGCCGGCAGCTGGGCGGCGGACATTGTCAAAAATGTTGATGTGGTGGTGGTGGGTTCCGGTGCCAGTGGCATGGCGGCGGCGGTAGAAGCCCAGGAAGCGGGTTTGAAAACCGTGTTGCTGGAGAAGATGCCGACCATTGGCGGTTCTGCCCTGTACATTGAGGGTACCTTTGCTGTTGAAACCGATCATCAGAAGTCGATGTACATCGGCCTGGACAGGGACTGGGCCTATAAGAACCACATGGAGTTCAACCATGGCTTTATTAATGGTCCTTTGATCCGTAAGTGGATCAATAACTCGGCAAACTCCATCAAATGGATGGAAGACCACGGCGTGACTTTCCACGATGTGCGTACTCTGTTTGAGGACGGTTATCGTACCTGGCACATCTTCAAGGACGGTAAAGGCGTCGAGTTTGTGAATCAGATGGCCAAGTCGTTTAAAGAGCACGGTGGAACCATTCTTACCGAAACTCCGGGCACCGAGATCATTTATGAAGACGGTAAAGTCACCGGCATTATGGCCGAGGACGTTGAGGGTGAGACCTACCAATTTAATACCCAGGGTGGGGTGATTGTGGCTGCCGGTGGCTTTATCAATAACCCTGAATATCTGAAGAAATACGGCATTCGCTCCGACTACCTGATTGTGGGTCCTAAGACCGGCCGCGATGGTGACAGCCTGCCGTGGTACGACAAGGTCGGCGCGCGCCTGGAGGGGATGGGAACCCACCTGGCCATCGGCGCCTGGTTGTCCGGTAAAGATCCAAATACCCAGCTGAGTCAACCGGAGCACACCACGGTGTATTCGCAGCTGGCGTCGCTACTGCGTCAGCCCTACATGTGGGTGGCCGACGACGGTAAGCGCTTTATCGATGAATCGCAGGCGCCGCTGTGGATGAACACCGACCCTGCTGTCGAGCGGGTTGGCGGGTCTTACTTCGCCGTTTTTGATGACACCCTCAAGGATTACATGATCAACGAGGGCATCGATGTGTCCCACTCCGACTGGGTTCGCGTCGGCCACAAGCTGGATCTGCTTGAGGAAGGGATCGAGATCGGCCAGGAGGAGGGCTACGTGTACGTCTCCAACACCATCGAGGGCCTGGCCAAGAAGATGGGGGTGGATCCGGTCGCCTTCAAGAAGACCGTCGAGGACAACAACCGTTACGCCGTTAACGGCCTGGACGAGGAGTTTCCTAAAGACCGTAAGTACGTCCGCTCCATCAGCAAGCCGCCTTACTTTGCGGTGAAAGGGGACAACGCCACCCTGATCACGCTCGGTGGCCCCTCTACCAACACCGACATGCAGATTCTGCGTGAAAAGGACCTGAAGCCGGTCGAGGGCCTCTATGTGGTGGGGTGTGAAGTGGGTGGCATCTACGGCGATTCCTACAACCTGACCCTGGAGGGGATGGCCAGCTCCTTCGCCATTAACTCCGGACGGTTTGCTTCCCAGCACATCGCCAAGAAACTCGGCAAATAATCATGAGAATCGGGGCCGGCCGCGCGGGTAGCCGGTCTTTTTTATTTAACTTTCAAAGGTCCATTCATGAAAAAGCGCTCTCTGACCCTGCTGGCGGTCGCCGGTTTGCTCTTCTCTTTCCACGGGATGGCGACAGAGCCTCTGGCCGATCGACACGGCGGTTTTGGTATCGAGTGTGTCGATTGTCACCAGACCGATACGCCCACCAAGCGTGCCAAGAGTAAAACGTGTAAGGGGTGCCATGGCGACAAGGTTGACGTGCCACTGTTCCAGGCAGAGGAACGCAGCGTCGATTTCCACGAATCCCCCCATGGCTCGGTTCGTTGTACCAAATGTCACCTGGCGCACCAGCAGCCGGTGATGTACTGCAACGAGTGCCACGCATTCGAAAAGCCGGTTCCCTAAGACCAACCCTACTCGCTTTTACCTGAGTGGAAGTCTTAAGTGGCGTCAAAAATGAAAAAAGCCGCTCCAGTGAGCGGCTTTTTACAGTCTTTTTTGGGCGTTTAGCGCATGGTAACAAACTCTTCGGCACTGGTGGGGTGCAGGGCCACGGTGTTGTCGAAGTCCGCCTTGGTGGCCCCCATCTTGATGGCTACCGCAAAGCCCTGCAGGATCTCATCCATGCCGAAGCCGATGCCGTGCAGGCCGACGATCTTCTCTTCGGGGCCGGCGCACACCAGCTTCATCTGGGTTTGCTGGCGGTGGGCGGTGACGGCGGTGTACATGGCGGCAAAACCTGAGGTGTAGACCTTGACGTTGTCTTCGCCATACTGCTCTACCGCCTGTGGCTCGGTCAGGCCGATGGTGCCGATGGCCGGGTGGCTGAAGACCACGGTGGGCACCAGCGAGTAGTCCATCTTGGCGTTAGGCTGATTACCAAACAGGCGCTCGGACAGTTGTCGACCCGCCTTCACCGCTACCGGAGTCAGCTCGATGCCGCCCTCCATGATGTCACCGACGGTGTAGATGCCGTCGACGTTGGTGTTCTGGTACTCATCCACTGGAATGAAGCCGCGCTCGTTTACCTTGACGCCGGATGCTTCGATGTTGATAACGTCGGTGGTCGGCTCACGGCCGATGGCCCAGATCAGGGTGTCGACATTGAGGCTGTTGCCATTTTCCAGCTTCAGGGTCAGGCTGCCATCCGCTTCTTTCACCACTTCCGACGGGATGGAGTGGGTGTGCAGTGTCGGCCCCTCCTGCTCCATCAGCTCCACCAGGGTCTGGGTGATCAGCGGGTCAAAGTTGCGCAGCGGTGCGTGCTTGCGCACCAGCAAGTGAGTTTCACTGCCCAGGGAGTGCAGCACCCCGGCCAGCTCCACCGCGATGTAGCCAGCGCCGACCACCGCCACCCGTTTAGGCTGCTCGGTGAGGGCGAAGAAACCGTTGGAGTCGATGCCGTGCTCGGCGCCAGGGATATTAGGGATAGTGGGGCGGCCGCCGGTGGCGATCAGGATATGGGGTGCGGTGTAGTGTTCGCCGTTCACCTCGATGGTGCGGCGGTCGACAAATTTACCAAAGCCGTTGACCAGGGTAACGCCATTGGCGTCCAGGCCTCGGTTGTAGCCGCCATGGATGCGCTCGATGTAGGCTTCCCGGCTGGCCACCAACTTGCTCCAGTCGAACCGGTTCACGGTCAGGTCGAAGCCGTAGTCGGCACCATACAGGTTGACCGCTTCCGCCACCTGGGCACCAAACCACATCACCTTCTTCGGCACGCAACCGACGTTCACGCAGGTGCCGCCCAGATGCTTGGCCTCGATCAGCAGCACCCTGGCTCCGCGCATGGCGGCCCGGTTGGCTGATGCGATGCCGCCGCTGCCGGCGCCAAGAACGATGTAGTCAAATTGCTGAGCCATGGGGATGATCCTTTACTGGTTTGGCCGGTGGCTACCGGCATAGATAGGCCTATGTTGTACCGTTAACTGGGGTTCACCTCAACCAAAAACAAGGGATTAAGGCAATCGGTTTAGGCGGTGAGGCCAGCTACCCCACCGCCGAAGTCGGCTTAACCGCAGCAGCCGGAGTCACCACAGGCGCTGGATTTTGGCTCGCAACCGGCCAGGATGTCGCCGCACTGCTGCTGATTGCAGCAGTCATCCAGGGTGGCGGCCTGGCACTCACAGGATGGGCAGTGACGCTGAATCCGTCCCAGCACTGTTTGTTCTGACAGGTAGTGGTCGCTGAACTTCTCTAGGAAGTCATCGGCGACGCTGCGCTGGCCCAGGCCGGTGTCCAGCAACGCCTGCTGCCAGGCCTGAGTCTTGGGGTAGCCGGCGACAAAGTCGTAACCGGTCTGCTCCTTGATGATCCAGGCCCGGTGCAGCACCGGCAACCAGGCCAGGTCGACCATGCTCAGACTGTCGCTGTTGAAGAAGCGGTGGCTTCCCAGAACCTTTTCCACCTTGGCAAAGGCGCTGGCCAGCTTGACGCTGTGCTGCTTGAGGGTGTCGCCATCCTTGCTGCCCATGGCCGGGCACTGAACCAGGTATTGTTTACTGCCGAGGTAACTCCAGGCGCGGTTGTGGGCGACCTGCACCGGACTTAAGCCCGGTTGCAAGGCGGGATAGGCCTCTTCCAGGTACTCGGCGATGGCATCGGACTCGAACAGCACCTCGCCGGTTTCGATTTGCAGCAGCGGCACCTGGCCATTGGGGGAGATGTCGAGAAACCACTGGGGCTTGTCGTTGAGTTGAATGTACTCCACCTCATAGGGCAGGCTTTTGGCTTCCAGCAGGGCGGTAATGCGTTGAACGAAGGGACAAATGGTAAAACTGATAACTTTAAGCATGGGGCCTCTCTTGTCAGTGACGCTCGGGGCTCTCCCCGGGTTATGGTGTCAAAGACGGTGGCGGCCTCAAAAGGACGCAGATTTATTTTTAGCAGCCCCGGCAATCGGGATCCTTGGGGTGGTAATCGAGGACGCCACCCCGGCCCACTTCGATGTCGCAGCAGGCGGTCAGGCGCTGACGCAGTTGCTGCCGTCCCCGTTGTACCCTGCTTTTGGCACCGGACAGGGTCAACCCCAAGTGATCGGCAATCTGTTGCTGACTGAGCCCTTGCAGTTCGGCCAGTTGCAGCGGCACCCGGTAGCGCTCCGGCAGTTCATCGATGAGCGGCACCAGGCACTGGGCCAGCTCCCGGTGTGCCTGCTCGGCGTCATCGGTCTGGGGGGCCGCCAGGTCGTCGGGCAGTTCGTTGTGGCTGTGGCGCTGGCGGTGGTGATCCATGATGGCATTGTGGGCGATGCGGTACAGCCAGCCATTGAGGCTGGCGTTGTCGCGAAGCTGATGCAGGTGGGTGTGGGCCTTGAGGTAGACCTCCTGCAAAATGTCATCAATGGCGGCAGGAGAGTCAACACGCTTGCCGATGTAGCCGCGCAGTCGGTCTTTGTGGGTTTGCCAGTGATTCAGCATGAAGCGATTCTCTCGGATTGTCCGGGCTGTGGGTAGACCCTTGACGGCCATGGGCAGAAAAAGACGCAAAATTTGATGAAATCAGTATAGCGCCGCCCGGGGCGGTCACCAAAAAAGGCGCCCGTAGGCGCCTGTCACATAGAGTTTTGGCCTACCCCTTGATGATGTAATCGCCCTTGAGGGTCAGGGAAACCTGCACCGGCTTGCCTGAGCGGTTTTTCCAGTACCAGCCGTGGGAGCCGGTGAACGGGGTGGTCAGAGATCCCTTCATGTTGCTGGAGGTGGTAATGGCAAAGCTCTCGAAGTAACCGCTGGTGTCGCCTTCAGGCTCGCCATGAAAATCAAAATACAGTGGCGTGCCGTCGGTCTGCCACTCATATTCCAGCTGAGCGTATTGGTCCATCAGCAGTTTATACTCCAGCCCCTTACCAGCGGGAATGGTAATGGTGATGGTGTCACTGCGCGGTTGGCGGGTCGGCGGAGTCTGCCCGAGGGCGATCGCGACCGGGGCTTCGGCGGCTTCGGCCAGCGCCGTCAGCCCCAGAGCCTTGCCGGCGCCGGTAGGATCAATGTTGTACTCAGCCGGCAGGATGCAGGTCAGCAACAGCACGGCGGCCAGCAGCGAGGCGGCCACGCAGGCCTTGATCAGGGTGGCGCCAGAGTGCACCGGTGGCGTGAAATGGGTCATGTGGAATCCTTATTGTTATTGGTTTTAGTTGCTGAAGTAGCCGGTCATCTGAAACCCCATAAGCATCAGGCCGCCGCTCATCAGCAGGGTGTTGGTGGCGGTGGCGAAGTTCAAGTAACTCGGGTGGCGGCGCCAGGCGCTCATGACGATCAGCACCACCGCCAGGGCCAGGAACTGGCCGATCTCGACACCGACGTTGAAGGCCAGAATGTTGGCTACCAGGCCGTCATCCGGCAGGCTGAACTCCTGAATCTTGGTGGCCAGGCCAAAGCCGTGGAACAGGCCGAAAATCACCACCGCCGCCTTGGTGTCGGGTTGATAACCCAGCAGGCGCTGAAAGCCGCCCAGGTTGTCAAAACCCTTATAGACGATGGACAGGGCGATGATGGCGTCCACCAGGTAGGCGTTGACGTGAATGTCTGCCAGCACGCCGTACAGCAGGGTGATGCTGTGGCCCAGAGTAAACAGGCTGACGTACAGCAACACGTCCCTGGCGCGAAACAGGAAGAAAATCACCCCCACCAGGAACAGCAGGTGATCGTAGCCGGTCACCATGTGTTTGGCACCGATGTACATGTAGGGGAGGATGGAGACCCCTTGGTTAACGGTAAGAAACTGGCGGGTGTCGTCGTCGACACCGTGGGCCAGCAGTGAAAATGACGCCAGGGCGCCCAGGGTCAATATCAGGGCTTTCAGCCATGAAGTTAGCCTCATAAATGCATTCCTTGTTGAAGCTGTTGATGGTTATCGGCGCATGTCGGCGCCGAACCGATACAAAAAGGTGTGATTAGGGATCTTAGGCGTTTGGAGGCGGAATGGGCGGCGCGTAGCGACGGCTGGGGTAGCTGAACCGAGTCGTAGCCACGATATCGGTGGACATGCTCGGGTCGAGCATGGTCAGGTCAACCGGAGGGTGGCAGGGAGTGTGGGAGTGGCTGTCGTGTTGATGTTCCGGGGCTTCGGTTGCACTGGCAAACTGGGACAGATTCACTTCGTTGTGATTGGCGTGGTTGCTGTGGCTGTGATGAACGTGGATCCCAAGCGGGTGTTGTTCAGCGGGGAATTGCACCGACATTGACCAGCAACTGGCGAATAATTGACACACAAAGACCACCAGCACCAGGGCCAGTGTCAACGTCGCATGCGCCTGGCGCGATGAAGCCTGGGTCTGCATCACTTTGGGTATCCGTTGCGATTGGTCATTATTCACACCACAAGTGGCGGCATTAAAACAGATGGTTGGGTTGGCGTCCAGCGGAGCCCCAATTGAACCAAGGTGGATATTCCGTTGCGCGGGATTCGGGGCCAGGCCGGGTCATTTCAATAAAAAAGTATTCGCATACTGTTTCGATATTCGACCGTGTGGCGTTGTTGGGTGATGAGCAGGTGCAGGCGTTGCGTCGGGCGGGGGGCATTAAAAAGGGAGCCGCTGGCTCCCTCCTTGCAATACGCTGAAATCAGAACGCGGCGGTAAAGTGAACACCACCCCAGGTGTGGCCGTCGTCGTTGCCCACATCCAGCTCCACATCCTTATCGGCTTTCTGGTGCTCAACAACGGCACTGATGGCCCAGGTATCGTTCAGCTGATAGGCCAGGGTGGCGCCAACGGCGGTGTGGTTGGCACCGTCGTGCTCGGGGCTGGCGTAACCGTAATCCAGGCCCAGAATGACATAGGGGCTGAAGGTCAGGGCTTCATTGATGGAGAAATCGCGTTGAATGCCCACTTCAACGAAGCTGCCTTCGGCTTCAGTGCTGTAGACGTAGGTAGCGAAGGGTTCAAACCACTCCAGCCCGCCGTAGGCGATGCCGGCGCCCCACTCGTTGTCGCTTTCGTCGTCTTCAAAAAACTCCAGACGGGTGTAGCTGGCGTAGAGGCTGAAGTCGCCAACCTCGAAGCCGTACTCGATGCCAACGTTGAGTTCGTCGTAATTCACATCGGAGTCGGCGGCGTAACCGTATGCGGCGGAGAGGGTGATGCCGTTGTCAAAGGCGGCGGCGCCGTTGGCCCAGTAGATGCCGCCTTTGTCCAGGTTGTCACGCCCTTCTGAGATGTATTTGGAATCGTAGCCGAGGTCGATTTCGTACTCAGCGGCCAAAGCCGGCGCGCTCGCCAGCGCCAGCAGAATGCTGGTGGTTAGAATTGATTTCATTGTACTTTGCCTGTGTGTTTGCCTGTAACCTTGTAACTTGCATTACAAGTGAGAATTAATTGTATTCGCAATAAACCCGAACAACTGTGAATGAAATCCCGAATTATTTTAAGAATCACTTTAATATTCGGATCAAGGTCACGAACGGCAGTTTTGGCCCGGTTGTAATCCCGGAATTGATCCCCATCTCTTAGGGAGCGCACTACCCTTTGTACTGGGTGATTTTTGACAAGGAGCTTGCATGACCAATCCGCTACTCAACACCGTCGACCTGCCACAATTCTCCGCCATCAAGCCGGAGCACGTTCAGGATGCGGTGGAACAGGCACTGGCTGCCTGCCGGGACAAAGTTGAACAGGTAGTGGCGGCAGGCGCCCCTTATACCTGGGCCTCGCTGGTTGAGGCACTGGATGAGAGCGATGATCATCTGGGGAAAATCTGGTCTCCGGTGAGCCACATGAACTCGGTGGTCAGCAATGACGAGTTGCGGGCCGCTCACGATGCCTGTCTGCCGGCGCTGTCCGAGTACGGCACCTGGGTTGGTCAACACAAAGGTCTGTATCAGGCCTACAAATCACTGAAGGCCGGTGAGGAATACGGTTCCCTGACTCAGGCGCAGAAGAAGGTGATCGACAACGCCCTGCGTGATTTCGAACTGTCCGGGATCGGTCTGGATGATGACAAGCAAAAGCGCTTTGGCGACATCCGTATGCGTTTGTCCGAACTGTCCAGCCAATACGCTAACCACGTGTTGGATGCGACCAACGCCTGGTCAAAGCAGGTGGATCAGGTTGAGGCCCTGGCAGGGTTGCCGGACAGCGCCATTGCCGCCGCCCGACAGACGGCTGAACAGCGCGGTCAGGAAGGCTACCTGCTGACGCTGGAATATCCCTCCTACCTGGCGGTCATGACTTATGCCGACGATGCACAGTTGCGCCAGGAGGTGTATACCGCCTTTTGTACCCGAGCCTCTGACACCGGCCCCAATGGCGGCGAGTTCGATAACAGTCCACTGATGGCTGAGATGCTGCAACTGAAGCATGAGTTGGCACAGTTGCTGGATTTTGACAGCTATGCGGATATGTCACTGGCCACCAAGATGGCCGAAGGGCCGACTCAGGTGGTGTCTTTCCTCAATGAACTGGCGCTGCGTTCGCGACCTCAGGCGCAACAGGAGCTGAAGCAACTGACTGCCTACGCGCGCGAGCATCACGGCGTCGAAGCACTGAACTCCTGGGATATCGGCTACTTTGCCGAGAAGCAGAAGCAGCACCTGTACAGCATCTCCGATGAGCAACTGCGTCCCTACTTCCCCCAGAATCAGGTGCTGGGCGGCCTGTTTACCACGGTGGAAAAGCTATTTGGAGTTCGGGTCTCTGAGGTCGAGGGCGTCGACAGCTGGCATCCGGACGTGCGCTTCTTCGATATTCACGATGCCGAAGGCGAGCTGCGCGGCAGTTTTTATCTGGATCTGTTTGCCCGTCAGCACAAACGCGGCGGCGCCTGGATGGACGACTGCCGTGGGCGTCGCTTATTGCACGACGGCGGCCTGCAAAGCCCGGTGGCCTACCTGACTTGTAACTTTAACGGGCCGGTGGGCGATAAGCCGGCACTGTTTACTCATGACGAGGTGGTAACCCTGTTCCATGAGTTTGGTCATGGCATTCATCATATGCTGACCAAGGTCGATGCCAGCAGCGTCGCCGGCATCAACGGCGTGCCCTGGGATGCGGTGGAACTGCCGAGCCAGTTCCTGGAAAACTGGTGCTGGCAGGAGCAGGCACTGGCCTTCATATCCGGTCATTATGAAACTGGCGAACCGCTGCCCAAGTCGATGCTGGATAAGATGCTGGCGGCCAAGAACTACCAGAGTGCCATGATGATGGTGCGTCAGTTGGAGTTCTCCCTGTTTGATTTCCGTATGCACCTGGAGTATGACCCGCAGCAGGGGGAACGGATTCAGCAGATTCTGGACGAAGTTCGTCAGCAGGTGTCGGTGATCAAGGCGCCGCAGTTCAACCGTTTCCAGCATGGATTTAGCCACATCTTTGCCGGTGGCTATGCGGCCGGTTACTACAGCTATAAGTGGGCGGAGGTGCTGTCAGCGGATGCCTTTGGCCGTTTCGAGGAGGAGGGCATCTTCAGTGCCGACGTGGGGGCCGACTTCCTGAACTGCATCCTGGAGCGGGGAGGCAGTGAGGAGCCGATGGCGTTGTTTACCCGCTTCCGAGGCCGTGAACCCCAGATTGATGCGCTGTTGCGTCACAGCGGCATTGCCGCCTGATCGCAGCCTGAAACACCACAGGGACCCGCACGGGTCCCTGTGGTGTTTCAGAACAGGAACCGAGTTTCCAGGATCAGGTTGTCGGAGGCGTCGGTGCGTTCGCCACGTAGATTGAATGCCACCTGGGACACCGGGTAAAACACCATGCCGATGCTGGCCACATTCCAAGAGCGGTCAAACTGATCACCCAGTTGATAGCGCAGTTCCAGATCCACCCTCTCTGCCAGATTCCCCCTGGCCTGAACGGCAAACACGGGATCGATGGAAAACGCCTCCTGATCTTGAAAGTGCCATTGAGCGACGCTGGTGCCGATGCCGGCCAGAAAATCCCAGTTGTCGGTGTGGTGCAGGCGGTAATCCAGGCGCCCCTGAAACCGGTTGACCCTGGCTTCTGTCATCTGCTGGCCGCCTTCCTGCTGCCAGTTAATGTCGGCATTGATATCCAGTAACCAGCCTTCGCTGAGCTGGGTCAGTGCGCCCGCGGCCAGTTGCAAGCCGGATTGGTTGGTGGCGTGAATTCGGGCCAGTGAGGCGTGGGCATAGTTGTAGTTCACCGGGGTCAGGTAGTCGTCAAACCAGTTGTCCAGCCACTGGCACAGATCCCCACACACGCTCCAGGCGCTGAAGGAGAGCAGGGACAGGTGCAACAGGGTGACTCGGATCACGGGTAATACTCCAATGAATGTGACCCATTGATTAACCGATCTCCAGCCCGGATAACAGAACATTTACAACCCGATTGAAGAATGTTCGATCCTGGTCAAATTTTTACCATCTCGATTCAAGAAAGCCGTTCCCGGGGCCGCTGTAGCCCTGATGGTGTCGATTTGATCACTTGTTTTTCTGAGTCACGGGTGGCAGGGCTGAAGGTGCACCGTGAATGATATTTTGACCTACATCATTTTTCGCCGACAAAGTTTCGCAACTCATTGTTTACTAATGGAATTGCTTCTGTAACTGTGATCTATAACTCGGAAGGAGTAACTAAATTCTGGTTATATATCCGCATCGTGCCGGGAGAGCGCCGTGCTCTGGCAAACAGGAGTAAAAGGACGATGAGTAAATCTGATTTATACAAGGTTAGGGAAACCCGCATTCTGTTGGCTGCCCTGAACACTGCGAGCAGCAAAGGGGCTCTGGACTTTCGTATGGCCGATGTTGCTCGTGCCGCCGAATGCTCTGTCGGTACCCTCTACGGCCATTTCATCAGTAAAGAAGATATGATGGCGGCCTTGGTGCAGGTAGGTCTGGGTCGTCGCAGTGAGTTCGCCAAGAAGGTGAATGCCATCGAGCTGTCTGGTCTGGAGCGCTTCGTTAGTCTGTTGGTGCTGGAACAGCAGCGCCTGGCCCATGACGATATTCTGGCCCAGCTGGAGTTGCTGGTGTGCTACAGCGATCTGTGGCGTCGCGCCGCCGACAAGCGGGTTGCCGCACTCAGAGATGCTTCAGAAGAGTTTGATCAGCAACTGGATGCTGCCCTGATCGAGGCCGATGGTGAAGGCTTCCGGATCAGCGACGAACAGCGTGCGCGCCTGATCGCCCGTGGCCGGGCAGCGGTACTGGGCGCACAGCTGCAGACTTCTCGCCAGACCCTGGTTCCCTGTGGTGTGATGACCAATGACGGTGAGTTCTATAATGTTCTGGCTGACATCGTACGCTGTGCCAACGGTCCGGTAATGGAAGGCAGCGAGTGGCTGCAGAAATGCCAGGGTGCGTTGGAACTGGGACGCGAGTTGATCGAACAGCCGGTGTTTGGACTCGACGCCGCCTAATATTGCCGATACCACCGTTGGTTTCAGATAGGGCTCCGGGGAAGTCGTTCCCGGGGCCGAATTGTGCCTCAGCCATTGGCCTTGGCTTCCCCAGCCTTGGTATACTTCGCCCCTAGCTTAGTCGCCGGGTGGCCCATGTTTTCGATTTTCCTTGATTTTGATTCCGCTCCTGCCTCAGTACTGCAGGATGTGGCAAACCGTTGGCAACTGCAGTCGGATCCCGATTCCCCCTTCTCCCTTGGCTATGAGTCGGACGCGCTGTGCCTGCGGCTCAGGGATCAACCCAAAATGGGCGCCATCTGTGTGGACCTGGTTCAGGGAGCCAGCGCTCACCGGCGCAAGTTCGGTGGCGGCCGGGGCCAGGCCATCGCCAAGGCAGTGGGCCTGAAAAGCGGCGTGACGCCAGTGGTGGTGGACGGTACCGCAGGCCTTGGGCGGGACAGTTTTGTACTGGCCAGCCTCGGATGTCGGGTGATCATGGTAGAGCGTCACCCTGTGGTCGCGGCGTTGCTGGAAGACGGTTTGCGCCGGGCTCGGGCCGATGTGGAGATTGGGCCATGGGTCAGCGAGCGGCTGACCCTGGCGCCCGGCAACAGCATCGATGCCCTGGCGGCGATGGATGACGCCGTGGATGTGGTGTATCTGGACCCCATGTACCCGCACCGGGCTAAATCGGCACTGGTGAAAAAGGAGATGCGGGTGTTTCAGCAATTGGTGGGCAGCGATGACGATGCCGATGGCCTGCTGATGCCGGCACTGTCACTGGCCGGTAAGCGGGTGGTGGTAAAGCGGCCGGACTACGCCGAGCCGCTCAATGGGGTGCCCCCAACCATGGCCATTGAGACCAAGAAAAATCGATTCGACGTGTACGTCAAAGCGGCCATGACCCAGAGTTAACGGGGGCTGGTGGGCAGTTTGTCGTACTGGCGTCGTCCCAGTGCCCGGCGTCGATCGGTACTGGTGTCCGCATCTCGGGGTTCGGCCCGGCGATCGCCGTTTTGGCGTCGATCCTGCTGGCGCCGCTCCTGCATAGGGGATGACATACTGACCTCCACAGTGAAGCCTGCCCGTTTAGCATTTATAGTCGTTTTTGTGTCTTTGTGAAGTTTCCGATGGAGATTTGCATGTCATGTCCTGATCTGATTTGTCAGCCGCTTGAGGTGATGGCACTGCCGTTGGTGGATCGATTCTATCGCCAGCATGGTGGCAAAGATCGTTGCCGGCGCCATGATCGGGTCTGGGTGGCTCGTCGTCAGGGGCGGATGGTGGCGGTGGCGCGCCGGGTGCCGTTGGAGTCGCACTGGGTGTTGCGGGGCCTGCTGGTGGATGACACCGAGCGCCGCCAGGGGGTGGCCACCGAACTGCTGCAATGCCTGCTTGAAGAGTGCGACGAACCGCTGTGGTGTTTCGCATTATCCCACCTGAAGCCCCTCTATGTGAGCCTGGGATTTCAGTGCCTTGATACGGCGGCAGAACCGCTGCCAAAGGCCGTTGCCGGGGCGCTGGCGGCTTACCGTCGCAGCCAGCCCGGATTGTTGGGCTTCATTCGGTCCTGAGCACAATGGCTTGGATGGCATTGGCGCGGTGATCCAATTCGCTGCGCTGCGGATTGCGGTGACCTTGGGTTGTCATCGGCTGCAAAATTGAGCCGGTAAGTGCATGAGTCTTTGTTTTTTATTCACTTTTTATGACTGTTGTGGCGGTTCGATTATAAGGCGCCGGGATGATGCTTTTGTTAAGGCGCGAAATTCCGGGGAGTTTCTATACTTACCAATAACTTGACCAGGATGGTCGCTCGCAGACTCAGGGATGATTGATGTTCAATTCGCGTGTATTCCTTTACTTCCCTATGGCCGCCATGATTGTAATGATGTCGGTCGCTCTGCTGATCGTATCGCTGTTGTATGAGCACCGGCTGCACAGCGATTCTGAAGCACGCCTGAATCATTTGGCTCAGTTGGGGGTCAGTATGATCCGGCATCATCAGCAGCAGCCCGAAGAGTCTCTGGACGGGTTGCTGGCTCAGGTGGTTGACGGTTCCGGCAGCCGCATGCTGGTGCTGGATTCCCTGGGGCAAATCCTGGCCGACTCCCAAGGGGAGGCGGAGGATCTCGGAGGCCGTTTCAGCCTTGAGGAGCGTCAACGCCTCGGTCAGGGAGCCGAACTGGATGGCGTCGGCCGGTACCGGCTTGACTCGCTGCGCCAGCAACAGATGCATTATGTGACCGCCCGCGCCGGCTCTGCCGATTTGGCGGGGCCGGTGGTGCTGGTGTCTGAGCCTTCTGCCCGTCTGGACAATCTGGTGCTGGTGTTGCGTTTCCGGGTGCTGTTGGTGTGGGCCTCCTGCCTCGTGGCCATTGCGCTGTTCAGCATCGTCTTTGGTCGCTGGATGCGGCGTCAGACCGCTGCAGAAACTGAGACCCTGGAGGTGACTGTGGTGGCGAGAACCCGTGAGCTGACCATGCTGCAACGTCTGGGGAGCCTGATGTCCGCCTGCACCTCCGTCAGCGGCGCCTGCCATGTGCTGGAGCCCATCGCCAGCCAGCTCTTGCCCGGTACGTCCGGGGCGATCGCCCTGCTGAAGGTGCCCAAAGGCAAACTGGAGTTGGTGGCCAGCTGGGGCGGCCCCTGGATCGGCCGGGACAGGTTTGGTGCCGATGAGTGCTGGGCGCTGCTCAAGGGACACGCTCACCTCAGCAGGGAGGAGGGGCTGGAGATTCACTGTGAACACTACCGTGACGATCGCAGCTGCCAGCTGTGCATTCCTTTGTTGGCCCAGGGGGAAGCTCTGGGGGTGTTGCAGCTGTCGTTTCTGGATGAGGCATTGATGCTGGACAGCCGGCCCATGGCCGAGTCGTTCGCGGAACAGGTGGGGCTGGCGCTGGCCAACATCCGTCTGCGTGACAATCTGCGCCAGCAGGCAATCCGGGATCCGCTCACCGGTCTGTTCAATCGCCGCCATATGATCGAGTTTCTGGAAAACCAGCTGGCGTTGAGTGCCCGCCAGTACGCACCGCTGTCGATTCTGATGCTGGATATCGATCATTTTAAGCATTTTAACGACACCTTCGGCCACGATGCCGGTGATTTTGTCATTAAGTTGGTGGCGGAAGAGATCAGCAACCAGGTGCGGAAGTCGGATCTGGTGTGCCGTTATGGCGGTGAAGAGCTGGTGGTGATATGCCCGGATACCGAAGTGGTCGGTGCCCGGGAGCTGGCGGGGAAGATCATCGCGGCGGTGGCGGCCATGGAGTACAAACACGCCGGCCAGTCGCTGGGGCAAGTCACGCTCTCCGCCGGCGTCAGCTGCACCATGGGAGCCAAGGGGACCATTGAAGCCCTGATGAAAGACGCCGATGATGCGCTGTACAAAGCCAAGCAGGGCGGTCGCAACCGGGTCGAACTGGCCACCGCCCTGGAGCCACCATTGCCAGAGGCGGTGCTGAAGAGTGAAACCGTTGAACCAGGTTGATATTTAGGTCGTAACCCTAAACAATGAGTGCCAGTGACCTATTACCAACCGGAGTGTGGCTACCATGCTGTCTAGTGCGATGATCGATAAGCTTAACGAGCAGATTAACCTGGAGTTTTTCTCTTCCAACCTGTATCTGCAGATGAGCGCCTGGTGTGAAGACAAGGGCTTTGAGGGGGCGGCAGAGTTTATGCGCGCCCATGCCGATGAAGAGATGCAGCACATGCGCCGCCTGTTCACCTACGTCAGTGAGGCGGGAGGCATGCCGATGATCGGTCAGATCGAGGCCCCGGAGCATGCGTTTGAGACCCTGAGCCAACTGTTTGCCAAGACCTATGAGCATGAGCAGTTGGTGACGCGCAAGATCAACGAACTGGCCCACACCGCCTTCAGCAATCAGGACTACTCCACCTTTAACTTCCTGCAGTGGTATGTGGCCGAACAGCATGAAGAGGAGAAGCTGTTCAAGTCGGTTCTGGATAAGCTGGAGCTGGTGGGTGACAGCGGCCAGGGCCTGTACATGGTCGACAAGGAGCTGGCTCTGCTGGCCCAGTCGGAAGGCGACAGTGTCATGACCGCCACCGCCGAAGGCGCCTGATACGCGGCGATTACAGACATTTCTCCCAGACTGTGGTGCAATGGCGGCACCTGCACCTAACTTCGCCGCCTCTATGCCCCAGTCTGTTCCCACCCGGGTGCTGATCCTGTTTGGATTGGTGAACCTTCCCCTGTCGATGATCATGTCGCCGACGGCGGCGATTCTGCCGAACTTCTACATCGAATACAGCGCCGTGACCCTGGGCGCCATGGCCACAGTGACGTTGGTGACCCGGTTTTTCGATGGCATCACCGACCCTATTATCGGCTTGGTGGCGGATCGATTTGGCAGCCGCAAGCCGCTGATGGTGGTCGGGGCGCTGGTGTCGGCGCTGGCGGTCTGGCAGCTGTTTACGCCCTCTGCCGATAGTGGCATGGGTTATCTGATGGGCTGGTATCTGTTGCTGGCTCTGGGCTGGACCCTGGTGGAGATTCCCCACAGCGCCATCTCGGCGGAACTCAGTCACGATTATCAGCAGCGCAATCGCATCTCGTTGTGGCGTCAAATTCTGGGCTTTGCCGGCGGGGTGCTGTTTATGGCTTTCCCGCTGTTGCTGGGACGAGGTCGCAGTTTTGATCCCGAAGTGATGCGGATGCTGGCGGGGTTTGTGGCGGTGTCCCTGCCATTGCTGGTGCTGCTGATGAACTGGCGACTGACACTGCCGCCGCAGCCTCACTGTCGCCGCGTCCGGCTGTGGGATCTGCCGGCCATGCTGGTGACCCTGCCTTACCTGAAACACCTGCTGATGACCCAGATATTGTTTGGGCTGGCCACCGGCGCCGTGTCCGGACTGTTTGTCCTCTACGCCAGTCAATATCTGGAGTTGGGGGATGCCATCCCCAAAATCACCCTGCCTATGGCTTTGTCCATGGCCCTGAGTATGCCGCTGTGGCTGCAGGTCTTACGCCGGGTGGACAAGCACAGGTTGTGGGCCGTGTCGGCGCTAGGGATGATCGGGGTGCTGTTGCTGATCATCCGTATCGAGCCGGGCCCGCAGGCGTTGGCGGCCATGATGATGGCCATGGCCGCATTCGGTGCTTTGGTGGGGCTGTCGGCGTTGGTATTGCCGTCAATGCTTGGCGATCTGGTGGATGTGGACATTGTTCATAACGGCAAGGCCAGAGCCGGAATTCTGTTTGCCTTTCAGGCTCTGATTCTCAAAATCAACCAGGGCGTCGGCGGTGCCATCGGCATGTTCATTCCCGCCTGGTTTGGCTTTAACGCCGAGCAGGCGCTCAGTGCCGAAGCGATTACCGGGCTGAAGTTGGGGTTTGCCGGTTGGCCCTGTCTGCTGCTGCTGCCGATGGTCGTGCTGGCGTGGCGCTATCCCCTGGATCGCCGCGCTCATGCTAAACTGGCCTCCCGAATTGCCGAGGGCGGCATATCGGTGTCTGACGAGCAGAGGTAAGGGTGGCAATAAACGATTTGGAACTGGCAAGGCGGCTGGATGCCGGCCTGGTGGATGATTATCGCCTGGCGCGCAGCTACTGCCTGGATGTGCCCACCTTTGCCCTGATCCACCTGCGCAGTGTGGCCCACAAATTGGTGGATCTGCTGGCCTCCGCCGTCGACATCAAGTTTAAGAGCAAAAACCTCTACGATCGTATCGAGGTGCTGAACCGGGCCAAGGCCATCGACGTGCGCCTGGCCCGGCAGATTCACAAGCTGCGATCCGAGGGCAACAAGGGCGCCCACCCCGAAAAGTACCGCCTGTCGCAGGAGCAACTGGTCACCCTGGCCCAGAAGGCGGTGGAGATCGCCGCCAACCTGATGGACGGCTGTTTTGCCACCATAAAGGGGCAGCAGCCGCCGGAGTGGCAGTTTGAAGCGTTGGATCAGGTGGCGGGAAGGGAGCTGTGCTACCGCGCCGTCATGGAGGGGGATCACCAGGCCCAGTATCTGGTGGGGATCTCTCTGAAGGCCAAGGGGTTGATGCAGCGGGAGCGGGAGTTGTCCTTTGCCATTGCCAACGACAGTGCCGATATCAATCTGGACGCCTCGGCGTCGCTGCTGAAACAGGCCAGTTACTGGTTTGCGCAGGCCTGTGATCACCATGATGGTGCCCGTTTCGAGCATGGGGTGGCGTTGATTCATGGCCATGGCGACCGTCAGGATCAGGAAGCCGGAGAGGAGTTGGTGAAGCAGGCGGCCGACGCCGGCCTGGCTCCGGCCCAGGCGTTGCTGGGGTATTTCTATCTCTCAAGCAGCACCGCCTTTGAGCAGAATCTGGTCTTGGCGGAACGCTATTTGTTGTTGGCGGCGGAGCAGGATCAGGCCGAAGCCATGGCCAACCTCGGGGTGTTGTACCATCAAGGTGTCGATGGTGTGGCCGACACCGGTAAGGCCGAGCTCTATACCGCCCAGGCAGCCCGTACCGGCTATCCGGTGGCTCAATACCATCTGGCCTTAATGTTATTGGATAAGGACAAGGCGGAGACCGAGCAGGCGATGCAGTGGTTGCAGCAAGCCGCCGAGCAACGTTACCCCGATGCGATGGCGGATCTGGCCCGGGTGCTGCTGGACGGCGAGCATCTGCCACAGGATCCGGTCCGCGCCAGCCACCTGTATCGGGAGGCGATTCGTTATGCCGGCCTGCCCAGGGCGATGTTTGAGTTGAGTCTGGCCATCTTTGATAATGAGGTGCCCGATGCCGATCTGGTTGAGGGGGCCACTCTGCTGCAGGCCGCCTACCACTACGCCGAATCCGGCAGCGATCTGCATCAGGCCATCGAGGCGTTATCGCCGCAACTGGTCGCCGCCATCGAGGCGGAGTGCCGCCAGGCTGCCAGTGATCAAACTCCGTTATTGAGTCTGGTTTTGCAGCGCTTTGACCAACAGCGACTACCAAAACCCTTCCGGCGCTGAGCCGGAGTCCGATGTCGATAGGCCGGGGTACCCTGAAATTGCGCGGCTTCAAGGGCTCGGATGTCAGGAGCAACTGGCCATCGCCTGCTCATTGATGAGGGGCGCCGTTGTCACTGCAGTCCTTGAAACAATTTGATGAGATTCGGGGGCGTTTATTCTTTGCGCTGTCCGTCCGCGACTGGCATGATGTTTTGTTAATTTTTTCAGTAACAAGGAGCGGTCTGGTGAAACAGTTACTCACCCCGGCTTTGGCTCTGACCCTGACCTTGATGCCGGCATTGGCGCAGGCATCGGAGCCGTCAGAAGTACAGAGCTTTACCCTGGATAATGGCATGAAGATTCTGGTGTTGGAGGATCACGCCATTCCCAATGCCAACATGTACCTGTTCTGGAAGGTTGGTTCGCGCAACGAGGTGCCCGGCATCACCGGCCTGTCGCACTTCTTTGAACACATGATGTTCAACGGCTCCAAAAACTACGGTCCCAAGATGTTCGACCGTACTATGGAAGCCGCCGGGGGCGCCAACAACGCCTACACCACCGAAAACGTGACTGTGTACACCGACTGGTTCCCGGCGGATGCCATCGAAACCATCTTCAAGCTGGAATCGGATCGCATTGCCCACTTGAACATCGATGCCAATATGGTCGAAAGCGAGCGCAATGTGGTGGCTTCTGAGCGTACCACCGGGCTGGAAAATTCCAACTGGCGTTCACTGCAGGAGGAGGTCAAGGCCACGGCGTTTCGGGCTCACCCCTACAGTTGGAGCGTGATTGGGCATGAGTCCGACATCTACGCCTGGACCCTGGACGATCTGAAGCAGTACCACAAGACCTACTATGCCCCCAACAACGCCGTGGTGGTGATCGCCGGTGCGGTGGAGTTCGAGCAGGTGAAGGCCCTGTCCGAGCACTATTTCGGTACCATTCCCGCCCAGGCCCCGCCGGCCAAGGTGCGCACCGTCGAGCCGGAGCAGAAAGGGGAGCGACGGGTGTACGTCCGCAAAGAGTCGGTGACCAGCCCCAACCTGATGTTTGCTTATCATGTACCCGAAACTCAGCACCAGGACAGCTATGCCCTGGACGTGCTGATATCACTGCTGATCGATGGCAACAGCTCTCGTCTCAACAAGGCGTTGGTGGACGAACAGCAGCTGGCACTGGGCATCGACGGATACGTCCCCGAGAGTTTCGACCCGAACCTGCTGTACCTGTTCGCCGTGGCCAAACCCGGTGTCACCGCAGACACGCTGGAGCAGGCGATGATCACCGAGATCAATAAGGTGGCAGCCGGCGGTGTGACTCAGGATGAACTGGATAAGGTCAAAAATGCCAAGCTGATGGGCTTCTACGACACTCTGGAAACCATCAATGGCCGTGCCAACACCCTTGGGACCTATGAGCTGTTCCAGGGGGACTGGCGCAAGATGTACAGCGCCCCGGAGGCCTATGCCAAGGTGACTCGTGAAGATGTACAGCGGGTCGCCCGCAGCTACCTGAAGAAATCCAACCGCACCGTGGGTGTGCTGGCCGCCGAAGAGGACAACGATCAATGAGAGCCCTGACCCTGTCACTGGCCGCCATGATGCTGGCGGCCTGCAGCCAGACGACCCCGAAAACCGAGGTCGTGGCTGCGCCTGAAACCAACGCGCCGGTGTTCAAGGCGGTGGAAACCAAAGCTTTTACCCTGCCGGCGTATGAGACCATCACCCTGAAAAACGGCCTGACCCTGCAGTTGATGGAAAAGCGCAATGTGCCGCTGATCACCGCCTCGGCCACCGTCCGCGCCGGTGCGGTCAACGACAGTGTGCCCGGTCTGGCCACCATGACGGTGGACGGCTTGCTGCTGGGCACCGAACGTCGCAGCAAGCAGCAGCTGGAAGCCCTGATCGACAGCCTGGGTGCCAGCCTGAGCACCGCCGCCGGCAAAGAGGGCAGCAGTGTGTCGATGCGTTTTATGAGCAAAGACGCCGATGTGATGTTGCCTCTGTTGGCGGAGCTATTGCGCAAGCCCAGCTTCCCGGAAGCCGAGGTCGACAAGGCCAAGGCTCGTTACGCGGCGCAACTGGCGCAGCAGAAGGAGAGTCCCCGCCAGGTGGTCGGCTTCTACTTTGACAGCCTGCTGTATGGGGAGCATCCTTACGCCAACGCCAGCGTTGGTGAGTCTGCTGCGGTGTCCGGCATGGACAACTACGACCTGAAGATCTTCCATGGCAGCTGGTACCAGCCTCAGAATATGGCCATCACCCTGGTGGGGGACTTCGATGCCGTCCAGATGAAGCAGCGACTGGAAGGGCTGTTTGATGACTGGCGTGGCGCCAATACGCCAGCCAAACCACAGCTGGCCAAGCAGTTGCCAAACCCGCAGGCGGCTTCGGTGTTGCTGGTGGACAAGCCGGATGCCATCGAGACCACCTTTATCATAGGGGGCCCCGGGGTGTCCCGTGACGACCCGGATTACGTGGCCCTGCAGGTGCTCAATACCATCCTCGGCGGCCGCTTTACCTCCTGGCTGAATGACGAATTGCGGGTGAATGCCGGCCTGACCTACGGTGCCCGTTCCCGCTTCAACACCTACTCGGCCGGAGGCAGCTTCCAGATCAGTACCTTTACCGCCACCAAGAACACCAAGGCGGCGGTGGATCTGGCGCTGAAGACCTATGCCCGACTGTGGCAGCAAGGCGTGGATCAGGCCACTCTGGATTCGGCCAAGGCCTACGTGAAGGGACAGTTCCCACCTAAGTACGAGACCTCGGCTCAGCTGGCGGGTCTGCTGGGGCAGATGTACCTGTATGGTTTCGGTCCTGAGTTTATCAATGAGTTTCAGAACCAGGTCGACAGCCTGACTCTCGCTCGAACCCAGGCACTGATTGCCCGGGCTTTCCCCCACGACAACCTGCAGTTGGTGATGATTGGTAAGGCCGATGACATCCGTTCTGTGGCGGCTGAGTACGGCCATGTGCGTGAGGTGACCATTGCCGACGATGGTTTCCGCTTCTAAGCGGTTTCCCCAACACAAAGCGGAGCTTGAGGCTCCGCTTTTTTTTCTCTGAGATTCGACAAAGCCGAGCTTCGTCAAAGTTCTCCCGCTTTATTTTTGTACAATAAAGATAACTCTAATAAAAGGGAAGCTAATGATGAAAAAACGGATAGTATTACTGATGCCCTTGCTCTTTGGTTGTGGCAGTGACGGCGGGGAGCCGACATTGCCAACGGAAGAACCGGTGTTGCAGGGGTTGTCGATAGGCGTTTCTGATGCGCCGATAGATGACGTTACCGCAGTTGTGCTGAAATTCGATCGCATTATTCTGACGCCGGCGGGGGCGATGGGCGGTGGCTATCATGGCAATGGGCCTCTGGTGCTGGAGTTGGCCAATCATCATGTGGACATGTTGCAATTTCAGGAGGACGCCTCGCACTGGTTGCTGAATGATGAGCAGTTGCCTGTGGGGCGCTATGATGTACGCATTGAGGTGCTGGCTGGCAGCGGTGATCAGGGGTCGTACGTCGATGATGCTCAGGGACGCCACCCTTTGTATATGGTTCAGAACCACATCAATGTCGGTGAGATTGACATTCAAGAGGATGGTGAGCACAGCTATACGCTGGAGTTGGATCTCAGGCAGAGCCTGCATTACGATCCTGAAACCGGTTACTCATTACTTTATAGCGGATTGCGCTGGGTCGATAACCGGACCATGGGGCACCTGATGGGCAGCATTGATTCGACCTGGGTTGAGGGATGCGAGGCCGATAATGCCGCTCTGGCTGATGAAGCTGGGCAATTCAGTCATGTGGCATACCTGTATCCCTCGGGTACGACCTTGGAGGCGATGGACGACATGGCTGCCGAGCCGGAAAGTGGCAGGGTGGCGCCGATTGCGACCTCATACGTGCACCAGGTTATGGATGGCACCTGGCGTTTTGGCATGGGCTTTCTTCCCCAAGGGGAGTATCAGGTAGGCTACAGTTGCCTGGGTCACCTGGATCTGCCAGAGAGTAATGAGACAGGCGCTGAGAGTTTTGCCATTTACGGAGATGGTGGCACTGTGGTCATCGATGCCGGCAGCGGCGGCGGCTACAGGAATGGTCATCACTGTGGCGGTCGTGGCCCCGGCGGAGGTCCTTGGGGGCCGGGAAATCGCGGCTGAGCCAATACAGAAACGGAGCCCTGGGGCTCCGTTTTTTTTCAGGGGGTGAGATCCGATGCCGCGGGCAGACCACCGGCGGCGGTGGCGGCCTGAACCGCCCGGTGAATGGCCTGCTCCACCACCTCGGCGGCGATGACGCCGATGGCGTTGATGTTGCTGACCTCAATCTCGCCGGTGCCGGCGGCAAACAGGGTGTCACCGTCGTACATGGAGTGCACCGGACGAATCGCCCGGGCGTAGCCGTCGTGGCCCATCTGTGCCAGCTTCAATGCCTGGGATTTGGTCAGCTTGGCGTTGGTGACAATGGCACCGATGGTGGTGTTGCGACCGGCAAAGCCCTCGCCGTTGGCACCGGCCAGAATCAGATCGGTGCCGGACACAAACCGCTTACCGTCTTCGCTGCGGGTGCCGGCCACCACGGTGTTGCCGCTGACCACGTCGCCCCAGGCGTTCACGGCCACCACCGCGCCCACCACCAGACCGTTGTCCAGGGTCAGGCTGTAGCTGCCGATGCCGCTTTTGGTGGCCCGGCCCATGCCGGCAATTTTGCCGACACTGGCGCCGGTGCCGGCCCCGACACTGCCCTCCTCAAGGCCCTGGCGCTTGGCTCCGGCGGCGGCGCGGTAGCCCATGTCGGCGTCAGGACGTCGCTTAGGGTCGCCCAGCGCCAGATCAAACAGCACTGCGCCGGTGACGATGGGCACGTAGGCGACGCCGGTGTCGAAGCCGATCTTCTGCTCCTCCAGGTAGCGGGCGACGCCACTCATGCTGTCCAGACCAAAGGCGCTGCCGCCAGACAGGACGATGGCATGCACTTTATCCACCAGGTTTTCAGGCTTGAGCAGGTCGGTTTCCCGAGTGCCCGGAGCGGCGCCCCGCACATCGACCCCGGCGGTGGCACCGCCATCGAAGCGCAGCACCGTGACGCCGGTGAGTCCTTGTTGATCGTCGGCCTGGCCAATGGCCAGCCCCTTAATGTTAAACAGTGAGTCGGTGTGGTAGTCGGCCATGGCCGGCCCTCCCAGCAGGGCGCACAGCGCCGCAATCATCCATCGGGACATGGTGGAATCCAAGTGAGACTAATCGAGTGTGAATTGAGCTTATCAGATTCCACCCGGGTTGACCGTGAACCGCCGCCAAAACAAAAAAGGCGCTCAAAGAGCGCCTTACTTTTTGTCAGCAGCCTCAGTGCATCAGGGATTCCTGCACACTGGGTGGGGCCACTTCGTAACGGCTGAAGGTCATGGAGTACTGGCCTTCGCCGCCGGTCATCGCCTTGAGCCGGGTGGCGTAGTCGTCCAGAGCCGCCAGTGGGGCTTCGACGTTGATGTCGACGCTGCTGTTATCCAGTGCTTCGGTGCCACAGACCATGGCCCGGTGGGCGCTGAGATCGCCGGTGATGTCTCCCATCTTGTCCTGGGGGACCTGAACGTGCATGTCCACCAGGGGTTCGAGAATCACCGGGCTGGCCTTGGAGACCGCTTCCAGAAACGCCTTTTTACCGGCGGCAACAAAGGCGATCTCCTTGGAGTCGACCGCATGATGCTTACCGTCCAGCACCACCACCTTGATGTCCTGCATCGGGAAGCTGGCCAGGAACCCCTGAGCCATGGCTTCTTTGACGCCTTTCTCGATGGCCGGAATAAACTGGCCTGGAATGGCGCCGCCGACGACCTGGCTTTCAAACTGGAAGCCTTCGCCCCGGGAAAGAGGCTCGATGCGCAGGTGCACCTCACCGAACTGACCGGCGCCGCCGGTCTGTTTCTTGTGCCGGTGCATCGCTTCCGCCGGGGCGGTGATGGTCTCTTTATAGGCGACTGAAGGCTTGGCGGTATCCATGTCGACGTTGAACACCTCATTGGCTTTTTCCAGAGCGATCTGTACATGCAGGTCGCCTAAGCCCTGCAATACGGTTTCGTTCTGGTTTTCCTGATGTTCAATGTGCAGGCTGGGATCTTCTGCCACCAGCTTGTGCAGCACGTCGGCGATTTTCTGCTCATCACCACGGCGCTTGGGTTTTACTGCCAGACCGAAGATTGGCTGGGGCAGTGCCAGTTTCGGCATATGGTAATGGTCTTCATCATGGCTGTCGTGAAGAATGGCGTCCACCTCCAGGCCGTCGATCTTGGCCAGGGCAAAGATGTCGCCGGGAATGGCCTGCTTCAACTCCAGTTGCTTGCCCCCCTGCAGCTTAAACAGGTGGCTGATCTTAAATGGCTTGCGGCCATCGCCAATCAACAGGCGCATGCCGGTGTCGATGGTGCCCTGATGCAGGCGAACCACCCCCATCTTGCCAACAAAGGGGTCGATGCCGACCCGGAAGACATGGGCCAGCACATGATCCTCTGGGTTTTGGGAAATGGTGACGGGCTGTTCCTGATCGTCCCATCCCTTAAGGAATTGGGGCGGAGTGGCCTCCAGTGGATTGGGCATCACCTCGACCAGGACTTTCAGCAGTGCCGACAGGCCGATGTCCTGCTCGGCACTGGTAAAGCAGATGGGCACCAGGTGGCCCTGGCGGAGGGCGGTTTCCAATGGCGCGTGCAGTTGCTCCGGACTCAGTGACTCCCCCTGTTCCAGGTACAGCTCCATCAGGGCTTCGTCCTCCTCCAGTACGGTATCGATTAACTCGTCGTGAACGCTGGCGACGTCACTGAACAGAGTCTGGGTGTTGCTGTCCGGGCTAAAATAGCAGTCGGCAACGGCGCTGCCGTCGGCCAGTGGCAGGTTGACCGGCAGGCAACCGTGACCAAACCGGGTTTGGATCTGTTCCACCAAGGCTTCCAGCCCAGGCAGGTGATCGTCGATGTGGTTGATCACGACTACGATGGCCTTGCCCTGCTCCCGGGCGTGTTCGAAGGCGCGTTGGGTGACCGCTTCGATGCCACGGTCTGCATGCACCACCAGCAGCACCGACTCGACCGCCGGCAATGGCAACAGGGCTCGGCCAAAGAAGTCGGCCAATCCGGGGGTGTCGATGAGGTTGATGTGATGCTCGTGGTAATCGAAGGAGAGGAAAGAGGGTTCAAGGCTATGGTGATGGGCTTGTTCCTGGGCGGTAAAATCGGCGTGGTTGGTGCCCTTGTCGACCCTGCCGCGGTTATTGATGGCATGGGCCCGGTACAGCAGGGCTTCGATGAGGGTAGATTTACCGCTTCCGGTGTGGCCCATCAGGGCCAGGTTCCTTATCTGCGCGGTACGATACTCAGGCATAGTCGCCTCCTTTATCTTTGTTGAATCCGGCAGTCCATTCCGAGTATAGGTAGCAAACTGGAGGTAATTATTGACCAAGGTCACGCTTTTTGCGGTCAAGAATTGTTCGGAATAACCCGCCTTAGGATTCAAGGCCTGGAGGGGAAGGTGCTGATTTGTGACTTACTAACAGAGCTTGTCCCTGAAATGGGTAGCGAAATCAGTGCGTCCATAGCGGCGCGGAAAAGCTGCCGCTTTCCCCCTCGGCCACCAGTGCCGGCAGGTTGGCAAAGGGATCTCGATTTGGCATTCATTCCCTATTAGGCATTCAGAATTTTCTAAAGTCTGATTATCACGTCGCTGCCGCTTGTGTAGAGTAGGGCCAGCTCACTCTATGGAGAACGACCTTGAACTACGACTGGATTCTGTTTGATGCTGACGACACCCTGTTTCATTTCGATGACTTTGCCGGACTTAAGTTGCTGTTTTCACAGCGCGGCTGCGACTTCGACCGGCAGCACTATCTGGAGTATCAGCAACGCAACCGGCCTTTGTGGGTGGCGTATCAAAATGGCGAGATCGGGGCCCGGGAGTTACAGCGGATCCGGTTTGAGCCCTGGACCGGCAGGCTGGCCCTGTCGGCGGCGGAGATCAATGCCGCCTTCCTCAAAGCCATGGCCGAGGTGTGCCAGCCGCTGCCCGGGGCGCGGACACTGCTGACGGCGCTGCACCGCCAGGCACAATTGGGCATCATCACCAATGGTTTTACCGATCTGCAGCAGGCGAGATTGAAAAATACCAATCTTGAAGGGCTGTTTTCGCTGCTGGTGATCTCTGAGCAGGTCGGGGTGGCCAAACCGGATCCACGTATCTTTGATCATGCCAAGTCATTGATGGAAAATTCGCCGGCACAGCGGGTATTGATGGTGGGGGACAACCCCCACTCCGACATTCTCGGTGGCCAGCGGGCCGGGTTTGATACCTGTTGGCTTAACCAGCACGACCGCCCCTGCCCGGACGGCATCGTGCCTGATTTTCAGGTGCGCAGCCTACCTGAGTTGCAGGCGCTGTTGCTGGCCTGATGGTTACAGCGCGCCGTTAAACCCCAGCTGGCGCCAGGCTTCATAACTGACGATGGCCACGGTATTGGACAGGTTGAGGCTGCGGCTGCTGCCAAGCATGGGGACGCGAATTCGTTGGGATTCGGGAATGGCCTCACGCACCGACTGGGGCAGGCCCCGGGTTTCGGGGCCGAACAGCAACACGTCACCACTTTGGTAGGCTGGCTCGGTGTGGGGGCGGCTGCCCTTGGTGGTCAGGGCGAACAGGCGCCGGCCAGCCATGGCCTGCAGAAACGCCTGGTAGTCGGGGTAGCGGCTCACCCGGGCCAGATCGCCGTAATCCAGCCCGGCCCGGCGCAGCTTCTTCTCTTCCAGATCAAACCCCAGTGGCTCAATCAGGTGTAGCCGGCAGCCGTTGTTGGCACACAGGCGGATGATGTTGCCGGTGTTGGGGGCGATTTCGGGTTCGTACAGGGCGATTTCAAACATGGAGCTTGCCGGTTGAGTTGGGAAGGCGGAATGGTGACACAGGCGACCCGGCCGCCGCAAGCGCGGTGGCCGGGATGGCTCAGGCGGCGGGCAGATCCAGGGTGACCTTCAGCCCGCCCTGTTCACCGAGCGTCGCGACGACGCTGCCGTGGTGGGCCGTGGCGGCTGCCTGAACGATGGCCAGCCCCAGGCCCCAGCCGCCAGACTGGCGATCCCGGGCTTCAGAGACGCGATGGAAGGGTTTGAAGATTGCCTCCAGCTGAGCTGGCGGTACGCCCTGCCCGTCGTCTTCGACGCTGATCAGCACCCGTTGCTGGTGTTGTCGGGTGGTCAGGGTAATTCGGTGATCACCATAGCGGATGGCGTTGCGGAGCAGGTTCTCCACCGCACGGCAGAGCAGGGTGTCGTTGCCCACCAGAGCGAGGCCGTCGGCGAGTTGAGTCTGCACCTGTTTGCCCTGCTGTTCGGCCTCGAAGCGGGCACCGTCGATCACGGCGTCCAGTAAGCTGTCCAGAGCGAAACGCTGCCGGTGCTCGCTGCCCTGGTTGGTCAGTCGTGACAGTTGCAACAGCTCCTGAATCATCATCTCCATCTGATCCGCCTGTTGACCCAGACGCATCAGCTCATTGCTGTCCTGACCTTTCTTTCTAGCCAGGGCCAGAGCCAGCTGGATGCGGGTCAGTGGTGTGCGCAGTTCGTGGGATATGTCTGAAATTAATCGCTGTTGTTCCCGCACCTGGGTGCTGAGAGAGCTGGCCATGGCGTCGAAGCTTTTGGCCAGTTGCCCAACCTCATCGCGGCGGCCGAGAATCTGGCTGTCGACCCGGGCATCGAGGTCGCCATCGGCCAGCTGTTGCGCGGTGCGTTTGAGGGCGTTCAGTGGCTTGCCGAAGTGCCAGGCCACAAAACCAAAGATGATGCCAGAGGCCAGCGCCATGGCCAGGATCAACACCAGGGGGTTGTCCTGCAGGTAAAACAGCCAGGATCTGGGGTGGGGCTTGCGCATCTCCACCAGCAACAGATAGGGCTGGCCTTTCAGGGTTAGCGGCTGCGGGCCGAACACCACGGCACTGCGGGAGCGCACCGACAGCGGTTGCTGCAGGTTTTCGCTCTCAAGCAAAAATTTTCGAACCGGCTTGGGAAGCCGCTGCTGGTGTCGGCCCAGCACACCGCCCTGTGGAGTGACGATGTGAAATCGAAAACGGTCGTCCTTGAACGGGCCGTCGCCAAACTCGGGGTGTTTCATCATCCCTGGCGGAGGCCGTCGGTCCGGGTGCCGCAACCGGTCAACGAACCGATCCACATCCTGAATGGGTAGCCGTTCGATGCGTCTGGCGGATTTAATCAGCATATCCTTCTGCCAGGTCTGAAGAGGCTGGCGATCGTCCAGTTGCTGAAATTTGGGCAGCAAAATAACGGCGCCGACGATCACCAGTGAGGTGAGCCAGAACGCCAACAGCAGTTTGATGAACAGCCGGTTCGGCAAACCGGCCCCTACTCGAGCCATATGTAGCCCTTGCCGCGCACGGTTTTCACCCGTGGCCGGCCGTCGGTGCGCTCGGGCAGTTTGCGGCGCAGATTGGAAAGGTGCATATCCAGGCTGCGGTCAAAGGGCATCAGCTTCTTGTTGAGGACAGAGACACTGAGCTCCTCTTTGGAGACGATCTGCCCGGCCTGGCTCAGCAGAGCGTGCAGCAGGGAAAATTCGGTGGAGGTCAGGGTGATCGACTCCTGCTGGTGCCACACCTCCTGGCGCCCGGGAAACAGGGTCAGATCTCCGGCACTGATCTGATCGGTCTGAGGGTCGGCTTTGTCGTGGGTGCGGCGCAAAATGGCCTTGATGCGTGCCACCAGTTCGCGGTCGTTAAACGGCTTGGGCAGGTAGTCGTCGGCGCCGATCTCAAGGCCAACGACGCGATCGATGTCGTCGCCCCGGGCGGTGAGCATCAACACCGGCAGCTGGCTGTGCTGACGCAGGGATTTGAGCACCTCAAAGCCATTCATCTCCGGCAGCATCACGTCCAGCAACAGCAGGTCAAACTCCTGCTTCAGGGCCAACTCAAGCCCTTCGCGGCCATTCTGGCTGCTGGTCAGCTCAAAGCCTTCCATCTGCAGTAATTCCGTCAGCAGCTCACACAGATCCAGGTCATCTTCGACCAGAAGAATCTTACCCATTGTTGCCCTCCTATACCTTTCTATAGGCTAAGCCTAACTCGTGTCGCGGGGCTTACTTGCCTTACTTTACACAGTTTTACGCAGTGATGCAGTTGCCTAACATTGCAGTAGATATTCTGGATACGTCGATTACATCTACCTCAGTCCAGAAAGGAACCGATTATGAAAACTGCAAAACGCGTTGTCCTGGCCTCCGTTGCCGCCGTGGCTCTGGCTGCTACCGCAGTGGCGGGTGTCGCCGCCCAGGATAAAAATCACGGTGGGGGTTTCCACGACGGCCACCATAACCAAGGTAAGCACGATCGGGGTGGCCGCGGCCACGACATTCGCAAGATGCTGCGCTCCCTGGACCTCAGCGATGAGCAAAAACAGCAGGTGCGCGACATCATGACTCAGGCCCGTGACCATCGGGTTAAGCCGGACATCGAAGCGGTGAAACTGCACAAAGAGAAGCGGCAGCAGTTGATGGACAACCCGGAATTCAATGCCGACCTGGCTAATGAGCTGATTCAGTATCGTCAGGCCCGCCTGGCCGAGCGTCAGTTGCAACAGATGCAGACCCACCACAAGATCTACCAGGTTTTGACGACCGAGCAGAAACAGCAACTGGCGGAGCGCCAGGCGCAGAAGATGGGCCGGATGATGGATAAGTTCTGATTTTTACACCATCACAGAGTGGCGGGGCCTTTGGCCCCGTTTTTTGATCCGCCAATGGGGCGGGATGCTGATACAATTGCGGCAGTTTTGAATTCAGCAAGGGCAAAGCAATGCCAACTCCTGTTCGTTCCGAGTATCAGTTCTGGGTGACCTGGGCCAGTCGTGCGTCGGTGGCCACCGCCAGCGTTCTGATCGTCGCCAAGTTGGTGGCCTGGTTCTATTCCGGCTCCGCCAGCATGCTGGCCTCGCTGACCGATTCCCTGATGGATGCGGCGGCGTCACTGATCAACTTGATGGCGCTGAGGTTGGCGATTCAACCGGCGGACGACAACCACCGCTTTGGTCATGGTAAGGCCGAGCCGCTGGCAACGCTGGCCCAGGCCGGCTTTATCCTCGGATCCAGCTTTCTGTTGGTGTTTCATGGTGTCGACCGCATTCTTAAGCCGGCTGCCTTGTCCCACTCCGGCATCGGTATCTGGGTGTCGGTGTTTGCCATCGTCCTGACCCTGGGGCTGTTGTATGTTCAGCGGCATGCGGTCAAGGTCACCGGCTCTACCGCAATTGCCGCCGATGCCTTGCACTACCGCTCTGACCTGTTGCTGAACCTGGCGGTATTGATTGCCCTGGTGCTGGCGTCCAAGGGGTTCTGGTGGGCCGACGGCGTGTTCTCGGTGTTGATCGCTCTCTACATCGGTTATGGGGCCGTCACCCTGGGGTACGAAGCGGTGCAGCTGTTGCTGGATCGGGAAGCCGAGCCTGAGGTGCGTCAGCAGGTGGAGCAGCTGACTCTGGAGGACCGCCGGGTATTGGGGCTGCACGATCTGCGCACCCGCCGTTCCGGCCACGTGCTGTTTGTGCAGCTGCACATCGAGCTGGAGAGTGATATCTCGCTGCGGGACGCCCATGACATTGCCGATGCGGTGGAGCAGCGCATTCGCGCTGCCCTGCCGGACAGCGACGTCATCGTGCACCAGGATCCGCAGAGCGTGGTGGCTACCGCACCGGGCTAGAGGCCCAGCTCTTTGATCTTGCGGGTCAGGGTGTTGCGACCCCAGCCCAGCAGCTTGGCGGCTTCCTGCTTGTGGCCGCGACTGTGGTGCAGGGCGGTTTCCAGCATGATCTTCTCAAATTGAGGCAGCGCCGTTGCCAGCAGTTCCTGCTGGCCCCGCTTGAGGGCATCCTGGGCCCAGCTGGCCAGGCCCGACTGCCAGTCTCCCGGCTGGCGGGGGTTTTCTTGACCGCTGCCCGGCTGCAACTCCGGCGGCAGATCCGCCGGCAGAATCTCCTGGCCTGAGGCCATGACCGTCATCCAGCGGCAGCAATTTTCCAACTGCCGCACATTGCCCGGCCATTCCAGAGTCACCAGCTTTTTCACCGTATCGGGATGCAGTCGCTTGGCGTCCACTCCCAGTTCCTTGGCGGCGCGATTGAGGAAGTGGCGAGTCAGAGCCGGAATGTCTTCGCTGCGGTCCTTGAGGGCCGGCAGATGCACGCGGATGACATTGAGGCGGTGGAACAGATCTTCTCGAAATTCGCCATCGGCGACGCGGCTCTCCAGATTCTGGTGGGTGGCGGCAATGATGCGCACGTCCACCTTGACCGGCTGATGGCCGCCGACCCGATAGAACTGGCCGTCCGCCAGCACCCGCAGCAGCCGGGTTTGTACATCCAGCGGCATGTCGCCGATCTCATCCAGAAACAGCGTGCCGCCATCCGCTTGCTCGAAGCGTCCCTGGCGCACACCGGAGGCGCCGGTGAAGGCGCCTTTCTCATGGCCAAACAGCTCGGACTCAATCAGGTCTTTGGGGATGGCGGCCATGTTCAGGGCAATAAAGGTCTCGCTGGCCCGGGGACTGTGCTTGTGCAGGGCGTGCGCCACCAGCTCTTTACCGGTACCGGATTGGCCGTTGATCAGGACGCTGATGGTCGAACGGGATAAGCGGCCGATGGCACGGAACACCTCCTGCATGGCGGGCGCCTCACCGATGATCTCCGGCACCGGAATGGCGGTTTCGCGACGAGGTTTTGTCTGGGTGGCGGATTGTTCCAGCGCCCGCTGAACCAGCGCGACGGCCTCGTCGATGTCGAACGGTTTCGGCAGGTATTCAAAGGCACCGGCCTGATAAGCGCCGACGGCGCTGTCCAGATCCGAGTGGGCGGTCATGATGATTACCGGCAGATGCGGGTAGTGTTGCTGTACCCGCTCCAGCAGGGTCAGGCCGTCGGTGCCCGGCATGCGGATGTCGCTGATGATGGCGTCCGGCTGCTGGTCCGCCAGCGCCTGCCACAGCGACTCGGCGCTGGCAAAACTGGCACTGCTGATGCCTTCGGCCTGCATGGCCCGCTCCAGAACCCACCGAATGGAGCTGTCGTCGTCCAGTATCCATACTCGCTCGTTCATTGGCTCTCCTTAGTGGTTATCAGTGGCAGCATCAGGGTAAAGGCGGTATGGCCGGGCCAGCTGTCGACATCGATACGGCCCTGATGCTGGGCCACGGCATTCTGGGCGATGGACAGGCCTAGCCCTGAGCCATCGGCTTTGCCGGTTACCATCGGGTAGAACAGGGTGTCTTTGAGCTTGTCGTCGATTCCCGGACCGTTGTCGATGATGCTGACCATCGCCGCCATGCGGTGGCGCTTGCCGGCAATGGTTACCTGGCTGCAGGTTCGCGTCTTGAGGGTAATGGTACCGCGTCCCTCCATGGCCTGGGCAGCATTGCGGACGATGTTCAGTACCGCTTGCTGCAGCAGATCCCGTTCCATTTCAAAATCGGGAATCGACGGGTCGTAATCGCGGATAAACACCAGCGTGTCTGCAAACTCCAGGGCACACAACTGGCTGACCTGTTCGAGAACCCGGTGGATGTTGGCGACCACCCTGGGGCCAGGCTTTTGTGGTCCCAGCAACCGGTCTACCAGTATTCGCAATCGATCCGCCTGTTCGATGATGATGCCGGTAAACTCCTTCTGGTCCGGCTCGGTTAGTTGTCGCTCCAGCAGCTGAGCCGCGCCCCGCAGGCCGCCGAGGGGGTTTTTGATCTCATGGGCCAGCCCTCGCACCAGCAACTGGGCCGCGTGGTGTTGGGCGTACTGGTGCAACTCCTGACTGATTCGCTGTTGTTGATCGATGACCCTGAGCTCCAGCAACCCCTGGCCATCCTGCAGCGGCGTCAGGAACAGATCCACTGTGTGGTGCTGACCGTCGAGGGAAACCAGGCTCATGGCGTAGAAGGCGGATCCCTGATGACTGGCGAGGCTCTGTTGCAACTGAGCCGGCTCCAGGCCAATGCGCGAGACGCAATCGGTCAGGCGGATCTCGGTCAGACGCCGGTGGCTGAGGCCAAACAGCTGCTCGCAGGCCTGATTGGCAAACTGCACCATCAGTTGGCTGTCCACCACCATGACCGCGGCAGTCAGGTGATTTAACAAGCGGGTTTCCTCGATCGGTGCCATTGGGGCGGGTACTCCTGTGGTGACGGCTATCCCTAAGATACCACTGCACCAATTTGGTGCAACATCGGTGTGGTGTCGTGCACCCTATTGGTGATGCGCCATAAAAGTGGGCAGATCTGGTCGAATCACTGCCCGATAGAGAAACACTGCAAGTTGTTTGCCACAATGCGGTGAATCAGGAGCCTTTGGGAGTAAACAGTGCCGACTGGCGGTGCAGGTGTACGGTGATGGCGTCGCTGCTGCCCAGCAGCTGTCCCTGGCCGTCGATGATTTGAAGCTGCAGTTGATGGCTGCCACGATCGACGTTGTCCAGGGTCAGGGTCTTGCCAGCCATCGGCTGTGCCTGGCCGTCGATCAGCAGCACCAGCTGGTGATCCTTAGCCAGAACCGGTGCGATGGCTGCCTTAACGGTGATGCGGCCATGGTTATCTCGCAAGGTGGCATCGGCCGCCGGAGCCAGCAGGGTCAGCTGATACTGGGGGGCTGCGTCATCGGTTTGTGTATTCGAAGCGGGGGCTAGGGTCATGGAGCGGATGGTGATTTGACTGCCGGGGGAAGGCGTCAGGCGGTCGGCACGGGCATGGGCGGGGGCGGTGTCGCTGTAATGCACCACGCCGTTGGCGTCTACCCAGCGGTAGACGGTGCCGTGGGCCAGGTTGCTGATCAGCAGCAACAGTAACAGAGTCCGCATCCCTGGGCTCCCGATGGTATTGGTATCCACAGTGTAGCAGCCATAAAAAAGCCCACCATGACGGTGGGCTTAAAGTGCTGGTTTATTTTTGTTTTTAGCAGCTGTAGTACATGTCGAACTCAACAGGGTGAGTGGTCATGTTCAGGCGTTCAACCTCAGCACGCTTCAGCTCGATGTAGGAATCGATGTAGTCGTCAGAGAACACGCCACCGGCGGTGAGGAACTCACGATCCGCATCCAGGCAATCCAGGGCTTGTTCAAAGGAGGCGGCAACAGTTGGGATCTCTGCGGCTTCCTCGGCTGGCAGGTCGTACAGGTCTTTGTCCATCGCTTCGCCAGGATGGATCTTATTTTTAATTCCGTCCAGACCGGCCATCAGCATGCTGGCAAAGGCCAGGTACGGGTTGGCGGTTGGATCCGGGAAGCGCACTTCGATGCGGCGCGCTTTCGGGCTGGGTACTACTGGAATCCGGATGGAGGCCGAGCGGTTACGGGCGGAGTACGCCAGCATTACCGGGGCTTCGAAACCGGGAACCAGTCGCTTGTAAGAGTTGGTGGAGGCGTTGGCAAAGGCGTTGATGGCGCGGGCGTGCTTGATGATGCCGCCAATGTAGTACAGGGCGGTTTCAGACAGGCCGCCGTACTTGTCGCCGGCAAACAGGTTTTCGCCGTTCTTCATCAGAGACTGGTGGCAGTGCATGCCGGAACCGTTGTCGCCGACAACCGGCTTAGGCATGAAGGTTGCGGTCTTGCCGTAGGCGTGGGCCACGTTGTGCACCACGTACTTGTAGATCTGAATCTCATCCGCTTTTTCAACGATGCTGTTGAACAGGGTGGCGATTTCGTTCTGACCGGCGGTGGCCACTTCGTGGTGGTGCGCTTCGACGGTCAGGCCCATCTCTTCCATCACCAGACACATGGCGGAACGCAGATCCTGAGAGGAGTCGACCGGGGCAACCGGGAAGTAGCCGCCCTTCACGCCGGGACGGTGACCCATGTTACCGCCTTCGAAGTGCTTGTCGGAGTTCCAGCTGGCTTCCTCAGCGTCGATTTGGTACATGGAGCCGGCCATGTCGGTCTTGAACTTAACGTCGTCAAACAGGAAGAACTCCGGCTCTGGACCAAAGAACACTTCGTCGGCAAACCCGGCGCTGCGCATGTAGCCTTCGGCGCGTTTGGCGATGGAGCGAGGGTCACGGTCGTAGCCCTGCATGGTGGTTGGCTCGATGATGTCGCAACGCAGGTTCAGGGTGGACTCTTCGGTAAACGGATCCAGTACCGCGGTAGCCGCATCCGGCATCAGCACCATATCGGACTCGTTGATGCCTTTCCAGCCGGCAATGGAGGAGCCGTCGAACATCTTGCCCTCTTCAAAGAAGTCACCGTCAATCTGGTGGCTGGGCAGGGAGACGTGTTGCTCTTTACCTTTGGTATCGGTGAAGCGCAGGTCGACAAACTTCACATCGTTTTCTTTAATTAGTTCTAATACGTGTTCGACAGACATCCTGTTTACCTCCAAATGGCGTGTACGGCCCGAAATGCTATGTCACAGCCTATGCTAAAGCTGTGCCAAAGTATTAAGTCATTGATGTGTAGGGCTTTTGGTGGGGGAGTGTAGCGAGCAGGATGCCAAATTGCACCATAATGGTGCATGGTTTGCTTAATTTTGGTGCATTGCACCGAGAGTAACGCAGCGACTTCCATGGCTTCTGCTCGTTGGTGAAAAAAAGCACTATCCTGTTGCTGTCCGAAAGAGTAGAATAGCCGCCCTTTTGATGCAACCATGGAGCCAGGCAGAATCGTGCTGGACAAACTAAGAAATATTGCGATTATCGCGCACGTTGACCACGGCAAGACCACCTTGGTGGACAAACTGCTGCAGCAGTCCGGAACCTTAGAGACCCGTACTGATTTCGACGAACGCGTGATGGACTCCAACGACCTGGAGAAAGAGCGCGGTATTACCATTCTGGCTAAGAACACTGCCATCAAATGGAACGATTACCGCATCAACATTGTGGACACCCCAGGACACGCCGATTTCGGTGGTGAAGTGGAGCGTGTAATGTCTATGGTCGACAGCGTACTGCTGTTGGTGGACGCCCAAGAGGGTCCGATGCCACAGACCCGCTTCGTAACCCAGAAAGCCTTTGCTCAGGGTTTGAAGCCGATTGTTGTGATTAACAAAATTGACAAGCCGGGTGCTCGTCCTGACTGGGTAATGGATCAGGTATTTGACCTGTTCGACAACCTGGGCGCGACCGACGAGCAACTGGACTTCCAGGTGGTGTATGCCTCCGCACTGAATGGCTGGGCCTCTCACGATGCCGAGACCCAGGGCGAAGACATGACCGCCATCTTTGAGACCATTGTCGATCAGGTGGCGGCCCCTGCCGGCGACCCGGATGGTCCTTTCCAGATGCAGATCTCTCAGCTGGATTACAACTCCTACGTTGGTGTGATCGGCGTTGGCCGCGTCAGCCGCGGTAGGGTGAAGTTGAACCAGCAGGTCACCATTCAGTGTGCCAACGGCAATGTCCGTAATGGAAAAGTGGGCCAGGTACTGGGTTACCTGGGTCTGGAGCGTCACGACGTGGAAGAGGCGCAAGCCGGCGACATCATCGCCGTATCCGGTCTGGGTGAGCTGAAGATCTCCGACACCATCTGCTGCCCGAACGAAGTGGAAGGCCTGCCGGCGCTGTCTGTCGATGAGCCAACCGTTACCATGACCTTCCAGGTGAACACCTCGCCATTCTGTGGCCAGGAAGGCAAATACGTGACCTCACGGAACATCCTTGAGCGTCTGGAGCAGGAACTGGTTCACAACGTGGCCCTGCGTGTTGAGCCGACCGATGATCCGGACAAGTTCCGCGTATCTGGCCGTGGTGAACTGCACCTGGGTGTTCTGATTGAGAACATGCGTCGCGAAGGCTATGAGATGGCCGTGTCGCGTCCGGAAGTGATTCTGCGTACCGTGGACGGTGTTCTGGAAGAACCCTATGAAACCGTCACCGTTGACGTGGAAGAGGAACACCAGGGTGGTGTGATGGAGAAGCTGGGCGTACGTAAAGCCGAGCTGACCGACATGGCACCGGACGGCAAAGGCCGCATCCGCATGGACTTCATCATGCCCTCCCGTGGCCTGATCGGTTTCCAGACCGAGTTCATGACCCTGACCTCGGGTACCGGTCTGATCTACCACACCTTCTTCAAGTACGGTCCTCACAAGGGCGGCGAAATCGGCCAGCGTAACAACGGTGTTCTGATCGCCAACGCCACCGGTAAAGCCCTGACCAACGCCCTGTTTAACCTGCAGGAGCGTGGCCGTCTGATGATTGGACACGGTGTGGAAGTGTACGAAGGCATGATCATCGGTATTCACAGCCGTGACAATGACCTGACCGTAAACGCGCTGAAAGGCAAGCAGCTGACCAACGTTCGTGCCTCCGGTACCGACGACGCTCAGGTGCTGACTCCGCCAATCGTGATGACCCTGGAGCAGGCGCTGGAGTTCATCGACAACGATGAGCTGGTGGAAGTGACTCCTGAGAGCATCCGCATTCGTAAGAAGCTGCTGAGCGAGTCCGATCGTAAGCGCGCGTCCCGCGAAGCCAAAAAATAAGTCGGTTTTTGCCGAACTGAAAAAGAGCCGCTCTGCGGCTCTTTTTTTTTGTCTTGTGGCTGCGGCTAAAACGGCGGCCATCGGTGTGGAGGGGGGGCTGTTTGCATCGTCGCAAGCGGCAGTTTGAGTCTCGGACTGAGTTCAGGAGAGGTTGGCGGAGCTGGCAAGAACGCCGCCGTCCGGCAATGGGTTACTCGGCGACCGGCAGTACCGACAGTTGATCCAGTTTCGGCAGAATCGCCTGCCGAAGCTGCTCTGAGGATTCGCTTTGCCAATAGCCGCCCAGGTAACTGAACAGCGGGATCACGGTGATGAAAAACAGCAGGATCAGCAGGATCATCGACGGTTTCAGCGGCCAGCGGTGCCCCGGCAGCGACAGAGTCAGGGCGCCTTTCTTCGGGCAGGCCTGAGCGCAGCGATGGCAGGCGTGACAATCATCGATGGTGACGGTTTCCAACTGGTGCACCGGAATGTTGGACGGACAGGCTTGCTGGCACTTGCGGCAATCCTTGTCGTTGCATTCTCGCAGGCACAGGGCCGGGTTGCGGCGAATCTTGAACGGGCTCAGCATCGACAGCAGCCCCATCAGGGCGCCGTAGGGACAGAAGTAGCGGCAGAAGGCATTGCGCTTAATGGTCGACAGCGTCAATACCGCTGCCAGCAACAGCAACCCGATCAGAGAGGGGTTGGTGAACCGCTGCCACATCGACAGATCCGCCATCAGGTGACGTTCGCTGTTGAGGTAGTCACCCAATCCTGAGGAGGGGAGCTCCATCACCAGGCACAACAGCCAGATCAGCAGGCCATATTTGGTCATCTTAAGGCCGCTGTCGAGCCAGGCGGGCACCTGGTGATCCCGCTTCCAGTAGGGGTTCAGGCGCTCATACAGCACTTCGGAAAAGAACCCCATCGAGCAAACCCAGCTGCAAAACGCCCGCTTGGTGATCAGGGCGGATCCCAGCAGCGACAGAAACAGCACCAGTGCGGCCGGGTGCTGATGGTCGATGATGCCCTGTTCTATCCAGGCGCGCAGGGAGACCCCGGCGGTAATGGGCAGGTAGACATCGACCACGCTGGGGCGGGTCATCCACAGGCTGCCGGCGTTCATCTGCATGGCGTACAGGGCGTATTGCACCGCCACAATCACCATGGCGATGGCAAAGCCGTTTTGGGTTAGCTGCCGCAGTTGGTCGAAGCGGTCCATGGTGCGCGACGGCAACCGACTGGGCAGCAGCCAGCGGCCGGCGGTGACGGTCAGCAGGAAACAGAACGAGGCCAGCACCAGCAGGATATCGTGGGCCATCAGCAATCCCAGCCCTGCGGTGACCGCAGCGCTTATCACCCCGAGACTACGGCTCAGGGAGACGACAATGCCCAGCGCGACGGTGAAGCCGGTGAGCAAGATTAAGGATTCGAAGATGGACATGGACCAGCCAAACAGTTTCAGATGGTCATCAGTATCTCAGCCTACGCTCCCCTTAGCAGTGCCAGCGTTGTGGTTTTTAGACACACTTAACAATTTGGATTAGAAACCAAATCTTTATTGCCCGAGGGTCTTAATAAATTGATCGGATTCGGCAATAGCTTTATTCATCTCGGTTATAAGAGCCTGCACCTCACCCTTGAGATCACCAAATTCATTACCGATGGCATTGACCGCATTGGCATTGAGGTTGTGCTTCAGGTACAGCTCATTGTCTTTGAGGCGGGCCAGTACCGGATCCATCTTCTTTTCGGCGCGGCGCATGCTCTTAAGCATGTTGGCGTATTGCCGTTTGGTGGCCGACAGGCGCTTCTCACTGTCGCGACGCAGCTTGGCAGACTGATACAGCTCCAGCTCCTGTTGCCACTCATCAAACATCGCCTCGGCGACATCATCAATGCTGTCGATGCGATCGCGGACGTCGTTGGCGGCCTTTTCCGAGGCCAGGTATTCGTCGCGGACGGTGTCATAGACGTCTTCGAGATCGCCGCCGTCAAAATCCACCAGAGTCTGCAGTTGTTCCAGCGCCGAGGTGAACTGCTCTTGTGCCTCTTGTTGACTCTCTTGGGCTGACTCTACCCGATCGGTGAGGATCTCCCGTTTATGGTAGCCGACCTGTTCGGCGGCGGCGTAGTACGCAGACTGGCAGCCTCCAAGCATCAGGGTGGCAATCAAAATCCAATACTTCATAGCAGTCCTTTAACGGTATTTGGCGGCATCGATGATGCACCATAGGTGGAGAATGGCGCCGAGGATGGCCGGCACGATCAGGAAATAGAGAAAGTACCCTGAACTGACAAACACAAAGAACAGCAGTGCGGCGAGTATTCGCCCCTGAACCAACTGTCCCAGTCCGGGAATAAAACAGCTGCAAATGGCGGCGATGACGTTACCGGCGGACCCCTGTCCGGACATGCGAACCTCCTTGGTTACCCTGCATTCATTGAGCTCCGGGACCAAGTTTGCCCGGAAGTTGAGACAGTTATGTTAACACCGACCCGAGGTTCGGCAATACCATGACGGGCGATGTCCGGCTTAGCCTTGGCGTCGGCTCATCAGGTTGAACAGGGCGCCTGCCAGGATCAACCCGCCACCGACCAGGGTCCACAGTGCCGGAATCTCGGCAAACACCAGCCAGCCAAGCAGGATGGAAAACAGAATCTGCACGTACGAGTAGGCCACCACCTTATTGGCGACCTCCCCCTGCAGCGCCTTGGTCAGACCCACCTGACCCATCTGAGTGAAGACTCCCACCAACAGCAGTAGCCCCAGAGTGGCAGGATCCGGCATCACCAACTGGTCTCCCAGTAGCAGCAGGGACACCGGCAGGGCGACCAGGGGGAAGTAGAGGATGATCACCGAACTGTCCTCCTTGCCGCTGAGGGTTTTTACCAGGATGTAGGCCACGGCGCTGCCGCAGGCACCGAGCAGGGCAATAGCCACACTGAACCAGGGTAGGGCCTGGTCCGCAGACGCCAGGCCGGGAACCAGCATGGCACCCAGCCCGCATAGGGATAACAGGATGCAGATCAACGTGAACCGGTGTACCCGCTCCCCCAGAAAATACCAAGCCAGGGCCGCGGTAAACACCGGGTGCAGGTACTGCAGCAGGGTGGCTTCTGCCAGAGGCAGGGTGGTAACGGCGTAATAGACGCACATCAGCGCCAGGGTGCCGACCAGACCCCGGGCCAGAAGCAGTCCCCGATGCTGCCCCAGGACCGACAGCCCCTTGCTGCGAATATCCAGGTAGCTGAGGATCAAGGACACCAGCGCCCGGGCGGCCACGATCTCCAGCACAGGAATGCCTTGGGCGCTGGTCAGCTTGACGCAGGCGGTCATCAGGGCAAACCCCAGGGCCGATAATAGGGCGTAGTAGAGGCTAAGGGTGGGGGTGGAGCGGGTCGGCATGGCAGCGTCGGAACTCGGGGGCAGGCTAGCGATGATCGCCATAGTGGCGGCCGAGCCGGCAGTGAGTCAAGGGTGGGGCAACGGTATTCCCGGTTGTGGAGGAATCAAATAGGGTAAATTGTTCTTTTGTATGCCATGTTATCATCAGGGTGACGTAAGGTTGCACAGGTTTACTATGAACATCATGACTCGGGCTCGACTGCAGTGGCAACGGTTTCCCTGGCGTCGCATTCCCGCTTATTTTCGATTTTTACTTCGTCGCAGTGTCGATAACCGGCTGCAGGTGACCTCGGGGTACCTGGCCTACATGACCTTGCTGTCGCTGGTGCCGCTGATGGCGGTGGTGCTGTCGATCTTCTCTGCCTTTCCCGCCTTCAAGGGGGTAAAACAGCAGGTGGAGCAGTTTGTGTACAGCAATTTTGTGCCCACCGCCGGTGGCGTAGTGCAGCAGTACCTGGCGGAGTTTGTCGACAATGCGTCGCGGATGACGGCCGTAGGGGTGGTGTTCCTGGCGGTGGTCGCCCTGGCACTGATCTCGGCCATCGACAAGGCGCTGAATCAGATATGGCGGATTCAGCAGCGACGGCGCTGGGTATATTCCTTTTCCATGTACTGGATGATTCTGACCCTGGGTCCTATTCTGATAGGCGCCAGCATTGTCATGACTTCGTATCTGGTGTCGCTGAAGCTGTTTTCTGACGTCGGCTTGTCCGGTGTGGTGCCGTTCTTTGTGGCTAAGTTGCCGTTTTTATTGTCGGTGCTGGCGTTTGTGATGATGTATGCACTGGTGCCCAACACCCAGGTCCGGTTTCACCACGCCCTCACCGGGGCGGTGGTGGCGGCACTGCTGTTTGAAGCGGGCAAACGGGGCTTTGCCTGGTACATCACCACCTTTCCGTCGTACGAAGCGATTTATGGGGCTCTGGCGGTGATTCCGATACTCTTTGTCTGGGTGTACCTGTCCTGGATGATCCTTCTGGTGGGGGCGGAAGTGACTGCGTCTTTGCCGGAGTTCTTTGCCGTAACTGAAAAACATAAGGAATTGACATGATGAAACATTGGATGATCGCCGCCGTGCTGGTTGTGTTGACCGGCTGTGCCAGTACCGGAAAGGATCCGGTGACCGTCGATATGAGTGGCATGACTAACGAGCAGGCCACGGAGCAGCTGATCGAGGCCCTGAAATCCGAGTCCTATCAGGTGAAGCGGGCCAGTGCCGACCGTGTCCTGGTGGACTACGACGGCAGCCATTTTTTGCTGCAGCCCAAGTTGATGCCCAACGGCCTGGACCGGGTGGTGATCACTAAATACTACGCCCTTCACCCGGATCTGGCCCAAACGCCGGAGCTGCTGCTGATCATCGGCAAGCTGAATCAGCAACTGGATTTTGCCAAGTTTGTGGTGCGAGATGAGGGCAAGGCCATCGAAGTTCGCGGTGCGGCCACCTTCGTCGATCGAATCAGTGTGCTGGAACTGACCCGTTTTATGGACTGGACCAATCAGGGCCTGGCGCTGTTAAGGCAGCAGTTCCCCCAGGCGCAGCCGATGGCAAAAGAGGTCCGGCTCAATAGCCTCTGAGCGACGTCGCAAAGGGATAGTTCCCCTCTTGAGTTGTCATGGTGTCGAGGTCAAACTGGAGCGACTTTGATTGAGGGGACAAGATGATCGCACTGGTGCAGCGGGTTTCGACCGCAAAAGTGGAAGTGGCAGGCCGAATCACCGGCGAAATTGACCGAGGTCTGTTGGTGTTGTTAGGCGTCGAGCAAGGCGATGACACCGAGAAGTTGCGCAAGCTGGCAGATAAGGTGATGAAGTACCGAATCTTTGCCGATGGAGAGGGCAAGATGAACCTGAACGTTCGTCAGGCCGGTGGTAAGTTGCTGGTGGTCAGCCAGTTTACTCTGGCCGCCGACACCGGTCGAGGTCTGCGCCCCAGCTTTTCAGGGGCCGGTAAACCGGATCAGGCCGAGGCGCAGTATCGGGAGTTTGTGACCTATTGTCGCAATTCGGGCATGGGTGTGGAGACCGGTGAGTTTGCCGCCGACATGCAGGTGTCATTGACCAACGACGGTCCGGTGACTTTCCACCTTCAGGTGTAACCGCCGTCAGGGAATAAAAAAGCCGCTCAACTGAGCGGCTTTTTAGTGGCTATTTGGGGGCTTTGCGTTTCAGGCTCAGGGTGCGATCACCGGGCTTGCACGCCTTGGGTTTGTCGACCTTGGGCTTGTTGGGGTTATCGACAAAGATCTTGCGGCCGCTACCACTGGGCTTATCCAGGGCGCCTCGTCCCTCCCCCTGACCACTGGGGCGCCGCGGGGCACCGGAGCGGGGTTTGATTGGCCTGGCAGGCCTGAAGTCGTCGTTGCGGCTGTCTTTGGGCGGGGTGGTGTTCACCGCGGTTTTGCTGGAGCCGGCCACGGCCTGGTTGATGGCTGCCATCTCGTCGGCACTCAGATCCCGCCACTGGCCGGGGCGCAGCCCCGACAGGGTGACGTTCATGATCCGGGTACGCTTGAGTTTGGTGACCTTGTAACCCAGGTACTCACACATGCGCCGAATCTGTCGGTTCAGCCCCTGGGTCAGGACGATTTTAAAGACATAGCGGCTGACCATGGTGACCTGACAGGGCTTGGTGACGGTATCGAGAATCGGCACGCCCTTGGACATCCGTTCGATAAACCGCTCGCTGACCGGCTGATCGACGGTCACCACGTACTCTTTGTCGTGAGCGTTTTCAGCCCGCAGAATCTTGTTGACGATGTCACCGTCACTGGTGAGGAAAATCAGGCCTTCGGAAGGCTTGTCCAAACGGCCGATGGGAAAGATTCGTCGCTTATGGCCGATGGCATCGACGATGTTGCCATGCACGTCACGCTCGGTGGTGCAGGTGATGCCGATGGGCTTGTTGTAGGCGATGTAGATGCGATCGGACTTGTTGCTGGCGCTGGCCTTGATGGGTTTGCCGTCCACGGCGACCTGATCGCCTGGCAGCACCTTGGTGCCGAGCTCCGGAGTGCGGCCATTGATGGTGACGCGGTTCTGCTCGATGAGCTTGTCGGCTTCGCGGCGAGAGCAGAAGCCCGATTCGCTGATGAATTTATTCAGACGTTTTTCGGTAGTCACTGTGGTATCCAACTGGTGGCCGGGTTTTGGCGCGCCACAGTATACCAAACTGGGGCTCAGCTGGGACCTGCGTCATGAAAAAGGCGCCGTTGAGGCGCCTTGTTCTGCGGTGGCTCAGTGGTGTGAGCCGCGAGCGATGGCCGCCAACAGAGCTTCGGGGTCGAACTTGCACAGGCCTTCATCGGCACCGCTGTTGTGGGTGTAGCGGCGGCACACGTCGCTGTTGAGCGAGGTGTGCAGAATGATGTAGGTCTCTTTGAGGCAGGCTTCGCTGCGAACCGTGGTGGCCAGCTGATAGCCGTCCAGCTCCGGCATCTCGATGTCGGAGACCAGAATCTGAATCGGCTCGCCGGCGGCAGCCTGCTCCTGCAGTCGCTCCAGAGCAGCCCGACCGTTAGGGGCGCTGTGGTAATCGATGCCGTGTTGCTCCAGCACATTGGCCAGTTGTCGCCGGGCAAAGCGGGAATCGTCGCAGATCAAAATTCGTTGGCCACGAATCTCCGCCAGAGTGGTGTCGTCGAGGACAAAATTGTCGTTGTCCTGACGGGCATTGAGGCCGACAGTTTCGTTGAGGATCCGCTCCAGATCCAACACCTGGACCAGATCGTTGTCGCGACGAATGACACCGGAACTGTAGCTGGTATCGCCCAACCTCGACGGCATGGAGGCGACGTCATCGCTGTTGCAGTAATGGATGGTATCGATGCCCGTGACCAACAGGCCGTACAGGCGCTCCTGCACCTCGCACACCACTACCTGTTTGCACTCATCGGATGCCATGCCGATGGCGTTGGCCAGATCGATGACCGTCAGAGTGTGGCCCCGCAGCGGCATGGTACCCACCACAGACGGGTGGCTGCCGGGAATCTGGTTGAACTGGCGGGTTGTCACGATCTCCCGCACTTTCAGCGTGGTGATGGCGAAAGCCCGACGAGGCCCCAGGGTAAAGACCAGAAACTCTTGACGATTATTTTCTTGTGACATCCCAAATACCAAAGGTGATTGCGGTTGTAATAGTGATAGCGACGGCAGGTTAGCGGTGATTAAATCGTGGCCGCCAGCCTGGGTTTACCTTGCCTTGGTAAGGCCAGGCTGTCCACCTAATCTGTGTTATTCTCGGCGCATATTTGCGCTACAACCGATTACGCAGGTGACCATGATATTTGTAAAGCCTGACCCAATACAATTGGCCGCGGGATTTGATCTTCGATTTCGGGTACTGCGTCAACCCTGGCAGCAGCCCCGGGGCAGTGAGCAAGATGATCTGGAGGCTCAGGGACTGCATCGGGTCGGCGTCGATGACGCCGGTACGGTCGTGGCGACCGGCCGGGTGCATCCGCTGTCGCCCAGCCGGGGTCAGATTCGCTATATGGCGGTGGCCCCGGAGCGCCAGGGGCAGGGGCTGGGTGCCCGGTTGCTGGCGGCGCTGGAACAGGCGGCGCAACAGGCCGGCCTGGAAGTGGTGGAGTTGCAGGCCAGAGAAGCTCAGCTGGGGTTCTATCTGGCGCAGGGCTACCGGGACATCGGTGTCGGCCACACCCTGTTTGGCACGGTGTCGCACCGGCGTATGGCCAAGGTGCTGGACAGCGGCATTGCCCGCCTGAATGAGGTGTGGCACCAGACCATTCCCATGGCTGACTTTATGAAGGTCGAAGGGCTGACGTTCGATGGGCGTCGTTTCTGTACCCGGGCCAGCTTCGACAGCGGCCGTAACCTGCACGGCACCCTGTTTGCCGGGGCCGGCTACAGCCAGGCGGTCCTAACCGGCTGGGGACGGGTATGGCTGGAACTGCAGCTGCTCGGAATGGAGGGCGATATCGTGCTGGCTCGGGCTGAAGTCAGCTACAGCAAACCGGTGACTGAGACCCCGATGGCCGAGGTGGAGAGCGAAGCGCTGAATCTGGCGCCCCTGCTCAGTGGTCGCAACGCCAAGGTGCCTCTGACCGTGGCTCTGGCGGATGGTCTGAGGTTACAGGCGCTGTTTGCGGTGCTGGCAGAGCGACACTGAGGGGAATGAAACAGGCTCCCTCGGGAGCCTGTTTCAGGTGGCACCGATGGCTCAGTCGTTCATGGCGGCGCGGAAGCGGCGCAGCGTCGACTTCAGTTTACGGGCGTTGTCCGGTCCCATGCGCAGCATCAGCTTCTCGACGTCAGTCAGAGACTCCAGGTCGGCGTCTTTAAACTCGTAGTTGACGCTGTGGCTTTCCAGCGGGATGGCGGTGTCCATCTCCGGCGCCGATAACAGCAGGTCGATGGCGTCGTCCAGTCGGTCGCGGAAGCTGTCTTCATACCCCAGTTCTGCGTAGGCCTGTTCGAACAGAGGCTCCATCAGCAGGAAGCTGTCACGCAGGGCCTGCTCATCGAGGCGGTACAGGAAGCTGGTGTAGGCGTCGTAACGGTGGTAGCCATCGGGATCCAGGTACAGCTGACCATTCACGTCTACCGCTTTAAACTCTTCGCTCAGGCGTTTAAACGGTCCCTGCTCACGCAGGAGGTTACCCTGCGCCAGGTTGTCCACCAGGCCTACAAAGCGGCGAACCAGGCTGTCAGGCACCAGGAACTGACCCAGTTGCATGCCATCGGACAGGCCGTTGAGTTGGGCTTTGGCAAACTCATCGGATTGGGCCAGGGGCGGCAGCTCAATCTTCGGTGCTTCTGGTTCTGGCTCGGGTTCGACCACTTCGGGCGCGGGTTGGGGCTCTGGCTGAGGTTCGGGCTCGATCACCGGCTCGGTCGGCAGGGGCTCGGCAGGCACTTCAACGATGGGTTCGATCACCGGCTCGATGGGGTCGACGGTCGCCACCGGAGCCTCCTTGTCGCCGGCGAAGTAAAACCAGGCGCCGATACTCAGAAGGATAACCAGTACCACCATCACCATGGCAATGGTGCTGGAATTGGAACTGTTGGTGTCGCGTTCATTTGAATTCATGGTGGTCTCTTTGCTCCTGTGCCGACCTACACTCCATTGTGCAAAATTAGCCCTGCCTGTCTAGGCTTGACTGTAAATCTCTCGCCCTTTTAACCACCTATCTATAAGTGGCTGCACATTTTGGGGGTGATTCCGCATCAGGTGCTGGGCCAGCCGTTTCACCTGGGGGATCAGCGCCCCGTCCCGAATCAGATCGGCGATCTTCAGATCTGCCAACCCGGTTTGTTTGGTGCCCAACACCTCCCCCGGGCCGCGAATCTCCAGATCCCGCTGGGCAATGATGAAGCCATCGTTGCTCTCTCTGAGCACGCCGATGCGGGCCTGGGCGGTTTTTGACAATGGCGGATGATACAGCAGCACACAGTGGCTGGCGGTGCTGCCACGGCCGACCCGGCCCCGAAGCTGGTGCAACTGCGCCAGGCCGAGTCGTTCCGGGTTTTCGATGATCATCAGGCTGGCGTTGGGAACGTCCACTCCGACTTCGATCACCGTGGTGGCCACCAACAGATCCAGTGCACCGGTTTTAAACTGATCCATGACCTGTTGTTTTTCGGTTGATTTCATCCGTCCATGTACCAATCCGACCCGCAAATCCGGCAGTTGTTCCCCAAGTTCCTGGGCGGTGTCTTCGGCGGCCTGACACTGCAACACTTCGGATTCGTCGATCAGGGTGCAGACCCAATAGGCCTGGCGCCCCTGCTCCTTGCAGGCCCGGCGCACCCGCTCGACCACTTCCGGGCGTCGGCTGTCGCCCACGGCCACCGTGGTGACCGGCGTGCGGCCCGGGGGCAGTTCGTCGATTACCGAGGTATCCAGATCGGCGTAGGCGGTCATGGCCAGGGTTCGGGGGATCGGCGTGGCGGTCATGATCAGCTGATGCGGGTAGTTGCCGTCCTTGAACCCCTTCTCCCTCAACTCCAGCCGTTGGTGTACCCCAAATCGGTGCTGTTCATCGATGATGATCAGCGACAGGTGATCGAAGTGCACCTGATCCTGAAAGATGGCATGGGTCCCAACGATCATCCTGGCGCTGCCATCGGCGACCCGGGCCAGGGTCTGCTCCCTGGCTTTGCCCTTCAGTTTTCCCGCCAGCCAGGCGACCGGAAAGCCCAGGGGTTCCAGCCAGGCGGCAAACGCCAGGGCGTGTTGTTCCGCCAGCAGTTCGGTGGGGGCCATCAGTGCCACTTGCTGTCCCTGACTCAGCACGGTCAGGGCTGCCAGCGCGGCTACCAGCGTCTTGCCCGAGCCGACATCGCCCTGAACCAGCCGCATCATTGGCTGGGTCTGTGCCAGGTCGGTGCGAATCTCGCCCACGACCCGTTGCTGGGCGCCGGTGGGGGTAAAGGGCAACTGGCTGAGAAAGTCCCGCTCGACGGCGGTATCCACCTGCTGCGGCAGCGCCGTATGCTGATCGGCACTCTGGCGCAGCTGCAGCATCGACAGGTTCTGTGCCAGCAACTCCTCCATGGCCAGTCGCTGCTGAGCCGGGTGCTGGCCCTCGGTGAGCAGGTCGACATTGGCGTCTGCGGGGGGACGATGGACGTAGTGCAGGGCCTGGGCCATGCTCATCTGCTCGTCGTACAGTCCTTCCGGTAGCAATTCGGGCACCTGATGCCGGCGCAGATGGTCCACCGCCTGTTCGCACAACTTGCGCAGGCTGAGCTGTTTCAGCCCTTCGGTCGTCGGGTAGATGGGGGTCAGGCTCTCTTCCAGCATTGGCGCACTGTCGTCGTCCATCAGGCTGTATTCCGGATGGATGATCTCCAGCCCATGCAGGCCGCGCCGGGCTTCGCCAAAGGCGCGCAGTCGCTTGCCCGGCTGCAGGCTGTTTTTCTGAGCCATGGCAAAGTTAAAGAAGCGCAGGGTCAGGCTGCCGCTGGCGTCGAGGATCTTCACGGTCATCATCCGCTTGCGACCGTAGGTGACGTTGGCGGACAGAATCTCCCCCTCCACGGTACCGTGGATGCCGGGCATCAGGCTGGCGATGGTCCAGATTCGGGTGCGGTCTTCGTAGCGCAGGGGCAGGTGGAACAGCAGATCCTGCACCGAGTCGACGCCGATTTTGGCGAGTTTTTCTGCTACTTTGCTGCCGACGCCCTTTAGCGAGGTCACCGGCAGGGCCGCTAGATCCGTCACACCGTTATCCAAAACTACTGTAAATATGATCAGATAATAGCAGCCCTTAGCTGAGGAATCAGCCCCTTAGTGGGGCTGACTGCGGCAGTTAGCTGGCTTTGGCCTTGTCGCTGAGCTGATCTTCCCACACCACGGTGTCGTTGCGGATGTTGCCGATCAGGGAATTAAAGCGTTTCTCCAATACGTGCCGTTTGATTTTCAGGGTCGGAGTAAGCACGTCGTTCTCCACCGTCCAGGGTTCCTGGACCACCAGCACTCCGCCTAGGGTAGCGTGGCTCTCCATAGTGGCACTGACCGCCCGGGAGGCGGCCTGCAGGGAGGCCTGCACCTGCTCCCGCGGCAGCCCGTAGGCGGACTCGGCTAACTGCACCAAAGCGACAGGATAGGGCTGGCCGGAGCCGATGACGCACAGCAGCTCGATGTTGGTGTCCTGGGCCAGCTTGCGCTCAATGGGTACCGGTGCCACGAATTTGCCTTTGGCGGTTTTGAAGTTGTCTTTGACCCGGCCAATGATGCTGACGTAGCCGTCGTCGTCGATCTCCGCCTGGTCGCCGGTGCGGAAGAAACCGTCTTCGGTCATCGATTCGGCGGTGGCTTCCGGTTGCTTGTAGTATTCACGGAACAGCCCCGGGCTCTTAAACAGCAGCTCATGGTTATCGCCAATCTTTAGCTCCACATCCATACCGGCGGTGCCGACGGTACCGATCTTATCCTTTCTGAACGGGAAGTTGAGGGTGGCGTAGGCGGCGTTTTCGGTCATGCCCCAGGCTTCGGTGATGTTCATGCCGATGCGGCCGTACCAGTGCAGCAGGGCCGGAGAGACCGGTGCAGAGCCGCAGCCAAGGATGCGGGCATTGTTCAGGCCCAGCTGTTTGCGAATTTTTCTGGCCACAAAGGCGCCGATGATGGGAATGCTAAGCAGGGTATTGAGTTTGTTTTCGCCCACCTTGGCAATGATGTTTTTCTGGAACAGGGTCCACAGTCGGGGCACCGACAGGAAAAAGTTCGGGTTGGCCACCTGCACATCTTCGACGAAGGTGTCCAGACTTTCCACGAAATACACCGTGCCGCCGCCAAAGATAGAGCTGCCGAAAATGTAGGCTCGTTCGGTGATGTGGGCCAGCGGCAGGTAGGAGATGACCCGATCTTTGGGGGTGCCGCCCAGGTGTTCGTTGATGCGGAAGGCAGCCCAGCTGAAAGCGCCAAAGGTCATTACGGCGCCTTTGGGATTGCCGGTGGAGCCGGAGGTGTAGATGATGGTCATCACGTCGTCGGCATCGGGGTACTGAGTTTGAATCGGTTCTGCCAGCTCCAGCAGTTGTTGCCAATGGTATTGGGTCTTGATGCCGTCGTAGCCCATGCCCAGGCGCAGGGTTTCGCCGCCGATTCCCGGTTCCTGGCTGGGGCCGTCATCCAGTTTACCGACAAACACCGCCTTGGATTCGGAGTGTTGCAGCACGTAGCGAATGGTGTCTGCATTGGCGGTAGGGTAGATGGGAACACTGATGAAGCCGCCGACCATCAAGGCGTAGTCGATGATGAACCATTCAGAACAGTTTTTCGACAGGATGGCAATCTTGTCACCTTTTTCAAACCCCAGCTTATACAGGGCGCCGGCCAGGCGGTGAGCCATCTGGTGCACCTGACACCAGCTGATGTCATGCAGTCTGCGTTGCTTGGGTTGGCGCAGGTAGATTTTATCGCCCTGAACCCGGGCCCATTGATCCAGCATCTCTACGGGGGTTTTGAACGCCTGTGTCATCTCACTCTCCCTAGGTGATATCGTGTCAACGATCCGTCTGGTTGTAGTTTTTTGATGGCACCAGGAGCGGATGCAGATATTGATCGCCCTGATGCTGCCAGTGTCAGTATCGGTTCGGTTGTGAAAGCCGGCATCCTGCCGGGGGCATTGGACTTGGTGGATCAACGCCCTGTCCCCCCGAAAATAGCAGGAAATTGTCGATTGTGTAGCCAAAGCATAGTGTTAAATTGCCATTTGGTGCATTTGGGGTGTGTAAATTGCGCTGTTTCAGGGGGAGTGGTTGCGATCAAATGAAGCGGAATCCGATCCGAATGGTGGTTTGTGTTGTCGCCATTGCTAACACAGGGAGGTAACGCTGTTTTTTTGTCCTGGCGGAAAAATCCGGCACCTGTGGTGCTCGCCGTCTTTGGCGGTGGTTATTTTAAAAACACCTTGAATTTTAACTGCATAAGATAAACGGTGTTGACGCGTCGACGGTGTGGCGAGGAGCGAGTCCAGGAGGGGAAGTGGCAATATTGGGGCCGGAGAGGCCCCAATGGCAGATTCGGGATCAGTCGTCCAGATGAGTCCAGGATTCCTTGTTCATCTGCACCTTCTGCCACCAGTCGTCGCTGGCGTCGATCTGGCCCTCTTCGTCGACCCGTGGGTAGGGCAGGCCCTTCTGGCGGCAGATTTTGGCAAAGATCGGATGGCCGCCTTCAAACAGCAACCGCTGGCACTCTTGCTCATCGATACTGCGCTGTTCGTACATGCCCGCTTCCTGACGCTGGCGCTGGGCTTCGTACAGCATCAGGGCAGTGGCGACAGAGACGTTCAGGGACTGCACCATGCCCACCATGGGGATGATGACGTCCTGGTCGGCCAGGGCCAGCGCTTCGGCGGTGATGCCGGTCTTCTCCTGACCCATCAGGATGGCGGTGGGCTTGGTGTAGTCGATGTCGCGGAAATCCACGGCGGTGTCCGACAGGTTGGTGGCGATGATCTGCATCCCCTGGGCCCGCAACTCCTTAATGGCGTCGACAATGGTGTCGTGGGACTTCAAATCCACCCATTGCTGGCTGCCGGTGGCGGTGCCGCCGGACAGCTTGGTCTTTTGATCCGGCCAGACGGCGTGAACCCGGTGCACCCCGACAGCGTCGGCGGTACGCACCATGGCGGCCAGGTTGTGCGGCTTGTGGACCTCTTCCATGCAGATGGTCAGGTCGGTCTGGCGGCGATCCAGCATGGCGTTGATGCGGGCGAGGCGTTCGGGGCTCATGAAACTTCCTTAAACAATGAATGCGGGGGCGCCATAAGCGCCCCCGAAGAGTATAGCTGTGGTCGTTGCGACGGGATTACAGGATCATCACCGCATCCATCTCAACCAGACTGCCCTTGGGCAGCTCTTTCACGCCGATGGCGGCGCGAGCCGGGTAGGGCTGCTGGATGTATTGACCCATGACTTCGTTGACCTTGGCGAAGTTGGCCAGATCAACCATGAAGATGTTCAGTTTGGCGATGTGCTGCAGGCTGCCACCGGCGGCTTCACAGACGGCTTTCAGGTTGTCAAACACCTGCACTACCTGGGAATCAAAGTCGTCACCGACCATCTCCATGGTGTCGGGATTCAGCGGGATCTGGCCAGAGATGTATACGGTGTTACCGGCTTTAATGGCCTGAGAATAGGTGCCAATGGCGGCCGGTGCGTTTTCGGTGGCGATAACGATCTTATCGGTCATGGGTTCCCCACAAATATTCTTAATTACGATTTCGCGCGACTTTCAGAACCTCGGGCTGCACCCTCAGTTTGCGCATGACGTTCGCTAGATGAACCCGATTCTTGACGGTCAGAGTCAATGCGATGGAGTAGACTCTGCCCTCTTTCTCTTCGGTGTTCAGGTTATGAATATTGGCATCACATGCCGCAATAATGGAAGTGAGTTTTGCCAGAATCCCCTGGTGATTCACGATTTCCATGCGTAAACCGGTGACAAACTCTTCACGGCTGTCCTGATCCCACTCCACATTTAAAAACTTCTCCGACTCCACCTCGCGGGCGCGTCGAATGTTGCGGCAGGTATCGATGTGCACCACCAGTCCTTTGCCCGGACTAACGTGGGCCACGATGTCATCACCGGGGATGGGGCGACAGCATTTGGCAAACGACAGCAGCACCCCTTCGGCACCGCGAATCGGCAGCTTGTCACTGCCGTTGGCCGATTCCAGTTCACCGCGCAGCTTCTGGGCCACCACCAGGCTCATGGCATTGCCCAGGCCGATGTCGGCCAGCAGGGTATCGAAATCGTCGTGGCGGTACTCTTCGACAATCTGGTCGATGCGGCTATGCGGGATCTCGTCCAGGGTCATGTCACCCAGGGCGTGGTTCAGCAGACGCTTACCCAGGGCGGTGGCATCGCGATCCTGCAGGCTCTTGAGCACATGGCGAATTTTGGCCCGGGCCTTGGCCGTGACCACGAAGTTGAGCCAGGCGGCATTGGGTCGGGCGCCGGGGGCGGTGATGATCTCCACCGTCTGACCCGATTTGAGCGGCTGGCTCAGCGGGTAGGCGTGGCGGTTAATCTTGGCGCCGACGCAGCCGTTGCCGACATCGGTGTGCACCGCATAGGCAAAATCCACCGCCGTGGCGCCCAGAGGCAACTCCAGAATCTTGCCGGTGGGGGTGAACACGTAAATCTCGTCCGGAAACAGATCCGTCTTTACGTTTTCAATAAATTCAAAGGAGTTGCCGGCACTTTGCTGCAACTCCAGCAGGCTTTGCATCCACTTACGGGCGCGAACCTGAGCAGTGGTGGCACTGGCTTCGGCGTCGTCTTTATAGAGCCAGTGCGCCGCCACCCCTTTGTCGGCCATCTGATCCATGTCGTCGGTGCGCACCTGAACCTCCACCGGCACCCCGTGGGGGCCATAGAGTGAGGTGTGCAGACTTTGGTAACCGTTGGCTTTGGGAATGGCGATGTAATCTTTGAAGCGATCGAGGCGGGGTTTATACAGGGTATGCATGGCACCAAGTACCCGGTAACAGGTGTCGATGTTTTTCACCGTCACCCGAAACGCGTAGATGTCCATCACTTCCTGGAACTGCAGCTCCTTGTTCACCATCTTGTTGTAGATGGAGTACAGGTTTTTTTCCCGTCCCTGTACCGTGCCTTCGATCTGTACTTCATCGAGACGACCGACAATGGCGTCCCGAATGGAGTTCATGATCGCCTTGCGGTTGCCGCTGGCGGCCTGCATCACCTCTTTGAGGACCCGGTGACGCATCGGGTAGAGCGCCTGAAAGCCCAGGTCTTCCAGTTCATTCTTGATGTTGTGGATGCCAAGGCGGTTGGCGATGGGGGCGTAGATCTCCAGGGTTTCCCTGGCGATGCGGCGACGTTTGTCCGGGCGCAGAGAGCCCAGGGTGCGCATGTTGTGGGTACGGTCGGCCAGCTTTATCAGGATCACCCGAATGTCCTGCACCATGGCCAGCACCATCTTGCGGAAGTTCTCCGCCTGCGCCTCTTTCTTGTCGCGGAATTTGAGCTTGTCGAGCTTGGAGACCCCTTCCACCAGTTCGGCGACGGCGGGACCAAACTGTTCCGCCAGATCCTCTTTGGTGACCTCGGTGTCTTCGATGACGTCGTGCATCAGGGCGGCCATCAGCGTCTCGTGATCGAGTCGCATCTCCGCCAGAATGCGGGTTACCGCAATCGGATGAGTAATGTAGGGTTCGCCGCTGGAGCGTGTTTGCCCATCGTGGGCATCTCTAGCGGTAATATAAGCGCGAGTGAGATTCTCGACCTGTTCCGGATCCAGATAACTGGACGCCAGTTCCCTCAGGCTTTCAAACAGATACAACGACGACCCCCATTATGGACGTTACAGTGCGCGTCCTTCGGCGATGGCGGCTACCGCTGCCAGTTCTGCCGCTTCCTGTTCGCGCTGAGCTTGCAGCTCCTGCTCGTCCAGTGTTTTCGCATCGATAAGGCCGGACTCGATTTCGCGCAGTGCGATAACCGTAGGCTTATCGTTCTGCTCTTCGACCAGCGGTTCCTTGCCGTTTACAGACAGCTGACGTGCGCGACGAGAGGCCACCAAGATCAGGTCGAAACGGTTGCCAATCTTATCTACGGCGTCTTCAACAGTTACCCGTGCCATGAGAAGGAACTCCTGTGTTTGAGCTTAAAAAAATGACGCAAAAGTGTACATGATGTTGGCTAGTCTGCCAACAGATCATCTAGCATATCATTGTGAGTGATCCTTTGCCCAGCTAGATGTAGCCGGTTGGCCTTCACAATGGTGGAAAATTCGTTCAGGGCGGTATCAAAATCGTTGTTAACGATCAGATAGTCGTATTCATCATAGTGGCTCATCTCGTCTACCGCATCGGCCATGCGGCGGGCGATGATGGTTTCGCTGTCCTGCCCGCGGCTGTTGAGTCGACGCTCCAGCTCTTTGCGGGACGGCGGCAGAATGAAGATGCCGATGGACTCCGGCATGACGGCCTTCACCTGGCGGGCACCCTGCCAGTCGATGTCCAGAAAGACGTCGATACCGCGGTCCAGGGTCTGCTCAATCGTGAGGCGGGAGGTGCCGTAGAAGTTGTCGAACACCTCGGCCCACTCAAAGAAGGCATTCTGGTCAATCAGGGTTTTGAACTCGTCTTTACTGACAAAGTGGTAGTGCACGCCATTCTCTTCACCTGGGCGTGGCGCTCGGGTGGTGTGGGACACGGACACCTGCATATCAGCGGGCTGATCTTGCAGCAAGGCGTTGATCAGCGATGATTTTCCGGCGCCGCTTGGTGCCGACACAATGAATAAGTTGCCACGACGAGTCATGGTAAAGGTCCACCCTATATTCGAGTATCACTCGCCGGGCAAGGCTCGGTTAGGGGCCACACCAGACGGGAGTCTAAAGAAAGCGTAGTGGTGAAGGGGCAAAGACGCCCAACCACTGGGATTGAGGCGGCGTAAAGTACCACGAATGGGGGTATAAATCACCCGTGACCGAATGCGGTGGCCACATTTCTTCCATGCGGAGGTGGTTGCAGGCTTGATAACTCATTGAAGGGGTGGGACTCTTGGTGCCACAAGCCAAGCAGTCCCATGACGGATCATGACGTTAGAACAACAGATTGCGCAAAAATTGATGCTGGATCTGCGCTATTTCGGTACCACGCCACAGACCCGCACTCCGATGCGAACCCTGCCGCCGGAACTGGCGGCGCTGATTGCCGATACCGGGCTGGGCGGGGTGATCCTGTTTGCCGAGAACTTGCAGGAGCCGGAACAGATCCTGACCCTTACCGACGACCTGCAACTGGCGTCGGCTGCCTCCGAATCTGGTGTGCCGCTGCTGATTTCGGTGGATCAGGAGGGGGGCCGGGTCTGCCGGACGCCGCGCTCCTTCACCACCGCCTTTGCTGGCAATATGGCACTGGGAGCTACCGATGAGCGTCATGGCGACGGCTTGACCCTGGCCAGCGCGGCGGCCATGGCGACGGAGCTGTCGGCGCTGGGGTTCAACGTCAACCATGCTCCCTGTGTCGACGTCAATAACAACCCCGACAACCCGGTGATCAACGTGCGCGCTTTCGGCGATGACCCCGAGCTGGTGGCGCGACACGGTGAGGCTCAGGTGCTGGGGCTGGAGGAGGCCGGGGTGATTGCCACCCTGAAGCACTTCCCTGGCCATGGCGATACCTGCGTCGACAGCCACACCGGGCTGCCGCGGGTGGATCATGGCCGGCCTCGGTTGCACGACATTGAGCTCAAACCCTTTGCCGACATCATCGCCCGCCAGCCTCCCGGTATGGTGATGACCGCCCATGTGCAATACCCGGCGCTCGACAGCACCGAGTTGACCGGGCGCCATGGCGAGGCGGTGCTGGCGCCGGCCACCATGTCCAGAGCCATCATTACCGATCTGCTGCGTGGCCAGCTGGGCTATCAGGGGGTGGTGATCACCGATGCCATGGACATGGCCGGGATCAGCGACTATTTCGAACCGCTGGAGGCGGTGATTCAGGCGTTCCATGCCGGTGTCGATATCGCTCTGATGCCACTGCGGGTGCGCTGTCCGGCGGATCTGCAGCGCTTGCCGGCCCTGATTGGCGGCGTGGCCGATGCCGTGACCGATGGCCGCCTGTGCCCGCAGGCTCTGGCGGTATCGGCTCGGCGCATATTGGATCTGAAGTGGCGCTTTAACCTGGGCAGCCGCAGCGCCCCAAGGGCCGAGCGGTTGGAATGGGCCGATTCGGTGTTGGGGTGTGAGCAACACCGGTTGCTGGAGCAGCAATTGGCCCAGGCCTCGATTACCCAGGTGGGCACGGCTAGCGCCAGCCTGCCGCAGACCGGATCCTGGCTGGTGTTGCTGCCGGAACTGGCGCAGGGGCAGGCCCTGGCATCGGCGCTTCGACGCTTCGGCCCCCCGGAGCTCCAGCTTCTGGTGATGTCGCCACGCCACCATCAAGATGGCGTCATTCGAGCCGCGATGGCCGCCTCACACGTGGTGATCGGTGGCTACGTCTCGCCGCGGCAAAGCGTGGCGGAGTTGGGTGGCATGGATGACATGGCCCGGCTGACCGAGCAGCAGTTGATCAACGCCCACGACCCCTTGCGTCTCAAGGGACTGATGAAGGAAGCCCGGGAAACCGGCAAGTGGGTGGTGCACCTGAGCCTTCGGGCCCCGTACGATTGCCGCCTTTTTGCCAAGGAGGCCCATTGGATGCTGGCCAGCTACGCCTATCACCTGGATCAGACATCCCCGCCGCAAAGTGCCAGTTTCGATGCCCTGGCCAAGGTGCTGCTGGGCCAGGCGGCCCCCCAGGGCAGCCTGCCCCTGAAGGAGGTGTTATGACAGTACGCTACCGAATTGACCGTTTGTTTGACGGCCGGCAGATGCTGGCCGACCGGGTGCTGACCGTCGGGGGCGGTAAAGTGGTGGCTGTGGATCAGCAGTGCCAGCACGCCGACGTCCATCTGCCGGGCATTGTGGCGCCGGGATTGATGGATCTTCAGGTCAATGGCGGCGGCGGAGTGTTGCTCAATGATTGCCCGGATTCCGCCGCCATGGCCCGTTTGTTTCAGGCCCACACTGCTCTGGGCACCACATCGATGCTGCCGACGGTGATTACCGACTCGTTGGCGGTGATGACCGCCGCCGCCGATGCGGTGGCCGAGGCCCGTCGCCATAACCCCCATGGCATCATCGGCATTCACTTTGAAGGCCCGCACATTGCCGCGGCCAAGAAGGGGGCCCATTGCGGCGATCAGATTCGGCCGTTGTCCGAAGCCGAATGGCAGCTGTACCTGCGTGATGATCTGGGGGTCAAACTGGTGACCCTGGCACCGGAGACGGTCAGCTGTGCCGAGATTCAGACCCTGACAGCCATGGGCGTCAGGGTGTTCTTGGGGCACTCCAATGCCAGCGCCGACCAGGCCCAGCAGGCCCTGAAGGCGGGAGCGGTCGGTTTTACCCACCTGTTTAATGCCATGTCCGCTTTTGGTTCCCGTGAACCGGGCATGGTCGGGGCGGCGCTGTTGGATGACTCCAGTGTGGCTGGCCTGATCGCAGATGGTCAGCACCTGGACTACCGCTCTGCCCGAGTGGCGCTGCGCTGCAAGGGCGCGGACAACATCGCCCTGGTGACCGATGCCATGCCGCTGGTGGGCAGCGATCAGCAGCGGTTTACCCTGGTGGATCGCGAAGTGCACCGGCAGGGGGATCGCCTGCTGGCTCACAGCGGCGAGCTGGCAGGATCGCTGCTGGACATGGGGGCGGCGGTGCGCAATGCGGTGCTGCACCTGGGGGTCAGCCTCGAGCAGGCGCTGAGGATGGCCAGTGCGGTGCCGGCCCGGGCACTGGGGCTGGAGGCCCTCTATGGCCACCTTCGCCCTGGTGCCGTTGCCAACCTGGTGTGGTTGTCACCTCAGCTTCGGGTGCAGGGCACCTGGGTGGCAGGCCGGCGGCAGACCGTTGAGACATCAGCCCACTAGCCACTGGGCAACCAGGGCCGCCATCAGTATGGCGCTGACGCCCTGCCAAAACCGAACCGGGTAGCGCCTGGCCAGAGGCAAGGATCGTTCGTTTCCACCGGTCTGCGGGTGGTGTAGCCGCTGTTGCAGCTCCGACAAGGAGCTCAGTCGTCGCTTGGGGTCGGCGGCGGTGGCCTGCTCAAGCAGGCTATCCAGCCACAGCGGTTGGTTAGGCTGCCACTGTCTGAGGCTGCGGTATCGCCAGTCACTGAGGCGCCGTCGCTGTCCCGGACGCTTACTGGCGTAAGGCAGTTGTCCACAGACCAATTCATATAGGATGACGCCCAGTGAGAACAGATCACTGCGGTTGTCTGCCGGTTGCTCCAGCTGGGTTTCCGGAGCGCTGTAATCGGCGGTGCCCACCGCCTGGGACAGCTGCTGCCAGCCGGGTAACTCCTGCAGAGATCCCGCCCCCATGCTGCCGAAATCGATCAGCTTGATGTTGCCGTCGGTGTCGATCATCACGTTGTCCGGCTTCAGATCCCGATGCACCATCTGCTGTCGCTGCAGGGCGCGCAGTCCGGCGACGATCCCGTCCACCACAGGCCGCAGCCGCTGAATCTCTGGATTGGGGTGATCCTGATGCCACTGCGACAGGGTCTGGCCGTCGATGTATTCGCAGATCAGGTACAGGAAGCGACTGTTGTGATTCAGCCGGGTGGTCATGAGATTGGGGTGACTCAGGCATTGACCGACCCAGGCTTCGCGGGCCAGGGCCGCCAGCTGGCTGTGGTGGTCTTCCAGGTTGGGCGACGGGGCCTTGAGCACCCACAGCCCGCCCTGCTGCCGATCCCGGACCAGATACAGATGAGAGCGCGGGCTGGCGTGCAGGCAGCGCACCACCTGGTAGTGATCCAGGCTTTGCCCGGCGGCCAGAATGGGCGGTATGGCCAGGTGCTGCCATTGCTGCAATAACTGTTGTGGCTGATCGCCGGGGCACTGCTGCACCTCGATGATCAGGCAACTGACGTTGTCGCGACTGCCGTGCTCCTGTGCCAGCTGCACCAATCGCTGGGCGGTGGTTTCCAGATCGTTCTGTCGCGCCAGTTCAGCCTTGATCTGTTTGGGCTTGAGGTGATCGTGAAAGCCGTCGGAGCTGAGTAAAAAGCGATCCCCCGCCTGCAGCTGTAGCTGATGGGTATCGACCCGCAGGTGGGGTTCAGCCCCAAGCGCCCGGGTCAGTACCCGGCCATTGTTGTGGCTGGCGGTCAGCACCTGCCACTGGCCGTCGCGGATCAGGGCCACCTGGCTGTCGCCGACCTGATAGAGGTAGCCCTGGTTGCCCTTAAGAACCAGGGCGGAAAAAGTGGTTAGCCATTGCTGCCGACCGAGGCCGCAATGACACAGCCACTGATTGAGGGCGGCCAGCAGCTTCGAGGCGCGGCGGTGGGTGCCCCAACTGGCCGGGGTGGCGTAGAAGTCCTGCACAAAACTGGTGACGCTGAGCACTGCCGCCGGACCGCCATGGCTGGCATTAGACACGCCATCGGCCAGGGCCGCAGCCCAGCCATGATGTTCTGCTTCCCGGGCGCCGGGGCGCCCCAGGGCAAAAGCGTCCTGGTTGGCGGCTTTGGCGCCGGCGGCAGAGTGACCGCCGAACGCCAGTGACAGCCGGGTCTGGCTGCTGACCGGATTAGCCGACACGGATCAGCTCCACGCTGCCATCTTCCCGAATCTCGGCGATCTGCCCCCGGGGTTCCTCCATCAGCAGCAGGGTCAGCAGGCCCACCACGGCAGTGGCGGCGATGACCCAGAAAAACGTGGCATAGTCCACCATCGACAGCACGGTCAGGTAGACCACGGCACCAACGTTGCCGTAGGCGCCGGTCATGCCGGCAATCTGGCCGGTGAGGCGGCGCTTGATCAGTGGCACGGCCGCAAACACCGCGCCCTCACCGGCCTGGACAAAGAAGGAGCAGGCCATGGCGGCGCCGACGGCCAGCAGCAGCGGCCAGTTACCGTCGATCTGGGCCATCAGCGCGTACCCCAGGGCCAGGCCGGTCGTCAGTATGATCAGGGTGCGTTTGCGGCCAAAGCGATCGCTGAGCCAGCCGCCCCCGGGTCGAGAGGCCAGGTTCATAAAGGCGTAGGCCGAGGCCAGCATGCCGGCGTAGACCATATCCAGTTCAAACACCTCGGCAAAGAACAGCGGCAACATCGATACCACCGCCAGTTCGGAGCCGAAGGTGGCAAAGTAGAGCACGTTTAGTACCGCCACCTGCTTGAATTTGTATTGATGCTCCGCTGCTACCGGTGTCCGGAATACCCCCTTGTTGACCCGCCAGGCCTGTACCACCTCCAGAATAAACAGCAACCCCAGGGCGCCATACAGGCCGTAGACCAGAGGCTGGCTTAACAGCTTGACCCCGGCGGGGGAAAGTTTCCATGTCAGCAGGGCCAGGGCACCGTACATCGGCAACTTCATCACCAGCAACAGGGCGAAGTCCCCCTTGCTGGTGACCTCCATGGCGCCACTCTGCTTGGGTTTGAAGTAGGTAGAGCCCTTCGGGGTGTCGTTGACGTTCTGGTACCAGATGACGCTGAACAGCAGGCTGAGGACGCCGGTCACCGCAACGGCGTAGCGCCAACCGTTGTCGCCGCCGAACCACAGCGCCAGCAGCGGCAGGGTCATGGCGCCGGCGGCGGAGCCGAAGTTGCCCCAGCCGCCGTAGATCCCTTCGGCGGTGCCCAGTTCATGGGCGGGAAACCACTCGCTGACCATGCGGATGCCGACTACAAACCCGGCGCCAATAAAGCCAAGCAGGAATCGCGACAGGGCGGCGGTGGCGAAGTCGTCGGCAAAGGCAAACATAAAGCAGGGCAGACTGCACAGCGCCAGCAGGCCGGCGTAGGTCAGCCTGGGGCCGTAGCGGTCGGTGAGCATGCCGATCACCACCCGGGCCGGAATAGTCAGGGCGACATTGAGGATCAGCAGGGTTTTTACCTGGGCACCACTGAGGCCGAGGGAATCGGCGATCACCCCCAGCAACGGCGCGTGGTTGAACCATACGAAGAAGGTGATGAAAAAGGCCATCCAGCTGAGATGGAGGATTTTCATCTTGCCGGTAAACGAAAGCAGCTTGATGCCGTCATTGCGTTGCATGGGTTACTCCTTTAACCAAAAGTGGGGATCAGGGGCGCAGTTGCACCTTGCCGTTCACCGCCCGCACCGGATAGGTGGGAATCGACACCCGTTCATCCTGCAGGCAGCGGCCGCTGCTGAGGCAGTAGTGGTGGCGGTACAGGGGCGAGCTGACGGTCAGGGTGCCGTCCACCTCCGCCAGCAGACCGCGGGACATGACATTGGCCTTGCCGAGGGGGTCGTGATTGCCGATGGCGTACAGTTCGCCGCTGGCCAGATAGAAGATGGCCACCTGCTTGTCGTCCAGCAGGGCGCAGACGCCGCTGTCGGGGCTGAGATCGTCGAGGGCGCAGATCTCCTGCCAATGGGATGAGGTGCTCATACCGACTCCTTGATGTCGATGGTGGCGGGGCGGATCTGACCGCGTTCTTCGGTAAAGACCACGCCGTCGTCACTCTGCCTGCTGTTGATGAAGTGCTGAAACTGCTTCAGGCGCTTGGGGTCATCCAGGGTGGTTTTCCATTCGCACTGATAGCGATCCACCAGCGTCTGCATCTGCCGTTCCAATTCGGCGTTGAGGCCCAGGCTGTCGTCGATGACCACCTGTTTGAGGTAGTCCAGTCCACCGTCGAGGCTCTCCAGCCACACCGAGGTGCGCTGCAGACGTTCGGCGGTACGGACGTAGAACATCATGATTCGGTCGATGTAAGTGAGCAGGGTGGCGTCATCGAGGTCGGTGGCAAACAGGTCGGCGTGACGGGGGCGCATGCCGCCGTTCCCCCCCACGTACAGGTTCCAGCCTTTATCGGTGGCGATGACGCCGTAGTCTTTGCTCTGGGCCTCGGCGCACTCTCGGGCGCAGCCGGACACCGCCAGTTTGATTTTATGGGGGGAGCGGATGCCCCGGTAGCGGTGCTCGATGCGGATCGCCATGGCGGTGGAGTCCTGAACGCCGTAGCGGCACCAGGTGCTGCCGACACAGGACTTGACCGTTCGCATCGCCTTGCCATAGGCGTGGCCAGTTTCAAAACCGGCGTCCACCAGGCGGCGCCAGATGGCGGGCAGTTGCTCCATGCGGGCACCGAACAGGTCGATGCGCTGACCGCCGGTGATCTTGGTATACAGGCCATACTCTTTGGCCACCTGACCGAGGACGATCAATTTGTCGGCGGTAATCTCGCCACCGGGCACCCGCGGCACCACCGAATAGGTGCCGTCTTTCTGCATGTTGGCCAGGAAGCGGTCATTGGTGTCCTGCAGGCCGACATGGGCGTCGTCGAGGATGTAGTCATTCCACAGCGAGGCCAGCATCGAGGCCACCGCCGGCCGGCAGATTTCGCAGCCTCGCCCCTGACCACACTGGTTCAGCAGGGCGTCAAAGGTCTTAATCTCCCGCACCCGCAGGATGTCGAACAGTTCGGCACGGGAGTAGGGAAAATGGTTGCACAGGCTGCGGTCGACGGTCAGACCCTGCTGCTCCAGCCGGTTGTCCAGCAGTTGCCCCACCAGCTGGCCACAGCCGCCGCAGCCGGTGCCGGCTTTGGTACAGCTCTTGAGGCTGGCCAGGTCGCAGGCGCCGGCCTCGATGGCATCGATGAGGTCGGCCTTGCTGACGTCGTGGCAGGCGCAGATCTGGGCCGAGTCCGGTAGGGCCTCCACCCCGGAGCCGGCCGCGCCGCCCTCCTCCGGCAGTGGCAGCAACAGCGATTCCGGCGGTTGCGGCAGTGGCATCTGGTTCAGACACAGCTGCAGCCAGTTACCGTAATCGCTGGCATCCCCCACCAATACCGCCCCCAGCAGTTTGGTGCCGCTGTCGTCGACGACGATCTTCTTGTACAGGCCGTTAGCGTGGTCACTGAACCAGTAGCTGAGGGCGCCGGGACTGTTGCCGTGGGCATCGCCGATGCTGGCGACGTCCACGCCCAGTAGCTTTAGCTTGGTGCTCATGTCGGCGCCGCTGAAGGCGGATTGCCGGCCTCGAATGGTGGCCGCGGCCACCTTGGCCATCTGGTAGCCCGGTGCCACCAGACCGAAAATGCGCTGCTGCCACAAGGCGCATTCGCCAATGGCGTAGACATTGGCATTCGAGGTCTGACACTGATCATTGATCACAATGCCTCCCCGTTCGCCGATCTGCAGCTGACTCTGGCGTGCCAGGTGATCCTGAGGGCGGATGCCGGCGGAGAACACCACCATATCGGTATCCAGGCTGCTGCCATCGGCAAAGCTCAGTCGGTAGCGACAGGGGCCGTCCGGACTGGCGTCGATGCTTTGGGTGGCTTTGTCGGTGTGCACCGTCAGTCCCAGTTGCTCGATCTTTTGCCGCAACAAGGTTCCGCCGCCATCGTCCAGCTGCACTGCCATCAGCCGGGGCGCAAACTCGACTACATGAGTTTGCAGGCCCAGGGTGTTGAGGGCGTTGGCGGCTTCCAGTCCGAGCAGACCGCCGCCGATGACCACGCCGACCCGGCTGCTGGTGGCGGAGTGCTGAATCGCCTGCAGATCTTCGATGGTCCGGTAGGGGTGGATGTGGGGCTGCTCCCGGCCTGGAATGGGTGGCACAAAGGGGTAGGAGCCGGTGGCCAGTACCAGGGTGTGATAGCTGTACTGCTGGCCATCGCTGCAGGTCAATGCCTGCTTGTTCGTGTCGATGCTGAGGACTCGGGTGGACAGATGGCTGATCACCCCCTGCCGCTGGTAATCCTGTGGATCGGCCAGGGCCAGGTCATCGGCATTGCCGTTGTCAAAATAGCGGGTCAGCTGCACCCGGTCGTAGGCCAGGCGCGGCTCTTCGGCGAACACCTGCAACTGGAAGTCGCTGCAGCCGGCCATCTCTTCGATAAATCGGTGGCCAACCATTCCGTTGCCGACCACTGCAATTATGGGTTTGGTCATTGCTCTCTCCTCAGGCAATCGCTTGCTGGCTGTGAAACGTGGGCTGCCACCACCTCAGGGAGTCGGCCAGGCGCACCACCTCGCCGATGTAAATCAGGGTGGGGCTGCGCAGGTTGTGACGCAGGGCATCGGTGGCCATCTGCGTTAGCGAGGTGATGATCACCCGCTGCTCCGGGCGACAGCCGTTTTCCACCAGGGCCACCGGCGTGGCGTCACTCATGCCGTTCAGGCTCAGCTGGTGGCGGATGTGAGGCAGTTGATTCAGTCCCATGTAGAACACCAGGGTCTGATTGCCCTTGGCCAGGGCGGCCCAGTCCAGTTGCAGCTTGGCATCGGCCTGGCCGGTGATCAGGGTGCAGCTCTGGGACAGGCCCCGGTGGGTCAGGGGAATGCCGGCATAGCTGCCACAGCCGCTGGCGGCGGTGATGCCGGGAATCACTTCGGCGACCACCCCTGCCCGATGCAGGGCCAGTAACTCTTCGCTGCCGCGGCCAAACACAAAGGGGTCGCCGCCCTTGAGGCGCACAATCCGGTGCCCCTGGCGAGCCAGCGCCACCATGCGCTGATTCAGTTGCGCCTGGGGCAGGGCGTGGTTATGGCGCTTTTTGCCCACGTAGATGGCGCTGGCACCGTCGGGAAAGCGGGCCCGAATGGCTTCACTGACCAGATTGTCATACAGGATCACATCGGCCTGCTGAATGCGATCCATCGCCTTCAGGGTGAGCAGTTCCGGGTCGCCGGGGCCGGCGCCAATCAGGGACACCTGGGCGGGGGCAGAAATGGATGGGGGTCGCATTGGGCGATCTCCTGCTGAAAAAGGAACAGTAGTCAGACAGGGGCAAGAGCGGTGCCACAACGTGATAGCTTCGGTTTATTGGTGCTTATTTTATTTATAAACAATGTTTTATATGGATTTTGACTCTCTTGGTTTCTGGGCGTCTATCGGAAAACGGTACGCATCATGCACCGTGATGAGGCACAGCTGCACTAAAGATGGGATTTTATTCGTCTTTAGCGAGTACTAAGTCGTCTTGGGTTGAGCGTCATTGCATCAAGTATTTGATTGGTAAGCGTGTTTTAGGCATTGGCCCCAGTGTTGCAACAGTCAGCCTGTCCCGATAATGATAGGTACACAGGAGAGGCCGATGACTGAGACTCGAACCACATGTCCATACTGCGGCGTAGGCTGCGGCGTGGTGGCCAGCGTCAGTGGCGACCAGATACAGATTCGTGGTGATCAGCACCATCCTTCCAACTTTGGGAAGCTGTGTTCAAAGGGAGTGCGGTTGGCTGAGACTCTGGGTGTGCGGGGGCGGTTGATGCATCCGAGTATCAAGGGGGAGCGTGACAGCTGGTCCCGAACTTTGGCCTATGTGGGGCATAAGTTTCGCCAGGCCGTGGATCAGCATGGCCCGGATTCGGTGGCGTTCTACCTCTCCGGTCAACTGCTGACCGAAGACTACTACGTGGCCAATAAACTGATGAAAGGCTTTATCGGCAGTGCCAATGTCGATACCAACTCTCGGCTGTGCATGTCGTCGGCGGTGGCGGCCCATAAGCGCGGCCTGGGTAGCGACAGCGTGCCGGGGTGCTATGAGGACTTTGAGCTGGCGGATCTGGTGGTGCTGGTGGGCTCCAATATGAGCTGGTGCCATCCGGTTCTGTTTCAGCGGTTGCAAGCGGCCCGCCGGGCCCGGCCCCGAATGCGTCTGGTGGTGATAGATCCCAGGCGCACCGCCACCGCAGAAGCCGCCGATCAGCATCTGGCCATTCGTCCCGGCGGCGATCTGGCGCTGTTTCATGGCTTATTACGATTTTTGATTGAGCAGGGACAGCAGCGGCCGGATGCCCATCAACTGCCGGGCTGGAGCGATATCCAAGCGTCGCTACAGGCCTATGATCTGGCTCGTGTCGCTCGGGAAACCGACCTGAATCGCGACGACATTGTCGATTTCTATCGGCAGTTTGCCACTAGCCCGCAAGTGGTCACCGGATTTTCCATGGGCATCAATCAATCGGAGCAGGGGGTGGATCAGGGCAACGCCATTCTTAATTGTCATCTGGTGACCGACCGAATCGGGCGGCCTGGCATGGGACCGTTTTCCCTCACCGGCCAGCCCAATGCCATGGGGGGACGCGAAGTGGGCGGTTTGGCCAACACCCTGGCAGCTCACCGGGAGCTGGATGACGAGGCTGCCCGCCAGGCCATTGCTGAGCTTTGGTGCAGCCCGCAACTGGCTTCTCGCCCCGGTCTGAAGGCGGTGGAACTGTTTGAAGCGATGGAGCGGGGCCAGATCAAGGCGGTGTGGATCATGGGAACCAACCCGGCGGTCAGCCTGCCGGACAGCGGTCAGGTGGCGAGGGCGCTGCAGGCCTGCCCTCTGGTGGTCGTCAGCGACTGTGTCTCCGGCACCGATACTCAGCGCTATGCGGATGTATTGTTGCCGGCCACCGGTTGGGGAGAGAAAGCGGGAACCGTGACCAACTCGGAGCGGCGCCTGTCGAGGCAGCGCGCGTTTCTGCCCGCCAGCGGCGAGGCGCGGGCGGACTGGTGGATGCTGTGCCAGATGGCGAAAGCCATGGGGTTTAATTATGGGTTTAATTTCACCAATGAGGCGGATATCTTCCGCGAACACGCTGCCTTGTCGGCGATAAATGGAAGGCTGGGTGGAGCGTTTGATATCGGCGCACTGGCGACTCTGACCGACCAGCAATACCAGCAACTGGCCCCGCTGCAGTGGCCGCAGCCCGCCGGTCAGCCACTGCAACTGAACAATCAGCGCCTGTTTGCCAGTCATCCCGCAAGCCCGCCTCAGGGACAGCTGCACCTGTCGTCGCCGGTCACATCACCAGCTCCGGCTGGGTGGGTGCTGAATAATGGTCGCTATCGGGATCAGTGGCATACCATGACTCGGACTGGCTTGTCGTCGCAGCTCGGTCGTCATCGCCCCTGGCCGGAGATCAGCCTGCACCCTGATGATGCCCGTTTGCTGGACGTGACCGCCAATGACCTGTTAACTCTGGAGGCTGGTGATGGCACTCTGCGACTGCCGGTGGCCCTGTCGGCACAGCAGCGACGGGGGGAGTTGTTTGCGCCGATCCACTGGAGTGGCCAGTACAGTGGCCAGGCCGCCGTGAATGCGGTGGTGGGGCGAGGACGGGATTCGCTGTCCGGCCAACCTGGCTTCAAGGGGGCCAGGGTGCAGGCCCTGGCCGTTACCGTCAGGGTGTGGGCGCAACTCTGGTTGCCAGAGCCTGTGGCATTGCCCCAAGGGGTGGCGACATTCTGGGCCAGCCAGACTCATTCTCAAGGGAGGTTGTATCTGCTGGCCAGTGAGTTGTCGATGTCAGACTGTGTCACACGGCTGGGTCAGTTGCTGGAAGAGTTGGGGCATGGCCAGCCCAGCGCCAGTCAGGCGTCGGCTCAGGGGAGCCGGCACCTGTATGTCGAGCACGAGCGGTTGCTGGCCGGGGTGTTTGTATCCCCCCAGCGCCGGCATCTACCTGGGGATTACCTGCAGCAGGCGTTACAATCACCGTTCACTGCTGCACACCAGAGATCTCTATTGATGACACCGACCACCGAATCGCGCTTGCTGTGTTGCTGCTTGCAGCTAACGGAAGCGGACATTGATGCTGCCATTGCCGAGGGAGCCGACAGTGCCGACAAGGTGGCCGATGTCTGTGGCGCGGGCACCGGATGTGGCTCCTGCCGAGGCGAAGTCATGGAACGATGCAGACTGGCAAAGAACGAATTGGAGACTGAGGTTCAAAACGCTTTAGCCGATTAAGGTGATAGTTTCCATTCGTTATCCCCCTGCCGTCTTCAGGTGTAATCTACACCCATTCGCTGCACAACGCGGCCCAAAAGATTCACTGAGGACACCGATATGACCACCACTAATTTGATTGGACTGAACCGAAATGGCGCCGAGGATCTGGCCGCGCAATTGAATGACCTGTTGGCGAATTATCAGGTGCTGTACATGAATGTACGTGGTTTTCACTGGAACATTAAAGGCGTCGACTTCTTTGAACTGCACACCAAGTTTGAAGAGATCTACAACGTGCTGCTGGAGAAGGTGGATGAGATTGCCGAGCGGGTACTGACCCTGGGTCAACAGCCTCTGCACGCCTTTTCCGATTACCTGCAGCTCAGCCAGATTCAGCAGGCGATTAACATCAGCAGCGGCGCCGACGGCATCGACTCCCTGCTGGAAGGCTATCAGGTGCTGATTGCCAAGCAACGCCAGATTCTGAATGCCGCCGGTGAACTGGGCGACGAAGGGACCGCGGCCCTGATGAGCGATTACCTGTCTCAACAGGAGAAAGAGAGCTGGATGCTGGCGGCCTACCGGGGTCGTGGCGCCTGATAGCAGTGACCGAATTTCATCATCATCCTTGCAAGTAGCAGTAAGCAGTACGTTTCATCATCATCTCTAGTTTTTGAGGGCCTGGCGGCCCTCTTTTTTTTGTGCTGAGATCAATCAAAGCACGCCATCAGTTGTTGATACAGGGCGGCTTTGCGGCCATCCGAAGCAAAACTGGCGTCGATGGCGTTGGCGGTCAGTTGCATCCATTGCGCCTGGGTCAGTGACAAGGCATTTTGCACATTTTGGTAATTTTCCAGCATATAGCCACCAAAGTACGCCGGATCGTCGGAGTTCAGCGTCACTTTCAGGCCGGCATCCAGCAGTTCCCGCAGATTGTGGTCGGCCATGGTATCGAAGACTCGCAGCCGTACGTTGGAGTTGGGACAGATGGTCAGGGGAATGCGCTGCTCGACCAGGTACTGCACCAGCGCCGGATCTTCGGTACAGGCGACACCGTGATCGATGCGTTCCACCTGCAGCAGCTGCAATGCCTGCCAGATGTAGTCCGCGGGCCCCTCCTCGCCGGCATGCGCCACCAGTCGATAGCCCTGGGCTCTGGCGGCGGCAAAGGCCCGTTCAAATTTCTCCGGTGGGTGACCCAGCTCAGAAGAGTCGAGGCCGACTCCGGTAATTTTGTCCCTGAATGGCTGCGCCTGTTCCAGCGTGTTGAGGGCGGAGTCTTCACTGAGGTGGCGCAGGAAGCAGAGGATCAATTCGAAGCTGATGCCATACTGTTTTTTTCCCTGCATAAAACCGCGATGCAGCCCGTTAATAACGGTTTCAAAGGCGATGCCGCGCTCGGTGTGGGTCTGGGGGTCGAAAAAGATCTCGACGTGGCGCACATTCTGCTGCTGGCAGCGGCCGAGGTAAGCCATGGCCAGGTCAACAAAGTCCTGTTCGGTTTGCAGGACGTTGGCGCCCTGGTAGTAGAGGTCCAGGAAGGACTGCAAGTTGCTGAAATCGTAGGCCTGGCGCAGGGCATCAACAGAATCGTAGGGCAGGTCGATGCCGTTACGTTGTGCCAGAGAGAACATCAATTCCGGCTCGAGGGAGCCCTCGATGTGCATATGGAGTTCGATTTTCGGAAGGGATTTCAGAAACTTGGGAGTCGGGGTCATTGGCATAATCTCGTTGTAGTCATTGTTAGGAGGTTATGCCCAACTAGTCTAACTCAATTCCGGCATTCCGGTTAGCGGGGATTGTGGCAACTGCCAGCCTGGTCGTGTCGAGTGTCAGGGAGGAACCTGTGGGGAGGCGAATAGTGGGGTGGATGCCGGCCGTAGCGGGGCGGCGGTTTCCCAGTACCCGATACCCACATCGAGGTGCTGGCTGCCAATCCGGGTCAAGGGGCGGTGCCCTTACCAACATCGGCGTGGAAAATAAAAAAGCCCCGCAGGGCGGGGCTGGTTGGCTGACCGGAACCGCTTACTCGATGTTCTGGATCTGCTCGCGCATCTGCTCAATCAGTACCTTGAGCTCCACGGCGGCGGCGGTGATGTCGGTGCTGATGGACTTGGAGGCCAGGGTGTTGGACTCGCGGTTGAACTCCTGCATCATGAAGTCCAGGCGTCGGCCACAGGCGCCGCCCTTTTTCAGAACTTTACGGGTTTCGGCCACGTGGGCATCGAGGCGATCCACCTCTTCGGCGACGTCCATCTTCTGCGCCATCAGGATCATCTCCTGCTCGATGCGCGCCGGATCCAGATCCTCTTTCACTTCCGCCAGGCGGTCGGTCAGTTTCTGGCGCTGCCACTCCATGATCTCCGGCATACGGGTGCGAACAAAGGCCGCCTGCTCGGTAACGCCGTCCAGGCGCTCGATGATCATCTGCTCCAGAGCCTGACCTTCGGAACCACGGGCTTCCAGGAAGCTGTCGACGGTGGTGTCGAACGCCTTCATCAGCTCTTTGCCGATGGCGTCCATGTCACGCTCGTTGGCTTCCAACACGCCGGGCCAGCGCATCAGTTCGACCAGGTTCAGTTGACCGATGCCGGCCATGGTGTGCAGGTGCTGGGCCTTGTCGATCAACTGGGCGGCGAGCTTTTCATTCATCTGAATGCTTTCGCCGGCGTTTTCTGCCAGTTCAAAGCGCAGGTTGACTTCGACCTTGCCCCGGGCCAGGCGCTTGCGCAGGCGGTCGCGCAGCATGGGTTCCAGGGAGCGGAACTGCTCGGGCAGGCGCAGGTAGGTTTCCAGATAGCGCTGGTTTACTGAGCGGATTTCCCAGGAGGCGCTGCCCCAGTCGGCTTTTACTTCGCCGCGGGCGTACGCAGTCATGCTGTGGATCATTAGCTGATGGCCTTGTGATGTGGAGTTGCAGCGATTATACCAACCACGGCAGGCAACGCCACAAGCCACAGGGGATCTTTACCCCCCAGACGAAATCCGGGGTGGCAGATTCGGGGTGAGTTCAGCCCCGGTTGGCTTGGTTCAGGGGGTGCCGGTCAGCAGCGTCCCTTCGTGGCTGAGTCGGCGCTGGGTGGCGTCAGCCAGAGCGACCTTATGTTGCTCCAGCAGCGTCAGAATGGTCAGGTTCAACTCTTCGGCGGCTTCCAGGTACACTGGGAAGTCGGTGGTGTTGATGTAGCTGAGGATACTCAGTTGCAGCGCCTGGGGGCCAAACTTGTGGAACCGCACCCGCACCGGCGCCTCATCCACCATTTCGTGGGTTTGCAGTGCATCGGTGATGGCGTCCATCAGCGGTCGCAGCTGGCTGGCCCGGGTGTCGTACCGCAAGTGGAGGGTGGGGCTGAAGCGAATCTTCTCCCGTTCGGAGAAGTTTTCCAGCTGCAGATCCACAAAGGTGGCGTTGGAGATGTGAATCACGGTGCGATCCAGGGTGCGGATGCGGGTGTAGCGCAGGCCGATCTCCTCGACCACCCCCATCTGGGTGCCAAAGCGGCAAAAGTTGCCCACCCGGACCGGGGTGGACATGTAAAGGGTGATGGCTCCGATGAGGTTTTCCACCGACTTTTGGGCCGCCAGGGCCACGGCCAGGCCGCCAATGCCCAGGCCGGCCAGGATGGTGGTGGCTTTAAAGCCGAGGTTTTCCAGCCACAACAGCAGGCCCGTTAGAATCACCAGCGTTTTGGCTACGGTAAACAGCGGCCGCATCAGCAGCGCTCCCTGATCTTTGCCTCTCTCTCTGAGCACCTGCATCAGGTGCTGCCGAGTCAGCTCCAGCCCGGCGACCACCACCCAGAGAAAGGCAATGATCAGCAGGGTCCGGCCTTCGGCGAAGGCCTGGGCCTCGATGGAGGGGCGAATCAGCGGGAGGGTCTGGCGAATCACCAACACCAGCAGCAACAGCCGTATCGGGCCGCTGATGAATCTCTGCAGGTGCTGAGTGTGGTCGCCGCGGCGGCCGATGAGGGTGTTGGTTAACCAGAACAACGGCCAGCTGAGCACATAGGCGATCAGCAAAAACAGCAGCAGAGCCACGACCTGCCAGCTCTGCAGGCCCATGACCTCGAACGCCGGCAGGTGCTGACTGAGAAACTCGCCAATGGGGCCGTCGCCATGGATGCGGTACAACTCGGGGATGTGGGAGAGGGTGGCGTTGGAGATTTTCCAGATGGACTCGCCATCACCGCGGGGCACCCGTTGCATATAGACGCTGACCTGGCGTTGGTGATGGGCAATCTTGCCCACCAGATCCCGGTAGCTGGGCAGTCCGTCTTCTGATTGGCCATGTTTGCTGTTGCTCATGGACTGCAGGTCTACCCAGAGGGTGCGATCCAGCACCACTTTGAGCTGTCGGGCCAGCTCTGCGGGTTCCAGCGCGGCCACGGTATCGGGCAGGTTACGGGTATCGAGATAATGACCGGCCTGGTCAAAATCACCGTAACGCATGGCGTGCAGCAGCCCCTCCATGGAGGAGCGGGGCGAGCCTCGCTCAAATTCGTCGGCCACGGTCGGCGGTGTCTCCGGGGCGCGCTTTGGAGTCACTTCCTCTGACGGAGTGTCCTGTTCCATGACGTTTTTCAATGTGGGGGTGGTTGCCTGGCTCCACAGTGGCAGCAGTGCCCACATCAGCAGCAATCCATAGCCGACTCGTTTCATGGTGATGCTTTTTTAATCGGGTGATGATTCAGTTATAACAGATCTTTAAGGGGAAACAACCGCCACATCAGTGGCATCGCCGCCGGATGTTGATTCCGAACTGCGGGGTAAGACTCCGATGGGCCTGGCGGTTACCGGCCTCGCTTAACCGGCCCCGGATCGGTATAATGTGGCCCCAAATTTTCAAGCCAAGGCTGACTCCATGCGTCCAGATAACCGCGCCCAGAACCAAACTCGTCCCATCACCATTACCCGCAACTACACCCGCTACGCGGAAGGCTCAGTATTGGTGGAGTTTGGTCATACCAAGGTGCTGTGTAACGCCACCGTCGAAGAGGGCGTGCCTCGCTTCCTCAAAGGTAAGGGGCAGGGTTGGGTTACTGCCGAGTACAGCATGTTGCCACGTGCCACCCACAGCCGCAGCGGCCGGGAAGCGGCCCGGGGCAAACAGGGTGGCCGTACCCTGGAGATTCAGCGCCTGATTGGCCGCTCCCTGCGAGCGGCCATGGATCTGAAAAAGCTGGGTGAGTACACCATCACCGTGGATTGCGATGTGATTCAGGCGGACGGTGGCACTCGCACTGCCGCGATTAGCGGTGCCTGCGTGGCCCTGGTGGATGCGCTTAACGGCCTGCAGCGTGACAAGAAGCTGACCAAAGACCCGCTGAAGTTCATGGTGGCGGCGGTATCCGTAGGTGTGGTTGGCGGCCAGGCAGTATGTGACCTGGAGTACGTGGAAGACTCCGCTGCCGAGACCGATATGAACGTGGTGATGGCGGAAGATGGTCGTATGATTGAGGTGCAGGGCACCGCCGAGGGTGAACCCTTCAGCCATGAGGAGCTGTTGGAGATGCTGGCGTTGGCCAAGTCGGGGGTTGCCGACATCGTCGAAGCCCAGAAGGCGGCGCTCGCCGTCGGTTAATGAATTTTTTGAAGCGACCCGGGTGGTCGCTTTTTTGTACCCACAATGAGAATAAAGGTCGGAAAACAGTGAAAGCTTACCAACGAGAATTTATTGAGTTTGCCCTGGAACGTAACGTACTGCGTTTTGGCGAGTTTACCCTGAAATCTGGCCGTAAGAGCCCCTACTTTTTTAATGCCGGCCTGTTTAATACCGGCCGTGACCTGGCCCGGCTGGGGCGTTTTTACGCGGCGGCGCTGGCGGATTCCGGGATCGACTACGATCTGCTGTTCGGACCGGCGTACAAAGGCATTCCTATCGCCACCACCACCGCGGTAGCGTTGGCGGATCATCATGACATCGACAAGCCCTACTGCTTCAACCGCAAAGAGAAGAAGGATCATGGTGAGGGCGGTAACCTGGTGGGATCGGAGCTGACCGGCAAGGTGATGTTGGTGGATGATGTGATCACTGCCGGTACTGCCATTCGGGAGTCGATGGAGATCATCAAGGCCAACCAAGCCTCATTGTCCGGCGTGCTGATTGCGTTGGATCGTCAGGAGAAGGGCAAGGGCGAGTTGTCGGCCATTCAGGAGGTGGAGCGGGACTACGGCTGTAGCATCATCGCCATCGTTACCCTGGCGGATCTGATCACCTACCTGCAGGAGCAACCCGGCCGCGAAGCGGAACTGGCCCAGGTCAGCGCCTATAGAGCACAGTACGGCATCTGATTATCGCCGGCATAACAACCGTTGCAAGGGCACCGAAAGGTGCTCTTTTTTGTCCTGGCCACAATAAAAAACGGCACCGTTCGGTGCCGTTGTCGACTAATTGCCGGCTATTCGGCGAGATTAGCTTTGAAGGAGTTGCCGCTGAATGAAGGCCCACTGCTCCGAGAATCGGTCGGTGGGCATCAATTTGAATTCACTGCGCACGTACTGGGCGATGCGGCCTTCGGCGTAACTCAGTAGCAGGTTGGCCAGCATCCCCTCCTCCAGGTAGAAGCCGGAGCTTTCCCGCAGCGCCTTCTCCCGTAAGGCTTGCTTGAGATTGGTCTCAATCTTGGCAAACAGCTGATTGATGCGTTCGCGCAGACGCTCCTGTTCGCCGATCAGGGCATCGCCGGTCAGCAGGCGGGTGATGCCGGGGTTGCGCTCGGCAAAGGTCAGCAGCAGCTGCAGAATCAGCTGACAACGCACCATGGTGTCAGTCTCCTCTTCCATGATCAGGTTGATGCGGGACAGCAACGAGTCTTCGATGAACTCGATCAGGCCTTCAAACATTCGAGCCTTGGAGGGAAAGTGACGATACAGGGCGGCTTCGGACACCCCCACTTCGGCGGCCAGCTTGGCAATGGTAATGCGCTGGCCCGGAGAGGTTTCCAGCATCCGAGCCAGACATTGGAGTATCTGCTCACGGCGGTTGCTTTTTTGTGTGGTGGTCATGGCCTTGGGTCTTCTGTTACTTGGTACCGGAGTGGCCAAAGCCACCTTCGCCACGCTCACTGGCATCAAAGGAGTCGACCTGGGTGAACGCCGCCTGCACCACTGGCAGGAACACCAGCTGGGCGACGCGTTCGCCGGGCTCAATCTCCACCGCGGTGTTGCTGCGGTTCCACAGTGAACACATCAGCGGGCCCTGGTAGTCGGAGTCGATCAGCCCCACCAGGTTACCCAGTACAATCCCTTTCTTATGGCCCATGCCGGAGCGGGGCAGGATGGTGGCGGCCAGGCTGGCATCGCCAATGTGGATGGCAATGCCGGTGGGTACCAGTTGGCTCTGCCCTGGTTCCAGTACCAGAGGCTGCTCCAGCATGGCGCGCAGATCCATGCCGGCGGAACCCGGAGTGGCGTAGTCCGGCAGAGGCCAGTCGCTACCCAGTCTTGAGTCCAGGATTTTCAATTCGATAGGTGTTTTCATGGGTCGCTCTTATTGATTCAGTTTGTCGGCGATGGTGAGCAGCAACTGCCGGGCCTGACTGGCCTTATCGCTGTGGCCCAGGCTCTTGTGGCCGCCCTGCCAGTACAGAGTGAGGGCGTTGCTGTCGGCGTTGAATCCCTGACCGGGCTTGGAGACGTCGTTGGCGGCGATCATATCCAGCTGCTTGCGGGCCAGCTTATCCAGCGCGTAGTGTTCCACATCATTGGTTTCGGCAGCAAATCCGACAGTGAATGGTCGCTTACTGTGGCCGGCTACTGTAGCAAGGATATCCGGGTTACGCACCATCTCAATGGTGAGGGTGTCTTTGCTCTTTTTGATCTTGTTGTCGGCGACGCTGACCGGCCGGTAATCGGCCACGGCGGCACAGCCGATAAAGATATGCTGTTGATCCACTTCGGCCATGACCGCATCCAGCATCTGCTGCGCCGATTGCACGTCGATGCGGGTTACGCCCGCCGGGGTGGCCAGGGATACCGGACCGCTGACCAGGGTTACCTCGGCGCCCAGTTGCCGGGCCTGTTCGGCCAGGGCAAAGCCCATCTTGCCGGAACTGTGGTTGGACAGGTAACGCACCGGGTCCAGGGCTTCCCGGGTGGGACCGGCGGTGAGCAGCAGTTTCTTGCCCGCCAGTGGCCTGGGTGCGGCAGCCTCGGTGGCCGCTGCCAGTGACAGGGCAGTGATCTCCTCCGGCTCCGGCATCCTTCCCGGCCCCACTTCGCCACAGGCCTGGTCGCCGCTGGCCGGCCCCCACTGAGTGACGCCACGGGCCTTGAGAGTGGCCAGGTTGGCCTGAGTGGCCTGCGCCTGGTACATCACCTGGTTCATGGCAGGACAGATGCGGATGGGGGCTTCGGTGGCCAGACAAACGGCGGTGATCAGCTCATCGGCCATGCCGGCCGCCAGCCGGGCCAGGAAGTTGGCACTGGCGGGGGCGATGATTACCTCATCGGCCCAGCGGGCCAGTTCGATGTGGCCCATGCCCTGCTCGGCCGCCGGGTCGAGCAGATCGTGGGCGACCGCATGACCAGACACCGCCTGCAGTGACATCGGGGTCACAAAGGCTTTGGCGCCGCCACTTAAGACAACGCGGACGTCGGCGCCGGTCTCTTTAAGACGGCGGACGATGATCGGGGCCTTATAGGCGGCGATACCACCGCTTATCCCCAGCACAATATTTCGGGTGATTTTGCTCATGGCCATTGGTCGTTTTTCGATAATGGCGCCTAAGATAACACAGGTAGTGCATTGGCAATCAATGACCGATGCCACACAGAGCGAGCCGGATCCACAGGGAGGTGCGTCATGGCGATACGGGATTGGCCGGAGACCGAACGACCAAGAGAACGTCTTTTGACTCAAGGGGTTGGTGTTTTAAGCGACGCCGAGCTGCTGGCGATTTTTCTTCGAACCGGCATCGCCGGCTGCAGCGCGGTGGAACTGGCGCGGCAGCTGTTGACCGAGGCGGGAGGGCTGAATCGGTTGTTGGCGATGGATCGCCGCCAGTTCGCCGACATTCGCGGCGTGGGGCCGGCAAAGTACGCCCAACTTCAGGCGGCGCTGGAGTTGGGGCGCCGCTGCCTGGGGGAGAAAAGTCAGCGGGCCTGCGCCCTTACCAGCCCGGATTCTGCCAGGGAGTATCTGCAGGTGAGCCTGGGAAATCTGGGCCACGAAGTGTTCGCCATGCTGCTGCTCGACAGTCAGCATCGAGTAGTCAAGCTAACGGAATTATTTCGTGGTACCATAGACGCCGCTAATGTGTACCCCCGTGAGGTGGTGAAAACGGTTCTGGCTGCCAATGCGGCAGCAGTGATACTCGCTCACAATCACCCCAGTGGCGTCAGTGAGCCCAGCCAAGCGGATCGTGCCATTACTAAACGGATACAGAATGCCTTGGCACTGATCGATGTATCGGTGCTCGATCACTTGGTCATCGGCCATGGCGAATGCTGCTCATTCGCACAAAGAGGATGGCTTTAACATCAGTTTGCTTGATCTTTGCTTCTTTATCTTGTATAAAATGCGCCCTTCGTGTGCCTCGGGCGACGGCCATACGAGGCACAATGATGCTCGAGCAATATTTTGGAGACTGAAATGTCTAAAGTATGTCAAGTTACCGGTAAGCGTCCGGTAACCGGGAACAACGTATCCCACGCAAAAAACCACACTAAGCGTCGTTTTCTGCCAAACCTGCAAACTCACCGTTTTTGGGTTGAAGATGAAAAGCGTTTCGTGAAGCTGCGCGTATCCACCAAAGGTATGCGTATCATTGATAAGAAGGGTATCGAAGTGGTTCTGAAAGAACTGCGTGCCCGCGGTGAGAAGGTTTAAGGAGATAAATCATGGCAGCTAAAGGTGGTCGTGAGAAGATCCGTCTGGTATCCACTGCTGGTACCGGTCACTTCTATACTACAGACAAGAACAAGCGCAATATGCCTGAAAAGTTCGAAATCAAAAAATTCGATCCTAAGGCTCGTAAGCACGTTCTGTACAAAGAAGCCAAAATCAAGTAATTGATTCTGGACTCTTGAAAAGCCCGGCTTCGGCCGGGTTTTTTTATGGGCGATAAAAAACTACAATTTCAGAATAACTTAACTGAAGTTGAGCGTGCTTATGGCGAAACGTCGCACCTGGAACAACGTGCTGATTCTGGCGCTGTCCCTGTTTGGCATGTTGATGCTGTACGTCAGCAACCTGATCAGTCCCAACAGCAGCAGCTACCCGCTGCTGCCGGAAGGGGCTGGCATTGAGGCTCTGGTGATGCAGGAGCTGGTGGTGCGCCGCGATGGCGGTCACTGGCGCTCGGTCCCGGCAGTGGATGACGCTCAGCTGCAGGCGCTGATGGCCCACTGGCGGGAGGCCAGGTTGCTGCCCGTCGCCGAACCGGTTCCGGCACCGATGCAGCCGGTGCAGGTGGATCTGTACCTGGATGACGGCTCGGCGCCGATCACCGTGCTGATCTACCCCCGCTACGGCTACCTGAAGCTGCTGGGGCAGCCGCAGTGGTGGAAGCTGCTGTCGGCCGAAGGCGCTCAACTGTTAAACCGGGAAGGAAAGGATGCCTGAGTTACCGGAAGTGGAAGTGACCTGCCAGGGAATCCGTCCCCACCTGCAGGGGCAAAGGGTCACCGAGGTGGTGGTGAGGCAGCCGCAGCTGCGTTGGCCCATCGAGCCGGAGATTCTGCAGATGCAGGGACAGACGATCACCGGCGTGCGGCGGCGGGCGAAGTATCTGCTGCTGGAAACCGACATCGGCGTGTTGATTCTGCACCTGGGCATGTCCGGCAGCCTACGGGTGCTGGATCCGGCGCCAGCGCCGGAAAAGCACGACCACCTGGATCTGGTGCTGGGCAGCGGGGCGGTACTTCGGCTCAACGACCCGAGGCGCTTTGGGGCCGCCATCTGGTGGACCCACCCCTTACTCGAGCATCCGCTGCTGGCCAAATTGGGCCCTGAGCCGCTCACCAGCGCCTTCAATGCCGATTACCTGATGTCTCAGCTTAAAGGCAAGAAGAAAGCCGTTAAACTGGCGTTGATGGACAATCAGGTGGTGGTCGGTGTGGGCAACATCTACGCCAACGAGGCGTTGTTCAGTGCCGGCATTGATCCCCGTCGTCCGGCCGGCACCCTGAACCGAGCCCGGGTATCGCAGTTGGTGGATGAGGTGAAGACCGTGTTGGCCCGGGCCATCAAACAGGGGGGAACCACCCTCAAGGATTTTACCCAGGCTGACGGCAAACCGGGGTACTTTGCCCAGCAACTGCTGGTGTATGGCCGTGGTGGCGAGGCGTGTCCGCTGTGTCAGCGGATCCTGACCGAGGTGAAGCTGGGGCAGCGGGCAACGGTATTTTGTGACCGCTGCCAGCGCTGAACTCGTTTAACGGTCTTTCAATTTGGCGGCGACCGCGGCATCCACCACCGGATGCAGGAACTCGCTGACGTTGCCGCCATGGGAGGCCACGTCCTTGACCAGGCTGGAGGAGATGAAGGTGTACTCCTGGGCCGGGGTCAGGAAGATGGTTTCCATCTCCGGGTGCAGGTGACGGTTCATGCCCGCCAGCTGAAATTCGTATTCGAAGTCGGCCACCGCCCGTAGCCCCCGAATCAGCACGTCTGCCTTTTCGGCCTTGGCGAAATCCACCAGCAGTCCAGAAAACCCCTTGATGGTGACGTTGTCGATATCGTCGGTAATACGCTGGGCCAAATCTACACGCTCTTCCAGTGACAGCAATGGCTTCTTACTGGCACTGGCGGCGATGCCGACCACCACATGGTCAAACAACTTGGCGCTGCGCTTAATCAGGTCCAGGTGACCATTGGTGATGGGGTCGAAGGTTCCCGGGTAGATGGCGATGCGTTTCATGTGGGCCTCTGGTGAATGGATTAGAATGACTCCGCGCCGGCATGAAATTTTGAGCCAGTCGCCGGCGATGTTGGTGTAGAATAGCAGCTTTGCAAATACTGCTGTAGTTTCAGTATTTCCAGCGTTTTTTTATCCTCTGGGTCAACGCAGGCCGAGAAGAAAACCGGTGCTTCGGCAGGCCGTCCGGCGGTGAACGGAGTCGACAGCAACGGAAGAAGACAGAGTAGAAGGCGAACGATTCTATGAAAAATGTGGTCATTTTTGGCGCATCCAGCGGCGGTAAGATCGTTGCCGATGCCTTGTTGCGCCAACCAGAACGCTATCAGCTGAAGTATTTCCTGGATAATGACGCGTCCCGCTGGGGTCAGCAGTTGCTGGGCATCACCATTGCCGGTGGCATGGATGAGCTGGCCACCCTGGCCAAGGCGGAGCCCATTGACAAGGTGATCGTGGCCATCTCCAGCATCGGTGAGGACGACCTGGCGGTGATCTCCGATACCTGCCGTCAGTGGGACATTGAACTCAGAATCATTCCCCAGGCCCTGGATATCGTGTTTGAGGATCCGATTCTCAATCAGATGCGCGAAGTCAGCGTGGCCGATCTGCTTGGGCGCCATGAGGTCAGTCTGGCGGATGATCTGGTGTCGGCGGAGATTCAGGGGCAGACCGTGTTGGTGACCGGCGCGGCCGGCTCCATCGGCAGCGAGGTGGTGCGGCAGGTAGCGAAATTTGCCCCCGCCAGAATCATCGGCCTGGATGTGAATGAAAACGACCTGTATCTGTTGGAACTGTTTGTCGGCCGCCACTTTCCGGAGATCGTGTTTTCGTCGGTGATCTGCTCGATTCAGGATCGCACCGAGCTGGAACGGGAGTTGACCGGCCAAGGCATCGATGTGGTGTTCCACTGCGCCGCCCATAAGCATGTGCCGTTGATGGAGCGCTCGCCGGTTCAGGCGGTAAAGAACAACGTCTTGGGAACCCTCAATGTGGCCCAGGTTGCGGATGAGCTGGCCATCGGCCGCTTTGTACTGATCTCTACCGATAAGGCAGTGAACCCCACCAACGTCATGGGGGCCTCGAAGCGGGTGGCCGAACTGATTGTGCTGGAGATGAACCGTCGCTCCGATACTCGCTTTATGGCGGTGCGATTCGGCAATGTGCTGGGATCTGCCGGCAGCGTGATTCCCATCTTCAAGGAGCTGTTGAAAGAGGGGCGGGATCTGACCATTACCGATGAGCGCATGACCCGCTACTTTATGACCATTCCCGAGGCGGCCCGGCTGGTGATCGAGTCCGGGGTTCAGGGGCAGGGTGGCGAGCTGTTTGTGCTGGAGATGGGCGAGCCGGTGGAGATTCTGACCCTGGCCCGCAAGATGATCGAGTTGTCACGGGCCCAGTCCGATATCAAAATCATCGGCCTTCGTCCCGGAGAGAAGCTGTACGAAGAGCTGTTCTACGACATGGACAGCGTTATCCCCACCGACAACCGCAAGATTCTGCTGTCCACCGCCGAGGCGGATCAGCAGCTGGATCTGGCGCAGCTGCGCCAGGAGATTGAGGCGGTCATCGCCGACGCCAGCGGCAGCCGGTCCTTCCTCGGTCGCTACGTGGCCAGTTTCAGCGGAGCACAGGCATGAACACCCTGGTGGTGACCCACGTTTACCAGCAGGCCAAGCCGTACCTGGCGGAGCTGTTTGCCTCTATCCAGGCTCAAACCGATCAGGAGTTCGACTGCCTGGCGTTCAACTATGGCCTGGATGCGCCGCTGGCGGAGTTCGGCTTTGTTGGCACGGAAGTGGCTAATGACCACAATCTGGGCATTCCGGATGCCCGCGACTGGGCTCTGCGTTATGCCCTCGAACAGGGGTATGATCTGGCGATCTTTATCGATGCCGATGACGTGATGGCCGCCGACAGGGTCGCCCGCACCAAGGCGGCTTTCAGCGACGAGTTTGGTTTTTACTACACCGGCCTCAACCTGCTGTCGGATCGCCAGCGAGATTTTTTTGAGGGGCAGCAGCCGTCCCAGGTCACGTCGGTCGATGCGGTGATGGCACATAACTTTGTCGGCCTGTCTCACTTCGCCATCAATGTGAAGGCCGCCGCGGCGGTGATTGAGACCATGACCTGTCCGCTGGACGTCATCGCCTACGATTGGTTTCTGACCTCGGCGCTGCTGCTCAATGGCCTCAAGGGTAAGCGGGTGGACAGTATCACCTATTACCGCATCTACGAACAGAACACCGCCGGTTTTACCAACAGCCTGACCCCGGAGAAGCTGAAACGCACCATCAGCGTTAAGGCGATTCACTACCGGGTCATGGCGGAGTATTGCCGGGCCCATGGCTTCAGTGCCATGCTTACTGCTTACGCCGACAAACGGCACCACTATCAAGGGCTACTGGCGCAGGTTGAGGTGGAAACCCCGGCTCAGACGCGCCAGAGACTCACGACTATCCACCCCGCCAATGCCTATTGGTGGAGCGCAATTTAGGAGCTGTAATGAACAGTAAAGTTATCAAGCTGGGCGATCGTGAGATCAGTAACTTTGGTCGCCCCTACGTGATTGCCGAGATCGGTGCCAACCACAATGGTGACATGGCGCTGGCAAAGTCGATGATCGACTCCGCCGTCGACAACGGTGCCGACGCGGTGAAGTTCCAGTCCTGGAGCAACACCTCGCTGATCGCCAAAGAGGAGTATGATCGCAATCAGAGCTATGACGATTGTAAGAAGAAGCACTTTGGCTCCCTGTTTGAGATGGTGGACAAATACGCCCTGAGCACCGAGGACCACCACGAGCTGAAGCGCTACTGCGATGAGAAAGGGGTGGCGTTCTGCTCCACACCATTCTCTGAAACGGAAGCGGATCTGTTGGAGTCGCTGGGGGTGCCGTTCTTCAAGATCGCCTCCATGGACATCACCAACTTGCGCCTGCTCAAGCACGTGGCGGCGAAAGGCCTGCCGGTGATCATCTCGACCGGCATGTCCACCATGGCCGAGATCGATAACGCCGTGGCGGCCATCGAGTCTACCGGCAACCACCAGATCGTGATTCTGCACTGCATCTCCATCTATCCGCCGGCGATGGAAGACGTCAACCTGGCTAACATCAGCATGCTGATGCAGGCCTACGACTACCCCATCGGTTTCTCCGATCACTCCATCGGCAGCGCCCTGCCACTGGCGTCGGTGGCGCTGGGTTCCTGCCTGATCGAAAAGCACTACACCACCGACAAGGATCTGCCTGGCTGGGATCACGCTATCTCCGCCGATCCGGCCGAGTTGAAGGTGATCTGTGACGAGTCCCGTAACATTCAGATCGCCATGGGCAGCACCAAGCGGGTGGTGTCTGATGCCGAGTTGGCCAAGAAAGACAAATTCCGCCGCAGCGTGGTGCTGACCCGGGATCTTCAGCCAGGCCATGTGCTGCAGGCCAGCGACTTTACCTTCAAGCGTCCGGGAACCGGCATCCCTCCGGAGATGGAGATGCAGGTGATCGGCCGCACCATGAAGGTGGCCAAGGGTGAAGACGAGCTGCTTGGCTGGGATGACCTGGGCTAAGTAAACCGACAACAGTAAAGGGCGCCGTCGGCGCCCTTTAGGAAACTAACTGCATGAAAACCGTAGCCTGTATTATTGCCCGCACCACCTCCAGCCGTTTGCCGCTGAAAGTGCTGCGCAGTTTCGATTCCGAGCGTCGTGTGTCGATGCTGGACATCATCAGCACCAGTTTGAAAAAAGCCCGCCGGGTCGACGACATCTTTCTGTGTACCTCCAGCGAAAGCTGTGACGACATCATGGAAGACGTGGCCGAAAAAAATGGCATCAAGCTCTACCGGGGGGCTGCCACCGCGGTGATCGAGCGGATGCTGGCTGTGGCCGAGCAGACTCAGGCGGACTACGTCATTCGGGTCACCGGTGACAACGTGTTTACCGCCGGTGACATGCTGGATGAGCAAATCGCCCAGTGCTACGAGCAGCAACTGGATTACTGCCGGGTGGTGAACGTGCCGCTGGGGATCACTGCCGAGGTGATCAAGGTGACGGCGCTGAAGGACATCTACGCCAAGATCGACCCTGAGGTCAGCGAATATCTGATGCTGTTTGCCTTTGACCCGGCCTGTTACCGCTGTGGTGTGCTCAAGGTGGAGAAGGATTACAGCCACTTCAGCCTGACGGTGGATACCCCTGCGGATCTGGCCGTTGGCCGGGCGCTGCTGCGGGAGCTGGGAGACCGGGCCGATGCCGTGTCCCTGGCCGGGGTGCTGCGTATGCTGGATCAGAAACCTGATACCTTCAAGGCGATCCCCATGGACACCAACATCAAGTTGCCCTACGGCAAGAACGTCGATTTCGCTGCCTTCCTGGCTGATCAGCAGCGACGCATCGATGCCTGCCACGTGGTGAAAGAGGTGCAGTTATGATTGTGATTGCCGAAACCGCCTTCAATCATGAAGGGGACTTCGAGTATCTGTTGAAGCTGATCGATGCCGCTGCCGACAGCGGCGCCGACATGATCAAGTTTCAGGTGCTGATCAATGCCGATGAGTTTGTCAGCCACGGCGCCGATAGCCATGGGCTGATCACCAGTTGGTGTTTTTCGCTCGAACAGTGGCAGCAAGCGCTGGACCGGGCCGAATCCCGGGGACTGCGCCTGTTCCTGATGCCGCTGGATACCGCCGCGGTTGCCCTGTGTGAGCGGCCCTCGGTGGAATTTGTGGAGATCCATTCGGTCAGTTTTAATGACCAGGCATTGATTGACGCGGTACAGGCGCTGCCTAAGACCCTGGCCTTTGGCATTGGTGGCCGCACCCTGGAAGAGGTGGAGTACCTGGTGGCCACCTATGGTGAGGATCGGTTGCTGTTGATGCACGGCTTCCAGGCCTACCCCACCGACATCGAAGATGTCTGCTTTGAGCGAATCAACCACCTGAGTCAGCGCTTCCCCGGGGTGCGCATCGGCTACGCCGATCACTCACCGCCGGACAGCGACGAATCGCTGGAGGCCTGCCTGATGGCTTACGCGCGCGGCCTGCGGATCTTTGAAAAGCACGTCACCCTGGAAGCGGAGCGTACCGATGCCCAAGCCGGGTTACTGCCGCAGGCGATGACCACCTTCGTGGCCAAAATGCAGCGTTTCCACCGCCTCGCCAACCCGGATTCGGCCAGCTGGCAACCGATGACCGACGCCGAGCAGGTGTATCGCCAACGTCAGAAGCAGGTGGTGGCGGCCGAAGCGATCGAACCCGGCCAGGCCTTTACCCGCAGCAACCTGATGCTGTGCATGCATACCAGTGCCGGCAGCCATACCCGTATCAGCGACTTGCTGGGGCGATCCGCCGGCAGCAGTTATCGCAGTGGAGAGGTGATCAATGAGTCTGCCGCAGACTGAGTGGCTGCAAGGCCTGAAAGCCCAGGGCCGATCGGTCTATGCCGTGTTCGGCGCCGGCGGTCATGGCAAGGTGGTGGCGGATGCCATCGAACAGCAGCACCCCGGTTGTCAGGTGGTGGTGTTTGACGATGGCGATGATGCCTCGTCCGCCTGGCCGCTGATGGGAGGCCAGCAGCAGCTGCTGGCCTACCGCCCCTACCTGGACGGTGTGGTGGTGGCCATCGGCAGCAACCCGGTGCGGCTGGCACTGCACCGGCGTTTGCAGCAGGCCGGAATGATGATGTTGACCGTGGTGCACCCCCGGGCCTGCGTCAGTCAGTATGCCAGTGTTGGTGCCGGAACCGTGGTGCTGGCCAATGCCGTGATCAATGTGGATGCACGGGTTGGTGATGCGGTGATCGTCAACTCGGCGGCCGTGGTTGAGCACGACTGCCGGTTGGCCGATGCGGTGCATCTGAGCCCGGGCGCCGTGATGAGCGGCGGCAGTCAGGCCGGCCAGTGCAGCTGGCTGGGTGCGCAATCCTGTTTGCGTCAATTAATTACCGTGGCCGACGGGGTGACCGTCGGCGCGGGCGCAGTGGTGGTGGCCGATGTAGACGCCAACCGTTGCGTGGTGGGCGTTCCTGCCAAACCCCTGAAGTCGGAGTAAGACAACGTGTTGAATACCCCATTTTCCCCCTGGCCCAGCTACAGCCAGGAGGAGGCCGATAAGGCCGCCGAAGTGATCCTGTCCAACCGGGTGAACTACTGGACCGGCGGTGAGTGCCGCGAGTTTGAAAAAGAGTTTGCCGCCTGGTGTGAGTGTGATTATGCGGTGGCGGTGACCAATGGCACCGTGGCGCTGGATCTGGCTCTGAAGGCGTTGAACATCGGTGCCGGCGATGAGGTGATCACCACCTCGCGGACGTTTCTGGCTTCGGCGTCGTCCATCGTCACCGCCGGTGCCACGCCGGTGTTTGCCGACGTCGATCTGGACACCCAGAATGTCAGCGCCGACACCATCAAAGCGGTGCTGACCGAGCGCACCAAGGCGGTGATCGTGGTCCACCTGGCGGGGATGCCGGCGGAGATGGACGCCATCATGGCGCTGGCCGAGCAGCACGGCTTCTACGTCATCGAAGATTGTGCCCAGGCTCATGGCTGCCGCTACAAAGGTCGTCCGGTGGGCAGCATCGGTCACATCGGTGCCTGGTCATTCTGCCAGGACAAGATCATGACCACCGCTGGCGAAGGCGGCATGGTGACCACCAATGACAAAGCGTTGTGGGCGGCGATGTGGAGCTACAAGGATCATGGCAAGAGCCACGCTGCGGTGTACGAGAAAGCCCATCCGCCAGGGTTCCGTTGGCTGCATGAGAGCTTCGGTACCAACTGGCGCATGACCGAGGTACAGGGCGCCATCGGCCGGATTCAGCTGCGGCGGATGGCCGACTGGCAGGCCCGGCGCACCGCCAACGCCGAACGTCTGGTGAACACCGCCAGTGAGTTTGCCCTAATCCGGTCGATTCCGGTGCCGGATTACGTTACTCACGCCTGGTACAAGTGTTATCTGTTTATCGAGCCATCGCAGTTGGCGCCGGGCTGGAACCGGGATCGCATCGTGGCGGCGATCAACGACGCCGGGGTGCCCTGCATGCAGGGCAGCTGCTCCGAGGTGTACAACGAGAAAGCGTTTGACGGTACCGGCTGGCGTCCGGCTGCGCCGCTGGCCAATGCGGTCCGGTTGGGGGAGACCAGCCTGATGTTTCTGGTGCACCCGACACTGACCGAGGCGGAGATGGACACCAGCTGTGAGGTGCTTCGCCGGGTGCTGACTCAGGCGCAGCGCTGAGTCCAACGGTACCAGACACAACAAGGGCACCTGCGGGTGCCCTTGTTGCGTCTGGCGAGGGGGTCAGCTCGTGCCCACGCTGGTCAGGGCCTGCTTCAGCGCCTGCTGCCAGCGGGCGGGGTCGCTGCCCCAGCGGCTCAGGGTGTCGGCCAGGGTGGTGTCGGCCAGGGTCAGCCGGTGGCAGTGCTGTTCAAAGCCGGTGCCGGCGGCGGACAGGATGGAGATGGCCGGTATCACCGAGGGCATGCCAAGCAGAATGGCTTCCAGAGGCACCTTGGCGTTCAGCAGGGTACAGCGCTGGGCAAACTCCTGATACTGGGCGGTGTCTTCCGCCGGGTGGATCTTCAGGTACACCTGGTAGCCCTGGGCCATCAGGGTGTCGATCAGGGTGCGGTAGATGGTCAGCTTGCCGGTGACCCCACAGCCGGCGATGTTCTCAATGGGCTGGGTGCTCAGCACCGCCTCGCGCTGGCCGGTTTGGGCCGGTGGCGTCAGCCGGAACAGCCTCAGTACCATGGCTGACTGCTCCTGAGGATCGAGGAAGTCGATTTTGACCGCCTTGTGACTGATGGACTCGGGGGCCCGCTCCGGCGTGAGTAGGTGCACCTGTTGGCAGCGGGGGCTTTCGCCAAACACCTTATAGGACGGCGTACGACCGGTGAGCAGCCGGCCCGGGCGCTTGAACGCTTTTACCGGCAGCTTGCGGTAATTGCCTTCGCCGTCTTCGATGATGGAAAAGTGCGGTACTACACGACTGAAAAGGCGGGCCATCTTGTTCTTTTCATTGAACAGAATCATTTGTGGCTGGCGGGCATCCAGTAGCGCCCGGGACAGGGCCGGAGACAGGCTGGCCAGTTGCGTGCAGAAGTGGCGGCGGAATCGGGCCGGTGCCGGCAGGTCGCGCATGGCCAGAAAATAGAACAGGGTGCCGATCAGGGTTTTGCTCTGCAGCTTACTGGTTTCCCGGCGGCTGAGCAGGTGAACCTGGATGTGGTCGGGCAGTACGCCGGTGTCCAGCAGCTCCGGGGTGATCCCCTGATAATCGGCAAACAGCACCACGTGGGATTGCACCTGAGGGCGGGTATTGGCCCGTAACACGGCAAACAGCAGGTGGCGCACGGTGGAGCAGACGTAAAATTCCATTGGGATTCCCTTGGTGAGTCAGGCTTACCAGCGCCAGTAGCCCAGGCTTTTTCGTTGCTTGAAGCGTCGGATCAGATTCAGGGGTTTGGACTTGAGGTGCCCCAGCCCGGATTCGATCAGGTTGTTGACCGCCACCAATACCCGCTCGGTGGAGCGGCCATCCCGGTAGGGGTGCAGCTGATTGCTGAAGGTTTCGATGGCGGCCATCAGCTCCGCTGGGTGGCTGTGGGCCAGATCCAGGGCGCCGGCAATCTGTTCCGGCTCGGTGACGTTGAGCAGGTGCGGCTGTGGTGTCTGGGTGTTAAAGGTCACTACCGGCTTTTGCTGCAGCAGGAACATCAACAGCATCGAAGAGGTGTCGCACAGCATCAGGTCGGCGGCCTGCAGCAGCGGGATGACGTTGTCGGTTTCGACAAAGGTCAGGCTGTCGTTCTGCATCCCCTTGTAGGTGTCGATCACCTGCTGCTCCATCTTTGGATGGAATTGCACCAGAATGCGCCATTTGCCCGAGTCTCTCAACGCTTCAATCTGCGGTACCAGCTTCTTGGCACAGCTGTATTTCTGAGAAAACGTTGAGCAGAACAGCAGGGTGGGCCTGGGGTCGCTGGCGTCGAGATAGGGGTTGTCGGCACAGGGGGTAAACAGCGGGTCCAGGTTGGCCCAGCCGGTCTCCACCACATCGAAGAAGCCATGCTGTTTGGCCAGCTCGATAAAGGGGGCAGTGGTGTTCGGGCCCTGGGTGCAGTAGAGGTCGAAACAGCCGCGAATCTCGAAGTGGTCTTCGCGGCCACGGCTGTTGATCTTGCCGGAGTTGAAGCCATGGAACACCCCGACCTTGATGCCGGGAATGAAGCTGGGAACCACATTGCCGGGCACCAAGACCGCATGGGGCTGCCACTCCCGCACCTCATCGACGCTCATCAGCCGGCGTTCGTCCGCCGTCAGAAAACCCGGGTCAACCTCATCGGTGGCCAGAAACCAGCACACTTCGCCTCCCTGTGCCCGTATGGCCTGTTGCAGCGGCCGCAACATGGCGTAAGCGTAACTTTGATGGATGAACATCAGATAGCGTTGATTATGACAGCGATGCACGTGGTACCCGTTAATGTCTGACCGTCGATAAGCCGGTTCTGTGGTTACTTTTTAGGGGGATTGTCGCGGCGGTATTCCAGATACCACAACCCGGCGTATTTGTTGAACGAGGCCTGGGCGAACATCACCGCCATCATCAGTCCGCGGCGGCCATCCAGGAAGCCCAGACGAATGATGTAGATCAGGAAAAAGGTCCACAGCGCCCTCAGTACCGCCACTTCCGGCCCCAGGCTGGGTTTGCCCTGCTCGAAGTATTTCTGGGTGGTTTCCCAGGAGTAGGTGCGGTTTTTCTCCATCAGGTGGTCGAAGCCACGCAGGGAGTTGTGCATCAGGAAGCCGTCTTTAATGGTGGACATCTTGCCTTCGGTGACCACGTGGGCGTGCACCACCACCGGCGTGATGTGGGCACCCTCGCGCTTGAACAGTCGCTTAGGAGCCCGGGCGGAGCGGCCGTGCTTCATCAGTTTGTCCATGATGACGTTGCCCCAGGGCAGCTTGAAGGCGGTCTCTTCGATGGTGTCCTGGGCCAGGATATTGCCGATGGTGCGCTTCATGTTGTCGTCGAGCCATTCGTCGGCGTCGATGATCAGCGCCCAGTCGCAGCTGGCCTGATCCAGGGCACGCTGCTTCTGGAAGCCGTCGCCCGGCCAGTCTTCGGTGATCCACACCTTGTCGGTGTATTCACGGACAATGTCGATGGTGCTGTCGGTGCTGCCAGAATCGAACACGATGATTTCATCTGCAAACCCTTTGAGTGACTCCAGGCAGGGACGGATCCTGTCCTCTTCATTCATACAAATAATCAGTGCAGATAGGGTGTGCATCGATGTGATCCTTTCAGGGTTAAGTGTGGCCTATAGAGTGCCAGTAATGGTGCGCCCTGACCGACTCAGAATCAACGTTTGTGACGGCGGTGGGCAAAGTCGACCAAAGGATATGATTCGGGATGTTAAAAGTCTAGTGACTGAAGGGGATAGAGGCTCAGAACCGGTAGGTTGTGGGAGAAAAGGCGCTGCGTCCGTGTGCCTCGGTGGCCGCAGCGCCTGGTCATGGTTACTGCCTTCCGGTCAGTTGCTTGTACAGCTGAAGGTGCTTATCGATGCCCTGCTGTACATTGAAAATGGTTTCGATGCGCTGGCGGGCGTTGGCACCAAACGCGTCGGTCTGGTCCCTATTCTGCCACAAGCGGGTGATCGCCTTGCCCAGGGCCGGGGCGTCGCTGGGATCCACTACGTAGCCAGACTCGCCGTCTTTCACCAGCTCCGCATTGCCACCGGTGCTGGTGACCACGGCGGCCCGCCCGTAGGCCATGCCTTCAAGTATGGCGCGGGACAGCCCTTCCCGTTTGGTGGTCGGCAGCACAATGATGTCGCTGGCGCCGGACACCTGGGGTGCGTCGTTGCGATAGCCCAGGGCGATCACCTTGCTGGGATCCACCGCCTTGGCCGCCATCTCTTTGACTTTGGGGTCGTCCGGGTTGGCGCCCACCAGCAGGGTGTAGATGGGAGCGTCCTTGGGGAAGTGGTGGGTGGCTTCCATCAGCACATGCAGGCCCTTACGGGGCCGAAGGTTGGCCACCAGCGACAGGGTAAAGGCGTCGTCGGGTAGGTTGAGCTCCGACAGATCGGCTTTGGGGGCCTGGTACCAATCCAGTGAGTGGCCCTTGTAGATGGTGATCAGCTTGTCCTTGCTGCCCCACAGGTGCTTGCGTAGATCCAGTTCCACCGCCTTGGCCACACAGACAATCTTGTCGATGCGGGGGTGCAGCATGTTCAGGTAACTGGAGGGGTCGTAGCGTTTAATGCTGCCGGTCTGGCCGCGATAGGCGATCACCTTCACCGGCAGGCCGATGGCAGCGGTGGCGCCGTTGCTGATGGCGCGGCTGTTAAACAGGTGCAGCAGCTCAAAGCCCTGTTCACGAATCAGCTTGCGAATGAAGCGGATGCTCTTGAGTGACAGTTTGCCGTCAATCTTATGGGGAATGACCGTCAGGCCGTTGTCGCGGTAGTAGTCCACCAGAACCGATTCCGGGCTGCAAAGTACGCTGATGTCGGCTTCGCCGGATTGCTGCAGGCCGAACAACTGAGCGGCTTCGGGACGCACCGGGTTAAGGTTGCTGCGGCCAAGGTAGTCGGCGATGACCAGGACTTTGATTTTCTGTTTTGACATGAAATTGAATCGGTTCTCTGGGTAATAGGGGGATGCTAGAGGGTTGCCAGAAAGAACACAAGGGGCGCCCAAGCTCCCCTTGTGTGGCGGTGAGGTTCAGCCGTAGAAAGCGCGGTACCAGTCGGCGAATCTCTGCAGGCCATCGGCCAGGGAGGTATCCGGGCTGAAGCCGACCGCCTGCTGCAGGTTATCGGTGTCGGCGTAGGTGGTGTACACATCACCGGCCTGCATTGGCTTCATGTTGAGCTTGGCGGTAACGCCCAGCGCCTGCTCCAGGGTGCGGATAAAGGTCATCAGCTCTACCGGTTGGTGGTTACCGATGTTGAACAGCCGATAGGGCGCACTGGAGCGGTCCGGGGTGGCGCAGTCGTTGCTGTCGTCCCGTTCCGGCACCTGCTCCATGACCCGCACCACACCCTCGACAATGTCATCGATGTAGGTGAAGTCCCGCGACAACTTGCCATGGTTAAAGACATCGATGGGCTCGCCGGCCAGCATCTTCTTGGTAAAGCTGAAGTAGGCCATGTCCGGCCGGCCCATGGGGCCGTAAACGGTAAAGAACCGCAGTCCGGTGGTGGGCAGATCGTACAGGTGGCTGTAGGTGTGGGCCATCAGCTCGTTGGACTTCTCGGTGGCGGCGGACAGGCTGATGGGGTGATCGACCGCATCGGTTTCACTGAAGGGCACCTTCTTGTTCATGCCGTACACCGACGAAGAGGAGGCGTACACCAGGTGCGGTACCTG
>NZ_FNEM01000016.1:0-4484 GCF_900100175.1 Ferrimonas sediminum
CAGAGGTATAAGTTGGTTGCGGGGGCCAGATTTGAACTGACGACCTTCGGGTTATGAGCCCGACGAGCTACCAAGCTGCTCCACCCCGCGACCGAGGCCATGCACTATAGCGAATTGAGCGAGTAGCTCAAGCACTATTTCACTATTTTTGGTTCGTGTGACGATTTATGCGACACATGGGCCTGTTTGTATACGCGAGTGGTGAAAAATGGCTCACAAGGGGGCGAAATGGCAGGTCGCCGCCCGATTTAGGCAATCGTCGAAGTCAAACAGAGTGTCTTGAACACCTACTAGTTCTCGCGGCGGACTGACAGGGTTAATGGACTGATTTAAAGGGATTTAGTGGTTGTTTAGAGTGTTTGTACAATATGGCTGTTTGAAACTTCGCCATTAAAAGTTAGAATCGGATCACACTTTACTGGTCAGACCTTGCTGGGATGGGGTTCCGGCGTTGGGGTTGAACAGGGTACATCGAGAGGACAAACGATGAATAAAAGACAAGAGGTCACAACCCGAGGTGGGGACCGGATTGCCATCGTGGCGGGATTAAGAACGCCCTTTGCCCGTCAGGCAACCGCATTTCACGGCGTGTCGGCGTTAGACATGGGCAAGATGGTGGTATCGGAGTTGATGTCGCGCTATGACCTGGACCCACAGAGTGTGGATCAACTGGTTTATGGTCAGGTCATTCAGATGCCGAAGGCACCCAACATAGCCCGTGAGATTGTTCTGGGAACCGGCATGAACGTTCACACCGATGCCTACAGCGTGACCCGAGCCTGTGCCACCTCCTTCCAATCGACAGTGAACATTGCCGAGTCCATTATGGCGGGCACCGTGGATGTGGGCATCGCCGGCGGTTCCGACTCCAGCTCAGTATTGCCGATCACGGTGTCCACCAAGCTCGCCCGGGCGTTGGTGGATCTGACCAAGGCTCGAACCCTCGGACAACGCATAGCGATTTTCCGTCGCCTCGGACTTAAGGACCTGGCGCCGGTCCCGCCGGCGGTTGCCGAGTACTCCACCGGCATCTCCATGGGGCAAACCGCGGAACAGATGGCCAAGACCCATCAAATCAGTCGTGCCGATCAGGATGCCATGGCCATCCGCTCTCACCACCTGGCGGCCCAAAGCTGGAAGTCCGGAGTGATGGCTAACGAGGTGATGACCTGCCATGTACCGCCGTATAAGAGCTTTATCAGCGAGGACAACAACGTCCGTGGCGACGCCAAGATCGAAAAGCTGAGCACTCTGAAACCGGTATTTGACCGCAAACACGGTTCGGTTACCGCTGCCAACTCCACCCCGCTGACCGACGGCGCCTCGGCGCTGATTATGATGTCGGAATCCAAGGCCAAGGCGCTGGGCTATGAGCCGATCGGCTACATCCGTAGCTGGGGCTTTGCTGCCATTGATGTGTATGACGACATGCTGATGGGGCCCTCCTATGCCACCCCGTTGGCGCTGGATCGTGCCGGCATGACCCTTGCCGACCTGGATCTGATAGAGATGCACGAAGCGTTCGCCGCTCAGGCATTGGCCAATATGAAGATGTTTGGGTCCAAGCGGTTTGCCGAGGAGAAACTGGGCCGCAGTAGCGCCATTGGCGACATCGACATAGATAAATTCAATGTGATGGGGGGCTCCCTGGCTTATGGTCACCCGTTTGCGGCAACCGGTGCACGGTTGATCACTCAGATGTGTAATGAATTGAAACGTCGCGGTGGTGGCGTAGGGCTAACGACAGCATGTGCCGCCGGTGGCCTGGGCGCAGCAATGGTTCTGGAGGTAGAGTAATGAAAACAGATAGCTTTCAGGTAGAGGTTGGCAATGACAAGGTTGCCGTCATTACTATGGATGTGCCCGGCGAAACCATGAATACCTTGCGCAGCGAGTTTGGTGAGGAGGTGCGACAGGTACTGGATTTCATCAACAGCCGCAGTGATTTGCAGGGGGTTGTGTTTACTTCCGGTAAGCCGGATTCTTTTATCGCCGGTGCAGACATCAATATGCTGGCGGACTGTAAGACCGCTGAAGACGTGTACACGCTGTCCCGGGATGGACACAAATTGCTTAACGAGCTGTCGCGCCTGCCCCTGCCTGTGGTCGCAGCCATTCATGGCCCTTGTCTTGGAGGAGGCCTGGAGCTGGCATTAGCCTGTGATTACCGGGTGATCAGTAACCACGCCAAAACGGTGCTGGGATTGCCCGAAGTGCAGCTGGGCATCTTGCCAGGCGGTGGCGGAACCCAGCGCTTACCCAAGCTGATCGGAATCGCCAAGTCACTGGATATGATGCTGACCGGCAAGCAGCTTCGTGCCAAGCAAGCGGTAAAACTGGGCGTGGCTGATGAGATGGTGCCGCACACGGTTTTGCTCAGTGCCGCCAAAAAGTGGATTGGAAAGGGCAAGCGCAAAGCGGTTAAACCGAAATTGAAAGGGGTAGAGAGACTGCTGGAGGCAACCCCGGTCGGCCGCAACGTGATCTTTGATCAGGCGCTGAAGACGGTGATGTCCAAGACCCAGGGCAACTACCCGGCGCCGGCCAAAATCATCGAGTGTGTCAAAGCGTCGACCAAGGATTTGGAGTCGGGGCTGAAGCTGGAAGCTCGCCACTTTGCGGATCTGGTGATGTCGCCGGAGTCTGCAGCATTGCGGTCGATCTTCTTTGCCACCACAGAGATGAAGAAGGAATCCGGTGCCGGTGACGTGAAGCCGGAGAAGATTGAACGGGCTATGGTCTTGGGGGGCGGACTGATGGGCGGTGGTATTGCCAACGTCACCGCCATCAAGGCCAAGGTTCCGGTGCGGATCAAGGACATCTCTCATAAAGGGATTTCCATGGCGCTGGGGTCAACCTGGAAGCAGCTGGATAAAAAAGTGAAGCGCCGCCATATGACCGAGGCCGAGCGGGATAAGGCGATGGCGATGATGACTGGTACCACCGATTATCAGGGTATCAAGGACGTCGACATTGTGGTTGAGGCGGTATTTGAAGATCTGGGGCTGAAGCACCAGATGGTCAAAGACGTTGAGGGTCATTGTTCAGACAGTACCATCTTTGCCACCAATACCTCTTCGTTGCCCATAGGACAGATCGCCCAGGCGGCCCAGAGACCGGAAAATGTCATCGGCCTGCATTACTTCTCGCCAGTGGAGAAGATGCCGCTGGCGGAAGTTATCGCTCATAAGTCTACTTCAGCTCAGACCATTGCAACCACGGTTGCATTCGCTAAGAAACAGGGTAAAACACCCATTGTGGTTCAAGATTGTGCCGGGTTTTATGTAAATCGTATTTTAGCCCCCTATATGAATGAGGCTGCCACCCTGATTTTAGAGGGTGAACCCATTGAAAAATTAGATAAGGCACTGGTTAAATTCGGTTTTCCTGTAGGTCCGGTTACACTTTTGGATGAGGTGGGGATCGATGTGGGCGCCAAAATTTCGCCGATTTTAGAGGCGGAACTGGGATCCCGGTTCGCAGCCCCATCGGCTTTCGCCAAACTTTTGGCGGATGACCGTAAAGGCCGTAAAAATGGTAAGGGCTTCTACCAGTTTAATAGTAAGAAAAAGGGGCCTAAGCCCGTCGATGAGAGCGTATACAAGGTGTTAGGCATAACTCCTCAGGGACGCCTGTCGGATTCCGAGATGTCTGAGCGCTGTGTGGTCCATATGCTGAACGAAGCGGTTCGTTGTCTGGATGAGGGTATTATTGCGTCCGCCCGAGATGGTGACATTGGTGCCATCTTTGGCATCGGTTTCCCGCCGTTCCTGGGTGGCCCGTTCCGCTATATCGATGCCTTGGGGCCAAAGCGCCTGGTCGAGATACTGCAGGGCTACCAGGCCAAGTTTGGTGACCGGTTTGCTCCCAGTGAGTATCTGGTGAAGATGGCTGAAGAGGGGCGCCATTTTTACGACTGAGTGATCAGGGTTCAACAAAAGGCGGCGTAGGCCGCCTTTTTTATTGGACAGTTTTTGGGCTGGTTATATAATGCTCGCCCTGTTGGTGCGGCGTTGTGGTGATAAAAAACGTGATCTGGTTGATGCTGGCATTCGCAAGTGCCCTGTTCTTTTATGCCGAGGCCCTGAAAAATGGCTTGGCACCGAAAACCTGGGCCGTTGCCGGTTTGCTGTGCGGCCCCTTAGTCTGGCCACTGTTTCAGGTTCACCGCCGAATGGCCATGCTGCAATGCCGTGGTCAGGGCAACGTCATCTGGAAAATTTAAAGGAGCCCGAAGGCTCCTTTAGTCAAGGTCTTATGGTTGCCACCTTGTGGCGATGCCCCGTCAATTTACGACCACCAGCTCCCTGCCGGTACTTCTCTGATATCCAATTCAGCTTTGATTCGCTTGCGCGGCTTACGAATCAGTGTGGCCCTAAATAGTGTGGCTATCATTCTGATCATGATGCGTGCTCCTTCTATACAGGGTGAATATCAACGCCTGAGTTGAGTTAGGCGGTGGTTGATTCAGACAACTTGATCCA
>NZ_FNEM01000016.1:5269-104441 GCF_900100175.1 Ferrimonas sediminum
TCTGATAACTTGATCCAGGGAACGCTGCCCGCGACCTGCTGGTTTTGCTCGGACAACTTTATCCATGGCACGCTTCCGGCGATCTGCTGCAGCGCGTTGGCTTGATCAGGGGTATGGCTGATGGATGCGACACCGTAGAAAGAGGTAGCAGTAACGAAGGTGGATAACAGAAGCTTCATTGCTGTAGTCATAGTGGTTGCCCTTGCTGAATGTTAAAAATAGACAGCAAGGGTTTAGCAATGGTTGTGCCAATGTTGTTTTGTCGTAAATTTCCTAGCTTTTCAAGGAGATTTTGGATTTCTCATTTTTAAGCTTTTGTTCTATATGACTTTCTTTTAGCGGTTTACTGAAATGGTAGCCTTGAATTAATTCACACTTAAGAGCCTTTAAAACAGTAAGTTGCGATTGCTCTTCAATCCCTTCTGCCACCACTTGCAAGTTCATGTTGTGGGCGATGGTAATGATGGAATCGACCATTTTCATATCGCGATCGGAGGTGGCGATGTCATCGATGAAGGATTTGTCGATTTTTAACGTATGAATTGGAAAGCGCTTCAGGTAGGACAATGAAGAGTATCCGGTGCCGAAGTCATCCAGGGCCAGGTGGATCTGCATGCGATTGAGGTCTTTCATAATCTGAATGGCCTCTTCGGGGCGATCGATGACGGTGCTCTCAGTGATCTCCAGCTCCAGGTTGTGCGCAGGGAGGCCGGTCTCATCCAAAATCACCTGAATGCGCTTACACAGCCCCGGAGAGCTAAATTGCTGGCTGGACAGGTTAACCGCGATCCTGCCCTTAAGAAGTCCCTTTTTGCGCCATTGTTCGGCGGTGAGGCAGGCCTGCTTTAATACCCAGTTGTCGATGTCGATGATCAGGCCAGTCTCCTCCGCCAGGCTGATAAACTGGTCGGGGAACAACAGCCCTTTGGTGGGGTGATTCATCCGGACCAGTGCTTCCATACCAAAGATGGAGTCGGAGGTCAGGGCCATCTTGGGCTGATAGTGCAGCTCGAACCAATTCTCTTTCAGGGCCTGGCGAATCATGCTTTCCACTTCGAAGCGCTTTATGGCGTCCTGGTTCATAAAGTCGTTGAAGAATTGGAAGCATTGTCCACCCTGACTCTTAGCGTGGTACATGGCCAGATCGGCTTTTCTCAGCAGGGCGTGCGGCTCTACGTCGTCTTCGGGGTAGCTGACAATGCCGATGCTGGCTTTAACGACGATCTCTTCCTCATCCACCAGATAGGGTTGCTCAAAGGTAGTCAGAATGCGCTTGGCAATTTTGCTGGCATTTTTTACTGAAGAGGTGCTGTCGGCGATGATGGCAAACTCGTCGCCGCCGAGGCGGTAGAGCTCGCAGTCATTGGGCAGCTTGCTGTTGAGCCGGTTGGCCACATGGCACAGCAGGCTGTCTCCCACATCGTGGCCCAGAGTTTCATTGATGCGCTTAAAGTTATCCAGGTCAAAGACAAACAAGCAGTGCTCGCTCTGGCGTTTGATGCGGGCATCCAGGCTGATGTGCAGGTAGGTGCGGTTCGGCAGTCCGGTCAGCACGTCGTTGTTGGTAAGCCGGCGCAGCTCTACCTCGTTCTGTTTTCGGTGGGTAATGTCGGTGAGGATACCCACAAAATAGCTGGGGTGGTTGTCTTCGGCTTTGATCAGATCGATCACCACATCCAGATGGATCTTACGGCCATCCGGGCGGCGGTGCTCCAGCTCGCTGGCCCAGTTGCCCTGAATCTTGACGATGTTGGAGATCTCTTGAAAATAGTCGGTATCCAGATCCCCTAGGGACAGGGGAGTCCCGATCAGTGCCCGGCGCTTGTGGCCCAGAATCTGGCAGCCGCTGTCGTTCAGTTCCAGGTAGTTGAAGTCGGCATCCAGAATGAACATCCCTTCGGAGATGTTGGTCAGCGCGCGGGCAAAGATGGTCAGACGCTCTTCCGCTTCTTTGATCTTACTGATGTCTTTAATGGTACCTGTCATTCGGGACGGCTGGTCGTCACCGTCCCGTTCAACGATTTTGGCCCGGTCGAGGATCCAGATCCAGTTGTGCTGTTTGTCCCGAACCCGGTAGGTTGCCTCAAAGTGGTCGATGTCGCCCCGGAAGTGGGCCTCGAGGGCATTGCGGACACGCTCCCGATCGTTGGGATGGATGTTGCCGTTATCGGTGGGGGTGCTGCGTTGACCATCTTGGGGGAAGTCCAGGGTTCCCCAGATGTTGGAACGGTATATCCGTCCGGAGTCGATGTCCCAGTCCCACATCTCATCGCCGCTGCCCCATAGAGACAGTTTGAGGCGCTCTTCACTCTGGGCGATGCGCGCCTGCACCCGGCGGCGTTGCTGAATGGAGCGGAAGGCCAGGTAGATGAGGGCCATCAGCAGCATAGCGTAAATCGCCTTGGCAGAGGTCGACAACCACCAAGGGGGAAGAATGGTCACCCCAAGGCTGCGAACCGGACTGTCGTGCCCGAGGCCATTGGTGCTTTTTATCTCAAACCGGTATTCGCCATAGGGCACGTTGGTGTAGGTGGCGATGCGGGAGTTGTTGGCAGTTTCCAGCCAGTTGTCATCCAGGCCATGGAGCCGGTACAGGTAGGAGATGCTGTAATCCAGTGCCTCAGAGGGGGAGGAAAACCCGAAAGAGAAGGGGTAATCACTGCTTTTCAGGGTAATGGACTTGGCCACCATGATGTTTTTGTTCAGCTTCTCACCCACTGGTACTTCACGGTTGAAGATGCGAAATGAGGTAATCACCGGGGCCGTGCCACGCTGCTGGGTTTTGTCGATGTCTGAGACCAGGTTCAGCCCGCCGCTGCCGCCAAAGAGCAATTGGTTATTGAACTTGCCACTTGCCATGCCGTTGAATTCGGACAGGGCTCCGAGTTTGGTGTCGTAGATGTTGACGGTCTTGCCACTGCTGCGATCGACAACCACCAAACCGCCGGAGGTGGCACTGATGACTCGCTCCGGGGTGACTTCAAAGGAGTAGGCCACGCTCTTGTTCAGCTTGCTGAACTGCTCGATGTGGCCAGTGCTCTTGATCTCGAACATGCCGGTGTCCAGCGCCTGGGCGTAGATCTGGCCATTGGCGATTTTGGTTCCGGAGATGATTCGGCCCTTGAGGAATTCACCATTACGAATCAGTTCATCGTCCAGTTTTACCAGTTGAATGACCCCGTTTTGAGTACCGATCACCAGACTGCTTTTGGTGACCGCGCCATTGAGAATCGGGTGTTTAAACTGCACATCTACCGGGGCTGGCGCAATGGAGGGGGTCGGCTTGTTGATGTTGAGCATCATCAGGCCGTGGTCCACGGTACCCAGATAAACCTTGCCCTGATAGATATCGGGAATGATACAGCTGAAGGTGGCATCGTGTTTCAGGGTCGTGGTGTTGAAGTCTGCATCGACAATGACCAGGGTCTGACGACCACTGATCAGCAGTTTGTCGCCAAAGGTCGCCACGGTCTTGGGGCCGGCAATGGCGGTGTTGAGGCTGCGGGTTTGTTCAAACTGATCGTTATAGAAGTGAACTTCGGGTTCATCTTCCAGTACCACCAACTCATTACCAAACTGATGGGCGCCCCAGACGTCATTGCCGGTGTCATTGGCAAACTTCTCAACGACTTTCTGTTGATTACTTTTTCTGAACAGGCCGTTACCGTTGGTGCCAAACCAGAAGTTGTTACCGGAGTCGGTAAACAGGCTAAGGATGGGCTTGCTGTTGTCTTCGGTTCGAAACTGTCGGATTTTAAACGGGTGCTCAGAGGTGTCGACGGCAACGATTCCGGTTTTAGAGACCACTCGTAAGATGCTTTCCCGTTCGTTGAAATCCAGCTTTTCAAACTGGTTGCCGCTCAGGATTTCCTGCAGCTCGCCGTCGGGACCCAGGCTGAAGACCTGGTTCGCAGTCAGCAGGAACCACTCATTAATGGCGCGGTCGATATCGATAACGGTCAGGGTTTCATCCGTCAGCGGTATCCATGGCTTGCTGGCGTCCGGCTGAACCGACTTTACCTGGCCTGAGGCGGTCAGGGCCAGACTCATCTTTTTACCGGGCAGGGCCTTCTTTATCGCTTCGCCGGTGCCGAGTTGCTCAATGGTGCCGGAGTGGATGTTCAGTGAAAATAGCCCTTGGGTGTTGGAGAACCAGATGTGGTTTTTATGTAACGTCAGGTGGTTGGTGGTCAGCCCCGACGGAATAGAGATGGTGGAAAACTGCTGAGAGGTGATGTCATAGCGGCTGATGGCGGTTTGGGTGGCAATGTAAAGTGCGTTCTGTTTGGCGACGTACACCAGATCGTGAATGGTGTTGGAACTGAGGCTGTTGGGGTTGCCCTCCTCATGACGAAACACCTTAAATTCATTGCCATCGAAGCGGTTGAGGCCATCGAGGGTGGCAAACCACATCATGCCCTGATTGTCCTGGGTGATGGCGGTGACTACCGATTGACTCAGCCCTTTCGCCATGGACAGGTGCTGGAGTTTGGTGACGGGGTGCAATGAGGCCGCCATACCCGCCATGGGGAGCAGGGCAAGGGATAGGATAAGGGTGACGACCAGTTTTAGCTTCATATCTGTATTTATACGTTTTTATGATATAGAAAACGGCCCGTTTTGGGCCGCCTAACACTGTATGCAACCATTTTACAATAGCATCTGTTACAAGGTGACAGCAACCGCAGATACTGTGGTTAAGCCGTTGAATTACTGCGGCATCACAGAGCGGACTACATAGAAAAGCGACCGGCTTCCGATTTAAATTGATTCAGGTCTTCGATGCTGCTTGAACCGATAATGGGAGAGTTATCCTGATGCTGGTTGCCACAGCTAAAGAGAATCAGCCTGTCCGGGGTTTTGGCCTTCATTCGGTTGACGATAAAGCGAATCATGTCTGCCCGTTCCAGTTGGGCGATGTTGTCGGCGATCTTCTGCCGTTGATTGAAGTCGCAGTCGTGGTTGCCGATGCTGGTCCACAGACGCTGGGCTCGGGCATTGATGTTGGCATCCGGCTCCAGGATCTGCTGAATCAGCCCCTGCTTGGTGGCTTGCCACTGTTCATGGGTAATCTGCATCAGGGCATAGCTGAAATCGGCAATGAACTGATCGATGGCCTCGATCAGTTTCAACGGACTGGCCACCGGGCTTTGAATGTAGAACATCAGGCCCGGGTAGTGGTTCAACGGCACGTAACTGGTGCCAACCATATACCCCAGTTGCTGCTTGGTGCGAAGCTCATGGAAGAAGGTCGATGACATGGCATGGTTAAGCAAGCTGAACATGGCGGCTTTATCGGTGCTGTGCTTTCGGGATTGGTAGTACACCAGAATGGCACTGTCCTGATGCTCGGCGGGTAACTCCCTGAGGATGGTGCCCTTGCTTTCGATGCGCACCAACTCCCTGGCGACCTCTTCACCGGGTTGGCTGACCAGCGCCAGTTGCCGATTCAGATCCTGGGCCAGGGCGATGGCTTCCAGTTTTAACCAGTCCCCGTAGACGAAGGCTTCCACATTGATCTGTTGATAGATCTTGCCGATGTGGCCGTGTAACTCCTCCAGTGTGACGGTTTCCAGCCCTGCCGCCAGCCGCAGGGGTTCATAGCTGCGGTGCTGCAGGGTGGCGGTGAGGCTGTTAAAAAGCTTTGATATGGGGCGGGCGTTGCGAACTGCCTGCCAGTTGCGCATCAGCCTGGCCTTGGTGTCATTGAAGCGTCGGGGCAGGAAATTCCGCTTTCTCGCCTGGGTCAGCAGCAGGGTTAGCAGTGCCTGCTGCTTTCCGGTAAAGCCGGTCAGGTGCAGGGTCAGTCCGCCCTGATGCGGATAGATGTTATAAGACATGCCGGCGATCTCCGCCGGATAGGTTCGTTCACTGAGGTCGTCCAGTAACATGGCGATGTAAAGCCGGGTCAGGGCTGCCGCCCGGGTGGTGCGGTGGGCCTGCTCACTGTCCAGGGCGATAAACAGATGGCCCTTTGGAACCTTGAATTCACTGTCTTTGTAATGCCAGAGACGAAACCCCTGCTGATTAAAGACCACTTGGGGGCCTCGGCTCGGCTGGGTGTCCTGGCGAGGCTGTATGTTGTTCAGAATGTAGGGGTTGGGGCCGGGCAGTTCTAGCTCATGGGAGCGGGGCACGTTGGCCCACCGCTGCCGGCGTGCCTCGGTGATCGGTACGATGCGATAGGGAGTGTTGTACCACTTGGCGTGCCTGTCGGTATCGAGATCCGGCAAAACCAATTGAATCCTCAGCTGCTCCGGCACCATCTTATCCAGCAGCGAGGCGGTCAGTGTATGATCCAGGGTATCCATGCGGTAGTCGCCAAAGATCACGTCCTCGGCGGGGTAGTGTTGCAGGTTAATCGCCAGGTGGCTGGCCAGATCCAGGGGCTTATTGGCTTCCTGGTACTTGAATGCCAGATCCAGCAGGGTTTTGCGTTCGTCGTAGCGCCAGTCCTCGAGGCACTGTTGACGCACTACCCCAATGAACTGAAACATCAGGCCGATAATGGTGTCCTGCTCGGTAATCCCTTTTTCGGTCAGCTGAAAGCTGATGTTGAAGTCTTTAAAGTTATAGCCGTTGATGCCACCGCCGGCAGACAGGTTGGTCGCCAGCCCCTGTCGCTTCAGCAGGGACAGCAGGCTGCCCCGGCCTTCGTAACCCAGCATGTGGGCCAAAAAGGTCAGGGGTTTGAGGTGATACCATTGGTCCACGCCGGGTAGCGGAAAGGTGACCGTGAGCCGCCGTTGGGCTTTCAGTGGTGTGGCCTGTACCTCGATATTCATCTCTTTGTCGGTGTACAGCGGTATATCCGGGTAGCATTTGTGGATGTCACGGTTAACGATGGCGGAGAAATAGTGTTGCAGCCATTGCTGCATCTGTTCGAGGCTGGCATCGCTCACTAACACCAGGGTCATCAGGTTGGCAGAGTACTGGGTGTGGTAGAACTCCAGTAACTCCTCACGGACCGGACGCTGGTTGCGATCCGCCAGGGTTTCCAGGTTGCCAACGGAGAACTTACTGAAGGGGTGGGCCGGGTTGACGGTCTGTTTATGCACCTGATACAGGCGGCGCACGTCATCCCGCAGTTTCATCTTAAACTCTGAGTCAACCGATTGGCGCTCTTTGTCCGCCAGGTGGGCATCGAACAGCGGTGCCGTGAAGAACTGGCTGAAACGCAATAACCCCTCTTGAAAGTGGTCATGGTTGATGTCGAAAAAGTAGCTGGTGAACTCAGGCCCGGTCCAGGCGTTGTGGTTGCCCCCGTGTTGGCTGATGAACTGCTGGTATTCTCCCGGGTGGGGAAATTTTTCGGTGCCGAGAAACAGCATGTGCTCAAGAAAGTGCGCCATCCCCTCCCGGTCGTCGGGATCATCAAAATGGCCGACATTGACGGCCAGGGCGGCGGCGGATTTGGTGGCCGTGGAATCGGCAATCAGTAAGGCCCTTAGGCCATTGTCTAACGTGACCTGAGCGTATTTTTTGTTATCGTTGGGGCTGACGATCAGTTCTGGCATCAATGTTGAATCCTATAGGCGTACGGCCGAGCTTTGGGTATTGCGCCGGAGACAACGTTGGGCAATCAAGGTTCTTTTTGTGGTAGTTATAAGCCTAGTTAAAGCTGGCTGCGTACGTATGATTTTTGTTAGCTTATACCTTTTTCACGGTGAAAACCAAAAGATATCACTTTGTTACGGGATGTCTTTTTTCGATTGCCGGCCTCGTCTGCCGGTGGTTAACTTTGCTGCGGGCTTTCTATACAATGCCAGCTTCGAGCCAGTTGAACCGGGTCGTTCCGGCAAGGCAAAAAAGCCGGGTTAGGCCGATGGGATGGATGATTTTTTGGGGTTAGCATGCGTTTTTATTTGATGCGTCATGGTGAAGCCGGATTTGACGCAACGGTAGACAGTCAGCGGAATCTGACCGACCTCGGTCAGAGAGAGGTCCTGCACATGGGGGCCCGTTTGGCCCAGGAGTTCGGTGGCTGCCGGTTGGTGCTGGTCAGCCCCTATGTGCGTGCCCAGCAGAGTTGGCGCTGTTTGCAGGCATCGCTGCCGCAGGATGCTGAAGTCATTACGCTGGATGAACTGGTGCCCAACGCCGATCCCGGTGTGTGTCATGATGTGATTGTCGCGCACGCGGCGCTCAGCACCACCGATGCGGTACTGGTGGTGGCTCATATGCCACTGCTGGCCTATTTGTTGCGGGAGTTCGTTGCCGGGGTTGAGCCGCCGCTGTTTGCCACTGCCGCCGTTGCCTCGTTGGAGGTCAATGACGGCAGTGCGCGTGTGCTGTCATTGCATTCACCGACGGTGCCCGCCGTCCTCTGAGCCGACATCCACCAGCACCAGTAAAGCGCCGTTGCCTCCCCACTCCAGCGGTGCCTGGTGATAGCCGATTACCTGCGGGTGCTGGGCCAGCCAACTAGGGATCTGTTGCTTGAGCACGCCGCTGCCAATGCCATGCATGATGCAGGCGCAGTGGACGTGGTGTTTTTTGCACTCCTCAATCAGGGCGATCAACTCAAACCGGGCTTCCTGGGTCCGGTAGCCGTGCAGATCCAGCATCAGATCCGGGGTGTAGTCGCCCCGCCTCAATTTTTTCAGCTCGAACGGGTCTTCGCCCTGGCGCAGGTAGCGGACGGGGCCGCTATCGGGCATGGCGGGTTGGAACTCATCAGAAAAGTAGCTGTCGGCAAGTTGCCGCTGTTGCTTCTCTTCCACCTGAATGCGTTTCGGGGCGGCTTTGGGGTGATGGTGTTTGTCCTGACTCAGGGGTTTGACCCCCGACATCATCTCGGCAAACGAACCGTTTTGATTGTCTTTACTCATGGGCGGCATTTTAACCCAATCGTCGCCGCAAAAGCGATGCAGGCCGGAGAACAGATAGATCAGATCTTTAACACGATTGGGTTTACAATGTGGCGCAGTAGAGACAGACAGGATTTTTCTGGTGGATAAAATTTTTATTGATGAAGCGGTCACCGAGCTGCATACCATCGAAGACATGTTGCGTTGGTCGGTCAGCCGCTTCAATGATGCCGGCATCTATTATGGTCATGGGACCGACAACCCCTGGGATGAAGCGGTGGCGCTGGTGTTGCATGCCCTGCACCTGCCACTGGAGTTGGGCCACGAAGTTCGCCGGGCCCGCCTGACCAGCAGTGAAAAACAGAAAATCGCCGAAATGGTGATTCGTCGTGTTCATGAGCGTACCCCGGTGCCCTACCTGACCAACAGCGCCTGGTTTGCCGGCCTGGAATTTTACTGTGATGAGCGGGTGCTGGTACCGCGCTCTCCCATTGCCGAGCTGATCGATAAGCAGTTCACCCCCTGGATGTACAACAAGCCGGTTAACCGGATTCTGGATATGTGCACCGGCTCGGGCTGCATCGCCATCGCCTGTGCCTATGCTTTCCCGGAAGCCGAAGTGGACGCGGTCGACATCAGCGCAGACGCCCTGGATGTGGCGCAGATCAATATTGAACGCCATGGTGCCCTGCACAGCGTTTTCCCGATTCAGTCCGACTGTTTCGATGCCTTGCCAGGTCAGAAGTATGACCTTATTGTATCCAATCCACCCTATGTGGACAGCGATGACATGTCGGATCTGCCCGAGGAGTTTCACCATGAGCCGGAGTTGGGCCTGGCGTCCGGCGTCGATGGTCTGGATTTGACCCGTCGAATCCTGCGGGAAGCGGCCGATCATCTGAATGAAAACGGCGTGTTGATTGTTGAGGTAGGCAACTCCTGGGTGGCGTTGGCACAAGAGATGAGCAGCGTGCCCTTTACCTGGCTCGAGTTTGAAAATGGCGGCGACGGCGTATTTGCCCTGACCCGGGAACAACTGCTGGAGCACCAGAACAGCTTTTAATTAATGACAAAGGGAGAGCCCCAACGCGATGGCTGGCAATACAATAGGAAAACTGTTTACCGTAACCACCTATGGTGAAAGTCATGGGTTGGCGTTGGGGGCCATTGTCGATGGCTGCCCTCCGGGAATTGAGCTGAGCGAAGCGGATCTGCAACTGGATCTGGATCGCCGTCGCCCGGGCAGCTCCCGCTATACCACCGCTCGCCGGGAAGCCGACGAGGTTAAGATTCAGTCCGGCGTGTTTGAAGGCAAGACCACGGGCACCCCCATCGGTCTGGTTATTGAAAACACCGACCAGCGCAGCAAAGATTATTCGGCCATCTCCCAGGTGTTTCGTCCGGGGCATGCGGATTACACCTACCACCACAAGTACGGCGTTCGCGATTATCGCGGCGGGGGCCGAAGTTCGGCCCGGGAAACTGCCATGCGGGTTGCCGCCGGCGCCATTGCCAAAAAGTATCTGGCCCAGGCGTACGGCATCGAGGTTCGGGCTTATCTGTCGCAGCTTGGTCCGATTAAGGCGCAGCAGGTCGACCTGACTGAGGTGGAAAACAACCCGTTCTTCTTCCCGGATGTGACCAAGCTGGATGAGCTGGATCAGTATATGCGGGACCTGAAGAAGCGGGGTGACTCCATCGGTGCCAAGGTGACCGTGGTGGCCACCGGCGTGCCGGTCGGACTCGGTGAGCCGGTGTTTGACCGGCTAGATGCGGATCTGGCCCATAGCCTGATGAGCATCAATGCGGTCAAAGCGGTTGCCATCGGCGATGGCTTTGACGTGGTTGAGCAGCAGGGCAGCGAGCACCGGGACGAGATGACGCCGGACGGCTTTGCCAGTAACCATGCCGGTGGCGTACTGGGGGGGATCAGCAGCGGCCAGCCGGTGATCGCCCACCTGGCTCTGAAGCCGACGTCATCGATCATGGTGCCGGGCAACAGCATCGACGTCGACGGCAAGGCCACCGAGATGGTGACCAAGGGGCGCCATGATCCCTGCGTCGGCATTCGTGCCGTGCCCATCGCCGAGGCGATGATGGCGATCACCCTGATGGATCACGCCCTGCGCCAACGCGGCCAGAATGGGGCGGTGACCGTGTCCACTCCGACTCTCTCAATGAACGACCAATGACGCTGAACTTCTGGCAGCCACAGCGACAGCTGTTGGCTGCTAACTACCTGTTTTATTTCGCCATGCAGGGGCTGACTGTGCCCTTCATGGGCATCTATCTGGATCTTAGGGGCTTCTCGGCGCCAGAGATTGGCACCCTGATGGCGGCACAGATGACCACCGCCATGGTCTCTCCCTACCTGTGGGCGTCGCTGGCAGACTACAGTGGTCGCCGGGCTTCGGTGGCCAAGTTGGGCGTCACACTGGCTTTGGCTGGCTTTGCCGGGCTGTTTATCGCCCAGGGCTTCTGGGAGACGGCGGCGGCCCTGATGGCATTCAGCTTCAGCTGGAGTGGCATTCTGGCTCAGCTGGAGGTGCTGACCCTCAGCTCTTTGAAACCCCGAACCGAACTCTACAGCAAGATTCGCAGCTGGGGCAGTGTCGGCTATCTGCTGATGGTGATTGCCGCCGGCTGGGCGTTTGAACGTTGGGATGCGGGCTTGCTGCCGTGGTTGGGGGTGGCACTGCTGGCGGCGATGATCGGCTTTACCCTGGCCCTGCGCGGTGCGGCCGAACCGCCGCAGCGTCAGTCGGCGGACTGGTCCGGCATTCACTGGTCCAGAGTCGGGCTGTACCTGGCCTTTGCCTTTAGCCTCAACGCCAGCCACGGTGGCTACTACGGCTTCTACGTGCTGTATCTTCAGACCCTGGGGATCAGCGAATCGATGGCCGGGGTACTGCTGGCGTGTGGGGTGATGGCGGAAGTGGGGTTGTTTGCCCTGATGCCCAGGCTGCTGCGCCGCATCGCTCTGGATCGTCTGATGATCCTTTGTGGGGCCCTGGCCCTGCTGCGCTGGTATCTGACGGCACAGATGACCACCGTCGCCGGTCAGTTGCCAGCGCAATTGCTGCACGCCGCCAGCTTTGCCCTGGCGCATGCCTGCGCCATGCAATTTATTCACCATGAGTTTAAACCGGGCATCCAGGGGCGGATGCAGGCGCTGTACGGCAGCCTGGCCTTTAGCGGCGGTGGTGCGCTGGGCATCTACCTCAGTGGGCACCTGTGGCAACAGCATCCGGAGCGGGTGTGGCAACTGGCCATGGCACTGTCGATGCTGTCGCTGCTGATGGCGCTGTTGTCACGAAGCCTGGGTTACAACAAAAGGATTGCCGATGGCCAAGACCATGACCCGCAACCCTGCGCGGAGCCCGCAGCTTAGTCTCTGCTTGGGCTGTGTGGCTTAAAGAATGACGAACGACGGATTTTGGCAGCCCCAGCGCCGACTCCTGGCGGCCAACTACCTGTTTTATTTTGCCATGCAGGCGCTTACTGTGCCCTTTATGGCGGTATTTCTGAAGCTCAGAGGTTTCTCCGCTCCCGATATCGGCACCCTGATGGCGGCGCAGATGGCTATCGCCATGATTGCCCCTTATTGGTGGGCCTCACTGGCCGATCGATACGGTCGACGCACCCTGATGACCAAGTTGGGGGTGGCGTTGTCACTGCTGGGGGTTGCCGGCCTGCTTCTCGCCGAAGGGTTCTGGCCCACCGCTGCCGCCCTGCTGTTGTTTGGTTTCAGCTGGAGCGGCATCCTGGCCCAGCTGGAGGTGTTGACCCTCAGTGCCCTTCGCCCCCATGTTGAGCGTTACAGCCGGATTAGGACCTGGGGAAGTGTGGGTTTTCTGGTGATGGTGGTGCTGGCGGGCTGGCTGTTCGAGCGCTGGAGTGTCGTCCTGATGCCCTGGGTCGGGTGTGGACTTCTGCTGGTGATGCTGGTCTTTTCCCTGCCGCTCAGGTGCGTTGAGGAGGCCTCTCACCGAGTCCTGGCCGAAAGCTGGAGCGGTATTAACTGGCTTAGGGTCGGCACTTTTGTGCTGTTTGCCTTCTGCCTTAATGCCAGCCACGGCGCCTTTTTCGGGTTCTATGTACTCTACCTGCAATCGCTGGGGATCAGCGAAGGGGTGGCGGGTGTGCTGGTGGCTTCCGGGGTGGTCGCGGAGGTGGCGCTGTTCGCCCTGACACCAAGGCTGCTCAGGCGGGTGTCACTGGAGTGGCTGATGATCGCCTGTGGTATGCTGGCGTTGGTGCGCTGGTACCTGACCGCCGAGATGACCTCTCCCTGGGGCCAATTACCCGCCAACCTGCTGCATGCGGCCAGCTTTTCCCTGGCCCATGTCTGTGCCATGCAGTTTATTCACCATGAGTTCCGCCCCGGTATTCAGGGGCGGGTGCAGGCGCTCTATCGCAGCCTGTCGTTCAGCGGTGGCAGTGCTTTGGGGGTCTATTTCAGCGGCCAGCTGTGGCAGCGCCACCCGGAGCAGATCTGGTGGCTGGCCATGGGCCTGGCAACGGTGGCTCTGCTGGTTGCGCTGGGGTTTAAGGGATTGCACGACAACAAGAGGATGGAATCGCGAGGTGACCATTAATCAGAATCAGGCCCTGATTCGGCTGTTTAATCGAGGCCTGGGTAAACAGTTTCGCACCCGGCTTATCGATCTGGGGAGTGAACCCCTCTACCTGCCCGCCGATGCGCAGTGTCCTTTCCATCGCATCTACTTTGCTCATGGTTTCTTCTCAAGTGCCCTCCATGAGCTGGCACACTGGACCCTGGCGGGGAAAGCGCGCCGACAACGGCTGGATTACGGCTACTGGTATCACCCCGATGGCCGTGATGCGCAACAACAGGCGGAGTTTGAGCGGGTGGAGGTGAAGCCTCAGGCGATCGAGTGGGCCCTGCATCAGGCCGCGGCGATGCCGTTCAATGTCAGTGTCGACAACCTGGGGGGCATAGAGGTGGATCGCCGGGCCTTCCAGCTTAGGGTGCAGGCGCAGGTGCGCTGCTATCTGGTCCAGGGGTTTCCCCCCAGGGCCGCGGCGTTGATCGAGGACGTTCGTCGTCACTACCGCACACCGGTACTGACATCACAGCAGTTTGAGTTTTGAGGCAAGGATGAACCGACCATTTCGACTTGGGGTCATTATCAACCCCCTGGCCGGCCTGGGGGGCAGTGTCGCCCTGAAAGGCAGTGACAACGTGGCCCAACAGGCGCTGGCGCTGGGCGCTGAACCTAAGGCCCAGCAGCGGATGGCCACTGCGTTGAGTGCTTGCCAATCACAGTGGCCGCTCATCGACTGGTTCAGCGCCGGCGGCGCCATGGGGGCCGATCTGCTGACCGGGCTGGGGATTGACCATCACTGCCTGTATCACAGTACCGGTGACAGCGATGCCACCGATACTCAAGCTGCCGCCCGGGCGCTGGTGGAGCATGGCGTCGACCTGCTGCTGTTTGCCGGTGGCGACGGTACCGCCCGGGACATCTGTTCGGTGGTGGGGGAGCGGCAGCCGGTGCTGGGCGTGCCGGCGGGGGTGAAGATTCACTCCGGTGTCTACGGTATCACCCCCAAAGCCAGCGGCGAGGTGGTGGCCATGATGGCCCGTGGCGAGCTGGTGAGCACCATGATGGCCGAGGTGCGTGATATCGATGAAGCGGCGTTTCGTCAGGGGCGGGTGCAGGCCCGTCACTATGGTGAGATGCGGATTCCCGAAGCGCTGCAGTTTGTCCAGGCGGTGAAAATGGGCGGTGTCGAGGTGGACGAACTGGTGCTCGATGACATCTGCGCCGATCTGCAGGAGCGCATGGAAGAGGGGGGCCAGTTTGTGATGGGCTCCGGGTCCACCGTGGCCGCCGCCATGGCGATGCAGGGGCTGGACAACACCCTGCTCGGGGTCGATGTAGTGCGCGACGGCCAGGTTGTGGGGCGGGATTTGACGGCCGCTCAGCTACTTGAGTTGGTTACTGAAGTGCCCTCCCGGTTGGTGGTCACCCTGATAGGGGGCCAGGGCCATCTGTTTGGCCGGGGCAACCAGCAACTCAGCCCCGAGGTGATTCGTGCCATCGGTGGCGACAATATCCTTATTCTGGCCACCAAGTCGAAGCTGAAAGCACTTGAGGGAAGGCCGATGATCGCAGATACTGGCGACCCTGAGCTGGATGCTCAGCTGGCCGGGTGGTATCCCATCATCACCGGCTTTCACGATGAAGTACTGTACCGGTTAACGTAGGATAGGGTGAATGTTAGACAGGTTAGAACAACAGGCCGACCAGTGGATGACCGAAATGGTCGAGCAGGGCACGGACGACCAGGTGTTTGCCAGCGGCTACCTGCAGGGGCATCTGGCGCTGAGCCTCAATGAGCTGGATGAACAGCAGCCGCACCTGCTGAGCCTGTTGTCCGAAGACATGGATAAGCGCATCAGCGCCGCCAGCAGTGAATTGGCACCGGACGATCTGAACCTGGTGCGCCAGGCCTGGCTTCAGCTGCTGCATCGGTTGCAGCAACTCGTAAACTGAAAAAAGGAGGCCGGCGCCTCCTTTTTTTATTCTGGCACCCGGTGGCCTTTTTTCAGTCGCCGCAGCCAGAAGCGGTCCGGTACAATCCGCGCAAGCAGTGCCTGGTCGACAGGCCTGGGTTCGGCGCACAGGCTTGAGACGACGGATTCGGCCATTAGCGCGGCACTGCACAGGCCTCGCGAACCCAGTCCGGCCAGCAGGTGCAATCCCGGTAGGGTAGGCAGAGGCTGCCCCCGCAGCTGGGACTGCTGGTCGATGATTTTCGGCCAGTCAGGTACCGGCCCGGCCAAAGGAAAGTGATCCCGCACCGAACCGCGAACGGCGGCACGGCCACTGTCGTCAAAGGTCAACTCCTCGACCCAGCCACACTGGCCAAAGCTGGTGTGCATTCGCTGGCGAATCTCCGTCACATCCTGCTGCTGCCAACGGGCATCGCTGCTGCGTTTCACGAAACTGGCGCCGCTGGTCAGGCGCCCGTCCAGCTGCGGGATCAGGTATCCATCGGCACACAGCACCGTTTTCAGGCGATTCAACGTCGGGGTGGTGTTGGGAGCGCTAATCTGGCCCCGAACCGCCTGGATGGGCAGGGGCTCAGTCTGTGCCAGCAGGTGGCTCTGGTGCCCCATGGCGACCACCACCTGGGCATGGCGGGCCTGGCGACCGTGCTGAAAATCCAGTTGCCAGCCGTTGTCGCTGGCCGTCAGCGACGTCAGTTGGTGGTCATAGTAGCATTGCAGTTGTCCCAGCTCGCCGGCCTGCTGCAGCAGGGCCGGAATCAGCTGATTTGGTGCCACCCAGCCGCCGAAGGGGAAGAACAATCCGCCCCGATCCAGCGGCAAGTCGGCGATGTGGCTGGCCTGTTGGCGGTCGATGCCATGCACCAACTCCGGCGGGAACCCCGCCGCGGCCACCTTAGCCAACTTGGTCTGATCTTTGTCGTTCTGGCTTAACTGGACCACGCCGCACCAGTCGTGGTCGATGGCGTGCCCGGCGGCCACGGCGCGGTTGAGGCGCTGACGGCTGAGCAGGAAGCCCTGTTGGTACAGCTGGCTCAGTCCATCTTCGGCCAGGTTCATCAACGGGTAGATGGCCCCCTGACGATTGCCCGAGGCGCCATCGGCACTGGCCTGTCCCTGGCTGTACAGGGTGACCCGTATGCCCCTCTGTACCAGGCTGAGGGCCAGGTGCGCCGCCGCCACGCCGGCACCGACGATCGCCACCTCGGTGACGGTTTCGGCGATCGGTTTGGCGTCCAGTAACCGGCCGCTGATCATCTCCCGTTTGACGCCGTAGCCGTGATCCTTGGTGACGGAAAAACCGGCGTGCTCCAGTCCGCGGCGAACGTGCCCGGCTGCGGTAAAGGTGGCGTAGGTGGCCTGGTTGCGGCTCAGCCTGGCCATCTGGGTGTAGAGTTCAGGCTGCCACATGGTGGGATTTTTGCTCGGCGTGAAACCATCGAGGAACCAGACATCGAACAGGCCGCTGTCGTCGGATACCATGGTGGGTAGAATTTCGTTGACGTCACCCAGCCACAGATCCACCACCACTTCACCCTGGTCAAACTCCATGCGGTGGCAGCCGCCTATCGGGGCGGGGTAGGCCTGCTGCAGTTGCCGGGTCTGGTGGCTCAGTTGTGGCCAGTATCTGTGGGCCCGGCGCAGGTCGGCGTCGCTGACAGGGTGTTTTTCCATGCTGACAAAATGCAGCCGCTGACAGCGGGCGTCAGGATGATCCTGGCGGAACTGACGAAACGCCTGCCACAGCAGGCACAGGTTCAGTCCGGTACCAAAGCCGGTTTCCGCCACCACCAGAGTTGAGTGGGGGTGGGCTATAAATCTTTCTGGAAACCCGTTATGTTTCAAGAACACATACTGAGTTTCGTCGATGCCGTCTACGGTGGAGAAGTACACATCGTCGTAGTCGACCGATACCGGAGTGTCGGAATCGCGCCAATCCAGTTTGGCGGGAAGGATGGGAGTCACGCTGGGTCTCACTGTCGCTCTTTTGTCGCCATTGTAACGCTGTAAAGGGAAAGCCGACCAGTTTCGCAAACAAAACAGGCTAAGATGGCGTCAGTTTAACGGATCTTCATACACAGGAAAAAATGATGAAGCGAGCTGTAATTACCGGACTGGGTATTGTTTCCAGTATTGGCAATAACGCCGAAGAAGTAACGGCAGCCCTGAAGGCCGGCAAAAGTGGCCTGAGCTATTCAGATCAGTTTGAAGAGCTGGGGCTTCGTAGTCGCGTCTGGGGCGATCTGAAGATCGACCCGGCTGAGCACATCGATCGCAAGAAGTTGCGCTTTATGGGTGATGCGGCGGCTTACGCCTATATCGCAATGGAAGAGGCGATTAAAGACGCCGATCTTCCAGAAGACCAGGTCAGCAACCTGCGCACCGGCATTGTTGCCGGGTGTGGCGGTGCGTCCTCCCTGAACCAGGTGCAGGCAGCCGATACCTTGCGTAGCAAAGGCGTGCGCCGTGTGGGCCCTTATCTGGTGCCACGGATCATGTCTTCTACCGCCTCTGCCTGTCTGGCGACCCCCTTTAAGATCAAGGGCATCAACTACTCAATCAGCTCCGCTTGTGCCACCAGTGCCCACTGTATTGGCCATGCCGTTGAGCAGATTCAGCTGGGTAAGCAGGACATCGTGTTTGCCGGTGGCTCCGAGGAGCTGCACTGGACTCTGGCGATGGGCTTTGATGGCATGGGCGCGCTGTCCACCAAGTACAACGATGATCCCACCAAGGCGTCCCGCACCTACGATGCCGATCGAGATGGTTTTGTAATCTCCGGCGGCGGCGGCATGGTGGTGGTGGAAGAGCTGGAACACGCTCTGGCCCGTGGCGCCAAGATCTACGCCGAGATCGTGGGTTACGGTGCCAACTCCGATGGCTACGATATGGTTGCCCCCAGCGGTGAAGGTGCAGTGCGTTGCATGAAGCTGGCGCTGGAGCAGGCCGGTGGCGACATCGACTACATCAATACTCATGGTACCAGTACGCCGGTCGGCGATACCCGTGAACTGGGTGCCATTCAGGAGGTGTTCGGTAACAAGAGCCCGGCCATCAGTGCCACTAAGGCGATGACCGGCCATGCTTTGGGAGCCGCCGGTGTGCATGAAGCCATCTACAGCCTGCTGATGATGGAGAACGGCTTTGTGGCGCCCAGCATCAACGTCGACAACCTTGATGACGATGCTAAAGGCCTGAACATCGTCACCGAGACTCAGGAGCGCGAGCTGAACACCGTCATGAGCAACAGCTTTGGCTTTGGTGGCACCAACGCCACGCTGATCATGCGTAAGTACCAGGGTTAAGCGTCCATAACCCTGTAAACTCCAGAGCCGGGATACTGCGTCCCGGCTCTGCTTTTGTTACACTCCCCCTCCTGTTACCGCAACTCCCCCTACCCCGATGATTATCGTTGCTGATGAGAATATGCCGGCGCTGGATGCCATGTTTGGCCATTTGGCAGAGATTCGTTGTTATCCCGGCCGTGGGATCGGCCCGGAGCAGGTGCGCGATGCTGATGTCCTGCTGGTACGTAGTGTCACCCAGGTCAATCAGGCGTTGATTGATGCGGCGGAGAAGCTGAAGTTTGTCGGTACCGCCACCATCGGATTTGACCACATCGACGTCGCGGCGTTGGCGGCCAGAGAGATCCCCTGGAGCAATGCCCCCGGCTGCAATGCCGAGGCGGTGGGTGAGTATGTGCTCACGGCGCTGCTGACCCTGGCCCAGCGTCTGTCGGTGTCCCTTGAGGGGAAAACTCTGGCGGTAATCGGCGCCGGCAATACCGGTTCTGCCACGGCGCGGCGTGCGCAGGCGTTGGGGATGCAGGTGCTGCTGTGTGATCCACCTCTGCAGGCGGCCGGAGACCCCCGTCAGTTTGAGTCACTGGACGCCGTGTTGGCAGCGGCTGACATCGTCAGCTGTCATGTGCCACTGGTTCGTGACGGCGCGCATCCCACCTGGCACCTGCTGGATGAGACCCGCCTGAACGGGCTCAAGCCTGATGCCTGGCTGGTGAATGCCTGCCGGGGTGAGGTGGTGGATAACCGGGCCTTGCTGGCGCTGAAACAAGCGCGGCCGGACCTCAAGTTGATTCTGGATGTGTGGGAGGGGGAGCCGTCGCCGATGGCGGAGCTGGTCGAGGTCTCCGAGATTGCCACGCCGCACATCGCCGGATACAGCGTCGAAGCCAAACTGCGGGGCAACTGGATGTTGCTTGAGGTGCTGGCGAAGCAGTTGGGGCTGGGACCGGTGGCGGAGTTTTCCCGGTTTGTACCGGAAGCCGAGATTGCCTCGGTGCGGGTAAGTGCCGCTGTGAATCAGTCCCTGTTGGCCCGCGTTGCCCGTCTGGTGTACGACATCGACAGCGAAGATCGCCGCTTCCGGCAGTGGCTGGCGCAACCCGGTGGTTTTGACCGGCAGCGAAAAGCCCACCTCAATCGCAGAGAATTTCTATCCTTAACCGTGGGTCACTCGGGGCAGGCGGCCCCGGACCTGTGGTCTGAACTCGGTTTTAATAAAGAGAGATAATCCATGGCACAGGCATTTAATGTCGCAATTTTGGGCGCCACCGGCGCCGTCGGTGAAGCCCTGATCCAGATTCTGGAAGAGCGGGAGTTTCCCATTGCCGAGCTGCATCTGCTGGCCAGTGCCAACAGTGCCGGCAAGACTCTGGCGTTTAAAGGAAAAAGCCTGACGGTTACCGATGTAGCGGAGTTTGACTGGAGTCAGGTGGAGCTGGCCTTTTTCTCTGCCGGCGGCGAGGTGTCGGCCCAGTATGCCCCGTTGGCGGCCGACGCCGGCTGCGTGGTCATCGACAACACCTCTCACTTCCGCAATGAGCCGGACGTGCCACTGGTGGTGCCGGAGATCAACGCCCATGCGCTGGCGGAGTTTCGTAATCGCAACATCATTGCCAACCCGAACTGCTCCACCATCCAGATGTTGATGGCCCTGCACCCGATTCACCAGCAGTACGGCATCGACCGGATAAATGTGGCCACCTACCAGTCGGTATCCGGTGCCGGTCGCCGTGCCATCGAGGAGCTGGCCAAGCAGTGTGCTCAGTTGTTGAATGGCCTACCGGCGAAAAACGAGGTGTTCGACAATCAGATCGCCTTCAATGTGCTGCCGAAGATCGATGATTTCATGGATAACGGTTACACCAAGGAAGAGATGAAAATGGTCTGGGAAACCCAGAAGATTTTCGGTGACGCCAGCATCGCGGTGAACGCTACGGCGGTGCGGGTACCGGTATTCCATGGTCACGGTGAAGCGATTCACCTGGAAACCCGTCAGCCTACCTCTGTGGAGGAGGTGAAGGCACTGCTTAGCCAGGCGCCCGGACTGGTGCTGATGGAGGAAGATCAGGACTACCCCACTCAGGTGGGGAACGCCACTGGCCAGGATGAGGTCTTCGTTGGCCGGGTGCGCCAGGATATCAGCCACCCCTGTGGCCTTAACCTGTGGGTGGTCGCAGACAACATTCGCAAAGGCGCGGCCCTCAATGCGGTGCAGATTGCCGAAACTCTGATCAGGGATTATCTGTAACTACCAGGGGTAATTCCTGCAGCAGCCGCCCCGAATTCGGGGCGGCTGTTTGCTATGGGCGATGTCAGGGGGCGAGGCCTTGATCACTTCGGGTAGCGCCTGTCCCAGCAACTGCTGTTGTCCTTATGGCAGATGAGATATAGTGTTGAGATCGCAGCATTTAAAAATCAAACCATAGACACAGATATGCGGGCCTGCAAAATGACTGGAAAGCAAAGGGTATTGGTAGCCCTGTTGAGTGGGGCCATGGCCTGCTCGTATTCATTACATGCCGTTGGCGAAGGGGTGGCTGTTGCCGGGCCTCAGGGTGAACTGAAGCAAGTCACCATCGGGCCGACCTCCCCCAGCGATACTTTATGGCGTCTGGCCAAAGCCCACCAACCGGAAGGCGCGACTGTCTACCAGACCATGCTGGCGCTGTATCAGGCCAACCCTCAGGCGTTCAGCAGTCAGAACCTCAATGCCCTTGAAAAGGGGATGATCCTCACTGTCCCAGATGATTCGGTGATTCTGGCCATCGATCCGGCCGAAGCGAAGGCGCGCGCCTCTTCCGACGACAAGCGCTGGAGTGCTTTACCGGTGGCAGCTAAGGCCAATGTGGCGCCGAAGCCGGTGGGGGCTCAAGCCCCGACGCCGAAACAGGCCACCACGCCCGGGGTGGATAAAGAGCTGGCTCGCCTGAACGATGAATTGAACCTGCAAAAGCAGCAATCGGCGGAACAGATTGGTCGTCTGCGACAGGAGCTGGGGCACTCCATCGATGAGATGGCGGCGATGCTGGAGCAGAATGAACTGCTTAAGGCTCGCCTGGATGAACTGAACCAGCAGGTGTTGACTCTGCAAAGTGCCCTGGATGATCAGCAGGCCGTCAATCGGGAGCTGGAGCAGCAACTGGTGTCGCCCATGGCCAGCGCCAACTCCGCAGAGGTGGTGGAACCGGCTCAGGACATTGAAGAGAGTGGCATCTGGCAGCAGTTGTGGGCCAAACCCTGGCTGGTTGGCATTGCGGCAGTGGTACCGACCCTGTTCCTGTTGGTCTTGGTGTGGTTGTACATCCGTCGCCGCTCGCCGGAGCCGGATGGCAGCATCGCTCAGGTTTCGGATCCGATTCAGCCCTCAGTCCCGGAGCCGGCCGTCGTCGTTTCGGCACCGGCATCGGCTGACAGCCAGGATACGGCGGCCATTCAGCTGGAACCCTCTGCCACCGAAGCCGAGGAACCGGTGCAGTCGTTGGAGGAGTTGCTGCAGGAGCATCAGGCCATGGAAAGCGGCGATGCCCAGGCCTCGGAGCCTGATTTCAACGATGAGCTGTTGGCGAACATGGCCATCAACGAACTCGAGCCGGATGTGGACACGGTGATGTCTGAGCTTGGAGTGGCCCTGGATGACAGTGCCGACATGGTCGAATTGATGAACGATGGTGATGACGGCAGCATGGCCATGGCTGAGGATGACATTGAAGCGTTGCTCAAAGATCATTCGCCAGTGGACTCCGAGTCTCAGCCGGAGGCCGATGAGCCGGCCCTTCAGGCGCCGCTCGAGTCGGAGCCGGTGGACAGCAGACTGGATCTGAGCGTGGACAATGAGCCAAGCCTGGAGATGGGCAAAACCGGGGATGAGGAGTTTATCGATATCGATAAACTGCTGGACGAGTCCCACAGCGATGAGGCTCAGGTTGAGCCCTACAATGGCCTTGACCTGGACATCGGTGATCCGGATTTGACCAGCCTGATTGGTGAGCCGTCCGGGGTGGACGTGGATGACGAGGTCAGTGGTTACAGTGCCAAACTGGATCTGGCCCGGGCTTACATCGAGATCGATGACAAGGACAGTGCCAAGGCGTTGCTTCGGGAAGTGATCGATAAGGGGGCCGGCGCCCAGCAGGGGGAAGCCCAGGAGTTGCTGGATCGCCTGTAGATAACGGTTCGACGAATCGATGGAAAACGGTGGCTCAGGCCACCGTTTTTTGTGCCAACGAAAGGGAAAACTCACAGTTTTGTATCAGGCTGGCGGGTAGGTCGCACTGCGGTAATCCGGCAATTGGTTGACGACAAAATTCAGCAACGCAGACCAGATCTACACCGGGTTTGGTATTACAATGCTCGGCCGCACGGTGGCAGCGGTAAAGTTGCGGTAATTTGGTATAATGCGCCCCTTTTTGAACAGCAGGTAGTACGGGTATGAGAGTCGCACTGGGAATTGAGTATGACGGCAGTCGCTATTTTGGTTGGCAACGCCAGCGGGAAGTGGTTGGCGTTCAGCAGCGACTGGAGGAAGCCCTGTCGGTCGTTGCCAATCATCCGGTGGAGGTGTTTTGTGCCGGTCGGACCGATGCCGGCGTGCACGGCACTGGCCAGGTCGTGCACTTTGATACCGATGCGGTTCGCCCCGAGCGTGCCTGGACATTGGGGTTAAATGCCAACCTTCCCGGGGACGTTGCGGTACGCTGGGCCAAGCCGGTCAGCGATGAATTTCATGCCCGTTTTTCAGCTACGGCCCGACGCTACCGCTATATCATCTATAACCACCGATACCGGCCAGCAATTCTGGGCAGTGGCGTCAGCCACTATTACCACGAGCTGGATGAAACCTTAATGCACCAGGCGGGTCAACTGTTATTGGGTGAACAGGATTTTAGCTCGTTCAGGGCGATCCAGTGCCAGTCAAACTCGCCGTGGCGGAATGTGCATCACCTAACCGTCAGTCGTCGTAATCACTACGTGATTGTCGACATCAAGGCCAACGCTTTTGTTCACCATATGGTGCGCAACATCGTCGGGTCATTGATGACTGTGGGGAAAGGGGAGCAGCCGGTGGAGTGGATTTCGGAGTTGTTGGCTGCCAAAGATCGCAACCTGGCTTCGGCGACCTCCAAGGCTGAGGGGCTGTATCTGGTTCAGGTAGACTACCCGGAGCAATTTGCGATTCCGGCGAGTGAACCGGGGCCGCTTTTTTTACCAGACCCGTTGTAGAGAGTTAAACGCCAGGCAGTGAATTTAGCCGCATTTTCCCTGAGAATTATCGGGTTAGACCAGTTTTCAGTATCGCCTGTGTGACCTTTGTGGTTTAATTTGTTCAGTTTGAGCCCAGGTGCCAGAAAATAGAATTCGAAAACAGGCTACTATTATTCAGATAATAGCCTGTTTGCAGCAGATAACCGCCTAATCAGGCCAATCATTTACAGGACTAGCGACGATGAGTTGGTTAGAGAAAATCCTGCCGAAAAGTAAAACAGTCGCGGCCCGTCGCCACTCCGTACCAGAGGGGGTATGGAGCAAGTGTGGTAACTGTGATCAGATCCTCTACCGAGCAGAGTTAGAGCGTAATCTGGAAGTGTGTCCTAAATGTGACCACCACATGCGAATCGGGGCCCGAGCACGGCTGGAAGGGTTCTTCGATGAAGGAACCATGCATGAAATCGGTACTGACTTGGTGCCCCAGGATGTATTGAAGTTCCGGGATTCCAAGAAATATAAAGATCGTATCAGCCAGGGTGAAAAAGCCAGTGGTGAGTCTGACGCGCTGATTGCAGCCGAAGGCATGCTGAAAGGACAACCCGTGGTGGCGTGTTCGTTTGAGTTTGCCTTTATGGGCGGCTCTATGGCCTCCGTGGTCGGCGCTCGATTTGTTCGGGCGGTCGAGATCTGCCTGGATAAAAACCTGCCGTTGGTGTGCTTCTCCGCCAGTGGTGGTGCCCGCATGCAGGAGGCGCTGTTCTCCCTGATGCAGATGGCCAAAACCTCTGCGGCCCTGGCCAAGATGAGTGAGAGGGGGCTGCCCTACATCTCGGTATTGACGGATCCCACCATGGGCGGCGTCTCAGCCAGTCTGGCGATGCTGGGTGATATCAATGTGGCCGAACCCAAGGCTCTGATCGGCTTTGCCGGTCCCCGGGTTATCGAGCAAACCGTGCGGGAGCAACTGCCGGAAGGGTTCCAGCGCAGTGAGTTCCTGTTGGAGAAAGGGGCCATCGACATGATCGTCGATCGTCGTCAGATGCGCGACACCCTGGCTCGAATACTGGGCAAGTTTACCCACGCGGCGCCTCAAGAGACCGAATAATGGCCAATGCGGCACCTTTTTCAAGCCAGTCCCTCCAGGACTGGCTTGATTTTATTCTGGCGGTACACCCGTCGGAGATCGACATGGGGTTGAGCCGGCTGCGTCAGGTGGCCGAGGCCATGGCGTTGGATGCCCTGCCGGACTCCACCGTAGTGACCGTCGCCGGTACCAATGGCAAAGGGTCCACCTGCGCCATGATGGAATCGATACTTCTTCAGGCCGGAATTAGCACCGGTGTCTTCAGCTCTCCTCACCTTCATCGCTATAACGAGCGGGTGCGCGTCGATGGTAACGAGCTGGATGATCAGTCTCATCTGGATGCCTTTGCTGCCATCGAACAGGCTCGCGGGCCGATTCAGCTTACCTTCTTTGAGTTTTCGGCTTTGGGCGCCCTGTATCTGTTCGCCCGGCACAAGCCAAAAGTGGTGCTGCTTGAAGTAGGTCTTGGGGGGCGACTGGATGCCACCAACCTGATTGATGCGGATCTGGCTGTGATCACCTCCATCGATCTGGATCACCAGGAGTACCTTGGTGACAGCCGCGACTCCGTCGGTCGTGAAAAGGCTGGAATCTTTCGGACCGGGGTTGCTGCGGTGATTGGAGAGCCGGATCTGCCGGCTTCGGTGACCGAGTATGCCCAGGCGTTGGGCACCCCTCTGATTCGGGTGGGGCATGAGTTTCACGCCGACTATCGGGCCGACCACTGGCAGTTCCGCCGCCCCGGTCGTCATCTCGACGCCCTGCCCATGCCGGCGTTGCCTGCCATGAATGCCGCCACCGCGGTGGCGGCTATCGATCGCCTGATGCCTGAAATAAGCGTCGATGCTTTGGCTGCCGGTTTGTCGACAGCCACTCTGCCGGGAAGGATGCAGCCACTGAGCCTGTCACCGCGTCTCTATACCGATGTGGCCCATAACCCCCATGCGGCGCGCTATCTGGCTCAACGATTGGAAGCCATGAAGGGGCAGGGACGGGTGCTGGCAGTGTGTGCCATGTTGGAAGACAAGGAGATCGAAGCGTCACTGGCGCCGCTGATGACGGTGGTGGATGAGTGGTTCGCGGCTCCGCTGGCGGTGCCCAGAGGCAGTAATGGGGAACGTGTTGCCGAGGCCGTTGGTGGTGCGTCGATCCATGGGTCGGTTGCCGAGGCGATGGCGGCGGCCCGGAGCCAGCAGCAACAATTAGATCTAGTCATTGTGTTTGGCTCCTTTTACACTGTGGCTCAGGCGCAACACGCAATTGCAGGAGAATAGAGCTTGTCTGCTCAGTTAAAGAACCGGATTGTCGGCACATTGGTGCTGACGGCACTGGCGGTGATCTTTCTTCCCGATCTCCTCAGTGGTGAAAAACAGAGAGTGCAGGAGAATTTTGCCACCATTCCACTGCGACCGGTGTCTCTGCCCGAGCCTGTGCCGGAGCAGGCGTTTGACGACGTTGCCCTGACCGACACCGGGGCGGAGAAGGAGACAGTCAAGCCGGCGTCCAAGGCGGCGACTAAGCCGACGCCGTCGACCACTGAGATACGTCAAGGCTGGACCATTCAGCTGGGTACTTTCAAGAACGCCAAGAACGTGAATAATCTGGTGAGTCAACTCCGTGAAAAGGGGTTTCGGGCCTATACGGTGCCCGCCAGGCCGGTGGAGGGTCGCTTGAACCGGGTCTTTGTCGGGCCGGACATCTCCAAAGACGCCTTGGTGAAAGAGAAGGCGCGCCTGGCCCAACTGACCGAACTCAACGGCAGCTTGGTGCGCTACAAGGCCACTGATATTTAACCTGATTCAGCACAGAGCCCGCATTTATGCGGGCTTTTTAGTGCATGTAACAGTCGATGAAATTTAGATGTGAAAGGGCGGGCGCTCTGTTAAAATTGCCGCCCAAACGTAGATTCGGAGGCGATACTCGCTGTGATGGTTTGGATTGATTACGCCATACTGGCTGTCATTGGACTTTCTGTCCTTATTAGTCTGGTTCGCGGCTTTGCCCGCGAAGCGATGTCTTTGGTGGTGTGGGTGCTGGCCTTCCTGGTCTCCAGCCGCTTCTATGAAGATCTTGCGGTTTATCTGAGCCAGATAGACGATCCCATGTTGAGAAATGGCGCCGCCATCTCAATTCTCTTTGTGGCCACACTGATTCTCGGTGGCCTGCTGAATTACCTCATCGGTCAGATGGTCGACCGAACTGGCCTGACCGGAACCGACCGGGTGCTGGGTGTGGTCTTCGGTGCTGCCCGCGGAGCCTTGGTGGTGGCTGCGGTGCTGTTCTTCCTCGATAGCTTTACCGGGGCCGCGTCCTCGGGCTGGTGGCACGATTCGGTGTTGATTCCCGAATTCAAAGTCGTCATTCAATGGTTCTTCCAATACCTGGAGCAAAGCTCCAGTTTTTTACCAAAAATATAATAAAACCATGACCCTACTAACTATGAACATCTTACCGAATAAGGATCAACAATAATGTGTGGTATCGTCGGAATTGTTGCTCATTCCTCCGTCAACCAGACCATCTATGACGCGCTGACTGTTCTGCAGCATCGCGGCCAGGATGCGGCCGGTATCGTCACCGTGGATGCGGAAGCATTCCGGTTGCGTAAGGCCAACGGCCTGGTTAAGGATGTATTTGAAAGTAAACACATGCTGCGTCTGCAAGGCAACGTGGGTATCGGCCATGTGCGTTACCCGACGGCGGGCTCCTCCAGCTCCTCCGAGGCGCAGCCGTTTTACGTCAACTCTCCTTTTGGTATTACTCTGGCTCACAACGGCAACCTGACCAATGCCCATGAGTTGAGTGACTCCATGGCCAAGATGCGTCGCCACATCAACACCAACTCTGACTCGGAGCTGTTGCTGAATGTGCTGGCTCACGAGATTCAGCAGATGCCGGGTTATCAACTGGATGCCGAGCAGGTCTTCAGTGCCGTCAGCCAACTGCACAAGAAGGTGCGCGGTGCCTACGCCTGTGTCGCCCTGGTTGTGGGGCAGGGGATGGTGGCATTCCGAGACCCCAACGGCATTCGCCCGCTGGTGCTGGGTAAGCGTCAGTCGGACAACGGCCAGGAGTTTATGGTGGCCTCGGAGAGTGTGGCACTGGATGCCGTGGGCTTTGAGTACATTCGGGATGTGGCACCTGGTGAGGCGATCTACGTCGACGTTGAGGGCCACCTGTTTACTAAACAGTGCGCCGAGCAGCCGCTGCTGAGTCCGTGCATCTTTGAGTTTGTGTACTTTGCCCGCCCGGACTCCACCATTGACGGCATCTCGGTATACGCCAGCCGGGTGAACATGGGCCGTAAACTGGGAGCCAAGATTGCCCGGGAGTGGGAAGATCATGACATCGATGTGGTGATTCCGATTCCGGAAACCTCCTGCGACATCGCGCTCCAGATTGCCAACGAACTGGATCTGCCGTACCGGCAGGGGTTTGTGAAAAACCGTTATGTTGGTCGTACCTTTATTATGCCGGGACAGGCGGAGCGTAAGAAGTCGGTACGTCGCAAGCTCAACGCCATTGGTCAGGAGTTTAAGGGCAAAAACGTGCTGCTGGTGGACGACTCGGTGGTGCGGGGTACCACCTCACAGCAGATCATCGAGATGGCCCGGGAGTCCGGCGCACGTAAGGTGTATTTCGCTTCTGCGGCACCGGAGATTCGTTTCCCCAATGTCTACGGCATCGATATGCCCAGCCCGCAGGAACTGATCGCCTATGGCCGGGATGTGGAAGAGGTGTGCAGCCTGATCAAGGCTGACGGCCTGATCTACCAGGATCTGGAGGATCTGGTGGCGGCGGTCAGCGAAGAGAATCCGACGGTGAATCGCTTCGATACCTCGGTGTTTAATGGCGAGTACGTGACTCAGGACGTGGATCAGGGCTACCTGGATCAGCTGACCGCATCACGCAGTGATGACGCCAAGGCCCAACGGGACTCTGAGCAGAGCAGTAACCTGGAGATTCACAACGTCTGTCACCCTTAGGGGCTGTGAACCTTTGGTGATTGGCTATCGAGGTGGGTAGAGCCTGTTCCCTGAATTGGCTGGCACCGAGACGGGGTTGCCTGGAAATAAAAAACGCGCCGTAGAGGCGCGTTTTTTTATGCTGCCGTTGCTGCGTCAACCGACGTAGGAGGGGCCAAACCCCAGATTCCACATGATCACCGAAGCCGCCAGTATTGCCACCAGCAGCACCAGCCCGCAGGTTACCAGTGAGCTGGCATAGATGAAGCCGCGCTCTTCGGGAATGTTCATGATGATGGGCACCCCGGAATAGAGCAGGTACACCGAGTAAGCGATGCCCGCCAAACCGACCATCATCACAAACCACAGCTCTGGATACAGGGTGGCAAAGCCGACCATGAACAACGGGGTGGCAGTGTAGGCGGCCAGTTCCACCGCCTGGGTGGTGGTGGGGTCTGCGCCAAAGGTTTTAGCCATCCAGTGGGCCAGATAGGCCAACAGGAACACGCCGGCAATCAGCGCGAAATACATGGCGAAGGCCATTTTCACGGCACTGGCCTGGGTTAATTTAATGGGTTCGCCGGCACCGATGCTCCAGCCAATGTAACTGCTGGCGAAGAAGCCGCAGATGGCGGGAATCAGTGCAATGACCAGAATGTGAGTGAGGCTGGCACCAATCCCTTCGTGGGTGCGTTCAATGTTTTGCCACTCTTCACGCGGATGGGTATACAGGCCCCATAAATGATTGAGTATCATAGTTATTATCCCCTGCTAAACGTCAATGTGCGTTAGTCGTCGGAACTTCAGACGATACAACTACTGCTTACTCGCTCTGTCGGTGATCCCTCGACGGGTTTCGGTGCCATTGTGAGTGGGGCGAAACGCGGACGGTCTGATCATTTTTAGAGCAGGTAGTACTAGTTATTAGGGATTGCGGCGTTTGAGTCAAGCAGGAATTTGACTTGCATCACAAAAACTCCGCTTGTTGTGCATGGCTCGTGAGTTTGATTCAGTGCGGTCGGGGCGGTCAGGTGCTAGGCAGAGCCTGGCTCGACAGCTGACACTGTTCCGGTGTGACCAGCAGTACGCTGTCTTGCTGATACCAGTCGCCGACAACCAGTCGCTGTCTCTCGTCGTTGAGCTGGTGAACGGCGGGGCGGTGGGTATGGCCATGGATCATGCGGTGGGTCTGGGTCTGTTGCATCAGTCTGTCGACCGCCCTAGGGGTGACGTCCATGATGCTCTGATCTTTGCCTGAGGTAGCGACTTTGCTTTTTGCCCGGGCTCGCCGTGCCAGCGCCCGCCTTAGCTTCAGTGGCAGCGACAGCAGCACCAGCCGGAACCAGGGCTTGTTGCGAAGGCGACGAAACTTTTGATACTCGGTGTCGGCGGTACACAGGCTGTCGCCGTGCAGAATCACCGTTGGCACACCATAGAGGTCGAGGGTATCCACTTCCGGCAGCAGCACCAGGCCGGCGCGCTTGGCAAAATCCGGCCCGATCAGGAAATCGCGGTTGCCGTGAATGTAGTAGATGGGGGCAAACTGACGGGCCTGATGCAGCAGCGAGGCTACCTCCAGATTGAACTCGGTCAGGTCGTCATCGCCAATCCAGGCTTCGAACAGATCCCCCAAGATGTAAAGGGCATCGGCACCCGGCAGCTCTTTGGCCAGGAAGCGGGCAAAGGCGTGGGTAATGTCCGGTCGCTCGGCACTCAGGTGGAGATCACCGATAAACAGGGTGCGAGGGCCGCTGGCAGCGACCCTCTGAAGGTTATCAGTCTTCAAGCTTGGCGCTCTCGATAACCACGGACTCCAGCGGCACGTCCTGATGCATGCCGTGGTTGCCGGTTTTCACGGCTTTGATCTTCTCGACCACGTCCATCCCTTCAACAACCTGACCGAACACGCAGTAACCCCAACCCTGAGAGGTTTCGCTCTTGAAGTCCAGGAAGGTGTTGTCATTGACGTTGATGAAGAACTGGGCCGTTGCGGAGTGTGGATCCGGAGTGCGGGCCATGGCAATGGTACCGGTCTTGTTGGACAGGCCGTTGCTGGCTTCGTTCTGAATGCCGCCACCGTTCTCTTTCTGCTGCATGTCCGGGGTGAAGCCACCACCCTGAACCATAAAGCCGTCGATGACGCGGTGGAAGATGGTGTTGTCGTAGAAACCGTCTTTCACGTAAGACAGGAAGTTCTCAACAGTAATGGGCGCCTTGTCGGCAAACAGTTCCAGCTTGATGTCGCCGAAATTGGTAGTCAGTGTCACCATGATAGGGACCTCTTCAGTTATGGTTGGCAAATTTTACCTTATCCACAAGGGACTAGGAAGCCGGTGAAGGCGAGTCGGCCAACTCTTGTGCATGCTGGCCATCGATCTGAGTGATAACAAAAACCCGCTCCGTAAGCCCTGAACTCGTGATAGACTTGGGCCTTTGATTTTTACGTACCGTCAAACAGTATAACGAGCGCCACAATGCTAAAGATATTTAATACGCTGACCCGACAGAAAGAGACCTTTACTCCCATCGAGCCCAACAAAGTGGGCCTGTACGTGTGTGGGGTAACCATCTACGACTACTGTCACATCGGTCATGGGCGTACCTATGTGGCGTTCGACATCGCGGTGCGTTACCTGCGCTCGCTGGGTATGGACGTGACTTACGTGCGCAACGTTACCGATGTGGATGACAAAATCATCCGTCGCGCCGCTGAGAATGGCGAAAGCTGTGAGGCGCTGGTTGAGCGCTTCACCCAGGCGATGCACGAGGATTTTGATGCCCTGGGTCTGTTGCGTCCGGATATCGAACCCACGGTGACCGGCCATATGCAGGAGATCATCGACATGATCGCGGTGTTGGTGGAGAAGGGCCATGCCTACGTTTCCGATAAGGGCGACGTCTGGTTTGAGGTGAATACCTTTGCCGACTACGGCAAGTTGTCACGTCAGGATCTGGAGCAACTGCAAGCCGGTGCCCGGGTGGATGTGGAAGAGGACAAGCGCAACCCCATGGATTTCGCGCTGTGGAAAAGTGCCAAGCCTGGCGAACCGAGCTGGGCGTCTCCGTGGGGCCTGGGTCGACCCGGTTGGCACATCGAGTGTTCCGCCATGAACGGCAAGCATCTGGGTAAGGTGTTCGATATCCATGGTGGCGGTTCGGATCTGATGTTCCCTCACCACGAAAACGAAGTGGCGCAAAGCTGCTGTGCCCATGATAACAACTACGTCAACTACTGGATGCACGGTGGCATGGTGCAGGTGGATAAGGAGAAGATGTCCAAGTCTCTGGGCAACTTCTTCACCATTCGTGATGTGCTCAAGCAATACGATCACGAAGCGGTGCGCTTCTTCCTGCTGTCCAGCCACTACCGCAGTCAGTTGAACTATTCGGAAGAGAACCTGAACCAGGCCCATGCCTCTCTGGAGCGGCTGTACACGGCGCTGCGGGATGCGCCGCAGCAGGGAGAGGTGTTGCCAGAGTACCTGGCACGTTTCCGTACCGCCATGAACGATGACCTCAATACCGCAGAAGCGGTATCGGTGCTGTTCGAGCTGGCCCGTGAACTGAACATTGCCAAAGAGCAGGCCGGTGACGCTGCCGGGCTGGCGGCCACGCTGCGCAATCTTGGCGGGGTACTGGGGATTTTGCAGCAGCAGCCAGAGCAGTTCCTTCAGGGCGGTGGCGACGATGACGAAGTGGCTCAGATTGAGGCACTGATTCAACAACGCAACGATGCCAGAGCGGCCAAAGACTGGGCCAAGGCCGACGAAGCCCGGGATGCCCTGACCGCCATGGGCATTGTGCTGGAAGATGGTGCTGGTGGCACCTCCTGGCGTCGCAAGTAACCACTTACTTCCACAAAAAAGCCCGCGAAAGCGGGCTTTTTATTGGTTGGAAGCCAGGGCCGGGTGGTGTCTGCCCTGCTTAAACTTAGCACCGTACTTAGCTGTGGTATTGCTCGCAGGCAAACAGGGTGTTCTGAAGCAAGCAGGCGATGGTCATCGGCCCCACTCCGCCGGGGACCGGCGTAATGTGCGAGGCGCGCTGGCTGGCGGCCTCGAATTCGACGTCCCCCACCAGCTTGCCGTCGGCCTGACGGTTGATGCCGACATCGATGACGATGGCTCCGGGCTTGATCCACTCGCCGGGAATAAAGTTTGGCTTGCCCACCGCGACCACCAGCAGATCGGCCTGGGCCACATGGTGGCGAAGATCGTCGGTAAAGCGATGGCAGGTGGTGGTGGTACAGCCGCGTAGCAGCAGTTCCAGGGTCATCGGCCGACCAACGATGTTGGATGCGCCGACGACCACGGCATGCAGTCCGTGGGTTTTGATGCCGGTGGATTTGATCAGCTGCATGATGCCCAGAGGCGTGCAGGGGCGCAGTACCGGGATGCGCTGAGCCAGCCGGCCGACGTTGTAGGGGTGGAAACCGTCGACATCTTTGTTCGGCTGAATCCGTTCAATCACGGTGGCGCTGTCGATGTGATCCGGAAGAGGCAGCTGCACCAAAATGCCGTCAATGCTGGTATCGGCATTCAGCTGGTCAATCTGAGTCAGCAGTTGCGCTTCGGTGGTGTCGGCAGGCAGGTCAAAACTTTTGGAGACAAAGCCAACCTGTTCACAGGCTTTGCGCTTGTTGCCGACATAGACCTGAGAGGCGGCATCGCTGCCTACCAGGATGACGGCCAGACCGGGTGCCCGCAGCCCCTGGCTGGTTCGATGTTGGACTTGAGAGGCGATGTTCTGTCGAATTGATGCGGCAATGGCTTTGCCGTCTATTAGTGATGCTGTCATCCCTACAAACTTCCCTTGTAGTTGAGATTAAGTGACGCTGGGCGCATTTTGCCAGTAAAACTGATCAGTGTCATGGTATTAGTGTGTCTCACGTTCAGCATTTGTCCAATCGTGGTGGCATTTGTAAAAAAGTGATTGACCTGACTTGGAGCCGCCGCTAATATTCGCCTCCGTTGACGGGGCACAGCCTCGAAACAACAACACTTTGTCGGTGATTAGCGCAGCCTGGTAGCGCATCTGGTTTGGGACCAGAGGGTCAGAGGTTCGAATCCTCTATCACCGACCACTTATTGCGTGTTTGGTGAATAGCACTGTCTGGTAGCGCATCGTCGCTTCTGGAACAAGCGGGCCAGAGGTCGTTCTTAGGTTCGAATCCTCTATCACCGACCACTCTTTATGTGTGGGGTGATCGACCTGGTTTGTCGGCACCAAACACAATAAAATACACCGGTAAGGTTGTATCTTGCGCCCGTAGCTCAGTTGGATAGAGCAGCTGCCTTCTAAGCAGCTGGTCGCAGGTTCGAATCCTGCCGGGTGCGCCATATAATGGTGGCTGTAGCTCAGTTGGTAGAGTCCCGGATTGTGATTCCGGTTGTCGTGGGTTCAATCCCCATCAGCCACCCCATCTACCAGATTAAGCCCCTGATTTTCAGGGGCTTTTTCGTATCTGGAATCCGTTTACACCCAGCCTGGTTCCGGTTGTGGTTTCATTTTTAGCGGCAACCATCCCTCCTTTCGGGCTCTATTTCCATCACCTGTTTTTGGCTGCTTCGAATCGTCGATGACGTTGACCGTCTTCGTTGTCTTGAATTGGAGACCGATGGCGGATTCAGGGCGCAGCCTACCTCGCCGATATTATTCTGTTTATGTTTGAGTCCGGTTGTTGCGGATGCCATCTTCACCGTTTCAAGGCCGCTGTTATACAGGGGCGTCTGCGCCGCCTAGGATTCCGGGGCTCTGTCCTGCCGTACCTGCAAGTCGGGGTTGCTGGAATAGATCCCTTTTTGACTGATGCGGTTTTCTGCTGCGATCCAGCCGGCGCGGTACAGGGTTGGCAGCTCCCCACCATGTTGATCGACGTAGGCGGTCGCGGCCTGCAGTGCCTCTTCATAGGGGATGTCGACGGTCTTGTCAGAAAGGACTCCATGGCCTTTGATGGTCATCACCCCGTCTGCCCAGGTGACTTCAATCATCTGTTGGCCGATATGACAATATTGTGCTTTCATTGCGGACCTCCTTTTCAGGGCTGATTTTCGATTAGGTTTGATGCCGGCATCCTGCATTCTCTGTAAAAGCCCCCTCCATGGTGGTCTGCTTCTGTAAGTGTTGCACAACAAACGAGCAATTGGAGGGCGGAAAGGGATCTTATCCCGCCTTTAACAATGCCATCTCGACTCCGTCAATACCTATGGCTATAATGGCGCGTCCTACTATTGGCTTAGGCAGGTAGTGGCAGGCGTTTTCGGAGTTTCCGAGTCGATTTTAAAGCCGTTTCTATGCAATCACTGGTTTTTCAATCATTGCGTCTGCAAGCACTCCTGATACGCGCGGTTTGCATTGACTATACCGCAGCATATTTTTTTGCCAGCTGACGACACGGCTGGTCACCAAGAACACGAGTACTTGAGGTAACGTAATGCAAGTTTCTTTTGAAACCCTTGAAGGCCTGGAACGCCGCCTGACTATTACCGTTGAGGCCGCTGAATTCGAGCCTAAAGTAACCGAAAAAATGAAGGCCGAAGCCAAGCGCGTACGTCTGGACGGTTTCCGTCCTGGCAAGGTGCCAGTTTCTGTATTTAAGAAGCGCTACGGTGCCGCAATTCGCCAGGAAACCATGGGCGAACTGATGCAGCAGAAGTTCTTTGAAGCCATCGTTGAGCAAAAGCTGAACCCAGCGGGTGCGCCACGTTTTGACGTGATCGCCAGCAACGAAGGTGAAGACCTGCAGTTTGCCGCTCTGTTTGAAGTGTACCCAGAAGTTGAGCTTCAGGGTCTGAGCGACATCGAGATCGAAAAGCCGGTCTGCGACGTAACCGACGCTGATGTTGACACCATGATCGAAACTCTGCGCACCCAGCACGCTACGTTTGAAGCGGCTGAGCGTGAAGCGGCGGACTCTGACAAGGTGAAACTGGACTTTGAAGGTTCCATCGACGGTGAAGCGTTTGAAGGCGGTAAGTCCGAAGGTTTTGAACTGGTTCTGGGTTCCGGCCGTATGATCCCTGGTTTCGAAGACGGCATTCTGGGTAAGAAAGCCGGCGACGAATTCAGCATCGACGTGACCTTCCCTGAAGAGTACCACGCTGAGAATCTGAAAGGTAAAGTGGCTCAGTTTGCCATCAAGCTGCACAGCGTTGATGCCCAGGTTCTGCCTGAGCTGAACGACGAGTTCGTTGCCAAGTTTGGCATCGAAGAGGGTGGCCTGGACGCGCTGAAAGCGGAAATCCGTAAGAACATGGAGCGTGAACTGAGCCAGGCTCTGAAAGCCAAGGTTAAAGAGCAAGCTCTGGACGGTCTGCTGAAGGCCAACGAGATCGACGTACCTAAGCCACTGGTTGAAGGCGAAATCAACGTTCTGCGTCAGCAAGCGATGCAGCGCTTTGGTAACCAACAGGCTCAAAACATGCCTGAGCTGCCAGCCGAGCTGTTCACCGAGCAAGCCGAGCGTCGCGTTCGCGTTGGCCTGCTGCTGGGTGAAGTGATCAAGCAGAAAGAACTGAAAGTGGAAGACGAGCGCGTTAACGCCCTGATCGCTTCCATGGCATCTGCCTATGAAGATCCTCAGGAAGTTGTTGAATACTACAACAACAACCAGGAAATGATGCAGAACATGCGCAACGTTGCTCTGGAAGAGCAAGCGGTTGACGCCCTGATGGCGGATGCTAAAGTTTCTGATAAGGAAGTGAACTTCCAAGAGTTCATGAATCAACAACAGCCTAGCGCTTAAGTTGATTTGACTTGGCCTGTCAGGCCAATCATATTATGGCTCGTATGGGGTTGTTCTCATGCGAGCCATTTTGTTAGGAAACGGATTGAATATGCAGCATTTGCTCGAATCTCCACTCAATGCACTGGTCCCTATGGTGGTTGAACAAACCGCGAAAGGGGAGCGTTCATACGATATCTACTCCCGCCTGCTGAAAGAGCGTGTGATCTTCTTGACCGGCCAGGTTGAGGATCATATGGCGAATCTGGTGGTGGCCCAGTTACTGTTTCTGGAGTCCGAAAATCCGGATAAAGATATCTATCTGTACATCAACTCACCCGGTGGCTCGGTAACCGCAGGTATGTCGATTTATGACACCATGCAGTTTATCAAGCCGGACGTGAGCACGGTGTGCATGGGACAGGCGGCTTCCATGGGCGCCTTCCTGCTGGCCGGTGGAGCCAAGGGCAAGCGGCATGTACTGCCAAACTCCCGGGTGATGATTCACCAGCCGTTGGGTGGTTTCCAGGGGCAAGCCTCTGATATCGCAATCCACGCTCAAGAGATCATTGGTATCAAGCAGAAGTTGAACACCTTGTTGGCTGAACATACCGGTCAGCCACTGGAGATCATCGAGCGTGATACCGACCGTGATAACTTCATGAGTGCCAATGACGCCGTTGAATACGGCCTGGTCGATTCGGTGTTGACCAAGCGCGGCGTAGAGTAAAGCAAAGCGGTCGCCGGTGGCATACACTGAAGGGTATGGTACGGCGACAGGCACAGTGATGAGGTAGCTGAATGAGTGATATCTCCAAGGGAGACGGTGAAAACAGCAAACTTTTGTACTGCTCTTTCTGTGGAAAGAGCCAGCACGAAGTGCGTAAGCTGATTGCCGGCCCTTCTGTTTACATCTGTGACGAGTGTGTGGACCTGTGTAACGATATTATTCGTGAAGAGGTCAAGGAGCTGGTGCCGAAGCGGGACAGTGATCGCCTGCCGACGCCCCATGAGATCCGCGCTCACCTGGATGATTATGTTATTGGGCAGGGACAGGCGAAAAAAGTGCTGTCGGTTGCCGTTTACAACCACTATAAGCGACTGCGCCATGGCGGCGACAACGCCGAAGTGGAGCTGGGTAAGAGTAACATTCTGCTGATCGGTCCTACCGGTTCCGGTAAGACATTGTTGGCGGAAACTCTGGCCCGATTGCTGGATGTGCCGTTCACCATGGCCGATGCCACCACCCTGACCGAAGCCGGTTATGTGGGTGAAGATGTGGAAAACATCATCCAGAAACTGCTGCAGAAGTGTGACTACGACGTAGAGAAAGCCCAGCGCGGCATCGTCTACATTGACGAGATTGACAAGATCTCCCGTAAGTCCGACAACCCCTCCATCACTCGGGATGTTTCCGGTGAGGGTGTGCAGCAGGCGTTGCTGAAGCTGATTGAAGGCACCGTGGCGGCGGTACCGCCTCAGGGTGGCCGTAAGCATCCACAGCAGGAGTTCCTGCAGGTAGACACCTCCAAGATTCTGTTTATCTGTGGTGGCGCTTTTGCCGGATTGGACAAGGTGATTGAGCAGCGTGCGTTGACCGGAACCGGTATCGGCTTTGGTGCCGAGGTTCGCGGTAAGAACGACACTCAGTCGCTGACCGAAACCTTCCAGCAGGTTGAGCCGGAAGATTTGGTCAAATACGGTTTGATCCCTGAGTTCATCGGTCGTCTGCCGGTGGTGGCTACCCTGGGTGAGCTGGATGAAGAAGCCTTGATCCAGATTCTGCAGGAACCAAAGAACTCGTTGACCAAGCAGTACGGTGCCTTGCTGGCACTGGAAGATGTCGAACTGGAGTTCCGTGACGATGCATTGCGTGCCATTGCCGCCAAGGCGATGATACGTAAGACCGGTGCCCGTGGCCTGCGCTCCATCGTCGAAGGGGTACTGCTGGACACCATGTACGACCTGCCGTCCACTGAAAACGTCAGTAAGGTGGTGATCGATGAGTCTGTGATTAAAGGCGAATCGGCTCCCATTCTGATTTACGATGGCTCCGACGCCCAGGCGGCCTCCGCTGAATAAGTCGGTAGCACATTGAAAAAAGGAGCCATTTTGGCTCCTTTTTTTTATGCTTTACGTATTAATTAACGATTGAAACTGGCTGTAACGCCCCCATATACTGAATTATAGATAGCCTGTGTTTCCCACAGGCTGGTAGCTGAAATGGAATAGAGCCATGACAATAGAGCGCTCCGACCTTATCCATATCCCGGTTCTGCCATTGCGGGATGTGGTGGTCTACCCCCATATGGTGATCCCTTTATTTGTTGGTCGTGAAAAATCGATCAGCTGTCTGGAAGCGGCAATGGAGCAAGACAAGCAGGTCTTGCTGGTGGCTCAGAAAGAAGCAGAGCTGGACGAACCCAGCATCGATGACGTGTACCGGATGGGTACCGTGGCCTCCATCCTGCAGCTGTTGAAACTGCCCGACGGCACCGTCAAGGTGTTGGTGGAAGGCAGCCAGCGCGCGGAAGTTGAAACCTTTACCGATGAAGAGCCGTTTCTGGTGGCCAATGCCCGCTATGTGGCGACCGACCAGATGGACGAAAAGGAAGAGGAGGTGCTGGTCCGCACCGCCATTGGTCAGTTTGAAGGCTACATCAAGCTCAACAAGAAGATTCCGCCCGAGGTGCTGACCTCGCTCAACGGTATCGATGAAGCGGCGCGACTGGCAGACACCATGGCGGCCCACATGCCGCTGAAGCTGGAAGAGAAGCAGGCTGTTCTGGAGATGGGGAACGTCACCGAACGCCTGGAATACCTGATGGCGATGATGGAGTCCGAGATCGACATCCTCCAGGTGGAGAAGAAGATTCGCAGCCGCGTTAAGAAGCAGATGGAGAAAAGTCAGCGCGAGTACTACCTCAACGAGCAGATGAAGGCGATCCAGAAAGAGCTGGGTGAGCTGGATGACGTGCCTGATGAGTTCGAAGCGCTGTCGAAAAAGATCGATGAAGCCGGTATGCCGGCCGAAGCCAAGGAGAAAACCGAGGCTGAGCTGAACAAGCTGAAGATGATGTCGCCGATGTCTGCCGAGGCCACGGTGGTGCGCAGTTACATCGACTGGATGATCAGCGTGCCCTGGACCAAGCGCAGTAAGGTGAAAAAGGACATCGCCCGCGCTCAGCAGATTTTGGATGCCGACCACTATGGTCTGGAGAAGGTCAAAGACCGCATTCTTGAGTACCTGGCGGTACAGTCGAGAGTGCGGCAGTTGAAGGGGCCGATTCTGTGCCTGGTGGGGCCTCCAGGGGTGGGTAAGACCTCATTGGGGCAGTCCATTGCCCGGGCCACCGGACGCAAATACGTTCGCATGGCACTGGGGGGCGTGCGTGACGAAGCGGAGATTCGCGGTCACCGCCGTACCTATATTGGTTCACTGCCCGGCAAGCTGATTCAGAAGATGGCCAAGGTCGAGGTGAAAAACCCGCTGTTCCTGCTGGACGAGATCGACAAGATGAGCTCGGACATGCGCGGTGATCCGGCGTCGGCGCTGCTTGAGGTGCTGGATCCCGAGCAGAACAACGCCTTTAACGATCACTACCTGGAGGTGGATTATGACCTCTCGGACGTGATGTTTGTGGCCACCTCCAACTCCATGAACATTCCGGGGCCGCTGCTGGATCGCATGGAAGTGATTCGCCTGTCCGGTTACACCGAAGATGAAAAACTCAACATCGCCAAGCAGCATCTGCTGGCCAAGCAGCTGAAGCGCAATGGCCTCAAGGCGGGTGAGCTGACCATCGATGACGGTGCCATCATGGGCATTATCCGTTACTACACCCGCGAAGCGGGGGTACGTAGCCTGGAGCGTGAAATCTCCAAGGTGTGCCGTAAGGCGGTGAAGCAGTTGTTGTTGGATAAGAAGCTGAAATCGGTGACGGTGGACGGCGATAATATCAAGGAATATCTGGGTGTTCAGCGCTTTGACTATGGAAAAGCCGAGCAAAATAACCAGGTCGGTCAGGTGGTTGGTCTGGCCTGGACCGAAGTGGGCGGCGATCTGCTGACCATTGAAGCGACCTCGGTACCGGGTAAAGGCAAGCTGGCCTATACCGGCTCCCTGGGCGATGTGATGCAGGAATCGATTCAGGCGGCGATGACGGTGGTGCGCTCCCGGGCCGAGAAGCTGAGGATTAATCCGGATTTCTATGAAAAACGGGACATCCATGTACACGTTCCCGAAGGGGCAACGCCGAAAGACGGGCCGTCTGCGGGCATCGCCATGTGCACCTCACTGGTGTCCAGTTTGACCGGAAATCCGGTCAAAGCCGACGTCGCCATGACCGGTGAAATTACCCTTCGGGGTGAGGTGTTGCCCATTGGCGGATTGAAGGAAAAACTGCTGGCCGCACACCGCGGTGGGATAAAAACCGTACTGATCCCTAAGGAAAATGAACGTGATTTGGAAGAGATTCCGGACAACGTTAAGAAGGATTTGGCCATCCATCCGGTGCAATGGATTGACGAAGTTCTCAATCTGGCACTGGAAAATCCACCGGAAGGCTTTGTTTCAGTGGCGTAATCTTGGTCATTAATCAACAAAAATGCGCTTTTTTATGAGCGCATTTTTGTTTTAGGTCGAAAAACCGAAAAAAGGGCTTTTCAATCTCGATTTCCATGTGTAGTGTATGTTTTGAACCAAGGCTCAGTGCGCTAAAAAGCGCGGCATGACTGGCTTTGAGCGGTATCCTGATTAGGAAATTGTGGTTCTCTGAATGCTTGAACTTTGAATTTAGGCTTGATATAAAACTCTCCGCAGACCGCGCTAGCGATGGAATGGCGACGGCGCAAAATTAGAATTGAAGGGGATGAAATGAACAAATCTCAATTGATCGATCAAATTGCTTCTGGTGCTGATATCTCTAAAGCAGCAGCCAGCCGTGCTTTGGACTCTTTCATTGAAGCAATCACCGACACTCTGAAAGAGGGTGACAAGATCTCTCTGGTAGGTTTCGGTACTTTTGAAGTACGCGAGCGCGCAGAGCGTACTGGTCGTAACCCACAAACTGGTGAAGAGATCAAGATCGCTGCGGCGAAGATCCCTGCATTTAAAGCCGGTAAAGCGCTAAAAGACGCGGTAAACTAAACAACCAGAAAGCGCTCAGCGACACAATCGTGAGCGTTTTTTAGTTTCGGAGTGGTAGTTCAGTTGGTTAGAATACCGGCCTGTCACGCCGGGGGTCGCGGGTTCGAGTCCCGTCTACTCCGCCAGTTTTTTATTAAAAGGCGCATCAACGATGCGCTTTTTTTATAGGTACCAAGCTGCGATTTGGTATTACCCGTTCTAGCTCGATCCAGAAGAGACATCAGATGTTAGAGAAAATTCGTGAAGGGTCACAGGGTGGCGCCGCCAAGATCATTTTGGGCGCAGTGATTCTCTCATTCGCGTTGTCAGGTATTTACAGCTACTTGGGCTCAGGTGCCCAGGTAAATGCTGTGACCGTCAACGGTGAAGATATTACCCGCTATGATTTGGATAAGGCACTGCAGAACGAGCAGGGCCGCCTGCGCCAGCAGATGGGCGAGATGTTCGATACCTTGTCTGCCGATGCGAACTGGATGGCCAGCGTGCGCCAGTCCGTGCTGGAGCGCATGATTGCCGAACGTCTGATTGATCAAAAGGCCAAAGACCTGGGTCTGCGCGTTTCTGATGAGCAGATTAAGCAGGCCATTGTTGTGATGCCCGAGTTCCAGCAGGACGGGGTGTTCAACAACGACCGCTACCAGGCCGTGCTGCGTCAGGTCAACATGACGCCGGATCAGCTGGCCACCATGATCGGTCGCGATATGGTTCGTAACCAACTGTTGCGCACTCTGCTTGGCAGCGAGATTGTCACTACCGAGCAGGCGCTGAGCCTGGTGTCATTGCAGCAGCAGCAGCGTGATTTCCGTTACCTGACCATTGCCAAGGCCGACTTTGAAGCCGGTGTTGCCATCAGCGATGAGCAGATTCAGGCGTTCTATGACAAGAACCTGGACCGCTTTGCTACCGCCGAGCAGGTGAGCCTGGAGTACGTCGAACTGACGGTTGAGCAGTTGATGAAGGACGTGGATGCCTCCGAAGAGGCGATTCAGGCCTACTACGATGGCCATCAGAACCTGTACCAGAAGCCGGAGCGCCGTCTGGCAGCCCACATTCTGATCGAGGGTGACGATGACGCCGCCAAAGCCAAGGCGGACGATGCCCTGGCTCGTATCCGCGGTGGTGAGAGCTTTGCTGAGGTGGCTAAGACTGCCTCCGATGACTTCTCCGCCGACAATGGCGGTGAGTTGGACTGGTTTGAGCAAGGGGTGATGGATCCGGAGTTTGACCAGGCCCTTTTTGGCCAGGATAAAGGTCAGGTTTCCGAGGTTCTGAAGACCGATTACGGCTACCAGATTGTTCTGACTAAAGATGTTGAAACCGGTGCCGTGGCGCCGCTTGCCGAGGTTCGCGCCGACATCGAGACCGCGGTGAAGTCTGAGCAGGCCCAGGAGCGCTTCTACGAGCTGCAACAACTGCTGGCCGATGTCAGCTTCCAGATCCCCGAAAACCTGGAAGATGCCGCGCTGGAAGTGGGTGGTGAGGTGAAGAGCACCGAACTGTTCAACCGCTTCGATGCACCGGCGCCGTTTAGCGATCCGAAAGTGCTGAACGCGGCGTTTTCCGATGCCGTGGTGCTGGACAACATGAACAGCGACATCATCGAGCTGGAGAGCGGTCATGTGCTGGTGGTGAGAGCCAAGGACTACAAGCCAGCAGGAACCCAGCCTCTGGTCGAGGTTCGTGACCAGATCCAGGCCCAGTTGGTGGCGGAAGAAGCCTCCGCACAGGCTAAAGTTGCCGCAGAGGCCAAGTTGGCCGAGCTGAAGTCCGGCTCCGAGTTGGACGGCATGGTGGCCGTGGACGCCATGGGCCGCATGGGCAGCGCCGAGGTGGATGGCCAGCTGGTTCAGCAGGTGTTTGCCATGGCCAAACCGGCCGGGGGCAGCTCCTACGCAGCGATTCAGATGAGCAGCGGTGATTACGCCGTTGTGGCTCTGGATAAGGTCAGTGCCGGCGATGCCGACGCCCAGCTTGCAGAAAGCCTGAAGCTGCGCATGGCCAGCATGATGGGACAGGGCAGCTACCAGGCTCTGGTGGCTGCACTGCGCGCCAACGCCGACATCAGCTATCCTGTAGCTGAGTAAGCCTTCAGGCCAGGCGGACCGGCAATGCCGGTCAATCTGCAATACCACAAGCGCAGCCTCGGCTGCGCTTGTCGTTTGTGGGGCGGGATGGATGGTCGGATGTGCCAGCTTTTCCTTTTCGTTATCATCGCTTTTGGATAAGCTTGCCTGAAAAATTTCTACTGTGGCCCGAACGGGGCGCGATCGCCTGCCAATGTGCAGGAACAAACCAAAGGAATATCGGATGATCATCAAGCCAAAAATTCGCGGTTTTATCTGTACCACTACTCACCCGCTTGGCTGTGAGCGCAATGTACAAGAGCAGATCGCCTACACCCAGGCCAAGGGCGCTATCGCCAAGGGGCCAAAGCGGGTTTTGGTCATCGGCTCCTCCAGTGGCTACGGCCTCTCCTCCCGGATTGCGGCGGCGTTCGGCAGTAATGCCGCGACCATCGGGGTGTTCTTTGAAAAGCCGGCCACCGAGAGGAAGCCGGGAACCGCGGGCTGGCACAACGCCGCCGCTTTCGACAAGCTGGCCCACGAAGCAGGCTTGTATGCCAAGAGCCTCAACGGCGATGCGTTCAGTCACGAAGCCAAGCAGAAGACCATCGACCTGATCAAGGCGGACTTGGGACAGGTCGACATGGTGGTTTACTCGCTGGCATCACCGGTGCGTAAAATGCCGGACACCGGTGAAGTGGTTCGCTCGGTGCTGAAGCCAAAGGGGGAGACTTACACCGCCACGGCGGTAGACACCAACAAGGACACCCTGTTTGAAGCGTCCATCGAGCCGGCGACCGAAGAGGAGATCGCCGCCACCAAGACGGTGATGGGCGGCGAAGACTGGGAGCTGTGGATCAATGCCTTGTCCGATGCCGGTGTTCTGGCACAGGGCTGTAAGACCGTTGCCTACAGCTACATCGGTACCGAGATTACCTGGCCCATCTACTGGGATGGCGCTTTGGGAGATGCCAAAAAGGATCTCGACCGTGCCGCTCATTCGTTGGACAGCCAGCTGAGCAACATCGGTGGCAGCGCCAACGTGGCGGTGCTGAAGTCGGTGGTGACTCAGGCCAGCTCCGCCATCCCGGTAATGCCTCTGTATATTGCCATGGTGTTTAAGAAGATGCGTGAAGAGGGGGTCCATGAAGGTTGCATGGAGCAGATCTACCGCATGTTCAATGAGCGCCTGTACAAAGAGGATGGCAGCGCTGCCGAGGTGGATGAGTCCAATCGCCTGCGCCTGGATGATCTGGAGCTTCGCGAAGACATTCAGGCCCATTGCCGTGATCTGTGGAGTAAGCTGACGAATGAGAACCTGGCTGAACTGACCGATTACGTTCAGTACAAGGAGGAGTTCCTTAACCTGTTTGGTTTCGGTGTTGACGGCGTCGATTACGAGGCTGACGTTAACCCGCTGGTGGAGTTTGATGTCATCGACATCTGAGCCTGACCGCCTGAAAAAAAACCGCCGTCTGGCGGTTTTTTTATGGCTGCGGTTTGGCGGCCAGATGATCGAAGTGGGCGTGGTCGTTGCAACAGAAACTGGCCAGCAACACCTTGGGCACCGGAGAAAAGGGCTCGGTATTGGCCGACAGGTAATCGGCCTCGACGTCGGCAATGGGGCGAATCCCCATCTCAGGCTGGCTGAGACCGGGATAGCGGAAGTCCACCAGCCGCTGCTGCCACTCGACCCAGTAGTGAGGCGTGTCGCCAAGCTGCCGGTGCTGGCCGCATTTCAGTTGCCATGGCTGGTTGTGATGGTCGAGCAGGCTGGCCACCACCTGGCTCAGTCTCTCAGACGTCAGTGTCTGGGTCTGCAGGGCAAACAGGTGGTTAAGCAGATCGTCAGGGGAAAACAGCATCATGGTCCGGGCCGGTGGTTGCATCGCTCGCACAGGGTAGCCTGCCCAGGGCCGCGCGCCAACCCCTTTCTGGGTAGAGTTGGTGAGAGGCTGAGGGCGTTGGCCACCGAAGGCTACAGCTGATAGAACAGGTTGATCCAGCCGCTCCAGCCAAGGGGATCGTCGACGCCGTTGTCTCCGGCCCAACCGGCCCCGAGGCGCAAGTTGAGGCCGTCCAGCTCCGGCAGGGCATCGTCCAGCTCGGGGCCCAGCCCCTGCAGCTGGAACTCAATGCCATAAACCGGCAGGCTGCTGCCCTTATCCATCTGGTATCTCTGATAGAAGGTGCGCACGGCCTGGTAACTCACTCCGGCTTGCCACTGCTGCAGTTCCTGGCCCACCAGGGCGGACAGTGGCAGGGCGGCGTTGGTGTGCTGGCCCCACGGCAGCCAGGAAGGGGTCAGGCTGGTGTCGCTGCCACCGAGGCGAAGCCGATCATAGTCACTGGGATTCCCAAGCAGGTTGAGGCGCTGATAGCCGCCGGACAGGCGCCAGTCGCCAAATCCCAGTGCTGCAGATACTGTGCTGTCGTAGCGGTGCCACTGCTGCTGGTCGGTTTCACCGCTGCTGGCGCGGCCACCGAGGTGATAGTGGGCATTCCAGCGGCCGCGCTGCCAGTGGCCGTTGGCAGTCACATCGGCATAGGCGCTGCGCTGGTCGATGCCATTGCGACTCAGGGCCCGGTCATCAATCTGGCTGAGGGTTGCGCCGGTGCTCAGCTGCAGCGACAGCCAATCACTCCAACGGCGTTGCCACGCCAGTCCCAGGTGGGCACCGCTGCGCCGCTCATCCAACTCTGGGGCGTTACTGCCATCGAGTCCTTGCAGGTCCTGCTGCAGATAGTACAGATCGCCATGAACCTGTATGGGCCAGCCTTGCCAACGCAGGCTGGTGAGCAGTCCTTGTTGGTGGCCGCTGGGATCCCAGTGTGCCATCAGTTGCCAGCGAAGCCGGTTGACGGGATCGCCGCCTTTGAGGCCCACTTCAAGCCCCTGTTGCCAGGGGGACAGGTTGGCGCCAAACGCCAGCGCGAGGTAGTGCGGGCCGGTGCCGTAGGGTAAGGCTTCCCGGTTAAGGTGCGGCAGCGGCGTCGTATCGGCGACCTGGGTGGGGGCGGCCAGGGTGATGGCGGAGCCGACCTGGTGGCTCAGGGGTTGCCGGTACAGGCTTTGTCCCTGGCTGTCGGTGGCCACAAAGTAGAGCCGCTGATCATCCGCGGTGGCCGCGGTTGCCAGCAACTTGTGGCTGGTGAGGCGCTCGAGCCGGTTGTGTTGCAGATCCAGACGGTAGTTGGCAATGCCGTCCGCTTGTCCCAGAGTCAGCAGCAGCGACCGGGCGTCGAGCCACTGGGGGTAGCTGATGAAGTTGCCCTGATTGACCTGGTTCAGCCCAAGCTGCTGCTGATCGCCCTCACTGTCCAGTATCAGTTGCCAGTGGCCGTGCCGGTGCCGCAGGAAGCTGATCTGCTGGCTGTCGGGGCGATAAGCGGGGAAGTCCAGCAGGTCATTGCCTTGTGCTTCCACCACCGGAGTCAGGGTGCCGCTGGCCAGATCAATCTCGACGATGCGGTTGTGGCCATATTGGCGTTGCAGAGCCAGAGCCCGTTTGCCGTCCTCGTGGGGTGCAACGCGCACCAGGTTCTGGTTACGGGTCAGGCGCCGGACCCCGTTGCCGCCGGGTTGCCAGGTAAACAGGTCGAAATGCCAGTTGCCGCCATCATCTTGCTGGGCCTGGCTGAAAATCAGGGTGTCTGGGTCGAGCCATCTCGGGGCGGTCATACGCCAACTTCGAGTCGGCAGTTGATGCAGGGGCTCGGGGTTAAATACCCTGGGCTCGATGTCGGCAATGTCTTCAGGATCCTTTTTCAGGCGCGCCTGTTGACGCTGCTGCCATTGCTGCCTGGCTTTAGGATTGTCGGCAGTGGGGTAGATCACCAGTCGCTGCCGGTCGCTGTTTTTGTCCTTCAGCAGCAGCGCCAGTTTGCTGCCGTCGGCGGACAAGGCTGGTCGCGACAGCCCCCACCGGTGCTCCAGCCACAGGCTGGCCTGGGGATCGCTCATTCGGGCCTCCGCCGCCAGAGCCTGATAGGTGGTTTCGGCCACAAAGCGCCGGTACAGCCGTTGGGGAGTCTGGCCAAAGACCCCTTTAAACGCCTGCTCAAAGTCGCGGCCCTGCTTGGCGGCCATGCGGGTCCAAACCGCGGGCAGGCTGTCTGTTCCATACTCGGATTGCAGCCACAGCAGGTAGCTGGAGCCCATCAGGTAGGCCATGCTCATGCCCAGGTAAGCATCGTCATCGCCGGACAGTTGCTGATAGTTCGGCAGCGCCCCTTCGCGGGCCCATTGCCGCAAGATGGCATTGACCAGGTGGTTGGCTGGCCGGCCTTTGCCATTGTGCTGATGCTCGATGACGGTGGCGTAGCCCTCTGCCGCCCAGCGGGGCACCTCCAGGAAGCCGATGTACAACGCCTGCCACAGCTGGGTCAGTGAGGAGCGGGAGGGGCGGGACAGGTGATTCAGGTGGGCTTGTTCATGCACCAGCAACAGGGTGCGCCAGTCGTCCAGATAGGACAGAACCGAGTCCGACAGCGGCGCGGTGGTATAGAATACGGTGCGGCTGCGTCCCACCAGCGGCAGTGCAAAGCCGTTAGCGACATTGAGGGGGTCGCGTATCACGATGTCGACTTTTTCCCCCAGTTGATGACCAATCTGGTTGCCGACGTGTCGCTGAATGGTATCGGCCTCCACGGCCAGTTGCCTGGCCCAGAGTTCGTATTCAGGGGTGAAATGGATGCGGTAGAGATCGGTTTCCAGGGTGCGCCAATCATCGCTGGGATGTTCGGCCAGCGCCGGTAGCGCCAACAGCGCCAGGATCAGCAACGACAGGATGGGTTTCAGGGACACGGGCTGCTCACTTCCTTGGTGACGGCGAAATAGTACTGTAGCCAGGTTTGGTTTTTTTAATCAAAATCAAAACGTAACCACCCGTGTATTCAAGTCCGATCAGTGGTGTTGTTGCTCCAGCTGGGCTTCCACTTTTTCCAGAGTCACCGTCAGCAGATCCAGCTCCAGCGCCGTCAAGGCCTTGCTGATGTAGGGCACCAGCAGTTCAATGTCGCCCAGGGCCCGATCGCAGGCGGTAATGCCCACGTGCAGCATCTGGTCGTAGCTGAACAGGGTGATGTTGAGGCTCTGATCCGGCAGCAGCACCGAATAGGGCGTAATGGATCGAATCGGCGCGCCGAACAGATAACGGGTCTCCCGTGGCCCGGGCACATTGGAGATCACCAGGTTGCTGATGGTCGGCAGGCGATTATCCAGCTTCAGCTTGCCGATAAGCAGCATCAGGGCATTGGTAGCCACAGACAGGTTCATAAAGGCGGTGGGTGAAAAGGCTTTGGCCTCATGCTTGATCTGCCGGCTGGAGATCATGATCTCCTTCAGTCGCTCGGTGGGTTGGTTTTGGCGTTTCCCCAATTCAATCAGTGCGGGTGAGAAATGGTTGTCCTTGTCGTTGGCATCCGCCTTCATGTTGACCGGCATGATGGCCACCAGAGGCTTGTCACTGGGGCGTTTGTGATCGATCAGGTATTGATGCAGAGCCGCATCGCACACCGCCAGAACCACTTCGTTGACCGACGCTCCGGTGAATTTACTGATCCGCTTAATAGAGCTGATGGGCAGATTGCCTTGAGCGATGACCCGATCGCTGATTGGGCGCTGATTAAAGAAGGTCTTTTCGGCGGTGAACGGGATCGGCATGCGACTGATGGTGGGGTAGAAGGCGCGTGAAAACAGCTTGCCGGTCAGTTTGGCCAGGTTCGGCAACTCGACGATTTGGTGGTACAGGGCACTGCCAAAGTCGTAGGCCTGCTTCAGGGTGTTGTTCTGTCTTGCCCGTCTGGGGTTATTGAACTGCCAGAACGCGGGGCTGATGCTGGTATCCGGTACCTTGGACAGCAACTGATCCATCATGGCACTGAGTTTCATGCCATCGGCACAGGCGTGATGTATTTTGATGTACACCGCGACCTGGCCACCCTTGATGCCGTCGATAATGTGGCATTCCCATAGCGGTTTACGCCGATCCATCAGTTGGCTGTGCAACTGCGCCAGCATCCGCTGCAGCGCCAGTTCGTCGCCGTGCTGAGGGGCCTGATGCAGAAATACGTGCTGTTCGATGTTTAGGGTCGAGGTGGTTTTCCAGTAGGGCCAACCGCCGGCCCCCACTTTCAGAATCCGGTTAAAGGGTGGGTTGGCGATATGGCATTGAAGCAGATGTTGAAACAGCTCTGTCGCGAAATTGTGGTTGTCGGGTTCAACCATCAACAGGCCGCCCACATGCATGGGGGTATGTGCAGACTCGAACAGGACAAACGAGGCATCGATCAAAGACAAGCGGGCCATATCAGCAAACTCCATCTACTTCGCAGGGCAAATTGTAATCCGGCACCAATCCATTTAGGCCGGAACTTTAAATTAAGCTCATAGCGATTGTGGGTCAATGACTTAGATTAAGTTGTTATTGAAATACGGTTTTAATTAATTGTGGCTGATATTTGATGTTTATCACTTTTTATGAAGGTCGTACCTGTTCAGGATCGCAAAAAGTGGCTAATGGGTCAAATTGTAAATAAATCAGTTAATTCCACTGATTTTGGTTGGGTTTTAGGTTGCTTGATTGGCTATAAAATGTACTTATTCTTCGTTGCTTCAGAGGAATGCAGTTCGATTAATAAGTAAAAGTGAAAATACTTAATTTACCCTTTGTTACTATTCGAGTCTTAAAGTCGCCGATAGCCGCGACTGTGTACTCTACGACCCTTCATGCCCGCTTCCGGGTACCGCCTTTGGGATGTCAGAATGACCTATCTGCAAAACTTAAGCATTAAAACGAAATTAGTGGCTGCCAACCTCATCGGTATTGTGATGGTTTTGGTGGGCGCCGGCTTTGCGCTGTCCAGCCAGCTGTCGGTGGTGGACTATTACCAGAACTTGCTGCACAACGACGTTCGCGCCCGCGAGGAGGTGAAGGTGGTTGAGGTGGAGTTTAAGAACCAGGTACAGGCATGGAAAAATGTGCTGATCCGGACGGGCTCTCAGGCAGACCGGGATAAGTACTGGGGCAAGTATCTGAAGGCGGAAGCCTCGGTGCTTGAGCATGCCCAGGCGACCCTCGAGTTGCTGCAGCAGCTACAGAGCATTGAAGCGGAGCGGATGCAGGGGTTCATCACCGAACTGCAGGATTTGAACCGGCAATACCGCCGGGGCCATGAGTACCTGTTAAACAGTCAGTTTGATGCGGTGGCCACGGACCAGCAACTGCGGGGCATCGACCGGGCACCTTCTACCCTGCTGGCAGGGATTGTGGAAGAGATGACCGCGACTCAGACTCGCTTGATAGAGGAGCACCAGCAACATGCCGAAGATCAGTTGCTGGTTGGGGTGATTGCTCTGATCGGAGCCATTGTGATCGCCATACCGCTAGGCATGGCGGTGGGTAATGCGACGGTGGTGACCCCCACCCGGGCGTTGGGAGCGTTCCTGCAGCAACTGGCGTCGGGCAATTTTGCCGCATCCTTGTCTCTGCAACAGCGCGATGAGGTTGGGCAACTGGCGGACGATGCCCGGGAGTTGCAGCAGCAGCTGGTGGTTATCGTGCAAAATCTGCGGCAGGTTTCCGATGCACTGGGGGCCCAGTCTGAGGCTCTTAAACAGGAGATGACAGCCAGTGGGGCCGAGATCCATGAGCAGAATGCTCAGACCGATCAGATGGCCAGTGCCATGACCGAGATGGTGGCATCGGTGACCCAGGTCAGCAACAGCGCCCAGGTGGCCGCCAATAATGTGGCGGAGACCAATGGGCGTCTGGGACAGAGTAAAACCGGCCTGGATGAAACCAAACGCAATATCATCGAACTGCAGGGCGCCGTGAGTCAGTCCGGTGAGGTGATGCAGCGATTGGAGCATGAAAGTCAGGAGATCGGCGCCATTCTGGATGTGATTCGTAACATTGCCGATCAGACCAACCTGCTGGCTCTGAATGCGGCCATCGAAGCTGCTCGGGCCGGTGAGCAAGGAAGGGGCTTTGCGGTGGTGGCGGACGAAGTACGCTCTTTGGCGTCACGGACTCAGGAATCGACCCAGCAGATTCAGACCATGATCGAGCGTCTGCAGAAAGAAACCGAGGAAGCCGCCTCCTCCATTCGGCATGGGCAGCAGTATGCCGATGTCTGTGCCGGTCAGGCGCAGGAGGTGGATGACATGCTTACCCAGGTGACAGAGGAGGTGAGCCACATCAGCCAGATGAATATGGAGATTGCGGCGGCGGCCGAGGAGCAGAGCCGGGTCAGCGAAGAGATCAGCCAGAGCGTCATGCGCGTAAAGGAGGTCGGAGAGTCGGTGGAAGCCAACGCCAGTCAGGCGCTGGTGGTAGGGGAACAGATCCTGAGCCATGCGGATGAACTGCACCAGGTGGTATCACGGTACCGGTTATCCTGATGTCAGCCTGAGTAACACCAGGGTGGGGGGGACTCCACCTTTTTTTTGTCAGTAATTGAGGCGGTGAGGTGCAGCTGGCCTTCTTCTCATCGCGAAAAGCAACCACCATGGCGACAGAACCACGGCAAATTGACACCCAAAAGTCGCTCAACCTCCAAGTAGTAAAGGGGTTGCACCGATACGCAGTCAGCTTCCGGTGTGTCATGTGATTTTGGGGGAACTTGAGAGCCTGCGGTCGGCAGAGCGACACTGACCCACACCGTGTGCTGGTGGAACAGGAGTTTCATTACGGCATGGGTGTATGAATCTTTATTTACCGTAATAACGGGCTTTAGGTTGAGTTTTTTAAACCCGATTGTGCCACAGAGATTGTTGATTAGAGTCACAACAACGCTTCCGAAGAACAGGTAGTTTTAATTTACTGAAGCAGGAATGCCATTGACTATGCACTGTCCCAATACCCAACAAGCGGAAATTAAGTGCCAGATTCTTTTGGATGCAGCAGAGCAACTAATTGAAGAGCAAGGAATAATTTCGTTTGAGTTTTCAGATATAGCCAAGGTGGCCAACTGCTCTACCGGCTCGGTAACCCGTTTTTTTGAAAGTAAGGAGGACGTGCTGCTGTGCCTGTTCCTTCGCAGCGTCACCGCCAACAATATTTCAGGAATTTTGAATTTAGAACAGGGGCTTAGCTCTCAGGAACGATTTTTGGTGCCGATACTGACTACCTATGAAGAGGTTGCTAAAAACAGCCGCTTTATGTCGCTTAGGTCGGTGTCGGTCAACAGCAAAGTGTGGACATTGGCCAGTTGTGAAAAAGTGGACAGGTTTAAACTCAGGGTCAATCGATTTTTTGATTTAATCCATCAACTGGCACTGGACGCCCGAGCCGAAGGGGCGCTTGATGAAACTCCGGAACGGGTATTACTCCTGACGCAGATGATCTATTTTCAGCTTTTCGGTCAATCTACGGCGTACGAAAGTAAACTGATTGATAGTATGGTTGATGACCAGCGGGAAAGGGTTGAGATGGAATGCATTTTGGCTATTATTAACTCTTTCAAATGGAATGAAAAAATTGATGCAGAGCAGTACCTTAAATTAAGAGGGCGAGTGTTTCGCTTTATTGAAACAGGGATAAAATCCAAACCGTCCTGTAAAAAATGCCAGGATGCCAACCTTAAGAACCGTCGTCACTCTTAGTGTCGATGGCGATTGTAAAGTCCCCGGGTCGCACTCCTCACCACTTTTCGCTACACTACTGTTCATTCATACAGTCATCGTGTCGCCATGAAACTCTACATCGCCGAAAAACCCAGCCTGGGGCGCGCCATTGCGGCGGTGCTGCCCAAACCCCATAAAAACCACGACGGCTACATTGAGGTTGGCAACGGTGACTGCGTCAGTTGGTGCGTCGGCCATCTGCTGGAGCAGGCGGAGCCGGGCGACTACCAGGCTCACTGGCAATCCTGGCAGGAGCAGCACCTGCCGATTGTGCCCGAGGAGTGGCAGCTGAAAACCCGCAAGGGTTGCCACAAGCAGTTGACGGTCTTGCGCAAGCTAATGAAGCAGGCACAGCAACTCATCCATGCCGGCGACCCGGATCGTGAAGGGCAGTTGTTGGTGGATGAGGTGATTCATCACTGCAAGGTCAGCCGCACCAAGCAGCAGCAGGTTCAGCGTCTGCTGGTCAGCGATTTAACCCCGACGGCGGTGACCCGGGCACTTGGGCAACTGCGCTCAAACCGTGAATTTGTGCCGCTGTCGGTGTCGGCATTGGCCCGGTCGCGGGCAGACTGGCTGTATGGCATCAATATGACCCGGGCCTACACCCTGCAGGGGAGAAAGGTCCACTACCAGGGGGTGCTGTCGGTGGGACGGGTGCAAACGCCGCTGCTGGGGCTGGTGGTGCGCCGGGATAAGGCGATCGCCAACTTCGTCTCCCGGCCCTTCTTCGAGGTGTTGGCACATCTGGTGACCGAGGATCGGCAGCCGTTTTCTGCCAAATGGCAACCCAGCGAGGCGTGTCAGCCCTACCAGGATGAAGAGGGGCGGGTGCTGTCGAAACGGCTGGCACAGAACGTGGCCGAGCGCATTACCGATCAGCCAGGGGTGGTGACCCAGGCGGAGAAGAAGCGCAAGTCGCAGTCGGCTCCCTTGCCCTACAACCTGTCGGCGCTGCAGATCGATGCCGCCAAGCGGTTTGGCTTCAGTGCGCAAAAGGTGCTGGATCTGTGCCAGAACCTGTATGAGCGTCATCAACTCATTACCTACCCTCGCTCCGACAGTCGCTACCTGCCCAAACAGCAGCATCGGGATGCCCCCAAGGTGTGTCAGGCGGTGGCTCATCACTGCAGTGAACTGCAAACCGCGGTGACCGGCGCCGATCTGAGCCGGAAAAGCCGGGCCTGGAACGACGCTAAAGTGGATGCGCACCACGCCATCATTCCCACCGGTAAGCAGGGCAGTACCCGCCTGAGCGCCGAGGAGGCGAAGATCTACCAGCAGATTGCCCGCCAGTACCTGTTGCAGTTTTATCCGGATTATCGCTTTGATGAGACCAAGGTGACGGTGGCCATCGGCACCGGTGTGTTTACCGCCGCCGCCAAGGTGCCGGTCGAGGCGGGCTGGAAGGTGCTGTTCCCTGCCAAAGAGGCCAAAACGGATAGCGACGGCGACGAGGGTTGCGCATCGCTGCCGGTGCTGCAGCAGGGACAGACACTGCATTGTCGGCAGGGGGAAGTGGTGGAGAAGCACACCCAAGCCCCTAAACACTTTACCGATGCCACCCTGCTGGCGGCCATGACCAACATCGCCCGTCACGTGGCCGACCCGAAGATCAAGGCGATCCTCAAGGAGACCGACGGTCTGGGCACCGAAGCCACCCGGGCAGGCATCATTGAGCTGTTGTTCCGGCGGGGGTTCCTGCTTCGACAGGGCAAGCAGATTCAGGCCTCCGACGCCGGCCGTGCGCTGATCGACAGCCTGCCCGAGTTGGCGACCACTCCGGACATGACCGCCCAGTGGGAAGCGGCCCTGGAGGCGATTCGGGAGCGACAGCAGGGCTATCAGGGTTTTATGCAGCCGCTGCAGCAGCAACTGCAGGGGTTGGTTGACCAGGCGCGTCAACACGTGCCTGAGTCATTGCGGGGGGTGCAGGCGCCCAAGCCTCGAAGAAAGCGCAAACCTGCCGCTGCCCGGGGCGCCCGGGGCAAGAGCTCTGCGCGTTCGTCGACCAGTAAAAGAAAGGCCTAGCCCGGTGCAGGCTTTGTGACCTGAGCACTCTTAATCCCATGGGAAAACGGTCAGAATGCTGCTAGAAAACGTTGGCGCTATCGTCCGGGTGCCAACGGAACCCCCATCCAGCCCCAATCAACAAGCAGTGGTTCTATCATGGTGCAACTCCAACAGTTTCAGCAGCAAGCGCTCTCCCTCATTCGTCAACCCAATCTGACCCAGAGTCAGAAGCAGTTGGCACTGTCGCAACTGGCGGAGTCGATGCTGCCTGAACCGGCATTTTCGGCCGAGGTTCAGCAAGGCCTGGAGCAGGGGGTGTTTCATGACATGTTTGAGAGTGCGGCCCCCTATAAACCCCGCTACGTCCTGCCCGATTATGCCTTGGCGCTGCAGCAGGGGAGTGAGTTCCTCGAACTGGCGCCGCCTCAGGATCTGGACGAGGCGATCAATTTTCTGTCCATCCTGTACCAACACGTGCCCTCCGTCACCAGCTACCCGGTGTTCCTGGGACAGCTGGACCGATTACTGGAACCCTTTGTGGATGCGGGCCTGACGGATGCCCAGTTAGAGAAAAAGTTGAGCCTGTTCTGGCAGATGATCGACCGCACCTTGCCCGATTCTTTTGTGCACGCCAATATCGGCCCCGAGGACAGCCGGGTGGCACGGGCCATCCTCAAGGTGGACGCCAGCCTCAAACAGTCGGTGCCCAACCTGACCTTCCGCTACGATCCCGAGTGTACGCCGGATGATCTGTTGCAGCAGGTGGTGGACAACATCATCGCTTGCAACAAGCCTCACATCGCCAATCACCCGGTTATCGCTGCCGATTTTGACGATGACTACGGGGTGGTGAGCTGCTACAACTCCCTGCCCATCGGCGGCGGGTCCCACACCCTGATGCGATTGAACCTGCGCGCCTCCTTCGACCGTTGCGACGGCAGTGTCGAGGATTACCTCAGCCGGGTGGTGCCCGAGTGTGCCGGGCAGATGGCCGATGCCATGACCCATCGAATCCGTTTTCTGGTGGAGGAGTCCAATTTCTTCCAGTCCCACTTTCTGTGTCAGGAGGGGGTGGTGCGGCTGGATCGCTTTACCGCCATGTTTGGCATCTACGGCCTGGCGGAACTGGTGAATCAGCTGATGGATCATCAAGGCAAGGCCGGGCGCTATGGACTGGATGCCGAGGCCACCGAGTTGGGTCAGCGCATTGTGGCGGCCTATCAGTTGCAGGTGGATGCCATCGACATGATCCACTGCGCCGATGGCAAACTGGTGTACCACTCCCAGTCCGGCATCTCCTGCGATGCCGATGAAACCGCCGGCACCCGAATTCCGGTAGGCAGCGAGCCCGACACCCTGAGCCACATTAAGCTGTGCGCCCCCATGCACCGTTATTTCGATGGCGGCATCAGCGATATCTTCGCCATCGACCCCACCATTCGTCATAATCCAGCCGCTCTGACCCGGCTAGTGAAAGGGGGGCTGGAGCTGGGGCTGAGAATGTTTACCGCCAACCTCAGTGATAACGATCTGGTGCGGGTCACCGGCTTTATGGTGAAGAAATCCGACATCGACAAGTTCCGTCAACAGGCGGAACGGCACCACTCCACCTGCCTGGGCGCGGAGGCCGTGGATGTGGTGGGGATTCTCGAGCGCCAGGCCCGGGTGATCAGCCACGAACAGCACCCGGCGGCACTGTGGAAATAACCGCGCTGGCACCGATGATCGCGGCCCCGCAGCCGAAACCGGCGACGGCCCTGCTGAGCAGGGTACTGGATTTCAGCTGTGTCGACGGCCCCGGCAGCCGCATGGTGCTGTTCTTCCAGGGCTGCAACATGGACTGCATCGGTTGTCATAACCCACAGACCATCGGCCTGTGCAACCACTGCGGCGACTGCGTGGCCCATTGCCCCAACGGTGCCCTTGAACTGGTGCGAGGTGTCGGCCAGCGCAAGCGTATGCGTTGTGACGCCGGGCGCTGCCTACGCTGTGATCAGTGCCTGCCCCACTGCCCTCGGGGCGGCAACCCCAGTGCGGTGGCCTACACTCCCGAACAGCTGGTGCAGTTGATTGCCGACCGTGCGCCGCTGCTTGATGGGGTCACCTTTTCCGGCGGCGAGGCCACCCTGCAGCATGGCTTTATTGGCCGCCTCTGCGATGCATTGGCGCAGGACCCGCGTACCGCCCGTTTGGGACGGTTGCTTGACTCCAATGGCCTGTTGGCCGCCCGCCACTGGCCGGCTCTGCTGCAGCGTTGTGACGGGGTGATGCTGGACATCAAGGCACTGGATGAGTCTCTGCACCGCCGCCTGACCGGTCGCAGTAATCGACAGGTACTGGAATCTGCCGCCCTGCTGGCAAGGGCCGACAAGCTGACGGAGTTGCGTTGGCTGGTGATCGAGGGTGTCAACGATGGCGAAGCGGAGGTGCAGGCACTGTTGGCGTTGTGGCGCTCGTTAGAGTCTGGGGCACCGCTGCGGCTGAACCGCTTTCAGCACCACGGTGTCGGCGAGCGGGGACAGCAGATGGCGGCGACCTCACAGGCCCGGATGGAACAGCTGCATCAGCGGCTGCAGCAGCAAGGGGTTCCCCTGCTGCCGCTGCCCCGGATAGACTAGCGAGCCGTATCTTTGGCGCCGGGGGCTGGTATCCTCGGCGCCGTTACCCTTATCAAGGATTGCCACGCTCCCCCTTGCCCATACCACCGCTGATACCCTGGCATCGATGATCCCCTTAGGGGGGGCCACATAAGTCTCAATGCTACGGTTAAACTGCTTTATGTCCTCCCCCGACATGGACGCATGGAGCTTAACGAACCGCTGTTTCCCGGCCTGTTACCGCCACGGCGGTTTCGTACCGATGCCGGGCGAGTTAGCTCCGGCGCAGGCCCGAAGCCAGGTGAGGAGGATTGGCTCCTAAAGGACTACTCTGTGCCCTTGATCCCCTCGTGGGGGGGATGTTTCAGCTGCTCGTCGGCCAGATCCTGGTAGGCGTCCCTGAGGGTCAGCAGGGAGTTGTCTTCGTTGCTCAGGCGACTGGCGATTTCAGACAGAATCCGTTCATAGAACTGGTTGTTTACCCCGGCGGTCTTCGCCTTGTAGTGAAACTCGTGGGTGATTTGCCCCCAGGCGTCCTGCAACATGGTACGGAGCTGAATTTCGCACACCATACTGCCATCCTGTATCTCTACCTCCCGCCCTTTCCGCTGCACCTGGTCGTAACCTACATCCGCCAGCAGGTGGATGGAGCGATAGCCGGAGGTCTTGGGTTGGTCGATGTAGTCCTCGACCTCATTGTGGATCGTCAGGTGTTTGGAGCCGTTGATAAACTGTTGCATGCCGCGGCAGTCATCGACAAACCAGCACACCACCCGGGCGCCAATGAGATCCTTGATCACCTCTGTGGGATAGTAGAACTGCGGCCAACCTCGTCTCTCCAGCTTCTTCAGGAAACTGCCCAGGCTCTTTACTCGGGTGGTGATGGTGATCGCCTCCTGGGGCAGGGTGTTTTCCAGGGTGTAGGCTTGGGCCAACTGGCTGAGGCGGATGTTGAGCAGGTCGCTGATCTGCTCCATATCCTTGCCGTAACGCGCGTAGAAGCGGATTGCCCGGGCCTTGAGTTCATCCGGGGTCAGGGTTCGTCCTTGATTCATTTGGGCCTCGTGATCGTCAGGGCGGGGACACCGTGTGTCCCTTGAGTATCCCGATTCTATCTCAAGAGCCTGGATAAGATCAGCCTCTGTATTCGGTCAGCGGGACGTGGTACCGGCATCAAGATCAGAAGAGCTGGGATCGAGTGGCTGGCTCCGGTATCCTGACCGCCTTTAACGATGTTGATTGGATGGGTGTGTATGGGTACGGCTGAATCTGCCGATTCCGTGGTGGTGCTGGATTTCGAGACCACTGGATTGTCTCCGGGGCAGGGCGATCGGGCCATCGAGATCGGGGCCGTTAAGTTGCATCAGGGCCAGGTGGTGGATCGGTTTCAGCAACTGATGAATCCGGGGTTTCGGGTCAGTGGCTTTATCGAGAGTTACACCGGCATCAGCAACGCCATGCTTTCCGGTGCACCGGGCTGTGGTGAAGTGATGGACCAGTTTGCCGACTTTATCGCCGGGGCCAACCTGGTGGCCCACAATGCCTCGTTTGACCAGCGCTTTCTTGATGCCGAACTGGCGGCCATCGGCCGGGATTACCAGGGCGGATTCGCCTGCTCCATGCTGATCGCCCGGCGCTGGTATCCGCAGGCGCCGAACCACAAGCTCGGCTCGCTGGTGGCCTATCGACAGATCGAGAACGACGGGGTGTTTCACCGCGCCTTGGCTGACTCCGAAATGACCGCCCGGTTGTGGGTGATGATGGTCAACGAGATGCAGCAGCAACATCGGCTGGCGGGGCTCCATTTTTCCCAGCTGCAGAAGCTGGCCAAAACCCCCAAGGCTAAAGTCGACCACTACCTGGCATCACTGGCCCGTTAACCTAAAGGGGCGTCCGCTGCGGTGTGCCACTGCGCTGCAGCCAGCCTCGCGCCGGCATGCAGGCCGCTGCACAGAGCCGGGAAACGGGGCAGAAACAACGGCCAACTCCTCGAAGGAAGCGGCCATGCCACGAGCACCTTGCTGTTGCCCACCGGAATCTCGTCAGCGGCTGCGAACCGACGTGCTCGGCTGCTTGCGGGCGAGCGGGTGGACTAACCTCGGCGGGGTGACCCGGGGACACATCTTATAGACAAAGCCATAGCGCAGGCGATGATAGTCGCTCAAGAACCCATGGAAGCACTGATGCATCTGCTCCAGCTCCTGACGCCGGAATTCGGCCAGGGGTTGCTGTTGTTCATCCAGGCTGCGGGTGTGGCGTTTGGCCTGTAACCTGGCCTGGTACTGCTCCGACGCCGCCATCGTGGTCGTGTAATCGCTCAGTTGCCGGTGAAACTCGGCCGGTGATCCTGCCAATACCTCATCCACCAACCCCAGCTGAAGGGCCTGGGTACTGCCCACCGGCAGGCAGGCCTGCGTCAGTTGTTGGGCCATCGCTTCGCCCACCCGCTTGGGCAGCGTGTAGGTCCAGTATTCCGAGCCATACAGCCCCATCGACTGATAATGGGGGTTGAGCACCACCCCGTCCCGGGCCACTACGGTATCGCAGGCCAGGGCCATCATCGCGCCGCCGGCTCCGGCATTATTGCCCAGGGCGGCTAGGGTCAGCTTGTCGTCGGTGAGAAGAATCGCCTCGACCACGTCGTTGATGGCGTTGATGTTCTGCCACGACTCGACCGCCGGATCGGCAGCGGCTTCAATGTGGTTGAGGTGAATGCCGTTGCTCCAGAAGTCGTCGCCACCCATCAGTACCAGAACCCGGGTGTCCCGCTGGCAGGCCTGCTGATAGGCCTTCAGCAGCCGTTGGCACTGCTCGGTGCCCATGGCACCGTTGTGAAAATTGAACCACAGGTAGCCCACGTCCCCCTGCTGGCGGTAGCTGATTTCGCTGAAACGGTCCGGGTCGTAGTCCGGTAGCAGCGGCAGTTCGGCCTCGGGCACTTCGGGCAGGTGCGAACCCAGTACCCAGGTGGCGGGCAGCTTGATGTAGCGGTCATCGTCGGTTTTTTGCCGTTTCAGGTGACTGATCCAGATGGCGCCGTCTTTGGTGGCCACACAGATGGCACCATGGCGGGTGGCGAGGATCGATTTGGGCTGTACGCCGGTGAGCCGGGTTTCGCGATGGGCCCCGAACAGGTGCACCGCCAGGCCGCAGAACTCATCCAGCACCCCGGGCGCGCTGTCGGCGGCGTGGATTTTTCGCAGTACGGTGTCGGTGTCGTCTTCGAGCCAGTCGATGCGTCGCTGGGGTTGTTTGATCAGGGGCTTCAGCTCGCCCTTGACGCCGGGGTCGGCATAATTCAGCGGTCGGGGCGAGAATCCTCCCTGGCGCAGGTGATGCATCAACTCGGTCACCAGTCGGGCCGCGGCGGTACTGACCTCCTGACGGTAGAGGCTGGCTTTGGGCGCCGGGCGCATGGGAAAGGGCCGGCTACCCCAGATGTCACCGGCGTCCATCTCCTGATCCGCCTGCAGGGCGGTGACCCCCCAGTCCGGTTGCCGTTCCAGTATGGCCCAGTCCAGTGACGAGGGGCCCCGGTCGCCGGTAATGCCGGGATGAATAATGATGCACAGGTACTTGTGCCAGATGTCATCGGCAATCCGGTGTTTCAGGAACGGGCAAAGGATCAGTTCCGGCTCAAAGTGGTTCAGGGTGCGTCGAAGCTCTCGTTCGTTGGCTGCAAACACCACGCTGACGCAGTGCCCATCGAGGCTAAGCTGTTGATGGATTCGTTGTGATAGGCCATTAAAAGCGGTGACCAACAGTAAAATTCGCATGCTGTCTCGTTTGTGGTAACGGGTGGGCTGAAGCCTGTGGGCGCTTCGGGCTGAGCCGGCACAGACACTCCAGTCGCTGCCGGAGTCTGTCCGACATAGTGACCCATTCTTTTTCGCTTGGGTATGGACAAAACCCCACCTGGATCACAAATGTGGCATTTTTGATGATCCTTTTGTTGTGGTTGTGATGAAAAAGTGTGAACCGCCTCCGGACACGTTAAGGCTCCGTGACGGCGTAGCGGACAGGCCGGAACCGGTGAACCTTTATCGACCCGGCAGGCTCTAATGCCACAGGTGAGTAAAATCAGGAGAACAGAATGGATTTCAAAGGGCTACTGAATCAGGTGATGGCGTCTGGCGGCGATCTGGCCCGACAGGCGAAAACCAGCATGGGACCGGCCAACTCAAGCGGTGGCAACGGCATGTCGGACATGACCAAGGGGGCCATCGGAGGTGCCGTGGGCGGCAGTCTGCTGACCATGCTGGTGGGAACGAAAAAGGGTCGCAAGATGGGGAAAAAGGCCGCCAAACTGGGTGGTGCGGCGGCGTTAGGAGGGTTGGCTTTTAAGGTTTTCAACGACTGGCAGTCCAACCAGCAGGCGCAGCCCCAGTCTGCCGCGGCCCCTCCGGCGACTCCGGCTCAGACTCAGCCTGCTCCGGCATTGCCGCCGCAAACGGAGCAGCACTCCATGGTGGTGCTTAAGGCGATGATCGCCGCGGCCAAGTCCGACGGTCATGTGGATGATGATGAAAAAAGGCGCATTTTTCAGGCGGTACAGGCCATGGGGGCCAGCGCCGAAGTCACGGCTTTTGTGCAGCAGGAGTTGGATAAACCGCTAGACCCAGCCGAGATTGCCCGTGGCGTAAGCTCCCCCCAGGAAGCGTCCGAGGTGTACCTCGCTTCAGTGTTGATGGTAGATGAACAGAACTTCATGGAGCAGACCTATCTGAAGGAGCTGGCCAGCCAGTTGCAGCTGCAGCCGGAGTTGGTGGCCCAACTGGAGGCTCAGGTCGCCTGAGCGTCCAGTGCAACCTGTTCATAAAAAAGCCCGGCATTCATGCCGGGCTTTTTGTTGTCGCTGGTCAGTGTCAGACCTCTGACTCGGTTTTTGCCTCACCGATGGCGTGCTTGGCCTGGCGTTCTCGCTTGCTGAACAGGCGCTCAACGATGACGAAGAACAGCGGAATAAAGAAGATCCCCAGGAAGGTGGAGCTCATCATGCCGCCCAGTACCCCGGTACCGATGGCGTTTTGAGCCCCGGAGCCAACGCCGGTACTGATGGCCAGCGGCACCACACCCAGGCCAAAGGCCAGGGAGGTCATCAGAATCGGACGCAGACGCACCCGCACCGCGTGCAAGGTGGCCTCAATCAGGCCGGCGCCTTTCTCATAGTATTCCTTGGCAAACTCCACAATCAGAATGGCGTTCTTGGTGGCCAGGCCAACGGTGGTCAGCAGCCCTACCTGGAAGAAGACGTCGTTGGACAGGCCACGGCCATAGGTCGCCAGCAGGGCACCGATAACGCCCAGGGGCACCACCAGAATCACCGCAAAGGGCACCGACCAGCTTTCGTACAGTGCCGCCAGAACCAGGAACACCACCAGAATCGACAGGGCATACAGGGCCGGAGCCTGGTTGCCGGACAAGCGCTCTTCATAGGAGAGGCCGTTCCACTCGATGCCGAAGCCCGGAGGCAACTGCTTGGCCAGGTCTTCCATGATGTCCATGGCCGCACCGGTACTGAAGCCGGGCGCGGTGGCACCCTGAATGTTCAGCGCCGGCAGACCGCCAAAGCGTTCCAGGCGGGGGGAGCCGTACTCCCAGCTGCCGGTGGCAAAGGCGGAGAAGGGCACCATCTCACCCTGGCTGTTGCGCACGTACCAGGCATTGAGGTCATCCGGCTGCATCCGGTATTCCGGTTCACCCTGAACAAACACCTTCTTTACCCGGCCGCGGTCGATGAAATCGTTGACGTAGGAGCTGCCCCAGGCGGTGGCCAGGGAGGCATTGACGTCGTTGATGTTCAGGCTCAGCGCCCGCAGTTTGCCATGGTCAATGTGCAGCTGGTACTGGGGTGCGTCTTCCTGACCATTGGGCCGTACGCCCACCAGGTTGGGGTTTTGCGCCGCCAGACCCAGCAACTGGTTGCGGGCGGCCATCAGGGCCTCGTGTCCCTGACCGTTTTTATCCTGCAGGTAGAGATCAAAGCCGTTGGCGGTGCCCAGTTCCAGTACCGCCGGAGGCACGAAGGCAAACACCATCGCCTCCTTGATCTGCGAGAAGGCGCCCATGGCCCGGCCGGCGACCGACTGCACATCGGTGCCGGCGGCGGTGCGCTCATCCCAAGGCTTCATGTTCACGAACGCCAGACCCATGTTCTGACCCATACCGGCAAAGGAGAAGCCGGATACGGTAAACACCGATTCTACCGAGTCCCCCTCCTGCTCCAGCAGGTAGTCTTCGACCTTCTCCAGTACGTGCAGGGTGCTTTCCTGGGTGGAGTTCGGTGGCAGAATCGCCTGCACAAACATCACCCCCTGATCTTCATCGGGCAGGAAGGCGGTGGGCATGCGCATGAAGACCCAGGCGGTGGCAACCACCAGGGCCAGGTAGATGAAAAACACCCGGCCGGTTCGTTTCAGAATGCCACCGACGGTGCCCTCGTAGCGATTGGTCCAGCGATCAAAAGTGCGGTTAAACCAGCCAAAGAAGCCTTTGTCGGTATAAGCATGGCCCTTCTTGACCGGTTTGAGCATGGTGGCGCACAGGGCCGGCGTCAGGATGATGGCCACCAGCACCGACAGCGCCATGGCGGAGACGATGGTGATGGAGAACTGACGGTAGATCACACCGGTGGAACCGGACATGAAGGCCATGGGCACAAATACGGCCGACAGGGTCAGGCCGATGCCCACCAGGGCGCCGGTGATCTGATCCATGGATTTTCGGGTGGCTTCCAGCGGGCTGCAGCCCTCCTCGGACATCACCCGTTCGACGTTTTCCACCACCACGATGGCATCATCCACCAGCAAGCCGATGGCCAGCACCATGGCAAACATGGTCAGGGTGTTGATGGAGAAACCGGTGGCGGCCAGAATGCCGAAGGTGCCAAGCAGTACCACGGGTACCGCGATCATAGGAATCAGGGTAGCGCGGAAGTTCTGCAGGAACAGGTACATGATCAAAAAGACCAGGACAATCGCTTCCAGCAGGGTGTGCACTACGCCTTCGATGGACTTGCCGACGAATGGGGTGGTATCAAACGGCAGCACCACGTCCAGCCCCTGGGGGAAGAACGGCTTCATCTCCTCGATCTGGTTCATGACCCGCTCGGCGGTGTCCAGCGCGTTGGCACCGGTGGCCAGTTGAATCGCCAGGCCGGAGGCAGGCTGACCGTTGTAGAACGAGGTCACCGAATAGCTTTCGGCGCCCACTTCCACCCGGGCAACGTCACCCAGGAACACCTTGGCGCCGCTGGAGTCGGACTTCAGCACGATGTCGCGGAACTCTTGTGGCGTCTGCAGACGGGACTGAGCCGACACTGTGGCGTTGAGCTGCTGGCCTTGTACAGAGGGAGTCCCCCCCAACTGACCGGCGGAGACCTGAGCATTCTGCTCACGGATGGCGGCGACCACGTCATTGGTGGAGAGGCTGAACTGGTTCAGCTTCAGCGGATCCAGCCAGATGCGCATGGCGTACTGGGCCCCAAACAGGGTGATGTCGCCCACTCCGGCCACCCGGCTCATGGGATCCTGAATGTTGGCGGCCACGTAGTCGGCGATGTCCGCCTTATTCATGGAGCCATCCTGGGACACGAAGCCCAGAACCATCAGGAAGCCACTGCTGGTTTTGTTGACGCTGATGCCCTGGGCCTGAACCTCCTGGGGCAGCAACGGCATAGCCAGTTGCAACTTGTTCTGAACCTGCACCTGAGCGATGTCGGCATCGGCTTCGGCGTTAAAGGTCAGGGTAATGGTGGCGTTACCAAAGCTGTCGCTCTGGGAGGCGATGTAGCGCAGATGATCCAGACCGGTCATCCGCTGCTCGATCACCTGGGTAACCGTGTCTTCCACCGTCTTGGCCGAGGCACCCGGGTAGGTGGCATTGATCTCAATGGTCGGTGGCGCAATGCTGGGGTACTGAGACACCGGCAACGTGGTGATAGCCAGCGCACCCGCCAGCATCACGATGATGGCGATCACCCAGGCAAAAATGGGGCGATCGATGAAAAAACGAGCCATGTATCGTTCCCGTTAGTTAGCTGCGTGAGCAGTGATTTCCTGAATCGTCACCGAGGCACCGGGACGAACACGTTGCAACCCTTCGGTGATCACCTTGTCGCCGGCCTGCAGGCCAGCGAGGATGCGCCATTGATGATCGATCGCCTGGGCGGTGACCACATTGCGGGCTTCGACCTTGTTGTCGGCGGTGACCACCATGGCCCGCCCTTCACCCCTTGGGGTACGGCTGACGGCCTTCTGCGGAACCAGGATGGCGTTGGGATCGGTTCCTACGGTCATGCGGGTTCGGACAAACATGCCGGGCAGCAGGATGCCGTCCGGATTGGGGAATTCTGCCCGCATGGTCACCGAACCGGTGCCCTCGTCGACGGTGACTTCGGCAAACTTCAGGCTGCCTGGATGCTGGTATTCGCTGCCGTCCTCGAGAATCAGGGTCACCAGGGTGGTCTCGGATTGCTGCAGGGCACCGGACGCCAACTGGGACTTCAATTTCAACATCTCGGTGCTGGATTGAACGATGTCGATGTTGATCGGATCCAGCTGGGAGATCTGGGCCAGCGCCTGGGATTGGTTGGCGGTGACCAGCGCCCCCGGAGTGACATCGGAACGGCTGATATGGCCAGAGATCGGTGCTTCTACCTTGGTGTAGGCCAGGTTGATTTCAGCTTGGTTGATGGCGGCTTTGGCCATCTCGACGCTGGCCTTGGCTTCCAGGTGGGCGGCTTCAGCCAGGTCGAAGTCCTGCTTGCTGATGGAGTTGGAGCCGATCAGCTCGCGATAGCGCTCGGCGGTGGCCCGGGTGGAGATTTCGTTGGCCTTGGCTCGCTCCAGATCCGCCTTGGCGCTGATCAGTGCCGCTTGATAAGGGGCTGCGTCGATCTGATACAGAGACTGACCGGCCGTGACATTGCCGCCTTCGGTAAAGCTGCGGGCTTCAATGACGCCACTGACCTGGGGACGAACCTCTGCTTTCATAAATGCGCGCGTACGTCCAGGCAGTTCAACGGTGATCTCCTGGGACTGCGGCTCGACGGTAAAGACATTAACTTCGGTGGTGCGCGGGCCAGCTGGGCCTTGAGGGCCGTTGCCCTCTGAGTTACAAGCCGTTACCCATAATGCTGCAGAGATAACTGCAGCCATTTTCAGCGTTTGCCGCATCAGGACTCCTAAACAGAACGGTGTACTCTGCGCCCAAAGCACAGCAATGGGCACAAAAATTGGAAAGATTTTGATAATAGTGCATTTATCTCATATTCAATGGGGCTGAAACAAGGTGCGAAGAACAGGAAAAGTGTAAACGAATAAAATAGCCATCCTTGATAAATTCATCACTGTTGCGGTTTTGTTGAATAGTTAAAAGATTCAGACTTGATTATCACTGAAAATCTCAGCCAGATTCCGCAACTTGATATTTGATTGATTAAATACTCTTAATTATCATCATCTTATGTTTCCCCCCAAGGAATCGGCAAACTGATTTGATTGCTCACGGAAGCTTTTTTTTGTCAATGAAAAGTTTGGCTAAATCGAGATTTTAGTTGGGGTAATATTGCTCGCGAATTGCCATTGTATTCAGGCTTCATTCAGTATTATTTAGGCTCGAAATATTTGGCATTAGTTTTATCCCTCGATCTGTCTATAGGGATTCCATCACTCTTTTAGCCATATTCAACTTATTGTTGCCCTGTCATCAATGCCCAGGCTTAGCCTAATGACTCCGAATAGTCGGAGTGATCGTGGCCCTGTCTTCACCATCATTCGGACTGGGGTGGATTCAACAGGCTTAGTGTCCCCTCCTGACTGGTGTTAATAAAAGGTAATGGCGCAATGGGATCCTGGCCGCAGAAATGGCCAGAATTGGCGCCGGCTGACACTCTTTACTGCGACTTTGTGAAACTTTTTGTGTCCGGGGGAGATCTTCTCTATATTGCGCGGGTTTTACTGCCGTCCTGATGCGCCCTCCGAGCCATCGGCGGCGGCTCTGTACAGCCAACAATAATGAGACCGCGGTGCCCATGATGGCCGGCGGCAATAACAAGGTAGACCCTACAATGAAGAAAACCACCCTGGCGCTGGCTTTGCTGGCGTCCATGTCTGCGTACGCCGAAAGCCCCATTCAATGGTGGGACGCCAGTGCCACCCTGCTGCACGGCGAAGACTATGATCTGGCCCCTTCCCATCGCCAGACTACCCTGACCCTGGAAACTGCCGGTGGTTGGAGTTACGGTGACTGGTTCGCGTTTTACGATTTCATCGAGTTCAATGGCACCAGTGAGTCGGCCTCATACGGCGAGATCTCGCCCCGCTTCAGCTTTGGCAAGATGCTGGGGACGGATCTGGGCATGGGACCGGTGACCGATCTGTCTCTGGCACTGACCTACGAAACCGGCAAAGGCCCGGTTGAGAGTTTCCTGTATGGTGTCGGTGCCGACCTGGCCCTGCCTGGGTTCACCTATTTCCAGCTGAATGCCTATAAGCGTGATGCCATCAGCGATGGCAATATCAGCGACGGCTGGCAGTTGACGCCGGTGTTCCGGGTCGACATTCCTGTTGGTGACGCGAACCTGGTCGTCGACGGTTTCATCGATTGGGTGGTGGCCGCCGACAATGATGGTTACGAAGAGAATCTGCATTTCAACCCACAGATCAAGTACGACCTGGGCCGGTCCCTGTTTGGTGAAGCCAAATCCAACACCCTGCTGGTGGGCATCGAGTACGATTACTGGCAGAACAAATACGGTGTCGATGGCATCGATCAAAACACCTACTCGTTCATCGTGAAGTACCACCTGTAACGGGGGAACGATGATAAGGGGCCGAATGGCCCCTTTTTATTGTCTGTCGTACCGTCACTGTCCGATACTGATGTTGTATCCACAGTGGGAGAATGCCGTGCTCAGATTTGATGTGTTTGGAATTCGAATGTCGGTGCTCAGGCAGGACGATGAGTGGCTACTGTTTCGCGACGCCGACTGTGGCGTCCGGGCACGGGTGTACGAGGTGGTGATTCCGCCGCAGTTGACCGAAGCGGAACTGCGGCGCTATCTGGATGACGTGTTTCATGAACGAGCCAGTCTCCGCCATCCGTCGGTACGCCGGCTCTAGCCCGCTCCGTTGAAGGAGCGGGCTGGGGCGGGTTATGACTCCACCGCATCCAGTGCCTGGCTGACGTCGGCGATGATGTCGTCGATGTTCTCGATGCCCACGGAGATGCGTATCAGATCCTCGCTGACGCCGGCGGCCGCCAGCTCCTGCGGGTTCAGTTGCCGGTGAGTGGTGGTGGCCGGGTGGCAGGCCAGGGATTTGGCGTCGCCGATGTTCACCAGCCTCAGGATCATCTTCAGGGCATCGATAAACTGGGCGCCCGCCTGGCGTCCGCCTTTAATACCAAAGCTCAAAATGCCCGAGGCCTTGCCGCCACAGATGCTCTTGCAGGTTTCGAAATAGGGGCTGTTGGGCAGGGCGGCGTAGTTGACCCAGTTTACCTTGAAGTGATCGGTCAGATAGGCCGCCAGCTTTTCGGCATTCTTGCAGTGGCGTTCCATTCTCAGCCCCAGGGTTTCCAGTCCCTGCAGAATCAGAAAGGCGTTATGGGGGGAGAGGGCGGCGCCGGTATTGCGCAGCGGTACCACCCGGCAACGGCCGATAAAGGCCGCGTCACCCAGGGCCTCGGTGTACACCACGCCGTGGTAGGAGGGATCCGGTTCATTAAGAATCGGGAAACGGGCTTTGTTGGCCACCCAGTCAAACTTGCCTGAGTCGACAATGATGCCCCCCACCGCAGTGCCGTGGCCGCCGATGTATTTGGTCAGTGAGTGGATCACAATGTGGGCACCCAGTTCAAAGGGGCGGCACAGGAACGGGGTGGCGACGGTGTTGTCGACAATCAGCGGGACACCGTGGCGGTTGGCAATCTCTGCCAGCTTTTTCAGGTCAACCACATTCCCGGCGGGGTTGCCGATGGACTCGCAAAAAATCGCTTTGGTGTTGGCATCGATGGCGGCCTCAAAGCCGTCGAAGTCGTCCGCCGATACCATCCGCGTTTCAATCCCCTGTTTAGGCAAGGTGTGGGCAAACAGGTTGTAGGTACCACCGTACAGCTGGCTGGTGCTGACGATGTTGGACCCCACTTCGCACAGGCATTGAATGGCGTAAGTGATGGCCGCCATGCCCGACGCCAGCGCCAGGGCGCCAATGCCTCCCTCCATGGCCGCCACACGCTGCTCCAGCACTGCGGTGGTCGGGTTCATGATGCGGGTGTAGATGTTGCCGGCGACCTTAAGGTCAAACAGGTCGGCCCCGTGCTGAGTGTCGTCAAAGGTGTAGGAGGTGGTCTGATAGATCGGCACCGCCGCCGCCTTGGTGGTGGCTTCAGATTCATAGCCGTGGTGCAGGGCAAGGGACTCCAGCTTCATGCTATTACTTCCTGTTTCTACTAGTGGAACCTTTAAACATACCACCCAATGAAGAATAATAAATAGTCAAAAATGGCAAATAACTATCCGAAACTGGTTATGACATCATCGCTCCGCCGCGGTGGCAGACTGGTGTCGGTTTTGCTGGGTCACCGCGGTTTTGTGGCATCAGAGTTTGTGGAACGCCTTGAGGAAGGCGTTCTTACCTTGCTCAAATTTTTGGTGTTGAGGGTGATTCATCGGTCGTCTGGGTTCGTCGAAAGCCGGCATCACATAGCCCCAGTTGGAGTTGCGGGCAAAATACACCACCACATTGACGTGACTCTCCTTCCAGCGATTTTCAACCATATGATCATCGCCCTTGGCTTCGGCGGTTTTCACCTGAATTCGGTGAAAGTGTGGCCCGTCCGAGATCAGGATGTCGGTGGCGTGGCCATTGTCCAGTACCGGAGTAAATACCTGCCAGCCATCCTGCATTAGCCAGGAGATCACCCGGCTTTCAAACGAGGTGTTGATCAGTGCCTGGTGAGTGCCAGCTTTGGTCGAGGTGGTTCGAATGGGCATGAAGGCTCCTGTGGCGGCGACAAGGGGTGCTGTTAGCATAGCCAATGGTTGGCCGCGTCGTGGTAGGGCGACTTACAATGGCTTACGTTCGCTTGCCGGGCCTTACCCCTATGAAATCCGGGGGCTGGGATACTGTCGATAACACTTCGTTTATTTACAGGCACAACAGGAGGCGCCATGAGCGCACAACCTTGGGCAGTGTTGACCGCCCTGGCACTACTGGCACTGAGTGGATGCAATGGCAGCAGCGGTGGCTCAACCACCACCACACCGGCTCCGGATAACGGCAACCGCGCCCTGGAGAAGGCGTTCCCCCTGCACACCAGTGTGTTTGGGGTCAGTATTCGGGCCACCAGCAACACCGACAAGGCCAAGGTGCTGCATGCGGCCAATGTGATGGCGCAGTACCTGGACAATGATGAAAACGGTCTGGCGGACAACCAGGCGGTGGTGGACGAGTTGGTGAAAAAACAGGCCACCCTGATCATGGTACCGACGGAAGCCGATCTCGAGACGGTCGGCGCCGGACTGGGTCATCGGGGCGCGCTGCAGGATCTGTACGGCTCTGAGGTGCACCCTCAGGGATCGACACCGGGGCAGTTTGACGCCACCCTGGAGGAGGTGTTGCACCTCATCACCCACGAAGGCTATGCCTCGGTGTACCCGCAGATCTTCGGTGAGATGGCGGAATCGCAGATTGCCGATGCCATGGATCAGGCCCGAGGCGGTCGCTTTGAGTCGATTCCGGCCAGTTACCCGGTCGGTGCCTGGTATACCTACGACGATGACAGCTGCGACTACAGCTGCATGGTGACCGAGTACACCTATTGGGCACTGACCTCGTTGCTGGGAGGCCAGAGCCATTCGGGGCGGCTCGAGGAGATTCAGCACGAGTGGAGCCTCAATACCCCGCAGAAGGTGAAGTTGGGCGACCCGGCTGTCTATACCCTGCTGACCAACGGTGAATACGGGCTGGCAACGGTGTTGCCGGACGGGCACTACGATTACCAGACCTTCACCCTCAGCGGTGACTGACAGAGACGCAAAAAAAACCGGCCATGGGCCGGTTTTTTTCTGGTGACACCCGGGCGGCTTAGCCCGCCAGAACCTGAGTGACCCAGGGCAGCATCTGCTTCTTGCGGCTCAGGAAGCCTTCGAATACCAGACTGCCGTTGTTGGCAGCTGTAATGGTGTCGGCCAGTGGGCCGGCAACCATCAGAGTGGTTTCTTCGGTGCGGATATTGGTCAGCATCAGGGCAATCAGATCCAGGCCTTTTTCGGCCACACGCTGATCCATCAATGCCTGCAGGTTGGCCAGCTCGTGCTCAACCTGGCCGTAATCTGCCAGTTCCAGCTGGCCCAGGTTGGTGGACTTGCCGGCAATCTCGTAGCCTTTAACGTCTTTGTCCAGCAGGGCTTCGGTGCTCAGGCCTTCAACGTTGGTTTTGGCCGCCAGCAGATCCGCCAGGAAGGGCTCGACTTCGATACCGGCCAGCGGGGCCAGCAGCTCGACGATCTCGGCGTCACGCTCGGTGGTGGTGGGCGACTTCAGGCCGACGGTGTCGGACAGCAGGGCACCAATCATCAGGCGGGCCATGGGCTGAGGAATCTCAACCTTGTGAATGCCACACAACTCAAACAGCACCGATGCGGAGGAACCCAGAGGCATCAGCCAGGCCTCCAGCGGTGCGGCGCTGGTGAGGGTACCCAGACGGTGATGGTCGACAATACCCACCAGGTCGGCGTCATTGATGTCGTCCGGGGCTTGCTCCGCTTCACTGTAGTCGACCAGGTACACCTGCTCGCCTTTCAGTGGTTTCTCCAGCAGTGGTGGAACCTCCACGCCGGCGAAATCGAAGATGAACTGGGTTTCACGGCTGATTTCACCCAGGCGGAAAGGGGTGGCTTGCTTGCCACGGGCGCCCAGCCAGTGGGTGGCGATGACTGCGGAGCATACGCAATCGCTATCAGGGCTCTTGTGGCCAAATACGTTGATCATTGAGGATTCCTTAAAACTACCGCGGGCGCAGCTGTGGCCCAGCTTCGGACAGAAGGCGGCTACTATAAAAACCCCGGCGGGCTGTGTAAAGCCTTGGTGGTGGATTTCCCCTCAATTCCCTCTGCCCCGGGCCCGTTTGTTATCGCTGATGGTGCTTCAGTGACTGCGGGAGCCTGGCTTCTTAGTCTTATTGAGAATGGGTTAGTTGAAAACGCTTTTGATGAAAGTGCTTTTTATTCCGATGATTAGCATTCGATCTAAGAGGAAGTGCGATGATGAGGAATGGATTGCTGTTGGCTTTGTTGCCACTGATGGTGCTGGTGGCCCTGACCACCGAAGGCGCCGTCAGAGCCACTCTGGAACTGGCCGCTTTTGTGTTGGCGTTGGGGCTGCTGTTAAGCCGCCCCGCAACGTCAGCGGCTCAACAGGTAGATGAGTGACAGCGAGCTGATGGTCAGCCACAGACCGATTCCCAGCAGCAGGGGCTTGGGCCCGGCTTCTTTCAGACGTTTGGCAGAGATGCCACAGCCGATCAGAAACAGACACAATACCAGCACTCGCTTGCCGGAGTGAAACGTCAACTCATACAGGGGCGCCCCCTGAGGCAGCAGGTAGGCGATGGCGATGGCCACGCAGTACAGCAGGATGAACCCGGGCACGGCAATGCGCCGTTCGCTGCTGCGAAACAGCAGGGCGCTGATAAAGGCCACCGGAATGATCCACAGGGCCCGGGCCAGTTTCAGGGTGGTGGCGGTCATCAAAGCCTGATCGCCGTAGGCCTGGGCGGCACCGACCACCGACGAGGTGTCGTGAATGGCGATGGCGCTCCATATCCCAAACTGTTCCTGGCTCATGTTCAGCAGGTGACCAATGGCGGGGAACAGGAACAGGGCCACCGAGTTCAGTACAAACACCGTGGCCAGGGCGATGGAGGTGTGTTGATCTTTGGCGTTGATGGCCGGGGCGACCGCGGCGATGGCGCTGCCGCCACAGATGGCGGTGCCGGCGGAGATCAGGTAGCCGGTTTTGTGTTCCAGCTTCAGGGCCCGGGTCAGTAGCCACCCCAGAATCAGGGTACCGAAAATCGAGACCACAATGATCCCCAGCCCGGCTTGACTGGCCGCAATGGCCTGCTCCAGGTGGATGCCGAATCCCAGTGCCACAATGGAACCCGCCAGCAGTTTTTTGGCCAGGGGACCGGTTTTCAGGCCGTCCGGAATCCACCCCAGACTGGCCATCACCACGCCGAAAATCAGCGCGACTGGCGAGCTGATGATGGGCAGCAGGCACAGGCCCGCCACCAGCCAGAACAGCCAGTCGGTTGGACGGGAAAACAGCGGAGTAAAGCGGGTTGGCATGGAGCGGCACTCGAGCAATCGTTGAAGGGGGCACAGTATAGAGCCGTTGCCAGCGAGAGATAAGAGCGGGATCACAGTTTTTGCAGTTTATGGGCGCATTTTAACCGATGTCGGTAGCGGCGACCTACCCCGGTCAAGGCAACGATGTCTTTTTGGTCTTTTGGAGAGGGTTTTGAATCCAAGTTGATATTTTTATCACAATTGTCTGGATTCCCGCGGTTGCCTTGGTTACTCTGCATGCTTAGATAAACACGTTGTCCACCCGGACAACACGTAGAGGCGCATCGCCTATCAGTAAACCAGTCGAGGGTGACCCCCGATGACCCTGGTTGAAAGGAGTCGATGCCGAAGTGAAACGGGCGTCATCCCGCTTTGCTGGGGCCGCATTCAACAGGTGCGGCACTGCCATAGTAAATCCCAAAAGGAGTTTGGGGATTAAATTTACTGTGGAGCGCTACTGAAGGAAGACGAGTCATGTCCTGTGGCCCGTCCGCGACCTGTCGTCGCGTCAGCAGCCTCCATCGTACCTATAAGATTAAAAAACGATGGCTTTAGTTAGTTACGCCGAATCGGCATTATCAATTCTACCCCCTGTCGTGGCCATTGGCCTGGCAATCATCAGTCGCCGAGTGTTGTTGTCACTGGGTCTGGGCATTCTCACCGGTATTCTGATGCTGGCGGACTTCTCTGTGACCACCATGGTGTCAGAGGTGGCGCGGCGGACATCGGCCCTGGTATGGGAAGATGGCAGTTTCAGCAGTTGGAACCTGTACACCATCGGGTTCCTGCTGACCATGGGCATACTGATGGCGCTGATCTCGGTCTCCGGCGGTACCCGGGCCTTCGCCAAATGGGCCAGGGGTCGCATCCGCCATGGCCGGGATGCCAAACTGATGACGGTGTTTTTGGGCGCCATCATCTTTATCGATGATTACTTCAACGCTCTGCTGGTGGGCAACGTGGCCCGCCCGGTGACCGATCAATACCGCATCTCCAGAGAAAAGCTGGCTTACTGCATCGACTCCACCTCGGCACCTGTGTGTGTGGTGTCGCCCATCTCCACCTGGGGCGCCTACATCATGTCGCTGCTGGCGGGACTGTTGGTGACCCATGGTATGGGTGACGTCAGTGCCCTGTCGGTGTTTGTGCAGATGATACCGATGAATTTCTACGCCTTGTTTTCACTGGCACTGCTGCTGTGCGTGCTCTGGTTCAATCTGGATCTCGGCGCCATGGCCGTGGCCGAGCAGCGGGCGGCGCAGGGGCAACTGTGGGATCCGGCCAAAGGCACGCCTGCGGGAGAAGATCTCGGGTTGCCGGATGCCCGCCGTGGCCGGGTCATGAACCTGATGGGCCCCTTGGCCCTGCTTATCTCTTTGGTGGTGTGTCTGATGCTGTTGTCCGGCGACATGGCGCTGGCGGCCCAGGGGCAGGGCTTCACCCTGATTGGTGCGCTGGAAAATGCCGCCGGTTCCTGGTCGATGTTCACCGCCGGTATCATCACCGTGGTGATCACCAGCCTGGCGATGATTGCCCAGGGGGTGCCGATGTCGGTGTTGATGCAGGCGATGGCAAAAGGGATTCGCTCAATGCTGCCGGCGGTGTACATCCTGCTGATGGCCTGGACCATCGCCGGAGTGATCTCCGATCTACAGACCGGCCACTACCTGGCCAGCCTGGCGGACGGGGCGCTGCCGGTGGCCATGGTGCCGGCACTGATTTTCATTCTGTCGGCATTGGCGGCGTTTTCCACCGGCACCAGCTATGGCACCTTCGCCATTATGCTGCCGATTGCCGCCAATCTGGCGGCGGTGCTGGAGCCGTCGCTGATGTTGCCGGCGATGGCCTCGGTGCTGGCCGGAGGGGTGTTTGGCGATCACTGTTCACCGATTTCCGATACCACCATCCTGTCCTCCACCGGCTCCGGCTGTCACCACATTGACCACGTGGCCACCCAACTGCCGTACGCGGTGATGGCCGCAGTCATCTCGGTGCTGGGCTATCTGACATTGGGAGTGACCGGTTCAGTCATGGCCGGGTTGCTGGTGTCTGCCAGCTTGCTGGTGGTGACGGTGGCACTGCTGAAGCGGCGGGCTGCCGGTCGAGGTCAAATGGCGCTGGCTTGAGTGAACGCATGGAGAGGGGCCGGGCTGCGCAGCCCGGCCGGATAACGCAGAGAGAGGGTTATGGATTATTTTAACGTCGACAATGGCCTACTGATGGCTGAGCGGGTTGCGGTTGCCGAGGCTGCCGAGGCTTATGGTACGCCGCTGTACCTCTACTCCCGAGCCACCATTGAGCGTCACTGGCAGGCCTTTACCGATGCCATGGCCGGCCGGGACCATCTGATCTGCTATGCGGTCAAAGCCAACAGTAATCTGGCCGTTTTGAACCTGATGGCACGCCTGGGCAGCGGCTTTGATATTGTCTCCGGCGGAGAACTGGCGCGGGTCATCGCCGCCGGTGGCGATCCTGCCAAGGTGGTGTTCTCCGGCGTTGGCAAGACCGAGGCGGAGATGGAGCAAGCCCTCAAGGCCGGCATTCACTGCTTTAACCTGGAATCAGAGCCCGAACTGGATCGGCTGCAGCAGGTGGCGGCGCGGTTGGGGATGGTGGCCCCGGTGTCGCTGCGCATCAATCCGGACATCGACGCCAACAGCCACCCCTATATCTCCACCGGCCTGAAGCAGAATAAGTTTGGCATTCCCACCAGCCAGGCGTTGCCGGTGTATCGGCGGGCGGCCGCCATGACGCACATTCAGGTGCTTGGCATGGATTGCCACATCGGTTCGCAGCTGACTGAGTCGCGGCCGTTTGTGGAGGCGTTGGAACGGTTGCTGGTGCTAATGGATACCCTGGCCGATGAGGGGATCGAGCTGGAGCACCTGGATCTTGGTGGTGGCCTAGGGGTCAGCTATGGCCAGGAGACACCACCGCTGCCGACCGAATACGTTCAGGCGCTGTTGCCGACACTGGGGCTGCGAAAGCTCAAGCTGATCCTGGAGCCGGGACGGGCCATCATGGCCAACGCCGGCATTCTGGTGACTAAGGTGGAGTACCTGAAGCAGGGGGAAGATCGGGATTTTGCCATTGTCGATGCCGCCATGAACGATCTGCTGCGGCCGAGTCTGTATAACGCCTGGCAGGAGATTGTGCCGGTGAAAGCAAGCTCGGCGGTGGCGCGCCCCTATGACGTGGTTGGTCCGGTGTGTGAAACCGGCGACTTTTTGGGTAAGAACCGGGAGTTGGCGATCGCCGCCGGAGACTATCTGGCGGTGCGTGGCGCCGGGGCCTACGGCTTTACCATGTCCTCCAACTACAACAGCCGTCCCAGGGCGGCCGAGGTGATGGTGGATGGCGACCGAATGCATCTGATTCGGGAGCGGGAGCAGCCGCAGCAGCTATGGCGGGGAGAGCATTGCCTGCCTTGAGGTCGACTCTGTATTGAATTACAGTCAGACGAGAGAGGTTGAGCCTCATCACTATTAAGTGATGAGGCTTTTAATTATTTATTTAATGTCATTCTGGGCTTTTTTGTATAAACAAAACTCTTTTTTCTAATGTGGAGGGAATTATTCTATTTTCTTCATTTTTTCCTGGGTAATCTCTCTATCCAGAGAGAATGTGATTTGTCAGGTGGATTTGCTGGTTCTTTTTTTGATTGTTTGTCATTTTGTTCTTGTCTCTATGTGAACCACTTCAGAGTATTCGTGTAATTTTTGATTGCATATATTGTAATTCTTTGTGTGGAAATGTGATTCGCGCTTCAAAGCTTTTAAAGCTTAATTTGTTAGTTAATAAAAGATTTCTTATAAAGCTTCTGCGCAGATAATGACGCAAGGAGAAATGATGAAAGCCTTTAAATTACAAAAGTTGGTTTTGTGCACCATGCTAGCTTTGGGTGTTACAGCCTGTGGAAGCGATGGAAGTGATGGAAGTGATGGAAGTGATGGAGCTCCTGGGCTGCCCGGACAACCGGGGCAGCCAGGCCAGCCAGGTGGGACCTATGTCACCACTGTGAAAACAGCAGCAGAACTCAACTTTGATATTGCTCCCACCGATATAAAAGCCACTGCCGATGCCCCCTTTAGCATCACCTTCAAAGCGATAGATTCAAATGGTGTGCCATTTACGGGACTGAAGAAAGTCGCAATCTATGCGGCGTCTCAGCATGAGAATACTGAGGCTAATGGTCCAGATACTCTATGGGTAAACCATGCGGTAGAAGTTGATGCTGGATACTATATGTATTGCACCTCCGATGGCACCGCGACGGCGCGCAATGGCGATCTGGTTGATGCCTGTACTCTAACCGAATCGGCCACAGAGTTGGGTACTTACACAGGCACTTGGGTTCACGATGGAGCTGCGCCCATTATCAATGCTGATGCTAAGGCTACCGACCTGTTCCGCGTGGCTTTGCGTGCCTTCGATATCAAAGATGCGGATGGCCATAATATTGGCGATAAGATTCTGAGTGACATCGTAACCTTTATCCCTGCCACAGGTGAGCTGGCGGCTGCAGAAGGCCCATCGGTGCCCACCGCTTCCTGCGTGAAGTGTCATGGTCAGTTGGAGGGCTTCGAAGCGCCAACCCTGGCAAAAATCGAGGCGCATCATAACTATCAAACCGTGGAACAGTGCGCGCTGTGCCACAACAGCTCTCTGGCCTTCAACGATGAGGAGAAAGGCTGGAATCCAGATTTCGGACCGATGATTCACCGCCTGCACACCGGTCACCAGGCAGAGAAGTTCTTTGGTACTCATCTAAAAGGTGAAGCGGAAGAGATGTTTGGTGATATCGGCTTCCCTGATGAGCTGAGTGACTGCGCCGCCTGCCATACCGACGATAAGTGGAAAGACAATATCTATGCGGAAGCCTGCACCAGCTGTCATATTGACGTAAATCTGACTACAGGCGAAAACCACGACGGCATCATTCCTCAAAGTGATCAGAGCTGCGCTGGCTGTCACGGCCAAGGCGCACTAAGCCCAGAGGGGGCTCACACCGCAGGTCTGCGTGAAGAGGGGACCGCAGCTCTGGCGCTCAAGGTAAATAATGTTAGCTTTGATGGCACCACGCTCATGGTGAAAATTGGTGCCACCAGTTTTGGAGAATCTCTGACTCAAGAAATGTTAACCGAGCTGAAGGAAGTGGTTCCAGAAGAGCACCATATGCCTATCGGTGTGGTCTCCGCTACGGGCTCCGTTGAGCGTATTGTCCCTGAGTTCGATAATGCGGTACGCCTGTTGGAGCAACCTTTCAGCAATGGTGAGTTCACTCTCTCAATTACTGAAGCCGAAGCCCTGCCAAACTTCAAACCACGCTTTGCGGATCTGGCGACTCAAACTGTACTGATCAACTCCGATATTGCAGTTTGTGTCGGTCGTAACAACATCGGTGAAGTAGAAGCTGTAGCTTGTACCGATCATGGCCATGGTACACACGACTACGCGGTTGCCGCAGACTTTGACCCCGTATACTGGAACTTGGCGGCTGTCGATGGTGCCAACGCCAACAAACCTCGCTTTGTAGACAGTGCCGAGGATATGAACGTGACTGAAGAGAAGTGTAACGCTTGTCACGGTGACCTTAATATTCCTAAGCTGGCACACGTTCACGGTGTTGACCGCTTTGGACACTGTGCGTCTTGCCACAACGAGAACAACACAGGCACTTACCATGCTGAGGTGAACAAATACGAAGTGAACAAAGATGGGGTTGCCATCGGTGATACTCCTGAAGTAACCAAGTTCATGTACCATACCCGTGATTTGGCCACTGTAACTCACCGTTTCCACAGCGGCTCTTGGGATACTCCATCTCCGGCCGGGGTGTTCCTCGATACCGAAGGAGAACTGCATGGTTACCCAACGGACAAAGCGGATTGTTCCGCGTGTCACAAAGAGGATGCCAGCTTCTTCGGTGTTAATGGTGGCCTGGCTTCTGGCAAGCGCTACATTCAGGTGGCCGACGACAATGCTCATGCACCGGGTTTGAAGATCATGGATGACTCAGCCATCGTTGGTTATGTGTCACCCGTTGCTGAAGCCTGTCGCAGCTGTCACGCTCACTCCGATGCCGCCGCTGTAGCCCACTTTAAGCAAAACGGCTCCTTCGTTGCCGAATGGAATGACGATGGCACGCTGAAAGCGGATTCCGTCAGTGCCACCCCTGATGTCTCCGTTGAGAGCTGCGGCGTTTGTCATGCCAAGGGGCGCTCCGTGGGACTGGATAAGGTTCACTTATAAGCCATTACTTCCCTGCAATGGCAAAGCCCCCGAAAGGGGGCTTTTTTGTATTAACCCTATGCTCAATCAGCCAGACTAAGAGCGTATGATTGCAGTAAGGGGAAGCGTAAGCCTAAAGGTTGGCAACGGGTAATCCACTGTTTTGATGTTATGAGGAATCATCGCCCTTGTTTACCTTAGGTCTTCACAGAAACAGTGAGAGACGCTTGGCTGTTAGGCTGATACCAGCCTGGTACAGAGCTGCCGCAACGTATCGAGAAGGCGACCTCTCTCTCCTTCTGCCATGGAGTCGACATAACTGAGATAAAATTTGGGGAGCATAAGAGATTGGTGAAGAATATTTATGCTATCGTCGGACATCGCTATTGCCTTAAAATCTCCTTGTTGAAGAGTGTAATCTTTTACCTCTTTTGTGCCGACAAAACTGATGTAGCGCCCAGTTGAGAGGTTGGCCAGCCACTCGCAGAAAGAACTTACTTTGTATATCTCTTGGGGGAGGATATTGTTATCTCGGCAGTATGACTCAAAAGGGTCAATTCTGTCATTAAACCCTTCTCTGGATTGGTATAGAAACCGGTGCTTAGCCAAATCTCTTAGGCTATCGATATCGGTGTTACTCCAAACTTCATGATGCTTGGAGGCGATAATAAACAAAGACTCTTGTTGACCAATCCTTTCATGTTGCACACCTCTTCCATAGATTGGCCTCTCGGAGACGACAATATCGGCTTCGCCACTGAGAAGGTTGGGGGATGTATTCTCATCCCCTTCCAATAAGACGATATCTGATGCATCTTGCTTTCTTTGTTGGCACTCCTCTTTCAACCTTCTTGAAAGGGCAGAGAGTAGAAATGGGGTGATATGAACAATGATTTTTTTGGATCTACTGCTTTCAGAGTCAATTCTATCGAATGCGGAAGTAAATAAACTCAGTGCTGGAGATAAGTTATCATACAGTTTGGAGGCTGTGGCAGTTGGAACAAGTCCGCTTTTTCGGCGATAAAATAATTCATCATCGAGGGCATTTCTCAGGGAGGTCAGTGAACGACTTACTTTTGATGATTGGAAGCCTAACTCTTTTGCTGCTATACCAACATTATTTGTTTCATATACTTTTTTGAAAATGAAAAAAACGGAGACGTCCAACGTTGATAACTCTGGGTACCTTAGCATACTAGATTCTCTAGCTGAGTTTTCTGTATATTGTACAGCATAAACAAACGCCGGATAAAAATAATCTTCGGCATGTGTGATGAATGTTAGGGTATGAAGTCATCGCTGTAATGAGAACAGTTCCGATTTTTATGCTATTTCTCTATCGCACAGTTAATGCGATACAAATATGAATTTGAAGAACTTGGGCATCCTAATTGGTTGCAGCCAAGTTCAAGGCATTGCTGTTAGCCATTTCCTTACCTATGGGGCACTCTTTTTCATAATTGACAAAGGTGTTTTGTTACTTCTCCTCTATTTGCAAAAAATCAGCCGGTGTTAGTGTTATCGCTATCGACATGAGGAGAGCTCCATGAACAGTGTTTTAATCACCGGGGCCAACCGTGGTCTGGAGGTGGAGTATGCCCGCAAGGGTTGGCATGTACAGCTACCGCACCTCAAAGGCAGCCCTGAATCGGATTTTTTCCTCGGCGGCCGAGGTGATGGTGGATGGCGACCGAATGCATCTGATTCGGGAGCGGGAGCAGCCGGAGCAGCTATGGCGGGGAGAGCATTGCCTGCCAGAGGCCTGAGTCAATGAACAACGCCCGCATCAGCGGGCGTTTTCAGTCTGACGGGGCAGGGATCAGTCGTAGATGGTAGGGATCGGCTGGCGCTTGTGCTGGGTGGCGACGTAGATGTCGATGATTCGGGCTTCCACCTCGGGAGTCACTTCGCGTCCTTCCAGAAAATCATCGATCTGGTCGTAGCTCAGGCCCAGGGCAACCTCGTCCTCAAGGCCGGGGCGATCGCACTCCAGATCCGCGGTGGGGGCTTTGACGACCAGTGGCTCCGGGGCGCCCAGGTAGCCAGCCAGTTGGCGTACCTGGCGCTTGTTCAAGCCAAACAGCGGTGCCAGATCGCAGGCGCCATCACCGTGTTTGGTGTAAAAGCCGGTCACATTTTCGGCGCTGTGGTCTGTGCCAATGACCAGGCCATTGGTCAGCCCGGCCACTTTGTATTGGGCGACCATTCGCAGCCGTGCTTTGACGTTGCCTTTGGCAAAATCCAGTTTGTAGGTATCCACCACTTGAATGCCTGCGTCATTCAGGCCATCCAGGGCGGCATCGTTGATGCAATCCACACCGGCCTTGATGTTGATGGTGATCTGTTTTGAAGGCTGGATAAAGCGGCAGGCCATCTGCGCCTCATCCTCATCCTGTTGCACGCCGTAGGGCAGACGGACGGCGATAAACTGGTATTCGGGAAGCGGTAGCTCGGCATTGAGGCCGTTGACGGCCAATTGGCACAGTCGACCGGCGACGCTGGAGTCGACGCCGCCGCTGATCCCCAGAACCAGCGTCTTGCACCCGGCTTCACGAAGTTTGGATTGAATGAAGGCGACCCGGCGCTGAACCTCGAATTCAGGTTCAATGGCGGTCAGTACTTTCATCTCTCTGAGGATCTTTCCTTTCACTGTGTCACTCCCGTCGGACGCTTCCGGTGTCAAAGACGTTAATCTATCACCGGACGTGGTGAGGGAAAAGCGCAGTGGTGGCGGGTGGCGGTGAAGCGACCATGGTCACCGAGGTGATCAGGGTCTGAAATGTCGCTCACCTGTTGTCGCTATCGAATGCAACCGCTTTCGGGAGGGTGGGCCTGGCTCAAGGGTTTTGCTTGGGGTGTGATCTGGACCGGTTGGGGCGGATTGGTCGGTGTGAGCTGGATCGCGTTTCGCCGGGCTGGTGCATCAGGGTTGCTGATGGCGATCATCAACAACCCTGATGTTTCAGCGAGTTACTGGTTTCTTGGCGATCAACTGCCGGGCCTCATGGCGAATGCACTCGCGCACCGGATTGTCGGAGGAGTCGGCGCGCCAGATAAAGGACAGGGTACGGGCCATATTCAGGCCGGGAACTTCCAGTGCCACCAGCTCCCCGCTCTTAATCTGGGCTGCCACATCCAGGTAGGGCAGGCAACTCAGGTAGTAGCCTTTGGTGACCATGGTTCTCAGTACCGCCACGTGCTCGTATTCACGCCACACATCCAGATCCGACACCAGCCCATGAATGGCGCCGTCGAAAATACGGCGGGTGCCGGCACCCGGTTCGCGCAGAATCCACTTGGCCTGCTCCAGCTGAGCCGCACTGATCTGTTTCTGGCGGGCAAAGGGGTGGTGCTTGGCGGCGATGATCACCAGGTGATCGTCGCACCAGACTTCATGGCAGATACGGCTGTCGTCGCAACGCCCTTCGATGATCCCCAGATCAAATTGGTAATCCAAGACCCCGTTAATTACCTTTTCGGTGTTTTTAACCGCAAGATCGATGCGAATTTCCGGGAAATCATTGTCAATCTTGCTGATCAGTTCCGGTACCAGGTGCTCGGCGGCGGTTTGGCTGGCGGCGAGTTGAATCTCACCGCTGATCAGGTGCTGATCGTACAGCCCCAGCTCAATCTGGCGGGCATCGTGCAGCAGCTGCTTCGCTTTAGGGCGCAGCCAGCAGCCCCAATGAGACAGTACCATGCGCTTTCCCTGGCGCTCAAACAGTGGTCTGCCTAAAGATTTTTCTAATTGAGACAGAGACATACTGGTCGCTGACTGCGTCAGTGACAGGGTGTTGGCGGCTTTGCTGACGCTGCCATGATCGGCGACGGCGTTAAAAACGGCCAGTTGCTTAAGGGAAAAGCGCAACGTTGTTGCTCCAAATTTGAGAGTTAATGAGGTTCATTCTGCATTGAAGCACAGCTGAGTCGAGTTATAAATTTTTCTGAACAAAACTGGAAGTAATATCAATTATCTCGCCAGGGTGAGACTTAATAAACTGTAACAGTAGAAAAAGTAAAAAACGTTTTCCATGTACCCACAGAGATGACCTTGCCAGTGGACACAGATCCATTGTCATCCCAGCCTTGATGAGGTGGCCTATGCACACACAGATGACCGTATCCCAGGTAATGCACACTCCCAGCCTGGTGTTGTCCCCCCGGCAATCGGTAACCGAGGCACTGGATGCCTTGCTGGCGGCAGGCGCCTCGGCGGCGCCTGTGGTGGGTAACGATGGCCGCCTGCTGGGCTTTTTGTCCGAGCACGATCTGCTGATTGACCTCTGGTGTTGCGACTATCAGCCGGATAAACCGCTAACGGTAGCCGAACTGATGCAGGACGAGGTGGATGCCCTGGCACCCGGGGATAACCTGATGCAGCTGGCCGAAACCATCTGCGTGGACGTGGGTTCGGTGTTTCCCACCTCCGACAGCGGCAGTGCCACCTCGCTGTGTGCGTTGCCTTTGCGCGAACGGGCCCGGCGCAGCCGCCAGTGGCGCCCGCATCACTATCCGGTGGTGGACGACGGCCAGTTGGTGGGGATGGTCAGCCGTCGCGATCTGATGCAGGCTCTGCGGCCGCTCTACGCCAGCCTGGCCTGAGCGTGATGGCTCTCAGCCCGGGTGGATATTCTGGTTGACCCGGAAAACGTTGTCCGGATCGTACTGGCGCTTAATCTGCCTCAGGCGCGGGTGGTTGTCGCCATAGGTCGCTTCGATGCGCTCCTGGCCCTCCTCCATCATAAAGTTGATGTAGGCGCCGCCACTGGAGTGGGGGTGCAGTGCCTGCCAGTAGGCCCGTGCCCACTTTTTAAGGGCATCGGCTTTGGCCGGATCGGCGTCGATACCGGCAATCACCATCGACCAGGTGGCACTGCGGTTGGCCCAGGCGGTGTCCTCGGGTTTGATGTCATGTACGGCGCCGTCGATGGGATACAGGTGCATCAAAGAGAGGGCGGACGGGGCGTTGGCGGCGTGATGCAGGTGGATATCGATGGCCTCATCGCTTAGAGCGTTGAAAAAGTCCCCTTTCCAATACCACTGCAATCCCGGCGGCAGCAGGGGGTCAAACAGTGACTGGATCGCCGGAAACGGCATGGCGCCCATGTGCTGGAACAGCGGCTCGGGCAGATCCTTGAGCATGGGGGCCAGGGCCGCTTGGGCCTCGGCTTCCGATCCATTGAAACAGGATATCAGGGCGCAGATTTTTCGGTTCCAGATCGATTGCGGGAACGGCGCCGATGGCGGCACGGTTTTCAGTCCCAGAAAGGTGCACAGCCTCGTCGGCGCCGACGGCAGGAAATCGCGATACCATTGCATGATGGTTTTAGCGTGTTCGACCTCCCAGAAGACGGGCCCGCCGTAGATTATCCGCACCGGCCTGGCCTGGAACTTGAAACGAACCACCACACCGAAATTGCCCCCACCGCCACGCAGGGCCCAGAACAGATCCGGGTGCTGGTCGGCGCTGGCGGTAACCATGCTGCCATCGGCCAGCACCACATCGGCTTCCAGCAGGTGATCCACGGTGAGGCCGTACTGACGGCTCAGGTAGCCGTGACCGCCCCCCAGGGTCAGGCCAGCGACCCCGGTGGTGGAGACAATACCGGCAGGCACCGCCAGGCCAAAGGCGTGGGTAGCGTGGTCCATGTCCCCCTGGCTGCAGCCGGGTTCCACGGTGACGGTGGCGTCATCGGGGTGCACCTGTACCGAACGCATCAGCCTGAGGTCGATCACCAGCCCACCGTCGCAACTGCCCAGCCCGGGACCATTGTGTCCGCCACCACGAATGGCGATCAGCAGATCGTGATTGTGGGCAAATTGGACCGAGGCGATGACGTCGGCGGCGTTGCGGCATTGAACGATGACCGCAGGGTGTTTGTCGACCATGGCGTTATACAAGGCTCTGGCCTCGTCATAATCGGGGTGACCCGGATGGAGCAGCCGGCCTCGTAAACTGGCTTCGAAGGCGGTGATGTCGCTGTCGGTGGGCATAGGGTGTTCCTCGGGAAGCGAGCCTTTCCCAAGTCTAGGTGTCGAGTGCTTTGCCCTTAGGTTAGTTCGATATATCGATTGAGCCGTGAGCTATGAAGGCTCAGAGTTCTATGCTGAGCACCTGGTAGGCCGGGGTCTCATAGGGGTGGGCCTGCTTCAGTGCGGCGATGATGTCCGGCTGCAGGGCGGCCTGAAACACCAGCTCCACTTTGTACTCCGGCTCCCGGTGCACGGCGTCCTGCTGGCCGAGGAACGGCTGGCTGCCGGCGAGGGGCCGGAATTGCCCCTGGCCTTCGGTATACCAGCAGCAGCAGTCGTAGTCGCCAATGCGGCCGGCGCCGGCATGAAACAGCGCCTCCAGTACCTGCTCCAGTTGTGGTTTGGGTACGTAAAACTCCAGCTTTTTCATTGGTTATCTCTTTTAGATCGCTCTGTGTCTACTGTAGCTTACTTCCGCTGTGGCAGCGATGCTGATGGCGTCTCGACGGGCTGGTCTGGTGAACTGCAGGCCGTCGATAGCCACTGGCCACCAAAAAAGGGAGGCCAATGCCTCCCTTTGGTTCTGCAGGGATTATCGGGTTAGCTGATGTAGGTCTGGCCGGCGTACACCACGAAGTGGCGCAGTGCCAGCACGCCCATGATGGTGCAGCAGGAGACGGTAATCAGAAACGGCTTGGTGTGTTTCCAGGATTTGGGCGCAAAGGTGTTGGCCACGACCGGCACCGCCAGGCCCAGGCCTACCACGCCAATCCAGAACACCTGAGCCCAGACACCATGACTGATGGCGGCGGTGGCCGCCTGCGCTGCCGGACCGGAGAAGTTCAGGCCCACAAACAGCAGCACCAGGCACAGAGCTTCGTTGAACGCCACCGGATACTCGATGCGGTGCACTTGCTCGATGCAGTCTGACGGCTTCTTGCTGAAGAACAGCGTGGCTACCAGGATGTTGCCCGCCGAGCCCACCGACAGTGCCGAGGCCAGGAACAGTGCCGGCAATACCGCAGTATTGAGGATCGGGTAGCTGATCATCGCCGACAGCAGGAAGCCGGTGTAGACACCGACGCCGATGGCCAGGGCGAAAATCAGTTTGTTAAGCCCATTCTCCATGGAGCGGCAGAAGCCCAGCAGCCCTTTCAGGGAGGGCATTACCGACAGCAGCGGTTTTTCAAACACCAGCGCGGCGTAGATGAACACCAGCGGGATGTACACCAGCAGCACCAATACCCCCCAGGCCATCACCGAGGTGAGGTTGTAGTTGAGCAAAATCAGGTAGAACTCAAACGGCTTGGTCAGGTCCAGCACCAGCAGCGCCATGCCGGCGCAGATGGCGGCCGGACCGATGATGGCCGACGCCTTGATTACCGGCAGGCCATCGACCGGCAGACCGCGGCTTTGTTTGTACCAGCGCAGACCGATGGCGACCAGCATGGAACCGGCGGACAGACCGGCCATAAACAGGTAGACGGCGATGATCCAGTTCCAGACGACCGGATCGTATTGCTCCATAGAGCCCCAGACGTTGTTCATGCTTTGATTCCTCCCTTAGTGCCGGGAATGCGGTAGACCCGGGGCTTGGTGCCCAGGTGAGCCTTCTCTTGGTAGTTCGGACGGGTATCCAGTAACTGACTGACTTCGCTGTTGGCATCGGCAGCGTCGCCGAACACCAGTGCCTGGGTGGGACAGACGCTGACACAGGCGGGTTGTTCGCCCCGGGCCAGGCGGGTGTCCTTACAGAAGTTGCACTTGTCCGGCACCCGGGTGTCGGGATTGATGAAGCGCACCTTGTAGGGGCAGGCGGCGATGCAGTACTGGCAGCCGACGCACTTGTCTTTGTTGATGGTGATGATGCCATCGTCGCCGACGTAGGCGGCGCCGGTGGGGCACACCTTGACGCAGGGGGCGTCTTCGCACTGCTGACAAGAGACGCGGCTGTAGTTGTAATGCAGGTTCGGGAAGTTGCCCACGGGCCCCTCAATGCGTACCTGCAGCCGGGTGACTGAATCCGGAATGCTGTTTTCGCTGCGGCAGGCTACGTTGCAAGCCTGGCAACCGATGCACTTGTTTTCATCGTGCACCATTACGTAACGTTTTTTCATGACCAACTCCGATTAGATCTTTTCCACTTTCACGCCGGTGGTGTGCAGGTTCATTCCCACAACCGGAGCGGTTACGTGTGGCAACAGGTTGCCGCAATGCACCCCTTTGCCATAGGCACGGGCCAGCTCTTTGTTTTTAGAGCCAAAGCCCATGTAGGCAAACACGGTGTCCGGACGGATGCCCGGGGTCACCAATGCGGTGCCCTCTTCGCTGCCGACATCGTTGTGCAGACGAATGGCATCGCCACTCTGAATCCCCAACAGGCCGGCGGTCAGCGGATGCAGCCACACGGCGTTATCGGACATCAGGTTGGCCAGGAAAGGCACGTTATGGGTGGCGCCGTTGGTGTGAATGGCGGTTTTTCCCTGAATGAAGAACAGCTCGTCGGCCTTCTTCAGGGTGACTTCGCGATACTTGATCACGCCTCGGCCCGGGGCCATCGCTTCCACCTTGTCGGAGGAGAGCTCAATCTTGCCGCTGGGGGTCTTGAACTTCATGGCGCTGGCGTAGGTGCCGTCGGCATCCACGGCGTGGGCATTGGGATAGGTGGCGGCAAATTTGGCCACCATCGCCGGCTCTCGCAGCATCAGCGGGGTGCCGAAGCTGACGTAGCCTTCCTGCTTAATCCGCTGCAGCAGTGGTACGTCCTTTTTCACCTGCAGCAACTGCAGGGTGTCCATGTTCTCCCAGGGGAAGAACTGTCCCAGGCCCAGCGCATCGGCGGTCTGTTTCCAGATCTGCCAGGATGGACGGGTATCGCCGATGGTCTCAACCACGGGCTGGCGTACGTAATAGGCCGGGTTCTTACCGGATTTGTCGAAGATCTCTTCGTCCCGCTCCAGGTAGGTGGACTCGGGCAGCACCAGGTCGGCGTAGGCGGCAGTTTCGCTGACGTAGACGTCACAACTGACCACAAACTCCATCGCTTCGATGGCTTTGACCACCCGGGCTCGGTCGGTCATGGTTTGCATCGGGTTGGTGCGGCTCATGACCCAACCGCGAATCTTGTAGGGTTTATTTTCCAGAGTGGCGTCGAGAATACTCTGGTAGATGCCGCCGTTGGACCACAGCATGGCAAACTGCTTGTCCACCGAGTCGATACGGGCTGCCGTGGGTTTGGGCATGCCGTTGACCTTGGGCTTGGACAGACCCGGGGTGACGTCGCCCCCTGCGAATTTGTTGTAGGTCTTGGCTTTCTTGCCAGCGTACAGGCCGCCTTTGCGCTCAATGTTGCCGATCAGTACGTTGGCGGCGAACAGCGCCCGGCGCAGTTCAAACTCTTCGGTGGTGAAGCTGGCCCGGTGACCGAAATCGACCACGGCATGGGGGGCCGCCGCGGCGAGTTCATGGGCGATGCGGCGAATGTCTTCTGCCGGCACGTCGCTGATGGACTCGGCCCATTCAGGCGTGTAGGCCTTCATCTCTTTGGCGAACGCGTCGAAGCCGTTGACGTGACGCTGGATGAAGGCTTTGTCGTAAAGGTCGTCGTAGATCAGTACATGACACAGGGCCATGGCCACGGTGACATCGGTGCCCGGCTTAATGGCATGCCACTCGCTGGCCTTGTCGGCAACGATGGAGAAGCGCGGTTCGAACACCACCAGTTTGGCGCCGCGATCGGCCTGGGCCTTCATCAGTCCGCGGGTCTCGGACATGTTGATGCCTTCGTACAGGTTATGGCCGAAGTTGATGATGTACTTGGAGTTGCCCAGATCCCGCTTCATCTTGGTACCGAACATCGCCAGGGCGGCGATCTTGTAGCCGGATGGACAGGTGGAACCATGGGTGAAGGTGTTGGGGCTGCCAAAGGCTTTGGCCAGATGGAATAGGTGCTTATGGTTGGAGCCGGACTTTGAGGAGAAGGCTACGGCCTCAGGGCCGAACTGCTGTTTGATTCGACCCAGCTTGTCGGCGATCATGGCGTAGGCTTCGTCCCATTCAATCTCCTGCCACTTGCCTTCGCCACGGGCGCCAACCCGCTTAATGGGTTTCACCAGACGCTGCTTATCGTACAGCATGCTGTGTCCGGCGCCGCCGCGGGCACAGACGGCTCCGCCGAACGACTTGGCATTTTGGTTCCCCAGGATCGACACGTTCTTGCCGTTGACGATGCGGGCGGAAATCGGGCAGCGGGTGGAGCACATCTCACAGATGCTGTGGATGGCCTTGTCGGAGCCTTTGAGCATGGGCTGTTCAAAGGCGCCCAGAGTGCCTGGCAGCATGCTGGCCAGGGCGCAGCCTGCGGTGCTGGCACCGGCACCTTTGATAAAGGTTCGCCGATCGAGTTTCATCTTCATTCCCCTTTTCGATGCTGAGCCTTAACGGGCGTCAGCCGTGTCCGGCCAGGCCGGATGGATAGGTCATTGTGCTGTGGCTACTGTGTGTCTCAGGTTGGCGCCACAATTCGTTGTCAGCATCAGTTTTAAGCCGGGAGGGGCTGAGGGGGTATTGTGGTAAACCACATATCGCAGCCGTTGGTAACGGGAGTGTGAGCTTGGACACAGCGGTCTGAACTGCCTAATTAATCGCCACCGCCGGGTCTATTGTGGTAAACCACATTGTGAGTCAATAGTGGCGCCAGGCGTGGTTTTGGGCGAAATTGCGGCTTGAGTCACTGGTGGATGGGAGTTGTCGGACACAAAAAAGGGCCGACATGTCGGCCCCGGTGTTGGAGTTGTGTGACTCAGTTCTGTGGCTTCATGTAGCGGTCGAAGTTTTCGATGTAGTCATCCATATTGGCTTCCAGCATCTTACGATACTCTTCGATGTAGTACTCCATCATCTCGACCTTGCGGACCGCCATCTCCTCTTTGGTCTTGAAACCCGCAGCGCCAAACCAGGCATTGTAACGGGCCACGCCCCACATAAAGGAGGCGCTGACCTCACCGGCTTCCACCTTGGGATCTTTGTTGTGGTCGTTGGCCAGGTGAATATGGGCGTTGGCGCGGTCGTAGAAGCTGTTATTGGAATCGGACATTCGTAGTTCTCGCTGTTGTTGTGCGGGTCGGGTATCGCAATCAGGTTTCTAACACTAGGACGTTTGCCCGCTGGAAACCGTAATGACGTTCACAATAATGGACGCGGTGGCGTTCGTCTATTCCTGCTTAAGCCGGTGGTTTTTCCGTGCCGGGGGGCGGGGCGTCCTCCAGGCAACCGGGGCAGAGGCAGCGCTCCGGTGAAGCCAGGAGAAGCGACCATGGAATGGGCTGTTCGCATTTGAAGCACAGGCCAAAGTGTTGGCAGGGCAACCGCTTCAGGGCGGTAGCCAGTCGTTCGATGCGCAGGCGGCAGCCACTCGCTTCGGCTGAGTCGCACCGGGGGAGCTGCTGTTGCAGAGTGGTGATCTGCTCCTGAATCCGTTGTGCCAGCTGTGCTTTGAGGTGCTTATTAATGATGAGTCCCTCCTTAAGGTCGCAGTTCCGGCGGGCGCCGGGGCAGGATGATCTCGGCGCTGCAGCCTCCCTGGACCGGATCGTTGTTGCGAATCTGGAACTGGCCGTTCTGCTCCTTAACCAGATCCGAACAGATGGCCAGCCCCAGCCCCAGCCCGTCGGACTTGGTGGTACTGAACGAGGCGATCATCGAGTCGGGATCCTGGTCGAACCCCGGGCCGTTATCGATCACCTGCAGCCTGGCCTCATCGTCGCTGAACTGTAGCCTGACCTCAATCTGGCCGTGATGACCGGCCTCCATCTCAGACAGGGCATCGACGCTGTTCTTGATCAGGTTGATCAGCACCTGCTGCATGCCGACCTTGTCGGCGAGGACGAAGTAGGGTTCGCCTTTGACCTGGGTGCGAACGTCGATGTGGTGGCGGTCCAGCTCCAGCTTCAGCAGCGACAGACTTTCGTCCACCAGGCTCAGCAGGTTGACGTTCATCAGCACGGTTTCCCGCCGTTTCAGCAGGCCGCGAATGCGGTGCACCACCGCCCCGGCCCGTTCGGATTGCTGGTTGATTTTGTCCAGCAGCGCCAGCATCTCGGTGTCTGGCTGAGTTTGTCGCTTCAGCCGCACGATGCCGCCTTCGCTGTAGTTGGTGATGGCGGCAATGGGCTGGTTGATTTCATGGGCCAGCCCGGCGCCAATCTCGCCCACCACTGCGGCGCTGTGCAGCCGCTCCAGCTGTACCGCTTTGCGTTTCAGCTGGCGCTCGGTTTCTACCAGGGTGTCGCTCTTCTGGCGGAACTTGTACTCGACCCACAGGTGGTAGAAGGTGGCGATCAGGAACAGCAATCCTGCCAGTATGCCCCACTTTCGGTTGGCTTCCAGCCAGGAGAGAAACTGACCCCATTTGCTGGTTTCCTGCTCCTGATAGTGCAGGTCGGAGAACAGCTGAATCACTTTGAGTTGGCTGATGGGAGCGGTCCAGCCCAGAGTGCCGGCCTGAATGGCGGCCGGATCGTCCGGCGTCAACGCGTACAAGGCGCCGGTAATCTGCTTGGTAACCGAACTGCTGACCTCTTCACTGGCGGCAAACGACCAGTTTGGGTACAGCTGGGTGCTGACCTGGCAATCGTAGCCCGGTGGCCGGCTGGGGTTGATGACGCGAAAGTCCTCCATGCGGATGACGCCTTTTTGCACCATCTCCTCCAGGGTGCAGAACGGGGTGATGGCGGCATCGATGTTTTTATCGCGAACCTGGAAGATCAGCGGCCCCAGTGGAAAGCCGAGAAATTTCACCTCATCGAAGAAGTCGTCCGGGTTCATGCCCAGTTTGTGCATCAGGCCGACGGTGGCCTGATAGCCACCCAGAGCGTGGCGACCGCTGGCGGCAATCACCTTACCCTTGAGATCGTACAGGGTGCGGTAGTCGCTGTCGGCGCGAACAATGATGGTGGAGCCGATGGCGTACGTGGTGCCGTTGTGTTTGCGCGAACGCATGGTCGCCAGCCACGACAGCGGAAATTGATTGGACAGAAACAGGTACTGGCCCGGATTGGTGACAATGAACTGAATCTCGCCGGCGCCAAGGGCGGTGTTGAGCTCTTCGAATGAGCCGGGGCGGACGGTGAAGTGGGCGCCATCGACCCGGGCCGACAGGTAGTCCATCATCGGTTTCCAGCGCTCTTCGGCCTGGCGATAGCCCCAGTTGGCCAATACCCCGACCTGCAGGTGTTGCTCCTCAGCATCGCCGCTCTGGCGGGCGAACGCACACTCTATGCGACACAGGCTGATGAGGGTAAGGGCAAACAACAGGGGGAGCAGCGGTTTCACGGAGGGACCTTGTAATGGTTCGACAATGGCTTAACCATAAGGCAGGTCGAGGTTAAATCAATGTGAACCGATTCAAAGTTACTGCTTTTTATCTCGCTTATTGAATGGAACTGAGATATCACTCTATAAGAGACAACTGTATTAGGAATTTCTATGACCCTGAGTGCCGATACGCCGGTGTACCTGGTGGATGACGATGCCGCCATTCTCGATTCCCTGAGCTTCCTGATGGAGGGCTACGGGGTAACCCTCACCGGATTTCAGCGCGGCGCCGAGTTTCTGCGGCAGGTGGACTTGTCTCAGCCCGGCTGCGTCATTCTCGACAGCCGCATGCCCCAGTTGACGGGGCAGCAGTTGCACCAGAAGTTGAACGACGCCCACAGCCCGCTGGCGGTGATTTTTCTGACCGGGCATGGCGACGTACCGATGGCGGTGGAGGCGTTCAAAAACGGGGCTTTCGATTTCTTTCAGAAGCCGGTGCAGGGCAAGGCGCTGTATGAAGCCATCGAACGGGGTGTGAGCCACAGCCTGAAGTTGCACCACGACCTGCAGCAACTGGCGCTGCTCAATGAACTGACCGAGCGCGAGCAACAGGTGTTCCGATTGGTGATTAATGGCCATACCAACAAACAGATGGCCGATACCCTGTTTGTGTCGGTGCGCACCATCGAGGTGCACCGCTCTAATGTGATGAAGAAGCTCAACGCCAGCAACATGGCGGGTCTGCTGAAGTTTTCCTCTCTGCTGGCGGGGCAGGAGCAGTAAGGTCACTCCTACCAAAGATTCCGGAGCACGGCTTATTGGCTTAAGCGATCGAAGCGGTAACCCCCTTGACTGCCGCCCCAGATAAAGTTGTGGTCGGCATCGTAGCCCCGGGCCCATTTGACGATTCTATCCTGGTAGACACTGATCTCTATGGTGGTGTAACTGGCGCCGTACATTTTACTGGCGCAGGTGCCGACCCGGGTCTGGCCATGGTATCGCTGTTGTTCGGCCTGCCAGTGCAGATAGACTTCACAGCCGTTTCGCACGGTGATCTGATCCGGGGTCAGCGGTGCCAGCCGGGCTGGGTAGCGCCACGCCTGCATGTACTGTTGTGGCTGGTTCAGGGTATAGGGAGTGTAGGTGAACTGGCCTGGTGCGGTTTGCTGCAGGTGCAGCAGTCGCTGGCGGTAGGGGCGCTCCGGCCGTTTGAATGAGGCTTGTTCCATATACAGCCAGGGGCCACTGCTGCTTGCCGTCCAGACGGGCACCGTATGCAGTTGCAGGTGAAAGTAATTTTCCAGTTGCTGCGATTGTTGCTCGCTGCTGAAGTTTCCCTGCAGCCACAGGCTCAGGGTCGGCAGATCGCCCGGTGACTGAGCGGTCGCCGTCAGTGGTAGCATCAACAGTAAGCTGACCAGGGGCTTCATCAAGGTCAATTCCATGCATCAAAGTTGAGATGGGATTGTTACACATTGTGACAACTTTGCGGGCTCGGAGTGGTCAGAAAATCTGAGTTATGCGGCAAAGCGCACATGGGGAAAGGTATCGGTATCAGAAAGAAAAACCCCCCGCACAACCGGGTTGTGCGGGGGGGCGCCTGGATAATTTGAGCTGGCCAATTGGATGATAAGTTGGCGAGCAGTAATTCGGTATAACGGCGGCTTACGAATCGGAGTCCGGCTCACTGACTGCTGGATTCCGTTGACTGGTACCCTCGAGTCAGTATCGGGCCTTTGGATCGGCTCTGAGACGGACACGATTGCTCCTTTTCGCCTAAACAGGGAAGGCGAGGGAGAGATAGTAGCAAATCAAAAGTCTGAAAAGTGGCCAGCTTGCGGCTCTGTGAACTTTGTTGTTGCGGTGTCAATGCCGGGTTGATAATGATCACGTGTTGGTGTGTAAGTGGGATCTTAAAAGGGGTGGTTTCGGTGGAAATCTAAGCTGAAATGGATAAACCCTACTGTGAAACCGGCTTCGATGCTGGGTTCAGGCCCCTCCCTGGGCGTGAATGGTGAGCCGTACTGAGTGACAAGCTATGCGGCTTCAACCTGAGTGGGACCGAACAACTTCAGCCGCAGCATATCGTAGGCCCAGTTGAAAGCGATGGCATACACCAGGAAGAACAGCACAAAACCGATATCCAGCATCAGTACCTGCCAGAATCCCATCTGCAGAATCCACATCAGCATCGGCAGGGACACCGCCATGAAGCCCACTTCAAACCCCAGGCCGTGGCCCAGGCGAATCATTGGTGTGCGGGCTTCACGGTTGCTGCCGAACCAGCGGTCGAACATCAGGTTGTAGACGTAGTTCCAGGCCATGGCCAACAGCGACATGGCGATGGCAGCCCAGGTCATGCTATGGCCGGCCCCGGCGATCAGGCTGCCCAGGTTAATCACGATAACCAGAGCAATCAGCTCAAACATCAGCGAATGAAAAATACGTTCTTTGGTAGACATAATGGGCTCCTGAAAATCTCTATGCGGCTATTTTATTTTCATTTAGGATAGGTGAAAGTTAGAAACTATCGGTTTTGTAGATATGTATACCTTGGAACAACTGCGAATGTTTGTGGCGGCGGCGGAGCAGGGCTCGTTTTCAGCGGCGGCCCGCAAGCTTGGAAAAGCGCAGTCGGTGGTCAGCCAGGGCATTGCCAACCTGGAGATTGACCTGAACCTGAGCCTGTTCGATCGCAGCGGGCGATCACCGGTGCTGACGGCCGAGGGGCGGGTGCTGTTTGAGCAAACCCAAATGCTGATGCTGCACCATCAGCGGTTGCAAAGCAGTGCATCAAGCCTGGGTGCCGGTGAAGAGAGTCAGTTGGTACTGGCTCTGGATGAGGTGTTGATGATGCCAGGGCTGGAAACCATTCTGGCGGATTTTGCCCAGAGGTTCAGTTCGACCTCGCTGGAGTTTCTGACGGTGGCCAGCCCGGATGTGGTGTCCTTGGTGGATCAGGGGCGGGCTCATCTGGGGCTGATGTTTTCGCAGATCCCCTATCCGGTAGAGCTGGATGCCAGCTACATCGGCAGCCTGCCGTTTCAGGCGGTGGTGTCACCGAACCACCCCTTGGTGGGCGAACCGAACCTGACCCTGAGTCGTCTGAGTGGCCACCGGCAGTTGCAGGTTCGCGGCACCCAGGGTAAACCGCTGGTGGACTTCCCGGTGGTGAGCCAGGATTGCTGGGGATCCAACAACTTCTATATGACTGCCGAGTTGGCCTGTCGCGGCTTTGGTTGGGGTTATGTGCCCAGCCATCTGGTTCGGGATCCGGCGTTTTCGCAGCGGTTGGTGCCACTGGATATGCAGTCCGATACTCTGGAGTGGCAGGTGCCGGTGGATCTGGTGACCCGCCCGGGGGCGGGAAATGGACCGGCGTTGAGCTGGTTTCGCGACAAACTAAAAGGGCTGTTGGTTGGTGGCGGATCCACAGAACGCAGACCATAAAAAAAGCCTGCATCGGCAGGCTTTTTGGTGGCTTGGCGGTTGGGATTACCCTTCCAGGCCCTGGCTGCGCAGGTACTCATCGTAGGTGCCGTGGAAGTCGGTGATGCCGTCTGCCTTCAGCTCGATAATGCGGGTGGCGACCGAGGACACAAACTGACGGTCGTGGGACACGAACAGCAGGGTGCCCGGGTAGTTCTCCAGTGACAGGTTCAGCGCCTCGATGGACTCCATGTCCATGTGGTTGGTGGGCTCGTCCATCACCAGAATGTTCGGCTTTTGCATCATCAGCTTGCCAAACAGCATCCGTCCCTGCTCGCCGCCGGAGATCACCTTGGTGGATTTTTTGATCTCGTTCTGGGAGAACAGCATCCGGCCCAGGAAGGAGCGGATGGTCTGCTCGTCGGCGCCCTCGGTGGACCACTGCGCCATCCAGTCGAACAGGTTCATCTCCTGCTCGAAGTCGGCGGCGTGATCCTGGGCGTAGTAACCGATGTTGTGGTTTTCAGACCACTTGATGGTACCGGCTTTCGGCGCCATCTGGCCCACCAGGGTGTTGAGGAGGGTGGACTTACCGACACCGTTCTGGCCGATGATGGCGATGCGCTCACCCACTTCCACCCGCAAATCCAGACCGCTGAACAACAGTTCGTCGTAGCCCTGAGACAGGCCTTCCACCTCCAGGGCGGTGCGGAACAGCTTCTTCTCTTGCTCGAAGCGGATAAACGGCGACTGGCGGCTGGAGGCCTTCACTTCGTCCAGCTGAATCTTATCGATCTGCTTGGCCCGTGAGGTGGCCTGACGCGCCTTAGAAGCGTTGGCGGAAAAGCGGCTGACAAAGTTTTGCAGTTCGGCGATTTGGGCTTTCTTCTTGGCGTTGTCTGCCAGCAGACGCTCACGGGCCTGTTCGGCGGCGGTCATGTACTCGTCGTAGTTGCCGTGATACAGGCGCAGCTCACCGTAGTCGATGTCGGCCATGTGGGTGCAGACACCGTTGAGGAAGTGACGGTCGTGAGAGATGATGATCATGGTGCAGTTACGCTCGTTCAGCACCTCTTCCAGCCAGTGAATGGTGTGGATGTCCAGGTTGTTGGTGGGTTCGTCCAGCAGCATGATGTCCGGATCCGCAAACAGCACCTGCGCCAGCAGTACCCGTACCTTCAGGCCCGGAGCAACGGCACTCATCAGACCAAAATGCTGCGCCTCGGGAATGCCCAGACCCATCAGTAGCTCTCCGGCGCGGGCTTCGGCGGAGTAGCCGTCCATCTCGGCAAACTGCACCTCCAGATCGGCCACCTTCATGCCTTCCTCTTCCGACATCTCCGGCAGGCTGTAGATGCGATCCCGCTCTGCCTTCACTTCCCACATCTCTTTGTGGCCCATGATCACGGTGTCGATGACGCTGTATTCCTCGAACGCCCACTGATCCTGACCCAGCTTGGCCATGCGGGTGTTGGCTTCCAGACTTACATTACCGGCAGAAGGCTCCAGCTCACCGGAGAGGATCTTCATAAAGGTCGACTTACCGCAGCCGTTGGCACCGATCAGGCCGTAGCGGTTGCCGCCGCCAAACTTGGCATTGATGTTTTCGAACAACGGCTTGGCGCCGAACTGCATGGTAATGTTTGAGCTGATGATCAAGGTGGTGGTCCCGGACTAGAAAATGGAAAAAACGCCGCAGAGTACCTGTCCGACAGGGTTTGTGCAAGTTTTGGGCGTCATCAGGCCGTGAGGGCGGGAAAAAACGCTTTTGGCTGACAGAGCTCCTGTCCG
>NZ_FNEM01000006.1 GCF_900100175.1 Ferrimonas sediminum
GGCCATGCAGGCAAGCAGGGCCTGTTCATCCAGTAGTGCCTGAGATTTAAACCGCCCCTCCCAGAACCGGCCGGTGCACTCGTCCTCTTTGTTGGCTTCGCGGGCGATGTACTCGTTGAGAGAGCGCATAAACCAGCTTAAATCGGCCAGTCGGGTTCGGTACAGCTCCGCTTTGCGCTTCACCTGGTTCAGCTCAACTTGGGTCAGGTTGTCACGCTGGTCGTCATCGCAATAGCGGCGGGTCAGGTCGGTTCCGGCAAACACGCGGTGCCAGCGATGGAGCACTTCCAGGGTACTCCAGGCATTGGCCTTTGGTGCATCCACATGGAGCACCAGATGGGTATGGTTGGTCATCACGGCAAAGGCGCAGATATCGATTGAAAAAGCGTCGCTGAGCGCCAGCAATCGTTTTTCGACCCAGTCGCGGCGGTGTTCATAGCTGATGCCGGTGTAGGTATCGACGCCGCAAAGGAAACTGCGGCGCACACAACGACTGACGCAGTGATAGAAAGGGGTATCTTGCAGCGATACCAGCTGTTTTCTGGCGGTGGGCATAGTCTCATCCTTGAAACTGATAAGAGTTCAGTGTAGCTGATGGGGAGTCGGGCAGACTCGATGAGGTGCCTTCATGATGAAGTGGAAGCGACTAAACAAGGGTGTCTGTTTAACTGTTTAAGGACTCAGCATGGGTGTCTTTGTAGGGAGATTAAGGTGGGTGTCTTGATAAGGGGAGGGGAATGTTTCATCGCTTCTGATAGTATGAGGGTATTACTATCAACGAGTTAACACCAGTGCGAGGAGTTGGTCATGCTGGATGCGGTCTGTACCCATGGCGGTGAGGTATGTACTTACAACATCTTTGACTTTCAGAAGCTGGATCCGGCGGTCATTGAGCTTAAACGCCAGCACTTACAATGCCCGAACCCCGACTGCACCGGCAAGGCGTATTATCGCCGTGCCAGTATCGATGGCAAGGCGGCCTGTTTTGGCTCCCGCTACCACATAGCCGGCTGTGACGAGGGGCGTTCCTCGGAACAGGGCAGCAGGGAACTGCAGCAGGCTCAGGAGGTACGCCAGCTTTTGCTCGCAGGTGAGGAGGTTCGCTTTGATTTCAGCCCTGTGGCGGTCAAAGGCCGATCCGAGCCGGTGACGCCTCTCGCAGCCACCAAGGCGGACACCCGCCCTGGCTCCTCCCCGGATAAGGTAAACAAATCAGCGAAACCGGCCAGTATCGGCATGGACAAGGCTCTGGCCAGTTTGATGCGTGGCAGCGGCCTGGATACGTCGGAGACGGTGATTCAGCTGGACGGCCGATTCAACTTTAAAGCCAAAAACCTGTTTGTGAACTTTGCCGATGCCGAGCCGCAAGCCTCTGCTGCCGACGTAAAACCCAAGATGTTTTGGGGAACCATCTCCCATACCGATGCGGATCTGGAGTGGCTGAACCCCTCGGACTGCGACGATGTGGGCATCCCCATTGCCCGCTATAAGAAGGCAATCCTGGCGCGTTTTGGCATTACCGATCGACGTGACCTGGAGGGGGCGGGGTTAATCCTGTACGGCAAGTGTTTTTGGAATCGTAGTAAAACAAGGAAAATCATCGAGTTGTGGGATGCCGAACGGATCTTTATCTCCGTCCTGACCGACTAAGGGTTCCCGGTACCGTTAGGCTTGCACCTAAGAGTGATGGAGGCGTGCACCTGGGCCTGAATCAGGCGTTGCAGGGTCGTGGCTTTACCGTTTGCCGATGCAAGCTTCGGTCCTTCAACGACCTGGACCACTATCTCTATCATCAGAGCAGCAAGGGCACCGGAGAGTTCGGTAATCTCAATATCAAACCGCTGTGCTTTGAAAGCCTCCGCCAGTCTGACTGCAATCTGCTTAGCCAGGTTGCCTTTCAACAACCTTAGTGCCTGGTTCCAATCGTTGCCCAACTTGTAGGGCATGGAGCGTCTAAAGCCACTTTCGCGGTTGATGATGTCTAGTATATTCACCACCGACGGTGGGGGTTGGTTATCCAACCATTGGTCCGGCGCGGAATAGCCTTCCAACAGTCGTGAAAAAACGCCTTGGTGCAGCGCCACAAACAGATCGAGCTTGCGCTCGTAATGGCGGTAGAAGGTGGTCTTGCCAACATTGGCCTGGTCGATGATTTCGGAGACCGTAATATCGCAGTAATCTTTTTGGCCTAGTAGTGATTGAAATGCCGTCAGGATTCTTTTCTTACTTCGGTTCGGTGTGCTGACCATGAACTGACCTGCCAATTGGGAGTATGGATAGAGTAATGATCTTACTGGGGCTGGCAAGCACACAGACCGGTTTAGCAACTAAACCGGAACCTTTACGGTCATTGGTTCCGTTTGGCACTCCAGTGGTGATTCGACTCTGCTGAGATGGCGCCATGGTTGTCATAGTGGTCCGGTCTTTTACTCTCAGGATTTTATTATGACCCCTTGCTTCGACCGCTCCAGCGCCGTTACCAAGGCGACCCCAATGAATGTTGGCATTTTTCTGTTCCCCGGAATGACCATGATGGACGCTTACGCACCGCTGCAGGTGTTGGCATTAAGCGAGTCGTTTACCGTGTTTACCTTTGCCGCGACCACAGAGCCGCTTGCCTGTGATGCCGGAGTCATGTTGATGCCCCAATACGGCTTTTCAAACTTGCCTGAGATCGATGTGTTGTTGGTGCCCGGCGGCGCCAATCCCGAGACGCAGATGCAGGACCCACTGGTGCTGGCGGTGTTACGTAAACTGGGGCAGAGAGCGAAGTACGTTACTTCTGTCTGTACTGGAGCGCTCATTCTGGCGCAGACCGGGCTGCTGGACGGCTATCGAACCACGGTGCACTGGGCCTATTCCGAGGCGCTGACGCGGTTTCCCAAGGTGATTCATGATGACGGGCGCCTGGTTCATGATCGCAATCGAATCAGCGGCGGTGGCATTACTGCCGGCCTGGACTTTGCGCTGTACCTGATCGGTGAGATTGGCGGTCGCTCCGAAGGGGCGGCGATGGAGTTGTTGTTGGAGTACGCTCCGCAGCCGCCGTTTGCCTGCGGCCACCCCAGCCAGGCACCTTTGCCGTTAAGGCAAGCTCTTCAAGAGAAGGTCATCAATATGGCTAAAGGGTTGTTTGATTAACGGTGGAACGGGCTTTGAGGTCATCGGCCTGGTAAAACGGTCGGGTTTGTCATCAACCGGTAGCGACCGCCTTCCTTTTCCATTTTGCTCCTGCCTGCAAACTTTGCGTATTAGACTGATTAATATGGGAAGAGTTTGACGTGCACCTGGTTTTTCGTGGTGGCTGAGACCCTGTCGTTTCGGCTGAAGCAGGGGGGGCCAGAGGGCGATGACCCACCGCCGAAGCGGTGGGCCGGTGGCTCAGAGTTTGAACTGACCGATCTGATGTTGCAGCTGAACCGACAGCTGGGCCAGGTGCTCCCCGGAGGCGGCGGCCTGGGCTGCACCTTCTGTGGTTTCGGCAACAATATCATTGATGTTGTTGACGTTCTGGTTGATTTCAGCCGATACCGCCGATTGCTCGTTGGCGGCGCTGGCAATCTGCATGTTCATCTCCGTGATGTGATTGACCGCCTGATTGATGCCATCGAGGGCCACATCGGCATTGCCGGCCTGGTCCACGCAGGCTGCGGTGGTGGATTTGCTGCGCTGCATGACGTTGACTGCCTTGGCGGACCCGGCCTGCAGTTGTTCAATCATCTGCTGAATCTCCTGGGTCGAGGCCTGGGTTCGACTGGCCAGGGTGCGAACCTCATCGGCGACCACCGCAAACCCTCGCCCTTGTTCTCCGGCCCGGGCCGCTTCAATGGCGGCATTGAGGGCCAGCAGGTTGGTCTGATCGGCGATGTTACGTATCACCTCAAGTACGCTGTCGATGTGGCTGGTTTCGGTTTCCAGCTGGCTGATCACCTGCGAGGCCTGTTCAATCTCCTGTGCCAGCTGGTTGATGGAACCTGATACCGCATCCACCACCCGTTTGCCCTCGGCGGTGGAGTCATTGGCCTTTTGGGCGGCATCGGCGGCCAGAGTGGCGTTCTGGGCTACCTCCTGCACCGTGGCGCTCATCTGGTTCATGGCCGTGGCCGCTTGCTCGGTCTCCTGTTGCTGGCGCTCCATTCCCACTCTGGCGCCATCGGTGATCGACGCCATCTGTTCGGCAGAGCCGGCCAACTGATCACTGGCACCGGCTACTTGCGAGATGGTGTGGTGCACTTTTATGGCAAAGTGGTTGAAGGCGCGGGCCAGATCTGCCAGTTCGTCGCTGCCGGAGTCGTCCAGGCGAAGGGTCAGATCGCCATCGCCCTCGGCGATGTTGTTCATGGTTTGCGTGGTTTCGATGATGGGGCGGGAGATCCCCCGGCCAATGCCCCAGGCGATGCCGGCCCCGAAAATCAGCGCCATCAGTCCGGTCAGCAGCACCCGGTTGCGAACGTCGGCCAGGGCCGCAGCATTGTGGCTGCGATCCATGGCTATCTCCAGCACGCCGATGGGGCGCCCGGAGAAGTCGTTGACCGCATGACGGTAAACGGCGTAAGGCTGGTCGTCGAGCAGCACCTGTTCGGTACTCGGTTTGCCGGAAATGGCCTGTTGCAGCACTTCGGGTGACGACAGTATCTGGCCATCCAGGGTTGAGCCAAAGGCGGTAAATTGCTGGTCTTTTTGCGTGTACAGGGCAATCTCTACCTGATACGCCTGCTTGAATTCATCGAAAAAAGCCTGGCCAAAAGAGATGCCAAACTCCACCGAGCCGATGGGCTGCTGTTGGTATGCCACGGGCACCACACCACGGATACCGATGCCCGCGACCCCTTTTTCCAGACCGCGAATCGGTTGCTGATCGCGGTTGGTCCGGACTACGGTTTTGCGGAAAGAGGACAGGTCATCGCCAAACTTTGCCGGTTTGTGCACCCTCAGGAACGAGGTGGCGGGGGCGGTATGAAACTGAAACTGGCGCACGGCAAAGTCGGATTTCATCTTGCCGAACACCGGCAGCGTGCGACTGAGCAGGCGGTCGCGATCGCGATTGGCAAAGGCCGACTGAATCTCTGGCGTTTGTGCTACCACAGTGGCCAGGGCTTCGGCCAGCTTACCGGAGGCATCGATCTGGGCGCTGGCGGTTTCGTACAGTTTGGTTAACTCCCGTTCTTCGGCGCTATCGATCACCTTGGACAACTGGGACAGCACCAGCGGAATCACCACCGACATCACCACCACCAGCATGGTGCAGATGCCGATTACGATGCGGTTACCAATGTTGGGTTTTTTCACCACGAGATTCTCCGTTTGCAGGGCAGGGCGATGGCCGGTTTGCGGACCAACCTGTTCGCCTTACCGGCTTTTGCGGGGTCGCAAAAGTGTGTAAGTCATGGGGTTAGGTTACTCAAGTGATTGAAAATGATGTGAGAACAAAGGCGCGTTTTGACCGAGCGCCCAGACCAAGTGCCATTTCTATAAGAGGGGTCACAGAGCCGCGCAAAGGGCAGGATCCAGCGCAGAATTGCGCCGGTCGCAGAGCAAAGTTTCACTTTTGGGCCCGCGCTTTTCCCATCTTCTTGGCGTAGCGACCGGGCGCCTTGTTCCTTGTTCGCCATAAGGCCGCTGATGGAGGGGGACTTCCATAGTGAAAAGTTGTCGATGGCTTTTGAACAAAATTACGCTGTTGTTGACACGCTCGGGCCGCTAAGCTGATGAAATAGGCACAATGGCCGCAAATTTAGGGAGTGTAAACCCATCATGGAACAGTTTTTATGCCGATTGTCTCCAACCCGTGATGACATGTTAGCCCAGGGCCCGACGCCCCAGGAGTCGGCTGCCATCGACGCGCACTTTCGTTACCTGGCTGAGTTGACCGAACAGGGAAGCGTGCTGATGGCGGGGCGAACCCTGGTGACCGACGAACGGGCACAGGGGCTGGTGATTCTAAAGGTCACCAATGAGGCGCAGGCCCGGGCGTTGATGCTGGCGGATCCTGCGGTCAGCGAAGCGGTGATGCGAATGGAGCTACTGCCGTTTCGGGTGGCACTGTGGTCAGAACAGTCTCCCTAGGCTGCAGCGCTGACCCTTTAACGAGCTAAGGTTGTGTAACTGCTTCATTCAGGTGATGAAGTGGATTCTGTAAATGGGGTAGAGTGATGGCTTTAGTGTCATATTTTGCTTTCGACAGGATAAAAACGATGCATAACATAGAGATTCAGGGCAGCAGGCTGGCCTATTTGGACGTCGGCCAGGGGCCGGTGCTGCTGTTTGGCCACAGCTACTTGTGGGACAGCGCCATGTGGGCTCCGCAGGTAGAGGTGCTCAGTCAACATTACCGCTGCATCGTTCCGGATCTCTGGGATCATGGTCAATCCGGTCCTCGCCCCGCCGGCTGTCGTAACCTGGCCGGGGTGGCGGATACCATGCTGGCGTTGATGGACGCTCTGCAGATCGAGGAGTTTACGGTAGTGGGGTTGTCGGTGGGCGGCATGTGGGGCACCGAGTTGGCCCTGAAAGCCCCGGCCCGGGTTCAGGCGCTGGTGTTGATGAACACTTTTGTCGGCTTGGAACCGGAGGTGACCCACCAGAAGTACTTCGGCATGTTGAGAATGATTGAGCAAACCGGCGGCGTGCCAGCCCCGATGGCGGAGCAGATTGTGCCGCTGTTTTTTGCCAATGATGTCAAGCAGGCCAATCCCGGGCTGGCTGACGGTTTTAAAGCCGTATTATTGGGGTTGGCGCCCGAGCGGGTGGAGGGCGTGGTGGCCATGGGCAGAATGATTTTCGGCCGCCGGGATCTGATCGACCAGTTGCCGAAACTAACCCTGCCGGTGTTGATTCTCACCGGGCAGCAGGATAAAGCCCGCTCGGTGCTGGAGAGTTATCTGATGCAGGACGAGATCACCGCCAGTGTGCTGAAAGAGATCCCCCATGCCGGGCACATCTCAACCCTGGAGAACCCGGGGTTTGTCAACGACGCTCTTGGCGCGTTTTTGCAGCAAGCGATTCGTCGCGGCTGACTGACTCCCCTGGCGTTGTGCCAGGGGAGTGAGACCGATTAACGCAGCACCTTGCTTAAAAAAGCTTGGGTTCTGGGGTGTTGCGGCTGGTCGAACAGCGCTTTAGGTTCGCTGCTCTCAACAATTTCACCCCCGTCGATAAAGACCACCCGATCGGAGACCTCGCGGGCGAAACCCATCTCGTGAGTGACGATGACCATGGTCATCCCCTGTTCGGCCAGTGATTTCATCACGTCCAGTACGTCGCCCACCATCTCTGGATCCAGGGCGGAGGTGGGCTCATCAAACAACATCATGTCTGGTTTCATCGCCAGTGCCCGGGCGATGGCCACCCGCTGCTTCTGGCCGCCAGAGAGGCTGGAGGGGTAGACGTCGGCCTTATCGGCCAGTCCCACCAGCGTCAGTAACTCAACCGCATAACCATCGGCCTGGGATTGACTCATGACCCCCAGTTTCACCGGTGCCAGGGTGATGTTCTGGCGCACGGTTTTGTGGGGAAACAGATTGAAGTTCTGAAACACCATGCCGACGTTCTGACGCAGCTTATCCACGCAGGCTCCCGGGGCGGTGATCGATTCACCCTCGATGACGATGTCGCCACTGCTGGGTTGCTCCAGTAGGTTGATGCAGCGCAAAAAGGTGCTCTTGCCGCTGCCACTGGGGCCGATCACACTGACCACTTCGCCGGCCTTGATGTGCTCACTGATCCCCTTTAATACCTCGACATCGCCGTAGCTCTTATGCAGGTTGCTTATTTTAATCACTTTGTTTGAGCCTCTTTTCGAACCGGGACAACATAAAGGTGAAGGTATAGGTCAGAATCAGGTAGATAAGGGCACAGGTAAACAGCGGTACCACGTCTTCAAAGGTGCGGCTGCGGATGATCTCACCGGCCCGCATCAGATCCACTCCGCCGATAAAGCCGATGACCGCGGTTTCCTTCAACAGCACGATAAACTCATTCCCCAATGCCGGCAGAATGTTCTTCAGCGCCTGTGGCAGAATCACGGCTTTCATGGTCTGGCCATGGGACAGCCCCAGTGAACGGGCGGCTTCCATCTGGCCTTTGTCCACCGCTTGAATCCCGGCGCGAATAATTTCAGAGATGTAGGCGCCGCTGTTGAGGCCGAAAGCGATGATGGCGGCGCTGATCTTATCCACGTCCAGTGATGACAGTACGATGAAGTACAGGATCACCAGCTGAATCACCACCGGGGTACCCCGAATAATGCCGACGTACAGGTTGGCCGGCCAGGTCAGATACCATTTGCCGGACATCTTCATCAGGGTGGTTCCGACCCCGAGAATGGCGCCGAGAATGATGGCGAAAAAGGTCACCATCAGGGTCACTTTCAGGCCGTTGAGGATCAGCAGGCCGCCGATCAGCCCATCGTTACCGATGGGCGTAAACAGGGAATCAATGACTGCTTGCATGGCGCTACTTCATGTACTTGGTGATCAGAGCGTCGTAGCTGCCGTTGCTTTTCATGGCGTCGAGGCTGGCGTTGACCTGCTTGAGCAGTTCCGGATTGTCCTTGGACACGGCCAGACCATAGTACTCAGGATCAAAGTTCAGTTTTTGCAGTTTCAGGTTGGGGTTTTTCTGCAGGTGATTGGCCGCAGGTTCGCTGTCGAACAGCACCAGATCGACCTTGCCGTTTTTCAGCTCCATCATGGCTTCAAAACCGGTATTAAAGGCGGTGACCTGCTCGGTAAAGGTTTTGGCCATGATGTCGCCGGTGGATCCCAGCTGCACGGCAAAGTGCTTACCCTTGAGATCATCGACAGAGTGGATCTGGTCGTCCTGCTTTTGGGTGATCACCACCTGGGTGGCTTCGTAGTAGGGATCGGAGAACGCAACGCTGGCCTGACGTTCGGGGGTGATGGTCATGCCAGCGGCGATCATATCGATCTTGCCGGAGTTCAGCGCCACAATCAGCGAATCGAACTTCATGTTTTCAACTTTGAGGGTTTTGCCGCTGTCCTCGGCAATCTGTTTGACGATGTCGATATCGAAACCTTTGATTTCATCGCCACTGGCGCCACCGATATATTCAAACGGAGGGAAGGCGGCGTTGGTGCCGACCACCAGTACGTCCTCTTTTTTATTGCAGCCGGTGAGGGCGATCAGGGTCAGGCTCAGGGCGGCCAGGGTCTTTTTCATGGGGCACTCTCTGTATCGAAAAACGTCATTGACACGGACTATAAACAGAGAGAATTTTCCAGTCAATACTTATGCGCTTTTTTTGAATAATTAATCTTTAGTGGCGGTAGGGATTGAGCGCACTGATAACTTGGCGTTTACATTTTGTGGCGATTTTGTGACTTGCATCAAGCTTTGTGTGGCTGGGTTACGGGGGTTGTTTTGCTTTATGGCTAATGGCCGGCCAAGCGGGCGGCATCATAAGCGCGGAGCGACCGTTTGGTGAATTTTTATTCAATATGGCCTGTCGAAAGGGAGGGGGGGGCGGCGCCAGGCAGCCCCCCGGGTGAAAGGGGAGCCCTCCGGCTACTGAGCACTCGCCAGGTTAGGTTTCTGGGGCCAGAGCTGGTGAATGAGGGCAAACAGCAAGGCGGTAATGACGACCAGTGACAGGGTTGAGCTAAACCGATACAGGGTGGAAAAAAACAGATCTTTCTGGCCTGGGACCACACCGGACATCAATACCACCAGTGATGAGATACCGGCAAACCCTATGGCGCTGCGCTCGCCGCCCTGGCAGACCCAGTAGGCGAATGGGCCTAAAAACAGGCTAAAGCCCAGCAGGTACAGGGTAAAGTTGTCGATGTAGGAAAACAGCAGCAGTTGCAGGGACAACGCTGCACTGCAGCCGATGACGGTTCCGACAATGCGCGCCCGGGTGGCGATTGCGCTGCCATTTAGGCTCATGGGGGTCAGCAGTAAAATGGCGGCCCCCTGGGCCGATAGGGTGTCACTGAGATCCAGCAGTTGAAACGCGCCAAATAGCAGCATCACCATCCACCAGCACAGTTTCAGGTTATGCAGCAGTACCGAAGGGGGGGGCGGATTGCCGGCCGATGCGGATGTCGCGCTCTGGCCGGGAAACAGCAGAAACATCAGCGCGGTGATGGCGGCAGCGGCAACGGCCGAGGCCATCAGATCCAGACTGAAATCCAGAAGGTCGAAACTGTCGAAGCTGCCGACATTGAGCAGAATCGATCCCACCGCCAGATTGGCAAAGCCGAATAGGTAGCTACCCGGGTGGGTCATGGCGATGCAGTTGACTGCCATCCACAGGGCGACGGCGGTCAGCATCAACATTGGGAAAGGCTGCAGAAACCCCAGGATCAGGTTGGCGATCAGACAGGCAATGAGGATGGACTGCTGCAGTTGCCGGGCCGCCAGGCCACTCCACTGGTTCAGCCTTGACAGCAGTACCAGCGAGAACAGGGGGGTGAACATGGCACCATAGCTCCAACTGGTTATGGTGCATAGAGCAAACGCCAGGCTGGCGCCAAGCCACAGCCGCTTTAGCATTGAAGCGGCCATCAGTAGATGAAATGCAACAGGCTGATCAGCGAGATCTGCAGTCGGGCCAGGGTGCTCCAGAGGCTGTTCTCTTCCGGGTAGAGGGTAACGGACGCACGGGAGCCGATGAACAGCTGATCGGGCAGAGAGCGGTTTGGAGTCAGGTTGAGGCGAACCCGTTGTGAATCTCGTACCCATCGGTTACTGACCTGAATGCTAGCCAGGGTGCCATTGGCGGTTTGCTGCGCCTGGGCTACGCCCATGTCGCGAGTGCCGATGGAGATGGCAAACACCTCTCCGGGAAGCGCATCGTAGGCCACTAGAGCCTTGGAATCTGTGGTCATCATGGCCAGGGCTTTCTCCCGAAAATCGGCACTGATCCACAGTGAGTCGGCGGGCACAAAGGAGAGCAGGGGCTGATGGGCGTTGGCGTAGCTGCCGGTGACCAGTTGCAGGTTGGAAACGGTACCGGCCTCCGGTGCGCGAATCTCGGTGTAGCTGAGATTTAGCTGTGATTGCTTGAGCGCATTTTCGGCCAGGGCCACCGCAGAGGTGCTTCCGTTAACCAGTTGTACTTCAAGGGTTTTTAGTTGTTGCTTGGCCATGTTTCGATCTGCTTCGGCAGCCAGAACCGCGGTCCGGTTTTGATCCAGCACTGATTGCGAAACCAACTGTTGCTCGCCCATCTTTCGGGCGCGATTGTACTCTTTTGAGGCGTGCTCAAAATTGGCCTGGCTGCTGGCCAGTTGTGCCTGTGCCGCTTGAATCTGAGCCATCAGCACCTGCTGCTGTTCCCGGGCCTGATGCAGGGCCAGCCTGGCCTGGTCCAGCGCCAGTTTGAAGCGGCGATTATCGAGAGAGAACAGTAACTGACCGGCGTCGACACGATCGTTGTTGCTAACGTACACGGCGGTGACGGTGGCCGATACCTCCGTTGCCAGCTGGACCACCCGGCCCTGAACCCGGCCTTCGGTGGTGACCGGTGCAAAGCGATCGGCGATGACCACATACAGGGCAACAACAATAAACAGGGCGATCAGGCTGAAAGTCCAGCGTTTAAAAACGGCATCCAGGGTAGGCATAACGGGTCCGGTTCGATAAATGGAGGGCAAGTATAGAGATTGTTATTGGTTTCATATAGGGGGCATAATGGCACCTATATGACCTAATAGAGAGACAATGATGACTCAGCTCGATGATCTCAACCTGTTTGTGATGACGGTTCGGCATCAGGGGATCAGCGCCGCGGCCAAAGCCGCCGGAATGCCACGCTCACGGGTCAGTCGTCGATTGCAGGAGCTGGAAAAAGCGCTGGGGTGTCAGTTGCTGATCCGCACCACCCGCCACATCGAGCTGACCGAAAATGGCCGTATGCTGTTTGACCAGACGCAGGCGTCGCTGAACACCCTCAATACTGCCATGAGCCGGTTGCAGCAGCGCCGAATGCAGATGGAGGGGCCGCTGAGACTGGCGGTGCCGGCGGCGGTGGCGTCATCGCCGACCTTTATCTCTATGATGCAGCAGTATATTGAGAGGTTTCCCCGGGTCAATCTGGAGGTGTTTTATCACCAGCACAGTGTTGATCTGCAGCGGCAGAACATCGACATTCAGTTGCTGCCGTCAGAGTCGGAGGTGATCAACCTGGATTACGTCCGCCAGACCTTGCTGCCGTTTCCCTGCTGCTGGGCTGCGTCGCCGGCGTATCTGAGTAAGCACGGCCGTCCTCAGGACGAAGGCGAGTTGAAGCAGCATTCGCTGATCGCCAGCCGACATATCGCCGCCGTATTGCAGCAGGACTTGAGTTTTCGTCTGCGCTCGGATGATCTCCATATCGTCCAGCAACTGACGGCTCAGGGTATGGGCATTGGATTGCTGCCGGAGGTGTTTGTCAGGCGCACTCAACCGGAGTTTCAACTGGAGCGCCTGTTTGGCGATCGTTTGGCCATGGAGATGGGGCTGAGCCTGATCTACTCCTCCCGCACCTTCTTGCCGGAGAAGACGCGCAAGATGATCGATTTGATCCGTGACACTTTTATTCAGCTGAACCAGCAGTCGTAATCGACGCCGAGACGCCAGGGCCGGCCTGAGACCGGGTAAACCGCTCCGGCTTCCTTGATGTGACTTTCCAGTTGTGTCTAAAAAGGGGCGGGGCGGGGGAGCATCAGGCCGCAGAGCGGCCAATCCCTCTGGTTCGCCGGTTACAACTTGAGCCGCTGACGCTTTTTAAGCTGCCGCTCCAGCAGTGGCCGATTCCCAGGCCGATGACCACCATCAATACCAGGCTGGCACTCTCTTTCGCGGCATGGATCAGGGCGGTTTTCATACTGGCTCTCATGCGGTGGTTGATGGTGTGGTGCAGTACGCTGTGGTAGCGGTCAGTTGCCCCGATATAAGGTCGGGAAAATCCGATCCCCGATGGGGGACAATGGGGTGGAATAAGTAAGCGGATCCGGGCTGGTTCATGCGAAAATTCTTTTCACTTTTAATTGGTTGTTATTGTCGGCTGTGTCCAAGCTATCACCGGCAGCGACGGCGTCAATGGGCGGCGGGGGAGTGGGAGAGGGCGCGGAATGTCAGTGATGAACCCGTTTCTACGTGAGAATTCTCAGGTTGGACGGAACAACGTCGGGAGAGTCCGGCTCTCCCGATCCTTGAGCCGGCTATCCGCCTGGCTCAGTTCCAGCGAAAGCGCCAGCTGGCCAGCGCCATTGCCAACAGAGTAAAGAGGGCCAGGGGCCAAAGGTGGTGCGCGATGGCGCCGAGGCCGGCGCCGTCGATGATCACCGCCCGGTTGGCGTCATTCATGTGGGTCAGTGGCAGCAGGTCGGCCAGGGTCCGCACCCAGGGCTGACTGCCCTCGAGGCTGAACCAGATCCCGGACAGCAGCATCATCGGCCAGGAGAACAGGTTGAGCATGCCGTTGCTAAACTCCTCGGACCGGGTTTTGCTGGCGACCAGCAAGCCGAGGCTGATCATCGCCGCCGATCCCAGTGTGGTGGTAAGCAACAGCAGTAGCGGATTGCCGACGATGGGAATCGAGAACAGCAGGCACACCAGAGTAAACACCACCGCCGAGGTGGCGACGATGGTGCCCAGTCGGCTCAGTAATTGCGACGTCAGAAACTGCCACGGCTTAAGTGGCGTGACCTGCATGCGCCGAAGGACGCCGGTGCGCCGATAACGCACTACCACGTAGCCAACGCCGTAGAGGGCGGAAAACATCATGTTCATGCCGATGATGCCGGGTAGCAACCACTCCACATGACGAACGGCTTGGCCTTGTATCGTCTGCTTGGTCAAATTTGGTGCCCGGGCCAGCAACAGCTGCTCCACGATGTAGCCCCGGGCCGAATCGGGGTTGACCCAGTAGCGATCGCCTTCGATGGCCAGATCCACCAGATGGCGGGCCACCTTGTGTTTGGCCAGCGCACTGTCGGCGTAGGGGATCAGTTCGATGTGGCGAAGATCCCGCAACGCAGAGACGGCGCTTTGTGGGCCGACGATGCCGATCTGGTACAGCGGTTTGTCGTCGTCATCAAACACCAAAGTCAGGGCGATGACCAACACCAGAGGAAACAGCAGCGACCAGCCAAGGGCGGACTTGTCCCGTCCAAACTCCAGGTTTCGTGCGTGAATCAGTGCAAGCAGGGCGTTCATGACTGCAACGTGCTCCCGGTAAGTTTCAAGAAAAGGTCTTCCAGATTGGGCTGGCGGATGTTGAGTCCCTGCAGCGACACGCCGGCGCCACTGAGCCATTTCAGCACTCCGTCGGTGTCCCGGCACTCCAGTAACAGCTGCGGCCCCTGGCGATGAACTCGAATTTCTGCTGCTGGCGGATCCGGCAATCGGCGGTCCGACGGCAGGGACACCAGATGAGGAAAGAAGTGATCCTCGATCAACGTCATCGGGCTCTGTTCGGCGATGATTTGGCCCCTATCCATGATGGCGATGCGGTCACACAGTTGCTCCGCTTCCTCCATGTAGTGGGTGGTCATCAGGATGGTTTTGCCCTGGGCTTTGACTTTCTGCAGCAGGGCCCAAAACGCTTGACGGGCATTGGGATCCAGTCCGGTGGTGGGCTCATCGAGAAACAGCAATTGAGGGTCATTGACCAGACTCATGGCCAGTAGCAGCCGCTGGCGCTGGCCTCCGGACAGGTGGAAATGCAACTGATCCGCCACCTCGGTAAGCTGGCACTGCTCGAGCAGTGGCTCCAGCGGTACCGGCTTGGGGTAGAAGCTGGCAAACAGTTTCAGACAGTCCCTCACGCTCAGATAGTCGGGCAGGGCGGTGGATTGAAACTGAATGCCAATGGCGTGTTGGTATGAACGACTTAAGGGCTGGCCATTAAACAGGATGGTGCCGGAGTCTGGCGGGGTGATGCCTTCCAGCATCTCCAGGGTGGTGGATTTACCCGCGCCATTAGGTCCCAGTAGTCCGAAGCAGCTGCCTTGTTCGATGGCCAGATCGATGTGGTCCACTGCCAATTTTTCGCCGTAGCGTTTGCTCAAAGCCTGGGCATGTATCAGGGTGTTCAACGGGATGCCCTTTTACCTAAATGCAATTCAATGGCTCATTGTCCGGGCCTTTTGTTATGCAATCACTGTGGGTTTTAACAGAGTTTTGGGTCGGTTGCCGGAACTGTGCAATGGCTCTGACTTTACTGCTTCAACGCTGCGGCGACCGGCACTGGCGGAGTATGCTGACGCTTGGAAAACTAGGAGCCTGATATGTCTGTTTGTCGATGGCGCGTACGCCTGTTGTTATTGCTGGTGCTGGTGGCGCCGGCCAGTGTGTGGGCACAGCTTAGGGTGGTGTCTCTGGCTCCAAACTGGAGCCATACGGTGGCCGAACTGGGGCAGGAGGACAGTCTGGTGGGCGTGACTCGCTATGCTCGTTTCCCTGACAGCATTCCCCAGCGAGTCGCGCGCGGCGAACTGGCGGTGGTAGGGGGTTTCACCGACATCGATGTGGCGGCGGTACTGGCGCTGAAACCGGATCTGGTGCTCACCGCAACCGGTTTGCAGCAGAGATTGCAGCAGAGTTTGCAGCAACAGGGGGTGCGGGTCATCCACATGCAGGAGCGCAGTCTGGAGGAGGTCTATTTAAAGATTCAGGCCCTGGGGCAGGCTCTGGACGTGCCCAAGGCGGCCGACGCTATGGTAGAGCAGATTCAATCGGAATTGGCCGGGATTGCACGTCAGTACGCCCACCAGCCACGAGTCAGTGTTTATTACGAGATTAACTATCTGTACAAGTGCGTGCCGGGTGCCGACTCCTACATGACCGAGTTGATACGGATGGTGGGCGGCGAACCTGTGTTTGGTGACCGGCCGGGCATCGCCCCGGCGGTAAACTGGAATGAGGTGGTGGTGGCCAATCCACAGGTGATGTTGATGCCGTTGTGGCCCAATGCCGGCGGACCGGTTTTTGACGGCCCCCAGGCGGGCAGTGGCACCACCACGGTGGCAGAGGTTCGGGCCAGAGAGCAGGCCGACAAGGTGGATGCGGTGCGTCTGGATCAGGTGCGTTACATCGATTCGGCCGTGACTAAGCAGGCCGGCCCCAGCATCCCGTTGGCAGCGAGGTTGCTGGCCGAGGCCATTCACGGTGATTAATCGCCGGTGACGACCAGGTTATCGCGATCCGCTTCCGATAAGAACTGCTCCACTTTGCCGCAGCGGCGACAGGCATACAGCTGCAACGGCTGCTTCAGGCTCAGGGCCAGCAGCAGCGTCTGCAATGCCGGCGATGGGGTGATGGGCAGTGCTTGCAGGGGAACATCGCAGCGCAGGCATAAAGGTTGGGTGGCTACGTCGGGCAATCCGGTATCGAGGCTGCGGGCGGAGCAGCAGTGCCAGCATTGGGAAAACGCGTCGTCGTCGATAAGAACATTACAGTTGTTGCAAACCCAGGCCACAGGCTTCTCCTCTTGAGTGTGCGAATGACTATATCGTCATTGTCAGATATGAGTCTACGATAATAATTTCTTCAAGATCAGTTAACTAGTTCAAACTCCTGTCGCTTGCTAGTGCATATCTATCTATGGTCGCATTCGGGTCTCAACGGCCCCAAAAATTATGTTAGCCCGTTGGCAAAACCGCGATCACTGTGAAAAGCCCCAGAGTATTTACGCCTTCAACCCATTACCGTCTTGGGCAATGGGCGGCGGGATCGATGATGTTCAATCGCCTTAATTTCGATAAAAACAGCTTGGCAGAGATGATGATGAAAACAGTGACCGCTTTTGGAGCGATGATACTGGTGGCATTGGGAACCGCTGGCGCGGCCCAGGCTCAGCAACAGGACGTGCTGTTGCAACTGCAACAGAAATTTGAACAGGGGAAATACTCCAAAAAAGGGGCCGATGGCTGCATGATGTGCCATCGCAAAACCGAGGGTGTGGACGCCATTTTTGATGGTGTGCATGGCGATCCCAACACCGTCGCCGGCCCCATGGCCGGACTGCAGTGTGAAGCCTGCCACGGGCCTCAGGGTAAGCACCGGGGCAAGAATGAGCCCATGCTGACGTTTGGTGAAGACTCGCCGTTAACCGCCGACATGCAGAACAGCGTGTGCATGGGGTGTCACGACGACAGCCAGCGTATGGACTGGCATGGATCGGCGCACGTCTCGGAAGAGGTGGCCTGCACCGATTGTCACCAGGTGCACATCGCCAAAGACCCTGTGCTCAGTCGCAGCGGTCAGAACGACACTTGCCAACAGTGTCACACCAAGGTGAAGGCAGACAGCCACAAACGTTCGGCTCACCCTATTAAGTGGGATGAGATGAGCTGCAGCGATTGCCACAACCCTCATGGCTCGATGGCGGAGTCGGCACTGAATGAACCGATGCTCAATGACACCTGTTACACCTGCCATGCCGACAAGCGCGGCCCGTTCCTGTGGGAGCACGCGCCGGTGATGGAAAACTGCGCCAATTGTCACGATGCCCACGGCAGTGTCAATGAGCAGATGCTCAAGACCCGGGTGCCGATGCTGTGCAAACAGTGCCACGCCGAGTCTAATCACCCAAGCACCGTTCCCGGTGGCAATGGCAGCATTCAAACTGCTGGCCAGGGGTGCCTGAACTGTCATAGCCAGATCCACGGCTCGAACCATCCGTCCGGTCAGGCGTTTCAGTTTTAAGGGAGAACCAGAATGAAAACTCAAATCAGTGTAGTGGCAGCCACTCTGCTGGCCCTGTGTGGCCAGGCGAACGCCTTCGATTTTGGTGTGCCAGCAGCCAACACCAGCAAGGCCAAAACCGACGCATGGGCGTGTAAGAAGTGCGTCAGCAGTGACAGTATTCAAGGCAGCGTAGCCGTAGGCCTGGGCAATGCAATCAGCAGCGACGACCATGCCGCCAACGCCCTGGGGTACGAGGACGGCTTTGCGGCGTCGGTGGACGCGGACTTGCTGCACCGCAGTGACTCCGGCTTGCGCACCAGCGTCGAGGCCAAGGAGCTGGGCAGCAAGCGCGGCGATCTGGCGGTGACTGCCGGCCGGGCGGGTCAATGGAAAGTGGGTGCCAGCCTGGATCAAAAATACCAGGTTGATTCAACCACCGCCCACAGTGATCTGCTCGCCAGCGGCAATACGCTGGTGCGACAGGGAGAGCCGGTACAGCAGCAACTGGATAAAGAGCGGCAGCAGCTGGGTTTTGACGCCAAATACATGGGCAGTCACTGGGGCAGTTACCTGTCGATGACCAGCGAATCGCGTAAAGGCAGTCAGCGCAGCAGCATCAGCAACGGCGGTGTTGAAGCTCAGAACATTGTGGCGCCCATCGACAGCACCACTCAGAATCTGACGGCAGCCGTGCATGTGAGCGGTGGCGACTGGCTGGCGGAAGCCGGCGTCAAAGGCAGCTGGTACGACAACGACATCGATAGCCTGTCCCTCGAAGGGGCCGCTCAGCCGGCTCAAGCCGGGGCTCCGGACAATCAGGCTTACTCTGTCTACCTTAAGGGGCGTTATCGCCTCGGGGCTACCCAGTTGAGTGGTCGGCTGGCCAGCGGCCGACAGACTCAGGATCAGGACCTGGTCACTCTCACCGGCGTACCGACTGGGGTGACGGCGGCAGATCTGCAGGTGGACACCCTGGACGGCCAGTTGGCACTGGTAAGCCGTTTGTCCTCTAAGTCGACGCTGCGGGCATCGATGATCTACAACGACCGTGACAACGCGTCTACCCTGTATCAGTTTGACCAGCTTCGCTTTGATACCCTCAGCGGTACCGTGGAACAGACTCAGGCGGTTGATCGGAGCTACGGCACCTACAAAGTGTCTGCGGATTACCGTTTGGCGTCCGGCCACAAGCTCACCGGTGGTGTGGATTACAAGCAGACCGAGCGCAGTGCCGGAGACCGTGAGGAGACCGATGAAGTCACCGCCTGGGCCCGTTACCACTGGTCTGCTGCTGCTCGTTGGGACATGCGGGTGAAAGCCAGCTTTGGTCAGCGTGACGGTTCCCGCTATCAGGCCGGGGCGGCCACCTCGACTGAGAGCAATGAGCTGATGCGCAAATACTATCTGGCGGATCGTGACCGCACCAAGCTGGAGCTGGAGATCAGCCACACGCCACTGGACAGCGTGTCATTGGATTTCAGCACCTATTACGCGCTGGATGATTACAGCGATACCGAGATTGGACTGACTGAGTCAGAGGACTACGGCTGGGATCTCAGCGGCCACTGGCAGGCGCTGTCCAGCGTGTCGGTCACCGCCTTTGGCGGCATGCAGTGGATTGATAACCAGCAGCTGGGCAGTGACAGCGGCAGCTATGCTACCTGGGCAGCCGAGAACCACGATGAATTCGGCTATGCCGGCGTGTCTGTGGCCTATACCGGCCTGCAGGAGCAGGGCATTCAGCTGTCCATGGATTATCAGTACAGCTACTCCGGCAGTGACGTCGATACCAGTGGTCAACCCTTTGACGACGACTATGAGTCCGACAGTCACAGTGTATCGTTGAACGCCGGCTACGCTATCAGCGCCGCTGCCTCCGTGGGCCTGCGTTATCAGTATGAGCGCTATCAGGACAGCGATTATGCCGAGGTTCCAGTGGAAAACTACCCCGGTCAGGGCGTTACCGGCCTGACTAGCCTGGGTCAACTGAGCCAGAACTATAACGCTCACTTAATCATGCTGACCTTGAGTTATCGCCTTTAAGGGCTAAGGTAGGCATTACATCAAGCGGGCTGAGGCCCGCTTTTTTGTGGTCCTGGTTCGGGGTAATAAAATGGCGAGTGACCAAAGTGTGATCAACGAAGAAGTTTTATCAACGGATGAATATGAATAGAGTTTTTACTCTATTTCTTTGATTCCGATTTGATTACTCTGAGGAGGTGGGGGAACAGACTGACAAGGAAAAACATCATGAACCCTGTAACGCTGTGGCGTCACTGCTTTCAACCTCAGGACGCTCAATGGACCAATGAACAAACCCGCTACGTTGATACCGCACTTTTTTTCCTGTTTCTCTCTTTTCTAACTGGTGTGTACAGCCTCGTAAAATGGTCCAGCAATGGCCATGAGGTTTTGACTCAGACGTCGATACTGCTGATCATCGTGGAGTTGGCGGCAGGGCTAACCATCCGCTTTTTGCGTGCGCCGGTGCTGGCCCTGAATCTGGGCTTTTTCGGCATGAGCTTGCATTGCCTCAATATGATCTACCAGACCGGTGGTTTTATCGGCTCCAGCCAGAGCCTGTGGGTGCCGGTGATGATCATCGCGTTTTACCTGTGTGCCTCGACGCTGATGGCGTCCCTCTGGTCGCTGATGATTGGCGGTACCACCCTGGCGATGGTGTTGGCTTTCCTGGAGGGCGCAGCGTTCCCGGAGATGGCGCTGTCCGGACGGGCACAGGCCATTGAGATGATCTCCGGTGTGGTGGTACCGCTGCTGGTGATTGCCACGGCTCAGGGCTTTACGGCCAGATTACGCCGCAAAGCGCTGGCCGACTCTGAGCAGGCGCAACTGGAGATGGCGGCGGCGGCGGAGCAGGCCCGGCAGGGGCAGCAGCAGTTGAATGAGGTGATGCAACAGGTACGACTGAACGTCAATCAGCTGATGGAGCTGGCGGCGGATCTGGATGGCCAGTCGCACTCCCTGCACCAGCATGTGGATACCCTCAATAATAACTGCAGCGGTCAGTCCTGCGCCTCTGAACAGATGACTGCCCAACTGCAGCAACTTACCGAAGACATGAATCGCTCCGATCAGTTCGTCTCTGATCTGCAGCACCACAGCGACACCATCAACCAACAGGCCCAGCGCAGCTCCTCCAGCTTGCAGGCGTCCACTGGCGCCATCGATCGCATCCTCACCGCCAATGAAAAGATCACCAGCGTCGCGGATCTGATCACCTCGGTGGCCGAGCAGACCAATTTGCTGGCATTGAATGCCGCCATCGAAGCGGCCCGGGCCGGCGAGCAGGGCAGGGGCTTTGCGGTGGTGGCAGAGCAGGTGCGTGAGTTGTCGGCCAAGAGCAATGGCGCCGCCCTGGAGATTCGCACCATTTTGGAGGAGGGCCGCAAAGAGGTGAATCATGGGCAGCAGGTGATGCAGTCAACCACCTCGGAGATCTCCGGCATCATTGCCCAGGTGAGCACTACACAGCAAGAGGTGAGCCAGCTTACGGACATCTTTAAGCATCAGGCCCAGGCGGTGGAGGAGTTGTATACCGCCAGTGCCGAAGTGTCGTCTGGAGTGGTAGACACCAGCCAGGTCGCCGAACAGGTGGCCGAGCAAGGAGCGAAGCTGGCCCACCAGGTGACCACCATCAAAGGGTTGACGGCTTCATTGACCGGCGTTGTGGATAACAGCGCCCCGGTTTCCCGTAGGGAGTGAGCCTTAGCGGGATGAGGAGACTGGGTCTATCCTCAGTGCATAGGCTGCATTGAAGAGGTACCCATGCAAGCAGCGCTACACCCGGTCTCGGAGCAGTTTATTACCGACTCGGTTTCCCGGGCCTTCCTTAAGGGGGGGCTGCCAGTGTTGGTGGTTCGTAACTCGTTTGCCGATGCCATCATCAGCTTATTTGGCGCTCAGTTACTCAGTTACCGCCCCTGCGGTGGCAGTGAGTGGTTGTGGGTCAGCAATCTGGCTCGCCTGGATCAAACTTGTCCCATACGAGGGGGCATCCCCATCTGCTGGCCCTGGTTTGGGCGAAATCCCAAGCTTTCCGGGGCGCCGGCCCATGGTTTTGCCCGGACCCAGTTGTGGCAGCTGGATGCGGTCTCTGACACCAGTCGCGGCACTACCTTGTCGCTGTTTCTTTCTGACGATGATGTCAGTCCGGATTACTGGCCGTTTGCGTTTGAGTTGCAACTGGATGTCACCATCGGTCACCAGCTGGAGCTGTCGCTCACCGGCCACAACTGTGACCACCATCCGTGGCGGTTTTCAACGGCCTTGCACAGCTACTTTAATGTCGGCGACGTGAGCAAAACCACCGTATATGGGGTTGGTGGCCGCTATCGGGATAAGCTCAACGGGCAAAGTGTCATCGACACCGGCCCCTTACAAGTAAGCCCTCCGCTGGATCGCATCTACCCTGGAGCCGCGCCCCAGGTGGTGATGGCGGCAGCCCAGCACAGCATTTTACTCGACCAGGCCGGCATGGACTCGGTGGTGGTGTGGCATCCGGGAACCCGGCTCCCCAAAGACATGGATGCGACTACGTCCGGGTCCATGCTGTGCGTCGAGACGGCGGCGCTGGGAAGCGAAGGTATCACCCTGGCGCCCGGAAAGGCGCATCAACTTAAACTGGTGGTCAGTCGCCAGGCATAAAAAAAGCCGCTTGAAATAAAGCGGCTGAATTTTATCGGGAAGGATTGACTTAAACGGTCAACACCCCCAGTAAACGCGACTATCTTAGAAAATGCATTCTAACCGGCGTTTAATACCTGGCACACGTCAATCACCTGTTCGGCCAGACCGTCCGGGCAGCCGAAGTGGGTCCAGTCGACGGTCAACAGGTGCGTATTGTACTTGTCGCAGATGTGCGGCAGAAACGTATTGTGGCAGTCAGAAATCAACTGGATGTAGCTTTGTGGGGTGCCCACTTCAGCATCGCGCCCACGGCTCAGCATACGCTCATAGGAGACGATAGGGTCGGACTTCAGGTACACCACGGCGCTGACCTGCGGGTAGTCTTCCAACTTATCCTGAATGTCGTAGTAGTAATCCAGATCTTTGCCATCCGGGCGGCAGGCTTCAGCCAGGTTCGCCTGGCAAAAGACCAGATCGGAAAACAGAGAACGTTCGATGATGTAGTTAAAGCCGGGATCCAGGTCTTGGCAGGTTTCCGCGCGCTTGTTGGTGATGTAGCGCTGGAAATTGATTCGCTGCGACGGATCATTGGTGAATGCCTTAAGCAGTCGCTGAAATTCGGGGTCTGTGTCCACCTCTTCGATGATCAATCGCCAAGGCCTGTCATCAAGATTGCTTAACCGGTCAGCCAGTTTCGGGAGTAGGGTGGATTTGCCTACGCCAATGTTGCCTTCAATGGCGATCAGTTTGAAATCTTGAGTTTGGTTCACGTTCAACGGCTCCTGTAAATTGGAACGCGATGATAGCAAAACTGTAAGAATTTAAAACGTAAAAAAGGCCACTTTTGTTGAGGTTTTTCTTACCAAATTGGTTGACAGTGCATTATATATTGATGAGTTTGCATTTTTCTTCACCTTAATGGTTAAATCAAGTTCAATTAACAATTAACTGCATGTATTTTAAGCCTATATTTCTTAGTGTTAGAGTGGGTGAATACCAGCTCTGGTTGTTTTTTGTGCGGCATTAGGGAGCGGATTACGATGTGGGCTGACAACTATGTTGCATAACTATCAATTTTGGCATGAAAGGGTCAAATGCCTGGATCTCAACCAGGCATTGTCAACTGTTCAATCAGCGCAGCATCTCTAGGAAATGGCTGAAAGAGGCGATGGCGTGAACAATGAGGTACCAGAACAACGCCCCGGCCAGATCGATATGACAGTCGCGCAATGTCATGGCCATGGAACCTCCCTGGGACATCAGCCAGCCACAGCCGCTCAGTCCTACCAGTACCATCAGAATCAGGCCGAAACCCTCAATGAACGTCAGCAGGCCCGGGGCTCCCGCAGCGGGCAGTTGCTTATTTTTAAGCTGGCGTAAATCGTTGACTATGGGGGAGATCTGGCCAATACACCAGCCGAAATACAGTCGCCATTGCCCTAATCGGCAGCATTTATACAGGAAGCACAGGCTTAACAGGGCCGTGATGCTTCCCAGCACAATATGGTTGTAGTCCCAAAATCCCGCATTGACGTGGATTCGGTTGGCCAGATGCACCTGATCGGCGGTGATAAACAGCCAGATTGCCAGCAGTGCCAACATAACGTGAAGGCGTTCAAACAGTTGCGACATCATCTATCCTTGTCAGCACCAGGGAGTGCTAGTAGTTTGCCACTTGCCGGGAGAAGCGATCTACCTTGTCCCAATCGGTGTACTCAATGCAGCTGCTGAGATCGGTGGGTCCCTTGGTAATCCGCATGATAAGCCGGATGATGTGCTTATCCAGGAAGTTGTACCTCTGGTAGTCAATCATGCCGCCAAACACCTCCATGAAGTCCGGCACCCAGGCGATGCGCTTCAGGAATGCCTGCATATAGGGGTTGGTTTGCGGGCTGTCTTTACCCGGTTTTCTGGCTACCAGGCTGACCGAGAAGAACCCCGCCGGTTTCTGCTCCAGTACATCTTGGTGTTTTTTAATGAACTGAAACACCTGATGGGAATGCTTACCGTGTTTGATGCTGGCACCGATCAAAATCTTATCGAATGGCATCAGGTCCAGGTCAGGTTCAGCCAGGTTATGTAAGGTAACGATTTCGCCCTTCTTCTCCAGTTGTGCCTGAATTTGTTTGCAGATTTTTAGGGTTTGGCCTTTATCGGTGGAATAGGCGATTAACGTAGTGCTCATGTATTCTCCAGCTGATCAACCTTGGGTCGACCGGGTTATGATAGCGAATAGCCCCAAGGGTTTAATTTGAACAGGATCACCCCTTGGCAGGTTGGGGCCCTGGCAGCGGACTTAAGTGCCCGTTTTGTGACCTGAAAAGCGACTGTGAGTGGTGGGACAACGACGAGTTACACAGGTTCAATGAAGTTGTTGCATTTGCTCAGATTTCAGTCACAGGTGGATGCCGAAGGCACACCAATCAGGCAGTCTTGAGCAAGGTTCATATTAAACCTAGGTGACTTGAGAAATTTGGTGATATACTTAAAAGGTACTTTGTCACTGTCAATGGGATACCCCTTATCCCGCGTTGTTGAAGTAGGAAAAATGAGAATTAGATTAGAACAGTTAAATAGCGATGAGCTTGATTATCTCTATAAGTTGCGCAAAGCAAGAACTTTAGCAACTCTGGAATTAATGACTGAAAAGCTGGAGCGTGACGCAGCCAATAGCGAAGAAGAAGCGTCGATTTGTCGAGCTTTTGACGTGCGGGAAACAGAGATAGAGCAGGGGCGCTACGTATAAACCCGTTTGCGGCTTATCGACCCAGAACCTCTAACTTGAATAATTAATCCAATAACTTGATAACGATCTATTGAATTCAGATCGTACCGCTCTGTTGCTCCCCTCCCTCTATGATTTTGAAAAACTCTTTTTTATCCGTTACTTGAGCACCGACGCAGGTCGATGCTCAAGTGCGATAGTTCAGGGAACCAGCCGTTTTAGTAACGGAATTCGGGCCAGTACCATGGTTACCAGCAACGCACAGATTAATGTCAGTAGTGACAAGGCTGGTATTGCCAGCCAGTTGCTGCCAAACCATTGGTAAAAGCCATTGCCTATCTGGCGTACCGGGATTAACAGCAACGGATGAATGAGGTAGATGCCCAGGCTGTACTTGGAGACTAACGATATCATCTGACGGGTTGTCACATTGATGTTATCGGCCCATTTTTGTGCAAGAACAAAAATCATACCGGCTATGGCCACGGTATTCAGGGATTTATATCCCATGAAGAAACTGCTGTAGCCTTGTTTTAATTCGCTGAACCACCAGCTGCCAAACACGTTGACCACCATGGCAGTGAGTCCTGCTAAAATCCACCATTTACGGCTGTTATTATTATCGTTGTGAAATAAATACCACCCGAGAATGAGATAGCCGCTGTAGAGAATTATATTCTGCCGAAGTGGCGTTTCTACTTTTAGCCAGTGCATTAAGGTCAATAACAACCAGCCAGCGATGACCAGTCTGACTCGCTCTTTTCCCATGGCAGCCAGCATCGGTGCTAAAAGCGGAATCACAAAATAGAGCGGAATAAAATCATAAAAAAACCACAAATGATACCAAACCGGTTCATCGGGAGAGGCGGTCACATTTTCAATAAATGGTTGAATATCAAATGTTTCTGAAAAAAACGTCGGTACCAAGGAATAGATCAGCGTCCAGCCAATAAAGGGGATGGCGACTTTGGAAAGGCGACGGGTCAGGTAGTAGCGGCAATTAAAGGGGCGGCTGTCTGACAGCAGCAACGCGCCGGTTATCATCATGAATATCGGTACGGCCCAACGGGTAACGGCGTTGTAACTGCTGGCTGCCAACCACTCGGTTTCCGGGGCCAATCCATACAGGTGACGCCAGGGTCCGAGTACGTGGATGATGACGACGGCGACGGCGGCCAGACAGCGTAGCAGATCCAGGTAGAAGATGGTGTTCTTCTGTGTCGACATGATCTTTCCTCATTGCTTCAGGCCGATGGAAACGGGCCGGAATTGGCATTGCGCCGCTCAGTATCGTTCGAATAAACCATCAGCATACCTCAGTAAATAAAGAGGAAACAGTAGCCTAGCTTAATCAATCTTGAACCGCAGCAAACAAAACGCCGCCCTGGAGGCGGCGTTGGCCTGAGCCGAAAACCGGCTACTTCTGATGTGCGACCACGTACAGCAATTCGGTGGCGATGGTGGCGGCGGCCAGGGCGGTGGTTTCAGCGTGATCGTAGGCCGGGGCCACTTCGACCACATCCATGCCTACAATCGGCAATTGAGTCAGTTTACGCAGCACTTTAAGTACCTTATCCGTAGTCATGCCGCCGCATACCGGCGTTCCTGTGCCGGGGGCATAGGCGGGATCCAGGCAGTCAATGTCGAAGGTGAGATACACCGGGCGGTTTCCAACCCGGGCAATAATCTGCGCGGCAATCTCATCGGCACTGAGATCGTTGGCGCTGTCCGCAGTCAGCACCTCAAACGGGTGATTCTGGTAGTCGTACTCGGTGCGGATGCCTATTTGAATGGAGTGCCCGGTATCGATCAGCCCCTCTTTCGGGGCGTGGTAGAACATGGTTCCGTGATCGTAGCGACTGCCCATGCTGTAGGTGTCGGTGTGGGCGTCAAAGTGGACCAGTGCCAGTTGGCCAAATTTTTTAGCGTGGGCTCTTAATAGTGGCAGAGTCACAAAATGGTCACCACCAAAGGTGAGCATCCGTTTATCGGCATCAAGCACTGAACCGGCATGGGCTTCCAACCCCTGCAACAGTTGTTCGGCGTCGCCACAGTCGAACACCAGATCGCCGCAATCCACTACGGACAACCGATCTTCCAGGGCGAAACGCCAGGGATAACGCTGATCTTCCCAGGCCAGATTTACCGAGGCGCGTCGAATGGCATCGGGGCCATTGCGACTGCCGGGACGGCCGGTAGTGGCCAGATCAAAGGGAACACCGGTGACCACCCAGTCGGCGTTCGACTGGGTTGGACGAAACTCCAGAGGCTGGCGCAAAAAGCCAAAGGCATTGGAGTAAAGAGAGTAATCTTTTTTATCGGCAAGCGTTGCCATACTAACCTCAACACCCATCACGTCGGATGGCGCTGGTAAAGGGGTGAACGAAGGAACATTTTCACCCGAGTCCCGGGTTTTGTCACCAAGTTCCCGTCGGCATTCGCGCTTTTTGCTAAAGAACTGCTGTAACAATGACCAGTTGCCCGTCTGAGGGGCGAAATGTGGCGCGGTGACCATTACACTGAGGCAACCCTGATTTTGGAGAAAACTGATGTCTCATCAATGGCGTGTAGAATGGCAAGGGCATAAGATTCGGGTGCAGTCGACTTGGGCGGCCGGTACCCGTCTGTACCTGGACGAGCAGTTGGTGGATCGCAACGGCGCCGTTTTCGGCTTGCCGGCACTGCAGCGTGTGGTGGGGCACCTCGACGATCAACCGGTAAGCGCCGAGGTGCAGTATCAGATGTTCTGGCCGACGGTGAAAATCCGGGTGGGCGAGGAGCTGATTTTCGAAAAGCGCGCCCGGGCGTTCTAACGGGAGGCGGGCCTGAGCTGGGTCAGAATCTGCCAGTCGCCGTCATAAGGGGCAGGATGGGCGCGGTCGGCGCTCAGGTATTGATACTGCTCATCGCCTTTGCCGCATAGCAGCAGCAGGTCGCCAGGCTTCATGGCGGCCAGGGCGGCGGCGATGGCGCCGTGGCGACAGGGGATCTGCCGGGCTGCCCGATCCGGATCCATACGCTTCAGGATCTGTTCAATCGGCCGGCCTAATGGGTTGTCACAGGTAAAATAGCAGTGATCCGACAGGGTCAGTGCGGTGGTTCCAATCTGAGCGGCGTCTTCAATCCGATCGCCGGTGACGCCCACCACGGTATGGATGGCGCCCTGACACTGTTGCCGAGCCTGATTGAGTAACAGACTCAGGCTGGGCTGATTATGCGCATAATCGACAATGGCCTGGCTGCCGTCCGCCCACACCATCCGCTGGCCTCGTCCCGGCGCGGTGCGCAGTTGCACCAGTTGGTGGATGACAGTGCTCAGGGGGTGGCCGGCGGCCAGCGCGGCACCGATCATCGCCAGGGCATTTTCCACATTGTATTGAAACGGCAAAGCCAGCCGACAGGGATAACGGTTTTGCTGATAATGCAGCACAAACTCACTGCCCTGAGCCCCACAGTGGTGAATGTCGGCGTACAGGGTTGCGCTGGAATCCGTGCAGCTGTAACCGATGATATCGGCACGCTGGCGGCAACGATCCGCAATCACGGCGGCACTGTCGTCATCCAGGTTGATCACCGCCGTGCCGCCGGGCTTAAGCCGATCAATGAGTCGCAGCTTGGCTTGCTGATAGGCATCGCGATGGCCATGGAAGTCGAGGTGATCCTCGCTGATGTTGGTGAATACCGCGACATCAAACAGCATGGCGTCGACCCGATCCTGGGCCAGTGCATGGCTGCTGACCTCCATCACATGATGACGATACCCCTGTTGCCGTAGCTCATGAAACTGGTTGAGCAGGGTCACGGCGTCGGCGGTGGTGTTCAGCTGCGGCACAAGATGATTGCCCGCCAGCCGGCCTAATGTGCCGCTGTAGCTGCTGTGGTCTTCCTGGTTCAGCAGCTGATGCAGGCCATAGGCCACCGTGGTTTTGCCGTTGGTTCCGGTGACGCCTATCTGAGTCAGTCCCTCTGCGGGAAACTGAAGGTAGTGATTGATCAGGCTGATGCTGGCGGCAAAGCTACCGGTCACCAGGCAGGGAACACTCAGCGCCAGAGGCCGGGTGGCAATCACCACACAGGCGCCAGCATCCACTGCCGCCTCGGCAAATTGATGGCTGTCCTGATTCAGGCCCTGCTTGCAGACGAAGGCATCGCCGGAGCGTACCGCGCGACTGTCGAGGACAAAGCGGGCCGGGCCGAGACGGTTTAGGGTGTCGAGAAGCGTTGATTTGAGCATAGGTCTTGAGCCGGGCCTGACGACCCGACGGGAGCTGTGTTTAGTTGTCCAATCCTGCACTTGCCTGACTCTGTTGAATCAGTTCAATCATGTAACCATCGGGGTCGCGGACAAAGGCGATGTGGGTGTTGCCACCCAGTACTGGTCCGGGTTCACGGGTCACTTCGCCGCCGGCGGCTTTGATCTTGGCGCAGGCCTGGTAGATGTCATCAAAACCGAGAGCCAGGTGGCCAAAGGCGTTGCCAGGATCGTAATCGCTGACGCCCCAGTTATAGGTCAGTTCGACCACCGCATGACCCTCTTTCTCTTCTCCGTAACCGACAAACGCCAAGGTGTACTTGTACTCTGGATTTTCTGATTTACGCAGTAGGGTCATGCCCAGGACGTCGGTATAGAATTGAATGGAGCGATCGAGATCGCCCACGCGCAGCATAGTGTGCAGCATTTGTGGCATGGGGTGCGTTCCTTGATTGTCAATTATGGCGCAAAGTGTAATGCCTAATCTGCCACGGGTCGACCCGCGAAAAGCCAGATTGATGCCTGGCGAGCAAAATTTTCTGCCTGTGGAACCAGGAGTAAAATGAGCCAAGATCAGGAAGTTAACAAGGCTTTGGTGGAGCAACCGGCATCCTACGGCTGCGGCAAACCAGGGTTAGCTGCGATGGGGGAGTCGGTTACTATCCTGTGAAGGCTTACCCAATGATCACTCCGCTCTGTTGTGAGTCGTTTCCGTTGCGGTGGCTTTTGGGCGCCGTTATTGGCAGTAATAGTGTGGATTCTCAGGTGGTTTGCCTGTTTTGGTGCGCACAATCCAGACATAATCGCTAATAATTTTTTCTCTTTTGGGTTTTGGTGGGGGTGATCTGCACATATAAGCGCATGATTATTCGCCTGTTGCGACTTTGTCCATTGCCACCGTGAGTGATTGCCGTTGGGTCGTTAGGAGTGATAATAAAGCCGATTTTTTTGGAGTAAATCCTTGATAAGCTGGTTCAAATTCAAGAGGCAAAGACTGTCACGCTTAGTTGCCAAACGGGGGCTCAAGTCGGCAAGGTTGTTCGCGGGATAATTGATTAAGTGCATTAATAATCAATAGTTTATGAGAGTGAGTGTCGGCAGGGGCCGTCCGGGTGTAAACTGGTGTAAGCCCTTGATCGCATCAGTAATTTCAGTATTATCGAAGGACTGCTGACTGAGCAGTGATAACGGTTTGTATAAAGGGGTTGGCGTTTGATCCATATCTACCTAGTTGACGACCACGCACTGGTGCGTACCGGCATCCGTCGAATCTTGGATGATGAGCGGGGCATCAAAGTGGTTGGTGAAGCCGAAGACGGTGAAGTCGCGGTAAACTGGTGCCGCAAAAACGATGTTGATGTCATTTTAATGGACATGAACATGCCGGGCATTGGCGGTTTGGAGGCCACTCGTAAGATTCTCCGTTTTAATCCCGACGCCAAGATCATTGTGTTGACCATCCATACCGAAGAGCCGTTTCCCACCAAGGTGATGCAGGCCGGCGCTGCGGGCTACCTGACCAAGAATGCGCCTCCGGGCGAAATGGTTCAGGCGATTCGCCAGGTGGCATGCGGTCAGCGCTACCTGTCTCCGCAGATTGCCCAGCAGATGGCGTTGAATAAATTCAAGACCGAAGAGAACCCGTTCGACGACCTGTCGGAGCGGGAACTGCAGATCATGATGATGATTACCGCCGGACAGAAGGTCAGCGACATCTCCGAAAGCCTGAATCTGAGCCCTAAGACCGTCAACAGTTATCGCTACCGCCTGTTCCAGAAGCTGAACATCGGCGGCGATGTGGAGTTGACCCGTCTGGCCATTCGCTATGGTATGCTGGATGCAGAGAAACTCTGATCCCCAGCTTGAATGACCGACACACAATTTGATGCCAAGGCGTTTTTAAAGGCCGTAACTTCCCAACCTGGGGTGTATCGTATGTACGATGCCCCCGGCGGTACGGTGATCTACGTCGGCAAGGCCAAAAACCTTAAGAAACGACTCAGCTCCTATTTTCGCACCCAGTTGCCCGATGCCAAGACCCAGGCGCTGGTGGCCAACATCGGCTTTATCGAAGTCACCGTTACCCATACCGAAACCGAAGCGCTGATCCTGGAGCACGATTACATTAAGTTGTACATGCCCAGGTACAACGTTCTGCTTAGAGACGACAAATCCTACCCCTACATCTTCTTGTCCCAGCACCGGCACCCCAAACTGGGGTTTCATCGTGGCCCCCGGCGGGCCAAGGGCCGTTACTTCGGGCCATTTCCCAATGGCGGTGCCGTTCGCGACAGTCTGCACCTGATGCAGAAGCTGTTTCCCATTCGACAGTGTGAAGACGGCTATTACAAAGCCCGTTCCCGGCCGTGCCTGCAATACCAGCTTAAGCGCTGCAGTGCCCCCTGCGTCGGTAAGATCAGCGATGAGGATTACGCCGAGCAGGTCAAAATGGCGACCCTGTTTCTTCAAGGCAAAAACCGCCAGGTGATCGATCAACTGGTGGGCTGGATGGAACAGGCCAGTAACGACCTGAACTTTGAAAAGGCGGCCCTGTACCGGGATCAGATACAGGCGATGCGCACGGTGCAGGAACAGCAGGGCGTGCACGGCTCTCTGGGCCAAATGGACGTGGTGGGGGTGGCTACCGACAAAGGCATGGCCTGTTGCCATATGCTGTTCATTCGAGAGGGCAAGATTCTGGGCAGCCGTAGCTACTTTCCCAACCTGCCGGCAGACACCAGTGACGACGAATTGCTGACCTCGTTTCTGCTGCAGTTTTACCTCGGCGGCGGCGACGAGCGTCAGGTCCCGCCGGAGATCATCCTGCCGTTGATGCCGGAAGATCAGCTGCCGTTGCAGGAGGCGCTGACCCAGCGCGGCAACCATAAGGTGACCCTGAAACACACCGTCCGTGCCGATCGGGCGCAGTTTCAGCGGCTGGCCCAGACCAATGCGGTGACCGCACTCTCCAGCAAGGTGGCCCATAAAACCACAGTGGCGGATCGCTACCGGTTGCTGAATGAGACACTGGAACTGAGTCAGCCCATCAGCCGAATGGAGTGCTTCGACATCAGTCATACCATGGGGGAGCGCACTGTCGCCAGCTGCGTGGTGTTTGACGCCGAGGGGCCGTCGAAGCGGGACTATCGGCGCTATAACATCGATGGCATTACCCCGGGAGACGATTATGCCGCCATGGCCCAGGCCCTGAGGCGGCGGTTCGATAAAGTGGTGGAGGAGGTCAATATTCCCACCATTTTGTTTATCGACGGCGGGCGTGGCCAGTTGAGTCAGGCGGAAACCATTGTCGAAGAGACTCTGGGAGCCAAAGGCTTGAGGCTGCCGCTGCTGATTGGTGTGGCCAAAGGGGAGGGGCGTAAGCCGGGTTTGGAAACCCTGTTTGTCGGCTTTACCCGGGAGGTGATCGATCTGGCCGCCGACTCGCCGGCCCTGCACCTGATTCAACACATTCGGGACGAGGCCCACCGGTTTGCCATTTCCGGCCATCGGGCGGCGCGGGGCAAAGCCCGATCCCAATCCACCCTCGAACAGATCCCCGGAGTGGGCGCCAAACGACGTCAATCTCTGCTCAAATACATGGGCGGATTGCAGGAGATCAAAGGGGCCAGTGTTGAGGAATTGAGCAAAGTACCGGGAATTAGCGCAGAACTGGCACAAAAGATACATGACGCATTGCGCGGCTAACCGCTTTTGGGCATGATTGACGGCTACGTGAGCCAGCTAGGGCGTTTGTTTTGACCTTTAATATTCCAAATATTCTCACACTGTTACGGCTCGTACTGATCCCGTTCTTTTTGGTGTTCTTTTATCTACCGTGGGAATACGCATACGTGACCGCAGCGGGTATCTTCATGCTGGCGGCGTTTACCGATGCACTGGATGGCTACCTGGCACGAAAACTCAACCAGACTACGCCGTTTGGCGCCTTTCTCGATCCGGTGGTCGACAAGGTGATGGTCGCCAGTGCCCTGGTGGTGCTGGTGCAGAGTTACGAAAGCTCCATCTGGATGACCATCGCCGCCATTATTATGATCGGCCGGGAGATTGTGATTTCAGCCCTGCGTGAGTGGATGGCGGAGATGGGCAAACGCAGTAGCGTGGCGGTGTCCTGGATTGGCAAATTCAAAACCGCCGCCCAGATGCTGGCCATTACCGGCCTGATTGCGCAGATGAGCGAGGAGATGGTCAATATCTCCATGGTGATGCTGTATGTGGCCACGGCACTGACCCTATGGTCTATGCTGGTGTATCTGAAAGCGGCCTGGAAGGATCTGAGTGCTCACGGTTAAACCCCATTGGCCGTTTTGACAGCAGTTAACCTGTTTGAAGACAAATGGTTATTGACGGCGGTTAGGGTTTAAGTAGAATACACAGCGTCTTCGGGGACGAAGGCAGAAAAATGGCGCGTTGGCAGAGTGGCTATGCAGCGGATTGCAAATCCGTGGACCTCGGTTCGACTCCGGGACGCGCCTCCACTATTTGGAATAGAGATGCCGGATACGGTGCCTGTATTCTGCCCTGGTGGTGAAATTGGTAGACACAAGGGATTTAAAATCCCTCGCTGGTAACAGCGTGCCGGTTCAAGTCCGGCCCGGGGCACCATCTTCTGACCCTTGTGGTTAGTACATTAAAGCTCAATCTCCTTCGGAGGTTGGGCTTTTTTGTTGTCTGCCTACCCTTCGTATTTAATATGTGGTTTTCTTACCACTCACGCAGAAGTGCATTCCCATTTACTTTAAATTCGTAACTAAAATTGTGACTAAACTGGACCGTGGGAGTCCCAGATGGCAATGGGGTCAGAACAGACGATACCTATCGACATCGGCTGTGTGACCAAGGTGTCGTAACCGCGGCCAATTTAGTAGGGAAGGAGCACCGTCGCGGCGCACCCAGTGACGGGGAAATCCGTTATCCGAGTCGCTCGCGATGACGCGATTCACGATTGAAAAGCCATTCAGGCAATTACTGGAATACCAAATTTTTGGAGATTTTCTGTTTTATAAAATTGATAAAACATCGAACTTTAAGGGGGACATAGTGGCTTTGCGGATAGATCGCGTTAACAGGAAGCGGTGTTGCCACAAAGTCAGATAATACCGGTTCCAGCCTACCTGATTTAAGGTGTTCATCAAGCATCCAGATATTTAACTGGGCAAGGCCTGCCCCATCAAGCACCAGTTTCAGGATCACATCACCATTATCGCCTTGGATGTTGCCATTCAAGGCGACAGAGACGTTTGGGTCGTGATGGGAAAAATGCCAGATGTTAATGCTCTTCAGCATCGAATAGATCAGACAGTTGTGTCTTTGCAGGTCCGCCGGCTCTTTGGGTTCTCCGTGCTGTGCCAGATAATCGGGAGCGGCGACCAATAGCATAGGGTTGTCGAACAGGTGCCTGGCGACCAGGGATGAGTCCTCCAGCACCTTAGTCCGGATGGCGACGTCGACGCCTTCACTGATAAGGTCTACATGCTTGTCACTTAACGCCAGATCTACCTCAATATCGGGGGAGAGTGACAGAAACTCAGCCAAACTCGGTGCAATGACCAGGCGGCCAAACACTACCGGTGCTGCAACCCGGAGAACGCCTTGAGGCGTTGCCACCCGGGAACTGATCAACGCAAGTGCCTCATCCAGTTCGGACAGAATTGCCACACATTTGTCATAGTACTCTACGCCGGCCTGGGTCAGAGTCCGTTCGCGGCTGCTGCGGGTTAACCGCTTGCCCTGAGTTTGGCCTCTAAAGCAGACACCGTTTTACCGATTCTGCCTTGAGTCGAGCTCTGTTCTCTGGCCGCCGATGAAACACTACCAGTCTGTACAACTCGAACAAATGCTCGCATGGCGCTCAGTTGATCCGCTCTCCCTTGCTAGCATGAATTCCATATTGGAATTCATGCTATTCAAAATGCCCTAGTTATATTCTTAAAGCGCAGTATCTATCATGAGTCTCAGTGTCAACGACAGCGATTACCGGCGGTGGCGCCCGATGGGCGAATTCGAGCTGAAGCGGTCGTTTGATCCGGTTGTGTCTGAAACCCATCGCTAAGCGGTGACCGGCTGCAGCCTATTTGATACGAGATATCTAGAGAGGTAATCAATCATGGCAAAAGATCTTGTTTTTTATGTTGAATTTGATGTTAAGCCCGAGAGTGTCGACAAGTTTGTCAAAGGCGCCACCGGCGTCCTGGAGGCGATGTCCAAAGAGGACACCTTTGTCTCCACCTACTTCCATCGGGACGCCAATAACCCGAATAAATTCACTCTGTATGAGCGCTGGAATGAGCCGTCGATGGACGACTTTATGAAGAACCAGTTGCAGGGCAAGTCCTACCGCGATGAATACGAGGCCTACCTGCCAGATCTGTTGGCCAGCCCCCGTAAATTCACCGTGCTGGATCCCATCGATGAGTGGGAAAGCAAGTAATCCCGCGTTTCACATTGACCGTTAACAGCCTCAGGCAGCCTCCTGAGGCTGAGATAAGGAGAGAATCATGGATATGCAACAGAAACTGAAACAACTGCTCGACAAGCAAGAGATGACCGAGTTGATGTACAAATTCGCCCGAGCCCTCGATCGCGTCGATGGCGAACTGATGAAGTCCACCTATTGGGAGGACGCCATCGAGGAGCATCAGGATCCCATCTTCCCGGATCTGTTTTTCTATAACGACAATGCCCACGCATTCGTCGAGCCGGCGATGGAGGGGTTCAGAGCGCTGAAGGTGACCCAGCACCGCATCAGTAACCCCCTTATCGAGATCGATGGTGATACCGCCACCGCCGAGGCCTATGTGTGGGCCTACCACGTTCATGAAGAGGATGGGGTTGAGAAGGAGGGCATCTTAGGCGGCCGTCACCATTTCCAGTTTGAGCGACGCAATGGGGTTTGGAAAATCAAACACCGCTCTACCACCTTTGACTGGAATCAGAACCAGAACGCCACCGCCATCTGGGCAGAAAACTACAGCGATAAACTCCGAGGTAAGCGCGATAAAGCGGATGACAGTTACAACTACCTCAGCTTCTAACAGAGTGTAGCTAGCGGTCCTATCTATACTTGTCTCGGGCGGCGGCCCAATCGTTGAACTCTGCTTGTTACGTGGCGGGTTCACCCGCTGCTGCCCACACTTTCATAATTGCTACCCTTTAGGCCGCTCGTGTCTATGTGGTAGCAAAGGTAATGACTATGAGTTCAAAAAAAATTGCAGCCGGCGAACAGTTTCCAGCGATTGAGGTGGTCAAGGCTGGCGGTGAACCGATCACCCTGGGAGTCCCACAGGGGGGCGCGGACTGGCAGATGGTGGTGGTCTATCGCGGTAAGCACTGTCCGCTATGTACCCGTTACCTCAATGAACTTGAAAAGCTCAAAGCGGAATTTTTCAAGCTCGGTATCGATATTGTCGCGGTATCGGCCGATAGCGAGGCACAGCTAACCGCCCATATGCCTGAACTGACAGCCAGTTACCCGATAGCTTATGGCCTGAGCATTGCGCAGATGCAACAGTTGGGTCTCTATATCTCCCACCCTCGCTCAGAGCAGGAAACGGATCACCCATTTGCCGAACCCGGCCTGTATGTGATCAACGACAATGGACAGGTTCAGGTATTGGATATGTCCAACGGTCCTTTTGCCCGTCCCGAGTTGGGAATTCTGCTCTCCGGGCTGGCCTTCATCCGCAATCCGGCGAACAACTATCCGATTCGTGGCACCTATAGCTAGGCACTAGCACCATTTGTTAGAGGTCGAGAACTGATCCAATTGGCATCGACCTCCTAACTGTCGCCAACGAATTTCCAAGCCGCGCCTTGCGAGCGGCTAACTATCTGAATTAATGAGGATGTCATGAACATAAAGTCGCCTAAAAACCTACTGGTTACCGCCCTGGCTCTGGGCTTCCTGGCGGGATGTGCCGTCGAGAATTCAAATACGATGGACAGCGCGTTAACCGCTGACGCATCGAAAAACGTCAGGGAGTTCATCGACCCTGACATCAGGGCGCCGCTGGATCAGATGCCGTCAGAGTTGGCGGTGATCACCCGGGATACCGTCCTCGAAGCTCGAGCCACAGTGCACAACATGTTGAAGTTTCCGGACACCCCCGGAGTCACGGTTGAACAGAAACACGTTGTAACCGCGGACGGGGAGGTCCCGGTCTTTGTTTATCGTCCTGAAAACAGCGCGGCGGTTACTCCCGCCATCCTGTGGATCCACGGAGGCGGTTACGTCATGGGCCGGGCTGACAGCAACGACTTTACCGGCGAATTTGCCAAAGAGTTGGGCGCGACCGTTATCTCGGTCGAGTATCGGCTGGCTCCGGAGCATCCGTTCCCAGCCGGGCATAACGACGTCTATGCAGCATTTTTGTGGGCGGTAAGGCACGCAGAGGAGCTGGGTATCGATCCTGACCGCATCGCCGTCGGTGGCGATAGCGCGGGCGCGGGTATGGCCGCAGGGATGGTACTGCACAATCGTGATGCCCAGGGCCCGGCCATTGCGCTGCAGTTGCTGATTTACCCCATGTTGGACAACCTGCACAACACCCCCTCCGGATCTGTTGAGGACTACCCGGTGTGGAACCGCCAAACCTCATTTAACGCCTGGGAGATGTACCTGGGGGGGACTCCGGGCGCTGCAGCATCCCCCTATGCGGCCCCTGCCAGGGCGAAGGAGATGGGGGGATTGCCCAAAACCTATATGACCATTGGCGCGGTTGATCTGTTCAGAGACGAGGTCGTCGACTATGCCCAGCGCCTGATGGCCGCCGGTGTTTCCACCGAGCTGGCGGTCTTCCCCGGCATGTACCACGGGGGCCAGGTCTTTGTACCTGGAGCGCCGGTGAGCCAGAAGATGCGCCACGGATACCTCTCGGCCCTGAAGAATGCATTGGCCGAGAAGTAGCGGTTAACGCCAACGGTGTTCCCTCCTCTGTCCCGGGCAGGGGAACCCCAACAAGTACAGTTTCAGTTTGTCGGAGCTCGGCTTCGATATCGGAACAACCCAAGGAAAGAATTAGATGAAACTACTCAAACAAACCTCAAGCCTGAACCGGCTGCTCGGCATGACTCTGTTCTGCCTGGCGGCGGTAGCGACTTCCTCCGCCATGGCTGGCGAAACCGCTTCCGGTGCCGGCGTTGACCGGCAGTTCAGCGATAAGTCTGCCGAGGGCAAACAGTGGCGTCGAAGCACGGAGAACCGGATCCAGGATCTGCTCGACAAGCAGGCCATCACCGAAGTGATCTACCATCTCGGCCGCTCACTGGACCGTATGGATCGTGGCCTGATGCGCTCCGTGTACTGGCCGGAAGCCATCGAGGAGCACCAGGATCCCGAGTTCCCGGTGTTCTTTACCGATGCCGAGAGCAACCCGGCACCAGGGACCTACAATAACTTTCCCTGTCAGGCTATGAGCGGCTTTGCTGGCCTAAGAATGACGCAACACCGTATCAGTAACATTCTCATCGATCTGGTCGATGAAAATACCGCCAAGGCCGAAAGCTACGTTTACGCTTACCACTTGGCCGGTGAAGGTGACAAAGCACGCGAAGTTACCCTGTATGGCAGAATGCTGTTTAATTTTGAAAAGCGCGGTGACGAATGGCGGGTAATGCGTCGGTTAACGGTTTTTGACTGGTTTACCAACGTACCGGCCACCGGACACTTCAGCGACGATTATATGGATAAGTTCAAAGGCGGTCGTGATAGGAGCCAGGATGGAAAATCGAGCGAATGGCACGATGGTAGCGATATTGGAGGCATTGATCCCAGCTACGAGTTCCTGAATTTACCCTCCGAACCCGATCCTATGCCGGGTAAGGGGAGCTGCAAATTCCCATTAACCAAATAGCGTTTGATTCACATAACAGCCCGAAAATTCTTTCGGGCTGCCTTTTTATATGCTGCTATTCACTATTCGGCTGATGGAAAATTAGACCGGCACGGTAGTGGTCTTAGACCCCGGCCCCCCATTAAGGTGGTAGAGTGGCCTTCATGACCAGAAAACCACCCGCCTTCAAAACAGGGACTTTCGCAGCCATCAATGATCGGTATGGGGCGTCATGGGGCCTCTGGCTCAATCGGGGTTGCCCGGATTGACGGCTGTCATCGCTGGGGTGAATCGCCTGGTGATGTCATCAGGGGAGGGGTAACAGCGTGCCGGTTCAAGTCCGGCCCGGGGCACCATCTTCTGACCCTTGTGGTTAGTACATTAAAGCTCAATCTCCTTCGGAGGTTGGGCTTTTTTGTTGTCTCAAATCCATCCCAACCGCTTCGAAAAGCGGTGCTTCGAGTTTGGAGTACCGCAGTGTACGGTACCGGTGGATTGCCGGTCACTATACTGGTAGGTATCCATCAACACCGACATCAATGATTTTTAAGTTCGCTAATGCGAATTATTCGTATTGGCGGTATTGTTGAGTCATTGTCGACTACAGGAAACCGCCATGATGAACGCAGAGATCGCCCGCTGGATCGCCCGGGACCCGGATGCCAAAACCCGGGAGGAGTTGCAGGCCTTGGTGGACGCGCGGGATGAGGCCGCTCTCAAGAGCCGGTTTGAAACCCGGTTGGCTTTTGGCACCGCAGGCTTGAGAGGAGTGGTGGGAGCCGGCCCTAACCGCATGAACCGTTTGGTGATTCAGGAAACGGCCACCGGGCTGGCCCACTACCTGAAGTCCCAGTGCGCCGAGGCGGCCGGGCAGGGGGTGGTGATTGGTTATGACGGCCGTCCTGACTCGCGCCAGTTTGCCATCGATTCCGCTTCGGCGCTGACCGCCCACGGTATCAAGGTGTATCTGACGCTTCGAGTGGCGGCCACACCTCTGGTGGCTTACGGGGTAAACCATTTAGGCACCGCCGCTGGCATCGTGGTGACTGCCAGCCACAATCCGCCCCAATACAATGGGTTTAAGGTGTATTGGGGCAACGGCGCCCAGATCATCTCGCCCCACGACAGCGGCATTGCCGCCGAGATTGAGCGGGCCGCTCAATCTGACCTGCAACTGATGGATCTGGACAAGGCTCAGCAGCAGGGATTGTTGCTGTGGTTGGATGACGGTTTCTACCAGTCCTATCGGGATACCATGAAGGCCAACCCTCTGTTGAACAACCATACTCAGCCACAGAACATCAGCCTGGCCTATACCGCCATGCATGGGGTTGGGGCCGAGATGGCGGAAGCACTGTTGGCGGATGCAGGGTTCTGTAATGTGTACAGCGTGGCGGCGCAAAGAGAGCCGGACGGTCGCTTTCCGACGGTGAACTTTCCCAATCCGGAGGAGGCCGGCGCCATGGACCTGGTCATCGAGGAAGCCCGCGCCCATGATGCCACCCTGGCCTGTGCCAATGACCCCGATGCTGACCGGCTTGCGGTGGCGGTGCGCCGGCCAGATGGTGAATACCAGATGCTGACCGGCGATCAGGTGGGCGTGCTGTTCGGCCACTACCTGTTGTCGCGGGCGCGGCCACAGCAGGACTTGGTCGGTACCACCATCGTTTCTTCCAGCCTGCTGCAGCGCATTGCCAAGGCGGCGGGAGCCCGTTATTACCAAACGCTGACCGGCTTTAAGTGGCTGACGAATGTGGCCATGGAGCAGCAAAGCGCCGAGCATCAGTTCCTGTTTGCCTACGAAGAGGCGCTGGGCTACACCGTCGGCAGCGAGGTCTGGGATAAGGACGGTTTGTCGGCCCTGGTGGCCTTCGCCCAGTTGACCGCCGGGTTGGCGACCAAGGGAATGACCATCTGGGATCAACTGGAGGCCATCTATCGTCAACATGGCCTGTTTTTGAATGCTCAGCGCAGCATTGCCCTGGACCCGGCGGCGCCGCCCATTGGCGATAAGTTGCGTAGCACGCCGCCGACCGAGATTGCCGGTCAGCCAGTTCTGTCGGTGGATGATCTGAAATCATCGCACACCAGGTTCGCCGATGGCCGCTCCGAGTCCATCGACTTACCGGTCAGTGACGTACTGATCTATCACCTGCAAGCGGGCAGCCGGGTCGTGGTACGTCCATCGGGCACCGAACCCAAGCTCAAGTGCTATTACGAGGTGGTGGAGGCCTTTGCGGCCGGAGAAGCGCTGGAGCCGGTGCAGCGGCGAGCCGAGGCGGCGATGGCGATGCTGATCGATGAGCACCAGCAGTCACTGGGCAAGTAGGGCCTGGCAGCGTTGCCCGTCTGGGTGGTGACCGAACCCCTGGCTGCCGGCCGGCTGGTTCGGGTGATGGCCGACTACAGCGCCCAGTCGCTCCCCTTCAATGCCATCTACCCACAAAACCGCTATGTGCCACTTAAGGTGCGGTGTTTTGTCGATTTTATCAAACAGAAAGTTACCGACAACGCCCGCTATCAGTAGTTAGGTTATTGTGGCAGTGGCATTTTAGTTGCCCCCTGGTTCTTTCCTTCGGTGCGGTTCCCATCTTCCACCATAGCGCACGCCCCCCTTGGTTTAGCGTCGGCACCGCCGGGTGGGCAGCAGGTGGTTGATTTGCCATCGAACTGAATCCCGTTTGCCGCCAGAGACTGATTTTGTGGCCCTGACCGCCGTTTCAGGCTGCATTTTTGTGTAGATTAGAATAATGACATTTGAATCAATTGTTTGACTGTGGTGTTATGATCCACTTAACACCGGCTCACCATGCGAATGAGGTCAATCTCACGCTCGGAGCCAGTCGGACTCAGGATAGTGAAAGGAACACGTGCACGTGGTTGAAGACGCACAGGGAACAGCAAGTCAGTTACCGTTTATTATTGGTGTCAGCGGCCACAGGAACTTAGACCCCAACTCGACTCAGGCGTTACGCCAGCGGGTGCGGGAGGCGCTGATTTTCTGGCGTCAGCAGTTGACCGACACCCCCATATGGTTGTTGTCTGGCATGGCGGTGGGGGCCGACACCCTGGTGGTGGAGGTGGCCCGTGAGTTGCGTGCCCAGTGGGGCCCCGACAGCCTCAAAATCATCGCCTGCCTGCCCATGGACGAGGCGTCCTACCTGCAAGATTTCGAAGGCCTGAAGTTTGCCCCCGATGCGGTCACCGAATTCCATGCCCACCTGGCCCAGCTTCGCCATGACAACGATGAGATCATCCAGGTTCAGAGTGTGCTCGATGAGCAGCAACTGGCCACCGCGTTGGCGGATCGGGAGTATGGTGAAGCCCGCAATCACCTGTATCTGAACCAGAGTGTGTTTGTGGCCAAATACGCCCAGGTGTTGCTGTCCTTGTGGGACGGGGCGCCGTCCCGGGGCAGTGGCGGCACCGCAGATGCGGTGGCGTATAAGCTGGGCCTGCCATTGCAGTGGCCACTGGGCATTGCCAATCCGGCGCTGGCACCAGTGTCCGATTTTGATGGCCAGCAGGGCGGAGTGGTTCACCATATTCCGTCGGCGCGCCCCGATCAGCCTTTGGTTCCCTCCGCTCTGGCGTATGCCAAACTGCCGGTGACCGGGCTTAGTGGTGCCTTGCCCGAGGGCAGCGGCCTGTACGTTTGCCATAACCACGACGACGACAGCGACATCGCCCCCAGTGGGTTTCTGACGCAAGAGTTTGAGTTGATGTTGAAAGAGCTGCGGTTCTATAACCAGCATGCGCGCAACATTGAAGCCGATCCGGCGACCGCCTGGCCAGCGCCGGGTCTGCAGGAGTCTCAACGCATCTTCCTTAAAGCCGATGCCATGGCGTTGAATCAACAGACCCGCTATCGACGTTTAACCCAGATGTTTTTTCTGTTCGCGTTGATCGCCCTGGGCCTGTACGAAGTGGTGTCCAACTTTCTGGAGCTGTCCACCGGCTCCTGGCTTATCGCCATCATGTTCGCCGCTATGCTTGGCTGTTACGCCATCATTCGGTTCGCCGCTAAGCGTGAGCTCAAGTGGCAATATCAACTGGCTCGCGGCGTGGCCGAAGGGATGCGCATCCGCGGCTTCCTGAACCTGTCGGCCATTGCACCGTCGCCGACGCCGCTGATCCCGCGTCGTTTTCGACAGCACCTGCCTCTGATTGAACACGCCATCTCGGTGGCCGAACTGGATTGGTGGCGGGCGCCGCTGCCGGAAAATCCGCAGCTGATCCGCACCAGCTGGCTCGATGACCAGCGCAACTTTCTTAATACTCGCCTGCGTCTGAAAGAGCCGCGTCGACTGCGTCTGTCCGAGCGTTTCTACAAGCGCCCGGCCTGGGCGGCCAGCGTGTGTGAACGCTGGGCCAGTGAGCTATTCAACGCCGCGGTGATCTTCGGTGTGACCCTGTTGGGGGTACTGCTGCTGCAATACGGCTTTAGCATCGACCTGTTTGTTGCCAGCAAAGACTACCTGATGTACTTCGCCCAGTACGCCCTGATGGCCGCCGGTGCCATCGCGCTGTGGGGCGAGCTGGCGGGCTACGACACCACCGCCCGTGGATACCGCTCGTTAGAACAGTTGTACCGCCGCGCCCAGTACCTGCTGGACGGTGAACTGAATGAATCCAAACAGGCAATGCTAATTGAACTGGCCAAAGAGGCGATGTTCGAGCATGTGACCTGGACCAATTCCGAATCAGACAACGATCTGAAACAGAAGCAATAATTAATCTTTAACGGAAGATAATGATGAGTAAGCAGATTCGCTTCGAAACCCTGACTGAACAGCAGTTGGCGTCGCCGACGCTGCAGAGCACCCCTCTGGACGGCCGCATCCGCATCGAGTGGGGACGGGATGACAGTTACACCATGGTTTGTGACGACGAGGACAGCCGTAAGAGCTTCAACCGTCACAGTGATACCGTCATCGGGGTGCTTCCCCTGAAGGGGTCTAAGCAGGTATTTCTGACCATTGGCCTGGATCATGTCATCCAGTTGTCGGCGTTCAGTGGCCGCAGTCTGCACTCAATGAGCGATCACAGCGATCGCATCTTTGGGGTCATCGAGATCGCCAAGGATCGATTACTGAGCGCCAGTCTCGATGGCACGGTGCGAATCTGGAATCTGCGCAGCGGCTCTCTGGTCTGCACCATCGACGCCAAGATCACCTCCCTGTCTGCGATTCAGATGTTTGCCAACTCCGAGCACCTGGCCATCAGTGACGGCAAAGGTGTGTCTATCTGGAGCTTCACCGGCAAGAAAATTGCGGTCATGCAGGGACTGAAATCCCGCATCATTGGTGTCAGTACGCTGCAAAATGGCAGCTGGATGGTGCAGAGCGAAAAGCAGCACCCAAGCATCTGGTCGGCCACCGGTAAGTTCCTGCACCGGTTTAAGTTCGACTTCGATTTTGCCGACGACATGCACGAAGTGGACAGTGAGCGCCTGCTGATTCGACAGCCGGGCAAGTCACTGGGACTGTGGCATGTGGAAGGGGAACTCATCAGCGAACACCTGCCTGACGACGATATCGTTGCGGCGTTCGACAACCTGAAGCAGGGCCACCAGACCCGCGAGCGGTACATCGAGCAAAGGCCGGAAGTGATCGATTTCCCCCACGTGCGCAACCCGCTGGGCAACAGCGACAGTGTCTTTACGGCCCGTGCCGAACTGGAGCAGCAGAAGCTGGACCTGGACGCCAAGGCCGAACGGCGCATGTTCTGGGATTTCTTTAACCGGCCATTGTTCACCCCCATTCGTACCGCACTGAAGCAGCCGATTAAAGAGGCGCGTGAGCAGCTTGAAATCCTGGCCGGGGTGCGAGAGGCGTCTGAGCAACAACAGCAACTCAGGCAGAGCAAACGTAAGGGCGCGTCTATCTGGTCGTGGGTATTCCTGGTGCTGGCGGTGGTCGCTGCGGGGGTGGGTTACCTGTTCTTTCTTGATAACGCCCTGGTGATGGATCTGATCCGTCAGCAGCAGCCTGAGCTGGTGGACAGATTGGGCCGAAATGCCAATCTGGCGCTGGCTGTTGGTGCTGCCGGCATCGGCGGAGCCTGTTTGCTGCTGAGCCTGGTTATGCTGATTCGTAACCGCATTCATCGTGGGCATCAGCTCAAGCAGGAAGCCAACCTGGAAGTGGTGGATTGCCTGGCGCCTCAGTTTGACGGGCTGATCGGCGCCATTAAGGACTACCGCCAGGGCCTGCTGAATAACATTCCAGTGGTTAAAGACATGTCGGCACTATCGCCAAACAAGGTGATGGAGACCATGGATCGTCATATCAACGACACCATTGAAGCCATGGCGATGGAGGAGTGTGGACTGGAGCGTGAAGACATTGTTTACACCAATCACGAGTCCATCGTCCTGTCAGACTGGGCCCTGATTCAGGATCTGGATAAGCGGGCTCAGGTGAAATCCAAGTTGAATTATGGCAATGAACGGTCGTTCTGGTCTTCTGGCAGTGATGGGATTCTGTTTGCCGTTCAGTACATTCAGTACATCTTCCTGACCGAAGACAAGGTGGATGTATTTACCACCTACTACGACTTCATTTCTGGTAAGTGCATCGGTAAAGAAGCCAACGCCTTCTACTACAAAGACGTTACCAACATCGCCAAGCGCAATGTCGAGCGCGGTGGCCAGTCTACGGTGAATGAAAAAGAGATCTCGGTAACCGAGATTGCCCTGTATGTCGCCAGTGGCGAGCGTATTCGCCTGACCATCTTGAACGAAGACAGTGTTTCTGCCATTGCCGCCTCGGCCAAAGATAACGAGAACATCACCATGGTGGACCGCATCGAGAAGCTGGAGCAGGAGCGTCAGAACATCCTCGATGATCAGACCATTTCCGAGACTGAGCGTCAGGAAGAGCTGGACATGAATGCTGCTGAAATGGCCGACCTCAAGACTCAGAACGTGGCGCAGAACGTGCAGAAGACCGCCTCAAAAGCGGATGAAACCGTAAAGAACATTCGTATCCAACTGCGAGACCACAAGCAATCCGGTAAGCACGACGAGGCCCACATCGATGCACCTATTTCTTAGTTACTCCAGCGCCGACTACGACATCGCGGCGCCGATTCAGCAAGCTTTGGTGCAACTGGGTCATACGGTATGGTTTGCACCACAGCGAATTGGCGCAGGCCAATGCTTCGCGGCGGAGATCAGTGATGCGATGAAGTCGGCGGAAGCCTTGTTGTTGCTGGCCAGCGAGCATTCGGTGGGCAATGCCACTCGCCCGGGATCCAACGAGGTGAAAACTGAGATCAAGATGGCCCGGGAGAAGGGGATTGCGGTGATCCCCCTCAAGGTGGACGCCAGCCTGGAGAGCGGAGGCGCCACCGGGTTCGATTATCTGCTGAAAAACTTCCAGTGGGTCGATATCGAAGCCATGTTGCTCAGCCGTCGCTTCGATGTGATTGCCCAGCGGATTGACGGTGAAATTCAAGGCGGGCTTAAGCCGGACTTCAGCGGATTTTCCGCCCAGCTGGAGGAGGTGGAAACCCTGCTGAAAGCGAAGCGTTGCAACGATGCCCGTCAGGTGCTGAATGCCCTCAGATTGCCAGCTGAATTCAACGATGAACTGGCGCTGCTGAAGATCATTGCCTTTTTGCAGGGGCAAACGTCGATTCGTCGCCTCAGCAAGCGCGACGCCGACGCCTGCGTGCATCGTCTCGGCGAACTCGGCCAGGGGGCGGTTGCCGGTCCGGCGCTGTATCTGCAGGCGATTCTCAGTGAGAATTTCTACCTGGCCAACAGCATTGCCGATGGCACCGCCGGGTTCATGGCTTTAAAGCTGCAAGCCCAGCCTCACGGCAGGTTGAAGGCCAAGTACATCAAGATGACCGATGGCTTCCCTGCCGATGGCATGGGGTTTGTCAGTCGCTGGCGTTAGTGTCAGTATTGCCAATAAGGCCACCGCGAAACCGGTGGCCTTTTTTCTGATTTCACCCAACCAGGAGGAGGGGAGATGGCAACAAGGATAACCTGGCTGGTCGCGGCCACTGCGGTTTGGAGTGGGGCGCTGTTGGCGCAGACCAGTGAATCTCAACTGTTTTTTGATGCGTTGTCGGCCCATTGTGGCAAGGCCTATGCCGGGAGTCTGATCTCCGGCGATGCTGCCGATCAAGCCATGGCCGGCGCCGAGATGGTGATGCACGTGCGCGATTGCTCGGACAGCGAGATTCGGATTCCCTTCTTTGTCGGCGACGACCGTTCCCGCACCTGGGTGATCACCAAAACCGACGATGGACTGCAGCTAAAGCACCAGCATCGCCATGCCGATGGCAGCGATGATGAAGTGACTTGGTACGGCGGCCACACCGACTCGAGTATTGGCACCGACAGTGCCAAAGTGCAGTCTTTTCCGGTGGACAACTATTCTATCGCGATGTTTGAGCGCACTGGTCTCGGGGTCTCGGTGACCAACGTCTGGCAACTGAAGCTGAATGCCGACCGATTTAATTACAGCATGAGTCGGTCGGGGCGCCATTTTGAGGTGAGCTTCTCATTGGCCGAGCCGGTTCCGGTGCCGCCTGAAGCGTGGTAAAGAAAGACGGCATGGCTGTTTAGACTGTTTGGCTGCAAAATGTCCCAAAATCAATTAATTAATCGTCATTTGAACGATTGAGGGCTTGCACAGCAGCGGTGGCCAGGTACAATAGCCAGCGTTCGGTAACACACCGAATCTGGCGCGTTGGCAGAGTGGCTATGCAGCGGATTGCAAATCCGTGGACCTCGGTTCGACTCCGGGACGCGCCTCCATATTTCGACGAACGGCGACCCTAAATGGGGTCGCCGTTTTTCGTTCAGGCTTGAAATCCAGGCCGAGGCGGACGGGCAATCCGTGGACCCCAATCCGTGGACCCCAATTCGTGACTCCCAATCGACTCCGGGACGCGCCTCCACATTTAAGCAAAAACGGCAACCTTATTCGGGTTGCCGTTTTTCGTATGGACAGCCAAAAATTCAACCCTCCGTCATCGAACGCGTGCACTGGCGGTTTTACCTTTAAACTCATAAAAATCCCTCTGTCATAATCGTAAACACCCGAACTAGCGACTTTCCACAGCACCTGAACCATGCTTCGGTCGTACTTGCGAATGCGAGTACCCAGTGTCCTTTCTTCAAACTCCGACAGTCCCGTTGCCTTGCAAGAGAACACCCGCACCCGGCAACGCCCGGCCAAACGCGAATCCTCCCTCAGTCGTACTTGCGAATGCGAGTACCCAGTGTCTTGCGGATAATAATGACCACCCTTGTCGCTGTAGCGCATTTTGTTGGCCGGTGATTTTCCAGGCGGGAGTGGGGGTTACTAAGGGCGGGGTTGCGTCTGCCAGTTGCATTTTGGGCGGCTGCGAGTCACTCTGCGTCAGATGAACCGGTTTTCTTGAATCAGTTGATAAATGAGAGAAACATGAAGCAATCCATCGTCCACATTGCGCTGGTAGTCAAAGACTATGACGACGCTCTGGACTTTTATGTCGGCAAACTTAAGTTTGAGTTGATTGAAGACAGCTATCAGCCCGAACAGAATAAACGCTGGGTTGTGGTGTCGCCTCCCGGATCCAACGGCGCAACCCTGTTGCTGGCTAAAGCGTCAGAACCGGAGCAGCAGCCGTTTATTGGTAATCAGGCCGGTGGCCGTGTGTTCCTGTTTCTCAGTACCGATGACTTTTGGCGGGATTACCACCGCATGGTAGAGCTTGGTATTAATTTCGTTCGTCCGCCCAAGGAGCAGGATTATGGCACCGTGGCGGTGTTTGAGGATCTGTATGGCAACTTGTGGGATCTGTTGCAGTTAAACGACGATCACCCGATGGCGCTGCGATCCGCCTTAACCAGCCGGTGCTAAGGGGGTAAACCGCTGTCCGGGAAGGAAATGGTTGGCCGAGGCAATATCGATGACGCCATTTAGCTTCAGTCGAATACACGCGGCGTCCGGCATCTTTCGAGTGTCTGGCCGCTATCGGTGGCACGGTAGCTGTTGCCGCTTTGAGTATGACGGCTGGAGAGGATGGGCACCGATGGCTGGGTTAATTCAGCAGGAGCATCATTCCAGCACCCGAGTTTTGGCAGCGTTCGAGTCGGAGTGACAGGCTCATCTGACGCCATATCGATAAATCACTAAGGATAATCTGCATGAAAGGACTCATTGGTTCACTGCTGGTGTTGCTGGCAACCCTTCACTCTCCCCTGGCGGGAGCCGACTCGGCGCCAAGCGCGGACGTCACCCAGGCGTCAATGCCGTTGGTGGTGTTTTTGGTGCGACATGCCGAAAAGCAGCAGCCAGGAAAGGATCCTGAACTGACTCAGGAGGGAAGGGACAGGGCCCGGGATCTGGCCAACCTACTGCAGAGTGCCCAAATTGAGGCCGTCCACAGTACCGATTTTGCTCGCACTCGAGCCACCGCCGGCCCCACCGCCGCAGCCTTGAACATAGAGCTGAGCCTGTATGATCCCTTTAAGCTAAAGGCGTTCGCCAACACGCTTAAGCGCCGCGGCGGCCGCCACCTGGTAGTGGGCCACAGCAACACCACCCCGGCCCTGGTCACCCTGTTGGGAGGCGAAGCCGGTGACAGCATCGACGATGCCAGTGAGTTCGACCGGCTGTACGTGATAACCCAGGGGGGCGGTGTAGTGGAGACCGTGTTACTCAGGTATGGTGAGCCTTAGCCTCATAGCTCTTCGCTCATCATTTGCTGCTGCAGAGCGGATTTAAACTTCGCTTTTTGTTCATCCGTGAACACATTATAGATTTGGTTTTTTAATCGCATCTGATGCAGCATGGCCTCCCTTTTTTCAGAGTAAGCAGCATCCAATACATCGGCCATGGCCGCTTCGTCAAACTCCGTTTGGGCTATTAAGGTTAATTGTTGCTTCTTTAGCGTTATTACCTTTTCCACATTGATATCAGGCTGATTGGATTGATAATCCTCTATCAGTTCGAAGACTTTTTCCCGTTGGGCGTCGGTTATTTCCAGAGATTGAACCATTTTCTGCAGGTTAGTCTGAGGAGCGGGAGCCGGTTCTACCGCAGGGGCCGTGGTTGAGGCTGTTGCTAACGGAGCCGCTGTAAACAGTGCGGCCGAGACAGCGATGCCACAAACGGCTGAGGTGATGGTTTTCATATGACGTATCCTTAAGTGATGCCAATATTCCTCAAATCTAAATTAGTGCTACTGAACGCTCCATGAACACGCTGTTTGTTCCCCAAACGACCCCTCTTAACAAGACAGCCAGGTTAAGTCCTACGCTTACCAAGACAGCCAGATTAAGTCCCACGCTGTTTGTCATCCCCTTACCAAGACAGCCAGATTAAACCCTACTCCGATTTTCCCTGTGGAGTCCGTATTTCATAGACGCCAGGCGGGTGCTGCAGAGCAAGAGATTTGCGCTGACTTGGAATAGTCGGCGGGATTGAGCGGTTTCGTGCCCCTAGGCCCGTGCCTCGAACAGCAGAAATAGCCCGAAAAATGCAGGCTAATTAAAAATGTGCAACAGAGGATGTTTGTCAGGTGCCAAGCAGGCGCTTGGCGTTGCCCGAGCCCCGGATTCGATGCATGCCGTCGGTCTGTCGGCAGTGCTGCAGGCTTTGAAGCCGGCCTGCCAGGTGGCAAAACTGGTACTCAAAGCCCTCGGTGAGCTCCAACCAACTGTCTAAATCGATGTCGAGCCGTTGCAGGAGTGTGTCGCTGGACGCCGGGATGGCTGCCCTTTTATCGTTTCTGATGGCGCGGCCGGTGAACTCCACCAGTTCCAGGTAATCGTTGAGGTGACAGGGCAGGGTATGAGGTCCCAACTCATTGGCATCAAAAGGCTTTAATTGTTGTGGCTGTTTGCCTTGCAGGGCCGCACGGATGCGCATCTGGATGCTGGTGTAGTCGGATTGCTCCGGTGTAGTGGCGATGCCGGAACGGACGGGGTTGAGGTCGACGTAGGCCATGCAGGCAAGCAGGGCCTGTTCATCCAGTAGTGCCTGAGATTTAAACCGCCCCTCCCAGAACCGGCCGGTGCACTCGTCCTCTTTGTTGGCTTCGCGGGCGATGTACTCGTTGAGAGAGCGCATAAACCAGCTTAAATCGGCCAGTCGGGTTCGGTACAGCTCCGCTTTGCGCTTCACCTGGTTCAGCTCAACTTGGGTCAGGTTGTCACGCTGGTCGTCATCGCAATAGCTGCGGGTCAGGTCGGTTCCGGCAAACACGCGGTGCCAGCGATGGAGCACATCCAGGGTACTCCAGGCATTGGCCTTTGGTGCATCCACATGGAGCACCAGATGGGTGTGGTTGGTCATCACGGCAAAGGCGCAGATATCGATTGAAAAAGCGTCGCTGAGCGCCAGTAATCGTTTTTCGACCCAGTCGCGGCGGTGCTCATAACTGATGCCGGTGTAGGTATCGACGCCGCAAAGGAAACTGCGGCGCACACAACGACTGACGCAGTGATAGAAAGGGGTATCTTGCAGCGATACCAGCTGTTTTCTGGCGGTGGGCATAGTCTCATCCTTGAAACTTACGAAGCCAAAGTGTAGTCGATGGCGGGCTTGGATCCGATTGGTTGTTACGATCGCCCGATAATGGATGCTAAGGGGATGGATTAATGTGGGTGTCTTAATAAGGCGTTGATAAGGAGTTCAGGATTTTTAACATGGGTGTCTCGATAAGGTCTCGATAAGGTCTCGATAAGGAGTTCTTTGTGTTTTGAGACACACGGGATCTGGTTCGTGTTGAATTTTCAGTCGATTTTTCCTAGTCGGTGCTGCTAATCTGACAGACCATCGTAGATGCTTACCAGTGATCGACCGGGATCGTTGACAGGTGCATCCGATGTTGTGGTCTTTATTTTTCGGGGAGGGGATATGAATCGATGCGGACAATGCCGGCAGTTTACCAGAATGCCTGAACACCAACGCGACCAGTGTGGCGCCTGGGAGCAGCCAACAACGGCCACTCGGCTGGCGTGCGACTTTTTCAGTCCCAAAAAGGCGTTACGCGGGAGTGACGAGCCTAAACCCTAGGGGATCAGTCGCAGGTGCGATCTCCTGAACCGACAACGCCGCCCAAAGGGGCGGCGTTGTGATGTGATTGGCGGTGGGATCAGTTACCGGTGCGCAGCATTTGCCAGTATTTGTCGTACAGGCGCACGGCGTCGCCTACGTCGGACTGGAACTCACCGGCTTCGATAACCTCTGCTGGCGGAAAGATGATCGGGTTGTTGGCAAACTCGGGATCCAGCATCTCCTTGGCGGTTTTGTTGGGAGTGGGGTAGCCCACCTCTTCACACACCTTGGCGGCCACATCCGGGCGCAACAGGAAGTTGATCAGCTTATGGGCGGCGTCCACGTTTTCCGCCCCGGCGGGAATAGCGATGTTGTCCATCCAGAAGATGGCGCCCTCTTTGGGGTAGATCATGGTGATGGCCGGGTCATTCTTATTGGCTTCAAAGGCGGAGCCGTTCCAGATCATACCCAACGGCACCTCGCCGGCCATGTAGGGCAGGGACGGAGTATCGGAGTTGAACACCAATGCGTTGGGCATCAGCTTTTTCAGCAGTTGGTACGCTTCTTTGATTTGCGCTTCGTCGGTGGAGTTGGCCGAGTAGCCGAGAATGCGCAGCGCCATGTGGAACACTTCCCGCGGGTCGTTCATCAGCATCAGCTGGCTTTTCCACTTCGGATTCCACAGATCTTTCCAGCTGTTGATGCTGTCGGCGTCGACAAAGTCAGTGTTGATGCCGATGCCGGTAGCGCCCCAGACGTAGGGGATCGAATATTGGTTTTTCGGATCGTAGGCCTTGTCCAGCATCACCGGGTCCAGGTGTTTCAAGTTGGACAGTTTGCTGTGGTCGATGGGCTGGAGCAGGCCCTCATCGCGCATCTTTGCCACGAAATAGGTGGAGGGCACCACCAGGTCGTAGCCTTTGGCACCGGTGAGTTTCAGCTTGGCGTGCATCGCTTCGTTGGAATCGTAGGTGGTGTAGATCACCTTGATGCCGGTTTCCTGTTCAAACTCGTGCAACAGGCCTTCCGGTATGTATTCGGACCAGTTGTAGAAGTAGACAACGTCGCTGGCCGCGTGGGCGGTCAGGCTGCACAGACCAATCAGCGCGGCTGAGGCGGTTTTTGCCAGAGTGCGGAGCATGGCGGTGGGTTCCTTGTTCATTAATTCAATCAAGTATGACTCAAGCCTGAGCTTAAGCCGATTTTCGTTTCAGGAGCAGCTGGGCCAGCGCCACCATCAGCAGCGACAACACCAGCATCAACGCCGCCAGGGCATTAACTTCAGGCGACACGCCCACCTTGACCATGGAGTAGATCTTCAGGGGCAGAATTTCATAGCCGGGACCGGTCACAAACGAACTGATGATCACGTCGTCCAGGGACAGGGTAAAGCTGAGCAGCCAGCCGGCAAAGATCGCCGGGGTGGCCAGTGGCAGGATGATCTTTTTAAAGATCCGCCACTCACTGGCACCCAGATCCCGGGCCGCTTCCAAAATGGCATTATCAAAGCCCTTAAGCCGGGCGTAGACGGTCACCACCACAAACGGCAGGCAGAAGGTAATGTGGGCAAACAGCAGCGACCAGAATCCCAGCGCCATTCCCAGGCTGACGAACAGGGCCAGCAGTGACACCGCCATCACGATGTCCGGTGAGGTCATGACCACAAACAGCATGCCATTGAGGGCGATCTTGCCTTTAAAGCGGTAACGGAACAGCGCCACGGCGGTCAGGGTACCGATGATCGTGGCCAGTGTGGCCGATAGCACCGCAATGGTCAGCGAGTGCGAGGCCGCCTGCATCAGACCGGCATTGTTGATCAGGGCGTCGTACCATTTGGTGGTGAACCCGGTCCACTTGATGCCGTACTTGTGGGCATTAAAGGAGTTGGCCACCAGTACCGCAATGGGCAGGTACAGGTAGCTGAACAGCAGCCCCAGAAAGCCCCATTTCAGAATCTTAGACATCGAACTCCTCCTTACGCCGCAGCATCTGGCTGACGCGGTGGTAGAGGAACAGCATCATCGCCATCATCACCAGCAGGGCCATACTCAGGGCGCCGCCGAACGGCCAGTTCTGGGCCACCAGAATCTGGTCTTTAATCAGGTTGCCTATCAGTGGGTTCTTGGCGCCTTCCAGCAGGTCGGCAATGTAGAACATCCCCATGGCCGGCAGAAACACCATCAGGCTGCCGGCGATCATGCCCGGCAGGGTCAGCGGCAGTACGATGGTTCTGAAGGTGCGAAGTTTACCGGCGCCGAGATCCCGGGCCGCCTCCAGATAGGAGGTGGGCAGTTTCTCGATACTGGAGAACAGCGGCAGAATCATAAACGGCAACAGGATGTAGACCATGCCGATCAGCACTGCACTCTGGGTGTACATCAGGCGGATGGGGGTATCGATGATCCCCAGCTCCATCAGGCTCCAGTTCATGACACCGCGGGTGCCGAGAATGATTTTAATGGCGTAGGTACGGATCAGGGAGTTGGTCCAGAACGGTACGATCACCAGAAACAGCAGTACACCCCGCACTTTCGGCGGGAACTGGGCGATGAACCAGGCGGCCGGATAGCCGATCAACAAACACAGCAGGGTAGTGACGGCGGCCAGGTAGATGGAGTAACCCACCACCTTGGCGTACATGGGGTCGATCAGTTGGGCGTAGTTGTCAAAGGTGAACTGAAACTTCACCAGATCGTGGACATCGGATACCAGAAAGCTGCTGATCAGCACCATCAGGTTGGGCACCAGCACAAAGGTCACCAGCCACAGGCTGATGAGGCCGATGGAAAACCATTTAAAGGTCTTACTCGCCTTCATAGGGCAGCACCACCTCCCAGCTCGGTACCCAGGAGACTTCCACCCGCTGGCCCAGGCTATGATCCACGTCCGGGTCGTCCTCGTTGAAGAACTCGGAGACCTGAATCTGCTGGCCATTGTCCAGCGTAATCACCGAGTCCAGGGTCATCCCCTTGTAGGTGCGCTCGGTCACGGTACCGGTAAGCAGATCGCTGGCCTGGCCGGCAACGATCTCGGTCAGGCGCAGATCTTCCGGGCGCAGCAACACGTTGATCATGATCCCGGGGGTGAGGGGGGCGGTGCTGTATACCGGGTAGTGTTTGCCACTGATGTCGCACAGGAAGTGACGCTCATCAATGGGGTCGAGAACCTTGGCGGCAAACAGGTTGGACTCGCCGATAAATTCGGCCACAAACCGGCTGTTGGGCGTTTCGTAGATCTCTTTCGGGGTACCGGACTGCACCACTTTGCCGTCGTGCATCACCTTGATGCGATCGGACATCGACAGGGCTTCTTCCTGATCGTGGGTCACGAAGATAAAGGTGATTCCCAGCTTACGCTGCAGCTGCTTTAGCTCAATCTGCATCTGCTTGCGCAGCTTGTAATCCAGTGCCGACAGACTTTCGTCCAGCAGCAGCACCTTGGGCCGGTTGACCACAGCCCGGGCAATGGCGATACGCTGCTGCTGCCCGCCACTGAGCTGATCCGGCTTGCGGTTGGCCATGGCATCCAGTTGCACCATTTTCAGCGCTTCGATCACCCGTTGTTTGATCTCCTTTTCCGCGACCTTTTGGGTGCGCAGGCCGAAGGCGACGTTATCAAACACCGTCATATGGGGGAACAGGGCATAGCTCTGGAATACGGTATTGACGTGACGGTGTTCGGCGCCCGTTTGGGTGACGTCCTGACCATTAATGAACAGGGTACCGTCGCTGCACTCCTCCAGGCCGGCAATCAACCTGAGGACGGTAGTTTTACCGCACCCTGAGGGGCCAAGCAGAGTGACGAATTCGCCATCATTGATGTTTAGATCCAGATTCTGGATAACGACCTTGTCACCATAGGTTTTGGTAACGTTATTGAGGCGGACTATGGTCTCTTGAGTGGAGTGACTCATCGGCGGTTCCAGTTCAAGGCAGCGGGCTCGGGCTACGGGCATTTAATAACAGGCGGCGAATTCTAGTGCTTGTTAGGCAAAACGCCAAGTATTAACTGCCTATTCTAAAACCGTAATTCTGTGGCATCAGACTCAGGCTGTGGGCTGGATCACAGTTTGCCGGGGCGGCCCGATTTTCCCGGCATCGTTGCAGGAACTCAAGGTCAGGGAGTGACGGCAGCCAAAAGTAAATTTAGTCAAGATCAACACTCATTATCGATAACGACGTTTGCGGCCTGGTTCACAAGTTTGGGGCCAGATGAAAAGGCAGGTATAATGGCGGCTAACTTTAATGTTTTTAGCGAGCTACGCCCGTTTTTACATGCAAAAATTGAATTTGATCGCCGTTCTGACCGAAACTTTCCGATTGATCCGTCAGGACGTAAAGCCGTTGTTGTTTGCCACCCTGGCCAGTGGCATTGCCATGGCGGCTGCAACCTTCGTTTGTTACACCGTCATTGAAACCGTGCTGGGAATGCCGGTGACCTTCAGCCTCAGCGAGCCCTCTGACGGCTTTATGGTGTTGCAGTTGATCATGGTGATCATGACTGCTCCCATCGAAGCGGGCTTGGCCTATATTGGTCTACAGCGGGCCCTGGGGCGACCCGTCAGCGCCCGCGCCATGCTCGATGTCGTTCCCTTGACCGCGCCACTGCTGCTGATCAGCCTGATGACCGGCTTTGTATCGCAGTTGGGTTTCGCCCTGTTCTTTGTGCTGGGGATTGGGCTGTTGGTGGTCTTGAGTCAGGCCAACCTCTATTTTGTGGTTCAGCGCACTAATCCGCTGAAGAGCATCATCGACAGCGCTAAGGTGATGGTTAAGCAGTTGCTGCCACTGTCCGGAGCCTACCTGGTTGGTATCATCGGCTTGCTGCTGGCGTTCTGGCCCATGGCGATGGTGATCGCCAGTCATGCCAGTGACCAGCCGGTGGACGGTACCACCGAGATGATGGCTGCTACCGTGACCCTGGCCGCACTCTGCTGGGTGATCCCGTTCTTTTTCCAGCTTAAGGGGGTGGTGTACAAGCACCTGTTTGTGACCCCGGAAACCCAGAGCAGCGACGAAGCCAGCCCATCAGAACCGGGTGCCGGCAACGGCCACTTCGAAGCGTGATGTTCAGGAGGATCTTTATGAGACCCTTAGCAGGAATTATCATCGCCCTGGGGCTGGTGGCCTCCGGTGTGTTGCTGGTTCAGGTGATGCTGGATCAACCCAGTAGCCGACAGTCCGGATTGCCGATTCAGCCTAACGAATCGGTCAAGCGGCTGCCTGACTTTGCCGAGATTGCCGACGTCAAAGAGAAGAAAAAAGCCTTCTTCAACTACCTTCGCCCCGAGGTGGAGTTGGTTAATCAGCGCATCGACTCCCAGCGCCAATTTTTGCTGCAGTTACAGTCAAGGCTGGAGCAGGGGCGTACCATCGGCCAGGCAGAGATGAACCAGGCTGATCTGATTGCCCGCGAATACGGCTACGATCTGCGCCAGTTATCGCTGGAGACTCTGGAGCCGCTGCTGAAGCGGGTCGACACTCTGCCGGTGGAGATGGTGCTGGTTCAGGCTGCCAATGAAACCGGCTGGGGCAGCTCCCGCTTCGCCCGTGATGGTCTGAACTTTTTCGGCCAGTGGTGCTTTAAGGCTGGCTGTGGACTGGTGCCGCTGAGCCGGGATAGCGGGCGAAACCACGAAGTGGCAAAGTTTGACAGCGTCGGTGCCTCGGTGGCGTCCTATGTCAGGAACCTCAACTCCAATCCCGCTTACCAGGAGTTGAGAGACATTCGCTTTGATCTCAGGCAGCAACAGATGGACGTGACCGCAGCGGCGTTGATTCCGGGACTCATTCGTTACTCCGAACGCAAACAAGCTTACATCGATGAGCTGTTGCAGATGTTAGAAACCAACCAACGGTATATGTAAATGAAAACACTCACAGGGATGTTGTTGGCCGCTTCGCTGGCGCTGCCATTCTCTGCTTCGGCGCTGACGCTGGACTACAAGGGCTTCTACGATCGGATGGACAAGCTGTATGAGCCGGACGTCAATCGCATGAAGCTGGTGTTCTATTTTAACCACCGTAAACAGCACCGACCCTGCCGTATCGACGATGGGGCGATTCTCAGCCATGGCAAGCGGTTGCCGCTGCTGATTGGAGATGATCAGCAGTTGTTGTTGCCGTTTGATCGCAGTCTGCGCGAGAGCAGTGCCGTCATTCGGGTGGAGCTGGAAAACGAAAACCAGTGCGATTTTGCCATGCAGTTGCAGGCCGAAGTGCTCGACAAGACTCACTACAGTGCTGAGGATGTGGCGGACATTCAGCTGCAGATGAACACCTTGATGCGGGCCTATGCCGGGATCGGTTTTGGCTGGCTGCAGCCCGAGGTGAAGGGGCTGACCTTTACCTTGTCGTCGCACTCGAACGCCCGGTTCTCTACCCCGGGCGCCGAAGCCCTGGTGGTCGATGACAACGGCCGGCTGACGTTAACGGTGGACCAGTTTCCGGCCGGGGCCGAACTGGTGTTCAGCCAGGCTCCCCACAGCATCTCACCGCTCATGTAACCTTAGCGTCAAGATGCCAAAGAGGGGGCCCACCGGCCCCCTTTTTTGTGCGTAATGGTTAATGCCCTATCAGGCATTTGGCGATGATCTCATTCATGATCTCGCGGGTGCCGCCGCCAATGGAAAGAATGCGGCTGTCCCGATACAGGCGCTCAACCAGTGACTCGCTCATGTAGCCCATGCCACCGAAGATCTGCACCGCATCGTGGGTAATGAAATCACTGGTGTCGGTGGCCAGGTTCTTGGCCATCGACATCTCCATCAACACTGATTCCCCCTGATTGAGCCTGGACGCGGTGTGATACAGCATCTGCTTACTGGCGGTTAGTCGGGTGGCCATCTCCGCCAGTTTATGGCGTATCACCTGATGATCCGCCAGCGGCCGGCCAAAAGTCTGCCGCTGCCGCACGTACTCCAGACTGGCCTCCAACGCCAGTTCCGAGGTGACGTTGGCCATGACCGCTAGGCTCATGCGCTCTTTCTGGAAATTGGACATGATGATGGGGAAGCCGTGGTTTTCCCGGCCAATCAGGTTGTCTACCGGCACCCGGCAGTCGTCGAAGAACAGCTCGGCGGTGTCACTGGCGTGCCAGCCCATCTTGTTCAGTTTGCCGCCCCGGCTGAACCCGGGGCGATCCGCTTCCACCAGCAACAGGCTGATGCCGTGGTGACCCACCTTCCCGGTGCGAACCGCCACGGTAAAGAGATCGGCGCGGCTACCACTGGTGATGAAGGTTTTGGCGCCATTGATATGGTAATGAGCGCCGTCCCGAACTGCGGTAGTACGCAGGTTGGCGACGTCACTGCCGCCCCCTGGCTCGGTGATCGCCAGGGCGGCGATTTTGTCGCCGCTGAGCACCGGTGGAATGACCCGTTGTTTGAGTGCCTCAGAACCGAAGTTGACTACCGGCGGCAGGCCGATGTTATGGGACAGCAGGCTGGCGAACAGACCGCCAGAGCCGCAGCGCATCAGGGCTTCACTCATGGCGATCAGGCCAAACAGGTCGCAGGGCGTGCCGCCGTACTGCTCGGGGTAATCCAGTCCCAGCAAGCCGGCAGCACCGGCCTTGCGGTACAGCGAGCGGGGAAAGCCCCCCTGACGCTCCCACTCATCGATCCCCGGCGCCACCTCCCGTTCGACAAACCGGGCCGTGGTCTGGCGAATCATCTGCGACAGCTCGTCAAAATAGGGGGACGGGCCCATGGTTACTCCTCGACAAAGAGATCGGTAAAGAAGCGGGTGGTGCCGGGCACGTAGGCGTAATGATCGAACTGAGTCTGCCCCATGCGCCTTAGGATCTGCTCATCGATCAGCAGCTCGCCACTGAGTTGGTTGTCGGTGTGGCTGACAATGGCGTGGGCGGCGTCGGCCATGATGTCCGTGGTCCGGCTGACCGGAAACAGCTTCTCTCCGCCGGCTTCAAACTTAACCGCATCGGTGGCGATGGTGGTTTTGGGCCACAGGGAGTTTACCGCTATGCCCCGGTCGCGGAACTCCTCGGCCATCCCCAGGGTCAGCATCGACATGCCGTACTTGGTGGTGGTGTAGGGGCCGTAATCCTTAAACCATTTGGGGTCGAGGTTGAGGGGAGGGGACAGGTTGAGAATGTGGGCGTTGTCGGATCGGCACAGCAGCGGCAACAGGGTCTGGCTGCACAGCATCACCGCCCGGTTATTGACCTGATACATCAGGTCATAGCGCTTAATGGGTGTGTGTTCCACCCCGGTGAGCCGTATGGCGCCGGCGTTATTGATCAGAATGTCCAGTTTGCCGAACTTCGCTTCAACGGCTTTGGCCATCTCGGCCACCGAGGCCTGATCGCGCACGTCCACCTTCACTGCCAGTGCGTCGACGCCCAGGGCTTCTACTTCGTCGGCGACACTGTGAATGGTGCCCGGCAATTTGGGATGAGCGGTATCGGACTTGGCTGCGATCACCACATTGGCGCCATGGCTGGCCAGCTTCAGTGCCATGGCCCGGCCGATCCCGCGGCTGGCTCCGGTAATGACAGCGGTTCTTCCTTGTAGGTTGTTCATACTCTCTCCTTAATCGGCTATGGCAACCAGCAGTTGCCGGGATGTTACCTGTTGCCCCTCCTGGACCTGGAGCCGCGAGACTCTGCCGCAGCGATTGGCTTTGAGTGGCATCTCCATCTTCATCGCCTCCATCACCAGCAGGGTTTGTCCCTGTGTGACCTCATCACCCAGGCTGACGTGCACCGTCTGAACGCAGCCGTCCATCAGCGCCCGAACTTCGCCATCGCCCTGTTGTGAACTGGTGTCACGACGCTGGTGACCAATGGACTTAACATGGAACTGCTGGCCACGAAAATCCAGCCACAGCTGCTTGTCCTGATGCACGGCGGCAACCCAAAGGCCAATGCCATCGATCTCTACCAGCCATCGGTATTGTTGTCGGCGAACCACCCGGCAGCGATGTTGCCAGCCCTCGGCCTGAATTCGCAGAGTGCCGGCTTCGGCCGTGACCGTCACCGCGCAGGGGTGTTCGCCCGCCGCCAGGGTAAATATCGAGCTCTGGGCCGGCCCGTGTCGCAGCGGCGCCAGGCCAGTGCTGTTGCGCTGAGATTCCGAGAACAGGGCGGCGGCCATGGCCCACAGTTTAGATTCCGGTTTGGTGGTCGTCATACTGGGGTCGTTGCTGAACTGCTCTGCGATAAAGCCGGTGCTGGCCTGGCCGTTGATAAAGGTCGGATGGCACAGCAGGTTGGACAAAAAGTGGCGATTGTTGGTTACGCCCAACAACGGCGAGTCCAGCAGCGCCCGGTTCAACCTCCGCACCGCGGTGGTGCGATCCGGAGCCCAGGCGATCAGTTTTGCCAGCATGGGGTCATAATGGCTGCCAATGGCCTGGCCTTCGTCAATGCCGGCGTCGATGCGGATGCCGTCGGCCTGGCTCGGCTGCCAGAGCCGAACGGTCCCGGTCTGGGGCCGAAACGCCTGGGCCGGATCTTCGGCATACAGCCGGGCTTCAATGGCGTGACCGTTTATCTGCACCTGCTCCTGGGGGACATCGAGGGGCGCTCCGGCGGCGATGCGCAGTTGCCACTCCACCAGATCGAGGCCGGTGACCATCTCGGTCACCGGGTGTTCCACCTGCAGGCGGGTGTTCATCTCCAGAAAATAGAACCGGTTGTCGCTGTCCAGCAGAAACTCCACCGTGCCAGCGCCCTGGTAGTGGCAGCTTTGGGCAGCGAGGATCGCCGCCTGACCCATGCGCCGGCGCAGTTCGGGGGAGACTGCCGGCGACGGCGCCTCCTCCAGCACCTTCTGGTGCCGGCGCTGTACCGAACAATCCCGTTCGGCCAGATGGATGCAGTGGCCGTGGGTGTCGGCCAAAATCTGTATCTCGATATGACGGGGGGAGATCAGCGCCTTTTCCAGGATCAGCTCGTCGCTGCCAAAGCCGTGTAGGGCTTCGGAACGGGCGCTGGCGATCTGCTGCAGCAACGCCTCCTCGTCCTGTACCAGGCGCATGCCGCGACCGCCACCGCCGGCAGCGGCTTTGATCATCACCGGCATGCCAATCTGGCCGGCTTCTTCCATCAGGCGCCCGTCACTCTGATCCTGGCCCTGATAGCCGGGAATGCAGGGCACACCGGCTTCCAGCATTGCCAGCTTCGCTAGGCGTTTGTTGCCCATCATCTCGATAGCGTCGGCGCCTGGGCCGATGAAAGTCAGGCCCTGCGCCCTGCATCGGCGGGCGAAGTCGGCGTTTTCGGACAGAAAGCCGTAGCCGGGGTGCAGAGCATCGGCGCGACTTTGGCGGGCGGCATCGAGCAGGACCTGCGGATTAAGGTAGCTGCTTTTTACATCGCCGCCACCGATGCAGACGGCTTCATCCGCCAGCTCGACGTGGGGCGCTTGGCGGTCGGCGTCGGAGTACACGGCCACCGTCCGGTAGCCTTGCTGGCGCGCGCCTTTGAGCAGGCGTACCGCGATCTCACCGCGGTTGGCAATCAATACTGTGTGAAACCTCATCTCACCTCCATCGTCTCATCGGCCCAGCCGGGACGACGTTTTTGGGTAAACGCCCGAGTGCCTTCCTGGCCTTCGTTGCCACACACCGCCGAGGCAAACTGGCGAGCGCCGAGATCCAGCAGTTGTGGCCGGGAAAGGTGGCCTGCGTTGAGCAGCAGCGCCTTGGTTTGTGCGGTGGCCTCCGGCGCACACCGGGCCAGCTCGGCCAGAATCTGATTGCTCTGTCGTGTCAGATCGGCGTCATCGTCGGCGACCTGTTGTACCAGGCCCAGCGCCAGGGCGGCGCAGGCGTCAACCCGGCGAGCCAGTAGTGCTAGAGATCTGGCCCGGGTCAGGCCGATGCGATCAACCACAAAGGGGGCGATCTGGGCTGGCGGGATCCCCAGGCGGGTTTCCGGCATCCCCAGTTGACTGTTTTTTTGAGCGATGGTCAGGTCGCTGGCGCAAACCAGTCCCAGGCCGCCGCCGAGCACGCCACCGTGAGTCAATACCAGGGTGAACTGCGGTGCCTGGTTCAGCTCCACCAACAACTGGCCATAGGCCCGGTTAAGCTGCTCATAGGCGGCCTCGCCGTCACCGTTTGCCGCTCGTCCACCGGCCAAGGCCATCTCTTTGATGTCACCGCCGGTGCAGAAGTGGTCGCCGCGGCCCCGAATGACGATGGCCCGGCAGCGGCGATCGTCTCTGACCGATTTCAGTGCTTGGCGCAGTTCGGCCACCATCGCCAGGTTCATGGCATTGCCGCACTCCGGCCGGTTCAGGGTCAGCTGCAGTACTGCTGGTTCCAGGCAGACCTGCACGGTTCGGTTGTCACCACTCATCGCGGGATCACCCTCGCTTGGGCAAAATGCCCATCTTCTTGCAGATGATGCCCAGCACCACTTCGTCGGCGCCGCCGCCGATGGAGCACAGGCGCTGGTCCCGATAGGCCCGGGAGACCGGGTTGTCCCACATAAAGCCCATGCCGCCCCAGTACTGCAGGCAGCTGTCGGTGATTTCCCGGCACAATCGACCGCCTTTGAGTTTGGCCATGGAGGCCAGGGTGGTGACGTCTTCTCCGCGGATGTAGCTGTTGGTGGCCTGATACACCAGTGCCCGCAGACACTCCAGCTCGGTTTGCAGCTCTGCCAGGCGAAAGTGCACCACCTGGTTATCCAGCACCGATTGACCAAAGGCGGTACGATCGCGGGTGTAGTCGATGGTCTGGGTGATGCAGTTTTCCAGCGATTTTATGCACATTGCGGCACCAAACAGTCGTTCCTCCTGAAACTGCAGCATCTGCATGGTGAAGCCAGCGCCCTCCTGACCGATGCAGTAGGACTGGGGAACCCGAACGTCGTCAAAGAAGACCTGTGCGGTGTCCGAGCTGCGCATCCCCAGCTTATCAAGCTTGTCGGAAAAACTGATACCCGGGGCGTTGGTAGGGACGATGATCAGGGATTTGTTTTTGTGAACGGCGTCGTCGGAGGTATTGGCCAGCAGGCAGATGAAGTCCGCCTGAGTGGCGTTGGTAATCCACATCTTGCTGCCATTGATGACGTAATCACCGCCGTCTTTACGGGCCTGGGTTTTTATGGCCGCCACATCGGAGCCGGCGCCGGGTTCGCTGACACCGATGGCGGCAACCATCTCTCCGGCGATGGCCGGCGCTAGAAACTGATCCCGCAGGGCGTCGCTGCCAAAGCGGGCCAGGGCCGGGGTGGCCATGTCGGTCTGGACGCCGATGGACAGGGGCACACCGCCGCAATGGGCGGCACCGATCTCCTCGGCAAAGGCGATCTGGTAGCTGTAGTCCAGGCCCAGGCCGCCAAACGCTTGTGGCTTGGTGATCCCCAGTAGCCCCAGCTGGCCGAGTTTTTTGAATACCGTCTTGGCGGGAAAGTGGCCTTGCCGCTCCCACTGTGCCACATGGGGGTTGATTTCGGTGGTGACGAACTGGCGTACGGTTTGGCGAAGTTGTTGATGTTCCTGAGTAAACATTCTTTGCTCCTGAGGGATCAGAATCGGCTGACACCAAAATGGTTGGGGGTAAGCTGGCGGTCGGCATGGAGACAAACGTCCAGCAGCAACGACAGTAAGCGGCGACTGTCGCGGGGATCGATCATGCCGTCGTCCCACAGCCTGGCGGTGCAGGCCAGGGGCGAGGAGGTGGCTTCCATCATCGCTTCGGTGCGCTGTTGCAATGCATCCAGCTGGGCGTCATCCACCTGGCCGGCGCGCTGCATCTTGGCTTCGGCGACGATCCTCAGAACCTGGCCGGCCTGGGATGGCCCCATGACGGCGGTGCGGCTGTTGGGCCAGGCAAAGATGAAGCGGGGATCGAAACCGCGGCCGCACATGGCGTAGTTGCCGGCACCGTAGGAGCCGCCGACCAGCAGACTGAGTTTGGGGACCCTGGCGTTGGCGACGGCCTGTATCAGCTTGGAGCCGTGTTTGATGATGCCACTGCGCTCCGATTCGGTGCCGACCATAAAGCCGGTGGTGTTGTGGAAGAACAGCAGCGGCAAGCCGCTCTGTTCACACAGCTGGATAAACTGGGCGGCTTTGTTGGCGCCTTTGTGGGTAATGGGACCGTTATTGCCTATCAAACCGCAGCGATGTCCGCCAATGCTGAGATGGCCGCACACAGTCTGGCGGTCGAAACTGGCTTTAAAATCGAGAAACCGCGAGTCGTCGGCGATGCGGGCGACAAGTTCACGTACGTCGTAGCCGGTCTTGGCATCTTCAGGTACCAGATGCAGCAGCTCCTCTTCGTCGTAGCGTGGCGGCAAGCCCTGTGATTCCTGAGTGGAAGTTGGCGGGCCAATCTGAGCCATCACCTGGCGGGCCAGCTCGATGGCGTCGGCGTCGTTGTCCGCCAGGTATTCGCCGCTGCCGACCTCCTCGATGTGCATCTCGGCACCGCCGAGTTCCTCATCGGTAGCGATCTCGCCGGTGGCGGCCTTAAGCAGGGGCGGCCCGGCCAGATACATACTGGCCTGGCGCTTTACCATGATGACGTAATCCGACAGTCCGGGCTGATAGGCGCCGCCGGCGGTGGCGCTGCCGTGAACCACGGTGATTTGCGGGATGCCGACCGCGGAGAGCCGGGCCTGGTTGGCAAAGGCCCGTCCACCCTCGCAGAAGGTGTCGGCGGCGTAGTTAAGGTTGGCGCCGCCACTTTGGGCCAGGGTCACTATCGGCAACCGGTTCTCCAGGGCGATCTGTTGCACCCTGAGTTTTTTCTTTAGCCCCATGGGTGAGATGGTGCCGCCTTTGATGGCGCAGTTGTCCACCACCACCAGACAGCGAATGTCGGCGACGTAACCCAGGCCGGCGATGCAGCCGCCTCCGGCGCCGCTGCCGTCCTTATCGTCGTCCATCTGGTAGCCTGCCAGGCTCGACAGTTCGATAAAGGGAGCGCCGGGATCCAGCAACCGGCCCAGTCGTTGCCGCGGCAGCAGTTGCCCCCGCCGGGCAAAGGTGTCGGCGGCCCGGTTGGCGGTGTCTTCGACAAAGGCTTCCACCTGGCGGAAGCGGTCGATGGCGGACTCCATCGCCGTGCGATTGCGAAGACCTTCGGCACTCAGAGGGTCGAATTGGGATTCGATCACAGCCATGGCTACTCTCCGGTGGTGAGGACGTCGGGCAGGGTGGCCCGGTGAAACCCCTGATAACTGGTGCTGTTGCTGGCACTTTGTTGGTGAATGGGCCAGGTGGCCGAACCCTGGGAGGCGCCGCCATCGACCCGCAATGTGCTGCCGGAGATAAACCCTGCGCCGTCGCTGAGCAGAAATACGATGGCGGCACTGACCTCCGATTCCGTGGCCATTCGCTTCAGCGGTACCGCCTGCTTGAGTGTTGGGATCAGCGATCGCATCGGCTCATCGTAGGTGTCCATGCCGCTGGAGGCCACCCAGCCCGGTGCCACCGCGTTGACCCGAACCCCGTAGCGGCCCCACTCCCAGGCCGACGTCTTGGTGAGGTTGTCCATGCCGGCCCGGGCCGCGCCGGAGTGACCCATACCGGGCATCCCGCCCCAGTTGTCGGCGGTGATGTTGACGATGGCGCCACCGTGGGTTTTCATCGATTGCCTGAAGACCTCCCTGGCCATCAGGAATCCGCCCACCAGGTTGGTGCGCACTACGGTTTCAAACCCCTTTTGGTTGATCTGCTCCAGCGGGGCGGGGTATTGACCGCCGGCGTTGTTGACCAGGCCATGGATCGGCCCGTGTTTACTGATCAGCAGGCCGATGGCGTCGGTCACCGCCGCCTCATCGCGAATGTCCAGGGACAGGACATCGGCCAGGCCACCGTCCTCGGTGATCTCCTCCTGCACCGTCAGCAACTTGTCGATCCTACGGCCAATCAGTACCACGGTGGCGCCCAGTGCCGCCAGTTCGTGGGCACAGCAGCGACCGATGCCACTGCCTCCGCCGGTGACAATGAGGGTTTTGCCGGCCATCAGGCCTTCGGCAAATACGGAACGGTAGGCCATTGCACACTCCTGTTGTGAGCGGTTGGTCGTGGTGACTCAACCGTAGTCTGTCCTTGAAAACTGTGTTACCTTAAACCTACCTAGCAAGCGCTTGGTTTGCAACTATGGAGTTGGCTTTTGTCTATTCAGCAAAGGGAAAAACAGTGATAGCATCGGCGCCTGGCAACGACTTATGCGCATCAGAACTCGGGAGAGCGTCTTGCTTGAAACAGTAGAACAACAACTAATCGATGACGGCATTCTCGCGGATCCCGCCAGTCCCAGGGGCCGACTGCTGGGCCAGGCGGCCAGGCTGTTCCGGGAAAAGGGCTATCAGAGTACCACGGTGCGGGATCTGGCCAGTGCGGTCGGCATCCTCTCCGGCAGCATCTTTCATCACTACAAGAATAAAGACGCGATCCTCAAGGCGGTGATGCTGGAGGGGATCCACTTCTCCATGGGGCGGATGCGCACCCAGCTGGCGGCGGCAGAGACTACCGTCGACAAATTGCGGGCGCTGATCGCCTGCGAACTGGACTCGATGAACGGCAACAGGGGTGACGCCATGGCGGTGGTGATCAACGAATGGCGCTTTCTGTCCGACGTCGGCCAGGCCGACATTCTGACGCTGCGGGAGGAGTACGAGCAGATGTGGATCGATGTCCTCGAACAGGCAAAAAACGAGAGATTGATCTCGGCATCGCCCCAGGTTCTGCGTAAACTGCTGTACGGTTCGATCACCTGGACCGATAAGTGGTTCCGGGCCGGCGACCCTCTCTCCTATGAGCAACTGACCGACGACATTTTGCATCTGGCCATCAAAGCCTGAGGCAGCCATGCCCGGTTTCAAGGAGCGTTGGGGTGACCGCGCTCTTTTTATTCTGGCCTGTTCATCGTTTCATTGAGAGCGATTCATCTTGAATTCCTCCCCATTATCTCTGAAACTAAACGAGTGTTTTAAATTATCGTTTAGATTCTTCATCAGGAAGTGACCATGCAATATAACGCCCCGCTTACAGAGATGCAGTTTTTGCTCAAGGATGTGTTTCGGGCTTCAGAGGTGTGGCAATCGGTGCCGGCACTGGCTGAGGCCATCGATATGGATACCGCTGCCGCGATTCTGGAAGAGGGTGCCAAGATCACCCAAACCCTGATCGCGCCGCTCAATCGCAGTGGCGATGAGGAGGGGGTGCAATTTGACCAGGGGCAGGTGATCACTCCCCAGGGGTACAAAGAGGCCTACACCACCTACGCGGAGTCCGGCTGGGTCGGCCTGTCCGGTGAACCGGAATACGGCGGCATGGGGATGCCCAAAATGCTGGGGGTACTGTTCGACGAGATGGTCTACAGTGCCTCCAACGCCTTTGCCCTGTATGGATCCCTGACTGCCGGCGCGGCACTGTGCATCGCCGCCCATGGTAGCGAAGAATTGAAACAGACTTACCTGCCGAAGCTGTACAGCGGCGAGTGGAGTGGTGCCATGGACATGACCGAGCCCCAGTCCGGCTCCGATCTGAGCCAGTTGCGCACCAAGGCGGTGGCTCAGGAGGATGGCAGTTACCGTCTTACCGGCTCGAAGATCTTCATCACCGGCGGCGATCACGATCTCACCGACAACGTGGTGCATCTGGTGCTGGCCAAGCTGCCGGATGCGCCCGGTGGTAGCCGTGGTATCTCGCTGTTCCTGGTGCCGAAGCGTCGCGTCAACGACAACGGCAGTGTCGGCGATAGCAACGGCGTGAGTTGTGGCGCGGTTGAACACAAGATGGGCATCAAGGCTTCGGCCACCTGCGTCATCAACTTTGATGACGCCCAGGGGTATCTGGTCGGCAAGGTCAATCGAGGCCTGGTGGCGATGTTTACCATGATGAACTACGAACGCCTTTCTATCGGTATTCAGGGGTTGGGGTGCTCGGAAGCCGCCTATCAGTTGGCCGCCAGTTACGCCAAAGAGCGTAAGCAAGGCAAGGGCAGCGGTCGTGGTCTGGGCGGCGAAGCCGACGCCATTGTCGTGCACGGTGACGTTCGCCGCATGCTGCTGGAGATAGCGTCGCTGACCGAAGCTGGCCGTGCCTTGTCGGTCTATACCGGCATGCAGCTGGATCTGGCCAAACACGCCGACGGCGATGTGAAAAAACGCGCCGCCGATCAGGTGGCGATGCTGACACCGCTGGCCAAGGCGTTCTTTACCGACAAGGGACTGGAGGCCACAGTCAACGCCCAGCAGGTGTTTGGCGGTCACGGCTACATTCGGGAGTGGGGCGTGGAACAGCTGGTTCGCGACGTGCGCATCGCTCAGATCTATGAAGGGACCAATGGCATCCAGGCGCTGGATCTGCTCGGTCGCAAAGTGGTGGCCAATCGCGGCGCCGGTTTGCTGGCACTCAAGCACCAGATCGAACGGGAGTTGGCCGATCTGGGTGCCGCCTGGCAGCCACAACTGCAACAGTTGCTGGCGTTGTTTGATGCCCTGTTGGAAAAGGCACAGGAGCTGGCAAACAGCAGTACCAAGGCCGACGCCATCAACAGTGCGGCCACCGACTATCTGCACGCTACCGGCCATGCCGTCTACGGCTGGATGTGGCTGAAGATGGTGTTGGCGGCGGAGCAGGGTAACCAGCAACCGAACTTTGTGGAGCGAAAGGCGATGTTGGCCCGCTACTTCTTTGAGCGGCAACTGCCCAAGGCCCACTACCACCTGCAGATCATCAACCAGGACCCTTCGGTTATCATGTCGATGCCCAATGAGTGGTTCTGATCATTGCAGCAGAAACGCGCGGGGCTTTTGGGCCCCGTTTTTTTGTTGGGTGGAGTTATTAGCGCTGTTTTTGCTGGGAAAAGGGGATGGCGTGGACATTGGATTCGGCGGCGTAGCGGTCTGAGACCTCTTTCCAGTAGGTGTTGGGCAGGTGAATAAGGAAGTAGTTTTCCTTAAGTGCATCGGTAATAAAGCCCATGCCGTGACGACAGAGTTCAAAATGCACATCGGCGATGAAGTCCTGGCGAAACGTCTGTCGTCCCGACAGCTCGCGAATGTCGGCTTTGGTCAGATACAACCCCTGAGGATGGGATCCGAACCGATCCTTCATCCACACAGCAAACTCTTTGGCGCTCTTCATCGACATATGGCTCTCCCATACTTGGATTACTTTTGATAGTTGTTAATTAGTTATAGCAACTTCTTGATTATTTGCCCCATTTGACATCCAAACCGTAGCATTATCGCTATCCAGCACCTGCTCAATATCGCTGTCCCAGCTGGTGATAAGACGAATTTTAATCTGGTAACTGTGGCAAAAGTCAGCGTGTCGTAGTGCCGGAGCCAGTTTTTGGTTTATCTTGTCGGCAATGGCGGTGAGCTGGTTGCGGGGCACTTCGCCCTGGTTGTCGAAACAAGCCGTCAACAGCACCAACCGGTGCCCCAGCAGGGCAACGTAATCCTCTTTACGAACCACAGACTGAAGCAGTGGCAGACTCAGTTGCTGTAGCTGGTCTACTGCCAGCTCAGGATCGGTTTGGGTGTCGCTGAGGGCAAACTCAATGAACAGCAGGGCGGCCACCTCCTGCTTTCGTTGCAGCCGTGCCAACTCCTGCTCGAGCCGGTTGGCCAGTTGCTCTGGCTGGTTGTCGCTGTCCGGTAGATCCGGGTGAACGGGGTCGTGCACATGGATAAGCACGCCATCGGCCAGCGATGCCAGGGAGAGTGTCAGATCTTTATGTTCCCCATTGGCACAGATCCAGTGTTGGCGTAGCGACAGAGGTTGCTCACGGCACATCGCCAGATGGCTGCCTTGCAGGCTGGAAAACAGGGTGCTTACCGGTTGCAGCAGCAGGGCATTAAGGGGGCTGTCCAGCAGTTGGCACAGGCCTGGAGACGCCCAGCCCAGCCGTTGTCGGCTGTCCACGTAGGCCATGGCCACACTGGGGTGCTGGGTGATTTGCTGCAGCTGCAACAGCTCCTTTGACTCACGGTGGCGTTGTTTGTCCTGCGCGATCTGGCGCATGGCGGTGGACATCAGGGTTTTGGGCAGCCGGGCTTCATCCACCAACAGGTGGTGCAGGGCGATCAGGTGATACTGGCGATGGTCGATGGCGTCGCCCAGGCGCTGGGCAAAATAGGTTCTGGCGGGAAGTTGTTGCATTAATCGCCAGTGGGGGTAGCGCTTGAGGTTGTTGCAAAACACCTGAAAGTCCGCTTGCTGGCCAACGGGATAGAGCAGGCGGCAGGGGCTTTCCTCCAGCGGGTAGGAGAACACCGGCTTGGGCTTTCCCGCTTCACTGAGCACCCTCAGGTGTACCTGTTGATGATCGACTTCGGCCAGTGCTACCCAGGGCCAGCCCTGAAGTCGATACAGGCAGTGGGCGATCTGATGCATCAGCGCATCGCCGCAGGCGGGCTGAGCCATGCGTCGCCATACATCGGCCTCTTTGACCTTGTCCTGCAGAAGTTGGTTTTCCATCACCACCCCCAATGTAACCCATTGATAGTCAGACTTTAGTCTAAACTTGCCCGGTTATGGAAGGGAACCGGCTTGATCCCTGCTTCAATCATTGCCAATAATGAACCTGGGTTCAACAGTAAAATAGGGAGCACCCATGAATTTGAATCTTAAGCTGGCGCTGATCAGTTCGGCTGCGATCTTAGCCACTATCCTGTTGATGGGCCTGGTTGCCATCAGTTACGCCTGAGGACGGCGTCAAGGCGGTGCAATTTTGACCCCGCCATGTTCCTCGCCAGGTGCAGTCACACGGTGTCCTGTGTGACCTGGCTCCCTCCCTGATGCCATACTGTTCAGTTATTCAACATTTAGCGTCCAACTTTTTCCTCAGCACTTGCCCGCCAATCAAGGGTTTGCTTTACTAGCTTGCTAAATCCGTTCGCCGATCCTCCGGGGTGGCCAACGTTAGCCTATTTGCACGGGACGCCCTTGGTGGCGGCCGGTGGCCATTTCTATCATTGGAGTATCGTCATTATTATGAAAATGACGCCTTCTACGGTGCAAAGCTGGATCCATGATCTGCCGGGCGCGCAGCTCAAGGCGGATGACGTCGAGATCCTGCTGGAGACCGCCGAATTTAAAACGCGCCTGCTGGAGGCCATCCAACAGGCCGGTAAGCGTATCTACCTGGCGGCGCTGTATCTTCAGGATGATGAAGCTGGAAGAGAGATTCTGCACGCCCTGTATCAGGCCAAACAGGCCAACCCTGAGCTGGATATCCATGTTTTGGTGGATTTTCACCGGGCCCAGCGCGGGCTGATTGGCAAAGGCCCCCAGGTGGGTAACGATGAGTTTTATCGCAACACCGCCGCCCAGTACGAGCACGGTATTGAGATTCATGGTGTACCGGTAAAAAACCGGGAGTGGATGGGCGTACTCCACCTTAAGGGATTCGTCGTCGATGACACCGTGTTCTACAGTGGTGCCAGCATCAATAACGTCTATCTGCATCAGTTGAACCGCTACCGTTACGACCGCTACCATTTGATTGATTGTGCCAAACTGGCCGACGCCATGGTCAACTACATGCGCGACAACCTGATCAACAACAGCGCAGTATCGTCGCTGCTCAGCAACGACATTCCGTCGATGAAGCAGCTTAAATTGGCGGTTCGTCAGTTGCGTCAGCGACTATCCAGGGCGAAGTACCGGGTGGTGAACGACGAACGTGGGCCGCTGATGGTGTACCCATTGGCCGGGCTGGGGCGCACCGATAACCAACTGAACAAAGTGATTGAGCGGTTGTTGGCGTCGGCGCAGAAAAAGGTGTTTATCTGTACCCCTTATTTCAACCTGCCTAAACCGTTGATGGCCACTATCAACAAGTTGCTCAAGCGTGGGATCGAAGTGGTCTTGGTGGTGGGGGACAAAACCGCCAACGATTTCTACATCCCGCCGTCTCAGGAGTTCAGTCCGGTGGGCGCCTTACCCTACCTGTATGAACAGAATCTGCGCCGTTTTGCCAAGCGACATAAGCGGGCCATCACCGAAGGATTGCTGAATCTGCACCTGTGGTGGCACGACGACAACAGTTATCACCTCAAAGGGATGCAAGTTGACGATCGCTACTACCTGCTGACCGGCAACAACCTCAACCCGAGAGCCTGGGCCCTGGATCTGGAGAATGGCCTGCTGATCGAAGATCAACAGCAGCAGCTGGCGGACAAGTTTGCCAGGGAGCAGGAGGCGATTCTGACGCACACCACGCGAGTGGCCAGTTTTGAGCAGTTGCAGACCCTGAATGAGTACCCTGAGCCGGTGAAAAAGTTGCTGAAACGGCTGCGGCGGGTTCGGGCCGATCTGTTGTTAAAACGCCTGCTGTAACACGGTTTGTGCCTAAGCGGGCCATTGCCCGGTTATGGTTTGATAATCGTAAATGAGATTACCCCGGTTGCACCGGCAACCGGGGTATTTTTTTGCCGCATTAATCCGGCCACCGTCTGCCAATGTGGTCACGAAGATGTTATAAAGACAATCACCTTTCCGTCTTCGAAGTAGCACAATGTTTGAATCTATTCCTCAGGCTCCCGCCGACCCTATCCTTGGCCTTAATGAAGCTTTTAAAACCGATCCCCGTGCCAGTAAAGTAAATCTGGGTGTCGGTGTGTACAAAGACGCTCAGGGCACCACGCCGGTACTGCGCTGCGTCAAGCTGGCGGAAGCCAAGATTCTGGAACAACAAAAGACGAAGAGTTACCTCTCTATCGATGGATTGCCTGAATACGCGGCGGCGGTCCAGGCGCTGTTGTTTGGTGCCGACAGTGACATTATCGCCGCCCAACGGGCCCGTACGGCGCAGGCGCCCGGGGGCACCGGTGCGCTGCGGGTGGCGGCGGACTTTATCTTCAGCAACCTCAACACCAAAAAGGTCTGGATCAGCAATCCGAGCTGGGCCAATCACGCGCAGATCTTCCAGGCAGTAGGCTTTGAAGTGGCGCAATACCGCTACTACGATGCCGACGCCAAAGGGCTGGATTTCGATGGCATGAAGGCCGACCTGGCTGAGGTGGAGGCCGGTGATGTGGTTATCCTGCACGGCTGCTGCCACAACCCCAGCGGCATTGACCCGACGGCGGAGCAATGGGCAGAGCTGGCGGACATCGCCAGAACCCAAGGTTGGCTGCCTCTGTTTGACTTTGCATACCAAGGCTTTGCCGTGGATGTGGAACAGGATGCGACAGGTTTGCGGTTGTTTGCCGACGCCCTGGAAGAGTTGATGGTTGCCAGCTCGTTCTCCAAAAACTTTGGCTTGTACAATGAGCGCACCGGCGCCTTTACCTTATTGGCACAAACCAGCGAAGCGGCCAACAGTGCCTTTTCCCAGGTGAAGAAAGTGATTCGTGCCAACTACTCCAATCCACCGGCCCATGGCGCCATGGTGGTGGCGACCATTCTGGCGGATGCCGAACTTAAGGCGATGTGGCTCGATGAGCTGGCAGAGATGCGGGCTCGTATCAAAACCATGCGCCTGGAGTTTGTGTCGCAACTGAAAGCCGCCGGGGTGGCCGGCGACTTCAGCTTCATTGAGCAGCAAAACGGCATGTTTAGCTTCTCCGGCCTCAACCCGGATCAGGTGGCGGCCCTGAAAGAGGAGTTTGCCATCTACATCGTTCGTTCCGGCCGCATCAATGTGGCAGGCATGACCGAAGCGAACCTGCCGTATCTGGTCAGCGCCATCGCCTCGGTACTCTAGGTCGATGTCACTCGCTGGGCCATCGTGCTCAGCGGGTGGGCTTGGCCACGGCCAGCATCCCGCCTTTCAACGCCGCCAGCAGGTGACGCACCCCCTGAAAGTGAAACTTCAGTCGTAGCGCCTGGCACTGGTGCCAGCAGGCCTTGGCATACAACTCCTGTTCCTGATAGTACTCGGCGTAGTTGCGGGCCAGAACGGCGCGGGCGCTGTCATTGGCTCCGGCACTGTGATTGGCCTGGTGTCGGTCGATGATGCGCTCCACGGCCATCAGACGTTTCAGCCTGGCACGGGTCATCGAGCCGGTGCGCATCAGATAATCCATCTGACACTCCGGATCCACCACACACTGACCGGTTCGGATCAACTTCAGCCACAGATCCCAGTCTGATGCGGATCGCAGAGACTCATCAAAACCGCCGCACTGACGCAGAGCCTGGGTTCGTGCCAGCACCGTCGAGGTTCCTACCACATTTTCTGCAAACAGTTGGTCAGCGCTCAGGCTGTTCCACGGCTGGCGCCCATACTCGGGCCAGTAACTGAAACAGTCGATGATCGGCCGGCGTTGCTCATCGATGTGCAGATAGTTGCTGATGCAAAATGCCGCATCGGGGTGAGCGGACAGGGCGGCCCATTGGCGCGCCAGCTTATCGGGATACCAGGTGTCGTCGGCATCCAGAAAGGCCACCCAGTCACTCTGACACAGCTGCAGGGCGGCGTTTCTGGCGGCAGACGGTCCCACTTTTTCCAGCCGCAGAGAATGCAGGACAGGGTGAAGGAGTCGCTGTTGCTGAAGCCACTCTGCGGTGCCGTCGCTGGATCCGTCGTCCACTACCCACACCTCCTTCACTTTCATGCTTTGGGCCCAGATGCTGTCCAGTGCCTGGGGCAGGTACTCGAGGCAGTTAAAGCTGGGTACGATGACGCAGATGCTTGGTTCCATAGTGACTCCTGAACTGTTGAACTCTTGAACAGTGTCAAACGGGCTGCAGGAAAAGTGCCAAATTTAATTTACTGTTTTTAAGGGATTAATTTTGAGGCCGCTTGAATTGCAATGGTTGGGCTACTTGATCGGTCAGGGGCTGTTGCAAACTGCAACGGCCGCGGGATTGAAATAAAAATAATCCTAGTTATTCAATAAGTAAGTTTGTTGGCGTGGTTCTTGAATTAAGGAAGTCAGTTCTTTCCTGAGTCGGAGCCGCCATGAAAGCGATCGCCTATGTCATTCCCAGCTTTCCGGTACTAACAGAAACCTTCGTGGTCAATGAGATGAACGCCATGGCCGAGCTGGGACATCGAATCCTGCCCATCGCCCTGGAGTCGGCAGCGGCCATCGACAGCTCCCTGCACCAGCCCTGGCTGGCCAGGGTGGTGCCGCCGGCCCAACTGGGCCCTAAGGTGACGTTGGCGATGACCCTGGCCACACTGACGCCGCCGGTGTGGAAGTTTGTTTTTGCTCAACAGGCGTTTCCTCGCCGCAGTCTGCTGTTGTTGGCGGCCCGGGTCGCTGCCCGGGCCCGGGGCTGCGATCATCTCCACGCCCACTTCGCCCAGCATACGGCCGCGGTGGCTATCGTCGCAGCCAGAATTCTGGGGGTGACGGTCTCCTTTGTCGGCCATGGCGCCGATGTCTATGCCAATCCCCATGATCTGGCGGTGAAGTTGCGTACGGCGGATCTGGCGGTGGCGGTGTGTCGTGAGATGCGGCAGCTGTTCGAACAACAGGGCGCCTGCCAGGCAGCGTTGATCCCCTGCGGCATTAACACTCGCCTGTTCACACCCGGCGACCGCCAGCGGACCAGCAAGCGACTGCTGTTCATTGGTCGCCTGGTTGAGAAAAAGGGCCTGGATACGCTGTTGCAGGCACTGGCGAGGATTGATGACCCGGAGCTGGGGCTGGACATCGTTGGCGACGGCCCTCTGGCGGACCGCTATCGGACCCAGATTGAGGCCTTAGGCCTGCAGTCGGTCCGGTTTTTAGGGGTTCGTAACCAGGATTGGCTGGCTCAGCATGGCCACGGCTACCTGGCTCTGGTGGCGCCGTTTCGAATCGCCGCCAATGGCGATCGCGATACCGGTCCTCTGGTGGTGAAAGAAGCCATGGCCATGGGTTTGCCGGTGATCACCAGCAACATCATGGGCCTCAAGGAGATCGTCAGCCGCCGTACCGGCTTTCAGGTGGCCCCGGATTGTCCCGTAGCCCTCGGCCGTGCCATCCGCAAATTGGCGGGTTTTTCCGAAAACCGCTATCGGCGTATGGCGTTGCAGGCTAAATGGCGCGCCCGCCGGCTGTTTGATGTGGAACTTCAAGCTCGGCGTCTGTCCGGCTGGATGGAGTCGCTGGGATGAATCGATCAGCCATGTACTATTACGCCGCTGGTGGTGTGATCCAGAAATCACTGGCACTGCTGATGCTGCCAATGACGGCCTCTTTGCTCGGCGTGGCGGCGTTTGGCCAGCTAGGGCTGTTGGTGGCAGTGGCGAATGTGGGCAGCCTGGTGGCGTCGTTGGGTCTAACCGAGTGCTGCCAGCGTTATGCGTCGAATCCGGCGATGCAGCGCCGCATTCTGGCATTTGGCTGGCGCTATGGGTGTGTGCTTATCCTGGTATCGCCACTGCTGGCTTGGGGGCTGGCGCGTTTGCTGCCGGGTGAACTGCACTGGTTTTGGTTACAGATGTTGCTGTTAAACCTGTCTGCGGGTACCTGGTTGGCACTGCGACTGGTGTCTTTGAGAATCAACAACCGGCCTGATCGCTTTTTCCGGGTCAGTGTATCGGTGTCGGCACTGCAAACTGGCCTGTCTCTGTTACTGCTGCTGTTGGGGCTTGGGGTCGATGCGTTGATGATCAGCGGCGTGGTTGCCACGGTCGCCGTGTTGCTGTGGGACGCTCGTCCTATGTTGGTGCGTGCCGCCCGCAGTGCAATTGGCTCCTGGCAGCCCATTGTCGGTTATGGCCTGCCATTGGCATTGTCCACCGGCATCACCTTTGTACTTAATGGCTACGAACGCCCCTGGCTGGCCGATGCCGTCAGTCTTGAGGCTCTGGGGGCCTATGTGTTGGTCTGGCAACTGAGCTTGCTACCTGCGTATGCCATGGAGCCGTTCATGTTGTGGTGGGGACCTCTTCGACATCAGCTGGCCGATAACGGCCAATTGGCGACCCTGGCTCGGGTCACCACTGCTGGGGTGGCACTGTTGGTGGCCATCATTGGTATCGTGGCGACCCTGCTTCCCTTCATCTTGTCGTGGCTGTTTGATTCAACTTACCAGCAGGGACAGGCCTGGCTGCCGATCCTGCTGATGATTACCCTGTTGCGGCAGATTCCTGCCTTACTGAGTATCGGCGTCTATCACCGAATCACCGGGAATCTGGCGCTGATGCTTAACGCCATCGTCATGGTGCCTGCATTAATCGTGTTGCCGTTGGCGATCGCCTTTGACGGCTTGCCGGGATTGCTGGTGGCCATGGGTATGTTGATGGCCACCCGGGCCCTGCTGTTCTATCGCGTTAGCCAGCGGCACCTGCGTCTGCCGTACTCACCCGGGTTGCTGTTGGGGCTGACCGTCTGTACCGCTCTGGCGTTATGGATTGGGCATCCTGCCCTATTGCTCACCCTGGCCCTAGTGGCAGCCCTGTACGGCATCAGGACGCTGAAAACCGGTACCGGATCGGTAGCGGCGGCGCAGTGGCAATCATGACTGGCTCCTACCCGTTGGGGATCGCTCTGGTAAGCGCCAGCCTGATTGCGGTGGGCACCTGGCTGAGTCCGCTGCTGTTGCTGGCGGGCTGGTTATTGGTGCCGGCGCTGATCCTGGCCCAGCGTTGGCCGGTGATGTTGTGTGTGTTGTTTGTGCTGTTCTCCGCATTTCGTTTGCATGAACTGAACCCGGCACTGTTGTCACTGAGGATTCCGCAACTGCTGGCGCTGGGTTCTCTGGCGGTGCTGTTCTGGCAGGTGGGCGTCGTCCGAGAGACTCGAATCTTCCTTTATCCGGAAGGGCGAATCCTGTTGTTGTTGTTTGCACTGAGCTCCATCGGTGTGGTGTTGGCAACCAACCGGCCACTGGCGCTGGCTTACTGGAGTGGCAATTGGATCAAGGTGGTGTTGATGTGTTTTACCATCTCCTGGCTGATTCAAAGCTGGACCCAGTTGAGGTGGGTGGCCTGGCTGATCATTCTTGCAGGCAGTGTGGTGGCCAGTTGTGCCCTCTACAACAGTGCTCACGGTCTGGAGATGGTGGAGGGAACCCGAGTGACCATTGGCCGAAGCTGGGGCTCGACCCTGGGTGACCCCAATGATCTGGCGCTGGTGTTGCTCCTGCCTCTGAGCTTTGCCTTTAGCCGGGCATTGTACGGTGGCAACGGAGCTCTGGTTGCCGGTGTGATTGTGCTGACCTTGGTGATGGCCATCATCGCCACCCAGAGCCGGGGCGGCTTGCTGGGGATCTGCGGCGTCGCCGGCAGCGTGATGTTGTGGCGCTACCGCCTGCCCCGATGGGTATGGCTGCTGGCGCCAGTGATGATCCTGGTTTTGTTGATGGTGGCGGGAATCGATCAACGCCAATCTGGCGGTGCGGCCGAGTCGGGCATCGATGAGTCGGCCATGGGTCGGTTGTATGCCTGGCAGGCGGCGCTATCCATGGCTTGGTCACACCCGGTACTGGGGGTCGGCCTGGACAACTTTTTCTCCAACTATTTCTTTCATTCTCCCCACTGGGACGGAAAAAGTCATGCCGTCCACAGCTCATGGTTCCAGGTGTTGGCAGAGATGGGGATTGTGGGTCTGATGCTGTTTGTTGCGTTTTATGTCGCCCTGCTTAGACGTTCCCGGAAGCTGCTCAACCGGGTGAGTGAGCGGTGGGAAGCCCGTTGTTGGTCATTGGCCCTGTACTCGGGGTTGGTGGGATTTGGAATCAGCGCAACATTTTTAACCCAGGCGTTTACCTGGCCCTTGTACATCCTGGCAGCCCTGCTGTGGGCAAGCTGCCGAATTGAATCTCAACCTGTGAGGCAAAGACGATGACAGCTTTCGCAATAAAGCAATGGTTAAAACCAGCCTACCTGGTGATACGTCGCTGGCAGGTTCCACCCGTCAGCCTGATTTACCGCCCGCTGCACTGGTTACTTTTGAGTCTGCGTCTGGCCGGGGCCGGCATCATGCGGGTGCTCATCTGGACACCGATGTTTCGCAGCCAGGTGACCGGGGGCGAGGGGTTGTATCTGTACGACGGACTGCCACAGCTGCTGGGACCGGTTAAGGTCACTCTGGGCCAGGATTGCCGCATCAGCGGGGTCAGTACCATCTGCGGTCGTCCAGGCAGTGTGCTGGAGTTGGGGGACAACATCGATATCGGTTGGCAGAACACCATCGCCTGTGGTACCCGCATCACCCTGGGGAATAACGTCAGATTGGCTGGAAGGGTGTTTCTTGCCGGTTACCCGGGTCATCCGATCGAGGCGAGGGCCAGGGCAAAGGGGCTTCCTGAACGGCCTCATCAGGCCCGGGCGATTACCCTGCATCAGGATGTGTGGGTCGGCACCGGCGCCATTATCCTGGCGGGCGTGACCATCGGCCGGGGCAGTATTGTTGCTGCCGGGGCGGTGGTCAGTCGTGATGTACCGGCAGGTGTGGTGGTGGCGGGCAATCCCGCTCGAGTTGTCCGTAACCTGGAGGCCGCTGATGAAGCCTAAAATGGTCGTGTTTGGCGAAGATTGGGGCCGCCATCCCTCCAGCAGTCAGCATCTGATAAGGGCGTTGGCGAAGCACTTTGAGGTGGTGTGGATCAACTCCATCGGTCTGCGCCAGCCACGTTGGCAAGACCTCACACGCCTGGCCAGTAAAGCGGTAGCGCGGTCACCCGGCCCTTCTCAGGCACCGTTTAAAGTGATCGCGCCCAAAGTCTGGCCGCTGGCCCGGTCTCCTTGGTTGCAGCGCCTTAACCGCGCCCGGATGCGCCGTTCGCTGGCCGATGTCGGGCCGGTGGATTTCGTCTGGTGCGCTCTGCCCAGTGCCGAGGCTTATCTGGATCTGTTTCCAGGCGCCAGGGTCATCTACTACTGTGGCGACGATTTTGGCAGCCTCAGCGGGGTGGATCATGCCGAGGTATTGCGAGCGGAGCAGCGGTTGGTGGCCCGGGCCGAATGGGTATTTTGCGCCAGCGATATTCTAACCCGGGGGTTTGACCATCCCGCGGTGTTCACCGTGCGCCACGGTGTGGATCTGCGCCATTTCAGCCGCCCTTGTTCCCGGCCGGGGCCGCTGCCAAGGGGCGTGGTATTAGGCTATTACGGCTCGTTGGCGCCCTGGCTGGACTATGGCTTGCTGGATACGTTGACCACCGCCTTGCCCGAGTGTCAACTGGTGCTGATTGGCGATAACCAGAGTTGTCCCCGGGCGTTGCTGGACAAGGCCAATGTCCACCACCTTGGCCGGTTGCCACACGACGAATTGGCGGCCTATGCCCAGCATTTCGATGTGGCCTTGCTGCCGTTTTTACCGACCCCACAGATTGCCGCCTGTGATCCGCTGAAACTGAGGGAGTATCTGGCGGCGGGAGTGCCTGTGGTAGGCACAGATTTCGACGCCGCCCGGGGCTATGCCTGCGGTGTGCAGTTGGCTACGACCAGGGAGGAGTTTGTCGCCATGGTGTTGATGAGTCTGCTTTCCAGGCCTAAAGTTGCCGAGATTCGAATGCAGGTGCTGGGGCAGGGTTGGGACGATCGGGCCGAACTGGTGCTTAGCAAATTGCAACCAGACCGTTGCAAGCTGCAATCCTGTCGCAGAGCAATGGCATAAGGCACTGAAAATTAGCCGCTTTAAATTGTGGCGCAACTCCTGCAGAGACTCTGTCAACAAACTAGGAGCAATCGATGCGGAGGTAAGCCGTGAAACTGTTTATGGCGATGGTAATGCTGCTGGCCTTGGCCGGTTGCAGCTCGACTCCGAACGCCAAATCTAAGGTGCTGTCGACAGCCAGGCAACAGGACCCTCAACTCATTCGAGTGGTGTGGTTGGGGCAACCGGGTCTGGTTGCCTTGTTGCAGCAGAAAATGACACCGTTGCTGTTCCGTTCTCCCGGATTGAAGGTAGAGATTGGCCCGGTCGATGATGCGCCTGAATGGGCGGCAGCCTACCAGGCCCAGAACCGTCTGGAGATGGTGATTGAGTCTCTGCGAACACTTGGGTATCAGGGACAGATTCAGGGACGCTATCTGCCCGACAGCCGCGACGGAGAGGTTGTGTTAAGGATGGCGTATGGCGGCTGAGTGGGCCTATTTCTACCTGTATCGATTCTTGTGTCATTGCTGGCACTGGCGCTACCTGATCGTGATTCCGGCTTTGGTCGTGGCGATGGCGATGGCCGGTCTGTCGGCTTTCAGCCGTACCCAATATCGAAGTTCGACGTCGCTGCTGCTGCAGGAGTCGGCACTGGCGAACCCGTTTCTTAAGGATCTGTCGGTAGAGGTCAAACTGAAAGAGCGCATCGCCGGCCTCAACGCCTTGCTTCACTCCCGTTACGTCATGGCCGAAGTGGCCCAGGGTACCGGGCTGGTGACCGAGACCACATCGGCGGCTACACAGGAGCTGATTCAGCAGCGGCTGTCGCAGGCCACCCAGATGGAGCTGGTGGGCGATGCGCTGGTCAGGCTGTCGCTGGTATGGCCGGATGCTGCTGAAGCCCGGCAGCTGTTGCAAGCGATCAGTGAGAGTTTTCAAAAACGCCTGATGGCGCCCGGGCAGCGTGCGGTAGAGAACTCCGAAATCTTCCTTAAGACCCAGTTGCAGCGTCAGGAGCAGGCGTTGGCTGAAGTGGAAACCGAACTGGCCGCCTTTAAGCAGAAGCATGCCAACCTGTTGCCGGATCTGCTGGGAGCCACCAATTTGGCGTTGCTGGAAGCGGAGACTCAGATCCGTACCAAGCGTATCGAGCTTGAAGGGGCCCAGGCCAGGCTGTCCGGCCTCAGAACTCAACTCAGTACCGCCAACCCCATCGTCGGGGAGATTGAAAAACAGATTGTCCGAACCCGGGCTCAGTTGGCGATGCTCAAAAGCCGGTACACCAGTCGTCATTCCAAGGTACGGGGCGTGGAAGCCCGAATCCGCCAACTGCAGCAGGAGAAGCAGAAGCTGATGAGCGCTACAGCGGTGGATACCGAGCAACACCTGGATGAACTGTGGCAGTTGGCCACCTCGTTTGAGCCGAATCAGGCTGATAGCAGTGAGCCGAGATTGTTGGTGTCCCAGTTGCAGCAGTTGCAGGAGTCCAGTAATCGGGTGGCGACGCTCAAGGGGGAGCTGGAGGTAGTCAAAAAGCACAAGCAATTAATATTGGATCGAATGGGGCAAAGTGCCGATGTTGAGCGGGAGTTGATGGAGCTGGAGCGTCTGGCCGAAGGCCGGAGGCTGCTGTATCAGGAGCTACTGACCCGTTATGAAAAGGCACAGGTCACCGGTCAGCTGGGCCGGTTTGAAGCGCCGGATAAGGTTCGGGTGATCGATCAGCCGAACCTGCCCAAGCGATCCATCAACCGGCCCTGGTGGTTAAACGGGTTGCTGGGTCTGCTTGGCGGTATTGGATTCGGACTGGCCATTGTCACGGCCAGTATGCTGCTGGATCGGCGGGTGTACCACAAACAGCAAGTGATGCAGCTGGGGTTGGGGCCGGTGCTGGTGAACTCGTCGTCAACAGGAGGGCTGTAATGTCGAAACCGGTATTAGTCCAATTAGTACAGAATATGAGGGTTGGTGGGCTTGAAACCATGGTGATGACCCTGGGGGAACAGTTGGAGCGGGATTACCAGGTTCATTACCTGTCACTGGAGGGCGACAAGGCGCAACTTGTCACCAACTGGCCGGTGCTGAACCGCTTGCCGCGTTTTGACGCCCTGTCCAAGCCCCAGGGGGTATCCCTGTCCACGGTGGCGTCCTTAAGGCAGTGGATGCGTCGCCACCGGGTTCAGTACCTGCATACGCACCACGTGGGGCCGCTGCTCTACGGTGGCGCCGCCAGTATGGGGTTGGGGATCACTCATGTTCACACTCACCACGATGGTTGGAGCTTGTCTCTACCCAGGGTCAGGACGATCACCCGTTCGGCGCTGCGGCTGTTTGCCCCCATCAGTGTTGCCGATGCTCCCCTGGTGGCGGATCAGTTCCGCCAGGCCGGATGTCGCATTGATTGCGTGATCAACAACGGCATCGCCATGGGCCGTTTTACTCCGGGCAATGTTCAACAGGCGCGGCGCCAGTTTGGCTTGCCACTGGAGTTGGATCTGGTCGGTACCGTCTGTCGCCTGGAGAAGGTAAAGCGGGTGGATCGTCTGGTGCGTGCCTTGGTGGCGTTGCCGGAGCGAGTCCACCTGGTGGTGGCGGGAGAGGGCAGTGAGCACTGTGCCCTGGAGCAGTTGGCCTGTCAGCTTGGGGTGCAGAAACGGTGTCATTTTCTCGGCAGGGTGGACGATGTGCACCGCCTCTACCGGGCGTTGAATCTCTTTTGCCTGGTCAGCGATAATGAAGGCGCCCCCATGACATTGCTGGAAGCGCAGGCATGTGGTGTCCCAGTTGTCGCGCCTGATACCGGTAACTGTCGCCAAATGGTATGTACCAATTTGGGTCATGTGGTTGCTGCGAATGCCCAGTCAGAGGTGATCGAAGGCATTGACCGAATGCTGCAGAGCCGCGGACGCCACGCCGCCCAGCTACGGCAGTTCGTCAGTCAAACCGGCAGTGACCGGGTCATGGCCAATCGCTACCACTCGCTGTTTCAAAGGGAGGCACCATGTTGCTGATGATGCTGTTTACGCTACTGACGTTGCTGCTGGCAACGCACCTGCTGTTGTACCCGGCCTGGATGGGATGGCTGGCCCGCCGTGTACCCCTGCAAGAACCCCCGGGTCGACAAACGGGACAGCAACCGGCGGACCTGACTGTGGTGATTCCCTGTTTCAACGAGGCCCGGGAACTGGCGTTTAAACTGGACAACCTGTTGCAGCAGCACTATCCCTCTGACCGATGGCGGATTGAGCTGATTCTTGATGGTTGTACCGACGCCAGCGCCGAGGTGGCCGCCGGATTTGAACGCCGTTTTAAGCAGCAGGGGATCGAGTTTACCCTTCACAACCACGGCAGCAATCGCGGCAAGATCCATCGCCTGAATCAGCACCTGCAGCGATTGAAGCAGCAGCGACAATTGGTGGTGTTGTCCGATTGTTCCGCCCTGCTGGCCCATGATGCTCTGTCCCGTATCAGCCGGGCATTTATGGATGATCGGCTCGGCGCCTTGTGTGGACGCTACGTTCATGGCACCGACAGTCGGTTGGCCGGTCACTGGGCCAGGCTCAATCGAAACAGGCAGGGGGAGGCGATGCTGGGAGCGGTCATGGGGGCCACCGGGGCGCTGATGGCATTGAGGCTGGCTCTGATTCAACCGTTGCCACCAGGGTGCGTCAACGACGATTTTGAGTTGGTGATGCAGGTACTGAGGCGAGGCTATCGGTCTGACTTTGAACCGCAGTTGCGGGCGGTGGATATTGCCCCCAGAGCCAATGAGAACCTATTTGGCCAACGGGCCAGAATCGCCGCCGGAAACCTGGCCCAGTTGCCGTCGTTGCTGAGCACGCTGCCTTCGCTCTGTTTCGCCGCCAGGGTTGCGGCCATTGCCGGAAAAGGGCTGAGGGCAGTGCTGCCGCTGCTGTTGCCACTGTGGCTGATAGCGGGTCTGGGTGGAGCACTGTTGCTGTCTCAGAGTGTCGGCGTGGCGTCACTGCTGGCCGTGAGTGGCGTATTGGCTATCGCCTATGCCAGCCTGCGTCCCAAGAGCCGAGTCGGCAACTTGTTTCGCGCCGTGGCCGGGGCCTGCACCGGTGCATGGTGTCAGCTGGTTGGCGTGCGAGTGGGTTGGCGACAACGCCCCCATGAAGATTTTCAGCCAGTGGGTGTCAAGCGGGTCAAGCGCGGTATCGACCTGCTGGTGTCGGTGCTGGCGCTGATACTGGTGTTGCCCCTGTTTCCGCTGATCGCCCTGGCGATTAAGCTGGATTCTCCTGGCAGTGTGCTTTATCGGCAGATGCGGGTCGGTGCCCGCTACAGTGACCGCTCAGAGCTGTTTTACGTTACCAAGTTTCGGTCGATGACCAGTGATGCCGAGCAAGCCGGTGCGCGCTGGGCCAAGCCCGGTGACGCTCGGGTGACCCGGGTCGGGCGGCTATTGCGAGCCAGCCGCCTGGATGAGCTGCCGCAACTGTTTCAGGTGCTTAAAGGGGAGATGTCCATCGTTGGTCCGCGGCCAGAGCGACCGCAGTTTTGTGGCATTCTGGAGCGGCAATTGCCGTATTACCTGGAACGCACCTATGAACTTCGCCCCGGCCTGACCGGGCTGGCTCAGGTAAATCAATCCGGTGACACCAGCATCGATGATGTGAAAAATAAGCTGCTGTTTGATCACGCCTATGCCGCCAGTCTCGGCGGGCTTAAGAGCTACCTGGCCATGGAGGCGCAGATCCTGATGCGCACCCTATGGGTGGTGGTTTCCGCCAAAGGCCACTAGGCCTGTCGGGGTTCCTGTTCTGCGAACTTTCCGTTGCAGAATGGGAATTCCCCTCTTCAAAAAATTTATCTAACTGTATTTATTGATAATTTAATATTGGCACTGCTGTTGCAACGGTTGCGTATAGGAGAGGCATAAGCCCTTCTCTGAACCGAGTAACGGGAGTGAACTATGGCGATTCATCTCAACGACAGTCTTAACCCAAAAACGGTCATGGCACCGGTGCAGTTTGATATCGACAGCGTTGCTGGTATTAAAGAGCAGTTCGAAGAGCTGTTACAGGAACCCAACCAACTGGTGGTCATCGACCTGAAAGCCACCGAATTCATCGACTCCTCCGGCATTGGCGCCATCATCTTTTTGTTTAAGAGGCTAAAGCGCCAGCAGCGGGTGCTGCAACTGGCGGACGTGCATGGTCAGCCGAAACGGATACTGACCATGCTGAAGGTGGATAAGGCGATTGCATTCACCGGGGAACAGTCATGAAGAAACGAGTGAGCATCACCTTGATGCTGCTCCTGGCCGGCTGCGCGCAATGGCCTGAAGAGGGGCAGGGACAGATGGCAGCCGAGGGCACCCCCTGGGACAGTTACCTGCTATCTCCTGCCTTTCTGCAGGAGCATCAGGCGTTGAGGCAGCGGGTGGTAGAAGCCCAGATCGGTCTGGAGCTGCTTCGACTTCGCGGTACCGTTGCCTGCCTGCCCGAGCGCCAGTATCAGGCTGAACAGCGTCTGGGACAGATTCGTGGTGAAGTGGCAGAGGGGTTGTATGCCGACGCCAGCGAGCAGTTGTTGATTCTTGAAGATCAGATTCACCGCCTCGGTGTGCGACTGAATTTCATTACTCAGCATATGGGGTGTCGTGGTGTCGAGCAGGGCGTCGTTACTGCCGGCGGAGTGAATGTTAATGAGGTGGCGCCGGGGTTGTTGCAATCCGAGCAGTTTGCCCTGGATAGGGATGAGTTGCTGCCGGAGTTTCAGCTTCGGCTGCGGCAAATGGCGCAAATGCTTCGGGATAATCCACGCTGGGTGCTGACGGTGACCGGGCATACCGATGACCAGGGCGATGACCAGCACAATCAGGCGCTGGCACTGGCGCGGGCCAATGCGGTGTCCGATCATCTGCAAGCCGATGGCGTCCCTCAGGTGCAGTTACGGGTGGTGGCAGCCGGTTCCAGCATGCCCTTGGCCCCGAATACCAACCGCAGCGGTCGTCTGGCGAATCGGCGTGTGAGTTTTGAGCTGCTGGCTCTGCCGTCCGAGACGGCGTCGTCTCCCGCCCCCCTGACTCTGAGTCAGTGGCCAGAGTCGTTTCGGAGGGAGTGATGATGACCCGTCTGCTGATGATCCTGATACTGCTGTTGCCGACATTGAGCGTGGCCAAGGACAGTGACCGATTGCTGCAACCGGGCGATGCGGTGGTGATTATCATGCCGGGCGAGTCTGCATTCGATCAGCCATTTTCTCTGGATAAGCAGGGGAAGATTCGTTTGCCGGAAGTGGGCAAGATCAACCTTAGGGGCAAGACTCTGGATCAGGCGCGCAGTGCCATTCAGTTGGCGTTGTCGACGGTGTACCTCAACCTGGATCAGTTTGACATCGAGCTGAGTCAGCGCCAGTTACTGATTCGGGTGCTGGGTTATGTCCAGGCGCCCGGAGAGGTGCTGCTGCCCGCCGACGGCAATGTGCAGATGGCGATACAGGCGGCCGGTGGCCTTCGCCCGGGGGCTCAGCTGGATAAGTTACAGGTACGTCGGGGAGCACAGCGGCTCAGTTTTGACTACAAGGCCTATCTGGACAGTGGCGATGCCGAGCTGTTGCCTCGACTGCAAACTGAAGATGAGTTGTTTGTTCCGGCGTCGCCGCTGACCGGCAACGTCGAGGTCAATTTTGATGCCCGTTCGCTGATCGCCGGTGGCGATGGCGGCGGTGATGCCGATTCCATCACTCTGTTCGGCGAGGTTCGCAACCCGGGCAGTTTTGTCCTCAAGGGGGAAATGAGCCTTGTCGATGCGCTGATGCGGGCCGAAGGGGTGACCCGGTATGCCGACGTTAGCCACATTCGGGTGATCAGTGACAATGTGCCCTACCTGTTTGACCTCAAAACCTACCTTGATGAGGGGACTGCGGAGATGCTGCCGCCCATCGGTGCCGGAACCCTGATCTATGTCCCGATTCAGGTGGACGTGGTCTCCAACACCCAGCGTACGGTCTACGTTATGGGGGAAGTTCAGGCGCCGGGCGCTTACGAAACTGGCGACAACGTGACCTTCTTGGATTTGCTGGCCAATGCCGGCGGCCCGACCCGCTTTGCGGAGACCCGCAACATTCGGTTGTTGCGTCAGGACCAGTCGGTGGTGGAGGTGAACCTGCTGTCTTACACCGAGAACCGGGCCAACGGCCGGTTGCCCCCCATTGAACCCGGCGATGTGATTTTCGTACCGGAAAAAACCGACGTCAATGAGAAGTCCTGGCTGAAAATCCCGTCGGACAAGGCGATCAAGATCATCGGTGCCATGAATCGGCCCGGGCGCTACGAATGGGACGAGAGCATGACGTTTCTCGACCTGTTTGCCCATGCCGGCGGCCCCTTGCAGCATGCCAACCTGGCGGAGATCGAGATCATTAAAGACAATGGCAATAAGCGTCTATTTGATTTGGACAAGTTCATTAAGCAAGGGGGCGAGTACGCGTCTCTGCCCACCCTGGTATCCGGCGACACCGTGGTGGTTAACGAGTTGCCATGGGATCCCACCGACAACAAGTCAACCTGGGTGCGTCAGAGTCCGGAAAGCTCGATCTACGTCTTCGGCCAGGTGGAGTCTCCGGGACGTTATGCGTTCAACGACCAGCTTGGTTTTTTGGACATACTGGCAGCCGCCGATGGCCCTACCGATGAGGCGGATCTCGGCCAGATTCGGATTACTCATCGAAATGGCGCTACGAGCCGGGTGACCCAACTGAACCTGGCCCGCTATTTTGAAACCGGCGATGAAAGCGTATTGCCCAAGGTGCTGCCCGGCGACACCATCTTCCTGCCGCAGCGGGAGCGGCAGTGGCTGGAAAAACCCTCGGAGCAGGTGGTGCGACTGATGGGGGCGGTGCGCAAGCCCGGGCGTTACAGCTTTGATAACTCGATGAACCTGCTGGATTTGCTGGCAGAGGCCGGGGGACCGTCGGATAACGCTTACATCGAAAAGATCATCGTGGTACAGCACAGTTGCTGCGATCCCCAGGCCCGGGTGTTTGATCTGCAGGCTTTTGTCACCGATCCGGATTACGCTCGCATCCCGTTGGTGAGACCCGGCGATACCGTTTATGTGCCCAACGAGGATCAATCCAACTGGCGCATCTTCATTGACGGTGTCCGCGACGCCCTGAGCATTGTGGCACTGTTTGCACTGGGAGCAGCGATATGAATGATATCGGCAAACAGGCGTTTTCCTCTCTGGCCACCCTGATCGCCTGTCAGGGCGTTAACCAGGTGGCCATCGTCTGCGCCGGTCAGGCGCACTCCACGAGAGCGGCGGCGTCGCAGCTATGTCGCCAGCTGAGTCGGTGCCAGCACCACAGCCTGATGGTCGATATGGGAAGCGAGGTGACGTCTGACGCCAACACCTGCCTTAGTCTCGATGACATCTCAAGTCACACCCTGATTGCGGAAGATCAGGTGTTTGACCAGTTATCGTTGGCTTTGGAAGGCGGCGACCGTTTGAATGCACAAAGTGTGGCCCAGGCACTGCTTCGCTGGCAGCAGTGCTATCGTTGTGTGGTGTTTAGCTGCGATTACTACGCCGGCGCGGATGCCATCAGTGCCCAGGTCGGGTGTCGCCATGTCGTGCTGATGGTCGCGGCTGGCCAGACCACCGATTCCGAGCTGCAGGCGTTCTCCCTGGAGATGTCTCATTACGGCCTGACGGTGCTGGCGGTGGTGATGGACAACCGCTTTATGCCCAGGCTGGGGCAGTCGCTGGCGTCCTCCATTATGGCCCGTCGGCATCGCCTACCGGGTTGGTGTGACCGCCTTGCCAATTGGTTGTCTCGTACCGCTTACTGCAATGGAGAGTGGAGATGAAGGCGTTAATGTTGAAACTGGATGTGACCCCGACCAACGCGGGCGTTCGCCAGGCCAGGATAGCGCTGGGGGAAGGGATGCGGAGCCTGGGATTGGCAGAATGGGTGACCGATCCGGTGTTAACGGCGCTGTCGGAGTACTTGGCTAACCTGTTGGGGCACACCCGCTGCCCTCCGAGCGTCGTGCAAATTAACCTGTACCGGCGGCCCGGTGCACTGTATGTGGTGCAGATCAAGGACAATGGCTCGCCGTTTATGGCTCTGAATAAACGCCTGAGAGAGGCGATGAACCAGCCTTTGGCGTTTGCGGAATCGGCCATGGGGCTGGGGTTGATCAGTCATTGTGTTCCCGGGGCCCATTACCGCTGGCATCACGAGGCGAATCTGTTTGAACTGCCGTTTCATGACCGGCCGACCGCCGCCAATATTCTGGTTATCGATGATGATCGCAGCCAACTGGCGGTCATCAATGCCTGGCTGTCGCCCCGGTATCGAGTGATCAGTTGCACCAGCGTCAGTCAAGCCCAGCGCTGGCTGGATCAGGAGCCGATTGATCTGGTACTGAGCGATCTGCACATGCCTGACAGGGATGGGCTGGCTTTGCGTCATTGGTTGTCGACACGGCCGGAGCGGGCGGCATTGCCCTTTTTGGCCATGAGCAGTGATGCGGATGGCGAGCGCATGGCCGAGCTGGCATCGTGTGGCATCGATGAGGTATTAACCAAGCCCTTGTCCGGCAGGCGCCTACAACAGAGCATCGAGCGGGCGCTGATCCGTCACCGACAACTACGGCAGATAAGCGAAGATCGACTCGCCCGGCAGTTGACCCAGCCCCTGAGTCCCAGTTGCCCGGCCAATACCGCGGCGTTATCGTTTTGCCTGAGGCATCAGCCAAAGACCCTCGGGGGAGGCGATCTGCTGATTGATCAGCACCAGACGGATGGGACTCGTATGCTGTTGTTGGTGGACAGCCAGGGTCACGGGGTCAGTGCCAAACTCATTGCCCATACCACCTGTGGTTTGATTCACTCCATGTTGTCTCAGCACCCCTGGCGGCCCGGGGCGTTGTTGGCACGGTTGTCCGATGCGCTGGAGTGCTGTGCCCACGTGCCTGATGCCGCGGCGACGGCGCTAGTCTGCCTGATTGAAACCGACGGCTCACTGGCTCTGGCGGCGGCCGGCCATCCGCCGCCGCGCCTCCTGGGGCCGGGAATTAACCAGGATCTGCAGGTGGAAGGACCCTTGTTAGGACTGGCAAAAAATCAGGAATATCAGGAATTTTCATATAGGTTTGACGACAATTCTCGTTTGCTTTTCTACACTGACGGTTGGCAGGAGAGGTTTTTAACGTTTCCTGAGATTGGATTTCAGGAAGACCCTGAAACGATGATCGAGGTGTTATGGCGTAAGGGCGAGGGCGCCTTTATGGATGATGCCACACTGCTGCTGGTCGGACTGGCAAAGAGGGAGCTTCACGATGGCCAACCCCATTCAACGCGTGTTATTGATTGAAGATACCGAATCACTGGCGAAGGTGTATAAGGCGTATTTGAGAGACAGTGCCGTGGTGGTGGAACACGTGACCACCTTCGCGGATGCCAAGGTCAAATTGGCGAACCAACTGCCATCGCTGGTGTTGCTGGATCTGAACCTGCCGGACCACGATGGCATCGACATTCTGCGCATGCTTCACAACAGCGGCTGCACGGTTCCCGTCATTGTGATTACCGCCCACGGTTCGGTAGAGACCGCCGTCGAAGCGATGCGACTGGGGGCGTATGATTTCGTCAGTAAGCCAGTGGAAGCCAGACGCTTGCAGGTCACCGTCAACAATGCCCTCAGCTTTTACGCCCTTAACCGCCTGGTGGATAAGTACGAAACCCAGCATACGCGGGCCGGTTTTCATGGCTTTGTGGGGGCCAGCACGCCGATGCAGGCGGTGTACCAGATGATAGAGCGCAGTGCCGACAGTCGGGCCACGGTGTTTGTGCTTGGCGAGAGCGGGACTGGCAAAGAGGTGTGCGCCGAAGCCCTGCATCAGGCCGGCAGTCGCCAGGGGCAGGCGTTTGTACCGTTGAACTGTGCGGCCATTCCCAAAGAGTTAGTGGAAAGCGAGTTGTTTGGTCACATCAAAGGGGCCTTTACCGGTGCCCAGAAAGACCGCCAGGGCTGTATTCAGGCTGCCGACAAGGGCACGCTGTTTCTGGATGAGATCTGCGAAATGGAGCTGGACCTGCAGGCCAAACTGTTGCGCTGTCTGCAGTCCGGCAAGGTTCAACCTGTGGGCAGTGACACGCTGATCGATGTGGATGTGCGGATCATCTGTGCCAGTAACCGTGACCCCTGGAAAGAGGTCGAGGCGGGACGGTTTCGGGAGGATCTCTATTACCGGCTGCACGTGGTGCCGATTACGCTTCCGCCCCTTCGGCGTCGCGGTGATGATGTGCTGCTGCTGGCGAAACGTTTTTTGCAGCAGTATGGCAGTGAAGAGGGCAAACGCTTCGTTGGTTTCAGTCGCCAGGCGGAGTGGACTCTGAGCAAATTTGGCTGGCCGGGCAATGTGCGGCAGTTGCAGAATGTGATGCGGCAACTGGCGGTGATCCACCCCGGAGGTAAAGTGGCGCAAGAAGACTTACCTGCGCCGCTGAGTCAGGTGGTCTGCGAGCCGCCCCGGGACACGCCGGCCCAGTTTCAATGGAGTCAGCCGGGCAGTGATTCAAGCACGCCGCCGCCGGCGCCTGTCGAGGAGGCCGGCGCTCCGCAGTCATTGGCCGACATTGAGCGTCAGGCCATCGAAGATGCCATCACCCGCTGCGAGGGCAACATTACTCAGGCTGCAAGCCTGCTGGAGGTTAGCCCTTCAACCATCTATCGAAAAATGCAGGTCTGGCAGCAGGCGTGAATTGTCCTGCTTGTCGATAGAGAGAGAGGTAGGTGGCCAGGGTGGCCTGACCATTCCACTCCCTCTCCACCCGGGCCCGGGCCTGTTGGCCTAAGTGTTGGCGCTGCTGATGGTTGAGAGTGGCAAAATGCTCGATGGCTTCGATCATCGCCCTATGGTTTCCGGCGTCGATCAGCGCACCTACCTGATGGTTCACCAACTGCGTCAGATCGCCGACGTCATAGGCGATGATGGGCAGTTCAGCGGCCATGGCTTCCAGGGCGGCCAGAGGTAAGCCTTCAAACCGGGATGGCATCACCAGCAGATCCAGGTTGGCCAGATGCCGGCCGATGTCGTGCACATGGCCATGGTCGATGATGGCGTTGCCGTCGATGTGTCCGGACAGTGGCCCCTGGCCAAAACTGTGCCATTGATACTGGGGTAACTGCTGGCTGAGGCGACAGAAGCGATCGAAGCCCTTGTCCCGGCAATAGCGGCCGATGAAGCCCACCCTAAGGCACGAGCTTGGGGTTCGGGCTTCGGTGGCGGCCAGCGAGACGAAATTTCGAATGACCGGGCAAGGTCCGGGGACACGCTCGGCGATGGCCCGGGATACGGCCACATTGAGACTGAAGCGGGCGCTGCCTTTATCCAGCCGGTTGTACCAGGCCAACCGGCCCTGGCCCGGCTCACCGGCATGAAAGGTGGCCACGGGCCGGGTTCCGCTCAAGCGGCAGGCCAGCCGCGTCAGTACGTTGGCCTTGTAGCCGTGGCTGTGGAGTACAGAATGGTGGGACAGGGCGGCCAACTGGCGCAGTTTACTCAGCCAACTGCCCTTGAGCTCGATAAAGGGGATTTTTTGCAACTTGAGTTGCGTTTTGAAACTAGACTCTGAATACGCCGATAACAGCACCAGTTGGCAGGGCACCCGTTGTTGATGCAGACGCTGGTAGAGCAGGCACAGATGGGCTTCGATACCGCCGAAGTGGCGGCCGTCTATTACCAGTTTTACTGCGAGGGTAGGGGTCATAAGGGTCTCCCATTCGGCCGCGATGAGACAATATGCCAATTCGTCAGCGGTCATGAAAAGCGGGTCATGGCACAGAGGTTGCAAAGTTAATGCCAGTGACATTCAACAAGGAGAGGTTATGGCGAAAATTCTCAATGAGCGTTGCATCGACGCCCTGGCCAGTGACGCCGGATACGATCTGCTTGAAGAGCTGATCACGGTGTTTATTGATGAGATGACCCATCGAGAGGCACAGGTAAAACAGGCCAGTTTGTTGCAGCAATATAAGGATCTGGCCCACAGCATTAAAGGCTCGGCCATGACCTTTGGCGCCGAGGCGTTGGCTGAAATTGCCAAAGAGGTGGAGTCCGGAGCCAGAGGCGGCAGCCGCGAGGTGAGCGAACAGGTGCCAGTCTTGTTGCAGTGTTTGGCTCAGACCCGCAGCCGCTATCAGGGTTATCTGGAACAGCTGCGTTCGTCGTCAGCGTAAGCACAGCTCCTGCAGTGCTTTCCCCAGTCGAATGGGACAGTGGTAGCGTTGCTGGTTGGCCAGCAGTGGCCGGTGCCAGTGGTTGGGTTGGTCAAAGGCATCTGTGCTGTGGCTGAGCAGATGATCAATCTGCACCCCGGTAAGGGCTTCAAATACCTGTTTCTGCCCCTCGGGTGACAGGCTGCCGACACAGCCATTTTCCGCCGCTAAGTTGCTGATGAGTGTGGTGCGTGCCCGACTGCGGTTGATGGCGAGCTGTATCTCTTCAACCAGACAGGGCGGGGCAAGGCTGGTAAGCAAACTGCCCGGGCCAATCAGAATCTGTTCCGCTTGCATCAGTGCGTCCACCGCGGCCAAAGGGGCTTCAACACCGGGGTGCAGGCTCAGGCCTGTCGGCAGACTTGAAGCGTCATCCACCGTGGTTTCCCCTATCAGTTGCTGTCCGTCCGGGAACTGGGCCAGCAGTTGTGTCGGCTGATCGGACATCGGTAGCAGAGTTTGTTTGACGTCCATTAACCGGCACAGCACCTCGATGGCATCGCTGGGTCGAATGCATAGGTTGTCCAGCGCCAGTAGCATCAGGTTACCCAGATTATGGCCATCCAGATCCGACTCATGATCGAAGCGATAGTCCAGTAGCAGTTTGCCCAGGTGGTCATCGGCAACCAGATTGCTGAGGCAGTTGCGAATGTCTCCATAGGCGATGCCCCCAAAGGTTTGCCTCAGCTTACCGGTGGAGCCGCCGTTGTCGGTGGTGGCGATGATGGCCGTCAGGTCATGGGGGTAGGGTGCCATGGCCCGCAGAACCCGGCTTAAGCCATGCCCCCCTCCGATTGCGACAATTTTCATGAATCCTCTGTCTGTTTGTCCATCGCATTCCGTTGAATAATGACTCATTATTGCGTGACTTCAAAATAAATGCGTCAAAACCTGCGTGGTTACTTGAACCCGGCAGCGGCATTTGCTTTAATTCGCAGCGTTCACAAACCACTGAACACTGGCGCGTTGGCAGAGTGGCTATGCAGCGGATTGCAAATCCGTGGACCTCGGTTCGACTCCGGGACGCGCCTCCATATTTAAGCAGAAACGGCAACCCTGAATAGGGTTGCCGTTTTTCGTTTGGACTCGCAACCCTGGCTGAGGCGGACGGGCAATCCGTGGACCCCAATTCGTGATCCCCAATCGACTCCGGGACGCGCCTCCATATTTCGACGAACGGCGACTCTAAATAGGGTCGCCGTTTTTCGTTTGGGCTCGATATGGCAACCGGCTACCGTCTCATTAGAGTCGACGGGCATTGGTGAGGGGAAAGCCCGGAGTTTTGTCGTCGGCCTAGATGGCCAACGCCTGTTCCGGGTCTACACTTACCAGTCCCTGTCGCAAGCGGGGCGCCGATTCATCGGTTGATATCGGCGAGCGAGGTTTAGCATGGAGGCTCGGCATGAAAGTCATTCACTTTTTTCGTTTCTATCTGTTCTCATTCGCAATTTTGTTGTTGTTCCTGATGATAATGCCCTCTCAGGGGTGGGCTTAGGAACCAGGATTTAAGTGGCCCGTAAAGGCCACTTTTTTTGTCGCCGGATCAGTCTACCAAACGGCAACCGCAGACGGCGTTAGAGGGTTGGAAAAACACCGCTGCGTAACCCGCCTCGTCGTTGCGTTCCAGCAACCGTAATGTCAGGTTATGGGAACCCACGTTAGCCAGGTTGCTCTTGGCAAATGAGTTCAGATACTGCATATGGGGCACCGGAGCGGCGTCCGCCTGATAGTACTCGGTATTAACTTCGTCGATGGCCATTTCGAAGATGTTCTGCTTCAAAGAGCCATCCACGATCTGGCCGGTCATCGAGATGCGGGAGTGAGCTTGACCATCGTGACCAAAATACCGGTAACTGATGCTGGCCTGATCCTGCTTAAGGACAAAGTCAGCAATTAAGTAGTGCCTGGCGTCCTGGGGGCCGTTGCGATCATAGAGTTCATTGCGACAGTTCAGGGTCAGATCGGCGTCCATGCTGTCGCTGTAGCGGTTGCTTACCAGTACGGCCACCAGCAACAGCAGGACAAACAGATTGATCATCCGAAAATAGAATTTATTCACAAATGGATACCTGCTTTAGCCATTGAGGGGTGATGAACTCCGGATCGGCTCGAAAATCGCTGATCTTCATGTTTCGAATATCACTGTCTTCGCCATCGCCAAACAGGGTCACGTTCAGCATCTGCTGGTCGTGGGACAGGGCCAGCTTTATTTTCTTCCACGGCGAGTAGACGCAATGCCCGAGGTGCTGGGTCAGGTAGTCCGCATACACCTGCATCATCTTTATATTGGATTGCGCGCTGGTGACGATCTCCACCTCCATCTGCTGATTAAATTCATTTCTGACCTCAATCACCTCGGTGGAAAGTGGCGGAGCCTGGTAGCTGTGACTGAAGGACTGCACCATCACAGGCACCGATACTAAGAGTACCGCCAGTACGCTGAGGATCTGCATGGTGCGAACCAGCTTGGGCGACAGTTTACTGTGGGCTGGGGAACTTACCGGGGTGTCATTCAGGTTGGCAACAAATTGATACCCCTCCTTGGGTACCGTGTGGATGCAGTTGGCGGCAGGTTCGCCCAGCGTGTGCCTCAGGGTAAAGATCGCCTTTACCACCGCCGACTCGCTGATCACCGGAGCCTCCTCATCGCCGCAACTCAAACGGTACTTACTCAAGGTGACCCCTTGATGTTCTGTCAGTTGCGTCAGTACCAGCAGTTCACTGCGGGTCAGAGTCTTTGTCTCACCGGTTTCCTGATGCTGCAAACAGCCGCATTCAGGTAAAAATTTAAATTTTCCCAATAACATAAAGGGTTTCTTATACTCTTGTAATGGCAAGTACATTGTAAAAACTTAATGTAACAAGGACAGTGATCCGTGCCAACTTCTGCTCCGGAAAATTGGCGCGTTATCGAAACCGTTAACGGGGTCAATAAAGGCCGATTTCCCACCGATTGTGAGCCTGCTCCCACAGATTCCCATTATTACCGCAGTGGTAATCGCTATTAATGGGGAATATCCAGATGCAATCTCTTCTCTTGGCGCCCAGGGTCGACACTTCTGCTGTTGGGGTGTCTTTTTCTTATTTAGCATTTGTAATATTAGCATTTTCTAAATGCCGCAGATTACCGCGACCTTGGTCACATTACCATGGCGGTGGGATGTCTAGCATTGATATCGAAGCTACTGAGATGGCTACAACCGTTTAAACCTACTATGAGGTAATGATGATGAGTATGGACCGTAGAAACGCACTGAAAAACATTATTGGTATCACCACCTGCGCTGCTGGCGCCACCCTGGTACCTTCCTTTGCTGCCCAAGCCGAAGGCGAAGCCTGGAGCCTGACTCCAGCTGACCTGGGTACCCTGGCCTACGCCGAGCTTGACCCAATGGCAGTAGCGAAGATCGCTTATGATGCCGACGTACGTAATAAAGGCTGCATGTACCAGGTGTTCCATGCCCTGATCACTGCGCTGGCCGCTTCTGAAAGCCCAGATAAAGCCAAGTTCGCCGCCATCCCTACTGCGCTGTCTGTATACGGCAGTGGCGGTATCTTCAGCCAGGGCACCATCTGTGGTAACAACAACGCCGCCGGCATGTTCTTCAAGCTGATCAGCGTTAACGGCGCGTCTGCCGCGCCTCTGCTGACCAATGTTTCTGCTTACTATGAGCAGACTGCACTGCCTATCAACACCGCTGAGTTCCTGGCTGGTGTTGCTGACCCTGATGATGAAGTTGCCCTGACTCCTGAAGTATTTGCTGAGAAAGTGGGTGAGCCTACCGTTGCTCACAGCCTGCTGTGCCACGCCTCTCTGACTCGCTGGGCCGACGCCAATGACATGACCATCAAGCAGAAGGGCATGCGTTGTCAGCTGCTGTCTGCTTCTATGGCTTACCAGATTGCCGTCATCCTGAACACCGCGTTGGCTGAAGGTGACCTGAGCGTCTTCCCAGGTAAGACTGCCGAGACTACTTCCTGTGGCAGCTGCCATGACACTGCTGGCACCATGGGTGCGTCCGTAATGTCTGGCATGGAGTGTGATACCTGCCACGGTAACGACTAATTGCTGCAAGCGATAGGAGAATATTTATGAAACGCACATTAATCGCTTTGCTGCTCGCAAACCTGGCCCTGGTGGGCTGTGGTAGCGACGATGACAACAACGACGTTGATCCAGGTCCTGGCCCAGGCCCAGAACCGGTTGAGACTGTGGATATCGCAGAAGCGACCTCCATTGCCATCGGCGACGTTGTCTTCAATGGCGAAACTGGCGCGGTAACCTTTGCTCTGGCAACAGAGGAAGAGGTGGCCATCAGTGGACTGACCGATGCCAAGCTGGTTTACATCGGTTTGCCTGAGCCAAAAGTCAGAAGCCACATGGCCGGCACTCTGAAGATGACCCTGCCAGTTCACGAGCAGCAGCAGTTTGTCTGTGAGGGTGAAGCTTGTAACTTTGCTCTTGTTGAAAGTGAAGCCGCACCTGGCAGCTATACGCTGACCCCTGACAACTTCGGTTGGGAAGGCACCCCGGTTACCATCAAGGCGGCATTGTCCGTTGGTAACGAAACGATTACAGCAAAGACTGATTTGGCTGAAATCGTCCAATAATAATCATCATTGTTAGACTCGTTAGCCGGCGCTTGCGCCGGCTTTTTTGTGTCTGCTGCAAAAACGGCCAATTCGTGGATTTACGGCGTGGGTCACTTGCAAGGGGCGGTCGCTTTAAGCAAAATCGAGGTTTGTTTATCAATAGAAGCGGTCTCGAGTATGGGTCATGTTGGTCAGCGAATCCTGGTGGTGGAAGACGACCCGGTAACCCAACTGCGACACAGCGGCTACTTTCAACAAGCCGGCTATGAGGTGGAAGTGGCCTCAACCGCAGCCGAAATGCGGCAACAGATGCGGCTGCAGTCGTTTGATCTGATTTTGCTGGACGTCAACCTTCCCGACGAAGATGGCATGATGTTGACCCGGCAACTGCGCAGTGAATCCGATATTGGCATTATTCTGGTTACCGGTCGCTGCGACTCGGTAGACAAAATTGTCGGCCTGGAGATGGGGGCAGACGACTACGTCACCAAACCGGTAGAGATGCGTGAGCTGCTGGTGCGGGTAAAAAACCTGTTTTGGCGTATCGGTTTGGCGGCCACGGCCAGTGAACCGATGCCAACTCCGGCTGGAGCCGATGCTCTAAGCTTTGCCGGCTGGTCGTTTCAGCCTGCCAGTCGCCAGTTGTGGCGCGGGGATCATCAGGTCAAACTGACCCGCGCCGAGTTTGAGCTGTTGGCCGCTTTTGTCCAGCACCCGCAACAGGTGCTGGCCCGAGAGCGCCTGCTGGCGCTGATTTCCCATCGGGTCGATGCGCCCAATGACCGCACCGTGGATGTGCTGGTTCGGCGACTGCGGGCGAAAATGGAGAAACCGGAAGGGTACCCGACACTGTTTGTGACGGTGCACGGTGAGGGTTATCTGTTTGGCTCTGCGGTGACTTCGTAGACGGCTCTGAACTGGGGATCGGACAGGCTGTCGTCGATCAGTTCCCGACCGTTATCCTGGGTCAGGCTCAGGATCTCTGGACCGGACAGGGCTGCCAGGGGCTGGTTGCCGGCGACGCGTAGGGCGGCATCCACCGCCAATCTTCCCTGTAGCCGCATCTGGTCGCTGTTGGCCATCAACACCCTGTTCCTCATCAGTCCGCGGTAGACCGCATGGGTCAGGTAGGAGCTGATGATTTGGGTGGTGTCGCTCAGACCGGCACTGCGCAGTTCGTTGATGGCCACTTCCGCAGACACCGCTCCGCCAATAATAAGCTGCGGGGCCGGGTGGTCGGCCAGGTAATCGGTCAACAGCTGCCGCTGAACTGCAACGCTGTTGCCGCCATACAGGGTGGCGACAATGTTCAGCTTGCCCGGCTGCAGGTGATCCAGCAGCCCCTGTTTCAGAAACTGGTTACCACCGCGTCCTTCAGGCCCCGGCATCAACAGAGTCTCTAAAGGTGCTCCGGTGGCCAGATTTTGATTGATATAGCGAGCCAGATTTTGGCCCATTTCATACCAGGAAACGCCGATGGTGGCGATGACACTGTCGGGCTCGACGGCGTTGACCACCGCCAGAGTCGGAGTGTGACCAAGCTGTGAGTGGATGGCGGGATCCAGGCGGTAGCTGACGCTGCCCAGCAGTACCACGTCGGCGCCCCATCGCTGGCATTTCTGATACTGGCTGACCTGAACCGCTTGATTGCGGTAGCCGCCGGCCTCCATCACCTTGAGTGTGACCCCTTGAAGTTTGGCCTGTTCGGCCATTCCCTGGTTGACGCTCAGCCAGTACGAGTCTTTAAGGTGTGGGTAGAGCGCGCACACTTTCAGTGGCTTAGCCTGAACAATCGGGCTGGATAACAGTAAAAACGGGATCAACACCAAGGCTCGGACAGGGGATTGCACCGGCAGTAACCTAATTTCGAGTACACTGTAGTGAGTGTATCAGATATTCGTGGTTAGCTTTGATCTCCCATCGATTTTTGCCAAAGACCTCACTGGCCAGCAAACTGCTGGTGGCGTTCCTGTTTGTGGCCTCGCTGTCTGCCTTTTCCGCCTTTGTCGGTTGGATGAGCCTGTCACAATTGAAAGACCGTCATGATGGCCTGGCCCAGCGGGCGGTGCCGATCCTTAACCTGTCACGCAGCATTGCCGAACAAGGGGGGCGGATCGTGCTGTCCGGCCAGTTTCTGTCCCAGGTGCAGTCCGCAAAAGAGTTGGGCCGGGTTAACCAGGCTCTGGATCGCGACCTTGAGGCCCTGGCCAGTCAGCTGGCGCAACTGGAGCAACTCAAGGGGGGGCCGGAGAATCGAAGCGCTTTTTTGGGGGGGGATGAGATTCGGCGGATCCTCGACCAACTGGTGGAGGTGGTGGGTGAGCGCATCGAGTTGAATCGTCGTTTCCAGCGCGAATTTGCCCGGGTCAATCAGCTGGCCCTGGATGTGGCCAACCTGGTGGACTCCCAGTTGGCGAATGCGCAAACCGCCATCGTGGCCCGCAGTCTGGCCCTGTATCAGCCCCGCGGCGAGCTGGCTCGGGAGGTGGACGATCTGGTTGAGGTTGACCTGCTGCAACTGCGGCGGATGAATGAGCTGAAGTACAACCTGGTGCGGTTGCGACAGCAGTTGGTGCTGCTGCCCCAGACCGCGGATCCCATCGCCCTGGATGCCATCGAACGACGGTTTAAAGAGTTGCTGAGCTATCTGCCGCTGATGGTGGGCGAGGTGCAGGATCCCGAACGCCGGCAGGAGATGACCGGCTTGCTGAACCAGGTGGCCGGCGGTCGAGAACTTTACAGCATGCGCCGGCAGCAGTTGCTGTTTGAAGATCGTACGGTGCTGCTCAATGCCGACATCGAGAATGAGTTTGACCAGCTCAATACTCGCATGGATCAGCTGCTTAACCGTGCCAACCTGGCCATCAATAGCGCCTCGTCCCAGGCGGACGATGCCTACCGGTTGTCGCGGGTCATGTTGGTGGTTATCGGACTGATGGCGCTGTTTATCGGCCTGTTGGTGGTGTGGAAGGTGGTCCTCAAAGACGTGGTGTATCGCATCAACTACTACACCGACGCGCTGTTGCGCCTCAGTCAGGGAGAGCTGGATATTCAGGTGAGCCGTCAGGGCCAGGATGAGCTGAGCCGGCTGGCTGGCGCCATCGAAACCTTTAAAGACACCGCTCGGGCCAAGGGCAAGGCGGAAGAGGAACTGCGTCAGCAGCATCGGGTACTGGAACAAACGGTATCCGAGCGAACCGTGGAGCTGTCGCTGGTCAACCAAAAACTCAGTGACCAGCTTAAGGTTGCTGCCAGGGCCCGTCGTCAGGCGGAGGAAGCCAGCCGGGCGAAAACCACCTTCCTGGCCACCATCAGTCACGAGATTCGCACGCCGATGAACGGCATCCTCGGCACTGCCGAGCTGCTGGACCAGCATAACCTGACCGCCGAACAGCAGCAGCAACTGGCGGTGATTCGGCGGTCAGGTGAGTCCCTGCTGGAGGTGATCAATGACGTGCTGGATTACTCCAAAATTGAAGCTGGCCACCTGGAGCTGTGCATAAAACCCATGGCACTGGACGAGCTGGTACGGGAGGTGGCCGCCACTCTGTCGATGAACGCCGAAGAGAAGGGCATTGAGTTGCGGGTGCAGCTGGATTCCGCGCTGGCAGAAGGCTACCTGTGCGATCGCAGTAAACTGCGGCAGATTCTGGTTAACCTCATCAGCAACGCGATTAAATTCACCGAACAGGGGCAGGTGACCGTTACGGTCGAGACCCTGGGACGGGATCAAGACAACGACCGGTTACGGATAATGGTGGCCGATACCGGCATCGGCATTGAGGCCGATCGCCAGGGGATCATCTTCCAGCCATTCAGACAGGCCAGCCACCAGCACACGCCGGGAGGCACCGGGCTGGGGCTGTCCATCAGTAAGCGGATTGCCGAACTGATGCGGGGGCGACTGACCGTCGACAGTGAGCCGGGTCGGGGCAGCACCTTTACCTTTGAACTGACCCTGCCCCGTTGTGCTTTGCCGGTGGCGGACAGCCAGGTGCCGGTGCCAGTGGCGCCGTTGACCCTGCTGGTGGTGGAGGACAACCCAACCAACCAACTGGTGATTGCCGGTTACCTGCAGAAACTGAACCTGGTCTATCGCATGGCCGACAGCGGCAAGCAGGCGATGCAGCTGTGCCAACAGGGGCCGTTCGACGTGGCTTTGGTGGACATCAATCTGCCGGATACCGATGGCAGCGAACTGCAGCAGCACTTGCGGGAGGTTCATCAACGCCGGTTTGACCGGGTGCTGCCCTGTATCGCCATGTCGGCCCATGTGTTCAGTGAACAGGTAGACCGTTTTCTGGGCGCCGGATTTGATGCGTTCCTGCCCAAACCATTGCGGCTGGCAGCGCTGAGCCAGCTATTGGCCGGTTATGGTGCTGAAGTCGACTCGTCAGAAGCTGAGCCGACGTCCGTAGCGCCCGAGTCGGATCACTGTCTCGACAGCCATCAGTTGCAGCAGGACCTTGGTGTGCTGGGTATCGAGGTGATCAGCACCATGATTCAGCGGTTTGAGGAGGATACTCAGGCGCTGTTACAGCAACTGGGGCAGGGGGCCGATTGGCAATCCGGCTTGCACCGCCTAAAAGGTGGCGCCGGTTCACTGGGGCTGATGGCCCTGGCCCGCTGGTGTGGTCGTTACGAGCAGGCACCGGAACAGCGTAGCCGGTTGATGCCGCAACTGAGGCAGCAGGTGGAGACCGGTCTGCAGTCCTTAAAGGTGTGGTTGCAGCAACAGTCGTAGAGGTGGCGGGACGGGAAGTAAGGGGGCGAACCGGCGGTGATGATGAGGCCGCCGGCCCGCTGCAGAGAAACGTGAGAGGATGCGGTTTACTGAAACAGTTGCAGGGACAATGGCGTAACCGCCAGGTCTTCGCGCAGCCCTTTCAACAGGCTGCCGGTTAACAGGGCGATGGCCCGATAGTAGTCGCTGTCAGCCTGTTCAAACATCAATGTGCAAAATCGCAGGCCCCAGGGCAGCAGGTGCTGGCCCAAAAAGTCCGACAGGACCTTGAGGGCGATGCCATTTTGCTGCTTGATCTCATCCCCCAATAACCCGGATACCACCGAGAGCATCAGGCCGATGTGATCCACCGGCTCCCTGCTTTGAGTGGAGACCAGAATGCCGTGATGCTGCAAAAAGGCCGCCAGCGCCTCGGTCGATGGTCCGCACAGCAACCGCTTTTCATGCAGGTAGGGCGAGCCCCACGGAATCGCAGCCAGTTCGCCCGGGCCGATGAACAGGCGGGTGTAATCCCGCTTGAGGATCGGAAGCAGAGTCTCATTGTCCTCTGCCAATGCGGGTTTCAGTAGCGCCAGCGCATCACGGCGACTGCGGGCTTCGCCCGTGGTTGGCCAGGTGTCCGATACCTGGTTGTCGCGGAACTGATCCAGCAAAAATTCACTGGGCTCAAAGTACAGTGCGTGGTACAGCACGTTCGCCTGGGCCTGGTAGTACGCCAGTTGGTCGGAATTGAGCATCACAGTCACTCTCTTTGTGTGGGTTTTTGGAACAGGGGAGCGAGGCTCCCCTCCTTGGGGCGGTACGTCTTACACCTCGGCTGAATTTAATACTTCGCCTTCGCTGCTGCCACTGGGGCGAGTCAGTCGGTTTGGCGTGATCAGCAGATTCGGAGTAGTGACATTACTGGATGGCATGGGCGCAAAGTTCGGGGCCAGGGCTCCGGGGTATTTGGCTTTCAGATCCTCCATGGGACCGAAGTCCAGGGCGCGCATTGGACAGGACTCGACACAGCTGGGCTGGCGGCCATCCTTGATGCGGTCGAAACAGCCGTCGCACTTGGTCATTACACCCTTGGCGCTGTCGATTTGTGGTGCGTCGTAGGGGCAGGCGCGGGCACAGCTCTCACAGCCGATGCAGATGGTCGCGTCGACCATCACCAGGCCATCTTCGCGACGCTTATGCATGGCACCAGTAGGACACGCCTTGGTACACACCGGCTCGGAGCAGTGGTTACAGCCCAGAGAGGTGTAGTAGGCGAACACATTCTGGCTGACGGTGCCGTCGGCGGCTTCGTTCCAGATGCCCCCACCGTACTCATATACGCGGCGCCAGTTCACGCCTACCGGCAGGTCGGAACGGTCTTTACAGGCGATCTGACAGGTTTTGCAACCGGTGCACTTGCTGGTGTCGACGTGAAAGCCGTATTGAACATTAGTACTCATTGTAAACTCCTATCAAGCCTTACGGATTTCAACCAGGTTGGTGTGCTGGGGGTTACCCTTGGTAATTGCGGTAGTACGGTGGGTGGTCAGTACGTTGACACAGCCGCCTTTATCCACGTTTCCGCCCTGGAACCAGGCGCCCTGGCCCACAGCAGCCACGCCGACCATGATGCGAGGGGTCACCTTCACCTCTACCTCGATGGTGCCGCGGTCGTTGAATACGTGAACCTTATCGCCGGTTTGCAGCCCGCGCTTGTTCGCGTCAATGGGGTTCATCCATACGGCGTCCTGTACCGCTTCACGCAGCCATGGGACGTTGTGGTAGCTGGAGTGTGCTCGGCCCTTGGTGTGGTAACCGAACAGCTGCAGCGGGTAGCTCTTCTTGGTTTCTGTGTCCTCATAACCTTCCCAGGTAGGCACATACTTGGGCAGGGCGGAGATAACGTCTCCCTCTTTGAGCTGCCAGGTCTTGGCTTTCTCTGCCAGACGAGAGGAGTAGATCTCAATCTTGCCGGACGGGGTGCCCAGAGGGTTGGCATCGGGATCCTTACGGAAATCCTCCAGGACAATGTAGCTGCCGTTGGGCAGGTACTTGCGGTGGATACCCTGCTGGAGCATCACCTCTTTCTCAGGCAGATCAGGCGTAGCCGCCTTGGCCTCTGCATAGAACTGGTTCAGCCAGTCTTCGCGGCTCTTGCCTTCGGTAAATTCCGCTTCAACCCCCATGCGCTTGGCCAGATCTACACACACCTCATAGATGGGGCGGGCTTCGAACATGGGGCCAACACTGGAGCTCATCTGTACCAGAGTGGCGGTGTCACCAGCGGAGTAGCTCTGGTAGATAAGGTCTTCGGACTCCAACCAGGAGACATCAGGCAGCAGGACGTCGGCGAACTTGGCGCTCGGGGTCATCCAGTTATCTACCACCAGGATGAATTCGCACTTGCTCTCATCCGCGATGATCTTGGTGGTCTTATTGACGTCGGAGTGCTGGTTGATCAGGGCGTTACCACCGTAGTTGATGATCGCCTTGATGCTGTTGCCCAGCTTTCCGTCGCCGTTTTCGTCCAGGTCCACACCTTGAACACCGTCCGCCAGTACGGTCATGTTCTCACCGTCTTCAATAGCCTGGGTGAAGGTGAAGAAGGAGATAGCCTTCTTAACCGGGTTGGAGCCGGTGGGCATGAAGGGAGCGGTCAGGTAGGAACCCTTACACAGGCCGCCACAGTTAGTGCCTGGCAGACCCAGTTGACCCAACAGGATGGGCAGCATGTAGCCTGCACGGGTGTTGTTTTCACCGGCCGCCTGACGGTTTAGAGAGGCGGCAATCTGGATGAAGGGCGCTTTGGCGTCGGCCAGTTCACGGGCAAGTTCCACGATAATGTGTTCTTCGATGCCGGTGATGGCGGAGGCCCAGGCTGGCGTCTTGGCATTGGCACCCGGGGTCAGGTCACCAATGGTGGTGTTGTCCAGGATATAGGCTTTGTAGCTCTCTTCATAGCTTACGCCGGCAGGCATGGTTTTTTCATCATAGCCGACACAGTACTTGTCCAGGAACGCTTGATCAACGCGGTTCTTGGTGATCCACTCGAAGGCCAGGGCCTCAAACAGCGCGGCATCGGTACCGGGGCGGATGGCGATCCACTGATCCTCTTTACCCACAGCGGAATCGGTGTAGCGAGGATCGATGATGATGGTCTTGAACTGTTTCTGACGTTTCTGCATCAGGAAGTCGTAGCCTTCACCGGAGCCGCTCATTCGGATCTCGGAGGGGTTGTAGCCCACCATCAACACAAGATCGGAGTTTTGCATCTCGGAGACGCTGCTGCCTTGCCAGCCAGGACCGGCAGAGCCGTATGTCTGTCCAGCTGCCTCATAGATCTGCGACCAGCTGTAATCGCCGTAGGCATTCAGGTAACCGCCTTTGAGGTTCATCAGACGGTACAGACACTGTTTGCCGGAGAAGTGATAGCGGGCACCGGAGTTGTAGGTGAAGTGGATAGACTCGTTGCCATAGTTGTCGATGGTGGTCTGCAGTTTTTCGGCGACCAGATCCAGGGCTTCATCCCAGCTGATGCGTTCGAACTGACCGCTGCCACGAGGACCGACACGCTTCATGGGGTACTTGAGGCGATCCGGCGCATAAACCCGCTTACGCAAGGAGCGGCCCCGCAAGCAGGCACGGACGTCGTGGTTGCCGTACTCGTCTGTGGTGGTGAACTCAGACTCGATGCGGGTGATGATGCCGTCGCGGCTGTACACCTTGACCGGGCAGTTCGATCCGCAGTTCACCAGGCAGGCACTCCAGTTGAGTTTCTCCTCAACCGGAATCGTTTCCGGCGGCGTGGTTTGTGCAGACTCGGAGCTGCAGCCGGTGACGGCGGCTGCGGCGCTCATAGCGGCGCTCATTTTTAGAAATTCGCGGCGTTCCATAGGTTAAACCCTCTTTTATTGGTGGCCGGGCAGGGTGGCTGCCCGGCTTGTGTCGCTCACAAAGAAATGGAATAGGTCAGCATCAGCTGATGGGCGTTGTAGTTGTGGTTCAGATCACCCAGGGTGGTCAGGCCATTCACGGCATCGACGGCCACGTCGGCGTAGTCGGTGTCGTAGTATCGCTCGTAGCGGTAATCCAGCTTCAGATGGCTGCGCGGCGACAGCAGGTAGCGGGCAAACAGGCCCACAGAGTGGCTGTAGCTGTAGTAGTCGTCGAAGCCGGTGCTGGCGGCGCCACTGTTGCTGGCATCGCTGTCGCTGTTGGCAAACAGGTAGTCACCGCCCAGAGTCAGGCTGTCCTGCATCAGCCCTGACCACTCAAATCCGGCGCCAAGGGTAACGAAGCGATCCTCGATCTGTGCCGTCCAGTCCGCCAGACCGCCGGCCTGGGAGCCAGATTGGTTGGCATCGATCCACTGTTGTCCGGCAAAGCCGTAGACCGACAGGTGACGCTGCACCAGGTAGCTGGCATTGAGTTGGTAGCCGTAATCCTTGGCATCGGTCAGACCGATCTCGGTGTCGGTGTAGTCGTCACTGGCGTATTGCAGTGACAGATCCATCGACAGGGCGCTGGTCGGTTGGTGACGCAGGGTCAGGCGGGTTTCCAGCCGGTTGCGGTCGGCCAGGTAGTATTTGCGCATCAACTCATTTTGTTCGGTGGAGGTCACCGAGTTAGCCTGGTAGCGACTGCCATCGCGCTGGCTGAAACCGGCATCAAATTCGATGCGCCAGTGGTCTAGGGCGGTCACCTTAAAGCCGGCACCGATGCCGTGTTGTTCGGTGACCTCCCGGTCGGAGTGAGAACGCTCATCCCTGTCGTAACGGTACTCGGCGTCGAAACGATAGCCTTTTGCGACACGATATTGGGCCGCCAGTTTTGCGTCGCTGGAGCGGTGATCCAGCAGGACATTTTCCGAGACGAGGCCGGTAACGGCGTTGTAGTCATACTGGGCGAACTCAAACACCGAACTTTGGTTGTCACGATCGCTGTATTTGCCGCTGGCCTGCAGTTTCAGGGCATCGCCAACCACCGTGGTGTAGCGGCCGCTGGCATCCAGAGTGTCGATCTGTCCGTCCCAGTTCTGGATTGGGCTTTGGGCCGCGTTCACCAGCTGGTCGTCCTGAATCAGGCGGCCACTGCTGATGCGACCGTCGAACTGACCCAATGACGACAGCAGGTTACCGGAAAGGGTGATCTGGTGGGATTCGTTGTCCGGATCCATCGCCAGCAGGCTGCCAAAAGTCTGATGGTAAATTTCATCGAGGTGGTTGCGGTAGACCGAGCCCTGATAGTCCAAAGCTGCGAGCCACTGCTGTCCCTGAAGCTGTGCGCCGGCAGCAAAGGTGTCGGTGGTGCTGTCAACCCGCTTCGCCAGGTTGACCGGGCTGGGCGTGACCACCGAACTGCGCTGGTGACCGGTTTTGTCTTCGGTGCGATAGTCCAGGTAGGTGGTGACGGGCAACCCCGCCAGCGGCGGGTTGGCGGACAGGCCGACGCCAATCTGCTCCCGTTTGATGCCAAGTGTGGTGGGGTAAGCCTGGGCCGCCGGAGTCAACTGGTCGTTACCATAGTGGTACTGGCTCACCGCCTGATCGCTGTCTACCTGCGCCAGCTGTCGATAGTTAACTGTCAGCCGGTAGCGATCGTCTTTGCTCAACCGGGCATCGAAATCACCGTGTTCCAATCCCAGGTCATGGGCAGTGGCTTTCAGGCGCCAGCCGGAGTCGTTGGCCACCCGGGCCTGGCCGCTCATGCTGGCTACGGCGCCGCTGTCGTCGCTGCCCAGGGCGTTTTGGGCGTGGGCGTCATCGATGTCGGCGTAGCCGGCGCCAAGTTCCAGTTGGCCGTGGTTGGCTGTCGCCGGGCTGCAGCGCTTGCACTGCCATTGACTGGTGTTGACGCCGTCGGTATTGGCGTTGGCGAGGCCGAAGTCTACCGCCAGTGCCGGTGAGCTGGCGGCGATGATCGCCAGAGTAATCAGGTTGTATTTCATCGTCCTTTCCTCTTAGCGCTGCAGCGCCTTGCCTTGGGGGTGGTTTGAGCCATGGATTTGGCTGTGACAATTCAGGCAACTGCCACCGGCACTGAAGCCGGTATCGCCACCAGGTGCGTAAGGACGCGAGGCGTGAACGTTGCCACTGTGGCATTGCTGGCATAACAGCGGTGCCCGCGCCTTAAGCAGGTTGTCGTTGACGCTGCCGTGGGGGCTGTGACAGTTGGCACAGTTGTCCATGACCGGGGCGTGTTCCCACAATTTCGGACCGCGCTTTTCGGCATGGCACTGATAGCAGGTGTCGTTGAGGGTGACCTGTTTCAGATCGGCGTCGCTCTGGCTGCCGTGGGGGTTATGGCAGTCACTGCATTGCATTTGGTCCCACTTCATCGGGTGGCTGGAACGCTGGTGAATCTGGGCCTTCTGCTGGCTATGACACTCGGTGCAAACGCCGTTTTGTTGTTGCTTGTCGAGGATGGGATCCTGGCCGGTATGCACCTGATGACAGCTGGCGCAGGCGACCTCTTCCAGGTTATGGCTGCTGGCGTGCCAACTCATGCGCGGGCTGTCCTGGTGACAGCTGAGGCAGACGCTGTTCTGTGCCTGGGCCGTGGCCAGGGCCTGGCTGCCAAAATCCAGCATCGGCTCTTTACCGCCGCGGTTGTGTTTGCCCTGGGGACCATGACAGGCTTCGCATTGCAGGCCGGCCATGGGGCTGTTGCCCTGCAGCGAACCGTGAACCCCGTTAAACAAAGCCATCACTTTTTCATTCTTCTTATGGCACATCAGGCAGCTGTCAGCGCCTTTTTTGGAGTAGTTACCCTGTTCAAATTTTTCGACCAGGGTATCCATGATCTGCTGTTGGCTCTGGTTGCTCCAGGGCGCGGCGCTGGCACCCAGGGAGGTGCCGGAGATCAGCAATGCGATTAGCAGACGATTTTTCATCTGGTTCACTCTCATGTCAGCGTTATTGGCGGCCAAACCCGAAACGGGACAAGACCTTAGTTATTCAAGAGTGGACAGAATAAAAATTTGATATGAATAAGTTGGGTGTGGTTATGAATGGGCGGCTTGTAATTATGAAAAAATGTGAATGGCGGCGTCGATATTGTGATTGGCGCCAAAGTTTTGCCGCTAAAGCCGGAGGCTAATTGGGGGAGTAATGTTAAAAATCGTGAGCTACCTCAATAGGGGTAATAGAACTTTTTTTGCCGCTACCATCCCCTGAACTGATTGACTGAGAGGCATTCTCGATGGCGGCCCAAATAAGGGAGTGGCGGCTAATTGAACGGCGAGGGTCAATGGCTGATGTGAATCATAGATGAAGCAGTATTTTGGAGTAAGATCCCTGGCTCTGTGCCTCAGGTGGTTACAGCAATAATAACAGTCACGCCCTACAGGAGTTCCCATGACCTCTCTTGAGAAGATGAAAGCCGGTTTGCCCTATAATCTGTTTGATCCTCAGCTGCACGAGATTCGAAAAAAAGCCGAGCGGCTGGTGTTTCAATTCAATCATGAACCGGATGCGACGATTCGGCGCGACTACCTGCTGCAACTGGGGATTAAGATGCACCCCAGTGCCCACATTCAACAGCCATTTCGCACCTGCTATGGCTGCCATATCGAGATTGGCGAGCACAGTTTTGTCAACTGGGACGCGGTGATACTGGATCACGGCGGGGTGCGAATTGGCAACCAGGTGATGATTGGCCCCAAGGTGCAGATCTACACCGTGGCCCACGATCTGGATGCCGACGCCCGGGCTGCCGGAGAGGAAACTGCCGCCGAGGTGGTGATCGAGGATAAGGCCTGGATTGGTGGTGGGGCGATCATTCTGCCCGGGGTCACCATCGGCGCCGAGGCGATCGTGGGCGCCGGCGCCGTGGTCACGAAAGACGTGGCCGCCGGTACCCGGGTTGGCGGCAATCCGGCACGGGTGCTTGGCTGATTCAGTCCGTGTCACTTTTTTACAAGCCAACGTCAACCCGCTGTGCTGTAATGACCGCCATTCAAGGAGCAGGGCCGGAGCCGAAGTGAACCGAGTCAGTTATCATAAAACCAGTATTGAGGACGTCAGCCTCATTGACGCCCACTACCGCCGGTTTGCTTTTGAACGTCACTTTCATCTGGATTATCACCTGGGGCTGATCACCGAAGGGGAGCAGCGCTACTACTGCCGCGGCAGCTGGCATCACGCCGGTCCCGGCCAGTTGGTGATCATGCCGCCCGGAGAGACCCACGATGGTCAGCCCGAGGCGGACCAGGGTTACCGGGTCAAGGTGTTCGCCCTGGGGGCGGGGTGGTTGCGTCAACAAACCGGCGCCGAAGATCATCATCGGAACACTCTGGCATGCCAGCAGATCACCGACCCCGGCTTGTACGCGCAACTGAGCCAGTGCCACCATTGGCTCAGACAGCCGGAGCTGGCGCAACTAGCCGAGGATTGCTTGCCGCTGGAGGCCATCGGTTTACTCCTAGCGCGCCATGGCGGCCGTAGCGTCGATTGCCACACGCCGCTGGGGCGTAGGCAGCTGTTTGAGATTCGAGACTACCTGATGGCCCACCTGGACCAACGTATTCGGCTCGAGGATCTCAGCCGCTTGTGTCAACTCAGTCCCTCACAGCTGCTGCGCCAGTTTAAGGCCCTGACCGGCATGACGCCTTACGCCTGGTTGGCGCGGCTTCGACTGGAGCAGGGGATGGCACTGTTGCGTCAGGGCTTGCCCATTGCCGAGGTGGCGTTGCAGGTCGGCTACTATGATCAATCCCATTTTACCAAGGCGTTTAAGCGCCAGTTTCTGGTGGCACCGTCTCAGCTGTTTGCCACCCGCCATTGATCGCCTGGCGATCGTTCGTTTGATAGATCGAGGAACCCCATGAACGAGACCACCGTGTTACTGACCCTGGCGTCAGTACACTTTGTTGCCTTAATGAGCCCAGGCCCGGATTTTGCCCTGGTGGTGCAAAGTGCCGGCCGCCATGGCCGACGCACCGGCGTGTTTATTGCCCTGGGACTGTCATTGGGGATTTTGTTGCATGCGCTGTTCAGCCTGACCGGTGTCAGTTTTCTGATTCAGCAGCATCCGCTGTGGTTTCTGTGCATCAAGTTGGCCGGGGGCAGTTACCTGCTGTGGCTGGGGGTAGGGGCCCTGAAGTACGTAATGCGTCATTGGCGACAGCGCCATAGTCTGGGCGCGGCCCCGGTGGCCGCCGCAGCCGGCAGCGCCAGTGCCAGTGCCGGTCGGGCGCTGGTTAAGGGGTTCACCACCAACATCCTTAACCCCAAGGCATTGGTGTTTTTTGTCAGCCTGATGTCGTCGTTGGTGCCGGTGTCGATGTCGACCCAGGGCAAACTGATGGCGCTGCTGATAATCTGGGGGCTCTCTTTGGGCTGGTTTGCCGCCCTGGCCTGGTTGCTGACCAGTCAGCGACTGCAGCAGCGACTGAACCGGGCCCGATTGGGCATTGATGCGGTGTGCGGTGGTATTTTCACTCTGTTGGGGGGCGCCATTGTGCTGCAGAGCCTGACGATGGCGCTGACCTAGCCGGAGCGGTCGATCAGCGCCTAACGGGGCTAGCGGGGCGGGTTCAGCGTCACGGCTTCGCTAAGAGCATCGAGCACGGCCATCTGGCTTTGATCGGTGAGGGTCAGTGCTAACAGGCTATAGGGCGCCCCGACGGCCCGGGCGTGAAACCGGGCCGGGTCCACCGGAATCGTCACCTGATGATTGCCCGGCTCCAGCCACAGGGCGATGTCACTGCGCATTGCCGCCCGCAGCTCTCCGCTGACATTGTGACCGCCGAGAACCGCACGCAACTGATAGCGTCCTGCCTTGGCGACGGTGACATCGGTGATCAGCGCTTGTAACTCTCCCTGATGCCACTGTTCATGGGCAAGCCCGGTCAAAGCGGCGGTTTGTGCTACTCGCTTAAAGGCCGTTTTGACTCTGCGTTTTACCTTAATACCGTCAATGAGGCTGACACTGTCGACCATCATTTCACTGAAGCCGGTGGCAACGATGGGATCATCGATGACGTCGAAACGGGCGGTGTAATGATCCTGCTGCGGGTGAAGCGTTACCTCACGACGCTGGCCGTTTTCCAGTACCACAAAAGCCGTTAGACCGTTGTCGGCGACCAGCTGCCCGGGCCAGTCGATCTTCAGTTCCAGGCCGGTGTCGGCGAGACTGAGGGAGGAGGGGGCCGTCAGCACCAGCTGGTGGGGGCTGCCTTTCTCCTTGACGTGCACCAGGTAGCGACTGTCTGCCAATAGCGGTTGACCGACGGTCAGACGATAGGCCCCTGGCTTCAGGCTGTTGGATAACAGCAAGGCGCTGGAGTCGTCGTTGATGCCGGCACTGGCCAGGATCATGGCATCGGTGGCCGATCGAATCAGTGGTTCGCTGTCCCGACGGGGGGCCTGATTGGCCCCCTGAACCGCCTGGCGAAGCTGCACGGTGCCAGGATCAATGGCGTCACCGTGAATCAGGGTACCGCTACGCAGATCGGCTCGTGGTGCCAGGCGCACCAGGCCGCCGGCTTGGCTCAGGGTCAGGTCGACGCCCTGGTTCAGTTGACGGCCGCTGACCTCGTGCCAGTATTCGTCGCTGTTGCGACTTTGCTGACCGCCGGGCACGGCGATAGAGGCTTGATCGATGTCACTGATGTAGCTGACGGTTTCGGTATTGGCGTTGACCGGAGTGAATTCGCTGCTTTGCACCGGTGGCGCCGTGGTGGGCAGAGCCGTGGCCGTGGGGCCGCGATCGGCGCTGAGACTTTGGGTCGGCACATCACTGCTTTCGCCGCAGCCACTGAGCAACAACAGGGCCGCCATTAACGCAAGGTGGGAATAGGGGGTCATGGCACTCTCCTAGAGGTGATTGCGAAGCAGGCTGTCGAGATTAAAGCAGGCTCGGCGGCTCTGGTGATGACTGAGCGGCTCGCGGCCGCGGGTCTGGGTCGTGTCGGTGAACCACTCCTGGCCGGCGGCGCGCTGGGAGCTGCATTCCAGAAAGCCATCGGAGCAGTCATCCAGCCAGTTTTGGGTGGTTTCCAGGCCCAACTGATACTGGTAGCCGCCGCAATAGCTGTCGCTGTCCCAGATGGCAGAGTCCACGTCGGAGCCCACTACGGATTCAAACAGGCTCGGCAGGGAGGGGCGTCCGGCGGTACCATACAGCCAGCTGGCGTTGTAGTTGGCCATCCAGCTCTCCTGCTGCATCTTTACCGCGTCGCTGTCGTAGCCCAACAGCCAGCCAAGGCTTGACTCAAACACATTGCCATTGGTGACGGCATCAGCCAGAGGGGTGCCGGCACTCGAGGGGGCCAACGCGATAACCCGGGAGGTGGCATCGATGATGGCGGGGTAGCGGCCATCCCAGGTGGGATTTGATAACACCCACCGAACCACATTGCCACCGTTGGAATGGGTGATCAGAATCAGATCGTCGACATTGTTGTTGGCGATAAAATAGGTCAACTGTCCCGCCAGACAGCCGGCAGCGCCTTCGGCCCACATGTACTGATCGAAGTCGCAGTTGATGACGGTGGTGTTGTCCGGGTTATCGATGCCCTGGCGAACGGAGTCGACGAACTCTGCGGTCCAGTAGTCATCCAGCGCGTTGGTTTGCTTGCCGGTGCCATGGACAAAGGCCACTCCGGTGGTGGCGACGGCCGGGCTGGCCACCAGCAGGCACACAAGGATCTTGAGATAGGTCATTTGACACTCTCCGGTTAGATGATCTGTTGCTGTTTCAGCCAGTACGCCACAGATCTGACCTGGTGCCGAAGCTAAGGCAGGCCCGGAGCGGGATCAAGGGGGCACAGAAGGGCCGGACAGTGAAGCGCCGGAAACAAAACGCCGCTCAATGGTGACCGGATCAGGCACCGGCGGGGGGCAGGGCGGAGAAGGCTTGATGGCAGATGTTTGAATTTCAGAGATTACCGCCATTGACTGGGTGGCAATCGCTTACGCTGTCACGGGCCGATCAGGAAAGCCACAACCATACTCCCAATACCAGCATTACCGAGCCGGAGAGTCGGTGCAGGCGTCTGACGTTGTCCTGGCGCAGTAGTCTCCGCAGACGGCTGCCTCCGGTGGCGTACAGGGCCATGCACACCAACTCGCAGCACAAGATGATCGCCAGCAACAGGCCCAGCTGTGGCAGCAACGGTCGCTGGTGATCGATAAAGGGCGGCAGCAGAGACACCATAAAGGCCCACCCCTTGGGGTTGGCCAGGGCGGTGGTCAGGCCACGGACAAACAGCTGCCGGGGTGATACCTCGGTCACGCAATCGCCGGCATCCAACTGCCCGCTGCGGCGCCAGGCACTCAGTCCCAGGTAGATCAGGTAGCCGCCACCGACCCCTTGAAGCAGCAACAGCAGCGACGGTTGGGCCAGCAACAGAGCAGAGACCCCGAGCAGCGCTGAGATGGCGACGATGGCAACGCCGACCAACTCACCGGCCATCATCGGCAGAGTTCGTTTCAGTCCGATGGTCATGCCCAGGCTTAGGGCCAGCAGCATGCACAGTCCCGGTGTGATGGAGACGGCAAAGAAGGTGGGTAAAAAAATCAATAGGGTGGACCAGTCAGGCATGGTAATCGCGTCTTAATGGGGTGGCAGTAAACGGCGGATAAGGGTACGTCAAACTAACGGTCGAGGCCAGTAGCGTTATGGGGAATCACGTTGGTTATATTAAAACCGTCTGTTGACGGACTGGGGCTAACGAAGGCCCATTATTGCAGCCCGATATCTATTGGTAGTTCTTTGTTTTAAATCAAATAAGTAGCCTTTATTGAGCGATGGCCGCAATCGCATTATTGCGATTTTTTCGATGGTTCCTGGTCAGTAGTATTTAACCCGATAATCAGCCACTACTTAATGAGGATAACCATGAAACCCTTAGCCCTGGCGATAGCCACTGCATCGATTGCCGGATGTGCCTTTGCCATCGAACCGATTCAGGTTATTGAGCCTGCCGTAATCACTCAGCCGGAGAAAGTGGCTCTGGGGGAACGGCTGTTTTTTGAGCCAAGGTTGTCCAGGTCCGGCTTTCTGTCTTGCAACAGCTGTCACAACCTGGCTATGGGTGGGGTCGACATTCTTCCTACCTCTATCGGTCATAACTGGCAACAGGGGCCCATCAACGCGCCGACGGTGTTGAATGCCAAGTACATGCTGGCCCAGTTCTGGGACGGACGGGCGGCCAATTTGCAGGAGCAGGCTGCCGGCCCCATCGCCAACCCGAAGGAGATGGCTCTGGAGCACGCGATTGCCCTCGAGGTACTGGAATCCATTCCGGAATATCAGTCTGAGTTTAAGGCGGTCTATGGCTCGGCCGGCATCAACCTGGAGAGAGTCACCGACGCGATCGCCGCATTCGAAGAGACGCTGGTGACCCCCAACAGCCGCTTTGATCTCTGGCTTAAGGGAGATAAGGAGGCGCTGTCGACGGTTGAGAAGCAGGGATATAGCCTGTTTAAGGCTAATGGCTGTGCGACCTGTCACAATGGTCCGGCCGCCGGAGGGACCATGTATCAGAAGATGGGGCTGATGCAGCCCTTTGTTACCGACAATCCGGCCCAGGGGCGGGTGGAGGTAACCGGTCGGGAAGGGGACCGGATGGTGTTTAAGGTGCCGACATTGAGAAACATCGAGTTGACGTACCCCTATTTCCACGATGGCTCCACCTACGATCTGAAGCAGGCGGTGATTACCATGCAGCGGGTTCAATTGGGACGGCAAATCCGCGATGAGGATGCGGCCAGCATCACCGCATTCCTGAAAACCCTGACCGGCGACCAACCACGGATTACCCTACCGATTCTGCCTCCGTCGACCGCTACTACGCCTCAGCCGGCGCCGTTTAAGTAACCACAAAAAAAGGGCGCCATAGGGCGCCCTTTTTGTCCGGGTAAGGATCAGGCCTGGTAAAGCTTTGCCAGTTCCATGGCGTCGATCTCTTCACCATCCAGTGACAGCTGCCAGTCGCAGCCGATGAGGACACCGTCTTGATTCAGCTCATTGAGCCAGATCTCGAAAAAATCCTCCAGTGGAATCATCGCCACTTCATACTCTTCCCACTCTTCAACACAGTGTTCGCGGGCGGCGCTCTCGCTGGACCACAGCGGCAGGACATCGGCGTTTTCAAACTGGGCGGAATCACAGATGACCCACTCGTCGCCCTTGGTCAGCCCCCAGAATCCACGGCCTTCAAAGGTGGCATCCACAAAACGCTTTACGGTGTCGGATACGGTATTCATGTTGATCATGCTGGCCTCTATGAGTTGGCAAATGGCGCATTGAGCTGACGTTTTAACACGGGGTTACGACGCGCAGCCTTAAGATTCTTCAGCATCAATTTGATGCCGTGGCCCAATACACTTTCCAGATGGCTGGCTTTTTGCTCTTCGGTGATGTCGGCGTCCTGGGTCATGCGCAGCGCTTCTGCGGTGGCGCCCAGCAGGTTGTAGGTCACCGAGGCATGCAGCTGCTCGAAGCTGCCCATGATGTTTTGGGCACTGGCGGGCAGTCGCTCGAAATCTTCCCTGAGGGGCGCTTCAATCGCCTCATAAATGGACGCCAGGCCGGCATGACCTTCTGGTTCCAGTTGGTAGAAATCGGCAATGGTCTGCAGCTCTGGGGCCAGGGTTGGGGTGTCGCTCATGGGAATATCCTAAGGTACCGGGAAACCGGGGTCGGTAAAAACGCCAATTGTAGCAGCATTCCCCTATTAACCATAAGAAAACCGGCTCTTAGGCTGGTTTTACGGTAGACCGTGCGCTTTCAGGCAGTTGCCGGGGTAGACCGCTTCGGCGGGCGCCACCGCCGACAACCGGCGTAAACAAGCGCTGGCGGAGGCCTGAGTCAGGCGGAGCCCTGGATGGCGGTGAGGGCCATGGCGATGTCGTGATCCATTTCGGCATCGGCGTGGCTGTCTCGCAGCCGCTCGATGATGTCCCCCTGATCTGCCAGGTACTGCCACTGGCAGTCAAACAGGGTCTGGAAGTGGGATTGGTTCAGCTGTTCACCGATCACCACCGAGTAGAACCGGTTGCCGCAGCGGCGCTGTTCGCCCATGGCGTTGAGTGTGACAGCGGGCAGATCCGCGAGTACAAAGTCCGAGACCACCACCATATCGGCATTGCGGTAGTCATCCTGACCGAGCACCTCCAGCGCCACATCGATGGCGGGAGCAACATCGGTGCCGCCGTGGAAGGAGCGGGTCAGAAAGCCGAGCAGTTTCGGCAGGGCGCCATCATCGGACAGGTTCAGGGTTTCGATGTCGGTAGAGAAGTTGATCAGGAAGCACTTTCTTTGTCCCGAGCGGCCGGTGGCGGCCAGAAACAGCGCCAACGCCTTGGCCACCTTTTCCGGTTGACCCTGCATCGACAGGCTGCTGTCGACGCAGATTACCATGGGCCCCAGATTGTCTTCGGTAGACACCGGCTTGAGCTCATCCACATTGACCCAGGTGCGTTCCGGCTGCCAGCCGCGCATCTCGAAGGTTTGCAGTTGCCGCTCAAGGTATTTGAGGTCAAACAGCAGTGCGGTGTCTTCATCCCCCAACAACGCCAGCTCCGAAGGCAGGGTATGGCTCAGTTGCTGATCCAGTCTCAGCCCTACCAGCTCCTCCTTGGCCGGTGCGTTGGGACAGTTGACCTCCCGCAACCGGCGGACACTGACCGTCTCGTAGTGGGTGGAGTAGCTGGGTTTCCTCTGCTTGCCGATGCGGTGGCACAGATCCAGTACGCCGGGGTTGTCGGCCAGATAGTCGCACCAACGCTTTAATGTCTCGACGTCATCCTGACTCAGCTGACCGGCACTGAAATCCACCAGAAAGCCCGGCTCCAGTCCCAGGCGCTCGAAATTGCGGCTCAGCTCGATCAGGGTGTCGAGCCAGGCTTTTAACTGAGCCAGCATCTCCGTTCGCAACAGAGCCAGCCGATCCAACTCCCATTTGGCTTCACTGCGTTCCAGTTGTTTGCGCCAGTCCCGCAGCAACAGGCGTCGAATCAGGTGGACGCTGTCCGGTTGTTGAACGGCGCGGCGCATCTGCCCCTGCCAGAAGCCTTGATTAGTCGGCAGTTTCAGGCTGGCTAAGCAGTCACGATAGGCCTGCCAGTCCTGCTGCAGCGCGGCGACGGTGTTGTCGTTTCGGTCCAGCTGGGCTTCGGCTTGTTGAAGTTGCTGATAGAACGGGCCGTAGGGGGATTCCTCCTCCAGGGTTTGGCGGGCGTTGGCTTCCAGTTGATCCAGGGTGGCCGCCAGCTGGGCATTGAGGGTCGGCGAGGCCGCCAGGATGCTGGCGTAGCTGTGTTCAATGCTCTGCTGCAGCGCTTCGGTGATCATATCAGCGGCTCAACTCTTGCAACTGCTGGCACTTCATGATGTTCAACTCCAGATCACCCAGCTGTTGCAGTAGCCCGCTGTGAACAACGTCGGTCTCCTCATCTGTAACAAATGGCGACAGATGATGCTGCTGATAACGTTTCTGAAACTCGGTGACTTCAGACAGGGTGTGGGTCAACAGTTTGTGACTGCTGTCCAGATCGCTCAGCAACTGGTTCAGTGAGGCCTGGTCTACTTTTTCCCGGCGTTCGCCCTGGCGGAATTTCACCGTCGGTTTGAACCGGTTGACCACATAGGCGTTGCTGTCGAAGTTGCCATTATCGTTGTATTTGATGTCCATGGCACCGTGCTCGTCGAAACGGCACTGGACGGTTTCCATCGCCTTGCCCAGGGTATCCATGGGGTGGAACGGCCGCGGCGATTTCATCTGTTCCTGGTGGACGTAAAAATCCAGGTATACCGGCTCCCGTCGTGCCAGCCCGTGCTGGTAGGTGGCCATGGCCTTGACGTAGAAGAAGTTAGACTGGTTCTTTCTTTGCCGCTCTTCACTGCCGCCAAAGAAATACTGCTGCGGGTAGAAATCCACGGTCTCGTACACATCCTCCTGGTGGAACAGCAGGGTATGCAGATCGGTTTCCCAGTCATCGATCTGTTGGTACAGAGCGCTGACGGCGGCGGCTTGTGGGCAGCCGATGGCAAAAATCGCGTCGTGTACCAACTTCACCGCTTTGGGGTGATCCCCCTCCTGTGCCCACAGGCAGTGCTTGAGCAGCAGGGCATCGCTGAGGTTGGTGTGGTCCCGGTCGTTAAAGAACGCCGAGGCCTTAAGCAGCATGGCGGCCCGTTGCCAGCGACGGTCCGAGACATACAATCCCAGAGCTTCAGCCTGTTCCTGCAGTTGCTGCTTGAGGAGTTTAATCACCCCCAGACAGTCATCGGACAGGCGGACGTCGTGAAGCTGCTGTTGCCAGCTGAGCCATTCGGCATTGCCGACTTTAAGCGTCGGCTCGATGGCAACTTCTGCCGATACCGGCCGACTTTGCAGTAGTGAGGCAAAGTTGTCCCACTGTGCCGTCGGCTGCGCCATCAGCCGAATCAAAAATCGGTCGTAAAGGGCGTCGAGTCCCTGATCCGGTTCGGGCACCTCGTTGGAGGCGGCGATCAGCGCTTTGAGAGGCACGGATTGGATGTCGTCGCCGTTTCTGAAAAGACGTTCGTTGATCAGGGTCAGCAGGGTGTTGAGGATGGCCGGGCTGGATTTCCAGATCTCATCCAGAAAGGCAAAATCCACCGTCGGCAGGTAGCCCTGAGTCTTTCGGTGATACTGATCCTGCTTCAGGGCCTGAATCGACACTGGGCCGAAGACCTCTTCCGGGGTGGAGAAGCGGTTCATCAAACATTCAAAGTAGGCGTCGTGACTGAACGCCGAGGCGATGCGCCGGGCCAACAGGCTCTTGGCGGTGCCGGGGGGACCGTACAGGAAGGTGTTCTGGCCGGTCAGCGCACCGAGCAGGGCGATGGCCACCGTCTGTTCCCTTTCCTGTAAACCCTGACTCAGAGTATCGATGAGTGATTGAATTCGTTGTCGTTTACGCTCTGGCATCGAGGGAACTCCCGGTTAAACGCCATGGTAGTTATACCGTCATCATACCCGCGGGCCAGGGGTAAACTTAGTCTCGGTCATGGTTGTTGTGAAGCGCATCACTAATTGCCGAGCGGGATTCAGCCCACTGTTGTTTCGTTAGTCCATCTGGGATCACCACCTGTGTCGAGTCCTCCCGGTTGGCGAACGCGGGCCTTAACGGCGGATTTTTGGTTTAATTAGCTGAACAAGGAGGAGATATGGACTTTACTATTTTGGAACAGTTGGCCGGTCATCGCAGTGCGGTTCGAGGCCAGAACTACTTTAATGAGGGTCGGGTGACCCAGGTCACTCGAATTGGTGATCAGGTCGTCGGTGTGGTTGAAGGGCGACAGCGCTACTCGGTGACCCTGAGCCTGGTACAGGATTCCATCGACGGCGAGTGCTCCTGCCCGGCATCGGAGCACAGTGAGTTTTGTAAGCACTGCGTCGCTGTGGCCTTGGCACTGTCTGCTCAGGAACAGGCACCAAAATGGTTGATTTCTCACTTGAAACGGCTGAAAAAGGAGCAGTTGATCCAGGCGCTGATCAATGAGATTTCTGCCGACAGCCGCAAATTGCAGGCGTGGCAGAAGCGGGTCCATACTTCGGGATAGGGTATATAGGCCATGAACGTCCGCTGTTGGTCAATCCATTAACGACCCGGCCTTCACCGTGTTGCTGTGTGACCGCCTTAATCGCTCCAGGGTGGAGCCGCAGCAACTCTGTGTAGAGATAACGGTAACTGCCGCCGTGGCGCATCTGACCAAAGCCAGTGAGTTATTATGGGCCAAAGGGGTGAGATTTACACTGGATGATTTCGGCTCCGGCATCTCCTCCTTTGGCTATATCAAAGCGCTGCAGGTGGATTACCTGAAGACTGATGGCGACGTTGTTCGTGACATCGGCACCGATCCCCAGGATCGTGTCTTGGTAGTGGCGATTCACAACATCGGCTGCGCCATGGGCATGGCTGCGGTGGTCGAGTGCGTAGAGGAGGATTCGGAGACGCTGCCGAAGGTGATCGGCGTCAACTACGCTCAGGGGTTTGGCATTGCCCCGCCCCCTTCGTCAGCTGAAGTTGCGGTAAGCCGCCTAGGGGTGTTCTAGCGGCGGTAGACGGCCGCGGCAACGCCAGGAGCCATCATTGCACCGGGATCACATCAACGGCATAAATCCGAGCCTGAGCACGCGGCATGCAAATCTGTGCAGGGCATCACAATGGCGTGTCGCTCCAAGGAATACACTAGTCGGCCTTTCTGGTACTTCACCCGTTGCTTTGCCATCGCCACGCCGTCATGACCGCTGCGGTCGCAAAGGGTCTACGGGTTCCTTCAATGGAAACTGCTGTGTCACATCGAACTCACCTGTTCTCTCTCAGGCTGGGGCATGCGTTTATGGATGCCTGTGTCTCTTCCCCCTATGGGCGGCGCCAAATCAGCCGCGATCTGCTGGCTGGACTCACCGTCGGCATTATCGCCATTCCCCTCTCCATGGCTCTGGCCATCGCCAGTGGGGTGGCACCCCAGTACGGTCTGTATACCGCCATTGTTGCCGGCATTGTCATCGCGCTTGCCGGTGGTTGCCGCTACAGCATCAGTGGGCCGACGGCGGCGTTTGTGGTGTTGCTGGCGCCCATCTCACAGCAACATGGCCTCACTGGCTTATTGGTGGCTACCATGATGTCCGGGCTGATTTTGATCATCATGGCGCTGCTGCGGCTGGGACGGTTGATTCAGTACATTCCTGAATCCGTGACCCTGGGTTTTACCTCAGGCATTGCCGTAGTCATCGCGACGCTGCAGTTGAATGATTTCTTTGGCCTCAACCTGAGCGAATTGCCCCACAGTTTCGGTCATAAACTGGTGGCGCTGGCGGCGGCGTTACCCCAACTGCACCTGCCAAGCCTGTCTGTCGGTGGCTTGACGCTGGCAGTGATGTTGGTGTGGCCCAAGTTGAAGTTGCCGGTACCGGCACACCTGCCGGCGGTGCTGCTGGCGACCTTGGTGTGCTGGTGGCTGAATCAGTCTGGAATGGGCATCGAAACCATTGGCAGCCGCTTCCAATACCTTAACGCCGATGGCAGCCTCGGGCAGGGCATACCCTCTTTACCACCGAGCCTGTCCTGGCCCTGGAGCCGCGGGGGCGAAGAGAGCACCATCAGTTGGTCGCTGATTCAGTCGCTGCTGCCTTCAGCCATGGCCATCGCCATGTTGGGTGCCATCGAATCGTTGTTGTGCGCCGTGGTGGTAGACGGCATGACCAACAGCCGTCACAGTGCCAACAGTGAATTACTGGGGCAGGGGATCGGTAATCTGGTGGCGCCGCTGTTTGGCGGTATTCCGGCCACCGCCGCCATCGCGCGCTCCGCAGCCAATGTGAAAGCCGGCGCCATCAGTCCAGTGTCGGCGGTGGTACACAGCCTGCTGGTGCTGCTGGCCCTGCTGTGGTTGTCCGGGGCGCTGTCCTACTTGCCAATGCCGGCGATGGCGGCGCTGCTGCTGGTGGTGGCCTGGAACATGAGTGAAGCCCCAAAGGCGTTGGCACTGCTGCGCCGGGCTCCGGGCAGCGACGTTCTGGTGCTGCTGTGCTGCTTCTTCCTGACGGTGGCCTTTGACATGGTGGTGGCCATCAGCGCCGGTATGGTATTGGCGGCGCTGCTGTTTATGAAAGAGATTGCCGAGATGACCCGACTGCATGATCTGAGTGACAACCGTCGCTACGTGGAGCAGCCCTTGCCGGGCGATTGGATCGCCCTGAAAATCAACGGGCCGCTGTTTTTCGCGGCGGCCGACCGCATCTTTGCCGAGATTCGGCTGCAGTCCCGGGGCAAATCCGGCGTGATTCTGTTTATGAATGGCGTGTCGGTACTCGATGCCGGTGGCTTGTCGGCTCTGAACCGGCTGGTTGAGGAGTGCCGCTCCAGCGGCACCCGGCTGGTGATCACCGACCTGCAGTTTCAACCGATGAAGGCACTGGCCAAGGCCGGGGTGACCCCCATCGACGGGGTGCTGACCTTTATGCCGGTGTTGTCCGACGCGGTTGATGCCGCTCGCGCCTCCCAGGGTTGCTTTAGCGGGATGCCGGCGCCATCACCGACCGGCGCTCACTGACCACCAGTAACTGGCTGTTGGGTTCAAACGCCTGGATTGGGGTAGAAATCTGCAGCCGACGCAGGTGATAGTCCGCCAGGGCTTTACGACAGGTAATACTCAGGCTGCCCGCTTCCATGCCGTAATCGATGGCGATTACCTCTTGCTGGGCTGCGGAGAAGATGGGGTTGGGCACTATGGTCAGCTCGAGCCACTGATTCCAGTCCAGATCACAGCCCTGGCTGTGATCGCTGCGATACAACAGCTTGGGCAGGCCCCGAATGCGGCTCAGCACCAGATCCAGATAGCGTTTGTGGTGTTCGCAATAGCCACGAAGGTGCCAGCGAAAACCGTCATGAACCAGGGTGTGGGGCACAAACAAGCGCTCATTGATCTGGCCGGTGGCGATGGAGGCGTACTGGACTTTGACACGGGTCGCCCCTTTTGCTGCCGTTAGCAGCAGCCGAACCACGGCGGGATCCACGTAGCGCTCGGGAATGGCCACCAGTTCGGTGGCGGCCCGGTTCAGTTCCAGTAGCTCAAAACCACTGCGCTGCAGTTGCTGCTGCTCGGCCAATAACTGCAGGTACTCACTGAATTCCCCCTGGCTGAATCTGGGTTTGAAATAGGCACTGGGTTTGTAACCTTTCAGTCGGGTGTCGTATTTCAGGGCGGTGGGCGCCAGACTCAGGTAGCGATTAATGTCACGGGAGGCTTGTTGCCGGCCCATGCCAAAACTCTGGCACAGGTGTTTGGTGGTCAGACGGCCCTCCCACAGGGCGATGATCTCGATGTGGCGAAATCGAAGTTGCTGATCCCATTTTATTTGTTGTCGGTCCATCGTATTGATTCAATAAGGCCTGTTGATTGATATGACTATAAAGGCGACACATGCTAAAGATCAATCACAAGCTATTGAAAACCCCAACCCCCTCAGATGATTGTGAGCCAGCATGGCGTGATTCAACGCATCCGGATCGTCGCCGTGCAGGCACAGGCTGTCCACCTGGATCGGGATCAGCCGGCCGGACTGGGACTGGACCTGTCCGCGCAGCGCCAACTGCTCAAGCTGGGCGATGATCTCATCGGGGTCAGACAGGATGGCGTTGTCCTGGCGGCGGCTTACCAGAGTACCGTCATCCAGGTAACGACGGTCAATAAAGGCCTCTGCCAGAGTCGGCAAGCCAAAGCGCCTGGCCTCGGTCAGCAACCGGCTTCCGGATAATCCCATCAGGGTCAGCGGACGGTTGCCGTCGATGATGGCCCGGCACAGCACACCTGCGAGCTCATCATCAAAAGCTGCCAGGTTGTACAGGGCACCATGGGGTTTAACGTAATGCAATGCCACCTGGTAACCGCGACAGATCTGCTCCAGTTGGTCGATCTGTTGCGACAAGCTGCGCTGAAGTTTTGTGGCGTCGATGGCCATGGGCTGGCGCCCGAAATGGGCCCGATCGGGAAAGGCCGGGTGAGCGCCGATGCGGATGCGGTGTTTGACACACAGTCGCACCGTTTCCTCCATGCTGTCCCGGTTTCCGGCGTGGCCGCCGCAGGCAATGCTGGCAGAGCTGACCCAGGGCAGTAGGGATTCGTCGAAAGGAAAGCCTTCGCCAATGTCGACATTGATATCAAGACGCATACAACCCCCTTTCTATCTGATAGCGCCAGTATTGGTGCTCCTTCAGCGCGGTGGCCGCCTGTGCCGGAGTGACGGCGTAAAGACGGCAGCGTTGGCCGGGAACCAGTTGCACCAGCTTGGGCAGATCCGCCCGGGCCAGGTATCCAAGCAGCGGGTAGCCACCGGTAGTCTGACAGTCGGCGGTCAATATGATGGCCGTACCATCCGGTGGCAGTTGAATGGCACCGGCAAAAACCCCTACCGAGGAACTGCTGTGGCCCTGGGGCAGGCCGTCAGGGCACCGCAGACGTACACCCATGCGACTGACATCGGAGGAAAGTTGGCAATCGAAATGGGCCGGCACCTCACCCCGAAACGCGGTGGCGGCAATAAATCTCAGCGCTGTCCCATAGTCGGGAACCCGAACGCCTCGATGGCGCGGTGGGTGCGTCGGTGGGGATCCGACCGGCAGTTGATCGCCGGCCTGCAGCGCCAGCCCGTGGATGCCGCCGATGCCGGCCTGCAGATCGGTGGCGGCGCTGCCAAGTTGGGGGGCAATCTCAACCCCGCCGGCCACGGCAAGGTAGCCGTACATTCCCTGGCCGGTGGGCGATAGCTTGAGCCGTTGTCCGGGCCTGAGTGAGTGGCGCCAGTTCGGATACCATGGCTGTGACTGGCCCTGGCTGTCACAGTGGATGACGTGGGCCGGGCCACTGTAGGCGAGATCCACCTGGGTGTCCGTCGTCAACTCCAGAGAAACCGGCGGTATCTCCAATGCAGCCAGCGACTGCCGGTTTCCGGCCACCGCATTGGCCGCTTCGAAGGCGGTGGTATCCATGGCGCCGGCCGTGGTGACTCCCAGGTGCCGCAGGCCGTGGCGGCCGCCATCTTGAATGGTGATCAGCGGCCCGGCTTTGATGATGTTAATCATGACGGCTTTCCTCGACGAACTGTACCTCGTCACCCGGTTGAATCAGTGCCGGTGGCGTCCGTGACGGTGAGAACAGCGCCAGATCGGTGTGACCGATGATGTGCCAGCCTCCCGGTGACGCCGCCGGGTAGATGGCGCCGTAATGGCTGGCCAGGGCGACACTGCCAGGTTCCACCCGCAGCCTCGGGGTGGCGCGTCTGGGCAGATGCAATTCAGGAGGCAGCCCTTCCAGGTAGGCAAAGCCAGGCTGAAAGCCCACAAACGCCGCCCAGTACTTACCCTGGGTGTGGCGGCGAATTACCGTTTGTTCGTCACAGCCACACTGCTTGGCCACCCAGCCCAGATCCGGGCCAAATTCGCCACCATAGCGGACCGCGATGGTGTGTTGCCGTGGCGCGTGCGCCGAAGAGGGGGGCAAACCGACGGCCAGACAGCGTTGCAGACGGTGGAGACAACCGGGGACGGTACACTCGATGGCCAGGGTCAGATCGCCGGGAACCGCCTCGGCGACCCACGGAAACGCCCGCAGTGCATCGGCCAGGGTGATGAGCCCCAATTGACAGCGGCGTAGGTGGGCCGCAGCCACCGGTTGCGCCCATCGAATCAGCAGGTGCAGTTCACTGAGTTGTTCGATTGTCAGGCTGTCGTCAAACCGTTCCATGGGCAGCAATCCGATTGAGAGAGGCTTATCATGACCCTATCAACGCCCAGGAGAGATGTCTAATTTTTGGTCAATTGGGCGGGGTTTTCGGCGCATCTTCCTGCAACGCCCGGAGTTCAGACACAAAGGGGCCCGGGTTGTCCGGATCGGTGACCAGATACAGGTGATCGCAGGCCCGGGTCAGGGCGACGTAGAACAGTCGGCGCTCTTCGGCATGAGGGTAGGATTCCGCTTCAGATAGCATCGCCTCTTTGGCCGGATGGCTGCGCCGTTCCGGCGGAAAGCCATGCCGCTCGCCGGCCGGAATCAGTAGCACCACAATCCCGGCTTGCTTGCCCTTGCTGGCATGGACACTGTCGCTGCTGAACGACAGCTGTGGAAACTGCTTCGCCAGGGCGTCGAGGGTTTGGGCATCGGGCAGCTGAAATTTGAATCGCGCCAGGAAGTAGACCGTCTGACCCGGCTTGGCCCGCGAGGCGATGGCCGCAACCAGCTCCGTCAGCGGCTGACGATCCGTGACCAGGGTCAGTGACGGCGTGGCCGAGAGCTTGTGGGTGGTCATGGTTTTTGGCAACTGGGCCGGATTTTTACTGATAAAGGCGGAGGCCAGTCGATTGAGCTGATCGTCAAAGCGAAATGTCTTGTCCAGTAAGGTGGTGGATGTGGGGCCGAAAAAGTCGCTGAAGCCGGTCATCAGGCTGACGTCACTGCCGCTGAAACGGTAGATGGACTGCCAGTCATCGCCGACGGCAAACAGGCTGCGGGCGTCGCGGCTGAGGCTGCGCAGTAACATCGCCCGTGGCCGGGAGATATCCTGAAACTCATCCACCAACAGATGGCGCCATCGACAGGGGAAGCGTCCGCTTCGTACCGCACGCTGGGCGTGATCAATCATGTCGATGTAATCGATCTCATTGTTGAGCCGCAGCTGACGGTTATAGGCCTCCAGCAGCGGGATCAGCAGCGGGGTCAGCAGGCTGAGTTCCCGCTGTTGCACCGAGCCCAGCCGGGCACGGTGGCTCTTAAACTCCAGCAGCAGGTCGGTCAACAGGCCCAGCAACCGTTTTACCGCCCCTTGTTGTTGCCAGAAAAGAAAGCGGGCGTTGAGATCCAACCCGCGGGACTTGAGTTGGCGATACAAAGGCAGCACCTTGGCAGTTGGGTGCAGACTGGGGTCGGACTCCAGGACTTTCACCACAGCGCGCTTAAATTCAACCTGTTTCAATCGGTTGCTTATCTGATCGGAGACAAAGGTTTGCCTTAGCTTGTCGTCACCGGCCAGGGCCGACGACCGGGGCGGGCTATCGCAAGTCTGACGGATGATGGCCAACCCCAACGCATGGAAGGTGGTGCAGGTGACTGCCAAAGCCTGTTGGCCAAGACGCTGTCGAAGGCGTTGGGACAGCTCATCGGCCGCCTGTTTACCGTAGGCCAGAACCAGTACCTCGTCGGCTTGGGCCTGGCCGCTTTTCAGCAGGTAGGCAACCCGGCCAATCAGGGTAGAGGTTTTGCCGCTGCCGGCGCCGGCGATCACCAGGTTATGATCATTGTTGGTGACGCAGGCGATGCGCTGTTTTTCAGTCAGGGGGTTGGATTCGATGGAATCAAACAATGCTCGGTAGCGCTGACATTCGGTCTCGACGCTGTGCTGGCGAAGTGCCCGCAATGTCGCCGGGTTGGCCTCTGACAACTGCTGGATAATGTTAAAATCGCTGTGGTACCGCTGCGGAAGATCACCACAGCTAAGGGAGTCTGGCCACATGGCCCGCATCTGTGCGGCGTCTTTGGTCAACTGTTGCCAGCGGGAGGAGGGCATGTAGCCCAGTCGAAGTGATGCGGTCAGGGTAGCGGCCTGTTGCGTTAACAGCGGTGCCCGGGCGGACAACCACAGGGCATTGGCCGCAGTAAGCCAGGCACCGGATTGAGGCTTGGATAGCCAAAAATGGCGCTGTTCGACGCTGTCAGCAGCAATGCTGATGCTGGTAAACAGCAAGCCACTGTCGAGCTGCAACGGGGCGGACACTCGATGCCACTCCAGCTGTTGTACCGCTTTGCCCCGAATCAGAGTCAGTCCGTTCACATCGGCGAGGATCTCCAGAGAGGACAGCGACAGCAGGCGTCCGAAAAGCGTACGTTTGAGAGGGTGCATGGCAGCCAGGCAGTCGTGAACAGGGGGAGGAATTACACCCTAACCTTTGTCAGGGTGCAATGCCCGCTCGGGCGACTGCCGACAAACTCTCCAGTTAGTTGTTAATTTTTCTCCAGATACTCATTTGAGCCAGGGTATGCTGAAATTTTCTGGCGGTCTCCCGAATGACGAACGGCACCTGGTGTTGCTGCACCAGTTCAAACTGGCTGCCGAGGATCTCCTGCAATGCCTGATCGGTGGTGTAGGTTTCGCCATTCACCTTCAGCCCGCCCAACCAGTGTTCCCTGGGAGTAAACTCCTCCAGCCAAGTGTAGGGGCTGACGATCACCAGCAGACCGTCGTCGTTGATGCGCGCCGGAATGGTATTGAGAAACAGCCTCGGGTTGGCCAGACGATCAATAAGGTTGGACGCCAGCACCAGATCATAGCCATCAAACTGGGGTTTGAGATTGCAGGCGTCGCCCTGAACAAAGCGCACGTTGGTCGGCGGCTCGGGAAAGTCCAGTTGACTCAGGGTGACCTGCTTGTAATCCACCAGATCCCCTTCACTGGTGACGGTGTAGCGCTTCTCACCCCGCTGCAGTAACTCATAGGCCTGTTGAATAAACCGGGCCGAAAAGTCGATGCCATCGACCTGTTCGAACCGACGGGACAGCTCCAGGCTGGCCCGGCCCACAGAGCAGCCGATGTCCAGAGCCCGGCATTGTTGGCGAATATGAGGGGTGATGAGATTGACCACGGCCTTTGGAAAGTTTGCCACCTCAAAGTAGCTGGGGCCGTAATGAAACTCCAGATACTGGGCGATGAGTGCGTCGGTTTCGTAGGTGTTGGTGTACTGAGTGTCAGCCACCGGTTGATGAGAGATCACGTAGCGGAACCCCGCGTGTTGATAAAAGTGACGACGAAACGCGTAACGGGAATCGGCCAGGGCTTCGTTGCCGGTGGAGATCCAGGAACCGCCTTTCATCAGAGTATGTTTGCCGTCGAAGGTCGGGGTTGAAAAATCGTCGTAGAGCGGATGGACTTCGAAGCCACTGAATCCGTCGATGGCGGTTTCGGTCCACTGCCAGACATTCCCCACTACATCGAAAATGCCGTTGTGGTCGAATTGGTCAACCGGGCAGGAGGAGGCCCATTTATCCAGCAACAGATTGCCGGGTATGGATGCCCAGTCGGGGTTGTTGTCCTCAACTCTTTGTCGCAGTTTCTGCCACTCCGCTTCGGTGGGCAGGCGCAAAGGTTGTTTGATCCGGGCCGCCTTCCAGTTGCAAAACGCCTTGGCTTCCAGCTGGTTGACCTCCACCGGCCAGTTCATGGGCAAGGGCACCAGTTCGGTCAGATTGCGCTGCAACCATAGGTCGTCCCGGGGCTGCCAGAATCTAGGGTGGCGTGCTCCGGTGAACTTTAGCCAGGCCTGGCCTTCGTCGCACCAGTGGCGGTGCTGCTGGTAACCACCGGACTGGACGAATTCCAGAAACTCCTGGTTGGAAACCAGAAAGCGGGACACCTGAAACGACTCCAACTGCACCTGTTGGCGACCATACTCATTGTCCCAGCCATAACTGTCTCGGTCTGGGCACCGCCCCTGAGTCAGGGGGCCGCCTTCGACTCTCACCAGATCATTGTCGGGGGCGATGCCGGTTAGGGGGCAGGCGGGCCATTGAGGGTGAGGGCTTATGTGCTCCAGGGGCAACTGTCGAATGATCACCGACGAAGTTTCCAGGTGGATGCGTTCGTGTTCAATGCCCATCAGGATCACCCAGGCCGGAGAGTCCGGCGTAATGGGCAGGGTTAAAGGCATGGTGTCGATGACATGCAGCAGAGCCTCTTTAACCTGATCCCGGTATTGTCGAACCTCGTCTATTCGGGGCCACTGGTAGTGAGTGTCATCCAGATCGTCCCAGGACATCTCATCTACGCCCACGGCAAACATTGACTCAAACCTGGGGTTAATCCGCTGCGGCAGCCATTTCGCCAGAGTCAATTTGTTGATAAAAAAGGTGGCCGTGTGGCCGAAGTAGAACACCAGCGGGTGCCTCAGCGGCTCGGGCTTCAGGAAAAACGCCTCATCGTTGTTGATCACCTCAAACAGGGATTCGTACAACTCCCAGGTGGTACGGAAGTAATCGGTGAGCTCCCGGCGTTTGCTGGCGGTGTCGGTACCGGAAAGGGACAGAGTCTGAGCGTTCCGTTTTATCATTGGCAGTCCGTTGTTCTTTTGTAGTCAATTCAGTGTAGCCAAAGTCGAGGGGATGACCCGGTACCGATTATGGCTGCGAGATGAGACATCGCTATGACATCGGCCAGGCAGGGTGGAAGGGGAAAACGGCCTCTGGATGAGAAAAACGGCGTGAAAAACGCAAAAAGCCCGTCACGAAGGACGGGCTTTTGCAATTTGGTGCGTCTGAGTGGACTCGAACCACCGACTTCCACCATGTCAAGGTGACACTCTAACCAGCTGAGTTACAGACGCGAAATTGGTACACCTGAGTGGACTCGAACCACCGACCCCCACCATGTCAAGGTGGTGCTCTAACCAGCTGAGCTACAGGTGTATAGTTAAATACTGACCAAGCAGTACCGAACGGGTCGTAATACTAATGAGAGCAGGGTAGCATGGCAAGTAAAATTAAAACCGAAATGGCTGACCGCTTAATCCCTGCGCACTGAGACGGTGCAATATGGGCCATAATAAGCGTATTCCATTCCACGCGAGGACCCTAAAATGACCAAAGCCCGTATTGCCGTGTTCAGCAGTAAATCCTACGACAAGGATTCCATGAACGCCGCCAACAGCAAGTATGGCTTCGAGCTGGATTTTTACAAAACCCAGTTAACGGCTAACACCGCCAAGTTGGTGGAGGGCTACGATGCGATCTCCTGCTTCGTTAACGACATGGTTGATGTTGATGTGCTGTCGCAACTGGACAAAGCCAACATTAAAATGATCGCCCTGCGCTGCGCCGGCTTTAACAACATCGATCTGGATGAAGCCAAGCGCCGTGGTTTTGTGGTCAGCCGGGTACCGGGCTATTCACCGGAATCCGTTGCCGAGCACGCGGTAGCCATGTTGCTGTGCCTTAACCGGAAGCTGCACAAGGCTTACTCTCGAATTCGTGAACACAACTTTAACCTGGAAGGGCTGCTGGGGTTCAACCTGTCCAGTAAAACCGTCGGCATCATCGGAACCGGTAAAATTGGCCAGGCCACCATTCGTGCCCTGAGTGGCTTTGGTTGTAAGATCCTGTGCCACGACCCTTACCCGAACGATGTGGTCACCGAATTGGGGGCCACCTATGTGGATCTGGATACCCTGTATCAGCAATCCGATGTCATCAGCCTGCACTGTCCGCTGACACCGGAAAGCAACCATATGATCAATCGCGATGCCTTCGCCAAGATGAAGTCTGGCGTAATGCTGATCAACACCTCTAGGGGCGCATTGGTGAACGCCTCCGACGCCATTGAGGCACTGAAAAGCGGTAAGCTGGGTTATCTGGGCCTGGATGTGTACGAGTTGGAGGGGGACCTGTTCTTCCGCGATCTGTCCGGACAGGTGATTCACGATGACGTGTTTGGTCTGCTGCTGAGCTACCCGAACGTGCTGGTTACCGGCCACCAGGGCTACTTTACCGATCTGGCGTTGGATCAGATTGCCGAGACCACACTGGGGAACATCAAGGCGTACATGAAGGGGGAGAAAACCGGCAACGAGGTGTTTTAAGCCGGAGCGATTCCCAAAAAGCGAGGCTTGATGCCTCGCTTTTTTTTGCCTGACTTTTTATGGTGCCTTATCGGTTTATCGCAAGGGCCGGGCCGGACAATGGCGCTGACGATAATGGGTCGGGCTTTCGCCGGTATAGCGCTTAAAGGCGTTGGAGAAATTCGCCGTTTCGCTGTACCCCAGCCAGTCGGCAATGTCGTCGACCCGCTCTCCTTGTCTTAACATCTCTCTGGCTTGGCTGATGCGGTGCCGGCTCAGCAGTTGGCGGTAGCTTAGCTTGTGCTGCGCCAGTCTGCGGCGCATGGTGCGCTCGGCGATGCCCAGTAGCGCAGCCATCTGCGACGATGTCGGCATCAGAAACGGTTGACGCTTTAAGTGAGCGTCGATCCGGGCCGCAAGATCATTGTGGGTCAGCGCCAGGCTCCGGGCTTCGCAACGAGTCAGGCAATGGGCAAAAGCGGCCTGATCCCGATCCGGCATGGGCCGATCCAGCCATACCGGGCTGAACCAGATCTCGTTGCAATCGTGACCAAACTCCACCGGGCAGCCAAAATGGGCTTGATAGTCGATGTTATCGCTTCCGCGGTGATTGAGTTTTAGCGCAACAGGCGAAAATTCAGGCCCGAACAGGGAGTCACCCACCTGCTTGATGGCGGCCAGGTCCCGATCGGAGAACACCTGATGCAGCCGAGCCTCACTGAGTGGCTGGCCACCAAGGCGCAGTTTGACCCCTTGCTCATCGATGAGGTAATCGAAATCAAACAGGGTAAAGGTCAGGTTGGCGTATTTGCAGACTACATCGAGGGCGGCGCGAAAATCCGGAGCGGCCAATATGGCGTAACCCAGTACCCCGTAGCTTTCGATACGAAACCCTTGCCCCAGCCTCAGGCCGATGCCCGGGTCTTTGCTCTGCTCTGCCAGTTGACGGTAAAAATCGACGTGTTGCCACCGGGAGATGGGGCTGGCGTCATTCTCCAAGTCCCTGGTCGTCAGGCCAACGCGGCGCAGCATTTGGCCAACATTCAGCCCCAGGGGAGCAACGGCGCCGATGGCGTTCCGAATCACTTTAACACTGTCCATGTGTCCTCCTTGAGACCATTACCCTAGTGGCTTTGGCCGAGAATCACAATGGCCGACCGCTACGGCCATTCCAAAATCGGCGTCCGGCGGTTAGTTTTGGTAACCACCTGATGCTCGGAGCGCGCGCCACTCACAGGGGACAATGATGACTCTAGGCGCCAAACTACCGCACAGCAATGCCATACGACGACAGCCTCGGGTGGTGATTGCCGGTGCGGGCATGACCGGGATTCTGACCGCCATTAAGCTCAGGCAGGCAAGGATCACCGACCTGGTGATCCTGGAAAAACGCGCCGGCCTGGGGGGCGCCTGGCGTGAAAACCGCTACCCCGGGGTGGCGTGCGATGTGCCGTCGCATTTTTACAGCTACTCCTTTGCACCTAACCCGGATTGGCGCCGCCGTTTCGCTGGCGGCGAAGAGATTCAGGCCTACTTTGAGCGGGTGTTCCACTTGAGTTTATGCGGCCGATGGTCGTAATCGGCGAGGAGGGGGGGACCATAGAGCAGCAATGGCGCCACAAGGTCCAGGCGTATCGTTCGATGTTGATTCCCGGCTTTCCGAATCTGTTCCTGATGCTGGGGCCCAATACCCCCATAGGCAACTTCTCGGTCATCGCCATGAGTGAAGTCCAGATGGATTACCTGCTGCAGTTGATTCAGCAGTGGCAGCAACGCCATTTTGATGCCGTCAGCGCCCGCACCAGTGCCATGGAGGCGTTTAACCATACACTTAAAACCGCTATGAAAGACACGGTCTGGTTGGGAGTTTGTCAAAGCTGGTACCTGGACCCGGACGGAGACCCGGCCATCTGGCCATTCAGTTGGCAACGTTGGGTCGATGAAGTGGCAGCGCCGCAGATGGCCCACCTTAGACTGCACCAATACAGTAATGAGCCGATCTAAACAGGCCCGGCCACTGCATTGAGGCGCAGCCACCGGGCATGGGTTCGATTAGTGGGCCTTGGCCTGGCTGTGGCTGCGGCGCATCTCTTCGGCTTTCTCCTTGATCTCCTGCAGATCCCGGACCATTTCGCTCCAGCCGTACCACAGCGCGTAATCCGGGTTGGCATGGAAGGCCCCTTGGAAGCCGCGCATTCGGTGCTTCAGGTGCATCTCAAACAGCGTTTGTTCGATGCTGGTGGGGGCATCATGGAAGGTCAGCAGGTCCGGGAACGCCTCGGCGTAGGACTCGGGCTTGGTCAGTACCCCTTCCTGATACAGGGCGGCGATCTCGCGAATCCCCTCGGCCAGCAGATGATCCAGATCCCGAATCAGCGCATCGGCCTTATCCAGTTCCGCTTTGGCAAAATTGGCGGAGTGGCAGTCGCCGCAGACTTTCAGCATCTTGTTGCGCTCACGGTCGAAGTCTTCCTTGGTTAGCCTGGCCACATCGGCGGCTTTGATCACCTCAAGGCGCGGCGTCGGCTCGCCCTTGCTGTCCAGCACGCCCAATGCCTGCAAGATGGTGACCTGATCGGCCTTCCACTGCGGGTCATCCGATAACGGCAGACGAACGGCCAGGAAACCCCAGGCGGTGCGTACCTCGTGGTCGCCATCGACCATATGACAAGTCTGGCAGGTCGGCGCGGGGGTAGACTCCGGCAGGGTGCCGTTTTGTTTCAGCAGATAGCGAACCCCGTGCTTGGACGACGACCACATCTCCCACTGCGGATGATCAAACCCCATATGGCAGGTTTGGCAAGCCTGGGGCTCCCGGGCTTCTTTCACCGAGAAGGTGTGGCGGGTATGGCAGGCATCGCAGGAGGCGTGGCCGAACTGGCTGCCGGCCTGCTTCAGGGCGGCAATCTCCTCGTCACTCTTCAGGCCCAGCTTGTGACAGCCGGTGCAGCCTTTCATGCCCTGATTAAGCGCCATGGGAAGCGCATGGGTGGTGGGCATGGCATTGACCGACGCCCAGGACAGGGCGTGCTTGCCTTTGGAAAACTGTTCCAGCCGTTCACCGTGACAGGCGCCACAGGTCTCGGCGGTAATGGTGCTAAGGTTGCCCACGTCCTCGGCACTGCTGTGTTCGCCTTCGTGGCACATATCGCAGCCGATTTCGTTGTCAAAATGGCGGCTGTTCTTCCAGTCTTCAACGATAAGCGGCGTCACCTTGGCATGACAGGAGTCACAACTTTCCTGCGCCAGAACCTGGCCGGTCAATAGCAAAAAAACAAGGGCGATCAGGGTGCGCATACCCGCCTCCAAAGCAAAAGGGCCAACTAAACCCTACTCAGCTTAGTTGACCCTGCAAATGGTGGGGGTAATTAATCGGCCTTTCTAGCTGCCGTTGCTGTAGGAGGCCATGTTGATCTCGGTCTGGCCGGTTTCCAGCGTATAGGTCAACGTAGGCAGGTCGACGCCGGTGTCGTTTTTCTCACCGACGTAGATGTAGTAGCAGGCGGACGGATCGGAACGATACCAGTATTTGATCGGGGTGCTGGTGTTGCCGTCAAAACTGCCGTCGGTGGCGGTTCTGGTGGTCAGATCCGAGTTCAGCAGACCGGTCCACAATTCGCCGCAGTTGGTGCCGGTCAGGGTACCGTTATAGTTGATGCCGGCGGGGAAGCCCTGCTCGTTGCTGTCGACGTTACCTTCGCCAAAGCTGGCGAGATCGGTAACGGCGCCCTGGCTGCCGTTGGCCAGCCAGCCACTGTGATACAGCCCTACGGCCGACCGGAAATCGGAAAAGGCTGCTTGATACACCGCCTGGTGGGCTTCCGGAGCCAAGCTGGTAAAGCGGGGAAGGGCTGTGGCGGCCAATATGGCCACAACGATGATGACTGCCACCAGTTCGATCAGGGTAAAACCGCGGCAGGGACGGCGGACTAACATTGGCGCCTCAAACAGACATTCGATTTTAGAGTAAGGACTCGAATTTTAAGGCGAATTGTGGCTGTTGTCACCCTGGCTGATCACTGTTTAATTCATCGATACCAGAAGAAAGAGCTGCCGGAGCAGCTCTTGTGTAGTGGTCATTGCTAGTGCACTTCAACCCGATCCGGTACCGCAGCTTTTGGTTCCAGTTTCGGCAGGGTCAGTGTCAGTACGCCGTTATCGAAGTGAGCATCGATGTCATCGACGTTGAGCTGGTCGCCTACCTCGATGTTACGGATGAAGACCCCTTCATGGCGCTCCTTACGGATAAAGTGCTTCTCTTGCACCTTCTGTTCCTGGTGACGCCGGGCTTCAATGCGCAGCACGCCGTCGGCCAGGGTAATGGCCACGTCCTCTTTGTTGACGCCGGGCAGATCGGCACTGAGCAGATAGTGATCCTGCTCTTCAACGATGTCGATGCGTGGCATCCCCAGAGAAGCTGATGCTTCGTCGCCGTGTTCGCGCCGGCGTTCCATCAGTGGCCAGAAGTCAAACAGAGATTCACGGGGAAACAGATTCATATTTTCCTCCTGTCAGTCCATGGGCAGATGCCGTGGGGAATGGCACACCGCCTCTGTGAATTCTCACTGTTTATTTTATGCCCACTTCGGCGGGGGGGGCAAAATAAATTGTGTGTCATTGATCGCGATCAACGGCGCACCGTCCGTCGAACCATCTTCTCAGCCTGATGCTGAAAACGCCCGGTCTAGCAGCATCAGAGCATCGTAGCGGGGACCGATAGGCGGATGGGCAAAGCTCAGTCTTAGATAGTGATCGTACTGGCCACCGGCGGAGAACAGGGCGCCGGGGGCGATGACGATGTTATTGGCCAGCAGGCTCTGGTAATGGGCCTTGGTGTCCTGGTTGCGCGCCAGCTCAATCCACAACGACAGGCCGCCTTCAGGAACGGTGCAGTGAAACGGCACCTGCCACTGTTGGTTCAACACCTGAAGCAGCCGATCACGATTGTGCTTTAACTGCTGGCGTTGATGCACCAGATGCCGCTTAAAGTGTCCTTCGGCCATAAAACTGGCCAGCCCTTCCTGCAGCGCCTGGCCACTGGCCAGTTGATTAATCAGCTTTAGGTGGACGATGCGGTCATGGTAGCGGCCGCCACAGATCCAGCCAATGCGCAGATCCCGGGACAGGGACTTGGAAAATGAGCTGCACAGAATGACTCGTCCATCCCGGTCATATCGCTTCAGCGGCTCCGGCTGAAAGTGAAAGCCCAGGTCGCCGTAGATGTCGTCCTCTATCAGGATAAAGTCGTGACTGCGGGTCAACTCGACCAGTCGCCGCTTCTCAGAGGCCGGCATGCAGGCGCCGGTCGGGGTGGCGTAGTTGGGGGTCACCACACAGGCTCGTACGTCCCACTGCTCCAGTACCTGTTGCAGTGCATCGGCACTGAGCCCCCGGGTTGGCGAGGCCGGCACTTCAACTACTTTTAACTTTAACTGCTGAAGCAGTTGCAACACGCCATAAAATGCCGGGCTCTCCACCGCCACCACATCACCGGGCTGGCAACAGCTCATCAACGCCAGGAACAGGCTATTCTGGCACCCGGAGGTAATGCAGATGTCGTTCGCATCCAGGGAGCATTGGCGACTGCGGTAATGGCTCTGGATCTGCTGTCTCAATGCCAGGTTGCCCTCAGGGCCGGTGTAATAAAATGCCTTCTGTTTAGTTTGCTGGCGCATGGCGCGTCCCAGGTGACGATTGAGCCGCTCCAAGCTCGGTTGGGGCTCGGGAAGCGGTGCCCAGGGGCAGAGGTCAAATGCCGCACTGCGGGCCATGATTTCGTGAAATATCTCCGGCACCTGGATCAGTTGGGGTGGCTTTTGCACAAAATTGGTTTGAGGCGGGGTGTCGACCGGCTTGCGCCGGGCGACAAAATAGCCGGACCGGGGGCGGGCTTCCACCAGGCCGGCGGCCTCCAGTGCGTGCAGCGCCTTTTGCACGGAGATCTTGGCTACCCGGTGCTGCTCACTGAGCTGGCGGATCGACGGCAGCCGATCACCGGGCAACCACACATCGGACTGGATGCGGTCACTCAGAGAATCCGCCAACTGCTGGTACAGGAATTTCGACATGGTGCTGCCTCGAGGCTTTTATCTGTCCCTATTATAATTTATTTTATTGTATCTATGAATGACAGGTGGGGCCCGTACACTCTCGAAAGGTTCAGCACTTTCTGGAGTTATCGTGAAACCCGTATCCGCGTCTAATCAAAGGGTTGTTTTCAGGAGTGGCGTCTCCGAAGGCAAAATCTACATCAGGGAACAGAGTGGCAGGCTGCAACGGATTCGGCGCGGCCTGAATTTCGGTCTGGTCGGGCTGTTCCTGCTGCTGCCTCTGCTGCGTTACCAGGGCCACCAGGCGATCCTTTTCGACCTGGGGCAGCAGCGACTGGATCTGTTTTCGCTGTCGCTGTTCCCCCAGGACCTGATGATTGTGGCTCTGCTGTTTATCCTGGCTGCCTTTGTGCTGTTTACCGTCACCAAGTTGTACGGTCGCATCTGGTGTGGTTTCAGCTGCCCGCAAACGGTGTGGACCCTGATGTTTAACTGGCTGGAACGCCGTATCGAGGGCTCCCATAGCCACAGCCGGGCTTTGGATGCTCAGCCCTGGAGTGGCAACAAGATCGTCCAAAAGGGGCTTAAACATGGTTTATGGTTGGCGTTGTCACTGGCTTCCGGCCTGACCTTCGTGTCCTATTTTGTTCCCGTAGCAAAGCTGTATCCGGCATTTTTCCAAGGGCACGCCTCGCTGACGGTGCAGGCCTGGGTGTGGTTTTTTACCCTCTGCACCTATGTGAACGCCGGATGGCTGCGGGAGAAGGTGTGCCAGCACATCTGCCCCTATGCCCGGTTCCAGTCGGTAATGTTCGATGATACCACCCGCCTTCTTGGTTACGATGCCGCCCGGGGGGAATCCAGGGGGCCACGGAAACGCGGTCAGAATCTCTCGTCTCAGTTGGGGGACTGCGTGGATTGCGATTTGTGCGTCCAGGTCTGTCCGGTGGGCATCGACATCCGCGACGGACTCCAGTATCCCTGTATCAGTTGCGGCCTGTGCATCGACGCCTGTGACCAGACCATGGATCGCTTCAATTATTCGAAAGGCTTGATCCGTTTCACTTCATCGCGACAGGGCGGGCGCTCGGCCACCGGTTATCTGGGGTATGGGGTAGGGGTGCTGCTGACAATCCTGGCCATCATGGCCTGGTCCAATGCTCGAACCAGCTTTGAGGTGAACGTGATTCGTGATCGTCAGGCCCTGTACCGGGTCAACAGCGCTGGCTTTGCAGAAAATACCTTCAAATTTAAGGCGCTCAACAAGACTCAGCAGCCGCGAACCTACGGCATCATCGTCCAGGGGGTTTACAGCCTGGCTATCGAAGGTGATGCCTACATGACCGTGGCACCGGGGGAGCACCAGACCCATGTCCTGACGGTAGCACTGACGGAAGACGCCCGGGAGACACAGACACCGATACGCTTCGTGGTGGTGGATGTGAACACCGGTGAGCACCTGTTCCGCCAGTCTACTTTTTACGCCGGCACCGCCGGATAGAGGCCAACAAAAAAGCCCGCACATCTCTGTGCGGGCTTTCGGAATGTGGTACAACCGAGTGGATTTGAACCACCGACCCCTACCATGTCAAGGTAGTGCTCTAACCAACTGAGCTACGGTTGTATCGCTGGTGCGTCTGAGTGGACTCGAACCACCGACTTCCACCATGTCAAGGTGACACTCTAACCAGCTGAGTTACAGACGCGTCTCGCTAAGCGATGGCTAGATACTAGGGGCTGACGCCGTCATTGACAACCCCAATGTTCAGGTTAAGTGTCTGTTTGACTAAACATTGTCCTCAGCAGGTGGATTTTGCATCATTGTGGCAACTCTGTGGTCAGCCGCAGCCGCCGTTGAATCACCACCAGTCGCCACTTCAGCAGCAGCGCCGCTGTGGACAGACCGCTGATAAAGCCGATCCAGAATCCGGCCGCCCCCATCGGGGCTGCCAGCCAATCGGTCAGGCCCAACACCAGGCCGGTGGACAAGCCCACTCCCCAATAGGAAAACAGTGAGATCCATAACAGGGCCGTCGTGTCTTTGTAGCCGCGCAGGCTGGCGGCAGCCACTACCTGTACGGTATCGGAGAACTGATAGATGGCGCACAGGAACATCAACTGTCCGGCCAGCAGCAGCACTTGGGGGTCCGAGCTGTACAGCTGTGCAATGGTATCGCGGGCGAGGACAGTGAAGCTGGCGGTGATGACCGCGATCACCAGACCGACCTGCAGGCCGAGTTTGGCCACCATGGCGGCGGTTTCCGGTTTGTCCTGTCCCAGGTAGTAGCCTACACGAATGGTCACCGCCATCCCGAGTGCCAGTGGCAGCATGAAGATCAGCCCGGAGAAGTTCGCCGCCACCTGATGGCCGGCAACGGTGACGGCCCCCAGGGGCGCGATGGCCACGGCGACAATGGCAAACAGGGTCACCTCGAAGAACAGTGCCAGGGCGATGGGTAACCCCAGGCCGAAAATCCCTTTTTGGGTCTCACTGTCTACCTTGCCCCAATGGCTGAAGATCTTCATGTGGCGGAACTTTTTCGCCCACAACACATAGGCAGCCATCGACAGGAACATGGCCCAGAATACGATGGCCGTCGCCACGCCACAGCCGGCACCGCCCATGGCGGGAAAGCCCAGGTGACCGTATATCATGATGTAGTTGGCAGGGATATTCACCGCCAGGCCTATGAAGCCGATGATCATCGAGGGCAGGGTCCAGGAGAGGCCTTCGCTGAAATTTCTCAACACCTGGAACAGCAAAAAGGGCGGGGCACCCCACAAAACTGCCTCAATGTAGCCCTGACTGAGCGCAAACAGCTGCGGATCCAGATCCATCTGTGCTAAAACCCAGTTTGCCTGGCTGAAAACCCCCATCGCCACCACACCGCACAGCAGTGCCATGTAGATCCCCTGGTGCACCAGGGGCCGAATTTTATCTTCTTGCCTGGCGCCATGCAGATGCGCCACCATAGGGGTCAATGCCATTAAGATACCGGCAAAGAACAGGATGGTCGGTAACCAGATGCTGGTGCCGATGGCCACGGCGGCCATGTCGGTGGCACTGACCCTTCCGGCCATCACGGTATCGATAAAGCCCATCATGGTCTGAGCCAGTTGAGCGGCGAGAACGGGTAGGGCGAGGCGTATGAGGTTTTTTACCTGATAGAGGCGGCTGTGCATATTGTACGGTCCGGTACGACTGAATTATTGGAGTTATATGTTTACTGGAATTGTTCAGACCAAAGCGCGAGTAGCGGCCATTACTGAGAAGGATAGACTACGTACTTTTGCAGTACAGATACCTGAGGCCTTCAGAAAGGAATTGGTGGTGGGCGCCAGCGTGGCCCACAACGGTGTGTGTTTGACCGTTACTGAACTGGATGATGATAAAGTCTTTTTTGATGTAATGGAAGAGACCCTGCGGGTTACCAACCTTAAGGATCTCGGCGCCGGCGACAAGGTGAATATTGAGCGGTCACTGGTATTTGGTAAAGAGGTCGGAGGCCATGTGGTGTCCGGTCACGTTCACACCCTGGCTCGCATCGACGCCATCGATAAAACCGACACCAACTGCACCTTTTCTCTGACCGTGGATCCGGCCTGGATGAAGTACATCCTCCATAAAGGCTTTGTTGCCATCGACGGCTGCAGCCTGACGGTTGGTAGCACCAGAGAGGACGGCTTTGAAATTCATCTGATTCCGGAAACCCTGGCGGTCACCACCCTGGGCGAACGCCGGGTCGGCGATGAACTCAATATCGAGATCGACAGCCAGACCCAGGCGATAGTCGATACCGTTGAGCGGGTGCTTTCCCAGCGCGGCCTGGCCTGATTGCGGCTAATACAGCTGTTCGTCGTCGCCATCGACGAACAGCTTTAACGACTGCTTTTGCTCATCGACCCACAACTGCAGGTGGATGGCATTACAGCAGGCCTGGCAATCTTCGTAATACTCCTGATCGCCGCCGCTGGCGTCCACCGACACCGAGGTCTGAGACCCGCAGTGTGGACATTGAATGCGTTTAAAGAAGGCGTCGGTTCTCATGGCGAGCTCCGGTCTGTGGCTCCTTTAGCAAGTGTATGCCATAGCACTGGTCTCTACCGCACAATCGCCTCCTCGATCCCCTAATTTACCGGCACCGCCTATGAAACTGTTGGTAAATAAAGGGTTGCCAGGCTAAAGGGTTTGTAAACCGACCATCAGATTCCTATACTACGCTTTCGCCGGCGCCCTGGGTTGCACTGCGCTGCTCTGTTTACCCCGTAAGGTAGATACCAGACGCATCAGATAACCCACGGATTTGCCGCTCTAATTTTACTATTCAAACATGTGATCTTTTGTGTGGATCACCACTGTGGAGAGTCCTATGCCTGTAATTACCCTGCCTGACGGTAGTCAACGTCAATTCGACAACCCTGTTTCTGTTATGGATGTGGCCCTGGACATCGGTCCTGGCCTGGCGAAAGCCTGTGTGGCTGGTCGCATCAATGGCGAGCGCGTCGATGCCTGTGAAGTAATGACCCAAGACAGTGAGCTGTCCATCATTACCGCCAAGGATGAAGATGGTCTGGAGATCATCCGTCACTCCTGCGCCCACCTGCTTGGCCACGCCATTAAGCAGGTGTGGCCTGAAGCCAAAATGGCCATCGGCCCCACCATCGACAACGGCTTCTACTACGACATCGATCTGGAACAGAAACTGACCCAGGAAGATCTGGATGCGCTTGAGAAGCGGATGCAGACCCTGGCAAAGACCAACTACGACGTCATCAAGAAGAAAGTCAGCTGGCAGGAAGCACGTGACACCTTTGAAGCTCGCGGCGAGACTTATAAAATCGAGATTCTCGATGAAAACGTCAGCCGTGATGACAAGCCAGGACTCTACCATCACGAAGAGTACATCGACATGTGCCGTGGCCCTCACGTGCCCAACATGAAGCACTGTCACCACTTTAAGCTGATGAACGTTGCCGGTGCCTACTGGCGCGGTAACTCCGACAACAAGATGCTGCAACGCATCTATGGCACCGCCTGGGCGGATAAGAAGCAGCTTAAAGCGCACCTGAACCGTCTGGAAGAAGCCGCCAAGCGTGATCACCGTAAAATCGGTAAGGCGCTGGATCTGTTCCATTGGCAGGAAGAAGCACCGGGTATGGTGTTCTGGCACAACGATGGCTGGAACGTGTACCTGGAGCTGGAGAAGTTTGTTCGTACCAAGCTGTCCGAATTCACCTACCAGGAGGTGAAAGGCCCGCTGATGATGGATCGGGTGCTGTGGGAGAAGTCAGGCCACTGGGACAAGTACGCCGACAACATGTTCACCACCGAGTCTGAGAAGCGTGAATACGCCATCAAACCGATGAACTGTCCCGGTCACGTTCAGATCTTCAACCAGGGTCTGAAATCCTACCGTGATCTGCCGCTGCGTATGGCGGAATTTGGCTGTTGCCACCGTAACGAACCGTCCGGTGCGCTGCACGGCCTGATGCGGGTTCGTGGTTTCACTCAGGATGACGCCCACATCTTCTGTACCGAAGAGCAGGTGCAGTCCGAGGTGACCGATTGCATTCGTATGGTGTATGACACCTACGAAACCTTTGGATTCGCCAGCATCGCCGTTAAGCTGTCGACCCGTCCGGAACAGCGGGTGGGCACTGACGAGATGTGGGATCGCGCCGAGCAGGGGCTGATGGACGCGCTGAAGGCCAACGACATCGCCTACGAACTGCAGCCGGGCGAAGGGGCGTTCTACGGTCCGAAGATCGAATTTACTTTGCACGATTGTCTGGATAGAGCTTGGCAGTGCGGCACCATTCAGTTAGACTTCGCTCTTCCTGAGCGTTTGGGTGCCAGTTACGTTGCTGAAGATAACAGCCGTAAAACCCCGGTGATGATTCACCGTGCCATTCTGGGCTCTCTGGAACGTTTCATCGGAATTTTGATTGAAGAGTACGCCGGTCGATTCCCGACCTGGCTGGCTCCGACACAAGCCGTCGTGATGAACATTACTGACAAACAATCAGAATATGTTCAAAAAGTCGCAGAAGCTCTCAAAAATGCTGGAATTAGAGTGAAAGCAGACTTGAGAAACGAGAAGATTGGCTTTAAAATTCGCGAACATACTTTAAAGCGCACGCCTTATTTATTGGTCGTTGGTGACAAAGAAGTCGAAAACGGCGAAGTGGCAGTGCGTACACGCGATGGCGCTGACCTGGGTAAGTTTAAAGTCGAAGACTTGATTGCCCGCATCACAGATGAAGTCAGTGACCGTAGTCTGCAATTGCTGGAGGAATAAGCTATAAAAGGCGGAAAGAAGCAAGGTCCGGCCAAGGACCAAACTCGAATCAATGGTGAAATTCGCGCTCGTGAAGTTCGTCTGATTGGTGTTGATGGTGAGCAAGCAGGTATCGTTTCAGGTCGTGAGGCCGCGGAACTTGCACAAGAAGCCGGTTTGGATCTGGTAGAGATCAGTCCAAACGCGGAGCCACCGGTTTGCCGGATTATGGACTACGGTAAGTTCCTTTACGAACAGGCTAAAAACCAGAAGGAACAGCGTAAAAAGACCAAGCGGATTCAGGTTAAGGAAGTCAAATTCCGTCCTGGAACCGATGATGGCGATTATCAGGTAAAACTACGCAACCTGACTCGCTTCTTGGAAGATGGAGACAAAGCGAAAGTTACGCTGCGTTTCCGTGGTCGCGAAATGGCCCACCAGGATCTCGGCATCAAACTGTTGAACCGTATTAAAGACGATTTGGCAGAGATTGCAGTGGTCGAGGCTTTCCCTAAAGTGGAAGGTCGTCAAGCGGTGATGGTCCTCGCACCAAAGAAGAAACAGTAAGGCTTCCAAGTAATTAAATCAGCTCGGTCGCTGACCGGGCTGATTTTGTTCGCCTTGCAGTTCTATTTTTTTATTAACAATGCGGAGTTTCAAATGCCTAAGCTGAAATCCAATAAGGGTGCCGCTAAGCGTTTTAAGAAAACTGCCTCCGGCGGTTTCAAGCGCAAGCAGTCACACCTGCGTCACATCCTGACCAAGAAGTCTACTAAGCGTAAGCGTCATTTGCGCTCCAAACAGATGGTTGCTAAGTCTGACGTTGCTCAGATCAAAACCATGCTGCCGTACGCTTAATTGGGAAGGAGAGTTAAAAAATGGCTCGTGTAAAACGCGGTGTTACCGCTCGTGCTCGTCACAAGAAAGTACTCAAGCAGGCTAAAGGCTACTACGGTGCCCGCAGTCGTGTCTATCGCGTAGCAGTTCAAGCTGTTACCAAGGCTGGTCAATACGCTTACCGTGACCGTCGCCAGAAAAAGCGTCAGTTCCGTCAGCTGTGGATCGCCCGTATCAACGCTGCTGCTCGTCAGAACGGCATGTCTTACAGCCGTTTCATCAACGGTCTGAAGAAGGCGTCTGTTGAGATTGATCGTAAGATCCTGGCCGATATCGCTGTATTCGACAAGGTAGTATTTACTGCCCTGGTAGAAAAAGCGAAAGAGGCTCTGGCTAAGTAAGCATTGCTTACGTGTCAGGAAAAAGGGACCTCAGGGTCCCTTTTTTAATGGCTGCGGCAAGGAGAAACCGGTTTCTCTCGATGCAGCCAAATAAAAAGGCCAGCATAAGCTGGCCTTTTTATTTACCAAAATCGCTATTTTAGCGTTGGCCGCGGGGCAGGGCGTTACCCTTATTTGCAGCCAGCTTTTGTGCCCAAAGTTGCTTGGGAGACAAACCGCCGTTGCCACTTTTTACCGCTTTGGCTTTTGCTTTCGGTGCGGCTTTCTTGGTCACTGGCTTCTCAGCCGCTGCAGCCACTTCAGCTTCTGTCGCGCCGGAGCTCATTTCCTGAACCATATCAGCCAGGTCGCCCAGTCGCAGTGACTTGCCACCATCAACTTTGAACCAGCTGCCTTTCTGCTCGATGGTAGCGGCTTTGCCATGTTTCTTAAGGTACGCATCGTTAAATTGCTGCAGTACCTCTTCCTTGTTTAATTTGGACATGTGTTATTAAACCTTTGTCATTAAGCCGACTCGGGCCGGTATTAAAGCTAATCTTTATACCGATTCTGCGGCTACTTGTCTAATTTTTGCTGGAAAAATGCATCAAAACTGAGAGCGCAGCAGTCTATTACTCTCGTTGGTTAAAAGAGCGGCTGACATTTAAAAAACTAAACTGTCATGCTCAACTGTGCTTATTATCAGGTCAGACTCAAATCTATTTTTACTGTCGCCGAAACAGTGGAAATCCCACCCAGTCTGGTTACACTGTACCACTGCCCGTACACTCAACGAGAGATATCATGAAACGCACTCAACTGCTGGCTCACCTGGAAGGCTTACTCCAACCCTGGAACGTTAAAGATTACGCTCCCAACGGCCTTCAGGTCGAAGGCCGGGATGAGATTCAGCATATTGTGACTGCGGTGACCGCCAGTCAGTCGGTGATAGACCGGGCGGTTGAACTGAACGCCGACATGGTGTTGGTGCATCACGGTTATTTCTGGAAGGGCGAGGCGCCGCAGATCACCGGCATGAAGCACAAGCGTCTGCGGGCGTTGCTGGTGAACGACATTAACCTCGTTGGCTACCACCTGCCGCTGGATATTCACCCCACCCTGGGTAATAACGCCCAGCTGGCCAAGGCCCTGGGCATGATCATCACCGGCCCCATGGAGGTGGATAACGAGCATTCGGTTGCGGTGTGTGCCCGCCTGGATCCGCCCATCGACGGTGCGGAGTTGGCCAGGCGCATCGAAGCGGTACTGGGACGCCCGCCCCTCCACATCAAAGGGCACGATCGCCCCATCAGCAGTCTGGGAATCTGCAGCGGCGGCGCTCAGGACTACATCGATCTGGCTGCTTCCCGCGGACTGGATGGCTACCTGTCCGGTGAGGTCTCCGAGCGTACCTATTACAGTGCCACCGAACAGGGCATCGACTATTTTGCCGCTGGCCACCACGCTACTGAGCGGGGCGGGATTCAAGCACTGGGCAATCATTTGGCCCAGGAGTTTAATCTTCAGATCAGCTTCGTCGACAGTGCCAATCCGGTTTAACACCGACAACGGAGCAACAAAAAAGGGCGCCTGTGGGCGCCCTTTTTTTGTGTCTTAGCCGTCAACTCATGGCTGATACAGGTTTACCACATCGATGCGACTGGCTTCATCCAGATCGATGTGGCCACTGTTGGCGCTGTCAAAGAAATCAAATGCCGGCAGATCTGCTTCGGCAACTTCGCCACTTGGCTTGGCATCCGGGTCGGCAGTCAGGCTTTGGAAATCAAACAACTGTCTGTCCACCAGTTGAGACGGGGCCACATTCTGCATGGCGGTAAAGATGGTCTCGATGCGCCCGGGGAACTGCTTGTCCCATTGATTGAGCATCTCCTTGACCTGTTTACGCTTAAGGTTCTCCTGAGAGCCACACAGGTTACAGGGGATAATGGGGAAGGCTTTCATGCTGGCGTATTCGGCGATGTCCTTTTCGCGGGCGTAGGCCAGTGGCCGAATGACGACGTTGGCGCCATCGTCGGAGCGCAGTTTCGGGGGCATTGATTTGAGCTTGCCGCCAAAGAACATATTCAGGAACAGGGTCTCCACCATGTCATCGCGGTGGTGGCCCAGGGCGATCTTGGTGGCGCCGATGCGCTGTGCAAAGCCATACAGGGTGCCACGACGCAATCGGGAGCACAGAGAGCAGGTGGTTTTGCCTTCCGGAATCTTGTCTTTGACGATGGAGTAGGTGTCTTTCTCCAGGATGTGGTATGCCACGCCCAGGCTGTCGAGGTAGGCCGGCAGAATCTCTTCGGGGAACCCTGGCTGCTTCTGGTCCAGGTTAACCGCCACCAGCTTGAAATCCACTGGTGCCCGGTGCTGCAGATTCAACAGAATGTCCAGCATGGTGTAGCTGTCTTTACCGCCGGACAGGCAAACCATGACAACATCGCCGTCTTCGATCATTTTGTAATCTTCAATTGCAGAGCCCACTTCGCGTCGCAGACGCTTCTGCAATTTATTCAGACGGGTTTTCTGTTTCTGACTCAGTTCCACTCAATACCTCGAAATGCCACAAATGGGGCTGGCATTATTCCAGCATCGGTAAAGGTGGTAAAGGGTCAGGCAGAAAAAAACGCGGCCTAAGCCGCGTCGTTGACGGGTTTGTGCCGGCTCAGCCCCCTAAGGCGCCTTTAAGCCGGTTCAGTCGGCCAGGGGGCAGACGAAGTTGGCGGGCTTGAAGGCCACCAGGTCGCACTCCAGGCTGTCAATCACGTGTTCGGCGGTGTTGCCGATCAGCGCCGCCGACAAGCCGCTGCGACCCACGGTACCCAGCATGACCAATTCGGCGTTCAGTTCTCGGGCCAGGTCGGGAATCACATCTTCTGGTAGCCCCTCAAGTACATGGCAATGGGCTTCATCGATGTCGTGCCTGGCGGCCAGTTCGGCGATGCGCGCCTGGTGGTGCTGCTTGATGGACTTGTTGTAGGCGTGCGCGTCAAAATCCGGCAGTTCGATGGCGATGTTCACCGGCGTACCGGGATAGCCGTTGACCAGGTGCACCGTGGCATCGATGAGGCTGGCAAGCGATACCGCTTTGCTGACGATGCGCTCATTGAGCTCTTTGTGGTCCTCATCATCGGCGGCGACATTAACGGCCGCCAAAATGTTGCCTTTGGCAGGCCAGTCATTCTCTTTAACCAGCAACACCGGCACCGGGGCCTTGCGCAGCAAGTGCCAGTCGGTGGGGGTAAAGATCACCGATTTTAGCTTGTCATGGGCGTGAGTGCTTTTGATGATGTAAGCGATGTCGTTGTTGAGCACATGGTTGATGATGCTTTCAAATGGCCGGTTGTGCCAGACCACTTCAAAATCCACATCAATACCCTCGGCCTTGAGGGGCTCTGCTAACTGCTCCAGCCATTTTTGTCGCTGCATGACGACGCCGTTACGCATCGCGTCCCGCTCCTCCTGGGACAACATTGAGGTCATCTCATAAGAGAAATCAAAAATGCTCAGAAACAGGGTCAAACGTGTGCCGGCGCAGCGCGCCAGATGTGCGGCACGAGCCAGGGCCGGTTGTTCATCGCGGCTGGGGTCGATTACCACAAGTAGTTTGTCGCTGCTCATAATACTCTCCTAACTGGACTCCCTCATCGCCATCGTGGCATGGAGCTGAGGAACATTCCTTTGTTTAGATCAACAATAGCGTCGTTGCCGGTCCTGTGCAGCGACGAACCCTTGATGCGTGTCTGCCAGGTGCAGACGCCGAAACTCCGTTTTACTGAAGGGAGACGCCTTTCAGCTGAACTGGGTGGACATCAAATAGAGTACCACTTGTAGCTAAAATTCAAAGAGTTATTAAGTTGGTCATGAATGACAGCGGCCCGGTTCCCGACCGCTGCTGCCAAAATGCCCCGTCAGAAAGGATGGCTGGTACTGTTACGCCAGAGGAGAGCGGAACTGATCCGGCTTTAACGCCAGCAGGTCACACTGCAGATTATCGATCACCTGCTCCGCGGTGGTACCGAGCAGAGTTGCGGTGATCCCCTGTTCCCCGATGGTGCCCATGACCACAAGCTCGGCGTCCAGCAGCTTTGCCTGGCCGGAGATCACATCCTCAGGCAGCCCCTCTTTGACATGGCAGCGTTCAGGGAGGATGTTGAACTGGGCGCCGAGCGCTTCTACGTGCTCCTTGTGATGCTGGTGCACCGACTTGTTAAAGCGGGAGGAATCCAGCGCGGGCTGTTCGATAAACATGTTTTCCGGTAATCCCGGGTAACCGTTAACCAGGTGCACCACTCCGTCGATGAGCTCGGCAAGGTTCTTGGCGGTATTAACGATGCGGGTATTGAGCTCCTGATGCAACGGATCCTTTGAGTCCACATCCACCGCAGCGATGATTACCCCTTGTGCCGGCCAGTCATGCTCTTTAACCAACAGTACCGGTACTGGCGCCTTGCGGATAAGGTGCCAGTCGGTTGGAGTAAAGATCACCGACTTAAGCGTGTCGTGGGCCTGGGTGCTCTTGACGATGTAGGACACATCGTTGTCCAGTACGTGGCGAATGATGCTTTCGAACACCCGCACGTTCCAGTCAATCTCATAATCAACAATCAACCCCTCTTGCTGCAGTGGTGCCACCAGCCGTTTCAGGTGGGCTTCATGTTTTTCCAGCAGTGCAGCCCGAAGCAATTCACGCTCCTCCTCGGACAGCAGCGCCCGTTTCTCATAGGAGAAATTAAATATGGTCAGAAACAGCGTCATGGGGGCGCCGGTTTTACGCGCCAGGTGGGCGGCGCGGTCTAAAGCGGGTTGTTGCTCTCGGGAAGGGTCAATCACGACCAGGAGTCGTTCACTGCTCATAGCGTTTTCCTCCGGACAGGGCCGGAACTCTGCCGTCAAATGGGAATAACCACTCTTTGTTCTAGAACAAAACTGGCACTTTCGCTAATAGAGAAACATGTGCGGAGGAGGGCGAGCGACAACGCCCACCAAAAGGTGGGCGCAGAAACAAGGGGTTATCGAGCGATTCTGGCATTTCCAGCCAGGTCAGAGAGTCGCTCGAGATCTACAATAGTAATGTACTTGCCTTTGACTTCAATCAAGCCGGATTTCTGGAATCGGCCCAGTAAGCGACTGATGGTTTCGACGGTCAGGCCCAGATAGTTGCCGATGTCTCCCCGAGTCATAGTCAGGCGGAATTCACGGCTTGAAAAGCCTCGATTGCCGAATCGCTTGGCCAGGTTGCTGATGAAGGCAGCCAGGCGCTCCTCGGCGTTCTTCTTAGACAGCAACAGAATCATCTCTTGGTCACCCATGATTTCATTGCTCATCAGGCGCATGATCTGCTGTCGGAGTCTGGGCATGACGCCACTGAGTTGATCCAGAGTTTCATAAGGGATTTCACACACCATGGCGGTTTCAAGGGCCTGGGCGAAACTTTGATGCTGTTCTGAATGGATGCCATCAAATCCAATGACATCGCCGGCGAGGTGGAACCCGGTAATCTGTTCGTCGCCATTTTCTGTGATGGTATAGGATTTGATTGTGCCGGAGCGAATGGCGAACAGACTTTTCAGTGGTTCACCAGATTGGATGAGGATTTCACCTTTTTGTATCGGCTTTTTCCGCTCAATAATGGCGTCGAGTTTATCCAACTCATTGGCATTAAGAGTGAAAGGAATGCAGAGTTCCGACATGCTGCAATCATGACAGTGGATGGCACATCCACCGAACGCCGTCCGTTTTGCTCGATTGTTATCCAAGGTTCTGTACACCTGATTGGCTTCTTCCTACGGTATGGTAAACCAAATCAGGCCGTTTTAGCTACAAAATTTGACCTAGAGCAATAAAAAGAGTGTGAACTCCGTAGGCGATTAGCAATACTGAACTGATAAGTTTAAACCCCTTATGTACAAGGAGTTTTTTAAAGGCATCGGCGGCAGCCCCCACAAGGAACATACTGGGCAGGGTTCCCAGGCCAAACGCCAGCATGGCGACCATGGTGTTGCTGATGCTGCCAAGGGACAGGGCCCAGATCAAGGTTGAGTACACCAGGCCGCAAGGCAGCCAACCCCATAACAAACCGGCGAAAACCGCTTTAGAGGGTTTGGAGATCGGCAACTGGCGGCGGGCTACCGGCGCCAGGGTATTCCACACCGGTTTGCCCAGCTTCTCCACCCACAACAGTGACCGGTTAAGATTGGCCAGGTACAGTCCCATCATGACCAACAGTACTCCGGCCAAAAGACGTAGCCCAGCCAGCCAATGATCGACATTAAACAGACTACTCATGCCGGCAGCCAGGGTCGACAGGATCGCGCCGGCCATCACATAACTGGCAATGCGGCCGCCGTTGTAGGCGCCGAGCAAGGTAAACCGCTTGGCCAGGTTGGCCTGTTGATGGCTGGGCAGACCGTGAGACAGGGCCGCCATAATGCCGCCACACATTCCCACACAGTGGGCCGACCCCAGCAGGCCGATGGTGACCGCGGCCCAGAAATCGAGCTCATTCATGGCGATCTTTACGGTCTTCGTCAAACAGGATGTTAGACGCCTGACGATCCAGATCTTCAAATTGGTCCGATTTTACTGCCCAGAAAAAGATCACCACGGCGATGATCACAAACAGAATGGCGACCGGAATCAGGGTAAAGATGATACTCATAGTTTTAATAGTCTCACGCTGTTGCCCACCACGATGAGGGAGCTCGCTGACATGCCGATGGCGGCCACATAGGGGGGAACCCACCCCATCACCGCCAGAGGCATAATGGACAGATTGTACCCTAGGGCCCAAAGCAAATTTTGACGGATAACACGAACGGTCTTTTTCGAGATCGCAATGCCATCGATGATCGGTGCCAGACTGTCGCCCAGCAGCACCAGATCGGCACTGCTTTTGGCCAGTTCGGTACCGGCGCCCATGGCGATGGAGATATCGGCCCCGGCCAATACCGGCGCATCGTTGACGCCGTCGCCAAACATCGCTACCCGTTGTCCCTGAGCCTGTATCTGTTTCAGATAGTGGTGTTTCTGCTGCGGATTCACGCCATGGGTGCAATGATCCAATCCCAACTCCGTCGCTACAACGGCAGCATTGGGGCTGGGGTCGCCGGAGAGCATCTCGCAGCGTAGTCCCATGGCCTTGAGGGCGGAAATGGTGGCTTTGGCGTCTTCTCGCAGGCGATCGGCCAGGGAGAACCAGGCCAGTGGTCCCTGGGCATCGGCCAGCCAGATCTTGTTGTCACTGACGCCGTGACCGGCAAATTCACCATGACCGATTCGATATTGATGTCCATTGACCCGGCCGGTGATGCCACTGCCGGCGATGTGCTCCACTGACTCTGCGGTGACATCACTACGCTCATAGGGCTTAAACACCGAGGCCAGCGGGTGGCTGCTGCGCCGCTCCAGCGCGGCGGCGACCATCAACGGGTTGAGACCAGACTCCCTACCTGGCACCAGTTGATGCTCGGCCAACTGCCAGTGACCGTAGGTGAGGGTGCCGGTTTTATCAAACAGCAGGGTGTCCACCTTAGGCAGAGCTTCCAGAACCCGGGAACTGCGGGTCAGCAGGCCATGGTGGCGCAACGCGTTGCCACCGCAGGTCAGGGCTGCCGGGGTGGCCAGGGACAGGGCACAGGGGCAGGTTGCCACCAGCACAGACAGGGTGATCCAGAACGCCTGGGCGGGATCGATAAACTGCCACACCAGGTAGGTGAGCGCGGCAATGATCAACACTCCGGGCACAAAGTAACGGGCGACCTTATCGGCCAGGCGGGCGATTTCCGGTTTCTCTTCGGCGGCCTGCTCCTGCAGCCGCACTATGGTGTGCAGCAGTTGGTTACTGCCTATCTGAACAACCTCGACTTCGATGCTCTGATCAAAGTTGATGCTGCCAGCGTAGACGGCGTCGCCCTCGGTCTTTTTCACCGGCTGTTGTTCACCGGTGAGCATGGACTCATTCACCGAGGTTTGGCCGGATACCACCACGGAATCCGCCGGAATCGGCTCCCCGGGACGTACCAGGCAGCGGTCACCAATTTTCAGGGTTTTCGCGGCGACCTGGGTGTGGCCGGCCTGTTGGCATAATTCGGCGGTCAGCGGCACCAGCCGGTGCAGGTTAGAGCTGGATTCGGCGGCTTTGCGTCGGGCCCGCTGTTCCAGGAATCGCCCCAGCAGCAGGAAAAACGTAAACATCGATACCGACTCGAAGTACACCTCGCCGGTGCCCTTGAAGGTGGCGATGCAACTGGCGGTGAAGGCACCGAGAATGGCAATGGACACCGGCACGTCCATATTGACCCGAAGTGACATTAATGAGCGCAGGGCACTGAAGTAGAACGGCTGGGCCGAGTACAGGGCCACGGGGGTGGCAAACAGCAGTGAGACCCAGCGGAAGTAGTCGCGGTACACCTCATCCAGATCGGTGAAATAGCCCATGTACAGGGCTACGGCCAGCATCATCACCTGCATGGTGGCCATACCGGCCAGCCCGAGGCGGAACAGGAACTGCTGTGAGCTTTTGGCGTAAGTCTGTTCTTTGCTGTCCGGTTGGAACGGCGTCGACGGGTAGCCCACCAGCGCCATCTGATTGAGAATCTCCGACAGCTTAATCTTGGCTGGATCCCAGCTGACGGTGGCACGCAAGGTGGTGGTATTGACGGTAATGCGGGCGATGCCGTCGCACTTTCTCAAGTGACGTTCAATCAGCCACGCACAGGCGGCGCAACTGATCCCCTCGACCGACAGCACCACCGAATTGAACTTGCCGTCGCTGGCCACAAAGTCTCGCTGTACCTCATCGAGATCGTAGGCATCGAGCTGGGCCATGATGGCGTCCAGGTTCTGCTTACTGCCGGTTTCGGTACGGTAGCGGTAGTAATCCCCCAAGCCGGCATCGCAGATGGTCTGAGCGACGGCGGCGCAGCCCGGGCAGCACATGGGATGGGACTGGGCGTCAATGATGACGCAGTAATCGGTGGACAGCGGTACCAGCTGTCCACAGTGGAAACACCCTTTATCCACGCGGACTCCTGTTATCGAAACCAGACCGACTGGTCTACCGGCAGGGCGATGCGTTGTTGCAGGCGCCAGCTTTGATCGAAGGCATCAATCATGACTTGCCAGTTGCCGTTCACCAGCTCCTCGGCCGGTACCGGGTAACGGCCACTGGCGTCCTGGGTCAGCATCATAATGCGATCGTGCCGGGGCAGGGTGGTGTGGTGGAATTCCACTTCGATGGCCGCGCCGTCGCTGGGGCCGCCATGTTGAATCAGGTACAGGGTGTCATTCTGTTGGGTTAACTCGAACACCACGCCCAGGTTGCGGGCCTGGGTGATGCGGGACAGGTCCTGGTTAATCCCTTTTCCTTTTTTGTAGTAATCCTCGGCGACCAGGGCGACGGGATTGTCTACGGCAACCTTGATGGTCATCAAGGCGGCTATCACAACGGATCCCGGTAACAGGATCAAAAACCATGGCCAGAACTGCTTGTACCAGGGAGTTGCATTCATCTAATTTACCTTCCAATGGACTGGGCCCCATTTTACGCGTTTCCAGGGCGGGAAACCAATCGATGGTGATGACATCCGCCGTCTGCGCATGGGCTGGCAAAGGGCAGTGCCGGAGTGTTAACAAAGGAAAAAAAGCCCCGCCAAAAGACGGGGCTGGGTAGGGGTTAGCCTTGGCTCAGGCTGTAGACGTAAGCGGTAATAAGGTGAACCTTATCCTCGCCCAGAACGTCTTTCCACGCCGGCATCACACCGGTACGACCGTTACGGATGGTGTCTTCGATCACCTTACGGCTGCCGCCGTACAACCAGTTGTTGTCGGTCAGGTTAGGCGCGCCCAGCAGCGGATTGCCGGTGGCGTCCATACCATGACAGGCGAAACAGCCCTTCATGAACCCGGCCTGACCCTTGGCGGCCAGCTCGGCATCGTGCTTACGACCGCCCAGGCCATACACGTACTCGGCAATGGCCGGGATCTCTTCGTCGGTAATGGGCAGGCCACCTTTAGGCATCATCATACCGCGTCGACCGTTCATGATGGTCAGCTTGATGGTGGCCGGATCGCCGCCCCACAGCCAGGCACCGTCGGTCAGGTTAGGGAAGCCGGGGCCACCCTTGGCATCGGAGCCGTGACATTGGGAGCAGTTCTGCAGGAACAGACGCTGGCCAATCTTCAGGGCGTCGGCGTTGCTCACCAGAGCTTCTACCGGTTGCTCTGCAAAGCCCTTAAAGATAGGACCATACTGGGCATCGGCCTGAACCACTTCCCGATCGTACTGCACGTAACCTTGATTCAGGCTGGTGCGAGCCGTATCGGCCGCCAATTTGGAATCTTCCAAAGACAGTACGCTCTGGTTGGACGATGTCCAGCCCAAAAAGCCTTTCCAGTTACCCAGGCCCGGGTATGCAGCCAGGTAGCCGAGGCCAAACACGATGGTAAACACGAACATGTAGGACCACCACTTCGGCAGAGGGTTGTTGACCTCCTCAATGCCGTCGAAAGTGTGCCCCATACCTTCGCCTTCCTCAACGCCCATCTTGTCCTTAATGCACCAGATGAGGATGGCAAGGCAACCGAAGATCACCCCGAGGGTGATAACGGTAATAAATGTACTCCAAAAGCTGGTCATCTTAGATTACTCCTTAGATCCCTTAGGCGTGTTCTCGTCGTCAAAGACGAGGTTGGCCGCTTCATCGAATGCGGGCTTGCGCTTGGCGCTGTAAGCCCAGCCGATGATGGCCAAAAAAATCAGCAATAAAACGAGGGTGACAATGCCTTGAAACGTTCCGTAGTCCATCAAAGCCTCCTTATTTCAGAGCTGTGCCCAGAGATTGCAGGTAAGCAACCAAGGCGTCCATTTCGGTTTTACCCTTAATGGACTCGACGTCCTTCTGCAGTTCCTCGTCGCTGCCATAAGGTACGCCGAAGTTATCGCGGAAGATCTGAAGTTTTTTCAGAGTCGATTTACCATCCAGTGTGTTCTCATCCAGCCAGGGGAAACCGGGCATGTTGGACTCGGGTACCACGATACGTGGGTCACGCAGGTGGACGCGATGCCAATCGTCAGAGAAGCGGCCGCCGACTCGAGCCAGGTCAGGCCCGGTACGCTTGGAGCCCCACAGGAAGGGGTGTTCCCATACGTGTTCACCGGCAACAGAGTAGTGACCATAGCGCTCGGTTTCACTGCGGAACGGACGGATCATCTGGCTGTGACAGTTGTTGCACCCTTCACGGATGTACACGTCGCGGCCCTCCATCTGTAACGCCGTGTAAGGGGTCAACCCTTTCACCGGAGTGGTGGTTTCGTTTTGGAAAAGCAGCGGCGTGATCTGAACCAGACCACCAAAGCTGATGGCAATGATGGTGAAGATCGCCATCAGGCCGATGTTCTTTTCAATAATCTCGTGCTTGAATTTCATTGCGCTTCTCCTTAAGCAGTTTGAGGCTGAAGTTCTGCCTCGTCCTGCAGTGAGCCATCAGGCGCTTTGATGGTGCGGTATACGTTGTACGCCATCAGCAACATACCGGTGACGAAGAACAAGCCACCTACGAAGCGAACGAAGTAGAACGGATACGAGGCCTCGAGAGACTCAACGAAGCTGTAGGTCAGGGTGCCGTCGGCGTTAACCGCACGCCACATCAGGCCTTGCATAACACCACTGATCCACATGGACACGATGTACAACACGGTGCCGATGGTTGCCAGCCAGAAGTGCACGTTCACCAGCTTGATGGAGTACATGCGGCCCTGGGCGAACAGGTTCGGGATCAGGTGATAAAGCGAACCGATGGACACCATGGCAACCCAGCCCAGTGCACCGGAGTGAACGTGGCCGACGGTCCAGTCGGTGTAATGCGACAGGGCGTTGACGGTCTTAATGGACATCATCGGACCTTCGAAGGTAGACATACCGTAGAAGGAGAGGGACACCACCAGGAATCGCAGTACCGGATCGGTACGCAGTTTGTGCCAGGCGCCGGACAGGGTCATGATGCCGTTGATCATGCCGCCCCAGGAGGGTGCGAACAGAATCAGGGACATCACCATACCCAGAGACTGGGTCCAGTCGGGCAGGGCGGTATAATGCAGGTGATGCGGACCGGCCCAGATGTACAGCGCAATCAAGGCCCAGAAGTGGACAATGGAGAGGCGGTAGGAGTAGACCGGACGACCCGCTTGCTTAGGCACGAAGTAATACATCATACCCAGGAAACCGGCGGTCAGCAGGAAGCCAACGGCGTTGTGACCGTACCACCACTGCACCATGGCATCGACGGCTCCGGCGTACACCGAATAGGATTTCATGGTCCACAGGCCACTTTCGACGTCCACCACTGGCACGGCCAGGGAGTTGACGATGTGCAGCACGGCAACCGTGATGATAAAGGCACCGAAGAACCAGTTCGCCACATAGATGTGCTGAACCTTACGCTTCATGATAGTGCCAAAGAATACAATGGCGTACGACACCCACACAACGGCGATGGCGATATCAATCGGCCATTCCAGCTCCGCGTATTCCTTGGAGGTGGTGTAGCCCAGAGGCAGGGTGATGGCGGCGGCCAGGATGATCGCTTGCCAACCCCAGAAAGTGAAGGCGGCGAGCTTGGGCGCGAACAGGCGAGCTTGACAGGTACGCTGCACCACGTAGTACGAGGTCGCGAACAGTGCGCTGGTGCCAAAGGCGAAAATTACCGCGTTAGTGTGTAACGGGCGAAGGCGGCTGTAAGTCAGCCAGGGGGTATCAAAATTGAGAGCTGGCCAGATCAGCTGTGCGGCGATAAAGACGCCAACCAGCATTCCAACGATCCCCCAAATGACGGTTACTACAGCGAACTGACGGACAACTGTATAGTTGTAATCAGTGCTGGAATTAGTCAGGTTCATATTTTTAGCTTCCACTGCAATTGCATGTTAACTTCCACGAACGAAGTTGGAGTAACGCACATTTCGATGCAAATTAACGCAAACGAATAACATTTGACCACTTCAAGCGTGATATGCATCAAGGCAAGGTCATGATACTTGAGGTCGGTCAAAAAACCTAGCACAAACACCCGCAGTTAATTTGATCCGGATCAAGAAACGATGTGTAATCTATGTTAATAAAATCCTGTTAATTCAAGGTGGTATTGAATGATGTTTCGAACAATGACAACAGTCGTCAGCGGATTGTTAATCCTGGCGGGCTGTTCGGAAAATAACAATCAGCCGGTCGATCCCACCTTATGTCAGTTTGAAACTGGCCCATGCCAATTTGCTATTTCCGGTGAAACTTTGTCGTTAACCATGAATCCGGCTAATGCTCCTAGTGAACAGCCATTGGCATTAACCTTGTCTGCACCGCAGAGCTGGATTCTGGAATCGGCATTAGTGGAAGGTCGCGATATGTTCATGGGGCGTATTCCGGTCAACTTTGACGCCGACGGTCACGGCCAGCTGATGTATGGCAGTTGCGCCTCCGGTTACATGGTGTGGCAACTGCAATTGCGGTTCACCGATGCCGAGGGGACCGAACAGCGGGTGGACTTTAACTGGTTAGCCGATCACTGATCGATCCGGTTTGCGCACGCCGGTCACCATGACGGTAACCGGCTGTTGATGCGGCACCACCTTGCCAAATTACCGGCTCCTTTCCTTTTTCAATACCAACTCTTTCCTTGCGTCTGCCATTTTATAATCCAAGGTTTCGAAAACAGCTATTTTCATAACTAACGGGGATCCGGTATGATCCGCCAGCGATCACAGAACACGAGACCCACAGATTGACTCAATTATCCCCGGTGGCCATGGGCCAGCTGATGCCCGGCGACACCAGCGCCGAACTCCTGTCCCTGTCGCCGGCACTAGTGTATCTGCAGGAGCTGGGCTCGGATCTGTCGCGGCAGAAGATGATCAGCTACCTGAATGTGATCGCGAGATTGTTGAATCTGGACCATTACCGCCAGATAGACTGGGCTGTGATAGGTAAACCCCAGGTACTGTATCTGCTGGATCAACTGAGGCGGGGCGCCCTGATGCGACGACCCTCGGACCAGGGCCGCAGCCCCAATACCGTTAACCTGTATCTGGCACTGATAAAAGGCGTGGCCCGCCGTGCCTACGAAATGGGCCTGTATGAACATCGGCATTACAGCCAGATTCAGTCCATTCGTCGGCTGCGGGGCAGCCGGGTCAGCAAGGGCCGGGAGGTCAGCAAGGCGGAGATTCAAAGTCTGCTGACACAATGCCGCCAGGACAGTGGCCCCAAAGGCTGCCGGGACTTCGCTCTGTTGAGTCTGTTGTTTGGCACCGGGGTGCGTCGTGCCGAGTTGGTGGGGATCGATCTGGCCCACCTGGATCGCGATCAGGCCACCGTTCGAGTGATCGGCAAAGGCAATAAGGAGCGGTTGCTGTACCTGAACCCGTCCACCTTGACGGCGCTGATTGAGTACATCGACACCCTGAGGGGCGACGCCGACGGGCCCTTATTTCAACCGATCACCAAACTGGGGGATTTGATATCCCGAAGAATGACGCCCCAGGCGGTGAAGGTGATCATCGATGCCAGGAATCGTCAGGCCAGAGTGGCCAGTTTCAGCCCCCACGATGGTAGACGCACTTTCGCTACCCAGCTATTGGGGAAAGGCGTCGATCTGCATACGGTACAGAGGCTGATGGGGCACGCCAGTATCGACACCACTCGCCAGTACGATATGCGCGGTGAGGAGGTGATGCGCCAGGCGGTGTCGTTGCTGGAATAATTCCCGGGGTCATAAGCGCTGATAAAACAGCATCACCTGGGCGCCGCTTAGGCTTTCGCCGGTCAGGGGATCAATGGCCTGAATGATCTGCACATTGGGCCTGGTCAACTGGGCTTCCAGCAGTGTCGCCGGATCGATGACTTCGTTACCGACGCCTTCGATAAAGCTGATGTCACCATTGTCGTGGCGAAACTCATAGAAGCTACCGACCTGAACCCGATAGTATTCCGCGACATCGTTGATGGACATTGGCGTGGTGAACACCGCTGCCGACAACGTCAGTGGAATGGCCCCGAGTTTACCGCCCATCTCATTCGGAAACATGTGATTCACGAGTTTGGCATTGGGTGGCAGCGGCAGGGTAATGGCGTCGGTGCCACGGGATTGGGAAGACGCCTGCAGGGGGTCCATCTGCTGATTATTGCGGTTCAGGGCGATGCACTCCTGCTGGGTTTGGCGGCTGATCCCATGCTCCACCAGGCAGGACCGCAACGACTCGATCATGATCTCGGCCTGGGGCGCGGAGAGATCCTTGCCTTTGCCGTCCACCTGCATCAGGCAGTTGTCGTAAACGGTGTAGAACTGAGTTTCGCTGAGGTTAGTGCATTGCCTGGAGTGCTCAAAGTAACGAAAGTCACTTTGTAGCAAATATCGGCCAAAACTGTCAGCATTGGCAGAGTTTATTGAAACCAACAGCCCGACTAATATGAAGATTGCTTTCATGTTACATTCCCTGTAGCCATTCAATCATTCTTAACCCATCATAGCCGCTTTACTGCACCAATTCTATAGCAACCATGGCAACGGCTCTGGCTGGGTCAAATGTTATTCATGCCCATCTAAAGGCGCCAGTGTGTGCACGACAATAAATAGTATTTACTTAAAACGTAATGACGGAATATATCGACCTGCCAACTATTAGGTTGTTGGCTTAATTAAAAAACGTAATTTATCTCCATCACGATCTTCTTGAGCAGACGCACTCTGCCAGGGCCTAATAACTTGAGCCAGGTTGTATCTTTCGCTGGTCGCAATTTGCAAATTGTGACTGTTAGAATTTAACCACGCATTTTCAATAAGTTACTTAGGTAGACCAAAATCATCTGTGATAACTATCACTGTCGTGCCGGTGAAATGCTGAGACCCTATTAGCAATCGCCAGTGACCGTGGCGGGAGGTTTTTCTTTATTATTCATGAGGCCAAACATTCATGAAATTTAAAACAAAGATAGTGCTGGCATCCTGCGTGATTATGATGTTAGCGCTGTCCACGCTGTCCATCCAACAATATTTTACCGTTAAAAATACCATTAGCTCTCTTACTGCGAACAGTGTCGATGAATTATGTCGTAATGTCGCCAGTGCCATTGAAAAGGAGATGGCTTTAAAAGGCGAAACGGCCCGTTATATGATGAGCCTGATAGAGGATGATCCCAGTGACGCTTCCATCAACCGAATCTTTACCAAGACCGCAATTAAGGAAGGCTTTTTGCTGGCCGGTATCGGCTTTGAGGACGATGGCAGCCTGCTGGATAATGACCCAAACTGGGTGGTTCCGGCGGGTTACGACGCCCGCAAGCGGCCCTGGTACAAAGAGACCAAGGCCAATAACCGGCTGACCTTCACCCAGCCCTATCAGGACACCATGACCAACGAAACCCTGGTGTCCATCACCGTGCCCATGCAGCAGCAGGGCCGGTTTAGCGGGGTGATGTTTCTGGATTTAAGCCTGTCCAAACTCAGTGCCACCATCAATAACATCAACCTGTTTGACGCCGGCTACCTGTTCCTGCTGAACCGGGATAATCTGTTTATCTCCCACCCGGATGAAACGCTCAACGGCACCCCCGCCACCGCGCGGTTTGGTGATCAAATCGACTTCTCCAGTAACGAACAAAGTGTCGACATCGACGGCCGGACCCATCTGCTTCGGTTCATCACCATGCCGACGCTGGGCTGGACACTGGGTGTCGATCTGGATGCCGAGGTGATCGAGGCAGCGGAGTCCAAAGTCAAATCCGACGCCATCCTCTATTCGCTAATGGCACTGCTGGTGGCGGTCATCGCCCTGACCATGTTGATGAACCTGTTAATGAAGCCCCTGGATCGCCTTAACGAGGCCATGGCGGAAATTTCCACTGGCGAAGGGGATCTCACCCAGCGTCTGGCAACCGACTCAGAGCCGGAGTTCGCCGATGTTGCTGCTCATTTTAATGGATTTAGTGACAAATTGTGCCGACTAATCGCCGAGGTGAAAACATTGGCCAACACCCTGACCGACACCTCCACCAACAACGCCGGCGACGCGCGCCAGAGCAAGACCGCCATCGATACTCAACTGCGGGAGCTGGAGCAGTTGGCTACGGCGATGAATGAGATGGCATCGACCTCCATGGAGGTGGCCAACCATGCCCAAGAGGCGGCCGCCGCCGTTCAGGATGCGGATCTGTCGGTAGTGCAAGGCGTCGATACCGTCGCCGACACCGCCGGTGCCATTGATAATCTGTCCGAGCAGATTGAACAAGCGGTGCAGGTGGTGGGGCACGTGTCCGAGGCTACCGCCAACATCGAGTCGATACTGGCGGTCATCAACGGCATTGCCGATCAAACCAACCTACTGGCGCTGAATGCCGCCATCGAAGCGGCCAGGGCCGGTGAGCAGGGGCGGGGCTTTGCCGTGGTTGCGGATGAGGTGCGCACCCTGGCCAGCCGTACCCAGCAATCCACCTCGGAGATTCGGTCGATGATCGACCAACTGCAGGAGGGAGCCACCTCGGCGGTGGAAGTGATGGAGCAAAGCAAGCAGGTGGCGCAGGCGACGGTGCAGACATCGGCCCAGTCCAACGACGCGCTGGGTCGCATTCGCGATGCCATCAAGCGCATTACCGACATGAATCTGCAGATCGCGTCGGCGGCGGAAGAGCAAAGCCTTGTGGCCGAAGACATCAATCGCAGCACTTTGAATATCAAAGATTTATCCAATCAGATTTCCGAACTTGCCGAGTCCCAGGAACAGGGGTCCAACCGGCAGTTGCACGATGCCAATAAACAAGAGCAGTTATTGGGGCAGTTTAAAGTCTGAATGCCCCCAAACTTCTTTGTAAGTAAATAATAAAAACAAGCCGCACTGAATTATGTGTGGCTTGTTTTTTAAATAAGAGAGTTTAATTGCCGCTGCGGTAAAATTTTAAACCCCAGTAATTCAGTCTGTTACTATAAATAACTGATCAGCCAAAGCGCCATTCATTAAAGTCTGCGACGACATCGCCGATAACCGGGATATCCCATGGTTGAACGCCGTAACACCTTGTGTGACCATTGGAATGCGACAAATAATTCTATATTAGTCAAATGGAAATATAACGATGTCCGCATTGGCGACCACCGTTGTTATGCCCTTTTGAGCGGTTTGCTTGCCGCTTGAGATCACGCTGCTCGAGTAATTGATGGGGCTCCCGATTACTCGTGAAATACCGGAAGGACAACTTGAATCATGAAATTTAAGACTAGAATCGTCTTTGCTTCGTGCATTATTCTGCTGTTAGCTTTGTCTGCACTGTCTATCAATCAGTATTTAACCACCAAACACAGCATCTTTGCCCTGACAGAGAGCAGCGTGTCTGAAATCTCCTCCGGCATCGCCGATGCCGTTGAAAGCAACATGGCCAATAAGGCCGACATCGGCCGTTACGTGATGAGCCTCATCGAGGACGACATCAGCGAGGCCAACATCGCCCGTGTGTTTACCAAATCCATCGTTAAGCAACAGTTCATGCTGGCCGGGGTGGGCTTTGAGTCCGACGGCCGCCTCATCGATAATGACGATAACTGGCAGGCCGGCGCCGATTACGACGCCCGCACCCGCCCCTGGTATAAAGAGGCCAAGCGCCAGGGCAAGGTGATCTTCACCGCGCCCTATCCGGATTCGGTCACTCGGGAGATTTTGGTGTCCATCGGCATTCCCATGACCGAAAACGGCCGCTTTATCGGCGCCATGTTCCTGGACGTCAGCCTGAAACAGTTGGGCGAGACCATCAATAAGGTCAATCTGTTTAATGCCGGCTACGCGTTCTTGCTGACCCCGGACAACCAGTTCATTACCCATCCGGACAAGGCGCGGCACGGCAAACCGGCGCAGTCGCTGTTTGGAAACGACATCAGCTTCAGCGGCAAGGGCCAAACCACCATGGTGGATGGCCGTGAACTGTACCTGAGCTTCCTGCCGTTGTCCGAGATCGGGTGGACCCTGGGAGTGGCACTGGACTCGGAAACCATCCATGCGACAGAAACCTCGCTGCGCAACGACGCCATACTGTACTCGTTGATCGCCCTGGTTATCGCCATTGTGGCACTGACGCTGCTGATCAACCGTCTGATGACTCCTCTGAAAACCATTAACGACGCCATGGAAGACATCGCCAGCGGTGATGGCGACCTCACCCAGACCATGGATACCGATACCGATGCCGAGTTTGCCTCTCTGGCCGGCAGTTTCAATGGCTTCAGCAGTAAACTGAGGGCGATGATCTCCAAGGTCAAATTGTTGGCCGAGACCATCTCCGAGGGGACCCGCATCACCGCCGAAGGATCCAAACAAAGCACCCAGGCTATGGCGCGGCAACTGGAGGAGCTGGAACAGCTGGCGACCGCCATGAACGAGATGGCGTCCACCTCGATGGAGGTGGCCCGCAATGCACAGGGCGCGTCCGCCGCGGTGCAGGAAGCGGATAATTCGGTGGAGGAGGGGGTCACTACCGTTGACCGCACCGCCTCCGCCATTGAGGAGCTGAGTGGCCAGATTGACCACGCCGTCGAGGTCGTGCGGGAGGTGTCTAACGCCACCAGCAACATCGAGTCGATCCTGGCGGTGATCAACGACATCGCCGATCAGACCAACCTACTGGCGCTTAACGCTGCCATCGAAGCGGCCAGGGCGGGCGAGCAGGGACGGGGCTTTGCGGTGGTGGCCGATGAAGTGCGTACCCTGGCCAGCCGCACCCAGCAGTCGACCTCTGAAATCCGCGAAATGATCGACCAACTGGCGGCCGGTTCCCGTTCGGCGGTGACGGTCATGGGCCAGAGTAAAAAAGTGGCTGCCACCACGGTGGAGATCTCCGAAACTTCCAGCCAGGCGCTGCAACGGATTCGCGACGCCATCAAGCGCATCACCGACATGAACCTGCAGATCGCGTCGGCCGCCGAGGAGCAGAGCTTGGTGGCGGAAGACATCAACAAGAGCACACTCAACATCAAAGAGCTGTCGCAGCAGGTATCTGAAGCCGCCAGGGACTCGAGCATGGCGATGACCGAGCAGCTGGAGACGGTCAATCAGCAGGATCAGTTGCTGAACCAGTTTAAGGTGTAACCGCAACTAAGATGAAAAAGGAGCCCAAGGGCTCCTTTTTTTATGCCAGCGCCCGTTCCGTGCTGAGTACAGGCACCCGGATGGACAGCGCATTCAGGGCAATCTGATGAATCCTTTCATCCACCGAACTGGTGCAGTCTGCTAACACCACCGGCCGGTAACGCTCCGCCGCCTTAGACAGCGCGGTATGGGTTACGCAGTTCTGAGTCATCATGCCGCATAACAGGATCCGCTCAACGCCGAGGCGCTGCAGAACCTCATCCAGATTGGTGCCCTCAAAGCCATCGGCAAATCCCTTCACCACCACCTCTGCGTCCTCGGCCGCCTGCAGCACCGAGTCATGGATTTTGGCGCCCGGGGTGCCGGGATTGAAAAACGGCGCCAGGCCCGCCGAGACGTCAGCCAGGTGCTGCACCAGAACCACCGGCATCCCCTGTTGCCGGGCCCGCTCAATAAGCCCAAGGGTACGCTCGGTGACTTGTTGCGCCTGCCATTGTGGGTAGGCGCCGCCGGGGAAATAGTCGTTCTGAAGGTCGATAACAATGACAGCCGTGTTGGCCATGGGCATTCTCCTGAGTGTTGTGCCGAACCGGCCCAGTATGGCCGCAAACTGCGACCTCATCAGGAGTCATATCTGACAAAAAACGGGTCTTTTCTGACAATTTACGTCAGTTGTGCCAACGCCAGATCGGTTTGCCGGGCGCTGTAACGGCCCAGCTTCCAGTGGCCCGGGCTCCAACCCTGCAAAAACCGCTCAAAATCGGCCCAGGCCAGGGGGTAGAGTTGCTGCCATTGCTGGCACACAGCCATTGCGGCCTGCGGCGACCAATGGTAGCGCTGTTGCAACGCGTTACTGAGTGTGTCCAGGTAGTGCTGCAACCAGCGTTCGCCGCTGGCAAGCAGCGTTGCGTCGTCGAGGGCGCTGCCCAGCAGGTAGGCCAGATCCCGCACGCCGACGCCCTTGCCCACATACTGAAAATCCACCGCCGCAATGTCGCCGGAGTCGGGCTGGACCAGGAAGTTGGCGGTTTTGGCATCGCCGTGGACCAGGGTCTGGTAGCGGCACCCCTGCAGGGCGGCGTCCAGTGCTGCGGAGGCCTGTTTAAGCGGGCCATCGTCCATGGCAGCCAGTTCCTGTTGACGGGTCTCAAGGTGCCAGTAACACCCGCTGGGCCACAGGCAGTCGCCGTTGTCGGCCATAAAGCGGGCGTGAAACTCGGCCAGCCAGCGTAACGTTGCCAGCAGGTGGGCGTCAGTCAGCCGCGGCTCCAGCGGTTCGAACCCGGTCGATTGCAGATCTTCCATCACCACAATCAAGTCATCATCACCCTGGTGGCAGCCAAGATAGGCCGGTACCCGGCACAATGATGAGGTAAGGCCGGCATAGTGCCGGTACCAGTTGAGTTCAACCTGGTAGGAGCGCTGCTTGCGTGCGTGGCCGATTTGTCCCTGCCAGCCCCTGGGGTGGGACGTCGGTGGCAGTAGGTCAATGCGCTTGGCGATCACCGACGCCATGGCGGCTCCCCGCAGCTGCAACCGGTAGAGTCCGCCGTAGTCGCTCCACAGTTTCTGCAGTAGCTGAGTGTGGTCAACGGCCTGCGCCCGTGTCAGGTCGCAGACAAAAGAGGAGAGTTCCATAGCGGGCTCGGACTATAAAAACTACACAGGATACGTGATTCAACCGGGCTGTAAAGCCAGTGCCCACCGGCCGAGGCTGCGACAATAAAAAACCCGGCCAATGGGCCGGGTTATGCTCGATGACAGCGTCGAATCAGAGGTTTTCCACGTTGTGGTACACTTCCTGAACGTCGTCACAGTCTTCCAGCATCGCCATAAACTTCTCAAAGGTGGCCACGTCGTCACCTTCCACATTGACGTAGGTCTGTGGAATGAAGGTGATCTCTTCGGCGCTGAAGCTTACGTCCGGGTAGGCTTCGTTGAGGGCGGTCTTTACCTTGAAGAACTCGGTATGCGGAGCAAATACGGTGATAACGCCGTCTTCACACTCGACATCGGTGACGTCGATGTCGGCCATCATCAGCACTTCCAGTACCGCATCTTCGTCGTCGCCGGCGAAGGCGAACACAGCCTGGTGATCGAACATGTGGGCAACCGCACCCGGTGCGCCCAGTTTCGAGTCCGTTTTCACAAAGCACTGACGTACCTCGGTGAAGGTCCGGTTACCGTTGTCCGTCAGACAGTCAACGATCACCATGCAACCGCCGGGGCCGAAACCTTCGTAACGCGCTGGCGAGTAATCTTCACCGGCGCCGCCTTTGGCTTTGTCGATGGCCTTGTCAATAACGTGAGCAGGAACCTGATCTTTCTTTGCTTTTTCGATCAGGCGACGCAGAGACAGGTTGGTTTCCGGATCCGGGCTGCCGTTTTTGGCACACACGTAGATCTCTTTACCGTACTTGGAGTACACCTTGGTCTTTGCCGCAGCCGTTTTGGCCATAGATAATTTGCGGACTTCGAAACTTCTTCCCATGAGGATCAGCTCTGTTTATCAGTCAAAAGAAATGAATAACCGATGATTCTAACAGCTTACGCCAAGGGCTCAAACGGCGAATGGAGATTTTGCGGGGAACCGCCTGAAATTGCGCCGGTGTTGTCGGCTAATTAACCACAAAACCGCTGAATCAAAGGAAACTTTCATTGATGCGGCCCGTGGCGAAGACCCACCAACAGCGGCGCGTCGTTAAGTGGTAACCGTTGCAGCGGAGCCGGGTGATCCCTGCGGTAGTGGTCGTTGATCACCGCACCCGGACGAGGGTGCCAGGCTGGCGCAACGTCATCGTCGTCATTGTGAATGATCAAGCCGGTAAAACCGGCTCAACCACATCGGTAGCGCTGGCGTGGTTTAACCGGGAAAATTTAGCAGTGCGCGTCGCTGTCAGCCTGCACACCCAGATTGCCACTGGTCGCCCCGACTGTAATTATATCGTTACACTTGGTGCCGCATCGGCAGAAAGGGGCGCCTTTTCGATACTTTAGTCTCAGTTCTTAATGATTTGTTTGGAAAGATAAGGTTACAGCAGTATATTGCTTGTACCCATATGGGTATGACTTAGCCCAGACGGCAACACCACGCCCTACGCAGTAAACAGGAGATCAGTTGAATGACCACATTTGCCCCCATGCCCGATAAGGACGGTTTTTTTGGCGAGTACGGCGGCCAGATCGTGCCACCGGTGCTGCAGCAGGTCATGCAGGAGATCGATCTCGCCTATGAAGAGATTCGGCAGACCGACGCCTTTCAGAACGAACTGATGCAACTGTTTCAGGATTACGTCGGCCGTCCCAGCCCCATCTACCATGCCAGCCGCCTGAGCGAGCAACTGGGCGGTGCCCAGATCTACCTGAAACGGGAAGATCTCAATCACACCGGTGCCCACAAGATTAACCACTGCCTGGGCGAAGCATTGCTGGCAAAATTTATGGGCAAGAAGAAGGTGATTGCCGAAACCGGCGCCGGCCAGCACGGTGTGGCTCTGGCGACCGCCTGCGCCCTGGTCGGCATCCCGTGTGAAATTCACATGGGCCAAGTGGACATCGAGAAAGAGCACCCCAATGTCACCAAGATGAAGATTCTGGGCTGCAAACTGGTGCCGGTGACCCGAGGTACCGCCACTCTCAAAGACGCCGTGGACAGCGCCTTTGAGGAGTACCTGAAAGACCCGCAGAACACCATCTACGCCATCGGCTCGGTGGTGGGCCCCCATCCATTCCCGAAAATGGTGCGCGACTTCCAGAGCATCATCGGCCGTGAGGCCCGCCAGCAGTTTCAGGACAAGTATCAAACCCTGCCGGACTACATTACCGCCTGTGTTGGCGGTGGTTCCAACGCCATGGGGCTGTTTACCGCCTTCCTGGGCGATAAGGGCGTCAACATCGTCGGCGTCGAGCCTGCCGGTAAAGGCCTGGACACTGACATGCATTCCGCCACCCTGACGCTGGGCACGCCGGGCGAACTGCACGGCTTTAAGTGCTATGTGCTGCAGGACAGCGCCGGCGAGCCCCTGCCGGTCCACTCCATCGCCTCCGGTCTGGATTATCCCGGCGTTGGCCCCCAGCATTGCTACCTGAAAGACATCGAGCGGGTCAGCTACCAGTCGGTGACCGATGACGAGTGTCTGGATGCCTTTATGACCCTGTCCCGGGTGGAGGGGATCATTCCCGCACTGGAAAGCGCTCACGCCGTGGCCTGGGCGATGAAGAAAGCCAAAACCCTGCCTTCGGATCAAACCATCCTGGTTAACCTGTCTGGCCGGGGTGACAAGGACGCCGATTATGTGGCGGAAAAACTGGGACTCTAGCGTTCATCCTTGATCTCGGCGGCGACCAAACCGGCCACTGCCTGTGCCAGCGGCGGGTCCGCCGCCATCATCTCCCTGAGGGTATCGCCACTGAGCCAACCTATGCGGCACAGTGTCGATGCCTGGTAACTGGCCGGCGCATGACCTGACAGCAGGGCCAAGGCGGCAAAGGGCTCGCCTGGCCCCAGTTGCCGGTGTCGCGGTCGCTCCTCGCCGGTATAAGCGACCTGCAGGCTGCCTTCAATCAACACCCCCAGTGCCGATAACGGCTCTCCCTGACTCACGAGGTGATCCCCCGGGTTGCACAGCTCCGGCTCCAGGGCGTCGACCAGTTTGGCTCGGGTGGTTTCGCTGCACTCTCGGGCCCAGGGCATCAGCCTCTGCCACTGTTCGATCTTCGCCGGGTGACGGGCCAGCGGACTGCGTTGCAGTGCCACCATCCGTTGCTCGACATCGTATAGCAGCCTGGCGGCTTCCGGCTGGTCCAACACCGCCAGCCGCAACTGCTGCTGCACCACCGCCCGCTCTCGATTAAGCAACAGCCGGCTGGCAGCCTGGGTTTCGAGTGCCTGTATCAGTTCCGGATGGCAGTCGCGAACCTGAGTGATGTAATCGGCGGCCAGGGTGCAGTTGAGATCCACCTGGCGGTGGACCTCACAGGCGGAAGTTGGGGAGGGCGCCAGGGGATCGATGTGGGAGCGCAACTCCTCCTGAGCCTGAATAAACCCCCGCGCCAGATCGTACCCGAGCGCCAACCGGCGGTAGAGCAAGGCATTGACCAGCCGGCGAACGCCGGCGATGCTCCTCAACCAGTCGAGCCAGGGCGGGGTACGCCATACGGTCGACAATCCGTCACGAGGCCCAATAGCCGGCGGCCCGTCCAGGGCACGCTCGACCACGTGGACCAGTTGCTCGGTGGCGGTGCGCCCCAAGGTTCCCTGCTCAAACTGCAGCCAGTAGCTGCGCCGCTCGGTTTCCAGCAGCCTTCGACGGAACGCCACCTCCAGCTCCTGGGCTGGCAGCTCGGTGTTGGAGGTCTCGGCCAGTTGATCCTCCAGGCGCACCTGACGGCGCACCGCTTTCCAATCGGAGCCGCTCAAAAACTCGTGGGTCATCATGCCGGGGAGCATCTCGTTGAGCTCTCTGGTGACTTCGGTAACGACTCTGTCCACCGTGGCCTGCTTGGCTTCGGGGAGCCGATCCAGCTTCAACCAGCCGAGGAGGCGCCCCATGGTGCCGCCATTGACCACGATGGTCAGCACCACGATACCGGCACACAGGAACAGGATCTGATCCGCCAACTGGCGATCCAGCAGGCCGTCGGCGGCAATGGTCAGTGCCAGGGCCAGGGACACCGCCCCCCTCAGTCCCCCCCAGAGCAACACCAGTGCTTTTTCCCGGCTTAGGGGGGTACCGACCTTTTGCAGCAGCGGCAGAAACAAGCCGATGGTGATAGCGCGGATGACGATAAGGCTCAAGTAGAGCAGCACCAGTGCCTGCCATAACGCCGGCTGGTCCAGGGGCACCCGGGTGGCGATCAGTATCCCCACCACCAGGAAGATAACGGTATTGGCGATGTGGGCCATCATCTCCCAAAAATGGTGCAGGAAGCCGGTGACCTCGGGGGATATTCGCGTACGGCCGCTGCCGGCAAACATCAATGCCAGGCTTACCAGAGCCACCACCCCGGAGACGTGCAACCGCTCGGCCACAAAGTAGACCAGGTAGGCCGCCACCACAGACAGGGTGATCTCGATGATGGGGTCATTGAATACCCGGCCGATCCACCAGATCGCCAGCCCCCCCACCAGAATCCCGACCGCCAGTCCCCCGAGCACCACCTGGCCGAACTCGAGAACCACATGGGCCGAAGGGCCGGAGTCTTGACCACCGAGGGTGGCCAGGGCGTAAAACAGTGAAAACAGGACGATGGCGGTACCGTCGTTGAGCAGTGACTCGCCTTCGATAAGGGTTTCCAACCGTTTTCGCGAACTGACCTCCTTGAGTAGTGCCACTACTGCCACCGGGTCGGTGGCGCTAATAAGGGTGCCAAACAGCAGACACACCGCCCAGCTCCACTCCCAGGGGAACGCCCACTTGACCAGCAGGGCCGTCAGCGCCGCCGCCACCATCAATCCGGGTATGGCCAGTATGGCAATCTGCAGAAACATGCGGCGGAATAGGTGCGCCTCCATGGAGAAGGCGCTCTCGAATATCAGCGTCGGCAGGAACACGTAGAGAATGATGTGCGGGGTGATCTCTGCCACCAGCTCAAAAGCCTCATCCAGTACCGGCGCCCAGGTGATCAGCAGCTCCCCCCGATGTGCCAGGCCGATGGCCAACCCCACCACCAACAAAGCCACGGTATAGGGCAGCCCCCGCTGCTTCAAGGCGTGGCGGACCGCGGCACCGATCAGCAGTGCCAGGATAATGAAAACCAGAATAAGCAGGGCGGGTTCGTGAACCATTGAGGGCACCTCGCAGATAACTCCCCAATTATAGGTGCTAAGTTTTGCCGCCTCTGCGTTATAAACGGAAAACCAGGCCACTTTTCGGCCAGTGCCATGCTAGTTACTGGCTCATTGTCAGTAGGTCTTGTCTCAGCTTGTCAGACTGGTTTCCCTGATCTTCACAACCGACGTAATTCGGGCCGCTCGCAGCAGCGGCCCTTTTTGATCCGCCGTCAACCCGCAGTGGTATCGCCTACACTGAATCAGACAGTGATGACGCAGGTCGGTGCCATGGCGAAGTGGGTGTTCTCATTTATATATTTAGCAACAATGACGCTATTGGCAGTCGTTACCGGTGGTTGTGGCAATGACTCCGGCGCCGATTTCTATCCCCACCAGGATGAGGCACTGGCCGCTAATCGGCTGATGAGCCAACAGGGGGCCCCCCTGAGCCCGGAGCAGTTGCTGGCGCGAATGCAGGCCAGTGACGTGATCTATCTGGGCGAGACCCACGACAACCCTCATCATCACCAGATGCAGCTGCTGGCGTTGACCCAACTGGTGGACGCCGGCATCAGGCCGGCCATCGGTTTCGAGTTCTTTTTCCAGCAACAAACCGGCTGGTTGATGGATTACAGTCTCGGCCAGGGCTCAACTCTGAGCCCTGACACGGACGGTCTAGATGAGCGGGCGCTGCGCCGACGCCTCGGGTGGACTCACAAGCCCCAGTGGCACTATTACGCCCCGTTGTTGAGGCTGGCACGCCAGTATCAACTGCCGCTGTTTGGCGCCGATCTGGATACCGGCCTGCGTCTGCGTTTGAGCCGCATCGACTTTGAACAGCTCTCTAGCGTAGAGCGGCGACTGTTACCGGCGAACGACCTGGACTCCGACGCCTACCAGCAGCTGATGCTGAAGACTCTGGATCAGGCCCATTGCCATCATGCCAATGACGAGACGTTACGGCGGCTCTACACCACGTTTTTGTTGCGTAATGAGGCGATGGCCGACGCCATCGTAGCGATGCGTGCCGATCTGACGGCGGCACAACCTGTGGTGGTGATTCTGGGCAAGGGCCATACCGAGTTTGATATGGGCGTAGTGGAAAGGGTGGCGCACCGTCAGCCCGGGTTAAGGCAACTGAACATCGGCCTGGCCGAGGGCCAGACGCCGGAGCAGTTGGATTTCAGTCCCGAAGCGGGTCCGAAGCAGGGTGAGGTTCAGTTTGCCCCGGCCCACAGCATCTACTGGGTGACCGAAGGGCGCCATCATGACGCCCTGCAGGATCCCTGCGATGCGTTTCGCAAACACAGCACAATGGCGACCAGGTAGTGGAGGTTGGCCACCTTGATCAGTGGGTAGCCCCCCAACAGCCGGTCGCGCACCGTGCCAGCGCCGAAGGCGGTCACAGATCCCCGCGTCACAACACCAAACGGATCCATACGGCTGCGTCCGGCCGCCAGAGCCTTAAGCTACGTAGAAATGAGAGGTAAACCGGTTAGGGTTCATCTGCCTCATCTCAAATAACGGCACATGGCGTCGTGGCCGAGCGTCTCATCGTCTAACGTTTATCAGGAGTAAAACCTGCATGGACCACTGCCTATGCTCACCACCCTGGGCCAGCTGCTGGCTCTCGTTGGCCTTGCGATCACAGGGCTGTTGCTCGGCCGGGTGCTGCACCTGGAGCGCACTCTTGCCTGCCTGTTGGTGGGGTTTGTCGCCGGCCTCAGCCTGGCCTATCTGCCTTTCGACACCGGCATCCGCGCCCACAATCTGAAAGAGCTGATCTTTTTCATCGTGCTGCCGGTGCTTATCTTTGAAGCGGCCTGGCATTTGAAACCCGGATTGTTGCAACAATGGCTGGCGCCTGTGCTGCTGTTGGCCACATTAGGGGTCATCATCAGTTGCCTGGTCACGGCGGCACTGCTCTACCTCGGCATCAATCATCCTCAGGGATTTCCCTGGGTCGCGGCGCTGTTGGCCGGGGCGATACTGGCGGCAACGGATCCGGTCGCGGTAGTCAGCCAGCTCAGGCGACTGGATGCCCCACAGGGGCTGACGACGGTGTTTGAGGGCGAAAGCCTGTTTAATGATGCCAGCGCCGTGGTGCTGTTCTCCTTTATCCTAGGGTTTGCCCTGGACGGCGGGTCGCCACTGTCTCTGTCTGCCATAACCACCTTTGCCAAGATGTTCTTTGGTGGCCTGGTGGCGGGAGGAGCAGTGGGCGTTATGGCCGCGTGGTTCGCCCGTTATAGCGCCGCGGCGCCGGTCACCATGGTGTTGATGCTGTTTAGCGCCTTCGGCAGCTTCTATCTGGCGGAGCACCTGCTTCACTGGTCAGGCATTCTGGCGGTGATGGCCTGCGCCATTGCATTCCGAATCAGCCTTAATGGCATTGAGCACACCATCGCCGCCGGCGCCTCCGCCGGCTGGGAGTGGCTGGGGCTGGCCTTCACCAGCGTGCTGTTTGTGATCATGGGGCTGGTGATCACCCTGGACATGTTTGTTGAGCGCTGGCTGGCGATGTTGATTGCGGTGGCCGCGGCCCTGGTGGGCAGGACGCTGGCGGTGATCAGCTGCGCTTGGCTGACCCGTGGCCGTCGCGGTGGAACCTTGACCCTGAAGTGGCAGCTTCTGCTGGTCTGGGGAGGCTTGCGGGGGGCGATCGCCATCGCTCTGGTGTTATCTCTGCCGGTGCAGTTGCCCTATTGGTGGACCATTCAAGCGATGGTGTTCGGTGTGGTGCTGTTCAGCCTGCTGGTGCAGGGTACCAGCAACGCCCGCCTTCTTGAGCGACTGAAGTAGTCTTACCGGGGCAGATTCGTGCGTTTTTTGCACTCTATGCTAGCTTGAGTGAATAGGCATCAGAGAAAGCCGTCCCTATGACTCAACCTTTGCCGCCCCCTGTCGTGGACCCCGAACGCTCCCTGCCGGAAATCACCGTCAAAGCGGTGATTCTGGGCATCGTACTGGCGATGCTGCTGGCGGCCGCCAACGCCTATATCGGCTTGCTGGTGGGGATGACCGTGTCCGCATCGATTCCCGCCGCCGCCGTATCCTTGGGCCTGCTAAGGCTGTTTCGTCGTTCCAACATACTGGAAAACAACATGGTGCAGACGGCCGCCTCTGCCGGTGAGTCGTTAGTGGCTGGCATCATCTTCACCATTCCGGCATTGGTAATGATGGGTGCCTGGCAGGGATACCTGTACTGGCCGATGGTGGCCATCGCCATCGTCGGCGGCGTCCTCGGCGTCAGCTTTACCATACCGTTACGACGGGCTTTGATTGTTGAAGCAAGGCTTCGATTCCCGGAGGGGGTGGCGACTGCCGAAGTGCTGAAAACCGGCGGGGTAGAAACCGACAGAAGCAATTCGGCCGAGGTGCCGCAGGACCAGAGCGCCGCCTCGGGCTTCCGATTGCTGGTCCAGGCCGCCGGCCTGGGGGGGCTGTTCAAGCTGATGGAGTCGGGCCTCGGCCTGCTTGCCGGCGGGGTCACCACGGTAAAAAGCGGGTTGGGTGGCCACTACCTATTCAGTGGCGGTATGACCCTCAGCCCGGCGCTGATCGGTGTGGGTTACATCGTCGGGCTAAACATCGCCGTGCTGGTGTTCCTCGGCGGGGTGATCGGCACCCTCATCGGCGTACCGGTCAACTGGCTGCTGAGCCGTGAATCGATTCTGGTGGCCGCCGGGATAGACAGCACCCTGGCACTTGAGGCGTTCACCCCGCAGCAGTGGGCAGCCATCGCCGCCGCCTCCTGGCAGAAGTGTCGCTACATCGGTGTCGGCGCCATGATGGTCGGCGGCCTCTGGTCGCTGGTGGCACTGGCGAAGCCGTTGGCGTCCGGGATCCGGGCATCACTTTCCGCTTACCGGGCCAGCAAGACGGACGGGGCCAAGGCCCCGTCCCGAACCGAAACCGACACCCCGTTTCAACTGGTGATTCTGGTCGCGCTGGTATCGATCATTCCACTGTTTTTCATTTTCTACCTGGCCCTGGGCGACTATCAACACAAGCTGATGGTGTCGGCGCTGATGACCCTGTTGATGCTGGTTCTGGGGTTTATCTTTTCATCGGTAGCCGGTTATATGGCGGGCCTGGTGGGCAGCTCCAACAACCCCATTTCCGGCGTGACCATAGCAACGGTGATCACCTCGGCGCTGATTCTGGTCACCATCATGGGCAAGGAGGGCGTCGCATCGACTTTGGGACCCATCGCGGTGATCTACCTGGCGGCGTTGATCTGCTCATCGGCCGCCATCGCCGGCGATAACATGCAGGATCTCAAGTGCGGCCACGTGGTGGGCGCGACCCCGTGGCGACAGCAACTGTTCCAGGTGATTGGGGTGATTGCCGCCGCGCTGCTGATCCCTCTGGTGCTCGACGTATTGGATGCGGGCTACGGCATCGGTCGACCCGCAGCGGGCGGGGATCCCACCAAGTTTCTGGCGGCGCCCCAGGCCGGACTGATGATGACCCTGGCCACAGGTATCTTCGGCAGTGGCATCGAATGGCACTTCATCCTGATGGGCTGTGCACTGGCGGTACTGTTGATCCTGCTGGATAGGAGACAGGAGCGCAGGGGCGCCGAGTTCCGCTTTCCGGTATTGGCGGTTGCCGTGGGGATCTATCTGCCCCTGGGGCTGTCGGTACCGATCTTCATCGGCGGTCTGCTGGCCGATGCGATCCGGCGGGGCGCCAACCAGGTCGGCGCCACCGAGGCCCAGGCCAGGAGCAACCGCGGCGTGCTGCTGGCATCCGGCTTGATCACCGGTGAGGCCTTGATGGGGGTGGTCATCGCTATCTACGTCGCCTTTATCGGCCAGCCGGGCACGGCTTGGCAATATGCTGGCCTGGCGGGAGTGGCGTCGTTAATGCTGATCTGCGTCTACCTCTATCGGCAAACTATCGCAACGAAACCCTGAAACAGAAATCAGCGGGCCGCTGGATTTCAGCCCCGAAGCAGAGCGAGGTGCGGTTTGCCCTACCTACAGCATCTACTCACAAGCCAGAGTATTTTTCATCAAGATCGAGTTCGCCTATAAAAAATCGGCCGGCTTCTGAGGCGCCGGCCAGGGAAAACAGGGGGATCAGTGAACGGATTGTTCCTGATAATCGAATGTGGGCATTGACCAGTTGAATTTGATCGCCAGCAACCGCAGCCCGAAACCAAACGGCAGACACAGCGCCAGAACCAGCCAGGGGGCGAGGTTGGCCAGTGTCAGCAGCACGTACAGACCGGCAGTAATGATTGACACGACCGCGTACAGCTCTTTTCTGAACACCAGCGGGATCTGTTGGCAAAACAGATCCCGAATGATGCCGCCAAACACCCCGGTGACCACGCCGGCCACCACGGCAATCAGCGGATTGAACCCCAGCGTCAGTGCTTTCTGGGCACCGATGACCGAAAACACCGTCAGGCCGATGGCATCCAGGGTCAGAAACAGCTTGGTCAGGTAACGCATGATGGGAGCAAATGCGACCGTCAACAGCGAGGTCGCCGCAATGGCCACCAGAAACTCCACGTGCTCCACCCAGATCAGCGGATAGCTGCCCAGCAGCACATCACGCACGGTACCGCCGCCGATGGCGGTGGCGCATCCCACCATCACCACCCCGAACAGGTCCATACGGCGGCGTCCGGCCGCCAGTGCACCGGTGATCGCTTCGGTTAATACGCCCACCAGCCACAGGGCAGAAATCAGTTGCATCTCAGTCATGTCATCGCGTCGAGGTCAGAAGAACAGGCCCGGGATTGTGGCAAACCGGGCAGGCTTAAGACACTGAAACTTCACGAGGCTCGGATTAATCGAGTTCATGTAAAACCGGGTTTCAGTACAACGCTGTCCATCCGTAACCCGGAGGAGTGAGGCGTGAACAGTGACGCCAACCGCGATCGGATTCAGGCGGTCGCCGATGCGTCGTCGTTAAGGGGGCGGTTCGGCACCATGGCGCGAAATGGCAAATTTTAACGGGGAGATTCTCTAGTTTATGGCAGCAGAGCCTAATCACCCTAAAGAGGAACTTTATGTCACACAAATTTACCCAATACCGTCCGCTACTGAACCAGTCGCTCACCCACGCCGTGGAGTACCTGGAGTCACTGCCGGATCGCCCCGTCGACAACCTGATCAGTGCCGAATCGCTGCGCCAAAGCATCGGCGGAAGCCTGCCGATGCAGGCCAGTGATCCCGCCCAGGTACTGGGGGAGTTGGCCGCCAATGTCGAACCCGGCCTTATCGGCTCCGGTGGACCGCGCTTTTTTGGCTACGCCATCGGAGGGTCGTTCCCCGTTGCGCTGGCGGCGGACTGGCTGGTCAGCGCATGGGATCAGAACGTTCCCTATTACGTAGCCAGTCCCGGCACCTCGGTGGTCGAGGAGACGGCTGCCGAGTGGATGCTGGAGTTGCTGGGGCTGCCTGAAACCGCCGGCGTCGGCTTTGTTTCCGGTGCCCAGGAGGGGATCTACACCGCCCTCATCACAGCCCGCAACAGCCTGCTGAATAACGCCGGCTGGGACGTGGCCACCCGGGGACTGTACAACGCCCCGCGCATCACTGTGGTAGCCAGTGACCAGATTCACTCCACCATCAAACGGGCACTGTCGATGATCGGCATCGGTGTCGAGCAGATCAAGACCCTGCCAACAGACGCCAACTTGCGCATCCTGCCAGAGAGCATCGCCGACGTAATGGCTCAGTGCGAGGGCCCGACACTGGTCTGTGCCCAGGCCGGTTGCATCGATTCCGGCGCCTTTGATCCCTTCGAGGCGCTGGCGGCAGAGGTGAAGCGCCACCCCAACGCCTGGCTGCACATCGACGGCGCCATCGGCTTGTGGTCTGCGGTCAGCGACAGCCAGCGGCATCTGCTCAAAGGCATTGAGCTGGCCGACTCCTGGGATACCGATGGCCACAAATGGTTCAACATGCCCTACGACAGCGGCATGGTCATCGTGCGCGATGCCAAGTTGTTGGTAACCGCCATGGGCGGCAGCAGCATGGGGGACTACCTCACCGACGCCATCGCCAAACCGGATCGTAACGCCATCAACTTCGGGATCTCGGCCTCCCGCCGCGCACGAGGCGTGCCGGTTTATGCCGCCATCAAGGCACTGGGAAAACAGGGAATCGAAGCGCACCTCGACCATTGCTGCGCCCTGGCACAGCGACTGGCGGGAACACTGTCACAGGTGGAGGGCATCACCATCCTCAACGATGTGGTCAGTAACCGTTTCTCGGCCCAGTTTGGCAACGGCAATGAGGCGTTCCGCAACCGTCTTACCGAGAGAGTGGTGCACCGCCTTCAACAGGACGGCTTCTGTTACCCGTCGACATCAGGCTACAAGGGACTGAAAACCATGCTGTTTTCTGTTCTTAGTTGCCACACCACCACCGAGGACATCGACGACACGGCCGAGGCGATCATTCGCACCTTTAACGATGAGCTGGCGCAGCTTCGCGCCGAAACCACCGCCGCCCTGTGTGACTGATTGTCACTACTCGATGGAGAACACCCATGAAAATACTGGTAAAAAATGCCTCTGTGTTTGATGGCATCAACGACACCCTGCAGTCGGATTGTGCCCTCATTATTGAAGACGGCATCATCACTTCGATAACCGATGCCAGCTCCACCCCCGCAGAGGTGGATCGCACCATCGACGCCCACGGTTACACCGTTATCCCCGGGCTTATCGACGCCCATACCCATATCGCGTTTTCCGACACCTTCGACGCCATGGATGCCATGACGTCAGAGCAACTGGCGGTGCGCTCTACGGTGATCGCCCGGCAGATGCTGGAGCGGGGCTTTACCACCGTAAGGGACGTTGGCAGCAACTGTTACGGCCTGAAACAAAGCATCGATGACGGCTTTGTTGCCGGTCCCCGTATCTACCCGAGCTACGGTGCCATCTCCCAGACCTGTGGTCACGCGGATTACCGCCAGAACCGGGCGCAGCGGTCCAACTTTGCCCGGGGAGTGGAGGACTCGAGCTTCATGCGTCAGGGCCACCTGGTTCTGGCCGACGGCGTTCCGGAGTGCCTGAAGCGAACTCGGGACCAGATCTTCATGGGTGCGTCCCAGATCAAGGTGTTTGGCGGTGGCGGCGCATCGTCGCTGTTTGACCCGCTCGAGACCATCCAGTACACCCGGGAGGAGTTGCGGGCCATTGTCGAAACCGTGGCGAATTATGGCTCCTACGTCTGCAGTCATATCCACGCCGGCCCAGCAATGAAGATTGCCATTGAGGAGGGGGTTCGTTGCCTGGAACACGCCACCTTCATGGACGACGACATCGCTCGCCAATGCCTGGATAGCCAAGTGTGGGTCGTGCCTCAATACGCGACCGCCGAGCTGATTGCCAACCGCCAGATCCCCCTTGGCAGCGAGATTCTGTATCAAAAAACCGAACGGGTCGGCAAAGGGCTGCTTAAACAAGCTGAACTGGTAGAGAAGTACGGTCTGAAGTGCGCCTTTGGTACCGATCTTGTCGGCACACCCGAGGTGCACGCCAAGCAAAACCTTGAGCTGGCGGCCCGTAAAAAATACTTCGGATCATTCCGCGGCATCAAACAAGCCACCTCCGACGCTGGCGAACTGCTGAAACTGTCCGGCCTGCTGGATCCCTATCCCCAGGGCGAAATTGGCGTACTTCGCCGGGGCGCCTGGGCCGACATGCTGCTGGTGGCGGGTAACCCGGTTGAGAATCTCGATATCCTTGCCGATCCCGATAACATCAAGGTGGTGATCAAAGGCGGGGAGATCGTTAAAGATCGCCGCAGCCTCTGATGTTGTCACAAAGAGCAAAACCGCCCTTGAAGGGGCGGTTTTTTTATACCGAAAGCAAGGCCGAACGGGGGTTGCTGAGCGAGGCCGCGCTAGCCGGGCGATGGCCGGAGAAATCGGCGCCGATACTCTTTCGGTGGGAATCCGGTGAGCTTTTTAAACGCGCGGGAAAAGTGGGCGATGTCGGAGTAGCCGAGCTCGGAGGCGATGTCCGTTAACGAATAACTCTTGCTCTCCATCAACTGGCAGGCCGTCGCCAGCATGATGTTTTCCCGGACGCTGCGAAAACTGGTGCCTTCGGCCGCCAGCCGGCGTTGCAGGGTACGGGGGCTGGTCTCCAGCAGGGCGGCGGCCTGCTCAATCGGTAAGTTCTGCCTCGACAGGTACGGCGCCAGCGCCAGGTAGAGGGTTTCGACATAGCTTCTGGGGCTGGGTTCACTGGCAGTGTGCTCGGGCGCCGTATACCGGGACGGCAGGCAGACGGGAAGGGCCATGACCTCATTAGACAGCTCGACGCCCGCCTGTTTTCTGCTGGTATAGAGCACCACCGTCGGGTCTTCAAGCAGGGCCACCAGGTTGTCGGCATCCGGAGACTGGACGGTGACGCAGTTCGGGTGCCAGCGGCTGTTGCTGATGAAGCGGACAAACTCGATGATAAACAGGATCGCAAAGATCTCGGCCCACAAAAAACTGGAGGTAAACTCGCCGGCTTTGTAGCGGCAACACCAGGGCGTACCGTTGAAATCGCCGATGCTGACTTTTGCAGCGGAAGAGTCATGCAGTACCGCCGTTTCCATCTGCCTGAGGGCATCGCCTACCGTGGCCGGGGCTCGCAGGTATTTCAACATTCGGGGAATGAAGTACTCCCGTATCGCGGTACGCAGCAGATCCCCGTAATACTCCGGCTCGGCCCGCTCCGCAATCATGGCAAGCAGGTTGCGCACCGGGCCTTCGGGAACGTATTCGTGTCCGGTATTGAGCACGTCCTCGGGCAGGCCGGCGGCCGCAAGCAGCGGGTAGATGTCTGCCTCGAAATGCTTCAGCAATTCGATCAGGGTTTCGGCATGGATGGTTTTGATGAGGGGGACCAGTTGGCCGTGGGCCATTCCTTACGCTCCGCAGGGGGGACAGACACGGAATAGTATAACCGAGTTGGGGGCTGCGTCCCTGCAGCGGGGAGTGCGCTTAGGCTTGAACCGGCTGCTCAACGGCTTTAGCCGGGCCACGAAAGATGCCGATGATGGCCTTTACGGTGTAGTACAGACAGAGAGCGGTAAAACTCAGGGCGCTGACGTCCTCTCCCAACGATGCTGGTGCCCCCATCGATTCAAACAGTTCACCGCCCCAGCGCTTAACGTAATCCATTGCCCAGCGGTAGACCAGGTACAACTTGGTGAGCGTGATAAACACCAGGTAGGCCTTTCCATACGGGGTTAGCAGGAACTGTTTCATTTTCATCCAGGCAACTTTCATCGAATCCTCTCTGTCATCTCGATTGATTGAGGCGGCTAATGTACAAAAATGCGCCAGGGTGGATTTACCATTTAGCGCCACTGTCGCAGGAAAGCCGCCGTTTGAAACCGGCCCGATTGTTTGATCTACCTTGGCGTGAAATGGCAAATTTTCATCGGGTTTGATCGTTAGAATCGCCTGCTTTCGCCCGTGACGTGGCGATCAAGTATCTGACGAGGTGGGTATGAGCAATAACGGGTCGCAGTCAAGCACAGGGCACACCGAGACGCCGTCGAAAGCCGGGCAGCAAGGCTCAGGTTCACATCGATCCGACCAACGATCCAATCGCGGTAAAGCAGGCCGAGCAGGGACTGGAGCAGGCAGGCAAGCAGGTGGGAATTCACACGACATCGGTGCAAGCGGCGCAGGTGGCGCTGTCCGATGCCTCGGTCAATCAGGACAATGTCGAGCGTCAGGCCCGCCGCATCTTTGCCATGGCAGGTCAGGGCATCGTTTTGTTGCGCCAACCGTTCAATAAATTGTCATGAAACAGCGATGATTCAATCAAAGGCCGGTTCCTTCATGCTGGCTACGGCCTGGACTTAAAGTCAGTCAGGGTCCGGGAACCCTGACTGACAAGCGACCCCAGTGTTATGGCAGGGTATGTATCTCGGTTGTGTTGCTCGCTAATGCTCCATGAATCGTAATGGCATATTTTAACGTTTCCATGGATTCGATGAACTCTGGTAACGAGCTCGGGGTAAACAGGTACACCCCCTGACTTACTTCGACCATCTCTCCGTCACAGGCCTCTGAGTCGGCGCTGCAGGAAACCTGTTTAGCCTGGTGCCAGGGAACCGCGAATGATGAATCGTACTCTCCGGGGAATCCCAGATAGAACACCTCATAGCTTGTCCCGGCATCGGTGATGGGCAGGCCCTGGTCATCGGCCAGGGAAAAGCTAATGGCCAGCGTATCCTGATCGACAGAATCGACGGTCAACTGGATGGTAGAGGCCTGATCCAGAGTAATACTGGGCTCCGGTTTAACCGCATCATCGTTATCGGAGTTGCACCCTATCAACAGCAGAGACAGTGATGAGACTATAAGCAGTTTTCGCATCATCCTCTCCTCCTACTTGTGGCAACTCTGACAACTTCCATTATCAGCGTGATCCGGGATAGCAGCCAGCTGTTCATGGGATGAGTGGCAGGTTTGACACTCCATCTTGGCATTAACGTCCGATCCAATGTACTGCTCGGGTTCACGTGCTGTGGGCTGATGACAAGAGCCGCACTCGGTGTTGGTACTTGCCTTACGCTCCGCAGTCAACGTGCCCGCGAGTGATTGATTCAGAAAATCGACGGTGATAAATGCGACTTCGGCGGTGACCTGGGCGCAGCGCTCCAGCTTGGCTGCATGCCCGGCACCAAATTTGCTGACGCTGGACCAGTTTGATACTGAGGTGTGACAGAGAATGGATTTAGCTACTGATTGGCCAATTAACTCAGCGTTAAGGGGCCTGCCATCATCGGTTTGACGGGTAGGCGCACCAATGGCAGTCAGGAATTCCTGATCGCCCCGGGGCATTGGGGTTTTTTCGTAGTAGCGATTGATGGCATCGACCACTGCGCTCTGCTCGATCCCCCCCAGGATGTTGACAGCCATGGCCGCAGCATTCACACACCCGCAGATGGAACCCCAGCCTTTAACGCCGCCACCACCATAAATGGTGATATTGGTGGGAATTGCCGCAAAATTGCAGGCATCTTCGTGCCCCTGGATGGAAAGCTCCTTTATGATTGCGTCAAAGACACCATACATGCAACCACCTCGACCATAGCCCGCATAAGCCCGCCTAGCGACACTCATTGGATCGAGGTTGACGTACTGGAGTAGGTTGTTGCCAAGTTCCTGACCACCTGCGCTGCCAATTCCAATGGCTCCATCGGTTGGGCAGGTATCCGAAGCAAGCAAAGCTGGTGATACCGCAGCGGCTCCGGCTGCCATGCCGGCGAAACCTACGATCTTTTCCATTGCCTGGCGTCTATCCACGTTCATAATCAGTTCTCCACAAAATAAGAATACGCAGTTCAACATTTCAGAATACACAAACCTAAATTACATAATCCTTGTAAATCAATAACTTAGCGATTTGCCATTCAGATGGTAGAACAAAAATATAAAAGTGGCGTGACAACGATCACATTGTTCAAAATTAAACCGGCCTCACGAATGCCTATTTTCATCCACCAGTGCCTCATTGCCCATTAGTGCCGGAAAATTGGGTGGTTAATGGAGGATGCCGCCGTTTGAAACCGGCCCGATTGTTTGATCAACCTTGGCGTAAAATGGCAAATTTTCATCGGGTTTGATCGTTAGAATCGCCTGTTTTCGCCCGTGACGTGGCGATCAAGTATCTGACGAGGTGGGTATGAGCAATAACGGGTCGCAGTCGAGCACAGGGCACACCGAGACGACGACAAAAGTCGGCCAGCAAGGCGGAGCCCAACCCGCCGAGTCCCCAACAGGCAAGCCGGCAACGCCCTCGGCCATGACCCTGGCGCTGCTGTGTCTGTGCCTGGGCCTGTTTGTGTTTTACCTGGTTGCCGACAGAGTCATTCCCAGCACCGACATGGCGCGGGTAAGAGGCAACGTGATTCCCATCACTCCCCTGGTCTCCGGGGCTGTGGTGGACGTGAGCGTGCGCCCCAACGACCGGGTGCAACAGGGCAAGGCGCTGGTTCACATCGATCCGACAGACTATCTAATCGCGGTAAAGCAGGCCGAGCAGGGACTGGAGCAGGCCGGCAAGCAGGTGGGAATTCACACGGCATCGGTGCAAGCGGCGCAGGTGGCACTGTCCGATGCCTTGGTCAATCAGGACAATGTCGAGCGTCAGGCCCGCCGCATCTTTGCCATGGCAGATCAGGGCATCGTCACCCAGGCCGATGCCGACAAGACCCGTGCCGCCGTTGCTCATGCCAATGCCGGGGTCGAGACTGCGCGCTCTGCATTGGAACAGGCTAAGAAACAGCTGGGTAAACGCGGCCAGCAGAATAGCGAGATTCAATCGGCGCTGCTGCAACTGCAAAAGGCACAACTGGATCTGAGTCGCACCGTCATTCGGGCTCCGGCCATGGGAGGTGTGTCCAACTTCCGTCTGGACGAAGGGGTGTACGCCAGCAAAGGCCGCCCTTTGATGACGTTCGTCTCCGGCGAGGCCGTCTGGATAGAGGCGTACTTTCGGGAAAACAGCCTCGGCAACATTGAGGCCGACGACCCGGTGGAGATTGCACTGGATAATGCTCCGGGCCGGGTGTTTCGCGGCCGGGTTGCCAGCATCGATTACGGCGTTAACTGGCAGTCTGCCCAAACCTCCGGCCAACTGGCCACCGTTGACAATCAAAGCGGTTGGCTGAGGCAAAGTCAGCGCTTTCCGGTGATGATGCGCTTCGATGAACCCTTGCCCGCCGGCCTGCTAAGGGTAGGGGGCCAGGCCGACGTCGTCGTTTACACAGACGGTGCGTCACTGATGGCGACCTGGGGCCGGCTCTGGATTCGACTGCTTAGCTGGCTTTCCTATGCGCGTTAACACGGTCTCATGCCATCGGCCCGACCCGGTGCTGAGGTTTACGCTGGGGATCACTCTGGCCATAGCCATCAGCTACGGTTTGAACTGGACTCTGTCTTACGTCATGCCGGTCTTTTTGGCCAAGTTTTTTGCCGACCGGCCCACGCCTGGCGCTGGCACCGTTAAAGAGCTGTTGTGTGCCATGACCGCAACGGTGGTGATTGCACTGGTGGTGAGCAAAGGCGTTACCCAGTACCCGGTGATCCTGTTGTTGCTGATCGCCCTGGTAATGCTGTGGGCGTATTACCTGTTCCAGAGCCCGTCCTGGAACTTTTTTGCCGTGATCCTGATGATTGCCATTTTGCTGATCCCCTACGTGGGCCTGGTTGATCCTGCACTGCCGGTGCTTCTGGGGGAAGGGTTGATGGTCTCGGGTGTTGGTGCGGTGGCCATCTACTGGCTGATGTATCGCCTGTTCCCCGAGCCGGAACAGGGTGAAACGTCGCCCCGGGTCACAATGAACAGTGGCCCCCGGTTGACCATTGCCGTCAATGCGCTGTTCATCAGCTTTCCGGTAATCGCCTATTTCTACTATTTCCAGATCAGTGGTGCGCTGCTGACCATGGCGTTCATCGGCATTTTGTCACTGCAACTGACCCGGGCAGGGAGCAAAAAACTGAGCCAGTTTCTGCTGCTCACCAATGTCATTGGCGGCCTGTTGGCCGTATTGGCTTACGAACTGCTGGTAACCGTGCCATGGTTTCCGTTCATGCTGGCTCTGCTGGCCCTGTTTGCGGCCGTGGTGTCCCGACGGCTCTACTCGGAGCCGGACAAAGCACCGCTGTATGCCGCCATTTTTTCCGCCATGCTGGTGGTGCTGGGTTCGGTACTTGCCAGTGGCGATAAGCAGATGGGGATCAGCTTCTACGCCAGAATCGGCCAGATTGCCCTGGCTGGCCTGTACCTGGTACTGGCGGCCGGCGTGGTCGATCGCAGTGCCCAGGGGTGAGCCGCTTCTGCCCCGAATGGGGAACCTGTGGGCCACCCTCGTTTGTTGCCACCGTGGCCTCTGTTATACTCCCGGGCCATTAAAGACGCCTTCATCGTGATGAGGGCGACCGATCCGTTCCTTTGATAACCGAGACCACCGATGTCATTCTCCCGCCTAGGATTATCCGCCCCCCTTGTCGACGCCGTTACCGATGCCGGCTATAGCGAGCCTACTTCGATTCAGCACAAGGCGATTCCCGTGGTGCTGCGGGGCGATAACCTGATCGCCGCCGCGCAAACCGGCACCGGCAAAACCGCCAGTTTTGTGCTGCCGATTCTGCAGCAACTGAGTCAGGGCAGCCGGGGGCGCAAGAAGCGGGTACGGGCATTGATCATCGCGCCGACCCGGGAGTTGGTGGTGCAGGTGGCCGAGAGTGTCGAGCGTTATGCCCGCCACCTGCCACTGACCTGCATGGCCATGTACGGCGGCGTCGACATTCAGCCCCAGCGACAAGCGCTGCTGGATGGCATTGATGTGCTGGTGGCAACCCCGGGCCGGCTTTTGGATATGTACAGCCGCCGCGCCGTGCATTTCGACGAAGTGGAAGTGCTGGTGCTCGATGAGGCCGATAAGATGCTCGACATGGGCTTTATCGACGACATCAACGACATTGTGACCAAGCTGCCCCCCCAGCGGCAGTCGCTGCTGTTTTCCGCCACCCTGTCCAACAAGGTGCGGGCACTGGCCAAGAGCGCCGTTGTCGACGCCGTGGAGATCAGCATTACCGCCAGCCAGGCCAGCAAAGCCAGCATCAGCCAATGGCTGACCACGGTGGATAAAGACAAGAAGTCGGCACTATTAAGCCATCTGATACAAACCACTCCCTGGAACCAGGCGCTGATCTTTATCGAAACCAAACACGGCGCCGCCAAACTGGTGAGCCAGTTGGCCAAGCGCGGCATCGATGCGGAGTGCATCCACAGTGGCCGCACCCAGGCGGTGCGTGAACAGATACTGGCGGAGTTTAAAGCTGGCAAGATTCGCTACCTGGTGGCCACCGGCGTTGCCGCCCGTGGTATCGACATCGACAACCTGGAGCGGGTGGTCAACTACGATCTGCCGTTTCCGGCCGACGAGTATGTGCACCGCATCGGCCGAACCGGCCGGGCCGGCGCCAGCGGCGAAGCGGTGTCTCTGGTGTCCAAGGATGACTTTAAAAACCTGTGCATGATCGAAAGCCGGCTCAACCACCTGATTGAGCGCAGGGAAGTGGAAGGGTTTGCCCCCAGAAAAGTGGTGCCGGTATCGATCCTCAATTACGTTCCCAAGGCCAAGCGCGACGGCCATAAACCAACCCGGTAGGCTCCCGCGCTGGCGGGCGGCGCTATGGCGGTGACCACAGGGTGGCTTCGAAGGGAGCCACCCTGTGTGGTGATCCCGGGTTGCCGTCAGACCAAATTGCGTTTAATTCGCAGGTTCCAGTTGTGCGAGTACACCCGCACGCCACCCTCATAAGCGTCCAGCTCGGCGTGAAGGTAAAAATAGCCCTGATCGCAGCTCAGCAGGGTACGGGTAACGGTTTCTACCGACCAGTCGCCACGGCGGAACCCCCAGCGCCATAGGGTTTTGCCTCTCGGTGACTGGAAGTCGTCGCACTGGTATGAGTACCATTCGTTTGCCTGCCGATTAACAATTAAATCAATCTCTTCAAGCCGGTAAGTGCCATTGTCATTGATGACTTCCAGGGTGGATCGATCCTTGTCCAGCTCTCGAATCACCCGCCAGTTATGGTGGCCTTCGATCAGCTGTTGCTTGGGGCCGCTGGCGGATGCCTCAACCGGTGCAAAGTGCAGGGTCTCTTTACGGGGGGTACGGGTGGGCAACAGCAACCGGCTGTGGCCGGTAAAGATGGTCAACTTGGTGGATTCACAGGGCGGCCAGGCCAAAGGGAAATAGGACGACGATATCGCGATACGAATTCGGTGTCCGGCAGGAAAAATCTGGGCGACATCATTAAGCTTTACCTGCACGCGGTAATGCTGCCCCGGCTGCAGTGGCTGGGGTTGGGCATGGCTGTCTCTGTGGGTCAGGTTGAGCAGGCCATAGGTGACCCGTGCACTCTTGTTGTCTGGATGAACGTCCGACAGGCGCACCGCCACCATGGCGCCCGGTTTGTCGGCCGCCACCTCCAACTCGACCACCGGCGCCCCGAGAATCTCCAGCGGTGCCTCGAGCGGTTCGGTGGTAAACACCAGTGCGCCGCCTTCCTCTTCCCGTTGGTCATGGGGTAGATCCGGAGTGGCACTGTAGGAGCACCATTTGCCGGCAAACAAGCCGTTGCTGAGCGGCGACTGCAGGCACAGCGCCTGCGGTTGCACCGTCGTGCCTTCCTCGACCAGGTGGTGGTTGTCCAGTTTGAGGGACTGGTTAACGATATTGGGTGAAGGCCAGCTGGGCTCGCTGACCCAGTGACCATAGCGCTGATGGTAAAATGTGGAAGGCGGCATACTGTCCAGCATCCAGGCTCTTAACATCGGCTCGTTCATGATCCCGGTCTCGATCCCCTTAAGCCATTTGTCCCACCAGCGCAGGCACTCCTGCAGGAAGCCGATGGCCGGGCCGGGTACCCCGATATGCGGATACTTGTGGCTCCATGGGCCGATCAGGCCCAGCCTGGGTCCGCTGAGATTACTGAGCAGGCGAAAGACCGCATTACTGTAGCCGTCGGCCCAGCCACTGACCGCCATCACCGGCGTCTGTACCAGGGAGAAGTCCTCACAGATGGAGCCGTGCTGCCAGTACTCATCACGGTGCTGGTGCTGAAGCCAGGTATCCAGCCATAAGCCGCTGCCTTTTAGGCGCTCGAACCACATCTCGCGCCAGTTGTCGCCGACAATGTCGGGGTCGGGCGGCAGCGAGTTATAGGCAAACATGGTCGACGCCCAGGACAGGTTGTCTCCCAACAGGCAGCCCCCCATGTAGTGCACATCGTCGGCATAGCGGTCATCGGTAGAGCAGGCGCTGATCACCGCTTTCAGCTGGGGAGGTTGCATGGCCGCGATCTGTAGCCCGTTGAAACCGCCCCAGGAGATGCCGATGACGCCGACATTGCCATCACACCATGGCTGGCTTGCGAGCCACTCGATAATGGTGACGCCATCATCCAGTTCCTGCTGCAGGTATTCGTCGGTAAGTACTCCTTCCGAATCGCCGCTGCCGCGAATATCAACCCGAACACTGGCGTAACCGTGGCCGGCAAAATAGGGGTGCATGGATTCGTCGCGTAACCGCACACCATCGCGTTTTCGGTAGGGAATATACTCGAAGATAGCCGGCACCGGCATGCTGTCGGCCCCTTCGGGCATCCAGATGCGGGCAGCCAGGCGGGTTCCGTCTGCCATCGGGATCCAGCAGTGCTCGATATGACGAATGTTGTGCGGGAACTGTGTAACGACCATAGTGCTTCCCCATGTTATCGCTATCGAGCCGAACTCAGGATAGGGGTTGCAGCTCTATCGACAGTGCCTGCTGAACGGCGTGGTACTTTTGCAGTAGTTCCTGCTCACTGTTACCGGCCACAAACACCTCTGCGATCTCGTAGCTGTAGCTGTCCTGATAGCGAAGTTCTGACAACCTCATGCCTTCTCGAATATGCAGCTCAATTTCAGTGCTGCCAAAGCGGCGACTGAGCGCCTGAAGCTCATCGGCCGAGGGAACCTTGTTAACTTTAGCATCGGAACCCACCCGCCACATGAACTTGGCCGCGTAACGGTACTCCCCCTGGCGGTGGGGAAAGTCGGGTTTTTGCCCGAGAGCCAGATCGATCATCACCTGGTGATGGGACAGGCCGTCGACATGCATAAACAGCGGACAGTGAGACTTGGATATGCGGGCATTGATCTCCAGCAATTGAATGCTGTCGCGGTCGGCATCCCAATAAAACTCAATGTTAAAGGGCCCGTTATCGAAGCCAATATGAGTCAGAAAACGGTCGGTTACCGCCGTCATCCGATCCAGGGTTGCGGACGGGATTGATGAGGGATACTGATAGCGGGAAAAGCTTGAGCCATGCTCGCCTTCGCGGAGGGAATCTACCGCACCGTAAACCGAAACGGTTCCCCCATAGACATAGCCTTCGAGGGTGCACTGACGCCCCTGTGAGATTATCGACTCGGCAATGCAGTGGCAGCCATCGGCATCGGCAATCTCATCGGGCAGTTGTGCAAACTGCAGCAGGTAGTTAAAGGGATCGGCAAAACGATGGATTTTGTTGCGGATCTCCGTGATGGCAGCGTCGAACTCGTGGTCGTTTCGTATCATAAAACCAAGGTGGGAGGAGGCCGATTTCACCGGCTTCAACCAGAATGGATAATCGAGACTGACTTGTTGACGAGGGTTATCGACGAAAGGATCGACGTCGCAGAAGGCCGGAATGTACTCCGGAATCACCTTGCGCTGTTCCAGCCGGCTCCAAAGCTTATGCTCGCATTTCAGGGTTGCCTCGAAACTGGGCGAGGTCAGTCCGAAGGGGTGGCGCAGCAGCGGCAGCATAAGGCTGACGGGGAAATCCCAGTAGCCGACAATGGCATCGACTGTGCCAGGAAAGGCTTCGAGTTGTTCCAGGGCGCCTTTATAAAGTTGTTTTACCGGTACCTCTTGTCGCGCCTTAACGTCACGGTAATGGTAGAGCGTATGAAAAACACAATCACGACTCGGCTTTAACGAGCGCATTAGGGAGAGATTGAATTCATCTGCGCCAAAAACAAATACATTCTTCACAGCCAATCCTCATTTTTCAGCGATCATGCCTGATCAGAACTGAAGCGAATACCCTTCAATATCTGAAACATAGGTCTAAATTGCTCCGCGATTAAGAATAGTCTGAAATCACCACCCGTGACGCCTTCAAGAGCCGGGCTCTTTGAATCGCTCTGGTTTTATAAGGTTTTTTCCGTTGTAAAAACTCCTGGAACAAGACTGTGGAGCCGCACGTGAGCACGACACGCCAGACCGTGCGAGTTGCCCCGGCGCAAGGGAGTCATTGAGCTGGCGGGGCAGGGCGGCTAAACCCAGCTTGTTGGCAATAACAGCCGAGATTTTTTACAAGGGCAAGTTCCGTAAGGCGGCGGCTTCGCCCGGTCGATTGTTTGTCCGGTAAGGTGATAGAGGCGAGAGGATAATGCCTACGCAGAAGCGAGAATCTCGAGATCGTCTTGTGAACCAATAATTTCACCCTTTAAAATTTTTGCGTAAGGGTGTAGCGTTAACGGCCATAAAAATCAGTCACATACACAAATTAGTGGTCAATGGGAGAGCAACAGCACTCTCATAATGGCGCAGCTCGGCCAAAATCCAATTGAGTGAATAACATTACCTCATAGTTTCAATAACTTATCGGTTTGTGTTTACTAACGATCGGGCTGCTCTATACATACTGTAAATCTATACAGTTAGCGAGTGGCGCCGCTTTTTGTTGTACCAGTTCCGCCTTTCCTGCTTTGCCAGCTGGGGGCCAAGTCTGGATAAGTCACAAAATTTCAAAGACTTGTCCTGAAACGCACTAACCGGGTGGGGAATGATAGGCGGCACTTTTACCATGTATGAAAGGCGGCGATTCGCCGCATAATAAGCTGTTAGTGTGAAACGGATATGGAACATCTGAACGACCCACAGGAAATCATATTTGCCTTATTTTATGTAGGCATGAGTATCGTCGTGTCATTGGTATTCTGGCGAGTCGAACATGCAGGGTGGATGCACCGGGTAGCAGTATCATTGCATTCAATCTTTCTTCTATGTGTACTAGCCGCTTCTTTATTGGTCGGTCGTCTTGGATTTACGAGCAGTGCGCACATTGGCCCACTGTATGTCTGCCTGACGGTCGCGATTGCCTCGCTGCTCTACTCATTATTTCGATTTCGAGGATCTAAGATGTTCCTTTTACTGCACCTATGGACACTCTTCGCCCTAGCGTGGACTTGGTTTGTTGGCGGCATGGCCGTAACAGGAGACTGGCTTTGAACCATCACACTAACAAGAGTAATCAGGATGCTCGTTTCACTCGCCGGACCGGCCTACGGCCGGCCCGCTGTTACAAGCGTTATATGCCTATTGGAATCGCAATGAAGCAATACTCAGTTGTTAGAATAAAGAGGCTCAAGAAGCAATTTGAGCACAGTGACTTGAGCGTTG
>NZ_FNEM01000019.1 GCF_900100175.1 Ferrimonas sediminum
ATGGTGCCTCGACCCGGAATCGAACCAGGGACACGGGGATTTTCAATCCCCTGCTCTACCAACTGAGCTATCGAGGCGACGGGGCGTATTAAACGGGTTTGCGCAGTTGCAGTCAAACTTTTTTAGTTACCTCGCCTCCGTTTGCTGAAAAAACCTCCGTTTTCATTGGGGGTGAGAGCGATTTTCAGGAGGAAAGGGGGCTTCATTTATGGAACTATCAGATATTGATTTTACAGCGACTTAGTTTCTGCGAAAACCATCACAGGATAGTGGTTTTTCTGTTGGCATAATGGTCTATGGGAGCGTTCGATGCTCCAAAATCGAGAGTAAAAACGACTAACTCTTTTTTACGAAATTGAACTAGGCAGCCGTGGTGAAACATTTGCAGCTAACAAGTTATCTTGTGCTGGACAATCAGCATCTGTGTTTGATTGATCAGCGTTCCGGCGATGAGGTGAAGCTCTCTTTTGCAGAGTCGGCAGTATTGCATCACCTTGTAGTCAGACAGCATGAAATTTGCACCAAGGAAGATTTATTATCAGTGGGGTGGCCGGAGCGGGTTGTGGCGCCGTCCTCGCTGATTCAGTGCATTAGTACCTTGAGAAAAAAGCTTGAGCCTTATCCTGAATTCAGTTTAAAGACGGTGGCTCGCCGTGGCTATCAAGTGGTGATTAATGACGAGAGCCTGAATGTTGCCCCTACGGCGGCAATGGCCTCTCCAGGGGAGCTGCCAGCTCCCAGCTCCAAGCGAACCAGAATGGCTTTGATAGCCATTACAGTGCTGTTGGTCGTGGGGATGGTATTCGTACTGCAATTTCCTAGAATTCATGCCAGTAACAGCCTAAATGATTGGGTATGGATTGAGTCGGGCAAATTAAAGATTGGTAACGCGAAGGGGCAGACGGATGTACTGGCGTCATCCCAGGCCACCAATGCTGAACTGGCCCGCTGGCAGCGCCATTTTGGCAGCGGTTATGTGCAGCCGGTAATTGCCGACTATAAGGCGTTTGCCTTAACCGATGGTAAAACGGATTCTATTTCTATCTGTCCGGGATTCGAGGACGGGAAGGGGTGTGCCGGGAAAGACATCATTAATATCAATTTCCCTACCACTGAAAAAGTGAAGATGGATCTGCCGGTGTTTTTCGAGCTGGCCAAGATCATGGAGCAGCGGATCCGTTACAACCGCATTGAGTTGCCGACCATCCCTTATCATCAAGGGGAGTTGACGGAGCATATGTACAGCGCCGACATGTACTTCCCCCGTAATGACCAACTGCTGGTCAGGGTCGACCACAATATCTCGGTTGTGTACAAAGACGATTCCAAAGGGATGTTCTTCGCGTCTTTCTGCGTGACCGATCAGGACTGCAAAACGTCACCCATCAAGTACGACTTCGAGGGCGAGTTTGTCCGTTATGACGCCTATATCGGCGACCATAAAATCGATGTGTTTAAGGTGTCGACCAACTCTCGCAATCTGCACAAACCTGAGGTCGTGACCCCGGCGGCGTTGCCATATTACCGTGAACTGCGTCGCCAGAGTCTGTCGGATGAGGCACTGTACTTCTACCGTTTCTATCAGGATGAGCACTCGGCAGCCTGGGTGATTCCGTTCTATGGCCATACTGTGGCCTGGATGAAGCAGTCCACCATGGCGATGTAAAACGGTATTGATAAACAAAAAGGCGGCCCATGGCCGCCTTTTTTGATTGCAAATCCGGGTTATGGGGTGATGGGGTTCAGGTGGGTGTATTTGTCGATCAACTGATCCAGATAGGGGGCGACGTCTTTGTCTTCCCAGTCCAGATAACCGCGCACAAAGCCGACCAAGTTGCCATTGCTGTCAAGGACATAGGTGGCCGGAACCACATTGACCGGCATCACGCCATTCATGCTGTGCTCTTTATCGAACAGAGAGTCGATGTCGTCCAGTTGATAGTTGGCCAGAACGTTATACACCTCATCCGGTGACAATTCGTCGATGGAAACGGGCACGACTTTCAGGTTCTTGTGAGCGTAATCCTGCTCCAACTGGCGCATGGCGGGCAACTCTTTGATACAGGGGCCACACCAGCTGGCCCAGATGTTGATTAGGGTGACTTTACCCTGATACTGGTTCATGGAGACGGGCTTGCCCTGACGGTCGTCGAAGATCAGTTCCGGTGGCTTGCGGGCGTTACTGAACTCCACAAACTTCGTCATGATCATCGGCTTTTCTATGGGATCACCGGTCGGGTATACCTTTGGCAGGTTTGAGGCCAGGCTGTGGATGGGCAGGCTGCAGGCTGCCAGGGTGAGCGACAGCAGGAGAGGACGTAGTTTCATAGCGGAGTCCATTTTCAGTGTTGAGTGTGGCGTCGGCGGAGCAGAGGCCACATCAGTATCAGCAGGATGGTGGTGACCAGCAGCAGCGGCAGCAACCACAGCATGGCGGTGCCGGCATTGAGGGCTGGCTGGTAGTGAATCTGTTCGCCGTAGCGCTGTACCAGGAAGTCGATGATCTGTCTGCGACTTTTGCCCTGGTTCAGCTGCTCGGCAATCTGGCCTTTGAGCTCATAGGCGATGGGGGCCTCAGACTCCAGCACATTAAGATTCACCGAGGAGGGGCAGCGCAGGTCGGCGGCGATGGCATTGACTGCGCGATGCAACTCGACGCCACTGAGTGGTTCGGCGCTGAACAGCGGTGGCGTAAGCAGTGCCAGTACCAATGGTAGGTATTTCAGCATAGGGGGCACTCCCGATGGGTTTCGCGATGCGTTCGCCGCCAGGCCAGAGCACCGGCAAAGGCGCAGATTAAGCCGCCAATCCAGAGCAGCCGAACCCAGGGCTTGTAGCTGATGCGTACCAGGTATTCGCTGTCGCTGACCGCCGGCCCCATGGATAGATAGAGATCAGACAACAGGGAGTGATAGACCCCGGCGATGGTCATTTCGCTCATGTCGTCCATGTAGGTGCGTCTCTGTGGATACAGGTAAGTCAGTGTCTGCTCGCGGCTGTCTTCGATACGGACGGTACCCTGCATGGCGCTGTAGGACCGATGTTCTACCCGATCCGTTTGCTCGTATATCGCGGTCAGGCCAGCAACAACCTTGCCGTTGCCCGGCCCCATCCTGACCATGGCGGCCTGCTCAAAGTTGGACAGAACAGTCGCGCCGAGAATAAAGACTGCAACACCGGTATGGGCGAGGGTTGAGGGCAGGTTCAGGCGCAACCGGGCGTGTTTGAAGTGGTGGGCCGCGCCAATGAGCAGGCAACTGCCGATCCAGAAGGCAGATACAAAACCTTGCCACATCCACAGGGGGGCGCTGCTGTCCTGATACAGACTTAAGCCGCTGGCGGCCAAGATAACCATCATCGCCAAGGTGATTTTCTTAGTGGTGGTCCAGGTTGCCTGGGGCAGAGTAACCCAGCCAAGCAAGCCGGCGCACAGGCTGACGATGGGAATGAAAACGGTATTGAAATAGGGGGCACCGACAGAGATGCTGCCAAGTCCCATTGCACTGAAAATAAATGGATAGCAGGTTCCCAGCAACACAGAGAATGCCGCGGTTATCAGCAGCAGACTCGCCACCATGACCAACCAGTGATTGCTGCCACCGGTGAGGGCGCTACCCCGCTTCATTCCGGGCGCCCGCAGGGCAAACACCACCAAGGCGGGAATGATGGCGGCCAGCAGCAGGATCAGAATGCCCATGCCGCGGTTGGGATCGGCGGCAAAGGCGTGCACCGACTGGATGACCCCTGAGCGAACCAAAAAGGTGCCGATAAGGCTGACACTAAAGCCAGACAGGCACAGCAGCAGGGTGGTCAGGGTCATGGCATTTTGGCTGCGGTTGAGGTGCAGGGTATGCAGTAATGCGCAACTGATGAGCCAGGGAATAAACGAGGCGTTTTCTACCGGATCCCAGAACCACCAGCCACCCCAACCCAGTTCGTTGTAGGCCCACCATGAGCCGAACAGGTTGCCCAGAGTCAGGAAGAACCAGGCAGTCAGGTTCCAGCGACGAAACCAGCCGCTGTCGCCGCGATGGCTACCGTTGCTGAGCAGTGCGGTGATGGCACCGGCAAACAGTACAGTTAGCGCCACATAACCGAGAAATACCATGGGGGGGTGCAGTATCAGACCGATGTCCTGCAGCATGGGGTTGAGATCCCGTCCCTCCACCGGCACATCCGGCAGTAACCGGGAAAACGGGTTGGAGGTAAAGAGCACAAACAGCAGGAAGCCAAAGCTCAGCATCGCCAGCACATTGCTGGCTCGGGGAGCAAAGCGGTTGGGGTAGTGATGACAGCCAGCCACCCTGGCAGTCACGACGGTTAATCCAAGAGTCCAGAACAGAATTGAGCCTTCATGCCCTCCCCATAATGCCGCGACTTTGAAGTACCAAGCCAGATGGGTATTGGAGTGATGAGCCACATAGGCAACTGAGAAGTCGTTGATCAGAAATGCGTACACCAGAGTGGCGGTGGCCAACAGGGCACAAGCTGCCATTAACAGAGTAAGAGGCTGAGTCATGCGCGCCAGGTAGGCTTCGATTGGCCGCCCCCAAAACAGACTAAAGCTGGCGATCAACAGCGCCAAGGAGGTGGCGATTATAAGCAGAAAGTGACCGATTTCAGGAATCACAACTGGCCTCTCAAGGTCGTGGGTAGATACAGAAAAGCGTGGAGCTGAACGGATAGAATTACCTTAGCATTGATGAAATGACGGTGCCGCAGACATTAATTAAAAGTGTGACCAAAGAAAGTAATTAATTCGGGTGGAATTCGAAACTGTTTACCCTGAGGTCTTTTTAGATGTGATTATGTTTTTTATTCTTGGTTATTCTTCGGTGATTTTCTTTTTTTATCTTTTTTTATCCTCTTTTGTTTAATAAAAAAACCTATTAAAGCATCAGCTCAGAACCTGTCTGTATTTTTCATAGGTCTTTGTTTTGTTGGGTATTAGCTGGTAATTTTGGGCGGGACTTTAGGGTCCGAAAAAAACTGAAGTTAATTTGTGCGTCAGTTCCACATTTATCCAGTAACTTTCTGTTTTCATTATTTACGTTTCTTGGCACTAGCAGACTTGAATTGGTGACAAAGCTTCGAATAAAGGGCGTCACCTAGCAGGAAACAAAATACCTTTTGTAGGAGATAATGATGAAAGGCTGGAAATTAAAGGCTTCTTTAGGCGCCTTGTTCTGCGTTGGAGCAGTGGGTTCAGCCCATGCCTCTGATGCCGCACAAAGTGACCAGGGCTATAAACAGTCGCCTCAGGCTCGGATGATATTGGCTAACCCCGATGGCACCGAGGAAGAAAAAGGCGTTAAGTCACTGCACGACTATATCGTTCAGGAGAAAGAGCTGTGGGACTTCCTGTTTGAGAACCACCCGGTTTTCAAAACCTATGCGCCGGAAGGCCGCATGGTGGGTAAGCCGCACATCTCGGATCGTGGCGAAGAATACCTTCATACCGGTAACTCTGAAGATTACAGCGCCAAGGTTGGTCGCCCCAGTGCGGCTCAGTATCGCCTGGGCGCCAAATCGATTCTGGATTACCCCAACAAGTTTATTGGCCCGGAGAAGTGTGGTGAATGCCACGGCGTTCAGTACGAGAAGTGGAAGCGCTCCCGCCACGCCAAAACTGTTCGCTTCCCGGAAGAGGTTGTGGAAGCCGGTGGTGATCTGAAGAAAGGCATGTATGGCACCGATGTGCCTCTGCTGCCTGCGGGGATTACTCAGGATTACATCTACGCCCTGATCGGAACCCCACGGACCAAGTATGGCTATATCGACCCCTACCTGGTGCGTGGTTCTTACAGCGTTCGTGGCGGGTTGCTTAAAGATGGTACCGGTACTCTGCACGCGGGCAGCAACCAGTTCTCTGTTAACTGGCTGACCTTCCTGACCCCAGAGAAGGCCCGTGAAATCAAAGAGGTCATTCCTGAGTTCCCGGCCACCATGGAGGAGTTTGGCGACTCCGGTTCCAATGTGTGGGGGGTGAACTCCTACGGTGCCAAGCAGGACAAGATGTTCCTGTTCCAGCCAGCAGCGTCCTACTGTGAGGTTTGCCACACCTTCAAGTTCGACTTTAAGAGCAAGCAGGAGTTCTTCGACGCCCTTGGCAACCCGGAAGAGCTGCGTAAGCACACCATCTCCAAAGGCATTGCTTGTGAAGAGTGTCATGGTGCCGGTGCCCACCTGGATGGCGGTGTCGGTGGCGGCATGCCGTCTAACTGTGAACGCTGTCACCAGCGCTTTAACTATGTGGCAGAGATGGGTGAAGGCCCGAATGCCAAGCCGGAAGATGCCTTTACGGTGAAGATGAAGGGCGCCTGTCCATCCTGCGGTACCGAGGGTGGTCAGATGTTCAACTCTGCACACTATGACAAGGGCATGCGTTGCTCCACCTGTCACGATCCTCATGAAGTGACCGATGGCAGCTACCTGTCTGGTGTGACCAAGACCAAGCTGAAGAAGGACTGTGCCGACTGTCACGAAGTGCAGGCGGAGTTCCACAAATCCTCCAAGCCGCACAGCGAAAGCGATTGTACCTCTTGTCACATGCCGAACATGGGCAGCTGCGAGAAGTTCACCGCCATTCAGTTCCCGGATCAGGCTGGTTTCGACAACGTTCGTGCCTCCCACATCTGGAACATCAAGGTTCACCCAACCAAGAAGACGCTGAATCCGCCGGAAGGCAAGCCGCGTACGTCCAAGACCAAGGGCTGGACTGTGGCTCAGGATGAGGATGGCTATTCCTACCTGGATCTGATGTGGACCTGTGCCCGTACCTCGGCGCTGGACCGCACCGTTCTTAATGGCAAGGGCTGTCACAGCCAGTTCCAGTCCGAGCTGGATGAAGGGCTGCATTTTGAAGACCAGATGGAGATCTACGGTGAAGTCACCAAGTGGCAGGAGCCTGTTAAGGAGACTCACGCCAAGGTGGTTAAGCAGCTGGAGCGCATCGATGAGCTGATGAACGTCACTCGCCTGTCCGTATCCGAAAAAGCCAAAGTACTGATGATGGTCGACAAGGCCCGTGAGTCAGTGGCCAAAGTGGAGAAAGACGGTTCCTGGGGTGTTCATGGTCCGTCGTTGGCCAAGCGCATGATGAGCGATGCCTGGATTTACGTTCAGGAAGCGCAGTCCATCATGGATAACGCCGGTTACGACAGCAAGTAACAGCGATTGCCCCCGGCACCGGTGTGCCGGGGGCAGATTTCTTTGAGCAGCAAGAGAGGCACACCATGCGAGGAATGGGAATTGTATTAGTGGCGCTGTTATCCATGGCTCCCCTGAGTCTGATGGCCGGCGGTGCCGATGAGATTCGGCCAGCCGAAGAGTTCCGGCAGGAGCTGAACTTCATCAGCATGCAGGAAGCCGAGCTGCTGGTGGGCCGCAAAGACGTTTATTTTTTTGATGTAAATACGCTGGAGCTGTGGGCCGAAGGGTTTATCCCCGGTGCGGTGCATTTCTTTACCGAAGACTGGAAGTCGCTGCTTCCGGAAGACAAGGGCGCCCAGCTGATTTTTTATTGTGCCAACCGCCTGTGTAACGCCAGTGAGATTGCGGCCTACGCGGTGATGAAGATGGGCTACACCAACGTCAGGCAGATGCCCGACGGCATCTACGGCTGGCGCATGTCCGGTCGAGTGGTGGAAAAACCTTAACCCAGAATCCTCTGAAATGAACGAATGAGAGATCAGATTATGAAGTTAATTATCAAACCCTTATTGGTGTCTTTGGCGGTCAGTGCCTGTTTCAGTGCGGGTGTCCGGGCCGAGCAGCAGGATCTGGCCAAAGAGTCTTACGCCATCGGCGCGTCCATGGGCAAATATCTGACTGGGCAGATGGCCAGTCAGAAGGAGTTTGGACTGGATGTGGAGTTGGAATCGCTGATTGCCGGCTTCAATGACGCCATCAATGGGGTCGAGAAGATGGACAACGACACTTTGGTCGGGGTGCTGAATGCCCGGGCACAGTTGTTGAACACTCGCCAGGATGAGCGTCAGGCGGCGTTGCTGAAGCAGTTAAGCGAAGAGTCGCGGGACTACCTTGCCAGCAACCGCGACAAGCCTGGTGTCAGCGTCACCGACTCCGGCCTGCAGTATGAGGTGCTGGTCAAGGGGGAGGGCGTTAAGCCGGCCCGGGAGGATGCGGTGACGGTGCATTACAAAGGTTCCTTCATCAACGGAAACGTATTCCAGAACACCCATGAAAGCGGCGAACCGCAGCGGGTCGCGCTGATTAACTCCATTGCCGGCTGGGAAGAGGGGCTGCAACTGATGCCGGTGGGGTCGACCTATCGATTCACCATCCCTGCCGAACTGGCCTATGGCCAGGAGGGGATGGGCGCGATTCCCGGCGGTTCTGCGGTGATCTTCGAAATCGAACTGATCGAAACCAAAAAGCCCGGTCAGGCGCATGAAGGGGTCGACATGGGTAAAGGCATGGGCATGGGTAAAGGTATGGGTATGGGCATGGGGATGGTGACCTCACCAATCCTGACTCATCAATAAGTTGTGGGAATCGATTCGAACCTGAGCAAGGTGGTTGTCCGGTATGAATAGCTTATCTCTCGTTCTGGCACTGGTGTTGCTGGCTACGACCGTGACCGTGACGTTGAGTCATCGTCATGTTCGGCGTCAGTGCCAGTCAGGAGCCGAAGAGCCCCCCTTTGGGATCATCACCGTGTCACCCTGGTGGCTGGCATGGATGCTGATCTGTCTCATCCTCTCATCCTCACTGTTGTATGGGCAACTGGGGCGCTATGGGGACTGGAACAGCGGCGTGGTTCAGGATCGGGTCGATTACCTGCTGCAAGCAGCCATAAATCAGAGCCGGATGGAGGCCGACACCCGGCCTCAGGACTCGGATGCCTTAATGCAACTGGCCGACAGCTACGCGTCCGGTGGCAAATATGACGACGCCGTAACGGTGATAGAACAGCTGATCTCCCTGGATGGGGAGAGTGCTCAACGGCTTGGCTTGAAAGCGAAGTACTTGTACTACCGGGATAACAGGAAGCTCGGCAACGAAGCTTTGGCGGCGGTATCCAAGGCCCTGAAGCTGGACAACTCCGATGTGACCACCCGTGAGTTCATGGCCACCCAGGCCTACCGGAAGGGGGCGTATGGCACGGCCATTGAACATTGGCAGGTCATTCTCGATAGCGGCAATGGCGGAGCATATCGTCGCGCTATTGAGAGTGCCATTACTCGCGCCCAGGCCAAGCAATTAGCGGCCAGACAGCAGCCTTAGCGACTGATTTGGACCGCGACCATAAAAACAGAGATGGTTGGAGGATGATGTGAACGACATGATGTTACCGAGGCGACGCCTGCTTCAGGGCATGGGGCTCGGATCCGTGGCGGTTCTGGCGGGCGGGTGCGGTTCGACGGACCCGGGCGCCCAGGACGGCAAAGGACCCCACTATGTGATGCTGTTTGACCAGACCAAGTGTGTGGGATGCGGCCGCTGCAAAGAGGCGTGTAACCAGGCCAATAATCTGCCCGAAGGGGTGTCCAGGCTGACGTTGGAGCGCCAGAGTGATCGGGTGGCTGGGGCGGTGTGCCCCACCTGTGGTAAAACCGAGTGCAATTGCGACCGCAAGTACGTCCGTGTGTCTTGCCAGCAGTGCCAGAAAGCGCCCTGTGTGATGGTCTGTCCTACCGGGGCTGCCCATCGAGATGCCAAAACTGGCATTGTGACCATGGACGCCGATAAGTGCGCCGGCTGCAAATACTGCATCGCGGCCTGTCCCTATCAGGCCCGGTTTATCAACCAGGATACTCAGGTCGCCGATAACTGCGATTTTTGCCTGCACAGCAAACTGGCCAAAGGGGAGTTGCCTGCCTGTGTGTCGCAATGCAAATTCAAGGCTCTGGTGTTTGGCGATGCCAATGATCCGGACTCCTACGTCAGCAAGCTACTGTCGGTAAAAAATACCAGCCGAATCAAGCCGCACCTCGGTACCGAACCGAGCCTGCACTATCTCGCCATTACCAAGCCAGAGGTTTAACCATTATGACTGCCATAGATTTTACTACCGGTCTTGGTGATGCCATTGCCTGGCCCTGGCCCATCGCGGTGTATCTGTTTTTCGCCGGCATCTCCGGAGGTGCTCTGAGCATCGCCCTGTTGATCCGGTTGTTCCATAAGCAGACCACTAACACCCCGCTGCTCAAGGCGGCCTCGGCGGTGGCGTTTGTCACCATCTGTCTCGGTATGCTGTGCCTGGTGCTTGACCTGACCAATCCACTGTTTTTCTGGAAGATACTGGTTTACTACAACCTGAACTCGGTGATGTCCCTCGGGGTCATTGTGCTGCTGTTCTACATTCCTGTGGCGGCGCTGCTGGCGGCGTTTGCCCTGCGGGATGAGCTGCTGGCCATCCCTCAGCTGGGCTGGCTCAAAGGGGTGCTCGATGGTTTGATGTTCACCCGGCGGCCGCTGGAGAAGCTGGCGTTGGTGCTGGCCATATCGGTGTGCGCCTATACCGGCTTTTTGATCTCAGCGCTGATTCGTTTTCCCATCATCAACACCTCGTTGTTGCCGGCGCTGTTTATCGTCTCCGGGCTGTCCGCCGGAGCGGCAATGGCCAAGATGACGGCGGTGACCTGGTTCAAGGAGCCGCTGCACAGTCGGGAGATGACGCTGCTGCACGGTGCCGAGTGGCCGATCATGGCGGTAGAAGGGATGTTCCTGTTTATGCTGTTCAGTGGTCTGATTTTTGGTGATGCCACCAGCCAGGCGGCCATGAGCGCATTTTCACAGGGCGGCTGGTCCAGCTTGTTCTGGATTGGCGTGGTGGGACTGGGATTTGTGTTGCCTCTGCTGCTGAACTTTGCGTTTGGGCAGAGGTTTGCCGGTTCGTCCCGCGCCTTCTACCTCACCGGAGGCAGCGTGGTGTGCGGCATGATGTGCCTGCGTTTGTTCCTGCTGTACGCTGGCCAGATCTATTCCATTTAAGCGTCACCAACAGGAGTGTCAGGCTCCGCCGCGTGACCACCGCGCTTCGCTTCGGGGAAGCGCGGTTTTTTGTTGCAGTGACCGTGATCGCACAAATCTGAAATCTTCGAAGTGACCATGGCTATGCTCGGCTTTTTGATCTTTTTTGCCGGCAAAAGAGCGGCCAAAAGGTCTATTTAATCATCATTAAATGACTTTTATTTATTTTTATCCAGTTGAATTAATTGGTTTTATTTGGCTTTGTTTTTGACTGCAAGGTTTGAGTTCTAAAGCGAATGGTGACTGTGGTTAAGCTCCGGTTTCCTTCGGCCCTATTCTGGTCTTATAGCCTCGTTTCTTGAATTGAATTGATTCGAAACCGATGCCGGCCTCAATAAGAACGGCTGCATCAGGCAAGGAACAATAACCTTTTGTAGGAGATAATGATGAAAGGCTGGAAATTGAAGGCGTCATTGGCCGCCTTGATCTGTGTTGGTGCGGCAGGCTCTGCCTCTGCATCCGATGCGGCTCAGAGTAGTCAAGGCTACAAACAATCGCCTCAGGCTCAGATGATCATGGGTAACCCCGATGGCACTGAGGAGAAGAAGGGCGTAAAGAGCCTGCACGACTACATTGTGCAGGAGAAAGAGCTGTGGGACTTCCTGTTTGAGAACCACCCGGTTTTCAAGACCTATGCTCCGGAAGGCCGTATGGTGGGCAAACCGCACATCTCGGATCGTGGTGAAGAGTATCTGCACACAGGTAACTCCGAGGATTACAGTGCCAAGAGCGGTCGCCCGATGGCGGTTCAGTATCGCTTGGGTGCCAAGTCGATTCTGGATTACCCCAATAAGTTTATCGGTCCTGAAAAGTGCGGCGAGTGTCACGGCGTTCAGTACGAGAAGTGGAAACGCTCCCGCCACGCCAAAGTGGTTCGCTTCCCTGATGAGATGGAAGAGGTCGGTGGCGATCTGAGTAAGGGGATGTTCGGCACCGATGTGACGATTCTGCCTGAGGGCATCACCGAAGACTCCATCTACGCGGTCATCGGTACTCCACGAACCAAGTACGGCTTCATTGATGCCTGGCTGGTGCGCGGCTCCTACCACGTAAAAGATGGCCTGCTGAAAGACGGCACCGGTACCCTGCACGCCGGTGGTAACCAGTTCTCTGTCAACTGGCTGACCTTCCTGACTCCAGAAAAGGCCCGTGAAATCAAGGAAGTGATTCCTGAGTTCCCGGCCACCATGGAGGAGTTTGGCGACTCCGGCTCCGACACCTGGGGGGTGAACTCCTATGGTGCCAAGAAGGATAAAGAGTTCCTGTTCCAACCGGCCTCCTCCTACTGTGAGATGTGCCACACCTTTAAGTTCGACTTCCAGAACAAGCAGGAGTTTTTCGACGCCCTCGGCGATCCGAAGAAACTGCGTGAACACACCATCTCCAAAGGCATCTCCTGTGAAGAGTGTCACGGCGCCGGTGCCCACCTGGATGGCGGCGTCGGCGGCGGCATGCCATCCAACTGTGAACGTTGTCACCAGCGCTTCAACTACGTGGCTGAGATGGCCGAAGGCCCGAATGCCAAGCCGGAAGATGCCTTCAGTGTGAAGATGAAGGGCTCCTGCCCATCCTGTGGTACCGAGGGTGGTCAGATGTTCAACTCCAAGCACTATGACAAAGGTATGCGTTGCTCCACCTGTCACGATCCTCATGAAGTGACCGACGGCAACTACCTGTCAGGCTTCACCAAGACCAAGATCAAGAAGGACTGCGCCGATTGTCACCAGGCCCAGGCTGAGTTCCACAAGTCTTCGGCGCCTCACAGCGACAACGACTGTACCTCTTGCCACATGCCAAACATGGGCAGTTGCGAGAAGTTCACCGCGATTCAGTTCAACGATCAGGCTGGTTTCGACAACGTCCGTGCTTCCCACATCTGGAACATCGAAGTCTCTCCGACCAAGAAGACCCTGAACCCGCCGGAAGGGCTGCCTCGCAAGGCGACCACCAAAGGCTGGACAGTCGCTCAGGACGAAGAGGGTTACTCCTACCTGGATCTAATGTGGACCTGTGCCCGGACTTCGGCGCTGGATCTGACGGTGGTCAACGGCAAAGGCTGCCACAGCCAGTTCCAGTCTGAACTGGATGAAGGCTTGCACTTCGAAGATCAGCTTGAGATCTACGGTGAAGTGATGAAGTGGCAGGAGCCGGTTAAAGAGACTCACGCCAAGGTGGTGAAGCAGATCAGCCGTATTGATGAGCTGATGAATGTGACCCGCCTGTCGGTCTCTGACAAGGCCAAGGTGCTGATGATGGTTGATAAGGCCCGTGAGGCCGCCGCCAAGGTAGAGAAAGATGGCTCCTGGGGTGTCCATGGTCCGGCTCTGGCGAAACGCATGATGAGTGATGCCTGGATCTACGTTCAGGAAGCTCAGGCCATCATGGATGAAGCCGGTTACAACCAGTAATACCGACGTGCCCCCGGCGTAATGCCGGGGGCGAATTAAGGAACTGACTATGCAACGACTCATGACTGCGGCGACTCTGGCTTTGGCTCTGCTGGCCCCGTCGACGCTGGCCGGTGGCGCCGATGAGATACGGCCTGCCGACGATTACCGGATGGAACTGAACTACATCAGCATGCAGGAAGCGGAACAGCTGGTCGGTAACAAAGAGGTGTACTTCTTTGATGTAAATACCCTTGAGCTGTGGGCCGAAGGCTTCATTCCCGGAGCGGTTCATTTCTTTACCGAAGATTGGAAGTCCCTGCTGCCAAAAGACAAAAACGCTCAGATGATTTTTTACTGTGCCAATCGTCTTTGCAATGCCAGTGAGATTGCGGCGTTTTCCGTGATGCAACTGGGTTACACCAACGTCAGACAGATGCCTGACGGCATCTATGGGTGGCGAATGTCAGGACGCCCGACCGAAAAGCCATAACCCTGATCCTAACTCCCGAGTTCAAGAGAGAACGTGATGAAAATGATTGCAAAACCAATGATGATTTCCCTGGCTGTGGCCGTTTGTTTCAGCGCCTCGGTTGTGGCCAAACAGGAGCAGACGCTCAATGAAGAGTCCTACGCCATCGGCGCGTCATTGGGGAAATACCTCAATGGCCAAATCGTGACTCAGAAAGAGTTCGGTCTGGATGTGGAGCTGGAGCAGATCATTCAGGGGTTTACCGATGCGGTAAATGGCGACCTGAAGCTGGATAACGACGCTTTGGTGGACGTGCTCAATGCCCGGGCCAAAGTGCTAAATGAAGTGAAAAAGGAGCGCCGAGACGCTCTGGTGGCTGAGGTGGCGCAGGCCTCGGTGGATTACCTCGATGAAAATCGCGCCAAACAGGGAGTATCGGTGACGGAGTCCGGCCTGCAGTACGAAGTGCTGGTGCAGGGTCAGGGTGACAAGCCGGCCCGCGAAGATGCGGTTACCGTGCACTACAAAGGCCAGCTGATCGACGGCACGGTGTTTCAGGATACCCACGAAGCGGGCGAACCCAAACAGGTGGCGCTGATTAACTCCATCGCTGGCTGGGAAGAGGGATTGCAACTGATGCCCATTGGTTCAACCTATCGCTTTACCATTCCGGCGGAACTCGCTTATGGCACCGAAGGCATGGGGGTGATTCCCGGCGGTGCGGCGGTGGTGTTTGAGATCGAGTTGATCGAGTCCAACAAGCCCGGCCAGGCCCATCAAGGCATGGGAATGGGTATGGGTAATGCCGGCATGTCTGGCATGTTCCATCAGAAATAATCCGATTACGTCGATTCGAATCCGGGAAGGGCAGAGGACAGATATGATTAGCCTGGCTGTAGCAATGAGTGTGGTGCTGTTGGTGGTGACTTCCTTCATCATCGGCTATCACCTGCGGCTGACCGCACTGTTGCCCGCTATCGGCAACGCAAAGGCACCAACCGGTGTTGCCGGTGGCCCAGGCCGCGCTCCGATAATCAAGGGGACTCCCCTTATTATGCTGACCTTTCTCATCTTCTCATCCCTGCTGTTGTATTGGCACCTGGGGCGCTATTCAGACTGGAATCGTGCTACTCCCCAGGTTCGGGTCGACTACCTGCTTCAGGCCGCCATCAATCAGAGCCGGCTGAGTGCCGAGCAACATCCTCAGGATCCTCAGGCTCAGTTGCGATTGGTGGAGGACTATGCCGCCGGTGGAAAGTATGCCGAAGCGGTTAACGTACTGGAGTCGCTGCTGGCACAGTCCGGTGCCAGCGCCGGCTTGCTGGGGCTGAAGGCAAAATATCTGTATTACCGCGACGGACGCCAACTGACGCCGGAGGTGAAAAGCCTGACCCGAACGGCGCTGGAGCGGGATGACACCGAGTTTACGGCACGGGAGTTGCTGGCCAGCCATGCCTATCGCCAGGGTCAGTATGACCTGGCTATTGAGCATTGGCAGCGGCTGTTGCAAGGCGATGTCGGCCTGGCTCAGAGACGGGCCATCGGCAATGCCCTAACCCGTGCACAGGCAAAAATACTGACTGGTCAGCCCTGAGCCTGGGGGCGGCGATGACGCAGCAGATAATAACGATAGAGATGGTTGGAGGATGATGTGAAACACATCGATTTACCGAGACGGAACCTGCTTAAGGGCATGGGCGCCGGCTCTCTGGCTCTGGCGGCGGCGGGGTGTGGATCGACGGATCCCACGGTGGCCGAGTCCGGAGCACATTATGTGATGTTGTTCGACCAGAGCAAGTGCGTGGGCTGTGGTCGCTGTAAAGAGGCCTGCAACAAGGCCAATCACCTGCCGGAAGGGGTAGCGAGGCTGACCCTGGAGCGACAAAGCGATCGTGAGCCGGGAGCGGTGTGCCCCACCTGCGGCAAGACCGAATGTAATTGCCAGCGCAAATACGTACGGGTGTCGTGTCAGCAGTGCCAGAATGCGCCTTGCGTGATGGTCTGCCCCACAGGCGCCGCCTACCGCGACCCTAAGACCGGTATTGTTACCATGGACGCCGACAAGTGTGCCGGCTGCAAATACTGCATCGCCGCCTGTCCTTACAAGGTGCGTTATATCAATGAGGAAACCGATGTTGCCGATAACTGTGATTTCTGCCTTCACAGCAAGTTGGCCAAAGGTGAACTGCCTGGCTGTGTCTCGCAGTGCAAGTTCAAAGCCCTGGTGTTCGGTGATGCCAATGATCCGGACTCCTACGTCAGTAAACTGCTGGCGGTGAAAAATACCAGTCGGATTAAGCCGCATCTCGGTACTGAGCCGAGCCTGCACTACATCGCCATTACCAAGCCTGAGGTGTAATCATTATGAATGGAATCGATTTTTCCACCGGGCTGACCCATGGCATCGCCTGGCCCTGGCCTATTGCCGTGTACCTGTTTTTTGCCGGTATCTCCGGTGGCGCCCTGAGCGTGGCTTTGCTGCTGCGTTTCTATAAACAGCAGCAGAGCAACACCCCATTGCTGAAGGCGGCCACCCTGGTGGCGTTTGCCACTATCTGCCTGGGGATGTTATGCCTGGTGCTGGATCTTACCAATCCACTGTTTTTCTGGAAGATTCTTGTTTACTACAACCTGAACTCGGTGATGTCCCTCGGGGTGATCGTGTTGATGGTGTACATCCCTCTGGCCGCGGTTATGGCGGCCATTGCCCTGCGGGATGAGTTGGTGGCGATTGTGCCGCTGGCCTGGCTGGTTCCGTGGCTGGATCGTCTGCTGGCCTGGCGCCGGCCGATGGAGATGCTGGCGTTGGTGCTGGCTGTGGCGGTCTGTGCCTATACCGGCTTCCTGATCTCGGCCCTTATCAGCTTCCCTATCATCAACACCTCACTGTTGCCGGCGCTGTTTATCGTATCCGGTCTGTCTGCGGGAACAGCGATGGCCAAGATGGTGGCGGTGACCTGGTTCAAAGAGCCGCTTCACAGCAGTGAGATGCAGCTGTTGCATGGCGCCGAGTGGCCGATCATGGCGGTGGAAGGGATGTTCCTGTTTATGCTCTTCAGCGGTTTGATTTTTGGTGATGCCACCAGTCAGGCCGCCACCGGGGCGTTCTCTCAGGGCGGTTGGTCCGGCCTGTTCTGGTTTGGTGTTGTAGGTCTCGGTTTTGTCCTGCCTTTGGTCGTGAATTTTGCATTCGGTCAACGATTTGCGCATTCCGCCAAGGCATTCTATCTGACAGGAGGCAGCGTGGTGAGTGGCATGATGTGCCTGCGTCTATTCCTGTTGTATGCCGGTCAGATCTACACCATCTGATTATCAAATAGTGGGGAGGTCTCCTCCCCCTGACGTATTGAGAGTTGTTATGCGAATCTTGCCATTTTTACTAGTTGCACTCGTTTTGTCCGGTTGTGGTCAGTCACAGGCGGAGTCCACCACCGTTGCGGCTTCAGAGGCCGCAGTGACCCACATCGATGAACAGCGACGTTGTCATCAGTGTGGCATGTTCATTACCCGCTACCCTGGCCCGAAAGGGGTGGTTAAGCTCAAGGGGCAGCAGGCGGCGATGGCATTTTGCTCCACCGGCGATTTGTTCCAGTTCATTCTTCAGCCCCAGAACCAGCGTCAGGTGACGCAAGTCTGGGTACATGACCTGGCCCAGACCGACTGGGATAAGCCTGCCGACTCGGCTTTTATGGATGCCCACGAGGCCTGGTACGTGGCCGGCTCCTCCCGCCATGGCGCTATGGGCCCAACTCTGGCGAGTTTCAGTTCTGAAAATGTGGCCAACGCTTTTGCCAACTCCTACGGTGGCAAGGTGCTGCGTTTTGACCAGCTGACCCTGGATAACCTTGGCACCATGGCCGGCCATGGGCACAAACATTAAGGGTTGGCGATGATTTCGAGCGGCTTCCGGTTATCTCAATGGCTGTTGTGGGCATTCTGTCTGTTACTGTCTCTCCCTCACACCGGTGAAGCCGCTCATTTTTCTGTTTCTACCGTGTCGCAGCTGCAGCAAGCGTTGCAGCAGGCCGGTGCCGGGGATCGGTTATCGCTTGCTCCCGGGCTGTACCGTACTCAACTGCATATCGACAAGCCTCTTACCTTGAGCGGTCCGGCCAGCGCCATTATCGATGCCGGCGGCCAGGGCAGCGCCATCATCGTAGCCAGTGATGATGTTCGCATCGACGGCCTGACCATTCGTAACTGGGGCGCGGATCTGTACCAGCTCGATGCCGGCATTCGCGGCCGTGATGTATCCCGTATTCAGGTAACCAATTCCCGTCTTGACGGTCCCGGGTTCGGGATTCGGTTTGATAAGGGCGAGGAGTTTGAGCTGCTGGGTAATCGCATCGAAGGGGATCGCCGCTTGCGGGTGATCGAGCGGGGCGACGGCATCTATCTGAAAGGGACCGGCTCTGCCCGCATTGCCAATAACCGGCTGATTGGCGGCCGTGACGGCGTCTATGTGGAGTCCTGTTCCGGGGTGGTCATCGATGATAACCGCATGAGCGAACAGCAGTATCCGGTCCATTACATGTACGCCAAAGACTCAGTGGCCAGCGGCAATGACAGCTGGGATGTGGTGGGAGGCTACGCCATCATGGGGTCGCAGCGCATCGAGGTCATCGGCAACCGGGTTCGTGATGCCATCGAGTTCGGCGTGCTGCTCAATATCACCAACGACTCCGTGGTTCGGCATAACTATGTGGCCAGGGTGTCTAACCCCAGGGCCGCCGACATGTTTGATGGCGAGGGCAAGGGGGTCTTTATCTATGGCGCCCGTGACAACGAGGTCAGCAGCAATCACTTTCAGTCTTCGCAGATAGGCATCTCCATGGCCATGGGAGGCGAGGGTAACCTCATCTACGACAACCTGTTTATTCATAACACCGTGCAGGTGAAGTACGTCGGTGAGCATGTGCTGGACTGGAGCCACCGCGGGGTGGGTAATTTCTGGAGCAGCTACTCCGGCTGGGATCTGGATGGCGATGGCATCGGCGATCAGAGTTATCGCCCCAATGATGCCCTGGATCGGCTGTTCTGGATCTATCCGGAGGGGCGGTTTTTGATGGACAGCCCGGTGGTCAGCGTCCTGCGCTGGCTGGAACAGCAATTTCAAACCGCAGACAGTGCCGGGATCAGCGATCACCGGCCTAAGATGGTGCCGCAATGGCAATGGCAGCCGCAACGGCCAGCCAGTTGGAGCAATGAACAATGACAGACAGTGCAGTAACCGTCAGTGGCGCGGTAAAACGTTTTTCCGGAGTCAACGCCTTAAACGGGGTCAGCCTGGAGCTGCAGCACGGGCAGCTGCTGGGGTTACTCGGTCACAACGGGGCCGGCAAGACCACCCTGATAAAGCTTATTCTCGGCCTCAACCGGCCCGATGAGGGCCGGGTCAGGGTGCTGGGACAGGACCCGGCGCTGGCGGCCAATCGTGCCGGGCTCTCTATCGGTTACCTGCCGGAACACGTCAGCCTGTATGACAACCTTACCGGACTGGAGTTGCTGACCTATTTTGCCCGCCTTCGAGGGATCGGAGCCCAGCGGGTTGAGGAGGTGCTGGAGCAGTTGCAATTGGCCCATGCACAGTCTCGCAAGGTCCGGACCTACTCCAAGGGGATGCGGCAACGGCTGGGGCTGGCCCAGGCAATACTGGCCAAGCCCAGGGTGTTGATCCTCGATGAACCCACCGTCGGCCTGGATCCCCAGGCCTCGACGATGCTGTATCAGCAGGTGGCCGGCCTACGGCAGCAGGGCTGTGCGGTGATTATTTGTACTCATGAACTGACGCTGATCGACAAGCACCTGGACAGTGCCCTGATTCTGGCCAAGGGCCGGGCGGTGGCACAGGGCAGCATCTGGGAGCTGCGGCAGAAGCATCGGTTGCCGACCCGGGTCGAAGTGGCGGGAGCGGAGCGGCTGGCCGGGAACGATATGCAGCTGGCGGCGCTTTACGACCCGGCGGAACAGGCGTTTATGGTTCCGGATGGCATGCGCAAGCCCCTGCTGGAAAGGCTGATTCACCACCATGGTGTATTCGATTTTAATGTGTTGCCACCGTCGTTGCCGCAGATCTATCACGACTGCCAGCATCAGGCGCTGGCTGAGGAGGTGGCCTGATGTCCAGCCCGGTATTGATTGTTGCCCATAAAGAGTTTATCGACGGCTTTCGCCATCGCTGGTTGTTGTTTGCTTCGCTGATATTCGCCTTGTTGTCATTGGCGGTGGCGTTTCTGGGCTCGGCTGTGAATGGCCAGTTGGTGGCGCCGCAACTGGCGCCGACCATCTCTGCTCTGGCGACCCTGGCTGCCTTTATGATCCCGCTGATCGCCTTGTTATTGGGGCATGACAGCTTTGTCGGCGAACAGGAGGGGGGAACCCTGTTGCTGCTGCTCTCCTATCCCATAAGCCGCGGTCAGCTGTTGCTGGGAAAATTCATCGGTCAGGGGGCCATTCTGGCGGTGACCTGCCTGTTGGGGTTTGGGGTGACGGCGATTGCCATGGGGGTGACGATGGGGGCCGAGCAGGCTTCGGCAGTGATGTCGGCGTTTGTGCTGTTTATTACCAGTGCCACCTTGTTGTCCTGGGTATTCCTGTTGCTGAGTTATCTGGTCAGCCTGTGGGTCAGCACTAAGGGGCGGGCGGTGGCCGTGGGTCTGCTGCTGTGGTTTTTGCTGGTGCTGCTGTACGACCTGGTGCTGTTGGCGATGATCGTCGCCGAGGGCGGAGAGCTGTGGGTCAAGGGGCTGATTCTGGCCAATCCGGTGGATCTGTTCCGGCTGTCTAATCTGTTGTATGTGGGGCACGACTCGGTGGTAGGGGTACTCAGCGTGGTGACCGCATCCAGTTTCAGCTTCGGGCTGATGTTGCTGCTGATGCTGGCCTGGCTATCGCTGGGACTGGTGGCGACCCGGACCCTGTTTCAGACCCGGGCCATCTGATAACAAAACAGCCCGCCAATGCGGGCTGTTTTATTATTCGCTTTCTGGCGGCCGGTAGCCTTCAATTTCGACGTCTTTGCCCTCGAACAGGAAGGCGGTCATATGTCCTTCCAGCATCTGCCGGTGTTCCGGGTTCATCATGTTGAGCTTGTGCTCGTTGATCAGCATAGTCTGCTTTTTCTGCCACAAGCCAAACGCTTCTTTGGATATGTTGTCGAAGATCTTTTTACCCAGTTCGCCCGGGTACAGCTGAAAATCCAGGCCATCAGCTTCTTTGTTCAGGTATTGGCAAAATACGGTGCGTGCCATGGTCGTATCCTTAGCAGATTGATTGTTGTCTTTATACCAAATTCGCGGTCTGAAAACTAACTTAGCCCGCCGGTCGCCAGTTTCGTCAGCAGGGTTTCGGTGGGGGCAGGCAGCCCTACCTGCGGCGGCTCATTGAGGTTAAACCAGCGCGGACCCGACTCGGCGATCAGGCCGGTGGTCGAGGCCAGCTTCAGCAGCAGGGGCTGAATGTGCAGGTGATAGTGGCTGAACGTGTGGCGAAAGGCCGTCAGTGGCCGACAGTCATTATCGAGCCGGTGTTGCTGCAGGTAGTCCTCGAGTTGCTGCCGATCCTCAAACTGAGGGAAACACCACAGTCCGCCCCAGATCCCTGACGGCGGCCGTTGCTGCAGCAGCACACGGTTGTCATGGATCAGAATCAGTTGCAGGCAGTGCTTTTCAGGCTTGTCCTTCTTGGGTTTCTTTCCCGGGTACTCGGCGATGGTGTTGGCAAGATAAGCGCGGCAATCCTGATTGAGAGGGCATTGCTGACAATCGGGTTTGCTGCGAGTGCAGATCATGGCGCCCAGGTCCATCATCGCCTGGTTATAGGCATGAATCCCTTCGGTGGGAGTGAACTGTTCGGAGGTTTGCCACAGCGAATTCTCCACCGCTTTTTTCCCCGGCCAGCCACCAATGGCCCGGTGGCGGGCCAGCACCCGTTTGACGTTGCCATCCAGAATCGGGTGGATCTGCCCCAGTGACAGCGACAGCACCGCCCCGGCGGTGGAGCGGCCGATGCCCGGCAGGGCCATGACCTGCTCTATGTCGGTGGGAAACTGGCCCTGATGCTCCGCCTGAATCCGTTTTGCTGCGGCGTGCAGGTTGCGAGCACGGGCGTAGTACCCCAGTCCGGTCCAGTGGTGCAGAACGTCATCGACCGGGGCCTGGGCCAGGGACTCGATATTCGGAAAGCGCTGCATGAATCTCAGGTAATAGGGGATCACTGTAGTGACTTGAGTTTGTTGCAACATAATCTCTGAGATCCATACTCTGTATGGGCTCTTTTGCTGCTGCCAGGGCAGCGTTTTACGCCCGGCGAGCTGGTACCACTCAATCACCCTTTCAGAAAATGGTTTCATGCTCGCTTCCATCGAATATCTACCTAAATTACAATTGCCGCTTTTCGGCGTCACAGTGTAACGCCTGAGGCATATCGCGAGAAGGTTGAGATGACTGAAGAGCAAAAGCCAGAGCTGCCTGAGGGCAAGCATCACCGCCGTGTGCGGTCTTACGTAAAACGGGAAGGGCGAATGACCAAGGGTCAGGCCCGGGCAATGGAAATCTACTGGCCTACCATGGGGTTAGAGCATGGTGACGGCATGATTGATATGGCCGAAGAGTTTGGCCGTGACGCTCCCGTGGTGCTGGAAATTGGCTTCGGTATGGGTAAGTCGCTGGTGGAAATGGCGGCGGCCGAACCGGATAAAGATTTTATCGGCATTGAGGTGCACGGCCCCGGCGTCGGCGCCTGCCTGATGGCCGCCGAGGAGCAGGAGGTGAAAAACCTGCGGGTATTTGAGCACGATGCTGTCGAAATTCTGTCCGATTGCATCAAAGATGAGTCGTTGGATCGGGTTCAATTGTACTTCCCTGATCCGTGGCACAAAAAGCGCCACCACAAACGTCGTATCGTGCAGCCTGAGTTTATTGAAACCGTGCGCCGTAAACTGAAAGTCGGCGGCGTGTTCCATATGGCCACCGACTGGGAGCATTACTCTGAGCATATGCTGGAAGAGATGAGCGAAGCGCCCGGATTTACCAACACCGCCGCCGACGGGACCTTTGTGCCTCGTCCGGATTTTCGACCATTGACCAAATTTGAAGCTCGAGGCCAGCGCCTGGGCCATGGAGTTTGGGATTTGATTTTCGCCCGTAGCGAGTAGGAGAGACACCGATGACCATGATTCCAACAGCCAAGAACCGTAGCCGTCGTTTGCGTAAGAAGATGCGTATCGACGAGTTCCAGGAACTGGGCTTTGATTTGAGCTGGCGATTCAATGATGAGGTCAGTGAAGAGCAGATCGATGCTCTGGTGGATCAACTGATTGCCGAAGTGATTGAACCGCAGGCACTGGGTTTCTCCGGTGGTGGCCATAAAGAGTGGGATGGCATCATCTGCACTCAGAAGTTGGGTAAGTGCACCGAGGCTCACCGCCAGGCCATTGAAACCTTCTTCGCCGATAAGCCGGTCAGCGATGTTAAAACCTCCGAGTTGTACGACATCTGGTGGGGATAATGCCCGATAAGGCGTTGTTGCAAAGCATCCACGCCGAAGCCCTGCCCTTAATCGGGCAGGGTCATGTCGCCAATTACATTCCGGCGTTGGCCGGGGTGTCGGCCAATCGCCTCGGCATTGCCATATGCAGTGCCGGTGGCGGGGTGGTTGGGGCTGGCGATTATCTGGAGCCGTTTTCCATTCAGAGTATCTCCAAGGTGTTTTCTCTGGTGCAGGCGATAACCCTGTACGAGGAGCAGGAGATGTGGAGCCGGGTAGGCAAAGAGCCATCGGGCAATCCGTTTAACTCTTTGGTTCAGCTGGAGTTTGAGCACGGCATTCCCCGTAATCCCTTTATCAATGCCGGCGCCCTGGTGGTGGCGGATATGTTGCAGGGACGGCTGTCTGCGCCTAAGCACCGAATGCTGGAGCTGGTGCGGGAGCTGTCGGGAAATCCCAATATCTATTCCGACAAGATGGTGGCTAAATCCGAGTATGATCATTCGGCCCGCAACGCAGCCATCTGCTATCTGATGAAGTCCTTCGGCAACTTCGAAAATGACGTTGATGAAGTGATGAAGAGCTACTTTAACCATTGCGCCATCCGCATGAGTTGTGCCGATCTGGCCAGAGCCTTTTTCTTTCTGGCTAATAAAGGGGTGTGCCTGGAGGGGCGGCGCCTGATAGGCGAGCGCCACAGTCGCCAGATCAACGCCCTGCTGGCTACCAGCGGTCTCTATGATGGAGCCGGGGAGTTTGCTTACCGGGTGGGCATGCCGGGAAAAAGCGGGGTCGGTGGTGGCATCGTGGCGGTGATTCCCGGAGAGATGAGCGTCTGCGTCTGGTCTCCTGAACTGGATGAGTCCGGTAATTCACTGGCGGGCACCCGCATGCTGGAGCTATTGGCCAAGCGCCTGGGTCGATCGATATTCTAACCAGTCAACGGATGGTTATTTCAACCACATTGTGGTCATTTTTCATTTTCCCCGTACCCATGAATCAACTAAGTTTCTGATTTAATTGATTTAAAATTCTTGGCCTGATTCTGGCATTGTATTACTCAGTTCACACTTATGGAGCAGAGCGATGACATTATCGGGCCAGGTTGGCGTTGTACTTCTTTCTTCTACCCTGTTTTGTGCCGCGGCCAACGCCAGCGAGTGCAACTTCTCTTTTAACCATGACCTGATTGTCAGTGACAGCGTGCTCGAACTGCAGGAACAGGGCAAAACCCTGTATCGCTATGAAGGCGGCGAGCTGATCATCGATGGCAAGGTTCAGGATCTGGATGGCGATCAGCGTCAGGCCTTGTCGCAGTTTCAGCAGGCTTATTACCGGCAGATGCCTGCAACCATGGAGCTGGTGGATGAGGCGCTGAGAATGGCCGGGGTTGCGCTGGACACCATTTCGGTGCAACTGCAGGAGATGGGCATTGATGCCGCCAGCCTGCAGGGAATGATGGACACCATTGCCGAGTCAGTGAATCAAAAAGTGGCGCGGGAGGATGGCTCCTATCGGGTCGTTTCCGGCGACTTTGAGCAGTTTGGCGATCAATTCGACCAAGAGTTCGAGCAGCAACTGGAGCAGGCTATCAGCCAGTCCATGGGTAGCCTGATGATGACACTGGGGGCGGAGATGATGAGCGGCGACAGTGGCAGCTTCGAACAGAAGATGGAGCAGTTTGGTCAGCGTATGGAACGCATGGGGGAAGAGATCGAGCAGCAGTTCGAAGGTCAGGAGCAGCAGTTTGAAGCCTGGGCCGAGCAGGTCTGCACTCAGTGGCAGCAACTGGACGAGATGGAGGACCAGTTGATGGAGCAGGTGCCGCAGTTGCAGAAGTACGATCAGCTTAGGATTGAGGGGCAATCCCTGGCGTCAAAATGGTTTTAATGGGCAAATAATCTCCCTTGTTGCGGCATGCCTGGCATTGCCGCTTTTTTTTTGCCGGCTAAAAGGGTTCAATGTATGGGTTAACCGGAGAGTGTCATGCGAGAGTTGTTAGAACCCATAGTGATCTACACCCATGTTGTCCGAGCCCAGGGATTTTCTGCGGCGGCGCGGCGGTTGGGCATTTCCAAATCGAAAGTCAGCAGTCAGGTGAGCCTGCTGGAGCAGCAGATGGGGGTGCAGCTGGTACAACGTACCACCCGCTCCCTGAGCCTGACGGAAGCCGGCGAGACCCTGTATCGTCATGGTGAGTCGATTATCCGCGAGGTGGACTCGGCCGTGGCCAACGTTCAGAGCCTGCATCATGAGATTCGCGGGGTACTCAGAGTCGGCATTACCCAGGCTTTTGGTGCCATGCACCTGATGCCGCTGATACCGGACTTTATGTCCAGGTACCCCAATCTGGAGCTGGAGATCAGCTTCTTGGATCATAAGGTGGATGTGGTTAATGAGGGGCTGGATCTGTTGCTGACCATGTCGGAGCAACTGCCGCTGGGGATGGTGGCCCGGCCGCTGATGGACTGCCGGTTTGTGTTGGTTGCTTCGCCAGATTATCTGGCAAAGCACGGCGTACCTCGAACACCTGATGATTTGGTTCAGCATAACTGCTTGGTTTATAAGAGCGAATGGTATGAGCATGCGGTCTGGGAGTTTAAGCGTGGCAGTGATGAGAAGAAAATTCCGGTGAAGGGAAACTACCGGGTGGATGACGCGCCAGCATTGAAAGAGGTGGCTAAGAAAGGCTTGGGGATTGTCTACCTGTCAACTTATCTGCTGGAGAACGAGCTCCAGGAGGGCGACCTGATTCCAATCCTGACCGAATGGAGCCTGACCCACCCTCTGGCTCTGCAGGCCGTTTACCCGAGGCGACAAAACCTGGCGCCAAAAGTGCGGGCGTTTACCGACTTTGTTAAGGAGAGTCTGGGGGAAGTACCGCCCTGGGACCGAAAGTTGGCGCTGTTATTGTAGCTATTGCCGGAAACATTGTTCTTAGGTTGAAACAATGGTGTGATCTGGGTCGGCATGATGGCGTAACCTGTTGATTCTTAAGCCATGTAGATTCGACTTTAACTCATGTTGATGCTGGCTTGTTGCTCTGATGTTGGTTCATTAACATTGGTTGGCTTGCCAATTGTTCTGATATGAATACAATGCTTCACATCAGCCGAGATTGAAGCTTGTTGAAATTGACCCCTTCGATAAGCCAGCCGTTCAGTTTCGCTGTTGTGATGGAGAGTTACCTCGCGGTTCGCCATCACAGGATTATTGAAATCCATCATCTGGAATTTTGGCCCCGGTCGGATCCGGGGCATTTTTCAGCGGCAGGATTACCCTCTGTACCCTACATAATAAAAAGCTCAAAAGCTTTAAGAGTGGTAGCCGGGCGATGGGCAGCGTCAAAAAACAATAAAATAGCCCAATATAATAAAAAGAGATGGGAGAGCCGAAAGGCTCTCCCTTTTTCTTTGCCTGTCTGTTAGTAAACGCTGGAAACTGTATCCAATATCCTGGCTTGCATTGTTTGCTGTACGAAACAACCAGGGCGGGAGTGAGCGCCAAAGTGGGCGGCTGGCTGGTTTTTTCACCCCGTTTTGCGCCTGTTGTTGCAGTACATTCAGGGGGCGGGGGGATGCGTGATGCTCAGGCCGCGTCCTGGCTACGCCTGGAAATTGTTACTGTGTCTGAACTGTCACCAAAACCAGAGCGTTACTCTGGCAGAAACATTCCCAGTAATTCATTGAGGTAGCGGTGCCCCAAGGGGGTCAGTTGCATCTGTTGTCCATCGATGGCAATCAGCCCTTTGCGCTCGGCTTCAGACAGGGTGCCGGCAACTTGGGCCTGAGTCAGCGGGGTGCGCTGACTCAGCTCTGCCAGCGGCATGGGCTCCATCAGCCTCAACCGGTTCATGTAGTATTCCAGCGCCATGTCGTCATTGACGACACCTGTCTCGGTGTCGAGGTAACTCCGCTTAGGATCCAGGTAGCCTTTGGGGTGGCGGATCTTGGTGGTACGCACTATCCGGTTTTCCCCTGGCTGACTGAGTTTGCCGTGGGCGCCGCAGCCGATGCCCAGATAGTCACCAAAGCGCCAGTAGTTGAGGTTATGATCGCAGCGATAACCGGGTTTGGCCCAGGCGGAGATTTCATACTGCTGATAGCCGGCGTCCAGCAGTAACTGCCGCCCCTGTTCAAATATCTGCCACTGTACCTCTTCGTCGGGAAGAGTAGGTGGCCTGGATGCAAACTGGGTATTGGGCTCAATGGTCAACTGGTACCAGGACAGGTGGACGGTGTTGTGGGCGATGGCTTGCCTGAGGTCGAACAGCGCATCTTCCGTACTCTGTTGTGGTAAGCCGTGCATCAAGTCGATGTTGATGCGCTCAAAGCCAGCGTTGGCGGCGGCTTCGATGGCAGCATGGGCCTGGTTGTCATCGTGGATGCGCCCCAACTGAATCAGTTTCTGTGGCTGAAAGCTCTGAACACCGATGGACAGGCGGTTGACTCCAGCATGGCGGTAGCCTTCAAACCGGCCCGCTTCCAGGGTGCCTGGATTGGCTTCCATGGTGATTTCGGTGTCAGGAGCGAAGCCGATTCGGCTCTGAATTCCCTCTAAAAGCCGGGCAATCTGGTCGCTGTCGATAAGCGAAGGTGTGCCACCACCGATGAAGATACTGTGCAGTTGTCGTCCCCCGGCGCCGTCGAGGTCGCCCTCGAGATCCTCCAGCAGGGCATCGATGTACTGCTGCTGCGGAATCGGGCCTTTTCGACCGTGGGAGTTGAAATCACAGTAGGGACACTTCTGCTCACACCATGGAATATGAACATAAAGTGACAGTGGTGGCAGCTGCATCATTGAATGATGCCCTTCTCTTTCAGTTCGGCCAGCAGCAGCTTCATGGCTTTGCCACGGTGGCTGAGGCGGTTTTTATCATCCGAACCCATCTCGGCAGCGGAGCGGGTGTCGCCACGGACCAGAAACACCGGGTCGTAACCATGCCCCTGTTCGCCGCGGGCATGATCGAGGATTTCACCTTCCCAGCTGGCCTGGCAGATGATTGGGGTTGGATCTTCGGCGTGGCGCATAAACACCAATACGCACTGAAAACGGGCGCTGCGTTCCGGCTTGCCTTCCATCTCCTGTAGCAGTTTTCGCCAGTTGTTCTCCGCGTTGGAGGGTTCGCCGGCGAAACGGGCGGAGTAGATACCCGGCTTGCCATTGAGGGCGTCGACCTCGATTCCTGAATCGTCGGCGATGGCCGGCAGGCCGGTGGCCTGAGCGGCATTGCGGGCTTTGATAATGGCATTCTCGACGAAGGTCAGGCCATCTTCGATAGCTTCAGGAACCTCAAATTCACTCTGGGGAGCAACGCGAATAGGGAAATCGGCCAGTAGGGTGGCAAACTCTTTGACTTTACCGGCGTTGCCGGTAGCCAGGACAATCTGTTTCATGGGCTAAATCACTTAAACCAAAGCTCGGACTGGAGATTCTAACTGAGCAATGGCCACAGCGCGATATCAGTCTACGTAGAACTTCTGTTCAAATTGTAAGTTGGTGTCCAGATCGGTGCCATTGTTGATGTCGATGCTGAAGGTGAAGGTCTCTTCGTTCCTGTGTTCGATCTCAGCGATGTAATAGATCGCATCACCTTCTCTAATCTCTTTAAATCTTAGGTTTTTCTGACTGCCTAGGAGATTCTGGGCGTAGCCGGTGATCTCTGCTGAAAGGGCTGTGCCAACCTTATCCTGAGAAGTGTCCTTGACCATGATGTTTACTAAGCCGATGTAGCGGCTGCGGGTAATGTCATAGTTCTTGGCGATACTGGGGGGAATAAAAGTACTGCCAAAGGAGACGTAATGAATGGCGTAGTCTCCTACCTGAACCTTTTGTTCTGCCTGCGCTGGCAGTGACAGGGCCAGGCTGAAAACCAGCATTGCACCTAGGCGTGTAAACATAACGAGCTCCTTTCTTAGTATGTCGGTAGTAATACCAGAGGTCGCCAGAGGCCATGAGCCGCTGGCGACTTCATTTATTATAATAGTTGTTCAATGGATTCGGGGATCTGCCTTGGGCTGTCAATCTGTATCTGTTTGTGGCGCCCCAACTCGCCCTTGCGAATCTGCACCTGTCCTTTGGCGACTTTGAACTGCTTGGCGAGAAATTTGGTCAGGTGGGCGTTGGCCTTGCCATCCACCGGTGGAGCGGTAATGGCCACCTTGAGTTCATCGCCGTGTACTCCTACCCATTGGTCACGACTGGCCTTGGGTTGTATGTACAGATTTAGCAGCAGGCCATCGGCCTGCCGCTGCACTGGCTTCAAATGATTCTCCACAACGGCAGTAGGTCACCGAGGAACAGGTTGATGAAGTTCATGCCGATCAGCAGCACCATTACCGACAGATCCAGGCCGCCCATGACGGGAATCACTCGGCGAATGGGGGCCAGTACCGGTTCGGTGATTTGATGAAACAGGAACTCGATGGGGTTTTGCCCCTGGCTGATCCAGCTCATGATGGCGCGAATGATCAGCACCCAGAACAGCAGCATGCCGGCTTCTTTGACCACGCTGATGGCGGCCAGGTAGAAGGTCATGGGATCAAAAGCGGCTCCCTTGATGGCCATCAATACCAGCCACTTTGCCAACGCGACCAGATAGGCGAGCACCACTCCAGCCAGATCCAGACTACCCAAGGAGGGGATGACGCGACGCAGGGGAGACAACACCGGGTGGGTGGCTTTGACGACGAATTGACTGAAAGGGTTATAGAAATCTGCTCTGGCCCATTGTAGCCAGACACGTAGAAGCACCACCATCAGGTAGAGGTTAAACAGGGTGGAGATCAAGTAAAGAGTTGCATTCATGGGATGACAATCCGTTTAGAAAATTAAAAAAGTTTGGCCATTTCCTGGGCTCGGCTGACCGCTGCCTTCATGGCACCGTCGACGGTCTTCCTCAGCCCCTGATGTTCAAAATGTTCGATGGCTTTGGCGGTAGTGCCGCCTTTTGAAGTAACCCTGGCGCGCAACTCGGCCAGGGACAGCTGCGGATTTTGTTTGACCATGGCGGCGGCACCGACGGCGGTTTGCTCAATCATTTTCCGGGCTTGCTGGGGGGAGACGCCCAGGCTGTCGACGGCGCATTGCTCCATCGCTTCCATCATCAGGAAGAAATAGGCCGGTGCACTGCCGGCACAGGCGATGACTTGGTCGATGCCGCTCTCTTCTTCAACCCAGACGATTTCGCCCACCGCTGACATCAGGGTCGAGGCCAGCGCCTTGTCCTGTTTGAGGATGCCCGGAGCGCCGAACAGGCCGGTCATCCCTAACCCCAGTAGCGAAGGGGTGTTGGGCATGGCACGAACCACTCTTACCGGCTGTTGCAGGTATTCGGCGATGCGATCACAGGTAACACCGGCGGCGATGGACAACACCAGGGTCTGGCTCAGATCCAGCTGTTTCAGCTGTTCACACACCGACTTAAGAATTTGCGGTTTAACCGCCAGTACCAGCACGTCGGCCTCGGCGATCTGAAGGTTGTCGGTACTGGTGCGAATGCCGAAGCTCTCCTGAAGCTCATCAAGTTTGCCTCGGCTGGGGTTACTGGCCGCGATGGCGTCGGCGGGATAGCCGCCGTTTACCAGACCACTGATGATGCTGCGGCTCATGTTGCCGGCACCGATGAATGCGATGGTTGAGGTCACTTTACTTCCTTGCGCCAAAAATTGCGGTACCCAGGCGTACCATGGTACTGCCCTGCTCGATGGCGGCGTCGAGATCGCCGCTCATGCCCATGGACAGGGTATCGATACCACCAAATCGTGATTTTAGCTCATTAAACAGCTTTTTAACCTGACTAAATTGTTGCCTTTGATGTGCAGGATCGCTGCTGGCCATGGGAATGGCCATGACGCCTCTCAGGGTCAGATTGGGCAGGTCGTGAATCTGCTCGGCCAGTGACATCAGCTCATCGGCAGCCACGCCCGACTTACTGGCTTCATGGCTGACGTTGACTTGAATGCACAGATTCAGCGGCGGCAGCGACGCCGGCCTCTGCTCCGACAGCCGCTGGGCAATCTTGAGTCGATCCACACTGTGGACCCAGTCGAAGTGCTGGGCGATGGGGCGGGTCTTATTGGACTGAATCGGGCCGATAAAGTGCCAGATGATCGGCAGTTCGGCCAATTGCTGCTGTTTTTCCAGTGCTTCCTGCAGGTAGTTTTCGCCAAAGTGGCGCTGTCCGGCTTCGAACGCCTGCTGCAACAGAGGTGCGGGTTTGGTTTTGCTGACCGCCAGCAGGGTGATCTGGTCCGGATGGCGATCACTGTTCCGGGCGGATTGTGCAATCCGTTGCTGGGCCAGACTCAACTGGTCTGCTATGGTTGTCATAATTTTCAGCTAATTTCTTGTCAGATAAATGGATATTACTGAGCTTCTTGCCTTTAGTGTAAAACACAACGCCTCCGATCTGCACCTCTCCTCCGGGGTTGCGCCAATTATTCGTGTCGATGGTGAGGTTCGCCGTCTCAATGTGCCTGAGCTGGACCATGCCACCATACACAGTCTGGTGTATGACATCATGAACGATAAGCAGCGCAAGGAGTATGAGCAGAACCTGGAGATTGATTTCTCATTTGAAGTGCCGAACCTGGCTCGCTTCCGGGTGAATGCGTTTCACCAGGCCCGCGGCGCGGCGGCGGTGTTTCGCACCATTCCCAGTACTGTCCTCAGCCTGGAGCAGTTGGACGCACCGGATATTTTCCGTCAGATCGCATCGTTTCCCCGGGGGCTGGTGTTGGTCACCGGCCCGACTGGCTCGGGTAAAAGCACCACCCTGGCGGCCATGGTGGATTACATCAATGCCGAACGCCGGGACCATATCCTGACTATTGAGGATCCCATTGAGTTCGTTCACCAGCCTAAAAATTGCCTGATCAATCAGCGTGAAGTTCATCGCGATACCCACAGCTTTAATAATGCCCTGCGCAGTGCACTGAGGGAAGACCCCGATGTGATTCTGGTGGGGGAGATGCGGGATCTGGAGACCATCCGTTTGGCGCTGACGGCGGCAGAGACCGGTCATCTGGTGTTTGGCACTCTGCATACCACCTCGGCGGCTAAGACCATCGACCGGGTAGTGGATGTGTTCCCCGCGGCGGAGAAGGCGATGGTGCGCACCATGTTGTCGGAATCGCTGCAGGCGGTGATCTCTCAGGCCTTGGTGAAAAGAGTTGGCGGCGGCCGGGTGGCGGCTCATGAAATCATGATGGGGACGCCGGCGATTCGTAACCTGATTCGGGAAGATAAAGTGGCGCAGATGTACTCTGCCATTCAGACCGGCATGAGCTACGGTATGCAGACTCTGGAGCAGAGCCTGACCAAGCTGGCCAATCAGGGAGTCATCAGCCGTCAGGACATGATGGCCAAGCTGAACGTCAGCTCGTTCTAGGAGTCGCAATGGAGATCAACGTCCTGCTGGCCCAGATGGTCAGCCGTAAAGCCAGCGATCTGTTTATCACCGTGGGTTTTCCACCCAGTGCCAAGATCGATGGTGTGATGACGCCGCTGACGGATCAACCGCTGACCGAGGAGCAGGCATTATTGATGGTGGAGGCGGTGATGACCACCGACACCAAACAGCAGTTTCACCAGCACCGGGAAGCCAACTTTGCTTACAGTTTTGATGAGCAGTTGGGGCGATTCCGGGTGTCGGCGTTCTGGCAGCGGGAGCACCCCGGTATGGTGATGCGGTTGATTGAAACCCGTATACCGACTCCGGAAGAGCTGCACCTGCCGGCGATCATGTCCGAGGTGGCGATGATGAAGCGCGGGCTGGTTATCATGGTGGGGGCTACCGGAACCGGTAAATCCACCTCGCTGGCGGCCATGGTGGGCCATCGCAATGCCAACCAGGCCGGCCACATTCTCACCATCGAAGACCCCATTGAGTTTGTTCATCAACACCGGAAAAGCATGGTGACCCAGCGGGAAGTGGGGTTGGACACCGAGTCGTTCGAGGCGGCGCTGAAGAGCTCGCTCAGGCAGGCTCCGGATGTGATTCTTATTGGTGAGATTCGCAGTCAGGAAACCATGGAGTTTGCCCTGGCCTTCGCGGAGACCGGGCATCTGTGCATGGCGACGCTGCATGCCAACAATGCCAACCAGGCGCTGGATCGCATCATGCATCTGGTGCCGAAAGAGAAGCATCGCCAGCTGTTGTTTGATCTGTCTCTGAACCTGAAAGCGGTCATGGCCCAGCAGTTGGTGCCCAGTGTCGACGGTCAGGGACGGCGGGTGGCCATCGAGGTGCTGCTCAATACGCCCAGGGTAGCGGATCTGATTGCCAAGGGGGAACTGCATGAGCTGAAGCAGGCGATGGCCTGCAGCACCGAGCAGGGCATGCAAACTTTTGATCAGGCGCTGTTCACTCTTTACCAACAGGGGCAGATTAGCTATGAGAATGCCCTGCATCACGCTGACTCTGCCAATGATCTGAGGCTGATGATCAAGCTGCATTCCAGAAACCAGGGCAGCACCAGCAGCCTGGACGGGGTCACCATCGAGTTGGATTAATTCATCAATCACCGAGATTAAGATGAATTATTGCGGTGCCTTAGTCTGCTACGGTACCTTAATATTCATCGATTGATGAATATTAAGGTACCGTGATGGCCAATCGACAGGGTCGACCCGTGGGTGACTCCGATGCCCGCCAGCGTTTGATCGACGCCGCCCGCAAACAGTTTTCCTTTGCTCCTTATGAAAAGGTTTCTACCCGTCAGATCGCCGAAGAGGCGGACGTCAATGCCGCGCTGATTCGATACTACTTTGCCAATAAGTGGGGCTTGTTCGAGACCATGATGGCGGAGACGGTCGCTCCCATCTCCGAAAAGGTGCTGCAGGCACAGCAGAGCAAGGATTTCGAGTCCATCAGCGTGGTCATGCGGACCTATAACCAGGTGATGGCGGAAAGCCCCTATTTTCCGCGTCTGGTGTACCGTTTGCTGTCTATGGAGGGCTCCGCCGGTCAGGTTCAACAGTTGCAAAAACTGATTCATGGCGTGTTTTCCCACGGAGAAAATTTGATGTTTGAGGATCTGGCCGAGAAAGGTGGACTCAAACCCGGCGTCGATCCTGCCCTGGCCCGCCTCAGCTTCGCCAGTCTGATGGTGTTTCCCTTCCTGGCGCCGCCGTCGATGTTGAAGGTTAATGGAATTAAGGTCGATGACGATTTTTACTATCGCCTGGCGGAGCACAACATCGCCTTGCTGCAAGCGGGCCTGCTGAAACAACCGGAGTAACCGTTCCATGCCCGATACCGGCCTTCTCGCCCCGGTATCCAAATATGAGGCAGGGGGAGCGGGAGATCGAGTTAGGATTCAGGGCGATGATCTGCAACAGCTAAAACGGGTGTTGGTTCTGGTGGGTGAGAAACGCCAGTATGACCGCCTGGCCCTGGCGGAGCCGTTGTAGGAGATCGCCCTTTTTCGAGTAGGAGATGGGCGGTTATTAGTTTTATAAGATTATGATATTTAGGGATTAGTTTTATCGCAGTTGGTATTCGTTGATGATTGCCTTTAAGGCCAGGATATGGCGTCATCTATGCTGGGAGACTAGAGTTAGGCTTACCGATCTGCCCGCGTTTCACTCCAATAACCCCTCCTGCTACCGGGCTCAGCCCCGTTGCCGAGGAGGTCAGTTTTACCGTCGTTGTACGCTGCCTGTCCTGGTGGCGCTGTCCGCAGGATGCGGGCGAGGCTCAGGGAGCAACCGGTTTACCGGTAACAGGCTGTGAGAAGGTTCCCGCCTTGAGATAAGAGGTGCAAGGATGCAATGGATTTTCGCTCGGCCACTGAAGTGGCGACTGGCCCTGTTGTTTGCTGTGATGATGGTGGCGGGGGCCGTCATCAGTTGGCGCCTGTCTGATATGGGAATGCGTCTTGTCGATGCCAGCACCAACCTGGTGCAGAACAAGATTCCCGAGTTGAGCAAAACTCACCGGTTGAGGTATCAGATTTTGGTACTCAAAGGGCTCCTGGTGGATGCCGAGCGGGCCGGTATCTCCAGTGGGTTGCATCAACAGCTTGAGTCTACCGTCCGTCAAAGTACTCAGTTGCTGGCCGAGTTACAGCAGCAACGACACCGACCGGCCTTGTTTCAGGAGTTGCAACTGGTTTTATTACAGCTGCAGCAGTGGCCAGCGTCATCTTCTCCTCGAGCTGAATCCCTTTCTCAACTGGCGGAGATCAGCGAGCTGTTGCTGTCTGTGCTGGACGGAATCGATTCGGGGCTGATGAGCGATGCCGGTGATTACCAGCAAATGGTGCACACCGTCACCGAGGGGGCCATGCGCCTGGTGGTGCAGTTCCTGTTGTTGCTGTGGCTGGCCATTGCTCTGATCGTTTTTTTGTCTCTGATTTTTTTGCGGGAGCATCGCCGCCGGCAACGGCTGAGCATGTTTCCCGAGCATAACCCGGAACCGGCTCTTGCCTGTGATTATCAACTGACCCTGAAGTACAGTAATCCCGCCTGCGCCCGTCTGGCTGCTGAGTTGGGTTTTGACTGCTCCCAGTTGATGTTTGGCAAGTTGCTTGAGGCTCTGAATTACACTGACGGCCTTGAAGCCATGAAGGAGCATAGGTTGACGTTTTGTGGCCGGACTCTGGCGGTGACTGTGGTGATGCTGGATGAGCTGGATCGCGTCCATATGCACATTAAGGATGTGTCGGAGGCACAGCGGGTACAGGAGTTAATGGAGCATCGCAGTAACCATGATTTTCTGACCGGGTTGCCGAATCGGCGCCGTTTTGAGTACGACATCGATTATTGGCTCACTCATCAGAACTGTGAATTGGTGGTGGGGATGCTGCATCTGGACCGATTCCAGCGGGTTACCTCTGCTGTGGGCTTCGGCGGCGGTGATGGAGTGCTGATACGGGCTACAGAGATACTGAGCAACCAACTGCAGAAATTGGCACTGCCGGATCAGCCTATTGCGCTGTATCGTTTCGAGTCAACCCGCTTTGCCATGCTCTGGGTTGGTAACCATCGTCCGGAAGCGGTTTCCAGGCTGGCGGCCAAGGTGAAAGCGGCGTTTCGTCAGCCAGTGGTGTGCGGTCGCAGTGAGCGACAGTTTTTCTTTTCCCTGAGCCAGGGGTTCTCCTCTAGCAAAAACTCCAGCCGCGATGCCGGTAGCCTGATCCGGGATGCGGACTGTGCCGCCGGTCGGGCGGTGGGGGAGGGAGGAGACCGGGTCTGTTTCCACTCCGAGCTCCAGAGTCAGAAAGAGCAACGAAAACTGAGATTGGAGCAAGATCTTCGTTATGCGCTGGAGCGTAATGAGTTGCAGGTGTATTACCAGCAGCAGTGTTGTGAAAGCGAATTCATCAGCGCTGCCGAGGCGCTATTACGTTGGCAGCACCCTGACTTGGGGATGATTCCTCCGGATGAGTTTATTGAGCTGGCTGAGCAATCGGGTCAGATCATCGAGATTGGTGAGTGGGTGCTACAGCAAGCCTGTGAACAGGTGAAAAGCTGGAACCGTGAAGGGCGGCGCATGGGGGTGGCCATCAATGTGTCGGTGAAACAGCTGGTGGTGCCGCAGTTTGTTGATTCGGTGAAAGAGGTGTTGGCGCTGACCAAGGTGGATCCGTCGTTGATTGAGTTTGAGCTGACTGAATCGATGCTGATGGAAAACCTAGAAGCCGGCAAACAGGCGATGCTGAAGATCAAGGCGATGGGAGTCCGTTTTGCCATAGACGACTTCGGCACCGGTCACTCGTCGTTGGCGTACCTGTCTCAACTGCCTTTCGATGTGCTTAAGATTGACCACAGTTTTGTCAAACAACTGCCTCGGGATCCGCACTACTGCAAGGTCACCAAGGCGATTCTAAGCCTGGCTAAGAATCTGGGGCTGACGGTCGTAGCCGAGGGGGTGGAGCAGCAGGAGCAGATGCGCTGGCTACGTCGGCACGGCTGCGATCTGATGCAGGGGTATCTGCTGGGGAAACCGGTTTCGGTACCGGAGTTCCGCAAGTTGCTGGCGCTGCAGCCAGTGGTGCACTGATGGAACCGAAGCTGGTTTGACCTTGTTACCCACTCTAAGAAGGCGTCACTGCCTGATCGTGGTCAGAAAAGCAGCTACGACATTTTCTACTTCTATTTCAGCCACCTTGATAATGTGGCTATCGATACCAGCTCAGGTTGGGAAATCCCGTAATTGAGTTTCAGTCGGTGAAAGTTACCCCTGAAATACCTTCGAGTTAGGGCGCGCCTTCTGTGGGCTTGTTCCTGTTTTTGTGCATCCATGAGTGGTTGATCATAAAGAGTTAAGTCGAACTAATGTCCGTTTGAAAGGGAATGACGGCGTTGTTAGACTGCCAGATGGCTCGATAAGGGTCACACTTGCCAGGATGCAGAGCGTGATCAGGGCCGGATTTTGGCCCGGGAGTGAGCTGTAACGACTGGTGGTTGCTCAATCAATCCCGCTGTGGAGTGTCACAATGACCAAAATTGTAATCGTTGGCGGCGGCGCCGGCGGCATGGAGATCGTTACCAAGCTGGGACGAAAGCTGGGCAGAAAAGGGAAGGCGGAGATCACCCTGATCGACCGCTGTGATCACCATATCTGGAAGCCATTACTGCATGAACTGGCCACCGGCAGCCTGGATGAGGGGCTGAACGCGCTGGATTACCGCATGCACGCCTCTCAAAATGGCTACCGTTTTGAACAGGGGATGCTGGCGGGACTCAATCAGGTTGATCGCCAAGTAGTACTGGCACCGATGTTGGATGAGTTTGGCGCCGAGATCCTTCCGGAGAGAAAAATCGGCTATGACTATCTGGTGATCGGTGTGGGCGCCGTCACCAACGATTTTGGTATTCCCGGGGTGCAGGAACACTGTGATTTCCTGGATCTGACCGAACAGGCGATGGCGCTGAGAAAGAAGATTCGTCACCGTTTTTTACGCTACGCGAAAGAACACAATGTGGAGCAGGAACACTTCGAGATCTCTATCGTCGGCGCCGGTGCAACCGGTGTGGAGATGGCGGCCGAGATGCATCATGCCGCTGACACCCTGAGAGGCTATGGCTATGATATTAGAGAAGACCTGTTGCAGGTTAACTTGATTGAAGCCACAGATCGGGTGTTGCCCCGCATCGATAAACCGCGCATCTGTAATGCCGTGGCCAAGGAGCTGGCCAAGCTGGGGGTCAGGGTAAAAACCGATACCAGAATCAGTGAAGTCACCCCCATGGGGATGCATACCGCAGATGGTCAGTTTATCCCTTCTGACATGGTGTTATGGTCGGCCGGAGTGAAGGGGCATCCGTTTCTGGCCACTTTGGGACTGGAGGTAAATCAGGCGGATCAGATTATGGTCCACCCCAGTTGCCAGAGTCTGAGCAACGATCGCATCTTTGCCTTCGGCGACTGTGCCGCCTGCCCTCAGGAAGACGGCAGCTGGGTCCCCCCCAGAGGACAGACGGCCCGGCAGATGGCACTGCTGGTAGGGGATAATATCGAGAAGCTGATGGCCGATCCCCAGGCGACACTGGATGGTTATGTTTATAAGGATCTGGGATCCTTTGTGAACATGTCCAAGTTTCACACCGTGGGTAACCTGATGTCGTTTGTGGGGGGGGGCATGACGGTGGAGGGTAAGATGGCGCGGCTGGTTTATACCTCACTGTATCGACGTCACCTGATTGCCCTGCATGGCGTCAGTAAGGGGTTGCTGTTGATGTTGTTGAACGGGCTGCAGCGCATCATGCGACCGGAGTTGAAACTGCACTAGCAACCAAGCCAAAAAAGGGAGCCCGGGCTCCCTTTTTGTTGCCTGGCACTCAGCCCTGAGGGGGGACGGTGCGCGGACGGCCAGACTCGGTGATGGCGACGTAGGTGAAGGTGCCTTCGGTGACGCAGTAGCGGTCCTTCTCTCCTTTAAGCACTGGCTTTGCCCAGACCTCCAGGGTGATGGTCATGGAGCTGTTGCCGACCGCGGTGCACTGGCCGTGGACACAGACCGCATCGCCGACGCCGACGGGTTTGTGGAAGGTCATGCCGTCAACGGAGACCGTACAGATACGGCCTCGGGCTATCTCTTTGGCCAACAGGCCACCTGCCATGTCCATCTGCGACATGATCCAGCCACCGAAGATGTCACCATTGGGGTTGGTGTCTGCCGGCATCGCCAGAGTTCTGAGCAGCAGTTGGCCGCTGGGTTTTCGATCAGAATTCACTATGAGTTACTCGCAAAAAAGGCCTTTATCTGGTCAATCACTTTATCCAGATCGCTTCGTTCAATGTCTTTGTGGGTCACCAGCCGCAGGGTATTGGCAGCCGAAATTCGAATCCCTTGCTGCTCCAGGTGCTGCTGCAGCGCGTTGGGGTTATGCGGTTGATTGAGGGTAGCAAAGACCATGTTGGTTTGCACCGCTGACCGATCCACATCCAGTTCATCCAACTGCGCTAACTCCCGGGCCAGGTAGTTGGCGTTGTCATGGTCGATGCTGAGTCGTTCCACTTGCTGTTCCAGTGCCAGTTGTCCTGCTGCCGCAAGAATGCCGGCTTGGCGCATGCCGCCACCGAGCATTTTTCTAAGTCGTCTGGCCCTGGTGATCAATGCTTCGTCACCGATCAGCAGTGATCCGACCGGTGCGGCCAGTCCTTTGGAGAGGCAGATGGTCATGGAATCAAAGTGCTGGCTGATGCGGGTCAGGGGCACTTGTTGCTTGACGGCGGCATTAAACACCCTGGCACCGTCGAGGTGAATTTTCAGGCCATGCTCAAAAGCAAATGACTGCGCATCTGCCAAGTAGTCCAGTGGCAGCACCTTGCCACCTATGGTGTTTTCCAGGCTGATCAGCCGGGTTTGGGCAAAGTGGCAATCGTCGGGTTTAATCTGAGCGGCCAACTGTGACAGGCATAGGCTGCCGTCCGGCTGATTGTCAACCGGCTGGGGCTGGATGGAGCCCAGTACTGCGGCGCCGCCGCCTTCGTAGCGGTAGTTGTGCGCCTGCTGGCCACACAGGTATTCATCGCCTCGCTGACAATGGCTCATCAGTGCCAGCAGGTTGGCCTGGGTGCCGGAGCTGGTGAACAGCGCCGCTTCGAATCCGGCCATCTCGGCAGCAGACTCTTCCAACTTATTAACGCTGGGGTCGTCGCCATACACATCGTCACCGACCGGCGCGCTGGCCATCGCCCGGCGCATTGCTTCAGTCGGCTGGGTGACCGTATCTGATCGCAAATCAATCATGGTATTTCCTACTGCAGTGCTGGGTAAAAATTGCGCTCACTGTAGCAGCTTGATGGTTAAATGACACTTATTTGCAATGGCGCCGGTAACGCCAGTGTGGGCAAGGTCACGTAACCGCTGACAGCGGCTGAATAATGACATTTTCACTACTGGAAAGATGGGAGCAAGGTTGGAATTTCAGATGAGTGAAATTAATTCGAGGAGTATTATTCCTCGTTTGTCGGCGGCGGCGATTGGGGGCAAAATGGCCACCTCGTTGATTAACCAATCAGTGTTAGAGTCAATGAACGCGCCGAGTAATACAGGTAAGTGTTTATTCAGTGTGTGAGTGTTTTCAGTTTCATCCAGTTTGATTTTAATGCAATTCGGGGTGGTGGTGTTTTCTTGTGTCGGGACACCATCAATTGAGGCCCCATTTGCTGCTTAAGTTTGGCAGGTCATTATTTTGACCTGCCTTTTTTTTGCCTGACATTTGAGCCAGCGGTTAACTGGCTGCCCTCTCCAGGCTGTACAGCCACTCAATCTCCTGTGCCCATAAACTGTCGTCAATGGTCTCCAGCACCATGGGGATCTCATCGGTAGCCGGGTGGTTCATCAAAAAATGAAACACCTCTGTACCCATCTCACCCTGCTGCAGGCTGTGGTGACGATCGACTCGACTGCCCAGGGTGGATTTGCTGCCATTGAGGTGCATGGCGCTGAGGTAGTTCAGGCCCACTACGCGATCAAACTCCGCAAAGGTGGCCTGACAGGCCTCAAGGCTGGAGAGGTCGTAACCGGCGGCAAAGGTATGGCAGGTATCCAGGCAGACGCCGATGCGGCTGCGATCTTCCACACCCTCTATGATGGTGGCCAGGTGTTCGAAGCGGTGGCCCATATTGGAACCCTGGCCGGCGGTATTTTCAATGACCGCGGTCACGCCATCGGTGGCGTCCAGCGCCAGGTTGATGGAGTCGCTGATCAGGCGCAGGCAATGGGCTTCAGGAATCTGCCGTAGGTGGCTGCCAGGATGAAAATTCAGCAGCGATAACCCCAGTTGCTGACAGCGGTGCATCTCATCCACAAAGGCGTCCCGGGAGCGTGCCAGGGCATCCGGATCCGGGTGGCCGAGGTTAATCAGGTAGCTGTCGTGGGGCAGGATGTGCCCAGGGGCAATGCCCACCTTGAGGCAGTTGCTTTTGAAGGCGCTGATGCTGTCCTCGGTCAGGGGTTTGGCCTGCCAGCGTCGCTGGTTCTTAGTGAATAGGGCAAAGGCTTTGGCGTTAATGGCTGCGGCATTCAGCGGGGCATTTTCAACACCGCCCTGTGCACTGACATGGGCTCCGATCCGTCTCATGGTCTGGGTTGGCTGGGGAATGGTAACTGGATCCTATGGGTTTGCGCTAAGTGAATCAATTGCTCAATGATAAAGGGTTGTTTATGCTTTGCGTTTTCTTAATCCGAGACTGAAAATGGGCATGGACTGGCAGGAGGTTGTCGAGCGAGAGCGGCAACAGGCTTACTTTAGAGATATGCAAGCCAGGCTGGCGGCACTGAGGCAGAGTGGTGTGGCCGTGTATCCGGCGGAAGAGCAGGTGTTGGCGGCATTGACCCTGACGCCTCTGCAACAGGTGCAAGTCGTGATTCTGGGGCAGGATCCCTATCACGGCCCCGGTCAGGCCCATGGATTGAGTTTTTCCGTTCCTGACGGGGTCAGGGTACCGCCTTCGCTGAGAAACATCTTCAAAGAGTTGCACCGGGATGTCGACGGTTTCATTATTCCGCAGCAGGGCAACCTCAGCGACTGGGCCAAGCAAGGGGTGTTGCTGCTTAATACCGTGTTGACGGTGGAACAGGGCCGGGCCCACTCCCATGCCAAACTGGGTTGGGAACGGTTTACCGATGCTTTGCTGGCGGAGTTGAACCGGGGGCCAAGACCGGTGGTGTTTATGCTGTGGGGGGCTCATGCTCAGAAAAAAGGTCAGGCTCTGGATGCCGATAAGCATCTGATTCTTAAAGCCCCACACCCGTCGCCGCTTTCGGCTCATCGCGGTTTTCTGGGTTGTGGTCATTTTTCAAAAGCCAATGAGTGGCTGATTAAACAGGGACGTAATCCTATCCGTTGGCAGCTTTGATCTGAGTCAACCCAGTTTCAGGCTAGGCGGCGATAGGTTATAGGGTGTAACTTAAAGTTAACTATTATTAGTTAAAGTGATTATTAGGGGGAATGCCATGCTGGCCAGGATCCACACCGACCACAAACACATTCTCACCCTGCTACGGGTGTTGTCAGGCAAGGCCAAGAGTTTGCGGGAGGGACAGGAGGTCAATCTGACCTTGATCCGCGACGTGGTGCACTATCTGCTTCAGTACGCCGATACCAGCCATCATCCGATGGAAGACATTTTGTATCGGTACTATCTGGAAAAAAAAGGGGTTGAGGAGCAGATCAGCCAACTGGAAGTGGAGCATCAGTCGTTGCGGGTGGCTACCGAGGAGTTACTGGATACTCTGGGCATGATCCTCAACGATGCCGTGATACCCCGGGAGAAATTGATCAGCGATGTCGAGCGCTTTGTGCGCATGCAGACGCGTCACCTGGAGTATGAGGAGAGTAAGATCTTGCCGATGCTTGAAGCCAGTTTCAATGAGGATGACTGGAAACAAGTGGACCAGCTGGTGGCATCGAAACTGGTGGAGGATCCCCTGTTTGGCCGAGGCAGTGAGCAGGAGTTTGAGGATTTGAGAAACTATCTGGCAGATGCCGATGGCTAGGCCAAAGTCGCAGATAACAAAAAGCCCCGCATCGCGGGGCTTTTTAATTTGTCAGGCTTCGATTGATTCCCAATCGGGCTCGTAAGAGAAGTCGATTCCTTGAAGCTCTTTTTCAAGGCGATGCCGCTCTTTCAAGGCTTCAATCTCTCGCCATTTGCGCTTCTTATTGGTCCTTGTTCGAGTCGGCTTCTCCACAACTGTGCCCAGTGGTGAGCCGTAATCCAACCTTTCCATAGGTCCCCTCCTCAACTTACCTTAGTGACTCCGGTATACCATAGCCGGATTTCAGTATGCAACTTAAATGTTGCAAAAAGGTTGCGCCTCGAGGGGTGGATTCGTCGGTTTATATCTCCCCTTTACGGAAGATCTTAATCAGCTCGACGGTAGAGGCATCCTGATTCAACCTGGGAGTGGCGCTTTCCAGGTCATCTAATACCGAATTGCCCAGCACCTTGCCAAGCTCGACTCCCCACTGATCGAAGGAGTTGATCTGCCAGATCACACCCTGGACAAAGGTTCGGTGCTCATAGAGTGCCACCAGGGCGCCCAGGGTGGCGGGAGTCAGTTTGTCCATCAGCAGGGTGTTGCTGGGCTTGTTGCCCGGCATCACTTTATGCGGTGCCAAAGCATCGGCGGCTTGCGGGTCGACGCCTTTGTCCAACAACTCCTGGTGTGCCTCTTCAAGAGTCTTACCAGCCATCAGTGCCTGGGTTTGTCCAAAGCAGTTCGCGGCCAGCATGGCATGGTGGCGGCCCAGGGGGTTGTGGCTGTTCAGTGGCAGAATAAAGTCGGCGGGAATGACGCCGCTGCCCTGGTGAATCAGTTGGTGGTAGGCGTGCTGGCCGTTGGTGCCTTCGCCGCCCCAGATGACCGGCCCGGTGTGGTAGTCCACCGCCTGGTTGTGATTGTTGACACCCTTGCCGTTGCTCTCCATATCCAGCTGTTGGATGTAAGCGGGCAGGCCTCGAAGGTAGTGGTCGTAGGTCAGGACCACATGGCTGCCGGAATCAAAGAAGTTGGTGTACCACACCGCCATCATGGCCATCATTACCGGCATGTTCTGCGTGACTGGTGCGGTTCTGAAGTGGGTATCCATGGCCTCGGCGCCATCGAGCAGGTGACGGAACTGCTCAAAACCAATCTGCAGGGCAATGGGCAGGCCAATGGCGGACCACATGGAGTAGCGACCACCCACCCAGTCCCACATGGGGAAAATGTTGTCGGCGTCGATGCCAAACTGAATCGCGGCCGGCACATTGGAAGTGACGGCGACAAAATGCTGACCGATGGCCTCTTCAGGGCCGCCGTTGGCCATGAACCAGTCTCTGGCGGTGAGCGTGTTGGTGAGGGTTTCCTGTGTGGTGAACGACTTTGACGACATCACAAACAGGGTGGTTTCCGGGTTCAGCTTCTTCAGTTTTTCGCTGATGGCGGTGCCGTCGACGTTGGCAACGTAGTGGCAGTTCAGGCCCTTGCGCCAATAGGGCTTGAGGGCTTCGGCCATAATTTTGGGCCCCAGGAAGGAGCCACCGATGCCGATGCTGACCACATCGGTAAAGGGTTGGTCGGTATAACCTCGCCACTCACCCTGATGAACCGAGGCCACAAAGGCGGCCATCTTGTCCAGAGTCGAGGTGATTTCTGCGCGAACGTCCTCGCCGTCTACCAGCAGCGGGCTGGTGTCGTGGCTGCGCAGGGCCGTGTGCAATACCGCGCGCTGTTCGGTGTGGTTGACGGCAACTCCGTCAAACATCGCCTGACGCTGCTGCTCCAGCTGACACTCCTCCGCCAACTGCTCAAACAGGGACAGGGTCGCGTCGTTGAGGCGGTTTTTGGAGTAATCCAGCCGCAAGCCAGCGGCACTGATACCGTAGCGCTGGGCTCGGGCTGGATCGGACTCAAACATCGCTTTCATATGGCTCTGTTTGATCTCATCGGCGTGTTCTGTCAGGGCTTGCCAGGATGGCAGCGAGGTCAGGTTGCTCATGTCAGGTCCTCAAAAAACAGTAAGGCCCCCAATTGGGAGCCTATGGAATAGGGCGTGAATCAGCCCGCCAGACGCTCGGTCAGCATCGCTTCCAGCTTGTTCTGGTCGATGGCAAAGTTGCGAATGCCTTCAGACAGCTTTTCGGTAGCCATGGCATCCTGGTTCATCTGCCAGCGGAACTCGGTCTCGGTGATCGGGGCCGGGCGGGCTGCCAGTTCGCCACTGAAGCTGAGCTTACCGCTGACCGGTGCCGAGCTCTGCTCCAGCTCTTCCAGCAGGCCGGGACCGATGGTCAGTCGATCGCAGCCCGCCAGGGCCAGAATCTCACCGGTATTGCGGAAACTGGCGCCCATCACCACGGTTTGGTAGCCGTGACGTTTGTAGTAGTCATAGATGGCACTGACCGAAACGACACCAGGATCGGTATCGGCGCTGTAGTTTTCCCCGGTCTTGGCCTTGTACCAGTCGAGAATTCGGCCTACGAAGGGAGAGATCAGGAATACGCCAGCTTCGGCACAGGCTCGGGCCTGGGCGAAGCCAAACAACAGGGTCAGGTTGCAGTTGATACCCTGCTCCTCGAGGTGGCGGGCGGCTTGAATCCCTTCCCAGGTCGATGCCAGCTTGATCAGGATGCGATCATTACTGATACCGGCTTCATTATAGAGGCGCATCAGCTTGTTGGCCTTCTCAATAGAGCCCTTGCTGTCAAAAGAGAGGCGGGCATCCACCTCGGTGGAGATGCGTCCGGGAACGATCTTGAGAATCTCCAGACCGATGTTGACCGCCAGCTTGTCGGCAGCGTCTTCAAGCTGCTGGGCAGCGTCGCTGCTCTGCGCCTTGGCCCAAGCTACGGCATCTTCAATTAATGGTGCATATTCAGGGATCTGTGCAGCTTTTAGGATCAGCGACGGGTTGGTGGTCGCGTCTTCAGGCTGGTAACGTTTGATCGCTTCGATGTCACCGGTATCCGCGACGATCGTCGTCAGCGCTTTTAATTGAGATAGAGCATTGGCCATAGATGTTTTTTCCATTACAACGTGGTGGGCGGACTGGCCCACCATTAAATGCGATTTTGTATTAATTGCCAACAATAAAGTAAGAAAATTACAGTAAGCCAGCCCGAAGGCTGGCTCGATACCAACTTATTTGTCGTCAATGTTGATAACCACTTTTCGGTCGGGTCGGTTTACAGCGGCGGCCGGGTCGCTGGCCCCGTGGCTGTCTACCTGCATACGTTGGCTTTCAATCTGCCACCAATCACTAAAGTCGTCGGTGACGGCTTTGCCACGCCGAATACCCAGTCATTGATTGTAATCCACATTACCACTTTTATCTGCATCGCCGATAAAGGTGGCGGTGAATTCGGGAAATTGGCTCGGAAATTCGTCGATTGTATCGAGCTTACCGGCGTTATTGCTGTCCGGAGTGTCGGAGTCCTGGCCGAAATAGACCACTTCCGTTGCCGTCGGCCCTGTGGTCCGTGTGGACGGCTTGTTGGCTTGGCCCAGATTGTCGTCCCCCTGCTCCAGAGCGGCATCGTCGTTAAACCGGTAACCGGTGAACAGGTTATAGCTGAAGTCGGTGTCGCCACAATCCGTGGCCTGGCCATAGCTTTGAGGACAGATCCCCGCGTAGTTGGAGTGTCCCTGGCCGCAACCCGGGTACCGGGGTTGCTGACGGGCTTGAGAAAGCAACATGACTAGGCTGGTCAAAAGCAGAGCAGCGTGGCGCAAGGTGAGCTCTCTGGTCATCATCTAACTCCAGATTGTCCTTTATCTACAGGAGTGGCTTTGAGTAATGGTGCCATTAGGGTACGAACTCTATTTGCAGCCTTCCACCATTTGAATTCGATAGTGAGTCATTGTGTTTTTTTGGGTTGTTTTTCACCATTTTGCAGTTACTTATGCTTAATAGCTTAGATATGGCGGAGTTTGACGCCCACTCGATGTCGTATCTAAGTCGGGTGGCAATGGTGTTGCCGGTGCGTTTGCTTACGGCGTGGAAATTGTTTTGATTCCGTTGCGCTGCTGATAGGGTTGTGTTGCGTTGTGATCTGGGTCACGCGGATTTTCGGGGAACCTATGCTACTGTGCCGCTCCATCGCCCAAAGCCCTGTGGAAAAATCACACAGTGGTTCAATCAATAACTACCTTATAAAAAGGGCGATAAGGCCATGAATGGCCGCCATTTGGTTACGGAAAGATCCATTCATAGTGAGCCGTTCGGTATCGAACAGGCTAAACGACAAAGAAGAATTCCAATATGACTATTACAGCAGTTGCAGGTGCGTCTGCCCTGGAAGCCGTGAACGACGTTCTGGCTACAGCCACAGGCGCCATCAACTCGATATTGTGGAACCACATCCTTATCTACCTGCTGGTATTTGCCGGCTTGTTTTTTACCGTGCGGCTGGGGTTCATCCAGTTCCGCCGCCTGGGGCATGGCTTTCATTCGGTATTCCATGGCAGGGAGACCGAGCACGGCATCTCCTCTTTCCAGGTGTTCTGTACCTCCATGGCGGCGCGAGTGGGCACCGGTAACATGGCTGGTATTGCGGTGGCCATCGTCGGTGGTGGCCCAGGTGCCATTTTCTGGATGTGGGTGATTGCCCTGCTGGGCATGTCCACCGCCTTCGTCGAAGCCACCCTGGCCCAGCTATTTAAGGTTGAGGACGAGGACGGCTTTTATCGTGGTGGACCGGCGTTCTACATGGAGAAGGGCCTAGGTCAGCGTTGGATGGGCATACTGTTCTCCATCTTCCTGATCATCGCTTTTGGTTTTGTGTTTAATGCGGTACAGGCCAATACCATTGCCGGCGCCATCGGCGGCGCCTTCGGCATCGATACCGTGGTGCTGGGATTGATCATGGTGGTGGCTACCGGTCTGATCATCGTCGGCGGCTTGAAGAAAGTGGCCCACGCTTCTGAGATCATTGTGCCGATCATGGCCGTGGTTTACCTGGCGGTAGCCCTGGTGGTCGTGCTGATGAACCTGGACAAGGTACCTGCGGCTCTGGGGCTGATCATCGACAGTGCCTTCGGCCTGGAGCAGTTTGCCGGTGGTGCCCTGGGTGCCCTGATCATTGGTGCCAAGCGGGGCTTGTTCTCTAACGAAGCGGGTATGGGTTCAGCAGCCAGTGTGGCCGCCAGTGCCAACCCGAACCCCAAGCACCCGGCGTCTCAGGGCTTCATCCAGATGACCGGCGTGTTTGTTGACACCATCGTTATCTGTACCGCCTCGGCTGCCATCATCCTGTTGTCCGGCGTGCTGGATAACCCTGGTGATGCCTCCGGCATTGGTCTGCTGCAACTGGCATTGACCAATGAATTGGGCGGCTGGGCCAGTTACTTCATCGCCTTTGCCATTATCCTGTTTAGCTTCAGCTCCATCATTGCCAACTACAGCTATGCAGAGAACAACATCATGTTCCTTAACGGCAACACGAAGAAGGGACTGATGCTGTTCCGTCTGGCGGTGCTGTCGATGGTGATGTTTGGTGCCATGGCGAAAGTGGCGCTGGTCTGGGATATGGCCGACGCTTCCATGGGACTGATGGCGGTGGTGAACATCGTTGCGGTTCTAGCGCTGTCCGGACTGGCGATCAAGCTGGCAAAAGACTACGTCGAGCAACTGGATGCCGGTAAAACCCCGAGCTTTGATCCGGCCCGCTTCCCTGAGCTTAAGGGTAAGTTGGCAAAAGGGGTGTGGGACAAGTAACCCCCACAGTGATTTAGCGATTGTCGCTATCGAAAACCACGCCTCCGGGCGTGGTTTTTTTGTGGCTGACGCGTTGTTATAGTGAGGGCTGATAAATTGAATATGGACGGGCCCTATGCTGGCGGTTATTTCTCCTGCAAAAAATTTGGATTTTGAGTCTCAGGCCCCTAGTGATGGCTACAGCGAGGCCGACCTGCTGGACCAAGCCGAGACGCTGATTGAGATGTGCCGCAATCTGACCCCGGCGGATCTGGCGTCGCTGATGAAGCTGAGCGACAAGCTGGCCGGCCTGAATGTGGCCCGGTTTCAGGCGTGGCAGCGTCCCTTTACGGCAGACAATGCCAAGCAGGCGATTTTTGCGTTTAACGGCGATGTCTATACCGGCTTTGATGCCGCTTCGTTGAGTGAGCAGGAGCTCGCTTACACCCAGTCTCATCTGCGCATCCTGTCGGGGCTGTATGGCTTGCTGAAACCGCTGGACCGGATGCAGCCCTATCGGTTGGAGATGGGCACCAAGCTAGCCAATCCCCGTGGCAAGGATCTGTACGCTTTCTGGGGCAATATTATTACCGAGGCGCTGAATAGCACTCTGGCCGGAATGGACTCGCAGGTGGTGGTGAATCTGGCATCCAATGAGTACTTCAAGGCGGTAAAGCCGAAGTTGCTTAATGCCCAGGTGGTGACGCCTGTGTTCAAGGACTTTAAGAATGGCCAGTATAAAATCATCAGCTTCTATGCCAAGAAGGCCCGGGGCATGATGGCCCGCTATATGGCCAGGGAGCAGGTGACCGAGCTGCAGCAGCTGGAGAGTTTTAGCGATGGTGGCTACTACTTCAGCCCGGAGCAGTCTGACTCCAGCACTCTGGTTTTTTTGCGAGACCAGGTGCAGTAGCGACAACGTAATGAAAAAAGGGGCCGCCGGCCCCTTTTTTTGTGGCCGTTTACTCGACCGGTGGTATGGGGCGCAGTGGCTGCTCGGCGTTAGCCATCAGCCAGGCATAGAGGGTATAGACGGCAGTGCTTTGACGCAGCGCCTGTGGATCGACTTTATCCAGGGTGTCGTCGGCAGTGTGGTGAAAATCGAAGTAGTCGGTGCCATCCAATGCCAATCCGGCAACAGGGACGCCGGCTTCGGGAAGAATGGAGACGTCCGGCCCTCCCCAGGAGGTGTTGCCACCCCGGGTGACTCCTAACGGGGCCAGCAGCATTGCTACCTGATCCATCATCGGCAGGGCACTGTCATTGACTCGGCTGTCGAGACGGTAGACGGGACCGGCACCGAAATCCGCTTCGGCGGCGATGTAGAGCTTGTCCAGCTCCTGCTGATGGGCGGCTTTGTAGGCCTTGGCGCCTACCAGGCCCACTTCTTCGGCGGCAAACAGCACCACTCGAATGGTACGTTGTGGCCGTTTGCCCCGCTCCAGAATGTGTTTGGCGGCGGCGGTGACAATGGCGACGCCGGCACCGTCATCCAGGGCGCCGGTGCCCTCGTCCCAGGAGTCCAGGTGTGCCCCGATCAGGACGATTTCGTCCGGGTAGCGGCTACCGGTGATCTCGGCAATGACGTTGTAGGAGGTCTGAGGCCCCCGGTCTTCACTGCCCAGCTGCAGCTTGACCCGGACCGGTTGTGGACGATTCAGCATTCGGGTCAGTTGATCGGCATCCGGGTTGGAGAGGGCGGCGGCGGGGATCTGGGTGATCCCGTCGGCGTACCGCATCATGCCGGTGTGGGCAAAGCGGTGACTGTCGGTGCCGACACTGCGCAAGAGCATGGCGACGGCGCCTTTGCGGGCGGCCTCGACCGCGCCTTTGCCCCGGGCCTTGACCACGGGGCCATAGCCCCGTCCATCGCGGTAGCGCTCCATCTTGTTGTCGATGAACACTATCTTGCCTTTAACGTCCGCTTCTGGAGCGTCTTTGAGCTGCTGCAGATCCGCAAACGCTACCACCTCGGCTTCGACGCCGGCGGTTGGGGTGCCGATGGAGTTGCCCAGAGCGCTGATGACCAGTGGCTGTGGAAACGGCGCGGTGATGCTGGCCTCGGCGTGGCCGCGATGCCAATGGGGTACGGTTACCGGCTCGGCATAGACCCGGTCGAAACCCAGCTTATTCAGGGTTTCTTGGGCCCAGGCTACGGCGCGCCTGTCTCCTTCGGTTCCCGGCAGGCGGGGGCCAACCTCGGTGGTGAGGGATTCCAGAATCTGCCAGGGCCGGTGGCTGATCATGGCATGATGGCGAAGATCCTCGGTGTGCTGCAGTACAGAATCGGAGAACGGGGCGGCGAAGGCGGTCTGGGCGGCCAGCAGGGCAGCAGACAGGGTCAACAGCAGGCGCATGGGTTTCCTTGTGGTGAGTGTTCCTTGGCCGGGCAATGTATCAAAAAAACCGATTCATGGGCAGCTGAGGCAAATCGGAGGCAAAAAAAAACCGGCCAAGGCCGGTTTTTACATCACAACAATCGAAACTCTTACAGAGCTTTGATTTGAGCAGCCATGCGGCTCTTGTGACGGGCAGCTTTATTCTTGTGAATAAGGCCTTTAGTCGCCATGCGATCCAGGATCGGCATAACGGCATTAAATGCTTCAGTAGCGGCAGCTTTATCACCAGCGGCGATAGCAGCTACAGTTTTCTTCAGATAGGTGCGCAACATGGAGCGACGGCTAGCATTGTGCTGGCGACGCTTCTCAGATTGAATTGCACGCTTCTTAGCAGACTTGATGTTAGCCAAGGCAAACTCCTAAAAGACGGTGCTGTCGTATTTTCAAAGGCCGTGGAAAATACCGCTTTTATGGGGTAATGTCAATCTTACCGCACAAATAAGCGTCATCAAAAATCGGAGAAACTCCGAAGTTTGGCTTTCTTCCGGCCAACTAGTTTAAGATGGGGCGCAATTCTAGCAGCATTTTTTGTCGGGCAACAGGGGCGTGAGGTGATATTTGTTAGCATCACCGAGGATTCGTCGAGCCCGTCTCAGGTTAAGAGCAGATTTCATTGAGTAAACAGTTATTGCGTTCCGGGGCTGTGGTCAGCGCCATGACCTTGATTTCCCGCGTGCTCGGCTTGGTTCGTGACGTGGTCGTGGCCAACCTGATGGGGGCCGGAGCCGCCGCCGACGTTTTTTTCCTGGCCAATAAAATTCCCAACTTTCTGCGTCGCCTGTTTGCCGAAGGCGCTTTTGCCCAGGCCTTTGTGCCGGTATTGACCGAGTATCGCCAACAGGGCAGTGAGGACCAGGTGCGTCAGTTGATCGCCAAGGTCAGCGGTACCCTGGGTACCATAGTGACTCTGGTCACCCTGCTGGGGGTGGTGGCGTCACCGGTCCTGGCGGCGCTGTTTGGCACCGGCTGGTTTGTGGCCTGGGTCAATGGTGAGCCGGACGGTGCCAAGTTTGAGATGGCCAGCGTGATGCTGAAGATCACCTTCCCCTATTTGTGGTTTATTACCTTTACCGCCCTGTCCGGGGCGATCTTGAATACCATCGGCAAATTTGCGGTGGCGGCCTTTACCCCGGTATTTCTTAATGTCGCCATCATCGGCTGCGCCCTGTATCTGGCGCCACAGTTGGCACAGCCTGAGTTGGCGCTGGCGTGGGGGGTGTTCCTTGGTGGATTGATTCAGTTTGCGTTTCAGCTGCCGTTTTTGTTGCGGGCCAGGTTACTGGTGCGTCCCAGCTGGGGTTGGAATGACCCTGGGGTTACTAAGATTCGGACCCTGATGATACCGGCGATGTTCGGAGTGTCGGTGAGTCAGATTAACCTGCTGTTTGACACCCTGATTGCCAGTTTCCTGATGACCGGTTCCATCAGTTGGCTGTATTACTCCGATCGGTTGCTCGAGTTCCCTCTCGGCCTGTTTGGTATCGCTATCGCGACGGTTATTCTGCCGGCCCTGTCCCGTAAGCATGTGGATGCCAGCAGCAGCGGCTTCGCCGCGACCATGGACTGGGGCATTCGCAGCGTGGTGCTGCTGGGGGTGCCGGCAGCGCTGGGGTTGATTGCCCTGGCTCAGCCGATGCTGATGGTGCTGTTTATGCGCGGCGAGTTCAGTGTCCACGATAGCCAGATGGCAGCGGCCAGTTTGATGGCTTATGGCAGTGGCCTGCTCAGTTTTATGCTGGTGAAGGTGCTGGCGCCCGGCTACTACTCCCGTCAGGACACCAAGACTCCGGTGCGTTACGGCATCATTGCCATGGTTAGCAATATGGGGTTTAACCTGCTGCTTGCCATTCCCTTCGGCTATGTGGGACTGGCGATGGCAACGGCCGCGTCGGCGACGCTGAATGCGCTGTTGTTGTATCGCGGCCTCAAGCATCAAGGCGTGTTCGAACTCAGTGGCTCGACCTGGGGGTTTTTGATTCGGGTGCTGGTGGCCGGCGTAGTGATGGCGGCCACCGTGGCTTGGTTGTCTCCGGCCGAGGCCGGTTGGGTGGCGATGGAGTTTGTGACCCGCTGCCTGACTCTGGCGGCCCTGATTGGCGCCGGAGTGGCGGTGTATCTGTTGACCCTGTTAGTGATGGGGATCCGTCCCCGGGATCTGCGTGCAGTTTGAATGCTGATTCTGGCGTCACTCTGAGGTATAATCCGGCGATTTTCGACAGTAAAAGCCCAAGCAGGACTATGGAGCTCATCCGCGGTATACACAATCTGCGCCCGAGGCATCGCCGGTGCGTATTGACCATTGGTAATTTTGATGGCGTTCACCTGGGCCATGCCGAGGTGATTAAGTCTCTGGTTGCTAAAGGCAAAAGCATGAACCTTCCGGTAACGGTGATGCTGTTTGAGCCACAGCCTCAGGAGCATTTTGCTGGCGATCGTGCCCCGGCTCGCATCAGTTTATTGCGGGACAAGCTGCGGCGGTTGCAAGCGCTTGGGGTGCAGCGTGTGCTGTGCGTCAGCTTTAACCATCGCTTTGCCGAGCTTAGCAGTGAGCAGTTTATCGAGCAGTTACTGGTGCAGAAGCTGGGTGTTAAATACCTGGTGGTCGGCGACGATTTCTGTTTCGGCAAGGGCCGTAAAGGCAGTTTTGATACCTTGATGACCGCTGGCCGGCAACACGGTTTTGATGTGGTACCGACGGCCAGCTTTAAACTGGCCAGTCAACGGGTCAGCTCGACGTTAATTCGTCAGGCTTTGCAACAGGGGGATCTGAATCTGGCCAACCAGATGTTAGGGTACCCTTATCAGATCACCGGCCGCATTGCCCACGGACGCAAGCTGGGGCGCACCATCGGTTTCCCGACGGCGAATATCCTTATGAAACGTAAGGTGGCGCCGGTGAACGGGGTGTTTGCGGTGGAGGCCATCGACCCTCAGGGTCAACGATACCCTGGTGTGGCCAATGTCGGCGTTCGGCCGACGGTGGCGGGCAACCGCTGCCAGCTGGAGGTTCACCTGTTCGATTACGAGGGTGATCTGTATGGCGAACACATGCAGGTGCTGTTGATAGAGCACCTGCGACAAGAGCGGGCATTTGAGTCATTGGATGCCCTGAAGAATCAGATTTTCAAGGATGCGGAGCAGGCCCGACGCCTGCTGTCTGTGTCTTAACAGCTTTTAGCCTGAGTAATGGTGAAAGGATCAATGAGCGACTATAAATCAACGCTAAACCTGCCGGAAACCGATTTCCCGATGCGAGGCAACCTGGCCAAGCGGGAACCGGAAATGTTGAAACAGTGGGACGAGAAAGCGCTTTATAAAGCGATTCGTGCCAGCCGTCAGGGAGCGAAGCCATTCATTTTGCATGATGGCCCTCCGTACGCCAACGGCGACATCCACATTGGTCACTCAGTTAACAAGATTCTGAAAGACATTATTATCAAGTCCAAGACGCTGGCGGGCTTCGATGCCCCCTATGTGCCGGGTTGGGACTGCCATGGTCTGCCGATTGAGCTGAAGGTTGAAGGTAAGGTGGGTAAGCCAGGGCAGAAGATCTCTGCCGCCGAGTTCCGCCAGAAGTGCCGCGAGTACGCCCATAAGCAGGTGGATGGCCAGAAAGCCGACTTTATTCGCCTGGGGGTACTGGGTGAGTGGGACAAGCCTTACCTGACCATGGACTATGGTACCGAAGCGGAGATCATCCGTTCATTGGCCAAGATCATCGATAACGGCCACCTGCACAAAGGCGCCAAGCCGGTGCACTGGTGTACCGATTGCGGTTCGGCTCTGGCGGAAGCAGAAGTGGAGTATGAGGATAAGACCTCTCCCTCCATCGATGTTCGCTTCACGGCGGTGGATGCCAAGCTGGTGGAAGACAAGTTTGACTGCGCCGAGGGCCACACCGGCCACGGTCCGCTGTCGGCCGTGATCTGGACCACCACCCCCTGGACCCTGCCTGCAAACCGTGCCGTGTGCCTGCACGCCGATCTGCAGTACGCCCTGGTCCAGGTTGAAGGTGAGCAACCTGAGCGACTGATCCTGGCGGCGGATCTGGTGAAAGACGTCATGGATCGCGCTGGCATTGAACAGTTCCATAATCTTGGCTTCTGTCAGGGTAAGGATCTGGAACTGCAACAGTTTAACCACCCCTTCTATGAGATGACGGTTCCGGCAATCCTGGGTGATCACGTGACCACCGAGTCCGGTACCGGAGCGGTGCATACCGCCCCTGGGCACGGCCAGGAAGACTTTGTGGTGGGCAACAAGTACAACCTGGAAGTGGCCAACCCTGTGGGCAACAACGGCGTTTACCTGCCGGATACCCCGCTGTTTGCCGGTCAACATGTCTTTAAAGCCAATGACGCCGTGGTTGAGGTATTGAAGGAGAAGGGGGCGCTGCTGCATCACGAAGCGTTCCGCCACTCCTACCCGCATTGCTGGCGCCATAAGACGCCGATCATCTTCCGAGCGACGCCACAGTGGTTCATCTCCATGGACCAGGCCAAGCTGCGAGAGCGCTCGCTGGAAGAGATCAAAGACGTTCAGTGGATTCCGGACTGGGGCCAGAGCCGCATCGAAGGCATGGTGGCCGGACGTCCTGACTGGTGCATCTCCCGTCAACGTACCTGGGGTGTGCCTATTGCCCTGTTCGTCCACAACGAAACCCAGGCGCTGCACCCGAACTCGGTTGCCCTGATGAATATGGTGGCTGACAGAGTGGCCGAATCCGGCATTCAGGCCTGGTGGGATCTGGACGCCAGTGAACTGCTTGGAGAGGAAGCCGACCAATACCATAAGGTGCTGGATACCCTGGATGTATGGTTTGACTCCGGGTCTACCCACGCCTCGGTGGTGGATGCCCGTCCTGAATTTAACGGTGCCGAAGCCGATCTGTACCTGGAAGGTTCTGATCAGCATCGCGGTTGGTTCATGTCCAGCCTGATGACCGGCGTTGCCATCAAAGACAAAGCCCCCTACAAGCAGGTGCTGACCCATGGCTTTACCGTGGATGGCAAGGGCCGCAAGATGTCCAAGTCCATCGGTAACGTCATCAGCCCGCAGCAGGTGGTGAACAAGCTGGGTGCCGATATTCTGCGCCTGTGGGTGGCGTCCACCGATTACACCGGTGAGATGACGGTATCCGATGAGATCCTCAAGCGCAGTGCCGATGCTTATCGTCGTATTCGTAACACCTCTCGCTTCCTGTTGGCCAACATGAGCGGCTTTGAGCCGTCTCGAGATATGGTCGATCTGGATGAGATGGTAGCACTGGACCGCTGGTTGGTGGGCCGTGCCTATCAACTGCAGCAGGAGATTGTGGCTGCTTACGACGAGTACAACTTCCTGGCGGTGACTCAGAAGCTGATGCGTTTCTGCTCCATCGAGCTGGGCAGTTTCTATCTGGACATCATCAAAGACCGCCAGTACACCGCCAAGGCCGATGGCCTGGCGCGTCGCTCCTGTCAGTCTGCGCTGTACCTGATTACCGAGGCCATGGTGCGCTGGATGGCGCCGATCATGAGCTTTACCGCCGATGAGATCTGGCAGCTGATGCCGGGTGAGCGTGGCGAGTTTGTGTTCACCCAAGAGTGGTTCGACGGCCTGGCGCCGCTGACCGACAGTGCCGCCCTGACCGATTCTGAGTGGCAGACGCTGGTGGAGGTATTGGCCGAGCTGAACAAGGCATTGGAGCAGGCGAAAGCCGATGGCGTTAAGAACCGCCTGGAAGCCGATGTCACACTGTACGCCGATGGCGAGCTGAAGGCCCTGCTGGACCGCCTGGGCGATGAGCTGCGTTTTGCCATGATCACCTCCAACGTCACCGTTGCTCCGCTGAGCGATGGCGGCGATGCCACCGAGACTGAGTTGGCTGGCCTGAAGGTGAAACTGGCGAAGACCGAAGCGGCGAAATGTGAGCGCTGCTGGCACCACCGTGAAGAAGTGGGCACACTGGAGGCTCACCCGACACTGTGTAGCCGCTGTGTGACCAACGTCGACGGCGAAGGCGAAAGCCGACAGTTTGCATAACGGAGAGATGATGCCACAGTCATGGAGTCAAAGCGGCCTGCGTTGGATGTGGGTTGCGGTGGTGGCGCTGGTGCTGGATCAGGCAACGAAGTTGGCGGTGATCGCCAACTTCCAGTTGTTTGAAAGCATCCCGCTGATCCCGTATCTGAACCTTACCTATGTGCACAACACGGGGGCGGCGTTCAGTTTCCTGGCAGAAGCCGGTGGCTGGCAGCGCTGGGCCTTTGCCGGTTTTGCCTTGGTGGTGACCATCGCCCTGACGGTGATGATGCGTCGCCAGGCCCATTCGCTGTGGCGCCTGAATCTGTCTTATGCGCTGATCATCGGCGGGGCCATCGGTAATGTCATCGATCGCCTGGCCTATGGTTATGTTGTCGATTTTATTGATTTTTATGTCGGTGCCTGGCACTGGCCTGCATTTAACATTGCTGACAGTGCCATCTGCGTCGGAGCGGTTTTGATGATTCTCGACAGCCTGCTGGATGGTCGTCGGCCCAAGGAGGCCTCATGAGCCAGATAACCATTGGCAGCAACAGCCAGGTGTTTGTGCATTTTGATGTGGAACTGCCCGATGGCACGGTGGCGGACAGCACCCGGGCCCACGGCAAGCCGGCCCGGCTGACCCTGGGTGATGGCAGCCTCAGCGGCGCTTTTGAAGCCGCCATCAAGGGGATGGAGAAGGGAGAGAAGCGTCGTTTCTCGCTGGATCCTCAGCACGCCTTCGGCGAGCGTAACCCTGACAATATCCATCATCTGGACCGGACTCAGTTTGCCGCGGACGCCGATCTGAGCGAAGGTACCATCATGGCGTTTGATACACCGGACGGCAACCAGGTTCCCGGGGTGATTCGGGAGCTGGCCGGTGATTCGGTTACCGTGGATTTTAACCATCCATTGGCGGGCCAGACGGTGATTTTCGATCTGGAAGTGCTGGACATCGTAATTAAGGACTGATTATGCAGATTCGACTGGCTAATCCCCGAGGCTTTTGTGCCGGCGTTGATCGCGCCATCAGCATTGTCGAGCGCGCGCTAGAGCTGTTTGAGCCGCCGATCTATGTGCGTCACGAAGTGGTGCACAATCGCTATGTGGTGGACAGCCTGCGCCAGCGCGGGGCGGTGTTTGTGGACGAGTTGCACGAAGTGCCGGATAACAGCATCGTGATCTTCAGCGCCCACGGGGTGTCTCAGGCGGTTCGTAAGGAAGCCGATGCTCGCGGGTTAAAGGTGTTTGATGCCACCTGCCCACTGGTGACCAAGGTGCATATGCAGGTGACCCGTGCCAGTCGTAAGGGGCAGGAGTGTGTCCTCATTGGTCATGCCGGCCACCCCGAGGTGGAAGGCACCATGGGGCAGTACAACAACGACGGCGGCGGCATCTACCTGGTGGAATCACCGCAGGATGTGGCCAACATGTCGGTAAGGGATCCAGACAACCTGCATTTCGTGACCCAGACGACCCTGTCGGTGGACGATACCGCCGAGGTGATCGATGCCTTGCGTGCTCGCTTCCCCTCCATTGCCGGTCCCCGCAAAGATGACATCTGCTACGCCACCCAAAATCGCCAAGATGCGGTGAGGGAGCTGGCGTCCCGCTGTGACCTGGTACTGGTGGTGGGCTCCAAAAACTCCTCCAACTCCAACCGTCTGCGCGAGCTGGCGGAGAAATCCGGGGCCCGGGCTTACCTGGTTGACGGTGCGGACGACATCAACCCCGAATGGCTGGGTGAGGTGACCACAATTGGTGTCACCGCCGGTGCTTCGGCTCCGGAAGTGCTGGTAAAAGGGGTGGTGACCGAGTTGCAAAACTTGGGAGCGGCCGACGTTGAGGAGGCCACTGGGCGAGAGGAAAACATTGTCTTTCAGGTTCCTATTGAACTGAGATAAGCCTGTTCCCAGAAGTTATAAGAAAGCGCTGCCCATCGGGGTGGCGCTTTTTTTTGCCTGTCTTAAGCTTTAATGACACGGAATGTGCGGCAGCCACAAGGATGTTATGGCCAGTCATACTCAATGGGGAATATCCCTGGTTGAGGTGTTGGTGTCGGTGGTGGTGTTGGCGGTGGGCCTGTTGGGCACCCTGCAACTCCACATCGTCGCTAAACGCAGCAGCTTTCAGTCTTTTCAGCATGCCCGCGCCATGAACATGGCCGCCGACGCATTGGAACGAATGCGTCTGAACCCCACCCAGTTAGCCGGTTACCAGGGACACTATGGCGTATCCCTGATCCCTCAGCCTGAAGTGTCTTGCCACTCTGATACCAGTGTCATTGTCCCCTGCAGTGCCGAACAGCTACGGCTGTGGGATCGGTTTCAGTGGCAACAGAGGCTGTTGAGTGTGGCCGAGGTCAGTGGCCAGGGAAACCGGAAGATGACCCAGGTGGTGGGGTGCATCCATGTCGACGGGAGTCGGGTCGGGGTGGTGGTCAGCTGGCAGGGGCTACAGCAGGGCGTGGATTCGGTGACGGAGGCCGATGGCTGGCGCTTTGATTGTGGTACCGCGACAGAGCGGCGCCGGCAGGTCTACCTGGACTCGATGGTGGTTCCATGAGCAGGGCCAAGGGGCTGACACTGGTTGAGCTGCTGATCGCCATGGTGCTGGGGGTGTTTGTCCTGACTGCGGTGCTGGGGGTGTTCGTTAGCTCCTCCGCCTCGGTGACCTCTACCGGTCAATACAACCAGATTCAGGAGTCGGCGCGACTGGCCCTGCGGTTGATGAGTGATGACCTGTCTCAGGCGGGGTTTTATGCCGGACTGACCGGCACCTCACTGACCACCCGTAATGTCGGCGTCGATGCGGTGGTGAATAACGACTGTGCCGGTCTGGGGCTGAACAACGCCAGCCTTCCCGCCGCCAGAGGGTATTTCCGGTTTATCTGGAGTTACCGCCAGACCTCGGAGCCGCTGATGACCTGTGCCCGGCATGCCCTGCCGGGCAGCCATGTGTTGCAGGTAAAGCGATTGCTGGGGCCGGATGTGGCGGTGGCGGCGCTGGATGATAATCGCTACTACCTGGTGGGCAATCATGCCCAGGCGAGGTTGTTTGCTGGTAACCAACTGGCACCGACGCTGACTCAGGGACGCTATTGGCAGTGGCAGCACCGGGTGTATTACGTCGAGCGGCGAGACGATGGCATACCGGTTCTGAAGTGGCGTCAGCTCTATGTTAACGGTGGCATGGTGGAGGAGGAACTGGTTGAAGGGGTGGAGATGCTGCAGTTTCGTTTTGCCGTAGACAGCCTCGGGGATGGTCAGGTGGACAGCTATATGACGGCGTCTGCCCTGAGTGAGGCTCAGTGGGATGGCGCCCTGGAGGTGATGGCGGTGACCCTGTATCTGGTGGTGCGGGCGGCCAATGATGATGCGGCCGGTATTAGCGACGGCTCGGTGCGGCTGACTTTGCCTGATGGGGTGCTCACCTACGGCGACGGCATTCCCCGTCGCCTATTTTCCACCACCGTGATGGTGCGAAATGCGGCGCTGGTGGCCGGGGGGGCGGGATGAGACGAGATCGGGGGGCGGTGCTGGTCGTCAGTTCGCTGTTGTTACTGGTATTGATGGTGATCGCCCTGGCCCTAACCGGAGCCAGTCGCAACGTGATTCAGGCCGAAGTGGCCAGCGCGGCCCGAAGTCGGGTACTGCAGCAACTGCATGGGGCCCTGGATGGCTTTATTGAACGTCAGCGCCTGGCCAGGGCCGACAGTCTGTTGCTGACCAACAGCGGTGAGGTTAGTGAAGCCGATGCGGTATTCGCGGTACAGCACGGCGTCAGTTTTATTACCGAAGGGCCGTGTCAGCGGCAACAGGCGGCCGACGCGGGTAGCCATTTTGTCTGCCGCATCAACCAGGTGAGATCCAGCAAGCGCTATGGCAAGGGGGGGCGTGGCCAGCAGAGCATCACCACCGGAGTTCAGCAGCAGGTTTTGGTGGTGGGGAACTAGTATGAGGGCACTCTGTGTGGCACTGATGATCTGGACAGCCTGGGGACGGGCGGATGACACCGAGTTGTATGTCTATGGGGGAACAGTTGCCAGCGACCGCCGCCCCCAGGTGCTGATCATTTTTGATAACTCCGGTTCGATGTCCACCGAAGAGGAGGAGGCGCCGCCGCCGTTTAACCCGGCTCAGGATTACAGTAATGGCCAGGATCAGGGACGGTTGTTTTACGTTCGGGGTCAGTTGAATGATAACCTGCCTGATCCGGCCCATGGCAATGAGTACCGTCACTTTCCGGCGACGATGAACGGCTGCAGCAGCAGCCTGGTGCCGGTGTCGGATTCGGGTCACAGTGTGTTGCAGCACAATGGTTATTACACCGACGTGGTGCTCAGCTTTCGTCAGGGCGGCCGGGCCGATCGTGACTGGAAATGGCGCCGAATGCCGGTGAGTCTGAAAAAGGCCCATAACCAGGGAGCTCTAAGCCAGTTGGGGTTTGATTGCCTGCAGGACTTACGGGATCGGTTGACGACGAATGCGGCCAATCATCCACTAGTCGCGTTCGCCCAGCCCGGGTTTCCGCGAAACCTTGACCAGACCCAGCCCTACGATGGCAGCGATAGCTCACTGCCCCCGGCGCAATTGGTTACCGCTGCCGAGGCCTCGCTGTCGCAGACCGGCTTTGCTGGCGGTGATAGCGTCACCCTGTTTACAGAGAACTACCTCTACTACCGTAAAACCGCAGTACCGGCGACGCGCAGTCGCTTGGCGATTGCCAAGGACACCATTACCGACATCGTACAGAGCACCCCAGGGGTGGATTTCGGACTGGCGGTATTTAATGGCAATGGCAGTGACGACGGACTGCTCAGCGGCAGTCATGGCGGCCGCCTGCTTAGTGCCATTCAGCCGATGACGCCATTAAGTAAGGCCAGCCTGATCAGCACCATCGACGGCCTGTCGGCCAGTACCTGGACTCCGTTATGTGAAACCCTGTTTGAGGCGTATCGCTATTTCAGTGGCGGCGAGCCGCTGTTTGGGGGCTCGGCGCCGGTGTTTGGGGTGCCCTTTGCGGAGTCAGGCCGTTATCTGAGCCCATTTGTTACCTGTCAGCCTCAGGCGTACGTGGTGCTAATCACCGATGGTTCACCCACCAAGGATGAGGCGGCCAACGGTGTTTTGAGGGCGGAGTTGGGGATTGGCGTGTCCGAACGGGTGTCGGTGTACGACCCTTACCGTACTCTGGGGTATGGCGACTGGGCCGATAACTACCTGCCAGCGGTGGCCGAACACCTGTACAGTCAGGACATTAACACCGCGGCCTCGGGCCGTCAGAGTGTGGTGACTTACACCATTGGCTTTTCTCAGGATGCCATCGACAGTGCCGGAGCCCTGCTGGCGGAGACGGCTCACCGTGGCGGTGGCGAGTATTTTGCGGCTGCCGACGCCTTAGCACTGCAGAATGCCTTGCAGCGGGTATTTTCTGAGATTCTGGCGGTTGACGCCAGTTTCACCTCCCCATCGATTGCCGCAAACAGTTTTGATCGCACTCAGACGCTGGACTCGGTGTACTACTCGATGTTCCTGCCCTCGGATCGGCCGCGCTGGGCAGGAAACTTGAAGAAGCTGCGCATTCTCGGCTCGGGACTGGTGGTGGATGCCAGGGGGGAGGCCGCCATCGATGTCGGTGGCAACATTGCCGAGACCGCTTGCACCTACTGGACCTCGGTGGCCACCTGCGCCCTGGCCAGCAGCGGTGGGGATGGCAATTCGGTGATGGAGGGGGGCGCGCTGGAAGCGATGCAGACCCAGCCGCAGCGGCGGGTGCTGACCGAACCCGCCGGCGTGACCGGGTCCTTGGTGACCTTGTCGCAGAGCACTCTGGAGCAGCGTGCCGGCGGCCAGCAATCCCTGCTGGCGGATTTGGGTGGCATTGATCTCGCCAGCCTTGGCGATTGGGTGCGCTGGTTGCTGGGAGAGGATGTGGACGACGAAGATGGAGATGGTCTTAGCAGGGAACGCCGTGAAGATTTGATGGGGGATCCGCTGCACTCCAAGCCACTGGCGATTCACTACGGCGGAACCAAAGGGGTGCGTATTCTGGTGGGAACCAATGCCGGAGCCCTGCATATGTTTGAGGATGGTGGCGCGACGATAACCGAGAGCTGGAGCTATCGCCCCTATCGTTTCACCGGTCAGACCCCGATGCTGAGGCAAAACCCGCAAACCGGTGGCCACAGCGTCTATGGGGTCGATGGCCCGCCGGTGGCCTGGGTGGTGGATCAGGATGCCGACGGTAACATTGAGGCGGCTCAGGGAGATAAGGTGTGGGTCTTTTTCGGCCTGAGAAGGGGCGGGCGCGCCTACTACGGCATGGATCTCAGTGACCCGGACCAACCCAGGCTGATGTGGGTGAAAAGCGCCCAGGATCCGGGAATGGGTTTGCTGGGACAAACCTGGTCTGAGCCGGTGTTAACCAGAATACCCGATCACCCTCAAGGGAATCTGAGTGTCGCGGCTGCCCGGCCGGTGTTGATTGTTGGTGCCGGCTATGACAGCAATAAAGACGCCAACGGCGTGGGGACGGCAGATTCGCTCGGTACCGCAGTGCTGATTCTGGATGCCGAGAGTGGTGAGCCGGTGCATCAGTTCGCCAACCAGGCGGCATCGGCGACGGTGACGGCTGTGCCGATCAGCGACAGCATCGCCGCCAGGGTGGCGGTTCTGGACAGCAACGGAGATGGCTTGACCGACCGCATCTACGCCGCCGACACCGGCGGTGCGGTGTGGCGCCTGGATTTGCCGGGTACCCGAACCGCTCGACCCTGGAGTGGGTTTCGGTTTGCCAGTTTAGGGGGGGAGACGCCAGACAGCGATCGCCGTTTCACCCATGAGGTCAGTGTGGCCCAGACCAAGATGACGTTGAAGGAGATCGAAACCGTCACCGAAAACGGTGAGACTCATACCCGGGTCATCAGTACCGATCTGCCTTACGATGCGGTGGTGATCGGCAGTGGTAATCGAGCCCACCCCAATGCCACCTCGACTCAGGATTACCTGTTCGTGCTGCGGGATCCCCATCTGTATCCGGCCAGTTTTGACGGCGGCAGTGGCGACGGTCACAGGCCGGTTCCGGCGGCGATTACCCTGGCGGAGCTGTTTGATGTCAGTAGTAATCCGGTCGGTGCCGCCGTCGACGACGACAGCAGGCTGGCACAGGAGGTGCTGTCCGGCAGCAAAAAGGGCTGGAAACTGGCCCTGGCTGCGGGAGAGAAATCGCTGTCGGCTGCCGCGATTCTGTCCGGCCACGCCTTCTTTACCACGTTTATGCCGGGCGAGTTCGGTGCTGCCAACGCCTGCCTCAGGGCTGGCCAGGGGCGGCTCTATGTGCTGAATCTGCACCATGGTATTAATCGCTATCAGCACAGGTACATAGAGTTAGGGGCGCGCCTGCCGGACACGCCACAGATCGTGATTCCGCCGGCGGATGATCCTGATGATCATAGCTGGAACCCCAAGGTATACCTGGTGGGCGTGGGGCGGGGGTTCCGCCTGACCCAGGAAGGCATCGAATTGACGAACAGCGGCAGTGGTGATCCGGAGAAATCGTTGCAGCCGATCTTCATCTACTACTACCTTGGAGGGCAACAGTGATGAGATTGCAGCTTGGGGTCACCCTGATTGAGTTGATGTTGGTGGTGGCCATTATTGGGCTGCTGATGGCCATTGCGTTGCCCTCCTACCGGGTGCAGGTGGCAGCCGGATACCGGGCTGAGGCACAGTCGGAGTTGACCCGGTTGGCGAACCTGCAGGAGCAGTATTTTATGGATAATCATACCTATGTGGCAGACATGACCCGCCTCGGGGCCAGCGCCGATCCCTTTGTGACGCTGAGCGGCCGCTTTTCGGTGGATGCGGTGGAAGCCAGTGCCAGTCGATTTACCCTGCAGGCGACGGCGCTGGGGGGGCAGGCGCAGGCGGACAGTGCCTGTGCCGAACTGACGTTATCCGATGCTGGCGAACGGACGCCGGCGGGGTGCTGGTGATGACGGGGGCGAGCATCTGGCTGTTGTTGGTCCTGGCGTCCGGCAGTGGTGCCCCCCTGGAGCATAAATGTTGGCTGAGGGACGATAGGGGGCAGCAGCGTATTGTGCATTATCAGTTACGCCCGGCTGAGCTGGAGCAACAGATGGCCGGATTGGCGGGCAGAGTGTTGATTCAATCCGGCAACCGGGTCGCACAGGTGATGGAGTGCGTGCCTTACGGTACCGAATTTCACTCCCGCCGTGCCAGGGCGCTGGATCAGGTGACGCCGCGTTAAGTTACTACTGGCAACTGACCGGCGTCGCCAGCGTGTGGTGGCGGATGCGGCCGGTTCGGCTGATTACCACGGCGGTCAGATAACTGGCGGTATCGCTGTCCGGGCAGTAGTAAAAGGTGCCGTTCTGACCGGTAAAGCCGGCTTCGTCAAAGCGGATAGCGTTGACGTTGGCCGAGTATTTAATGGCGTCTCGGCTGGAAATGGGCGGTTGCAGTTTCAGGGGGGCGTCGTCGCCACCGTAGCTTTGCCAGGGCGGGGTATCGATGAATATCTGATATCCCTGCTGCCATTGGCCGTTGCAATGAGACGAGGATGACAGCGGGCACAGGGTCACCGTGGCCTGATAGGCGATGGCCATTTGGCGGGCGTAGTTGAGATCCTGGTACAGGGTAGTTACCGCAGAGTGAGCCCGGCTGCTGGCGAACAGCTGCTGCAGGGCCGGCACTCCGGCCGTTAGCACCAGGGTGGCAACGGCCAGGGTGATCATCAGTTCAATCAGGGTCAATCCATGATATTTGCGGCTTGGCATCGTTTCAGGCTTCCCTATCCTGATTTGAATCGCTTACACTTTCTGTCAGTTTAGCTGGCCTAAGTGGCTTGGCTGTTTTTTTGGGAAGCGGTGCTCCTGTTTAGCAAGGAATGACGGCAGATGAAGAAGATTGAAGCAATTATCAAGCCATTCAAATTGGATGATGTGCGTGAAGCCCTGGGTGAGATCGGAGTGAACGGCATGACGGTTCACGAGGTCAAAGGCTTTGGGCGCCAGAAGGGCCATACCGAGTTGTATCGTGGCGCGGAGTATATGGTGGACTTTTTGCCCAAGGTTAAGATCGACCTGGTCATTGCCGATGAGCTGGTGGATCGGGCGATCGAAGCGATTGTCGATACCTCCCGCACCGGTAAGATTGGCGACGGTAAGATCTTTGTCACCGATGTTGAACGGGTGATTCGCATTCGAACCGGTGAAGAGAACGAAGACGCCATTTGACGGCGGCATAAAAAAAGGCGCCTACCGGGCGCCTTTTTTGTGTATTACATCGTCTACTCGGAGAAGGTGTTGTCCGGGTAGGTGCTCTTGAGCACGGCCATGGTGTTTTGTTTCAGGGTTTCTTGGCCCAGTTCGTGGTAGCTTTTAGCCATGATCTCCAGTGCAGGCTCCACGGCGGGGGTTCCTGCGTAGGTTTCTACGATCTGTTGGGCACGATTGGCAGCCGCCACCCAAGCTTCAATTTTGACGTAGTATTCAGCCACGCGCAGTGAGTATTCCGCCAGCCGATTCTTAATGGCGATCATTCGCTGGCGGCCGTCTGCGGCGTAGCGACTGTCCGGGAAGGTCTTGACCAGCTTCTCAAAATCTTTGAACGCCGCTTTGGCATTTTCAGGGTCGCGATCGGTGCGGTCGATACTGAGCAGCTCATGGAACAGGTAGCTGTCAGCCAGCATATTGATGAGGCCGCGCATGTAGTAGACGTAGTCGATGTCTTTATGGGTTGGGTTCAACCGAATGAAGCGATCCACATTAGCGAGAGCGCTGGCGGTGTCATCTAGTTTATAATAGGCGTAGATCAGGTCCAGCTGGACCTGAGTTTTGTAGGTGCCAAACGGATAACGGGAGTCCAGAGCTTCGAGGATTTTTGTTGCTTTGCTAAAGCTGCCAGCTTCCATCGCCTGGCGAGCATCCGTGTAAAGGGCTTCTGGAGAGCGGTCTTCGATGACGTAGGCGTCGCTGCCCTGTTTGGAGGAGCAACCGGCCATCATCAGGCTACTGGCCAGGACGAGTAGCAAAGGACCTGCTAGTTTGCGCATGTTATGAACCAATTCCTTATCATTGTCGTGAAGTTCTGATGCAAAAAGAGATAAAATTGCAGCTGGAGCGATTCTATCAGAACTGCGAGTGATTTCGAGCTTTTACAGCTGGATCGAGAGTATATGACCCAACACGTTGAATTGAATGGCGTATTTAACGATACGCACCTTGGTATGCGGTTAGACCAGGCGTTAGCCGATCTGTTCCCAGATTATTCCCGCAGTCGCATCAAGGAGTGGATCCTGGCCGGTAATGTCAGCCTGGATGATGAAGTAGTGACCCGGCCCCGGGAAAAGGTATTGGTGGACCAGGTGGTCGCCGTGCGTGCCACCCTGGAGGAGGAGGTCAGCTCCAAGCCTCAGGATATCGCTCTGGACATCGTGTATGAAGATGACCACATCCTGGTGATCAACAAAACCGCCGATCTGGTGGTGCACCCCGGCGCCGGTAATGGCGATGGTACCATTTTGAATGCGCTGCTGTTCCATTGCCCGGAGATAGCCAATGTTCCGCGGGCGGGCATCGTGCACCGCCTGGATAAAGACACTACCGGCCTGATGGTGGTTGCCAAGACGGTGCCGGCGCAAACCCACCTGGTGGCCCAGCTTCAGGCACGGGAGATCACCCGCGAATATGAAGCCATCGCCCACGGTACCCTGACTGCCGGTGGTCTGGTGGACGCTAACATTGGCCGTCATCCGCAGAAGCGGACCCACATGGCAGTGACGGAGATTGGTAAGCCGGCGGTCACTCATTACCGCATTGCCGAAAAATTCCGCTCGCACACCCGTTTGCGTCTGCGCCTGGAAACTGGTCGAACCCACCAGATTCGAGTGCACATGGCCCATATTAAACACCCCCTGGTTGGGGACCCCCTGTATCAGGGCCGTCCTCGTCCCACCAAGGGGGCTACCGAGGAGCTGCAACAGGTGCTCAAGGGCTTCCGCCGTCAGGCGTTGCACGCAGTAAAACTGGAACTGGAACATCCGGTGACCAGTGAGTGGATGCAGTGGTACGCCCCGGTTCCCGAGGATATGGTGCAGTTGACCGAGGCGCTGCGAAAAGACACCGCCGAACGAGGTATGGAGTACTGATGTGGCACGCCCCTGACTGGCCACTCCCCGCCGGCGTGCGCGCCGTCTATACCGATCGGGTTGGCGGCGAGTCCCTGCCGCCTTTCGATGGGTTTAACCTGGGGGCGCACGTCGGGGACGCTGACGCAGCGGTCGCGGCCAATCGCCAGCGATTGATGTCAGGCTTAGGGCTGCAACGACCGGTGCAGTGGCTGGAGCAGGTACACGGCACAGAGGTGGTCACCCTGCCGGCGGCCGTTCCTGTGCCGGTGGCTGATGCTGCCTGCACCACCAAGGCCGGCGTTGCCTGCGCGGTGATGACGGCGGATTGCCTGCCGGTGTTGCTGTGCAATGAGGACGGTACCCAAGTGGCTGCCGCTCATGCTGGCTGGCGCGGACTGTGCGATGGCGTGTTGGAATCGGTGTTGGCGGAGTTTCAATGTCCGAGGCAGCAGATTCGAGCCTGGATTGGTCCGGCCATTGGTCCCCAGGCGTTTGAAGTTGGGGACGAAGTTCGTCAGCGGTTTATTCGGGTCGATGCCCAGGCAGCGGTTGCCTTTGAGGCCCGCGGTGAGCGGTATCTGGCTAATCTGCCCCTGCTGGCGCGACAGCGGCTCAGCCGGCTGGGGGTGAACCGGGTTACCCTCAGTGACCTGTGTACCTATCAACACCCCGAGCGTTTTTTCTCCTATCGCCGTGACGGCCGGTGTGGCCGCCAAGCGTCTCTTATCTGGCTGGATTGATTCAGCACCAGCGGTTGAAATTTGCCCGGGCCGTACCCATCTCTGCTTTGTGTAAGGCAGTTTTTGGAGAGTAGGGTATGCGTCTTGATCGACTGACCAACAAATTTCAGGTAGCCATTTCTGATGCGCAGTCATTGGCTTTGGGCCGTGATCATCAATATATCGAGCCTGAGCACTTGATGCTGGCTTTGTTGAATCAGGACGGCGGAACCGTGCGTCCGTTGCTGGCGGGATCCGGTGTGGATGTTCATGCATTGAGATCCAAGTTGACGGAAGCGCTGGACCGGATGGCGAAAGTGTCAGGAACCGGCGGTGACGTGCAGCTTTCCCGTCACCTGGTGGCGATTCTGAACCTGTGCGACAAATTATCCCAGAAGCGAAAAGACCAGTTTATCTCCAGTGAATTGTTTTTGCTGGCGGTGCTGGAGCGTGGCGACGCCTTGGGAGAGACCCTGAAACAGATGGGCGCGAATGCCGACAAAATTGAAGCGGGCATTGAGAAACTGAGGGCGGGGCAGGCTGTGGAAGACGCCAATGCGGAAGATCAGCGCCAGGCGTTATCTAAGTACACCATCGATCTCACCGAACGTGCCGAAGCGGGCAAGCTGGATCCGGTGATTGGCCGCGATGATGAGATTCGCCGAACCATCCAGGTGTTGCAGCGACGCACCAAGAACAATCCGGTAATGATCGGTGAGCCCGGCGTGGGTAAGACCGCCATCGTTGAGGGGTTGGCTCAGCGCATTATCAATGGTGAGATTCCCGAGGGATTGAAAGGGAAGCGGGTGCTGTCCCTGGATATGGGGGCTCTGTTGGCCGGAGCTAAATACCGTGGCGAATTTGAAGAGCGCCTGAAGGCCGTGTTGAATGAGCTGTCTCAGGAAGAGGGACAGGTGATTCTGTTTATCGATGAGCTGCATACCATGGTGGGGGCGGGTAAGTCCGACGGTGCCATGGACGCCGGTAATATGTTGAAACCGGCACTGGCCCGGGGGGAGCTGCATTGCGTGGGTGCCACCACCCTGGATGAATACCGCCAATATATTGAAAAGGACGCTGCCCTGGAGCGCCGTTTTCAAAAAGTGCTGATTGAAGAGCCTACCGTTGAAGACACCATCGCCATCTTGCGTGGTCTCAAAGAGCGTTACGAGCTGCACCATAGTGTCGAGATCACGGATCCGGCCATTGTGGCCGCCGCGACCTTGTCGCACCGCTACGTGTCAGATCGACAGTTGCCGGACAAGGCCATCGATTTGATTGATGAGGCAGCGTCCTCCATTCGAATGCAGATCGATTCTAAGCCAGAGAACCTGGACCGGCTGGAACGCAAAATCATTCAGCTGAAACTGGAGGATCAGGCTCTGGTTAAAGAGGAAGATGAAGCCAGTAAGAAACGATTGCAGTTGTTGCGGGATCAGCTTGCAGAGCTGGAGAAGGAGTATCTGGAGCTGGAGGAGGTCTGGAAGACCGAAAAGGCGGCACTGGCGGGTACTCAGCACATTAAGACGGCTCTGGAGCAGGCGAGGCAGAATCTCGAGGTCGCCAAGCGAGCCAGCGACCTCAGCAGAATGTCTGAACTGCAGTATGGCCGTATCCCTGAGTTGGAGAAACAGCTGGATCTGGCGGCGCAGGCCGAGATGCAGGACATGAGCCTGCTAAAGAACAAGGTCACCGACGTAGAGATTGCCGACGTGCTATCCCGTGCGACCGGCATTCCGGTTTCCAAGATGCTGGAGGGGGAGCGGGATAAGCTGCTGAAGATGGAGTCTGCTCTGCATGGCCGGGTGATTGGCCAGGAGGAGGCGGTCGGAGCAGTGGCCAATGCCATTCGCCGTAGCCGTGCCGGATTGTCAGATCCTAAACGCCCTATTGGCTCTTTCCTGTTCCTCGGGCCCACCGGTGTGGGTAAGACTGAGCTGTGCAAGTCTCTGGCCCAGTTTTTGTTTGATACCGACGAGGCGATGATTCGCATTGATATGTCGGAGTTTATGGAGAAGCACTCGGTTGCCCGACTGGTGGGGGCGCCTCCCGGCTATGTCGGATATGAAGAGGGGGGGTACCTGACCGAAGCGGTGCGCCGCAAGCCCTATTCGGTGATTCTTCTGGATGAGGTGGAAAAGGCCCACCCTGATGTGTTCAACATTCTGTTGCAGGTACTGGATGACGGACGTTTGACCGATGGCCAGGGGAGGACGGTGGACTTCCGCAATACCGTGGTCATCATGACTTCCAACCTGGGATCCGATGTAATTCAGCACCAGACACAGGCCGGTGGAGACTACGACAGTATGAAGCAGTCCGTGATGGAGGTACTGACTCATAGCTTCAGGCCGGAGTTTTTGAATCGGATCGATGAGACCGTGGTGTTCCACCCCCTGGCTCAGCAGCACATTAAGGCGATTGCTCGAATTCAGCTGCAACTCCTGACCCATCGATTGGCAGATAAGGATTATCAGTTGGAGATCAGTGAAGAGGCATTGGAGCTGATTGCAGAAGCTGGGTTTGACCCGGTGTATGGTGCCAGGCCGTTGAAACGGGCTATTCAGCATCGGCTGGAAAACCCCCTGGCTCAGGAGATTCTCAGTGGTCAATTGTTGCCGGGCAAGCCGATAATCCTGCGTCGTTCTGAACAGGGGTTTGAGTTTAATCAATAGCGGGTGTGGCTGAACCACTCAACTTATACCGTCGTGACATAGCTATCGGGGTTTTTGGTCTAAAAGATAAGCCCCGATACTGCTATCTATTCAGATAGGCAGGTAAACGGATGGAGTGGTTATGGATATGGTTAAGTTAATCCCCTTGGCAGTATTATTCAGTGCTGCGGCTACAGCCAATCATTATGGCGTGCCGTTATCAGAGCTGGTGCAGTCTTCGGTGCCTCAGCCACAGGTGATTGCCCAGGCCGACACACGAGAGGAATTACTGAGGCAGTTGCAGCAGCAATCTGAAGGGATCGATATCAATCAGCTATTGGCTGAACAACCGACGGCTGCGGGCGGAGAGCAGAAGCTGAGGCAAAAGCGGGTCGTCGATCATTGCTATCTCAGTGTCCAGGCCGTTGCCTGTTCCACTAAGGTGGTTTATCAGTTGATTGAGTAATTCCCGAACTGGAGTGGCTCAATGGGATTTAGTTATAATTGGCGCCACTTTTATAATCAATACTTATAAGCTTCAGGCCTCGGCCTGAAGCTTCCTGTTCTACACTGTATTTCCCGGCAGCAAAAATCCGCTCACAAGGCATTCTTTGTCGTGGTTTGGGTGAGGCCTGAGCGGAATTCGATAGTTCTTTGATTAGGTTGCTCTGAATTTGTGCGGTTGGCCCCGGTGGGGTGAAATCGGCTTGACTCTCTTTCTTATTCGAGTAACATAGGCGTCCGCTTCGAAGGGAAGGGAGGAATCCCGAACCGAAAAAGCAACTGTCATTCAGGATTTTAAAGAATTTTAAAATAATGCTTGACGAAAAATGAGGAAAGCGTAAGATACGCACCTCGCTTCGGCAACGAAGCAACGTTCTTTAACAATTAGTCAGACAATCTGTGTGGGCACTCGCGCAGGATTGATATCTCATATATCAATGTTGCACTGAGTGACTATAACAAGTTAATTCAGTAATTCATTGAGTCGAAGTTTTCGGACTTCAAAAAACTTTTTAATTGAAGAGTTTGATCATGGCTCAGATTGAACGCTGGCGGCAGGCCTAACACATGCAAGTCGAGCGGAAACGACG
>NZ_FNEM01000026.1 GCF_900100175.1 Ferrimonas sediminum
GCGATCACCGCAATCCCAACCATCCTTCGGTCGTGCCCGCGCACGCGGGTACCCAGTGTCTGTGTTTCTCGTATCGATATTAAAGCCACTGGGCCTTCGCGTTCGCAAGGGCGACGGGGGGAGGTCGGTCGTGCCCGCGCACGCGGGTACCCAGCGGCTTTGCTGCTCCCAGCCAAAACCAAAGCCACTGGGCCCTCGCGTTCGCAAGGGCGACGATGCTGATGCTTCGCTCTCAGGCTCTGACAGGGCTCAGACATACATTGTCTTTACCGGTATTGGGTATTACTGGTGCATCACTTTGGTTACCAGCAGCGAATTGGAGTAAGGGTAAAGAAAAGTAAGGTAGAAACAAGCGCTGCGAGTAACGCCAAAGGCGGCCGAACGCAGTGTCAATAGACCCCGGTTTCATCGACACTGTTGAAATTTCCAATGGCCGCAATGTGGCGAATGCTGCCACTTACGACCGACCTTTACCCCGCCAGTCCCAACGTCCCCGTTTGTCGGCAATGTTGGCACCTCATAAGCCCGCCATAGTGTTGGCTTGTCGGGCTTCATTCTTGGTGGTTGTCGGCGCGGAGGTTGGCGGTAATGGTGGTGGCGATGGCATCAAAGCTGGCCAACTGCGCCTCCGTCAGGTTTTGGCGCATGCGCGCTTGTACCCTGGTGCGGGTTTGTTGAATCAGGGTGGCCAGTTGCTGCCCTTGGTCGGTCAGAGTCAGTAACTGGCTGCGTTTGTCTTTCGGGTGGGCGGCTTTTCTCAGCCACTGTTTTTCCACCATCTCCTTTATCAGCCTGGCGATCTGCGCTTTGTCCCTGCACAGATGGCTGACAATGTCATTGGCGGTGCAGTGTTCCTGGCTGGCGATATAGGTTAAGCATTTTACATGCATTGAGTTTAAACCCAGCTGCTTGGCTTTTAACTCTGAACGCATTGCCATTCTGTAGGCGTGCATGAGGTCGAACAGGGTGTCTGATAGGGCGTTGTTGTTCATGGCGAACTGGCTCATTGGTTGATTTTATCAACTAGATTGCGGTATGGTTGATTTTATCAACCAAATTATCCAAGTTCAAGTTGAAGGAGAGTTGTATGAAGCCAAACAAGCCTGTGCCCCGGGCCACCCAAGTGTCCAAGGTCATTCCTCTGTCTCCTCATCTGCGCAGAATCGTGGTATCCGGCGACAGTCTCAGTACGTTTCCCGAGGGGATGGAGGGCGGCTACGTCAAAGTGGTATTGCCCGAGGAGGGTGGAGAGCGAAAGATGCGTTCCTATACCATTCGCGCTTTTGATCCAAAGGCCCGGGAGTTGTCGCTGGATTTTGTGATTAACCGGCATCGTGGTCCTGCCACCGACTGGGCGGCCACCGCTGTCGTGGGCGACAGGGTCGGCATTGCTGGTCCGGGGCCGATGAAGTTGACCAACTACCGGCATCACAGCTATCTGCTGGTGGGTGATCTCACTTCCATCAATGCCATCAATGGCTACCTGCCCCGGTTCAGAGCGGATGCGGACGTCCGGGCGCTGATCTCGGTACCGACCCGAGAAGACATCATTGAGCTGGATTACGACAGCAGCCACAATACCCGCTGGATCATCGAGGACGAGAGCTTCGAGCCTTTGCAGCAGCGGGTGCTGGATACTGCACGGGGCATGGCCGCCGACACCCATGTGTTTCTGGCACTGGAAGCCAGTCAGATTCGAGCCTTGCGAGCGCCCCTGCAGGAGCAGATTGGCATCGACCGGCTGAATTTGTTTGCAGTGGGTTACTGGAAACAGGGCGTCGATGCCGATCGTTTCGGGCTGCAGAAACGGGCGGCGCCGCTGTAGGCATTGCCGGCCCGAACCTGGGTATCCACATAAAGTTGTGAGGGCATCAGACCTGAGTGCACAGGCTTTGCTGGCGGTGCCTGGCGATCGCCAGAGCTCCCAATAGCAGCAGACAGGGCAGTAACCAGCTCAGGTGCTGCGGATACAGGGGCAGCCAGAGTGACAGGCTCTGGTGCAGGGAGGCGGGGACCAGCTCCAGTACCGCCAGTGCATCGATACAGCCAAACAGGCTCATGGTCACCACCAACAGATACAGTTGTCGGTGGCGGTTCAGCGACAGGCCGGCGGCCAATACCAGGGCAATGGCGATGGGGCACAGGGTCAGGATCAGGGGCAGGCTGAAACGAATCAGTTGCTCCAGGCCGACGTTGGAAACCAGGGCGGTCAGCAGCAACACCAGCGCCGCGCAGCGGGGAAAGGCGACGCCGTGGTTATTCTGATAGTACTCGGCATTGGCGTTGGTTAGGCCGACGATGGTGGTCAAACAGGCGGTGAGGGTAATGGCGCCCAATAAGGCCTGACCCACCGGGCCCAATACTGTGGCGGCGTATTGGGTAAGAATGTAACCACCGTTCGCCGCCTGCGGGGCGATGTCGGAGGCGGTGGCACCCAAATAGCCCATGGCCAGATAGCAGGTGGCCATCAGTACCACATAGATGCCGGCAACCGCATCGCTGTAGCGGCGAATCTCCCGCCGGTCATTGACGCCCCTTTGCTTAATGGCGTGGACGATCACCCAGCCAAAGGCCACCGCCGCGATGGCATCCAGCGTCATGTAGCCTTCTAGTAATCCATTGACCAGTGCGCCACTTTGGTAACGTTCGATGGCGGCCTGTGGGGCGCCCTGAGGGCTGAGAATGGCGGCAATCACCAGGGTAGCCAGCATCAGAATCAGCGCCGGGGTCATGAATTTGCCGATGATGTCCACCAACTTGCCGGGCTTCAGCGCCAGCAATAGGCTGAGTCCACAAAAGGCGATGGAGAAGGGCAGCAGGGCATCGGTGTCGATAAAGGGGGCCAGCCCCATCTCATAGGCGACGGTGACCGCCCGGGGCAGCACAAAGGCCGGCCCCAGAGTGGCAAACACCAGCAGCCAGAAGCCATTTCTAAGCCAGTGGGGAAGGGCATCGGTCAGCGCCGCCACCGAGGGTAAGCGCCCCAGCACGCACAGCGTCAGTGCCGGCAGGCCCACGGCAGACAGCAGGAAGCCGCTCATGGCTGTAAGCCAGTGCTGACCGGCCTGTTGCGCCAGCAGAGGGGGAAAGATCAGGTTGCCTGCGCCAAGGAAAAGCGCAAATGCAGTAAAGCCGATGGCCGTGATGTCTCGAGTTCTCAATGCAACTACCTTCAGTGGTAAAGGTCAGCGTGTTGGCGAGAAAAGAGAAGGAAGGACTCTGCTTTCGCCAGCGAAGCTGACGAAAAACAAAACCGTCAGCGTCAGAGAATGACGACGACGACGGAGACCTGAGTGAAGCTCGGGCAACGCATTGTGGCTGGAACTGGTTCCAACTTTAATGGGGATGAAAGGCGCTGCATGAGTCTCAGATCGTGGTGAATGACCGTCACACTGTAATGCCTGGATAAGACGCTGTAAAGTCTGTATTCACCGTTGGCCTGGGTTGGTTTTGCTCGGGGTGGTCAAATTGCTGGCCAATTCCTGATTAAGTTATTGATATAAGTTGCTTTTTGTTTTGGTATTAACATTTTTTGTTGGCAAATACAGCTTGTGAGCCTCTGGTTCATGGTTGTTTTTAGGTGTTCTATGCGTGAACTCGGTTGGTGGTGGTTGTTTTGTTTAGGTTAACCCGGACCTGGGAGTGCGGATAGTGATATGCCAAGCGTACCGGCAACGGTGATTATTTCGTTATTCTTGACAAAGCCTTTTATAATTAATTGATCTGAATCAATTTTTTTACAATCGCTTGCGTTGTTATTGCGATGCGCTAGGCGTACCCTTGCCGTCTCTTGGCGCCCACTCGGGTTTGGCTTTTAATTAACCAGAATAGAGAGACGAGTTTATGCGGTTGCACACCGGACTTTTCGCTTTGCTTATTTGTGGTCTGGCGGCGTTTGCCCAGGCGTCTGATCTGGACGCGTTTCAGGATCAGAGTGGCACCCTTAATATTGCCGGTGGCACTGCCCACATTCCGGTAATGAAGCAGGCGGCCCGGGCGATCATGACCGCGAACCCGAACATCAGAATCACCATTGCCGGCGGCGGCTCCGGCGTCGGTGCCCAGCAGGTGGCCAAAGGGTTGGTGACCATTGGTAACACCGGCCGGGCGCTGAAGCCCTCTGAAGCGGCCCATGGTCTGATTTCGTTTCCTTTTGCCATCGATGGCGTGGCGGTCATCCTGAATCCGGATAACCCGGTTACCCAATTGACCCAGCAGCAGGTGATCGGCATCTACGCCGGTCGCATCGACAACTGGCAGGCCCTGGGGGGCGACGACCGTCGTATCAACCTGTTCACCCGTGACGAAGCCAGCGGCACCCGGGCGGTGTTTGTGAAGAAACTGCTGAGCAAGCAGCCGGTGGCCACCTTTGCCAACGTGGTTGCCTCCAATGGTGCCATGAAAACCTCGGTGGCTCGCGATCCCGGTGCCATCGGTTACTCCAGTGTCGGCTACATCGATGACTCGGTGCGCGCACCGGCACTCGATGGCGTAGTGCCCACCAATGAAGCCTGCGCTTCCGGTGAATACCCTATTGTTCGTAAGTTGTACATGAACACCAAGGGCGAACCCCAGGGGCTGACCCGTTCGTTCATCGATTTCGTCTACAGCGCTCAGGGCGCCGAGTACGTGCGCCAGTCCGGTTACATTCCGCTGCTTCAGTAATGATGAGTCACAGGCCGTATCCCCGCCTGACGTCGTCGATGGCTACCTTGGTGTTGCTGCTGATAGCGGCGCTGTTTGTGGCCATCGGCTGGTTTGCGTTGCCGGTATTTCTGCACTCGTCACAGACTTTGCTGACGTTCCAGTGGCAGCCGGAGCTGGGCTGTTATGGCATCTTGCCCATGGTGGCGGGGTCGGCACTGGTGGCGCTGATGGCGCTGATGCTGGCTTGCCCGTTGGCGCTGGGGCTGACGGCGTTCGGTCTGTTGGTACGCCGGCCTTGGCTGGCGACGTTGGTGCGCACGGTGGTTCGGCTGATGGCCGGGGTGCCGACGGTGGTGTATGGCATTGCGGCCCTGTTCCTGTTGGTGCCGCTGCTGCGGGAGAGCTTTCGTGCCGGCAGCGGATACTCCTTACTGGCGGCGGCGCTGATGCTGTCGTTACTGATCCTGCCGGTGATGGTGTCGATGCTGGACAGCCAGATGCGGCCATTAATGCTGCAGCTTAGAATCGGCGCCCGCTCTATGGGCTTTACCGATGCTCAAACCCTGACCTATCTGGTTCTGCCCCGCTGCCGCCGGGCAATGATCAGTGCGGCCCTGCTGGGGTTTGGCCGGGCCGTGGGCGATACCCTGTTGCCAATGATGCTGGCCGGCAATGCCCCTCAACTGACTGGCAGCGTGCTGGACTCCATTCGAACTCTGACGGCGCACATCGGCCTGGTGGTCGCCACCGAGCAGGGCAGTGCCATGTACAACTCGCTGTTTGCCTCTGGTTTGATTCTGCTGGGGCTGAGTGCCGTCTTAACCCTGACCACCCGGGCGCTGCTGAAAGGGGGGCAACCATGAGCGAACGCAAAAGTACGCTGATGGCCGGCTGGGCACTGCTGGCCACCTCGGTGGTGATGACGGCAGTGATGGTGTTGCTGGGTTATGTGGTGTTATCCGGCGCCGCGGCCATGGGATCAACGTTGTTTGTCGGCGATGCGCCGTTGTGGCCGGCTCTCAGTGGCCAGACGCCGGTCTGGGGTGGCATCTGGCCGGCGTGCGTGGGCTCGCTAACGGTAGTGGTGCTGTCGTTGCTGCTGGCACTGGTGCCGGGTATTGGCACCGGTGTGTGGATGGCCACCGTCGTCGACAGCCGCCTATCCCGTTGTCTGGGCGTGGCAGTGGATGTGCTGGCCGGGGTGCCGTCGATTCTGATGGGGCTGTTCGGTTTTACCCTGATCCTGTTTCTGCGCCAGTGGTATTTTCCCGCCGCCAACACCAGTTTGCTGCTGGCGGCGGCTTGTCTGGCGATGCTGATCATCCCCTACCTGGCGGTGTCGACGCGCACCGCGCTGCAGTCTCTGCCGCCGCAGCTGCGGCAAACGGCGCTGTCGCTGGGGATGAGTGAGTCTCAAACCTGTCGGCATGTGCTGTTGCCCCAGGCCCGCGGTGGCATCATGGCCGGCATTCTGCTGGCCATCGGCAGGGCGGCCGAGGATACGGCGGTGATCATGCTGACCGGGGCGGTGGTCAATGCCGGGCTGCCCGGTGGCTTGCTGCAGCGATTTGAGGCGCTGCCATTCAGCATTTTTTACCTGAGCGCCCAATACCAGAGTCAGCAAGAGCTGACCATGGCGTTTGGCGCCGCATTGACGCTGATGCTGCTGACCGCCACCCTGTTTGCGGTGGCCGGCGGCTTGCAGCGGGCTGCCTGCCGACGTCGGTGGGGGGATTTGAATCAAGAGGTAATCCATGATCGGCGAGATTGATGAGTTGTCGGTTCGCTTTGGCTCCACCGAGGTGTTGAAGCGGGTCAGCCTGACGCTGCAGGAACGCAAGGTGCATGTGCTCAGTGGCCCCTCCGGCTCGGGCAAAACCACGTTTCTGCGAGCGCTGAACCGGCTCAATGACAGCTTCGGTGATTGTCATACCACAGGCCGGATTCGGCTGTGGCTTGATGATCAGCCTGTGCAGCTTGAGTCTTTGTCCCAGGCTCGCCTGCCGTATCTTCGACAGCGGGTTGGGATGGTGTTTCAGCACCCGCAGCTGTTGCCGGGCACCATTGCCGATAACCTGCTGTTGCCGCTGACGGTGGTGGCGGGGTTAAGCCGGACCCGTGCCCGCGAGCGCATGGAGCAGGGGTTGGTGCAGGCGGCGCTGTGGCCCGAGGTGGCTGGTCGCCTGACGGCCCCCGCCGTATCCCTATCCGGTGGCCAGCAGCAGCGGCTGTGCCTGGCCCGAACCCTGGCGCTTAAGCCGCAGATTCTGCTGCTGGATGAACCCACCGCGTCGTTGGATCCCGAGACCGCATTGCAGATTGAAACCTTAATCACCGAGTTGTCCCGACAGCTGACCATCGTGATGGTGTCCCACTCTCCCGAGCAGGCACAGCGACTCGGTGATCACCGGCTGCAGTTTGAGCGGGGCAGAGTGGTTAGCGGCCACTGAGTCGGTGGAATCTCGTTTTTTGCCGTTCTGTCGTAAATTGGATTTAAGTTGCCTGAGTTCCAGGTCGCTATGGCCTGAATAAAATCGGGTGCCCCGATTGAGGCTCAGAGTAAAAAACGATCGCCAAACGCAAAAGGCGGCCGGTTTGGCCCAATCGGATCACTGGTTTAATCCTATAAATTTGACATACAGGCGATGTTTTTTTCGCCCTTCGGGGTTTGGCTAAGATGCCCGCCCATTTTTCTCAGCTGGTCTGCGTGGCCTCTGAACGATTCCTTTTTCATTCCTTTAGCACAGTCGAGACAGCACGTGAAATCTCTTGGGTTCAAACGTTCAATTATTACCGCCGTGGTGATGTTGGTCACCTTGTGTTTGCTGACCGCAAACTGGTTGTCCTACTCCAACCTGAAAACTACCACCATTGCCAGCATTGATGCGCAGTCCAAAGCCATAGTCCGCTATGAGGCTGACAAGATTCAGGTCTGGTTCAAAGGCAAAAGTGACGCCATTGATACCCTTGCACAGCATTATGTCATCAACGAGAGCAGCGACTACTATGTAGAAACCGCAGCCATGGCCAAGCGGCTCAGCGGCATCAGCGGGGTTCTGTATGGCCTGGAAACCGGCCGGGCTTACTCCACCAGCGAGGGGGGCTACTGGACCAATGGTGTGGCCGATCCGCGCCAGTACGATCCTCGCCAACGGCCCTGGTATCAGCAGGGGCGGGCCAGCGCCGGACTGGGGGTCACCGACATCTATGAAGATGCCCTCAGCGGCGAGCACGTTGTCTCGGTAGTAAAGCGGGTGGCCGATGGTGTGATCCTGGGGGACATCGAGCTGGACATTCTGGAGGAAACCGTGAAAGCGGTGGATTTCCCCGGTGCAGTAACCGCCATCATGGATGGATCCGGTAAGGCGCTCGCTTCCAACTCCCGTCGCCTGACCGAGGGCACCCATTTTGCCGATATCGGCATGGACAAGGTTCGGGTCGCCATGTTGGCGAAGGCAGAAAACACCACCCACTATACACTGGACGGTGCCGACAAGCTGGCCTTCACCAAGGCGATCGAACTGGTGGACGGCAAGCGCTGGTACCTGTTTATCGGTGTTGATAAATCCGTGGCTTATGCCGAGGTGGATCAGGCGCTGAATACCGCCATCTGGTCGTCGGTGATCATGCTGTTGGCGGCCGTAGGGCTGACCATCATCACTCTTAATGGCTTGTACCGTCCTATCCTGGCTTTGAAAGAGGTGGTGATGGATCTGTCTCAGGGCAACGGCGATCTGACTCGACGCCTGCCGGTGACCAGCGACGATGATTTGGGCCAAATCTCAAAGGGGATCAACCAGTTTATTATCAATTTGCAATCGCTGATGCTGGAGGTATCGCAGTCGTCGGCGCACATCTCCCGCAGTGTCGAGCAGGTGAAGTATCAGACTGATTCCAATAACGCGGTACTGGAAGCCCACACCACAGAGACTGAACAGGTGGTGGCTGCCATCGAGGAGATGAGCGCTACCGCCAATGACGTGGCCAGCAACGCCGCCAATGCTTCCCAATTTACTCAAAGCACCAATGCGCAGGTGTCCCAGTCCAAACAGGTGGTGCTGGATGCCACCACCACGGTATCGCAGCTGGTGGGGGACGTGGACACCACCGCCAACAATATTACCGAGATCAGCAACGACACCAGTGACATCACCAATGTGCTGAAGGTGATTGGTGAGATTGCCGATCAGACCAACCTGCTGGCACTGAATGCCGCCATCGAGGCCGCCCGAGCCGGCGAACAGGGGCGTGGCTTTGCGGTGGTGGCCGATGAGGTTCGGGCTCTGGCGGCACGGACCCAGAGCAGTACCGCTGAAATTGAGGCGACCCTGAGCAAGCTGCACAGCGGTTCGGAGTCAGCGATGACCGCCATGAACCACACCAAGGCCAGCTGTCAGCGCACCGCTCAGAGCACCTCTCAGGTGGCGGATGATCTGGACACCATCGTGCACTCGGTAGCGCAGATTAACGATCTGAATACCCATATCGCCACCGCGGCCGAGGAGCAAAGTTCGGTGACCGGTGAGATCAGCCGTAACGTCAGTGCCATTCGCGATATCGTGGTGCAGTTGGCCACCAATGGCGAAGCCACTGCCAATGAGGCGATGAACCTGGCGGCGGCCAACAGTCAGCTGAAGTCGGTGGTGGGCAAATTTAAACTGCAGTAAATCGATGCCATAAATGCGAAGGCCACCTTAAAGGTGGCCTTTTTTATGCGAGCGCGTCGGCAGGGCCGGCGTAATGGTGCAGCGATTGCGCTGCCTGGTCGAGTCTCCTGGTTGTCAGCCGTCTTGCCCGGGTTAGCCCCAGTTCAGCCTGATGCCGCTACACTGATTCAGTCCGTTGCTGCGGTCGGTTCCAAGGATCGACCTCGGCTTTTTGTCATCGGTGGCGTTTTTCTTGGACTGATGGTTGGGCCTTTGATACTGTCCTAGACAGGATAAATTTCAATGACTTCCTATTGATTTCTGACAGGGTAGGGGGCATTACTCACCATCGTCGTTGGTCTGGGCAGAAAGGGCGCTTCTGCGATTTATCGGCGGCATCGACAGGGGAATTAGGGTGAAGAAACTGGCATTGGCAACGGTTGTCGCAGCGGCGGCCATCGGCGCTTACATCTACACGCAGCAACCGCAGAGTGCCGCCTCAGGGATGGCGAGTTTTGTTCCGGCTGACACCGTCTGGTATTCCGCTCAGCAGACCCCGTTTCCCATTCGGGCTTACCTGAAAGCATCGGCGGCCAGCTATCGGTTGTCTGACGGTGAGATGCAGCAGTTGCAACAGTCTTTGCAGCAGGCCGAGGACGTGGATGAGAAGTTCTTCCTGGCGTTTCTGCTGAACTATTTGCAGGGCATGAATGATCCCGACCAGTTGGTTAAGGATTACGGTCTCGGTGACACGGTCCGCTTTTACACCTATGGCATCGGCGCGGCGCCGGTGTTTAAGTGGGAGGTGGAAAATCCGGACGCGTTCTGGCAGACCCTGGGTCGAATTGAGGCACAAAGCGGGGCCATGCACCACACGCGCACGGTCGGCGGCCTCGAGGCCCGGGTCTACGACCTGGCACTGGACGATGTGGATGAGCAGCTGGAGCTGTGGTTTGCCGAGGTTGACGGCATGATGACCATGGTCATCGGGGCTCCCTTGCTGGATGCGCGGCAACTGGCCATCGCTTTTGCCCAGGCTAGGCCGGCGCAGGCGCTGGCGGACACCGGTATTCTTGATGAGATTCGGCAACGAAACCGTTTTCACTCCGATGACATCGGTTACATCAGTCACCAGCAGCTGCTGACCGGGCTGATGACCCCGTCGGGCAACACCATGGCCAAGCAGATTAGTCGTTTGACCGATGACCCTCAGGAGCTGGCTCAGTTGCAGGACCCGGTCTGCTACGAAGAGCTGTCTGCGATTGCTGCCAACTGGCCCAGAACCGTGTTTCAGACTGAGATCCACCAGCAGGGTAGTGGTTTTAGCATCAGCAGTGACACCATCATTGAGTCACGCAACCAGCCGATGCTGAGTGCGCTGAACAAATTACGGGGTTTTGTGCCCCAGAGCCTGTTTGATGCCGCCACACCGATGTTTGCCGCAGCGCTGGGGATCAACGCCGATACCCTGCAGGAGGGGCTGGTGGAGGTGCGGGATCAGATGTTGGAGGTGGCCTATCAGTGTCCGCAACTGGCCCAGCTGCAACAGGAGCTCAAGCAGGTGCCGCCGGAGTCGTTAGCGCTGTTCTCTGGCTTTACCGATGGCATTCAGGGGCTGGGCCTGGGGATCTATGACTATGCGTTTGATGACAGTCGCACCGATGGCACCCTGAGTACCTACAGCATGTTGATGAGTGTGTCGGCCAAAGACCCCGCCAAGGCTTTTAATGCCATCAAGATGGTGAGTCCGGAGCTTGCCAGCCTGAACTTGAAACCGGGGCAGGAAGCGGTGGACATCAAAGACCGGGTGCCCCAGCTGCAGTATGCGCTGCAACCGATTATGCTGCAGATGAGTGACAGCCAGCTAATGCTGCATACCGGTGACAAAGGGGCTAGCGTGGCTGAGGCCATGGGCACCGAGGTGTTGGCGGCCAATGGCCTGATGGCGGTGACGCTTGACTATCAGCGAGCGATGTTGCCTGCCATGGACTGGGCGAAGGCTCTGGATCCAGAGTTGGTGGAGCAACTGCAGTCGATGCAAAGCTACGATCTGATCATGAAGCTGATGCTGGATGTGGACGATCGTGGATTGGTGCTCCATTACCAGGGAGACTCGGATCCTAAGCGGCTCATGGCCAAGTAATCTTGCCTGTCCCGCCTGCTCCGGGCGGGGCAATCACTTAACGCTGTGCCGGAGACAGCCCCGGCCAGTGTCTTTCTCCTCCCCTTGATTGCGGCTGGATAGACCGGTCGACCGTTACGGTTTCAGCCCCTCAGGGGCGCTGGTATTTGCAGGGCGGGGTAACTTGAGTACCATGGCCTCAGATCCTGTTTGCTGGAGTGCTAATGCGCCATAACCTGAATCAATTGAGAGTGTTGTCGGCGTTGTTGCAGCAACCTAACCTGACCCGGGTGGCGGAGAGTCTGCACATGACCCAGTCGGCGGTCAGCAAAACCCTGCAACAGTTGCGACAGGACTTCGATGACCCGTTGTTGGTGCGCGAAGGCCAGCGCTATCTGTTGACCCCAAAGGCCCGATCGTTGCAGCTAACCCTGCCGCAACAGTTACAGCAATTGGATGCCCTCTACCTGCCTCAGCGTTTTGACCCAGGTCAGTGCCGACGCACTCTGGTGTTCTCATCGTCCGATTACGTAGCCCAGCATATCTTTCCGGCTATTGCTGCCGAAGTGGGCCGGCAGGCGCCCCTAGTGACACTGGAGTATCGCTTGTGGGACAAGGGACAGTTGTCACAACTGGCCAACCTGCCGGTGGATCTGGTGTCCACCATCGTGGAATCGGTGCCGGATAATGTGGCCCGGCGGAATCAGGGGGAAGACGGCCTGGCGGTGCTGATGTCGGCGCAACACCCTTTGGCTGACCAAACTCTGACATTGGAGCGTTATCTGCAATATGGGCATCTGCGAGTCAGCGGCGGCGGCGATAAGGACTCGCCGGTGGACACCGCGTTGCAGGCGCTGGGGCACCGCCGTCGCTGTTTTGCCCAGGTACCGTTTTTCCAGTCTGCGCTGGGGTTGTTGTTGTCGACGCCGACTCTGCTGACCACGCCGCTGCACATTGCTGCTCAGATGTCGGAGCAGGCACCGATGGTGGTGAAGCGGTTGCCCTTCGACTGTGCCCGCCAGCACTACCGGCTGCTGTGGCATCGCCGTTTTAACGAGGATCCGGCCCATCGCTGGTTTCGGGAGCTGGCGTTTCCGTTTTTGTGCGACCACCTCAATCACTATGTGCAGCAAGGCATAACTAAAACGACTTGCAACCATGAATAACTATCGCTTTTGGTAATGTCTAGGTATGGGTAAGCTTGAGAGCATCCTCGATAGTGAATAGAGCAGTAAAGCAGTAATGACGTTTTTAACTTGGTTGCCTCTGGCAACGGTGTGCGTACTGGGCGCCATCAGTCCCGGCCCCAGCCTGGCGCTGGTGATCAATAACACGGTGCAGCGGGGTACGGCGACCGGCCTGCGCACGGCGCTGGGTCACGGTATTGGCGTGGCCCTGTATGCGCTGATCACGGCCATGGGCCTGGGGCTGCTTATTAGCCAGACCCCCTGGCTGTTTGACGCCATTAGGTACGCTGGCGCGGCGTTTCTGGTGTACATGGCGATTAAGATTCTGCGGGCCAGGCCTGCTGCCGAGGGAGAGGGTACGCTGCGCAAAAATCGTTTCGTCGGTTTTGGCGGTGGCTTTATGGTGGCGTTTCTCAACCCTAAGCTGGCCATCTTCTTCCTGGCACTGTTCAGCCAGTTTGTGCGCGCCGATCTCACGCTTGGGGATCAGTTGCTGATGATGGCGACCGCGGGTGGCATCGATGCCCTGTGGTACGCCGCGGTGGCACTGGGGATCGGTCGTACCGGTTTACTGGGTTGGCTGCAGCGTCACGGCATCTGGGTGGATCGGGCCAGTGCGGTGATTTTCCTGTTGCTGGCGACGGCGGTTCTGCTGCAGTAGTTTTTGTTAAACATCGGTTTGTAAGATATTAATGGACCGATTTTATCAATATGGCTGAACGGTATTATCACTGTGATCCAGAGCACAGTTGCGGCAGAGGCGCCTTGAGCCACCCAGCACAGCGGTTAAGCTGGTGTCAACCGTTGTCGGACTAAGGAGTGATGTCCATGGATACTAATGTAAAATACGCTTTGGGTGCCGCTGTTGGCTCTCTGGGTACTATCTGCTTCCTGGCTTCGTTTATTTTCTGAGTCGGACAAGCATTAAAAATGCCGCCTGTTGAGGCGGCATTTTTGTGTCTGCGATGTGTCCGGATCAGGGCAGAATGATGTGCGGCACGAATCGGGACAGATCCTGGGTGATCAGGCTGTGATCCTCCCGTACCGAAATCCCGGCGGCTTCATCGCCCACCAGCCAGGAGCCGATGAGGGCGTAGTCGTCACCAAACTTGGGCAAATCCTGGAATGCCTGGTAGATCACGCCCTCTTCACCGTACGGCCCCTCGCTGTCGGCGATCGCCTGGTTACCGTCGAGGATGCGGACATTGGCTCCCTCACGGGAGTAGATCGGCTTCTCAACCAAGCGGGATTCGCTGGCCAGATGGCGTTCGTCGGCAAAATAGGCGGGCAGCAGGTTGGGGTGGTTAGGGAACAGTTTCCACAACATCGGCAGTAGCGCCTTGTTGGACAGTACCGATTTCCAGCTCGGCTCCAGCCAGCGGGTCTGGGCTTTGTCGATGTGATCGCCAAACTCCTCCCGTAACATAAACTCCCACGGGTACAGCTTAAAGGCGGCGTGCATGGGGCGGTTGTCGCCATCCACAAAGCCTCCCTGAGGGGTTAAGCCGATGGACTCGATGTAGGTAAACAGGGTCTGCATACCCGCCTCTTCGGCGCAGTCTTGCAGGTACTGCACCGTACCCCGATCCTCGTCGGTGTCCTGGCAGCAGGCAAAGTGCAGCGGCACCGGGGGCCAGCTCTGTTTGAGCTGGGCGAAACGGGCGATCAGTTGTTCCTGAATGCTGTTGAACTGATCACTGCCGTCGGCAAGGGTACCGTCTTTCAGGCGCTCGTCCAGCCATAGCCATTGAAAGAAGGCGGACTCGTAGAGTGAGGTGGGGGTATCGGCATTGTTCTCCAGCAACTTGGCCGGGCTGGTGCCGTCGTAGGCCAGATCCAGGCGGGCATACAGGGCCGGATCCTTTAGTCGCCAGGAGCGGGCGATCATCTCCCAGTGGGCTTCGGGAATGGCAAACTTGCGCAGCAGGGCGTCGTCCTGCACCACTTTGTCCACCACCTCAAGACACATCTGATTGATCTCTGCGGTGGGATCTTCCAGGTCCCGCTCTATCTGCTCCAGGGTGAAGGCGTAGTAGCGGCTTTCATCCCAGTAGGGCTCGCCATACATGGTGTGGAAGTTAAACCCGTAGGTCTCGGCTTGTTGCTGCCAGTTGGCTCTGGGGGCAATGAGGTGACGTTGCATCAGCCGCCCCAACCACGACTAGAGCTTTTACGTGAGCTGCTGCGGGCTTTGGCCGCCTGAGCCGATTTTACCTGTGCCATTTTACCAAAGCCGCCCCGTTGGGTGACATTGGTGGCTTTCTTCGGGGTGAAGTTATTGGGGCTGGTGCGAACAACGCGGTCGCCGCTGCGGCCGACCACATCACCGGCCCCGGTGACCAGCTTGCCATTGAGCGGTGAGCGGGCATTTTTGGAGCTGTAAACCGGGGCGGTACGGTATTTATTGCGGGAACCACTGAGCATATTGCCGAGCATGTAACCGTACATCATCGGCATAAACCAGCCGCCACCACCACTGTTGTCGGCGTATTGCTCTCCGTCCACCAGAGTGCCGGCGTCGCCGGCCAGGTCGGTGGCAAAGTCGCCGCCGCCGGTACACTGTTCGGCCCCGAACTCCAGCTCACAATCGGCCAGGGAGTTAAAGCGGGGTGCGGTCTCTTCGGCCAGCGCCTGAGCTTCACCAAAGACGCTTTGGCATAGCTGCTCCTGTCCCGGGTTGACCTGGATACATTCGGTGACGTTGCGATAGACCTGAGCGGTTTCCTGCATCGGTTCCGGGCTGCAGCCGGTCAGCGTCAGGGAGACGCTGATGGCGGCGGCGGTAGGCACCGTCAGTTGTTTTTTGAATCGGGGTGACAAAATAGAGCGACTGCGCTTCACAGGAGTCTCCTAGTAACTCATGCAGGCCGCATTCAGCAGGCCGACACTGATGTTGATGGCGGCCAGCACGATGGCGGCGGCAACGTTATTCTGTTCAATTTTTTCCACCAGCCCCGGCAAAACCACAAAGCGGACGGCGGTGAAGGCCAGCAGTTGCGCCAGCAGTGCCACAGCGGCCCAAAGCAGGTAGTCGGTGACGGAGACTGAGTTGCTGGCGGCTGCGGCCAGAGCCAGGGTAAAGCCTACCAATGCACCCCCGATGCCGATGGCCGCGGCCTGGTTCTGGCTCTCTTTGACCAGTCCCCACTCATCGTAGGGTGTGATGGCCGAATAGATCATCTTGAACACGGCAATCAGTGCCAGACCGATCACCAGATAAGTGAAAAAGGGGCCGATACCAGCCAGGGAGTGGGTCAACGTTTCCATATTTTTGCCTTATTTTTCAGGAGATCCATTCTATACCGAAAGCCAATGGCGCCGCTAACTTCTTACTTTGGTATGGGACAGAACGTGTGCCCCATTGAAGTAGTGGCCAATACGCCGGCTTTTAATAAGGTACCAGCCAAACCAGAAACTGGCTAACAGTGGCAGTGCTTGGTAAAGGGCGACGTCGCCTCGCAGCTGCTGTAGGGCACTGGCTTGCAGGGTAAGATCCAACAGCCAGTTGGCCATCAGAATCCACTTACCCTGTTGCCAGACCCGTTTAACCCACAGGCGATTGCCATCTTTAAAGCGGCCGAGAATTGCCAGCAGGACCACCGGTAAACCGGACAGCAGCCCCAGGTAAAAGTAATGGGTATTGGGGTAGAACAACGACAGAATGTCTGAGCCGGTGCTACGGCTGGCGGCGGCGATGGCCATCAGCAGCCAGGTGCGCCCTAAAAACGCCATCAGCAGAAACAGCCACAATGGCGGTTTCAGGTCTCCGTCTTGATTAAAGGCGTATATCGGGTAGGTCACGGCTCGGCTCCTTGATGGCATCAATTTGTTATGGGGGTGGATGAACCGAATTTCAATGAGCGTAGGTAATTACGTTGATTGTGACAGCGGCATGACGCTGTTCTATGATTGTAGCCATGCCCAAGGAGTGGGCCCCAGCTAGAGGATGGCAGCATGAGACCACGATTTCAGGCCGGACGACACATCATCATTCGCATTCCCCCCCATGAGTACCCGGGTAATTTAAGCTTTTATCGCGATGTTCTGGCGTTGGAAGAGGACGCCAACTACGTGGATCAGGGGCTGGGTGCCCACTGCTTCTGCTTTGGCGATAAACGCCTGGTGTTGTCGGAGGTGAAGACCATCAGCCAACTGGAGATCTGGTTGCACGTGGAAACCGACAACGTCGATGATGCCGCTTTCTTTCTGGCCACCCACGGGGTAGTGCGTCGCGACGAGATTGCGCCATTGCCGGATAATGGCGGCTTTTGGGTTTGTAGTGGTTCGGGTGTGATTCATCTGATCGACGCCATGGCCTCCTGAACCACAGAAGCCACTGGGCCCTCGCGTTCGCAAGGGCGACGGTGCGAGTTGGTGGGGTTTGTGGTAGCCAAGCCGTTACTGTGGTTTCTGCAAAGCCCGGTGCAGTTCGTTTCCCTGGTACTTGAATCACCCCTCTGTCGTGCCCGCGAATGCGGGTACCCAGTGTCTGTGCGCTTTGTCATTCTTGCGCAGGCGAGAATCCAGCGTCTTTTCTCTTTATCAAAACCGAAAGCCACTGGCCCCTCGCGTTCGCAAGGGCGACACGGTTGAGGGTGGGGTGTTAGGGTTGGTTGAGGCGCCCGCCATCTGGGCTGCTGTTACCCCAATACTTGAATCACCCCTCTGTCGTGCCCGCGAATGCGGGTGCCCAGTGTCTGTGCGCTTTGTCATTCTTGCGCAGGCGAGAATCCAGCGTCTTTTCTCAAAATCAAAACCGAAGCCAAAAAGCCCCCGTGCTGGCAAGGGCGACGGTGCGAGTTGGTGGGGTTTGCGGTAGCCAAGCCGTTACTGTGGTTTCTGCAAAGCCCGGTGCAGTTCGTTTCCCCCGCACTCTAATCACCCCTCTGTCGTGCCCGCGAATGCTGGTGCCCAGTGTCTGTGCTCGTATCACCATTAAAGTCACTGGGCCCTCGCGTTCGCAAGGGCGACGGGTGGGGGCAGTCGTGCCCGCGAATGCGGGTACCCAGTGTCTGTGCGCTTTGTCATTCTTGCGCAGGCGAGAATCCAGCGTCTTTTCTCAAAATCAAAACCGAAGCCACTGGCCCCTCGCGCTGGCAAGGGCGACACGTTGAGGGTGGGTGTTTTGGTTGGTTGAGGCAGTCGCCGTCTGGGCTGCTGTTACCCCAATACTCGAATCACCCCTCTGTCGTGCCCGCGAATGCGGGTACCCAGTGTCTGTGCGCTTTGTCATTCTTGCGAAGGCGAGAATCCAGCGTCTTTTCTCAAAATCAAAACCGAAGCCACTGGCCCCTCGCGCTGGCAAGGGCGATAAGGTGAGCGTTAGTTGGCCGCGGCAGTAGTGCGGGTTGCAGGGGGAGTGCGGGTAACACCAAGCGTCAAATGACCTTCGGTCGTGCCCGCGGACGCGGGTACCCAGTGTCTTTCTCTTGCAGATGCAGGGAGGTAGCTCATCGACTTTGTTCGGCAACATCGCCGGTTGATGTCGGAGTTTCACGGGTGAACCTCCCGGCAATCTTGTCCATGCAAAAACGCCGTGGCAGGCCACGGCGTATGTTGTCCGGGAGGGCGGTTACTCCTCCGGATACACTTTCTCTTTGAATTCGCACAGGTCTTCGATGATGCAGCTGCCACAGCGAGGTTTTCTGGCTAAGCAGGTATAGCGCCCATGGAGAATCAGCCAGTGGTGTACGTCCACCTTAAACTCGCTGGGTACCACTTTCAGCAGCTTCTGCTCCACTTGATCGACATTTTTGCCTATGGCGAACTTGGTGCGGTTCGATACCCGGTAGATGTGGGTATCCACAGCGATGGTCGGCCAGCCGAAGGCGGTGTTTAACACCACGTTGGCCGTCTTGCGACCGACACCGGGAAGCGCCTCCAGTGCGGCGCGATCTTCCGGTACCTCGCCACCATGGAGGTCGACCAGCATCTGTGCCGCCTTGATGACGTTCTCCGCCTTGGTGTTGAACAGGCCGATGGTCTTGATGTAGTCCTTGACCCCTTCTGCGCCGATGTCCAGCATCGCCTGTGGCGTATTGGCCACAGGGAACAGCAGGCGGGTGGCCTTGTTGACGCTGACGTCGGTGGCCTGCGCCGACAGGGCAACGGCCACCAGCAGTTCATAAGGGGTGGAAAACTCCAGCTCGGTGGTCGGGTGCGGATCGTTGTCTCGCAGCCGGGTCAGGATCTGTAGCCGTTTTTCGTTATTCATGGTGTTGTGCGTTCCGTGTCATAAACCAGCCGGGAGTCTTGTTAATTGGTTACCCGGGCTCGTTCAATCTTAACTGTTTCTTTTTTATCGGCAAAGGCGGCTTCTACCTTGTCATTCATGGCATTTTTGATGGCAATCAGCAGTCCCATGGCGATAAAGGCACCCGGTGGCAGCAGGGCCAACAGGAACGGGCTATCCACCTGCCATAGCTCGATGCGCAGCGCCGTGGCCCAGTCTCCCAGCAACAGGTCGGCACCGTCAAATAGGGTGCCCTGGCCCAACATCTCCCGGATGCCACCCAGTAGGCTGAGTACAATCAGGAAACCGGTCGACATCATAAAGCCATCGAAGGCAGCATGGGCGACGGAGTTTTTTGAGGCAAAGGCTTCGGCGCGGCCAATGATCACACAGTTTGTGACGATCAGCGGCAGGAAGATCCCGAGGGACAGATACAGGCCGTAGGCATAGGCATTAACCAGTAACTGTACGCAGGTAACCAGAGCGGCAATGATCATCACATAGATGGGAATGCGCACTTCGCCGGGAATGCTGTTGCGAAGCAGAGACACCAGTACGTTGGAGCATACCAGCACCACCATGGTTGCCAGGCCCAGCCCGATTGCGTTGGTCAGGGTATTACTGACAGCCAACAATGGACATAGCCCCAGCAGTTGCACCAGTCCGGGGTTACTCTTCCACAGCCCTTGCCAGGCAATCTCTCTCATTTGACTCATGACTTGTCTCCACACTGTGGTGCGGTGGTGATTTCGCGCTTAAACCGCTTTATGTAGTTCAGGCCGTTGCGCACTGCTTTGGTGTAGGCCCGCGGCGTAATGGTGGCGCCGGTAAACTGATCAAAGTCGCCGCCGTCCTTTTTGACACCGATGCGCTTGTCGTCTTCATCGATCAGGATGTAGCCATTGAAACTCAGAACCCAGTCGGATTTGCGGGTTTCAATGCTGTCCCCCAGCCCGGGGGTTTCCTTATGACTGAGGGTGCGAACGCCCAGAATCTCCTCATCCCAGCTGACACCGATGATCAGATTGATGTCGCCGTTGTAACCGTCGGGGGCGGTGGTTTCTAATGCCATGGCAACAGGCAGTCCCTCTTTAATCGCCACGAACGCCCGTTGAGGCTTGGTGGTTCCCAGGTACTGCTCGTTAGTGACCAGATGGCAGCTTTCGTGCAACGGCAGATCGTAGCTGTCATTGGGCAGGATCTGGTGCAGAGTTTTCAGTAACTCCTGCTGCTGTTGTTGGTAGATGCGTTCTTTGGTTAGTTGGTGGGTAACCGCCACTACGGCGGTGGCCGCCATGCCGAACAGCGCCAGAACCAAGCCATTTCGTTTCATTGATGCCAGCATTATTCGCTCCCGTGGCCGTATGTGCGTGGGCGGGTGTAGTAGTCGATCATTGGTGCGCACATGTTGGCCAATAGAACGGCAAAGGCGAAGGCATCCGGGTAGCCGCCAAAGCTGCGGATCAGGTACACCAGTAGGCCAATCAGGGCGCCAAAGATCAACCGGCCACGGTTACTGGTTGCGGCGGTTACCGGATCGGTGGCGATGAAGAAGGCACCAAACATGGCTGCGCCGGAGAACCAGTGGAATACCAGCCCACCAGTACCGTCAGGGTGCAGCATGGTGCCCATGAAGGCTGACAGCCCCAGCGCCGCCAGAACGGCCAGAGGAATATGCCAACGAATCACCTTAAGTTTGAGCATCATCAACCCGCCGAGCAGGAAGCCGGCGTTGACCCAGACCCAACCGGCACCGAAGTTGCCATCAAATATGGGCTTGGCGAAGCTTTCACCGGCGGTCAGGCCCAGGGTGAGATCGGTTTTCAGGGTATCCAGTGGCGTGGCCATGGTTACGCCATCGACGCCCATGGCCAGTTGTGGCATTGACAGCCCCAAATGGTTACTGCCAAGGAAGATCATCTCCAGCGTCGAGGGCAGATCCAGGACATTGGCGGCCAGAGGTTGTGGCGGCAGCCAGGCGGTCATCTGAACCGGGAACGAGATTAGCAAGGCGACGTAGGCCACCATGGCCGGATTAAACAGGTTTTGTCCCAGGCCGCCATAGAGCTGTTTGGCGACCACGATGGCAAAGAAGGCACCCATGGTAACAATCCACCAGGGAGCCAGTGGCGGCATGCAAATACCGATAAGCACAGCGGTAACCAGGGCGGAATAGTCGCCCAGGGCACCCATGATCGGGCGTCCCCGCAGTTTGACAAACAGGGCTTCGGCGCTCAGTGCCACCACCGCGGCAATGGCGATTTGGATCAGGTTGCCCCAACCAAAGAAATACCACTGGGCGGCAATGCCGGGCAGGGTGCACAGAGCCACGCGTTGCATCACCTGATTGGTTTTAGTGTGCGTGGTCGCGTGGGGTGAGGAGGCGATCTTAAAGGCCATGTATCACTACTCGTCTGATGATTTATTGGCAGCATCACGCTGCGCTTGTTGTTTGGCTTTTGCCTTGGCGATGGCGCGGGCAATGGCGGCTTTCTTCGGATCTGACTCCGTAGCCGGCTCTGCAGCCGGGACCGGTTCAGCATCAGGTGCCGAGGTTGTCGAAATCGGTTCGCCGTTGCTGTCGGCCGCCTGCTTGGCTTTCGCCTTGGCGATGGCGCGAGCAATGGCGGCTTTCTTCGGATCGGACTCCGTAGCCAGCTCTGCAGCCGGGACCAGCTCAGCATCAGACGCCGAGGTTGTCGCGACCGGTTCGCTGTTGCTGTTGGCCGCGGCCTGTTTGGCCTTGGCTTTGGCGATGGCGGCCGCTACTGCGGCTTTGCGCTTGTCGTCGCCGGCCTTTGGTGCGGCCACCGCGGGTTGGGCGGGGGTGCCGGTTACCGCATCATCCCCTTTCGCCGCGGCTTGTTTGGCCTTGGCTTTGCCGATGGCGGCCGCCACGGCGGCTTTGCGCTTGTCGTCGCCGGCCTTTGGTGCGGGCGTCGCGGGTTGGGCGGGCGTGTCGGTTACCGCATCATCCCCTTTCGCCGCGGCTTGTTTGGCCTTGGCTTTGGCGATGGCGGCCGCCACGGCGGCTTTGCGCTTGTCGTCGCCGGCCTTTGGTGCGGCCACCGCGGGTTGGGCGGGGGTGCCGGTTACCGCATCATCCCCGTGCGCCCTTGCCGCGGCTTGTTTGGCCTTGGCTTTGCCGATGGCGGCCGCTACCGCGGCTTTACGCTTGTCGTCGCCGGCCTTTGGTGCGGCCACCGCGGGTTGGGCGGGGGTGCCGGTTACCGCATCATCCCCTTTCGCCGCGGCTTGTTTGGCCTTGGCTTTGGCGATGGCGGCCGCCACGGCGGCTTTGCGCTTGTCGTCGCCGGCCTTTGGTGCGGCCACCGCGGGTTGGGCGGGCGTGTCGGTTACCGCATCATCCCCTTTCGCTGCGGCCTGTTTGGCCTTGGCACGGGCGATAGCGGCGGCCACGGCGGCTTTGTTCGGATCGGCGGCAGCACTGCTGCTTTGGGCGGCCTTCTTGGCTTTGGCCCGGGCGATGGCGGCAGCCACGGCATCCTGCTTGGGATCCGTGCTGGCCGGGGAGGTGTCGGTTGCGGCTTTTCCGGCTTTACGGGCGCGCGCCTCGGCTTTACGCTGAGCGCGCAGAGCGGCCATATCCTGTTCACCGTTCGCTACCGGCTTGGCCTTTTTGATGCGAGCCAGTGCTGCCTGTACGGCGTCGCTGTCGGCGGCTGGAGCGCTGACTTTGCGTTTGGCTGCTGCGGCCTTGTGACGATTTTCCCGCTCCTGTTTCTCTTTTTCCAGTCGAGCCTGGCGAGCATCGAATCGAATCTTTGCGCGGTCGGATGCCTGCTGTTTCAGGGCTTCCTGTCGCAGTGCCGATTTGGCGATGCGGTAATACTGCACCAGAGGGATGTCCGACGGGCAGACGTAGGCGCAGGCACCACACTCAATGCAGTCTCTAAGGTTCAGCGCTTCGGCTTTGTCGAGCTCTTTGGCCTTGGCGTGCCAGTAAAGCTGCTGAGGCAGCAGTTGCTGAGGGCACGCTTGTGCGCACTCTCCGCAGCGGATGCAGTTGAGTTCGCGGGCGTTGCCTGGCAGCTCCTTGCGTGAGGGTACCAGTATGCAGTTGGTGGCTTTGGTCACCGGCGCCTTCAGGCTCGGCAGGGTAAAGCCCATCATCGGGCCCCCTATGATCACCTTTTGCCCCAGAAGTTGCGGGTTAAAACGGGTCTGTTTCAGCAGCCAGTCGATTGGGCTGCCAAGGCGGACCCAGTAGTTTCCAGGCTGTTTGGTGCGCTGGCCGGTGACGGTGACGACCCGTTCGATCAGGGGTTCACCGTCGAACAGGGCGCGCTTTATGGCAAACAACGAGCCGACGTTTTGCATCACCATTCCCAGTTGGGCAGGAATCTTGCCGGAGGGAACCTCCTGACCGGTGAGGATCTGCACCAGTTGTTTTTCACTGCCCGAAGGGTACTTGGTGGGGATGACTTTGACCTGCAGCTTCTTAGAATCGAAGTGACTGGTTTTCACCGCTTGTTCGATGGCTGCAATGGCCTGGGGTTTGTTGTCCTCAATGGCAAACAGAATTCGCTCGGGGGACAACAGCGTGTCCAGCACCGTCAGCCCTTGAACGATTTCATTGGCAAACTCCCGCATCAGAGTGTCGTCGGCGGTGATGTAGGGTTCGCACTCGGCAGCGTTGATCAGCAGGTATTTTACCGGCTGAATTGGGCTGAGTTTGATGTGGCTTGGGAAGGTCGCGCCCCCAAGGCCGGCGATTCCGGCATTGAGGATAGCCGCCAGAATCTCGGTGTTGTCCATGCCTGCCAGGCTGTCGCGGGTGGTCAGTGCGCACCAGCGGTCTTCACCATCCGGTTTCAGGGTGATGGTGGTTTCAGGCAGGCCAGACGGGTGGGTCGAGGCCCAGTCGCCTATGGCTTCGATGATCCCTGAGGTTGGGGCATGCACTGGCAAAGCCATCGGGGCGTTAGGTTGCGTCAGCGGTTGGCCTTTGAGCACCTTGTCGCCGACCTTAACCAGCAGGCTGCCTGGCTGGCCGATGTGCTGAGTGACCGGAATGTAGAGGTGTTCCGGCAGGGGCAGCGTGTCAATGGGCGTCTGGTTGGACAGGGTTTTGTTCTCTGGCGGATGGATGCCGCCAGGAAAGGTCCACAGAGTGCCGTTATCGATTTGTTCGGTTAGAGTTTGCATAAATTCGGTTACTCCACCTCTTTGACGGCGATCCGGTTCAGATCCCAGTTCCAGTTTTGTTTTGTGGTTTTCACTGGGATCATGTCGATGCAGTCAACCGGGCAGGGGGCTACGCACAGGTCGCAGCCGGTACAATCTTTGGCAATCACCGTATGCATCTGCTTACCGGTACCGACAATGGCGTCTACCGGACAGGCCTGAATGCACTTGGTGCAGCCGATACACTCGTCTTCACGAATGTAGGCTACATGGGCGATCTGTTCTCCTCCTTCCAGAGGTTCGGGCTCGATACCCATCATGTCGGCGAGTCTTTGAATCACCGCATCGCCACCAGGAGGGCATAGGTTAATGGGTGCCGCACCCGAGGCGATGGCCTCGGCATAGGGGCGACAGCCCGGGTAACCACACTGACCGCATTGGGTTTGGGGCAGAGTGTTGTCTATCTGTTCGACTATGGGGTCCGACTCTACCTTAAAGCGGATGGAGGCGTATCCCAGGATGATACCGAAAAACAGGGCCAGTCCTGCCAGTACTACGACGGCTATTACGATACTGCTCATGGTCTATTTCACCAGCCCGGTAAAGCCCATAAAGGCCAATGACATCAATCCGGCGGTAACCATGGCGATGGAGGCGCCCTTGAATGGGGCGGGCACATCGGCAGCGGCCAGTCGTTCGCGCATGGCGGAGAACAGTACCAGTACTAAAGAGAAACCTACGGCGGCACCGAAGCCATAGATCAGTGATCCGAACAGATCATGCTGCTCCTGTACGTTCAGCAGTGCCACACCCAGCACCGCACAGTTGGTGGTGATCAACGGCAGGTAGATTCCCAGCACCCGGTAGAGGGAGGCGCTGGTTTTACGCACTACCATCTCGGTGAACTGTACTACCACAGCAATCACCAAAATGAAGGCCAGGGTGCGTAGATACACCAAATCGCAAGGGATAAGTAGGTACTTGTTGATCAGATAGCTGCACAAAGAGGCGAGCGTTAGAACAAAAGTGGTGGCCATCGACATACCGATGGCGGACTCGACCTTACCGGACACCCCCATGAAGGGGCACAGTCCCAGGAATTTCACCAGGACAAAGTTGTTGACCAGAATGGTGCCAACAAGAAGGAGCAGATACTCTGACATTCGTTTGAGGCTCGGGATACACTTAGCCCTCTATTATCGGTAATTGATTGCACTTAAACAACTGAAGACAAATAGGGTTATTCACAGAATAAATGGAAAGCGTGATCTTTGGCCGTTAACTGACTACCATATCGACGTTTTTGGCGATAGCCATGTTGTAACCGGCCTGGGAAACAGAGAATTGAAGGGACGTACCGCCGAAATGGCGTTGATTGTGGCCATGATTTTATGGGCCAGCAGTTTTATTGCACTGAAAGTGGCATTTGAGAGTTATGACCCCTGGACGGTGATTGCCGGACGGATGTGGGTCGCCTGTCTGTGCTTTGCGTTTTTCTGGCCTAAGTTGTTCAACTTCCAGTATCGAAAAGGGGACTGGAAGATTCTGCTGGTGATGGCAGCGGTGGAGCCCAGTCTGTATTTCATTCTCGAAGGGTTGGCGCTGCAGTACACCAGCGCCAGTCAGGCTGGCATGGTAACGTCGCTGGCGCCGCTGCTCACTGCCATTGTGGCCTTTATTGTGCTTAAGGAGCGCATAACCAAAGTCGCGGCAGTGGGCCTGTGCATCGCCATTGTCGGGGTCATGGTGCTGGGTTCTTCCGGTGATGTGACTGAATCCGCGCCTAACCCGATGTTGGGTAATACTCTGGAGCTGGCTGCCATGCTGTGTGCCGCCATCTTCAGCGTGTGTTTGAAACTGCTCAGCGAGCGCTATTCCGCATTGACTCTCACGGCTTACATGTCGGCGGTCGGGGCGGTGTTTTTCACGCCGCTGGCGCTGTTAAAGGGCGGGCCGTGGCATTTCAGCGTCGAGCCCATCGTTTCCATTGTATTCCTTGGTGCCTTTGTCACTCTGGGTGGTTATCTGCTGTATAACTACGCCATTGCCCATATGCCGGTTTCGCGGGCATCGATGTTCGTAAATCTGATTCCGGTGTTTACCGTGATTCTGGCCTATCTAATTCTGGATGAGCGGTTGAACCAGACCCAGTTGATGGCCAGCGTGGTGGTGATGCTGGGGGTGGGTCTGAGCCAGATTAAGCCGCGTAAATCGGCAGAAACCCAGTCTCAACCATCCTGAATGCTCTCTGTTTGGCTAAAGGGCGGGGTGGAGTGATGCTGGATCTGGTTCCGGGCCGGGATCCGGGCTTCACCGCGTCAGTAGCGGCCGATTAATGGTTGAGCGGTGCAATTTGGCCGAAGTTGGAGTATAAGAAGAGTTGTCCCTACTGGGGTGAGCATTCAGCAAAAGGGAGCTGGAACCTTATGCAAAAGTTTGGCCTGGATAGTCTACGTTCAGACAAATACAGCTCATTGGAGTCGGAGATCGTCAAGGAGAAGGCGACCACTCTTGGGCGGGCCGGTAAGCGACTGCAGCAGGCGGTCGATCACTACTACGCCAACATTGACGGTGCTGGAGAAACTCATCGACAAAGCCTGATCAATGAGGTTACCGATGCGGTTTGGGCCTTGATTCTACAGCGGGAGTTTTCCGGGTTTTGCCACCAGAATCTTGAGTGGATTACCGAGCATTATGATGTTCCGCCGGAAGCCATCAACCGTATGGGAAAGCAGCCGCATAAATAGCAGTTGCACTGTACCTCGAGCAGGCAAGGGCAGCGAGGTGCCGAGCTTGAAACCACCCTCCGCCTTGGCGCGAACGATTCGGTTACTACCGCACTATATACACCCTCTGTCGCCCCCGCGAACGCAAGTCGGTAACCACAGCTCGCGAATCAATCCTCCGTGGTGCCCGCGAATACGGGTACCCAGCGTCTTTTCCTCAATCACCATCAAAGTCGCTGGGCCCTCGCGTGCGCAAGGGCGACGGGTGAGGTAGGCCGTGCCCGCGAATGCGGGTACCCAGTGTCTGTTTCCGCAATCATCATCAAAGTCGCTGGGCCCTCGCGTGCGCAAGGGCGACGGGTGAGGTAGGCCGTGCCCGCGCAGGCGGGCAGCCAGTGTCTTTTCTCTCTGTATCATGCAGGGTTTAGGTGTTACGTCAGTGATCTGGCCGGACGTTCGCACTGTGCTACGCTGACTGAAAGGGTGACTGGTAATGACAGGAATCGATGATGGCAGAGAGGAGAGAAGCCGGGCAGAAAGGGGGAAGGGCTTTCCTGGGAGTAACCGAGCGAACTCAGTTGCTGATGTTGGCGCGGGAAAGCATCAAATACGGCCTCAGCCATGGCTGCCGCCAGCCGCTGTCCGGTTTTACCGCCGCTGTTTTTCGTCATCACGCTGCCTGCTTTGTGACTCTGACCAAAGCCGGTGCGCTGCGAGGCTGTGTGGGGACACTGGTAGCAGACCAACCTCTGGCCGACACCGTCGCCTATTTTGCGTATTCGGCGGCGTTTGAAGATCACCGCTTTGAACCTCTGGCGGCCAATGAACTGGCTCAGGTGTGTATTGGTATTTCGGTATTGTCGCAGCAAGAACCGATGGCCATCGGCAGTGAATCCCAGTTGTTGGAAACTCTGTCACCGTGCAAGGATGGTCTGACGCTGAGCTATGGCCGTCATCACGCTACTTTTTTGCCTCAGGTGTGGGAGTCGTTGCCTGAGCCGCGCGCTTTTGTGTCTGCTCTAAAAGCCAAGGCCGGCTTACCAGAGGACTTCTGGAGTACCGAGATGCAGTGGTCCCATTACGGTGTTGAGTCGTTTTCTGAGCGCGATTAGGGGCTGATACGCACCGGTATCCGTTCTCGTCCAAAATGGCCAGGTTCATGGTCAAATACACCTGCGATATGGGTATTGCACTCGGGGCAGCGGCCATCATCCAGGTGCCAGTTGGTGAGTTCGTACCAATCTCTTCCAATTAGCAGGGCTCCGCAATGGGGGCACCAGGTACTGTCGCCCTCGGGATCATGCACATTTCCCACATAGACGTAGTTGAGTCCCGCCTCAAGAGCAATGCGCCTTGCTTTAAGCAGCGTTGCTTTCGGGGTGCGGGGTTTATCCATCATGTGAAAATCGGGGTGAAATGCGCTGAAGTGCAGCGGCACGTCCGGGCCCAGATTGTCCATTAGCCAATGGCACATCGCATGAGTTTCTTCCGGGTCGTCGTTTTCACCAGGGATGAGTAGGGTGGTGATCTCCAGCCAGACTTCGGTCTCGTGCTTCAGGTACAGCAGGGTGTCGAGTACGTCAGCCAGATGGCCATGACAGATCTTACGGTAAAAGCGTTCACTGAAGGCCTTCAGATCGATATTGGCAGCATCTATGTGGCGGAAAAATTCCTGACGAGGAGCGGGGTCGATATAGCCGGCACTGACGGCGACCGAACGCACGCCTTGTTCGCGGCAGGCAATGGCGGTGTCGACGGCGTACTCAAGAAAGATCACCGGGTCGTTGTAGGTGAATGCAACACTGGCGCAGCCCAACCGCTTGGCGGTGCTGGCCAGCGCCTCCGGCATGGCGACATCTGCCAATGTGTCCCATTGCCGGGACTTGCTGATGTTCCAGTTCTGACAGAACTCACAGCTCAGGTTGCAGCCTGCGGTGCCAAAGGACAACACCGAAGTACCGGGGAGAAAGTGATTCAGGGGCTTTTTCTCAATTGGGTCAATACAAAAGCCGCTGGAGCGCCCATAGCTCGTTAGCACAATCTTGCCTTGATGGTTGGCTCGAACAAAGCAGGCACCCCGTTTTCCTTCTCTAAGTTGGCAGTGCCGCGGGCATAGATCGCACTGTACCCGACCGTCGTCGAGGCGGTGCCAGTAGTGGGTGGGGTGGTATTGTGGTGGTGAGGTGAGCGCTTTATTGTTCCTCAACATGGGCGGACTCCGACTACCTTTGGCTGAAAATCGAGTACGCTTTAAGTATACCTCTGTACAGATAAGGAGGGGGTATGAGTGTACGTTCAACGGCGGTCGCCGGCAGTTTCTATCCGGATGACCCCGCGGTTTTGGCGGAGCAGTTAGATCAATTGGTGACTCCAGGACATGCTTTGGGAATGCCAAAAGCGGTGATTGTGCCCCATGCCGGCTATGTCTATTCCGGCGAAGTGGCCGGTCGTCTGTTTGGATCGCTGGATGCCATCGCAGGTCATGTCAGTCGAGTGGTGATGCTGGGGCCTAGCCACCGAGTTTCCTTCGAAGGAATCGCGCTGCCCGGCGTGGAGGGGTTTGATACCCCTTTTGGTGTGGTAGAGATCGACACGGCAGCTTGTCAACGCCTGTTGGATATTGATGGGATTGAGGTTCGCGATGATGTGCACCAGCAAGAGCATTCTCTCGAAGTGCAGTTGCCCTTTATTAAGCGCTGTTTCACTAAGGCCCGCATCGTACCCTTGCTGGTGGGCGGAGCCTCGGCCACCCTGGTTGCCAAAGCGATGAAGCGGCTGTGGGGCGGCGATGAAACCCTGATGGTGATCAGTTCAGACCTCAGCCATTTTATGGAGTATGCCGAGGCCAAGGACAAAGACAGGCGCACCTGTCACCGCATTGAAACTCTGGATGGGCCGCTGCATGGTGATGACGCCTGCGGCTGTCGCGCCATCAATGGACTGATGTTGCTGGCTAAAGAGCGGGGCATGCAGGTGCGTTGCATGGAGTACCTTAACTCCGGCGATACGGCCGGTGACAAACAGCGGGTGGTGGGTTACGCCAGTTTTGCGGTTTATGAGGGGTAGAGAACAACTGCGGATCTGACAAACGACACGGTGCAACTGCGGATCTGACAAACGACACGGTGCAGAGGGGGCAGAGCTGCTCCCTGGTCGTTATGGTTGGCCATGACAACGTGTTTTATTCTGCCACCCTGATGAACGATAAGGTTCAGTGACTTTGATGTGGTTCATTGGAAGCAGACGCTGGGTACCCGCGTTCGCGGGCACGACGGAG
>NZ_FNEM01000011.1 GCF_900100175.1 Ferrimonas sediminum
ACCCTGCCCTGTCACCTCAACGATTACCTGGAACTGGTGGAGTTCACCGGCCGCGCCATCAGAAACGATAAAAGGGCAGCCATCCCGGCGTCCAGCGACACACTCCTGCAACGGCTCGACATCGATTTAGACAGTTGGTTGGAGCTCACCGAAGGCTTTGAGTACCAGTTTTGCCACCTGGCAGGCCGGCTTCACAGCCTGCAGCACTGCCGACAGACCGATGGTATGCATCGAATCCGGGGCTCGGGCAACGCCAGGCGCTTACTGGGTGCCTAGCCGCTACTTTTCACACCATAAAACCCAACGATTCTGACTCTGTTGGAAGAGTGCGGATGTTCTGCATTACAAAAAAGGGGGCTGTAAAAGCACCGATACTCAAATTTCACAACATCGCCATAGTCCAGCGTGCTCCATTGTTCACTTTGCCTTAGTGTTTGACCTTCACGTTAATCTGAACTTTTAATCTGGGTGTCTGTTTAATTGACGTGGGTGTCTGTTTAATTGGTCTGATTAATTGCTGTTTCTGGCGGTTGTATCGTTACCCGCTCTGGGGCATGGCCCCGGCCGGAGCATCGATGATATAGTGTCGGCAAGATTCACCGATGAGAACGCCGATGGCCGTAATCCCTAAAAACTATGCCTCGCTGGAGCAAGGCTACCGCGACAAAGCCCTGAAACTGTTTCCCTGGGTCTGTGGCCGCTGTGCCCGTGAGTTTGTGTACTCCAACCTGCGTGAACTGACCGTTCACCATATCGACCACGACCACACCAACAACCCCAACGACGGCTCCAACTGGGAACTGCTGTGTTTGTATTGCCACGATCATGAGCACTCCAAATACACCGACGCGGCTCAATACGGTTCGACTGTTGAAGCCGGAGCCGATCTCAAACACGAGGCGGCTACCAGCAACCCCTTCGCCAACCTCAAAGCGATGATGGAAAAGAAAAACGGTTAATGTGCCGTTACCGCGGCGCGTTCAGTGGAACGCGCCCGTTGCCGCACCGCAATCGCCGGGACGCCAGCGACTGACCGATGTCGTTACCGTTTTTCGCTGCTACCTAGCCCGGAGTTAATCGAACGTGCCCCGAACCGGGTAGTTTTTATCGCGGATAAAATCGATGCCGCTTAACAGCACATCGATCTCAGGCCGGGCGAAGGGGCCATTGGAGATGTCCAAAATCTGAACCTCATTGCGGTCGTTAATAATGAACACACCAGGCTCGGAATAGAAGTGATTGGTCTCGCCAACCGAGAGAGGGCGAGAGATATATAGCCCGAGCTCCCGCATCATCTCTACGGTTAAACCGTAGGTCACCGGGTAGTTGACTTTCAGCTGCATGAAGTGTTCCAGCGCCTGTGTTTCGTTGTCGGCAGAGGTGGCGACAATATCCACGCCCAGCTTTGCAAAGGCTGCCTTGGCCTCGCCGATTTTCCTCAGGTACCGGGTACACATCGGACAGTGGCCGCCACGATAAACCACGACCATTTTCCAATTGGTCTTCTTTTCCGGAACACCCAGGTTGATTCTACCGCCACCCAGTTTTGGCAGTTCGATAGAGGGAAACTGAGACCCGCCTCTGACCTTGTTTGACATCATCACCTCGTCTTTCCCCCTGATTTACCAGTGATGAAATCACCTTGGTTTCATCACTGTTCGATCATTCGCAGCATCCAAAACACCACCGCTCAGGGCAGCGATGCCGGGTGATGTGCGAGCTTTCCACCTCCACACTCTGATGACAGTGCAGCCGATGCCAGAACCCCATCAGGGTTGAAGCTGAAACAGCTCGAATTGTAGGGCGATAACAGAAACCATAATAGATACAAAAGTGGCGTATTTATGCATAACAGATGATACCTGGAACTGTTATGATCGCGGTTACCCGCGTAAAAGTGTTGATGAGAGGCTGATCTCCGTGAAAAAGTACGAGGAGCTCATAGAGCAGATCCGCAGGCAGATCCAAAATGAGATCTGGCAAACCGGAGAGAAGCTCCCCTCCCTTAGGAAGCAAGCCGAACTGTCGGGAATGAGCCTGATGACGGTGGTGCACGCCTATCAGGTTCTGGAGAGCCAGGGGTGGATAGTGTCCCGGGCGCGATCTGGCTATGTGGTCGCCCCAAAGATTGAAAACAGTGACTCGACGCCCGCGAATGAACCGGTTCAGCAAACGGAGTCGGTCGACATCAACGACTTTGTATTTGAAGTGCTGCAAGCCAGTCGTACCCCCAACATCACCGATTTTGGCAAGGTGTACCCGGACCCAACGCTCTACCCGCGTCAACATGTAAACAAGTCTCTGATCAGTACCGCACGCAGCCTGTCCGCCTCCAGTGCAATGGATAACCTGCCACCCGGGAACCTGGAGCTGAGGCAGCACATCGCCAAGCGCTATGCCGCTCAAGGAATGACGGTGCACCCAGATGAGATTGTGATCACCACCGGCGCGCTCGAGGCGCTGAATCTGAGCCTGCAATCGGTTACCCAACCGGGCGACTGGGTGGTCGTGGAATCTCCCACGTTTTACGGCGCACTGCAGTCACTGCAAAGACTGAACCTGAGGGCGCTGTCGGTAAGAACGCACCCAACCGACGGCATTGATCTGGAGTCCCTTGAGAATGCCCTGCAATCCCACCCGGTTAAAGCATGCTGGTTAATGACCAATCACCAGAATCCCTTGGGATTCACTCTGTCGGTGGACAAGAAACAGCGTTTAATGGCCTTGCTGGCCAAGTATGACGTCTACCTCATTGAAGACGATGTCTACAACGAGCTCCATTTCGGCAGCGATAAGCCTCTACCGGCAAAAGCCTTTGATAGCCACGGCAAGGCGCTGCACTGCTCATCGTTTTCCAAGTCGTTAGTGGCGGGGTTTCGTATCGGTTGGGTCGCAGCGGGTAAGATGGCCGTGCCCATTCAGAAACTGCAGATGATGAGCACCCTCTCCACCAGTGCGCCGATCCAGATGACGCTGGCCTCCTACCTTTCCACTCGCAACTACGAAAGGCATCTGCGTCAGCTACGCAGAACCCTGGAACAGAGAAAATTTGCCACCTGGCAGGCTCTGCGAAATCACCTGCCTGCACAGGTGAACATCAATTGCTCCGACGGCGGCTACTTCCTTTGGCTTGAGTTACCCGGAGGGCTAGATGCTACCGAACTCTACCGACGTGCGTTGCAACAACACATCTGCATTACTCCCGGCAAAATGTTTTCTGCCGGCGATTTTCATAATCACTGTTTTCGTTTAAATGTCTCTTTCGAGCTCACAGACTCAAGGTTGAACGCGATTAAAACCTTGGGCGAACTCATTAGAATCATGGTAACGACGCTTCCCCAGACCGCCAGAGATCCCGGTAACGCTCCAACCCCATAAGGGGAGAAAAAAAAGCAGGACGACCCAAATGGATCATCCTGCAAAATGGCGGGTTTCCGATTTTGAGCAGTAGGAAATCAGCCCGAGAGACCGCCCCTAACAGGGCGTAAAAAAAAGCGTGAGAGAGTTAGATTAGAATTCCACTTTGATAGGCCACTCCTTCTGTACGCGCTCCTCCAGGAAGGTTTTCTTCTGTGCATCGAGTTTGGCTTTATCCAGACCCACCAGCACCTGAGCTTTTGCTTTGGTTGAGAAGTCAGGGAAGCTCACTTTGGCCACGCCATGCTTCGACAGAACAGTCTTGAGTGCCGCGCGGGCGTCTTTACCAATCTTCTTGGCTTTGGCCAGCTCTGTCAGGGCAAGCTCCGGGTTGTGAGCATGGATGCCGTGAGAGGCAATGGCGTAGTCCCAGTACCACTGGGCGTGACGGATAAGCTTCAGAGCGCCCTTCATTTCCGCTTCGGTCGCCCCGGCCTTCCAGGCTTCACCGGCTTCGAAGTGCGCCTTTACGATGACCTCTTCAGCAGCCAGCTGAGCCTTGTGAACCGCTTTTTTGTTCATGGCAATGGTGTCAACCAGCTCGGCCTTGGTGTCGTGGCAGTTGGAGCAGGTCTGGTCGAAGTTGTCGATGGCGTTGCCAACGTTGTGCTTGGTGAACTCTTTACCGGACGCACTTTCAACCTTAGGCATGTGGCAATCGATACAGGTCACGTCCATCTCGGCGTGTACCGTTGGCTGCCAGGTTTCCCACTCAGGGTGCTGAGCTTTCAACATCGGAGCTTTGGAGATCTTATGAGTCCAGTCCTTAAAGTTCAGGGCATCGTAGTAGGCCAGCATGGCATCGGGGTTCTGACCGCCATCCCATGGGAACTTCACTTTCTTATGGTCGGTACCATCGAAGTAGTATTCCACGTGGCACTGAGCACAGGTCATGGCTGCCTGAATGTTCGGCTCCTGGTCTTCAAACTTTTGCCCCGCAGCAGCGAAACCCCGCATGGCAAAAGGACGGGCGGGAGTGGGCTTGCCGGTGTCGGCGTCATGGCAATCGGCACAGCCTACGTTGTTACCAATCTCGTGACCGGTGGCGCCCCATTTCTTATCGGAGAAGTTGCCTTCGCCAATCTTATCGTACATACGACCGAGATCCGGTGTCTTACAACCCCAGCAAGAGGCTGGCATCGGCCCCTCAGAATCGGTCATTGGGCCGCCGGTACGCAGGCTGCGAGTCAAATCAGCCACAGCGAACTGGTGACCACGAGGCTTGTTGTAGTCCTTGGCAAAACCATAACCGCCATAAAGAATCACGATCATCGGATCGTGTTCCAGAATGTCGCCCTGCTCCGTGGACTCAATGGTGGATGCCCAAGACGCATACTGCTCGGGATATTTCTCCTTCCAGGTGATGTTGTTGGCATCTTCAGGGGCGTTTTTAGCCAACGCCGAACCACTAATAACGGCGATGGCAACGGCTACAGCGAGTTTATTCAGTTGTTTCATATCATCCTCTCCGAGGTTTTTTTTATCTTTCGGCAAGAATCATAGGGAGGGGTTTGAATCGCATGCATACCCCTTTGGGGGTATTGGCCGGGAAACCGATTTAGGATCACTGTATAGGCCATTTTTTGCTGAAATTAGTTTGAGTTTTTGAAAATGTTTACCGCCACCAAGCAAAAAGTTAGATGAGAGGGTGTGACGACTTTAGGGGGCCATACTTATCAAAAATTTGAATAAAAAGACGCTCTTGCCGGCAGGTGCGCTAAACCGTATTGCAAGACCATTGCCAAGGTCTTGCCGCGGTTCGGGGGCAGAATCTTACGCCACTTCAATGTTCGTTTAACTGGTGCCATACGCCACCGTTACCGCGGCGCGTTCAGCGGAACACGAACGCGCCCGTTGCCGCACAGCAGCCGGCGTGACGCCAGCAACAGCGTCACCGCCGTCGAGACCGACACCATCACCAAAATCGCCACCATAATGACAATCTGGTATTTGATCGCCACCATGGGGTCGGTTCCGCCCAAAATCTGACCGGTCATCATGCCCGGCAGTGATACCAGACCGGTGGTGCTGATGGTCGCCAGCAACGGCGCCATCGCCTGGCTGAGGGCCGATTGTAAGAACGGTTGCACCGCCTGCGGTGGGGTTGCCCCCAGCACCAAGGCCCCCTGATACTCTCCCTGACGCTCGCTCAGCGCGGTCAAGAAGCGCTGCAAGGCCATGATGTTGCCACTGAGGCTGTTGCCCAGCAACATCCCGGCCATGGGGATCAGATACTGGGCGTTGTAAAACGGCTGCGGCCTTACCAGCCCCACCACCATCAGAAACAGCACCGGCGCCAACGCCAGCCCCAGGCCCAGCACCACCGGCATCAGCACCAATGAGCGTGGCAGATGGGTCTTGCTGACCACCGAAGAGGCCCCAATGAGCACCATCGCCAGCAACCACAACAGGTTCAGGAGCAGGCTATCGAGGTCAAACAAATACTGCAGGTACAGGCCCACCAGAATCAGTTGAGCCACCATACGCGCCACCGCCCATGTGCCCTCCGGGCCAAGTGACAACCGGAAGTGACGATTGATCCACAGCGGCACCAATAAAATGGAGAGAAACAGCAGCAGTTGCCACCAGGCAATGTCGATAACGCCGGCCATGAAAACGCGTTCCTGTACGTATAAAGGAGCATGATATGGGAAGGTATGCCCTATTGAAGCAGCTACACCTCGTAAAAAGCAATTGAATTTACGCCAGTCTGACCCAAGATTAATAAAGCAGTGACAGTAATTTAGTGAAACCCTGCGGTGACAGCACCGGTCTGTATTTACAGTAATAGCGCCTTTCTCTTACACAGGAACGAGGAGTTGCCATGACCCGAGACTACTCCATACTGCAGAGCATCAAGATCAGCGTATTGTTCATTGCCGCTTTATGGGGAGTGCTGGTTCTGGACAGCGTGTTTACCCTGCATCTGGGCCACCTCGGGGTCTACCCCAGGGTCGAGATTGGACTGATAGGCATCGTAATGGCACCGCTGATCCATGGTCATGCGGAACATCTGGCGGCCAACAGCCTGGGACTGCTGGTGCTGGGTTCGGCGCTTATCTATGGCTACCCGAAATCACGCTGGCCGGTCATCATCATCATCTGGCTGGCGTCAGGGTTCGGGGTCTGGCTGTTTGGCCGTTCCAGCTTTCACTTTGGCGCCAGTGGCCTCACCCACGGTCTGTTTTTTTATCTGTTTTTTATCAGCCTGCTCAGACGGGATCGGCGCTCCATCGCTCTAATGATGATCGCCTTCTTCATGTTTGGCGGCATGTTGATGAGCATCTTCCCCAGGGATCCGGAGATTTCGTTCGAATACCACCTGTTTGGTGGCCTTGCCGGCCTCGGCTGTGCCCTGGCATTTCGCCACTGGGATCCGCTACCCGAGGCGAAAAGCTACTCCTGGGAGAAAGAGACCGACAGCAACGAACACGATGCCATCGGTGATCTGTGGCAGCAGTCGCCCGAGGACGCCGCAACCCGGCAGGGCAAACCCGGCGAGCCGGGCCAGAAGCCGTAATCAGGCAGGCTCTGCGACGGCATCGACTGCCGTATCTCCCGACTCGACACCGGCACCGTCCAGCCACTCCACCACCAGGCTGGTAAAGCGTTCTGGCTCCTCGGCCATCACCCAGTGGCCGGTGGGGAAGGCTTCGACCCGATTTCCCACCTTCGCCGCCATCTCGGCCTCCCATTTACGGGAGTGGAAAGTGACCTTCTTATCGGCGCCATAGATAAACAGCAGCGGACACTCCACCTTTAGAGGCAATATCCCCAGCGGCTTTTTGGCAAAGGTGTGACTCCACTTCCACCAATAGGAGTAAGTCATGCCGCTGTGAATGCTGGACGGCTCCCCCGGGGCCTTCAGAATCGACGCCATCTTGCGGGTCATGGCATCACCGATGCCGCCGCCGATGTTCCAGGCGGTAGCCAACCACAGCTGGTAGCCGGCAATAAACAGCTTGGCTTTGGTAGGGATCTCGTGATCCCGGGAGCCCGCATCACCGATGTCTACCGCGACAATGCGCTTCACCCTTGTGGGGTGACGAAGGTAGTACTGATAGCCAAAGACGCAGCCCCAGTCATGAATCAGCAGCGTTACCGGCTTTTCCGGGCTGACCGCATCGACAATGGCCGCGATCTGGTCGATCAGCGCCTGCAGGTCATACATCTTACGAACATGGCCGCGGTCGTAACCCGGCAGCGTGAAGCGAATGCAGCGGTGATTCTGCTCCAGCGCCTCCACCTGACGGTCCCACAACCTGTGGGTATCCGGCCAGCCGTGAATCATCACCACGGTGTCGTCACCCTGCCCCTGTTCCAGCACCTCAATGCCATTCACGTTAATTCGTTTTTCCATCATTCCATTCCCTGTGACACATTAGAGTTATTACTCTAATTCCATTCCGACCACCAAACCTTGATCTGGATTCGATTCGACCTTTAAAAAAACACAACCAATATCAAAGCCTTAAGCCGGATACAAAAAAGGCGGCCCGTGGCCGCCTGTTCGCATCACTCCGCCTCAGCGGGTCAAGAACCACTCAAAATGGCTGTGGCTCTTGAGGGCCTTGGTCGAGCCTTTCAGGCTGAACGGGTAGCCGCACAACGTAAAGCTGCCTCGACGAGCGATCTGCCGAATCAATATCTCGGTATCCATGGGCGAAAAGGCCGCCAGATAAAAGCCGTCCGCTTCCACATCCACCCGGTAGGGCCGATAAGCGCTGTCGTCATTGAATACCAGCTCGGCGCAGCTGGTGTCGCCTTTGGCCGTTTCCAGCGACCACAGCTCGCCAAGGGGTGCCTCGTCCCCCTGCCAGCGCACGCTCAAGGTTCCATTGTCCAACCACAGCCAGTATTGATCCGGCATCTCCAGTATCGCTTCGGCTCTGGGCTTGATCACTTCAGGCTCCGGCGCAACCTCCGGCTGGGTGGCGGTGTCGCTGGCCGGCGTCGATTCCCAGCTCAGCTGACCGGCCCAGGGGACCAGCATCGCGGTGATCAACAGCAAGGCCATGGCTGCTTTCAGTGCCAGCGGCAACCCGACCAACGCAGTCAGGGAGCGGCGCCACAGCGTCAGATAGAGTTGATGGGCGTCCGGCAATTCATCCTGAACGGCGGCAGAAACAGACGGTGGTGTTTCCAGCGCCTCCCCGCCGAGCAGTGACGGTTCGACCCGGCGGGAGTACAGGGCGTCGCCGCGATCATCGGCCATCATTGGTCCGTGATAGCCGCCCATCATGGGCTCACTGCCGCCCTTACCCGGGCGCAACGCCAGCTGCACGGTGGCCAGCAGCCACACCAGCGCCATAGTAATGAATACCGTCATGGTCAGATAGGGCATGGCGACTATCAGCACCAGCGAGGTAGCAACCGGTATAACCACCGGCCAGCCCGTCAATTCTGCATCACGGCCCCGGCGCCAGGCGGATTCCTTAAGCACGGGGTACAGTGACAGGGCCACCAGCAACGCCACATAGGGCGCTACAAGAGGCAATGCCAGAAACAGGCTGATGATCACCAGAGAGGCAAACAGGCCGCCAGCCTGAATGGCGACGAACCGAAGCGGGTTGTCCTGACCCTGGTGGCAAAAAAGAGTTTTCAATGAGGTTCCCAAAACACTGTCCAAACTACCCTTACAAGGGTACCGAAATCTGGCAATACTGTCAGTGTAATTTGTCACCAGTCAAATCCTTCGGCCACCGGGGCCGCCGCCTGACACCGGTAACTCGACAATTGGCGCCGGTATGGTTTCTGCAACTACACTTACAACTTATTGCTTCATTGAGGGATTATATGATCAGAGCCTGGCTTTTGACGCTGGTTATGGTGACCAGCCCCATCGCTGCCGATCCCCAGGTCGCCCCACTGCCGGCCACCCCCAGCGACGACACCTTTGCCGATGTCTGGCCCATCATGGCATCCCCGATGACCGGTGATCTCGATGCCATGATCGCCCGGGGGGAGATTCGAATCCTTACCACGTTCAGCCTCGGCTGGTACTACATAGACGGTGGCCACCCCATGGGCATCACCTACGAGAATGGACGCAATTTCGAGGCGTTTGCGCGGCGCATCCTAGGAGCACCGGCCAAACTGCTTAAAGTCACTCTGATCCCGGTGCGGCGTGATCAGCTCATCCCCTACCTGGTGCAGGGGTACGGCGACCTGATCTTTGCCAACCTCACCGTGACCGAGCGCCGTCAGGGCCAGATTGCGTTTTCGGCGCCGATCAGCGACGACACCCAGGAGCTGATCGTTACCACCGCAGAGTTTGGTGAGGTCACTTCCCTGCACCAACTGGCCGGCAAACAGGTCACCGTGCGCCGCGAGTCCAGCTATTATGACAGCCTGATGACCATGAACGAGAGACTGAAACGCAAGGGACGCACCGAAATACAGATCGATGTCGCCGACCCCAGGCTGGAAGATGAAGATCTGCTTAAATTTGTCAGCAGCGGTGTGTTCCAGGCAACAGTCGTCGACAAACACAAGCTGCCGGTATGGCTAAAACGCTACCCCAACCTAATCACCCTCGACGCCGTACCGATTCGCACAGACGCCCAGGTGGCCTACGGCCTGAGGCAGCACAGTCCGCAACTGCAATCACTAATGGACCGTTATGCCACCACCTACCGAACTGGCGGCCACACGGTCAACGTACTGCACCACCGCTTTTTACAGGACGATCGCTGGCTGACCCACGCCCGCTCCTCCAATAACCTCGACACACTGGCCCAGTTGCAGCAGTGGTTTCAAACCTACGCCGAACAGTATCAGTTCGACTGGGTGCTGCTGGCCTCCTTTGCCTACCAGGAATCAAAGTTCAAGCAAACCGCCCGCAGCAGCGCCGGTGCCGTGGGCATCATGCAGGTACTGCCCTCCACCGCCGCCGACAAACAGGTGGCCATCAAGGACATACATAAACCGGAAAACAACATCCATGCTGGCACCAAATATCTATCGGTGATCCGCAGCCGCTACTTCGACGATGAGGCCCTGAGCCCCTTTGACCAGATGATCTTCAGTATCGCCGCCTACAACGCCGGCCCCAACCGCATCAACCGGCTAAGGCAACAGGCGTCGCAGCGGGGGCTGGATCCCAACCGTTGGTTTGGTAATGTTGAGTATCTGGCCGCCGCCCGAATTGGATCCGAAACCGTCAACTACGTGGCCAACATCTATCGCTATTACATTGTTTACAAACGGGGCCTGAGTGAACTGGGGCAGAAGCGTCAGTTGCAGCGGGCGATGGAGGGAGGGGGCAACAGCGGCAGTTTGCCCTAAACTGAAAAGGATCATCACTAACAACAATAGTGAATGGAATCAATAAGGAGTGAGTTTGAATTCAATTTGGGACCACAGAAAAGCATCGACCAGGTTGTGGGCTGTCATGCCCGCCTTGGTGCTTGTGTGTCCCGCCGCCGTCGCCTCCTCCGTTAACCCCAACCAGTGCCAGCCCGAACAGGTGGTGATCACCACCAACAATGTATTTGAACAGGAAGAGAGTGGCTTCACCTGGATGCACGAATGGGCCAACTGGCTGCACCTGGTCACCCGTCCCGTTACTGTCGAAGACCAGATTCAGGGATTCGAACTGTGCAGCGCCGATGAAGATCTCTACGAGGTTGAACGTCACCTGAGGGAGCTGAGCTACCTGCGCAGCGCCACCGTCACTCGTAAAATGGACGCCGGCGAGGAGCGGTTGGTGGTGGAAACCTGGGACACCTGGTCACTGCTGCCCAAATTCGACTTCTCACGCCAGGGGGGCGAGTCCAAGTTCGGCATCGGCATCATTGAGTCGAACCTGCTGGGGTTCGGCGCCCAGACCGAGTTGGCCTACTTCTCTGAAACCGACCGCACCGGCTACATCTTTGATCTGCAAACCGGTCTGTTTCAGGGCAACCACCTGTCGACTCGAATCACCCTTATCGACTCCGACGATGGCGAGCGCAAGTTCCTGCAACTGAAACGGCCGTTCTACTCCATGGACAGCCGCTGGGCCGCTCACCTGTCTCTGGATCAGGATCAGCGAGAGAACCAAGTCAAGCAGGGCGGCAACACCATCAACGAGTTTGCCGTGGAGTTAGACAACCACGACGTTTCAATGGGCTGGTCCAATGGCCGAATCGGCGACCATACCCTGCGCTGGCAAATGGGATTCCACTACTGGGATCAGCGGTTTGAGGCCATCGAAGAGACCACCTTGGTGCCCGAGGACCGCAAACAGCAGCAGCTGTGGCTGCAGCTGGGGTTGCTGGAGGATCACTACGCCGAGGTGTACAACCTGTACCTGATCAACAAGGTCGAAGACGTTAATTTCGGCATCAACAGCTGGCTCAGGCTGGGATGGGATTTTGAACACGACGCCCCGGCATTGACCACCGGCTTTCAGCGCGGCCATCAGATAAATGGTCACCAACGCTGGTTTTACTCCCTGTACCTGCAAACCAGCCCCATCGACAACCACAGCTACCGAACTCTGGCCAGTGCCCGAACCGAGTGGTTTTATGCCCTGGCCGACCAGTGGGCCTGGTTTAATAAAGTGGAGGTGGTGGCCAGCCACAATCAATACCTGGACGAACCGGTGGCATTGGGCGGAGATACGGATCTACGGGGCTATCCGGTACAGTTTCAACACGGCGACCATACCGCGTTGATGACCAACGAGGTGCGCTATTATCCTGGCATCACCTGGTATCAACTGCTGGAGGTCGGTGGAGTGGTGTTCTGGGATCTGGGGCGCACCTTTGGCAACACCCCCTATCAACCTGAGAACAGTGAGCTGCTGCAGAGTGTCGGTATCGGCATGCGCCTGTACTCCTCCCACTCCAGCGACAACGTCATTCACATGGACCTGAGCCACCCCATTACCGACCAGCAGGGGGTCGACAACATCGAATGGCGACTGCAGGTCCGCAGCTACTTCTAGTTCAGACTGGCCACCACCTCGGCGGCCTGACGAATAGCGCGCTTGGCATCCAGTTCTGCCGCCAGTTCAGCGCCGCCCACCAGGATGTAGGGAATCTGCGCCGCTTCCAGCTCCGGTACCAGGCCACGATTGGATTCCTGGCCGGTACAGAGCACCACATGATCCACCTCCAGCACCTTATCCTGACCATCGTGATGAATGTGCAGCCCCTGATCATCCACCTTCAGGTACTCCACCCCGGACATCATGGTCACGCCGCGATCCTTAAGGACGGTACGGTGAATCCAGCCGGTGGTCTTGCCCAAGCCTTTGCCCGGCTTGGTGGTTTTACGCTGTAACAGGGTGATCTGCCGAGCCGACTCAAAGGCGGTGCTGTCGCGCTCGGTCAGGCCGCCCCCCTGGGTGTATTCCGGATCGACACCCCACTGCTTCAACCACACCTTGGGGTGCAGGGTGGCGGACTCATGAGCTTCGGACAGGAATTCACCCATATCGAAACCGATGCCACCGGCACCCATTAAGGCCACCCGCTGGCCCACTTCCACCTCGCCACCGAGTACCTGCTGATAGGTGACCACCTTTTTATGATCCACTCCATCGAGTTTCGGCACCCGCGGCGTCACCCCGGTGGCCAGCAACACATGATCAAACGCCTTCAGGGTGTCGGCGTCGGCACAGCAGCCGAGCTTGACCTCGACTCCGAGGCGATTCAGGCGCTGACGGAAATAGTCCAGCGACGCCTTAAACTCCTCTTTACCCGGGATCTTACTGGCCAGATTAAACTGACCACCCAGGGTATCGCTCTGTTCAAACAGGGTGACGCTAAAACCGCGCTCGGCGGCGTAACAGGCGCTGGACATGCCTGCGGGGCCCGCGCCCACCACCGCCACCCGCTTGCCGGAAGCCGTGGGCTCCAGTTTCAGTTCGGTTTCGTAACAGGCAAAGGGGTTCACCAGACAGGTGGCCCGCTTCAGTGAGAAGGTGTGATCCAGGCAGCCCTGATTGCACCCGATACAGATGTTGATGTCTTCGCCTTCTCCCCGTGCCGCCTTGTTGACGAACTCCGCATCCGCCAGCAGCGGCCGGGCCATGGAGACCATGTCCGCCTGACCACTGGCGAGAATCCCCTCGGCCACCTCCGGGGTATTGATTCGGTTGGTCGCCACCAGCGGCACGCTCACCTCCTTGCGCATCCGCTCGGTGATGAAGGCAAACGCCGCCCGGGGCACACTGGTGGCGATGGTGGGGATGCGCGCTTCGTGCCAGCCAATACCGGTATTGATGATGGTGACGCCGGCTTGCTCCAGCCATTTCGCCAACTGCACCACCTCCTGCCAGTCATTGCCGCCTTCCACCAGATCCAGCATCGACAAGCGGAAGATGATGATGAATTCCGGGCCGACGACCTCACGAATCGCCCGCACCACCTCCAGGGGAAACTTGGCGCGCGCCTCAATCTCCCCGCCGTACTCATCGGTGCGCTTGTTGGTGCGATTGCACAAGAACTGGTTCAGCAGATAACCCTCTGACCCCATCACCTCGACGCCGTCATAACCGGCTTTCTGAGCCAGTTTGGCCGAGCTTGCGTAATCTTTTACTGTGCCCTTGATCTGGCGAACGCTGAGCTTGCTCGGCTTGAACGGGTTGATGGGGGCCTTAATCTTGCTGGCGGAGACACTGAAGGGGTGGTAGCCATAGCGGCCGGCGTGCAGTAACTGCATGCAGATTTTGCCGCCCTCGTGATGGACCGCATCGGTGATTTTCCGATGTCGGGACACCTGCCAGGGGAACGACAACTGACTGGAGTGAGGGGCCAGACGGCCGCGGAAGTTTGGAGAGATCCCCCCGGTAACAATCAGGCCTACGCCGCCTCGCGCCCGTTCTGCAAAGAAGGCAGCCAGTTTATCGAAACCGCCCTTCTCCTCCTCCAGTCCGGTGTGCATGGAGCCCATTAAGACGCGGTTTTTCAATGTGGTGAAGCCCAAATCCAGAGGCTCTAACATGTGCGGGTAAGACATCGCTCTACCTTTAAACATCCATTTAAAACAGGTGTCCAGATTACCTTGGGGTGATCAAGATCACAACAGTTGTATAGGTGTTTGAATAAAAAGGGTTACAATTGAGTAATGCAACTCACGGAAGGGTTTTGTAACATAGACAATGATGCTATTAGAACATTGTTCCACCTGCCGGCGGTCAAATCGGCCCACCGCAGGCGCAGCACAAAACCGGTCAGCACCACTTTACTGACCGTATTATAGAAAAGGATTGCGACACCTATGTCTCAAAAACGACCGCTGTTGGTAAGAATATTCCGTTTTATCTGGTCCGCCTTTAACGGCATTCGCCGAACCATCATCAACATTGTGTTCTTCGGCCTGCTTGCGGCCATCATTATCAGTATGAGCCAGGATAAGGCTCCGACCGTTCCGGAAGGCGCCGCATTGGTGCTGAACCTGAATGGCAATCTGGTTGAGCAGAAAAAAAATCTCGACCCGATGGAACTGCTGGCCCGCCAGGACGACGATAAAGAGCAGGAGATCCTGCTCGACGATCTGCTGATGACCATTGACCAAGCGGCCAGTGACGATCGCATCTCAGCCATCGTACTGCGTCCCGGAGGCGTGTCCGGTGGCATCGCCAAGCTGCAACAGGTCGGCGAGGCCCTGCAGGCCTTCAGTGCCAGTGGCAAACCGGTCATCGCCCAGTCCGGGTGGTATAGCCAGAACCCCTACTTCCTGGCCAGCTACGCCGATGAAATCCAGCTCAACCGCAGTGGCATGGTGTCCATCGAAGGCATGGGCATGTACCGCCTGTTCTACAAAGAGTTGCTGGACAAGATTGGCGTGAAAACCCACCTGTTCCGGGTCGGGAAATACAAGTCATTTGCCGAGAGTTACACCCTGACCGAAATGTCAGAGCCGGCCAAAGAGGCCAACCGTGCCCTGCTCGGCGACATCTGGGGCCACTATAAGTCCACCATTCACGCCAATCGCGACCTGGAAGATGGCCTGTTTGACCGCGACCTTAAGCAACTGGAAACCGCCCTGAAAGCCTCAGGTGGTGACTTCAGCCAGTACGCTTACGACAACGGCCTGGTGGACTCACTGATGACCTCGGTGGAGATGCGCGATGCTCTGATTGAGCGTTTCGGCACCCTGGCGGAAGACGACAGCAAATTTAACGGCATCGGCTGGCAGGACTACCTGAGTCAAATTCCGCCCAAACTGGATCTGTTGACCAGCGATACCCAGGTGGCAGTGGTGGTCGCCCAGGGCACCATTTTGCCGGGCAATCAACCCCCGGGAACCGTTGGCGGCAACTCCATGGCCAAACTGCTGCGTGAAGCCCGCGAAGACAACGCCATCAAAGCCGTGGTGATTCGGGTTGACAGCCCTGGTGGCAGTGTGTTTGCTTCGGAGCAGATCCGCCAGGAGATTCTGGCCCTGAAAGCCGCCGGCAAAACCGTGGTGTCCTCCATGAGCTCGGTGGCGGCCTCCGGTGGCTACTGGATCTCCGCCAACACCGACCGCATCTATGCCATGCCGTCGACGGTTACCGGCTCCATCGGCATCATCGGCATGATTCAGACCTTTGAAGACACCGCCGCCACCGTTGGCGTCAACATGGACGGCGTCGGCACCACCGAAATGTCTGGTCTGAACGTATTCTCACCGCTTCCGGAGCAGTTCAAGTCCATCATGCAGATGAACCTGGACAAGGGCTACCGCGACTTCATCGAGCTGGTCTCCTCGGCCCGGGGCCTGGATCTGTATCAGGTTGAAGCACTGGCCCAAGGCCGGGTCTGGAGCGGCATCGCCGCCAAAGAGCTGGGCCTGGTGGATGAACTGGGCGATCTGGACGACGCCATTGCCGGCGCCGCCGAAATCGCCGGACTGGAGAGTTATGATACCGTGGTGATCGAGCAACCCGTCAGCCCGGAGCAGGAGTTCCTGCGCGAGTTTCTCGGCAGTGCCGGCATCGAACTGCCCAGCAGCGGCACCCCCCTGCTGTCTCAGTTGAAGCACCAGCTACTGGATCCCCTGGAGCAGCGTCTGTCGCTAAGCGACCCGGCCAACACCTACCTGCTTTGCCTGGAGTGCGGCGAGCTGTAACAGCCCGGGATCCGCGCGAGAAAGGCCTCCATTCGGGGGCCTTTTTGCTATCTTGAAAAGGCGCGTTATAATCCGCCCATTCTCGCTAAGGCCTCTGACAATAATGACAAAAAAACGAATCTACATCGCCTACACCGGCGGTACCATCGGCATGCAGAAAACCGACCAGGGCTATGCGCCAACCGCCGGTTTTCTGACCCAGCGAGTCAAGGCCAACCCGGAATTTCAGCGCCCGGAGATGCCGGAGTTTGCCATCACCGAATACTCGGATCTGATGGACTCGGCCAATATGACGCCCCAGGACTGGCAAACCATCGCCGACGACATTCGCGACCACTACGACGACTTCGACGGTTTTGTGATTCTGCATGGTACCGACACCATGGCTTTCACCGCCTCGGCCCTCTCCTTTATGCTGGAGGGACTGACCAAGCCGGTGGTGGTGACCGGTTCACAGATCCCCTTTGCCGAGCTGCGCTCCGACGGCCAGCATAACCTGCTGAACGCCCTGTACCTGGCCGCCAGCCACCCGGTTGGCGAAGTGTGCCTGTTCTTCAACAACAAACTGTTTCGGGGTAACCGCACCACCAAGGTACACGCCGACGGCTTCGATGCCTTTGCCAGCCCCAACCTGCCGCCGCTGCTGGAAGCGGGGATTCACATCAAGCCCAGCCCCGGCGTCCAGGCGCTGTCCGCCAGCGGTCCCCTCAAGGTCCACCCCATTACTCCGCAACCCATCGGCGTGGTTACCCTGTACCCAGGCATCGACTCGACTGTGATTGGAAACATCCTCAAACAGCCGGTCAAAGCGCTGATTTTGCTCTCTTTTGGCGTGGGTAATGCGCCACAGCGACCGGAACTGCTGCAGCTGTTTCAGGATGCCCGGAATCGGGAGGTGATCGTGGTGAACCTGACCCAGTGTCTGCAGGGCAAGGTCAATATGGCTGGCTACGCCACCGGCAATGCCCTGTCCCGGGCCGGGGTGATCAGTGGCTTTGATATGACCACTGAAGCCGCCCTGGCTAAATTGCACTTCCTGCTAAGCCAGCCGCTGAGCTTTCAACAGCGACTGGAGGCGATGGAACAGAGCCTACGGGGCGAGCTAAGCAACTGACCCCTACCCCGGCCTCATTCTCGAGTGAACCCATCGACTTGAGGGGCGCGGTAGGGGACGCCATGGCGCCTCTATGGTCTCCGGAGGGAAGACTCTTCGAAAAATCCGGCTCATTGACCACCGGCGCCCGCCGGTGACTCAATGGGATGGAGGGTCAATTCATCGCGAAACCGGCCGGGGTTGTCGCTCTTAACACAGCTTTGTTAACGCCACCGCAGTCAGTACAAACAGGGGGATGTTGGAGAGTACAAAAACCGCAAACCGCACCTCGATGCGGTTGCCCAGCGACTGCACCAGGCTGTGAACCACCCGCAAAACCACATAGCTCCAGGCCATGGCCAGCACCAGCGCACCGCCATCACCGAGACGCTCCAGCACCAGTACCAGCGCATAGAACAGCAGCGGCTGTTCCAGAAGGTGATTGTAATTGTCCGCTTTCCATCGCACCGGCGGCGGAAGTTCGGCCATCTGCTGACCAGTGGGGGCCTGAGGATCCAGTCGCATCCTGGCCCGAAAAATGGCCGGGATTCGAGTGGCGTACATCCACAGCCACATAATCAGCGTCCAGGCGACCAGTACCACAAGTGGCAGCAGCAGCGACGAGTGACTCTCCATGAAACCTCCCTGTCAGTATTGAATAAGACGTATCCTGCGCCTAGCTGAGCAGCTCATATTTTGGCCGCCGAAATCAAGCCTGAGACCACAAAAAGCCTGCAATTGCAGGCCTTTCATCGTGGAGGAACTCCGGACTCAGGATCACTCTTTATCGATAAACGCCAGCCACTGCTCCAAAGCCTCGATCAACATTCGACGCTCGAACCGACACACCTCATCGCTAAACAAGTTCTCCAGCACGGCGTCATCGCCGTCCAGTAGCAGGCAGTGGGCATTGCCACTGACCTCTCCTACCGAGTGATCCGCCAACGCCAGCAACTCTTTGGTGGCCGCCACATCCGCCTGAACATCACTGGTAAGAAACTCCGCCAGCATCACAGGTTCATTCTCGACTTCGGCCCGGGCCATCCCCTGTTGATCTCGATACAGCTTCATGACCACCCTCTACTGATAAATGGGGTACGCAGTGTTAATGTTGCCTTTGGGACAATGACTTTGCCCTTGATTACACATATAGCCCTCAATGGTGATCCCATCCACTGTGCCGGACCATTTTCCATACTCTGGTTGATCCGACGCACGATAGGCCTTAATGATGGCGTCGACCACCTGGTCGTGGCTCCAGCTATCGGGGTAAAAGGTGCTGTTGGCCCGTTTATCGGTCCAACCCTGCCCGTTGCACAGCGCCACCTGGCCCCGATAGATCCCCTTGCTGTTGGGCTGCGCCGTCACCCTGATCAGCCTGGCACCCTGAGGATCCTTACCGCCGCTGCGGCTATGGAACCCCACTGCCCGGCCCTTTTTATTGATCTCGCCGGTAATCACATGGCCAATATTGACCGCAGGCCGGGTGTCACTCCAGCGGGTGTGATTCTGCTGGCAGTCGTCGGCCAGGGCCGGTTGCCACCCCAGTACCACCCATGCCATCAGCCCGATGAACCATCCCTGTCTCATCCCGTCTCTCCTGTGCTGGGAACACTCTTGCCTTTAAGAATGGAGCCGGATTGCCATCGACGCCACTGGCAAATGTCCGGTGGCAGTGTCAGCTTTTCCACCTGTGGCGCCGGACAATCACACTGCCACAGAGCGGGATCAAAAAGGCGTGCCCGAAGACACGCCTTTGCCATTGCGTCTGGTTCAGCTTCCTAGCCTGCCGGTGCGACAAACGCCTCGGTGCCCCACAGTGGCACCGTCGACAGGCTGTGTTTGTAACTGCCCTTGGTTTCCTTAGTGCTGTAGGCGATGTACAGCAGAGTCTGGGTCTTCTGATCCAGGATGCGGCGGATTTTCAACGTCTTAAACAGGACGCTCTTCGACTTCTTAAATACCACCTCACCGGACTTGCCGGTGTCGATCTGACTCAGCATGGCCGCGGTAATGGGGCCGGTCTGACGACAGGCGATGCCCATGTCACTGGGATCGGCAAAATCCAGGTCGGCTTCGATGTTGGAGATGTGACAGGTGACGCCGGTAACCACCGGATCCTGCAACACTTCAACCTTAATGTCTTTGGTGGTGAACAGGCCCAGGGACACGTCGCCCACTTCGTTGTTATCGCAGCCACTTAACAGCAGGGTCGCGGCCAGGGCCGCCCAAACTGGTTTCATCGGTTACTCCGGTTTGATTCGGGCGATCTGCTGGTCATCAAACTGATGCTTCAGCACGTCTTTAGGCAGGTGGTTGATCTCGCCGTCTTTACCGACGGTCAGATGCTGATTCTCGGTATTGTGATTGGATTGCCACACGATCAGTGCCTGCATCGCCGCTTCCCGCTGGGCGTCGCTGACCAATGCGCCATCGGGCCATTTGCCAATCTCAACCGCCGTTTGCAGCCGCGAGGCCAGCTCGTCGTTCATGCCGGCGGCCAGTTGTTGCCACTCCATGCCTTAACTCCTCTTATCCAGTGCCAGGCGTACCCGGGTAACCAGGTAGCCCACAAACCCTGCCGCCATCAGACCGATGCCGGTGGGCTGGCGCCAGTTGGCAGCCGCTTCTCCGCCCCAGAACCACAGTGCAAAGCCGCCAACGAACGCCAGCAGGGCCACAAAGCTGTGATTCATCAATTGGGTGCGTTTATTGATGGCGGAGATACGTTGAGCCGATTCAATGGATTCGGTGTCTGCGGTCAGATCCACCTTGCAGTGGGTGCAGCTTTTGGCCTTATCGGAGATTCGTTTACCACAGGCGGGACAATCAATTAATGCCATTTCCACTCCTTTGTGTCTAAGTTTACGGCAATGGCATAACAGGGGGTGAGCCGTAAACAGCAGTGCGCCGCCTACTATTACAGAGGCGGCGCACAAGGTAAAGCCCTGTGGCAGCAGATTCCGGCCTAGTCGTTGGCCGACTTGGCCTCTGCGTCCCCATGCTTCACATCCGGCGAGGTACGCCAGTAATCAGCCACGGTTTGCTTCATCTCTTTGGACAACAGCAGCAAGCCCACCAGGTTCGGTAGCGTCATCAGCACAATGGACACCGCTGCCAGGTTCCAGACAACGGTGGTATCGGCCACCGCGGCCACCATGAAGCCAGTCACATAAAATACCCGGTAGGTAAGAATCCAGCGACTTCCGAACAGGTAGGTCACCGCCCGATCGCCATAATAGGACCAGGCGATGGCGGTGGAGAAAGCGAACAGCAACAGACCGATGGACACCACATACTGGCCGTAGTCACCGAAGTACCCCCGGGTAAAGGCCTTGGTGGTCAGTTCGGCAGAGTGGATCAGCGACCGCCCCTCAATGCTGACATCCAGATCCAGTGGCTTGCCCTGGCTGATCTCCAGGTTGCCACTGAACGGGAACCCCTTCACCGTATAGCGCACATCCTCGGCCACAGAGCGGGCCGCAATCAGAGTAAAGTCCTGATTCACAGCTTCGCCATCACGAATCACGATGACTCCATTGTAAGCGTTCACCTCGCTGTCCGCGCCGGTCAGGTAGTGGAACAGTTCGGTCTTGTCCACATCGCTGCTGTCGCTGTAGTGGCCACTGATGTACTCGATGTCGGCGGTCTGGAAGCTGTTGTAGTGCTTCTCGGTCCACACGCCGGAGGAGAGAATCACCATCCCGGTCAGGGTACAGACGATGATGGTATCGATAAAGGGCTCAAGAATTGACACCATCCCTTCGGAGACCGGCTCATCGGCGCGGGCGGAGGCGTGGGCAATGGGCGCACTACCCTGACCCGCTTCGTTGGAGAACAGGCCACGGTTAACCCCGCGGTTAAAGGCATACGCAAAGGTGGCGCCCAGGAAGCCGCCGGTGGCGGCAGAGCCGGTAAAGGCATCGGCGAATACCGACAGGAATGACGGCACCAGGTTGTCGATATTGAAGAAGATCACCGACAGCGCGCCGAGGACATACAGCACCGACATCGCCGGAACCAGGGTCGAGGTCACCTTGGCGATACGGCTGATGCCGCCGAGAATCACCAGCGCCAGCAGCACCGACAACACCCCACCGGTCATCACCGGCGCAATGCCGAAGGTGGCTTCCATGCTGACGGCGATGTTATTGACCTGGGGCATATTGCCGGTACCAAAGGAGCTGACGATGGTCGCCAGGGCGAAGATCACCCCCAACCACTTCATGTTCAGCGCCTTGTCCATGAAATACATCGGGCCGCCGGCCATGGTGCCGTCGTCGGTCTGCTCCCGGTATTTGTGTGACAGAGTCACCTCGACGAACTTGGTGGTCATGCCCAGAAAGGCGGTCATCCACATCCAGAACAGCGCCGCCGGGCCACCGAGGAAGATCGCCAGCCCTACGCCACCGATATTACCGGTACCGACGGTGCCGGACAGGGCCGTCGACAGCGCCTGAAAGTGGCTAGTGTCACCAGGCGCACGCTTATGATCGTGCTTACCCGCGACAATCTGCCAGGCCCGGCGGAAGTAACGGATCTGCGGAAAGCCCAGGTACAGCGTAAAGAACAGACCGACACCCAGCAGCACCCAGGGAAACCACGGGGCTGATCCCAGAATGCCATCAAGAGACAGCAGAAAGTTGTTGATTGCCTGCAAAACGAATTCCTTATTATTGTGTTCGGCCACTCCAGGCCAGCAAAAGCTACGTCGATTTTCGGGCTATCTCGGACAAAGGTTCTGGTTGTCCTTAGGGCAAAACGATCGAATGCCGCCTTATTTGCCAATAGAAACACCCTGTTACGGAGCTGTTAAGGTTCTACACTATCAACAACAAATGGGCAGACTCAAGAAACGACCGCCGCGGTGGGGCTGGGCATTGTGCCAGACTACCGCCAGCAGACAGCAGGTAGTGCTGACACTTGGGCCACAGGCCCGGAATCCCTCGCTAAAGCCGAACAAATGGCGGGGTTTGCTCCAATTGCGACAATCTCAATTTTCCTGTTCCAACGAGGCGTTTTCCGCCGCCGCCTGCAGAGTAAAGCCACCGGCCGGCGTGGTGTGGCTCAACTTTGCCGCCACCTCGAGAATGCCGTCCAGCAACGGGCTGTCCTTACGGTAGGCCAGATACACCGGCCTCTCGATCAGGCTGTTGGCGACCACAAGGTGCAATTGACCACTGTCGAGAAACGGCTGGGCCATGGAGAGTGGCAGGTAGGCGGCGCCGCCCCGGCTCAGCAACACATCCAGCGCGATGCGGGCCCCAGACGTGCGCATCGATGGTGCCCTTAGGTTCGGGTGCAGACGGGCATGTTCCTGGGAGAACTCCAGCCCCCAATCCAGATAGACGTAGTCCTGACTCACAGCCTGTTCAGCGGCCTGACTGCGGGTACTGACCAGCACCAACGGCAATTGCGCCATCTGCCGACACTCCAGCAACTCCGATTTAACCGGCTCAAACAGGATTCCCATGTCCAGGGTTCTCTGCAATAAGGCCCGGTTAAGCTGATCCTGACTCAAGGTCTCAGCGCAAAATGCGTACCCGGTCAGGGTCTCGGTGATCACCCCCAGGCAATGCTGCAGATAGGCATCCCAGATATTGGGGGTTCCGGCGATGGTGAGCTGAGCCTGCTCCTGACGAGTCAATTTCAAATCATCTCTGGCCTGCTGCAGGGTGCTGACCATCACCTCGGCGTAACGAACCAGTCGTTCTCCCGATGAGGTCAGGTGAATGTTGTTACGCTGGCGTACAAACAACGTGGTATCGAAATACTCCTCCAGCTGTTTGATGCGGGCACTGACCGCAGCCTGGGTAATGTTAAGCCGATCCGCCGCCCGGCCGAAGTGGCGTTCTCTGGCCACTTCCAGAAAGGTTGTGAACCCTTTTACGTCCATTTTTTACCTCACTCAATAATAGCGAAATAGTAACAACGGAATTTTGTCGTGACGATAGAAATATATCGTTTTTCTTTTCTCCCTCAGCGCCCTATCTTGCGCCCATTCTCCACTTAGGAGTAGCCCATTCCCCTTTGAAAGGGCTTCATTCAGATAGGGTCTGACTATGTATGACAGTGAATTCAGAGCTGGCGTGCGCGACTTTGTCGACACTCGTCGCTTTGGCCGAGGTTTTCACCGCAGTGGTGATTTCACCATTAAAGAGAGCGAACTGCTCACCCGCTATGGCCACACCATGGTCCAGCTGGCCAGTGGGGCGTTGATGCCAGAAGGCGAGCAGGAACATCGATTTGTGACCGTGGTGGCCGGTCTGCGTTCGCCCACCTCGGCACTGGAGAGGGTATGGTTGAAATACCTCCGGCTGAGTGGCTGCCGCCGGCGCCTGTTCAGTCTGCAGGACAGTCGGCCCGTGCCACCGCCCTCAGACCCGAATCTGTTTTTTGACGACTGAATTGAGTAACCCATGAATATCTGTTTTTTGATGTACCCCTGGAACCGTATCGATCCAGCCTTTGACTCAACCCTGCGCCTGATCCACGAGTGCGTAGTTCGCGGCCACACGGTGGCAGTGACTACCCCCAACAGCCTGACCATGCGCGAGTCCACCGTCTATGGCTTTTGTGACGTGATCACCAATGGCAAAGGGGTATCCGACAAACCGGAGCGGTTTTACGCTCAAGCCCAGCTTAAACGGGCAAAACTGCCAATGGCAGGGTTTGACTGCATCTTTATGCGTGCCAATCCGCCACTGGACACACTGGCGCTCAATTTCCTGGACTCGGTGAAACAAGACACCCTGATCATCAATGATCTGGAGGGGCTTCGCATCGCCAACAATAAGCTCTATACCGCCGGCTGGAACGGCGCTGCGGGTCAGTATATTCCCACCACTCACGTGTCAAAGAACAAAGAGTATCTGCAACAGGTTCTGACGGAAAACCAGGCCGACAAGATGATTCTTAAGCCACTGAATGGCTTTGGCGGCGAGGGCGTGATCGTCATTGAAAAGCGGGCCCAGCAAAGCATCAGTTCCCTGCTGGATTTCTACATTGGCAGTGGCGACCGCACCCATTACGTGATTCTGCAGGATTACATCGAGGGCGCCGAAGAGGGGGACAAACGGATCCTGATGCTTAACGGCGAGCCCATCGGAGCCATGCGCCGGGTGCCCGCCGCCAACGACGTGCGATCCAACATTCACGCCGGTGGCAAGGAGGTAAAGCACAGCCTGACCAAAGAGGAGAAGCGACTGTGTGCCACCGTCGGTCCGCAACTGGTTCGTGACGGCCTCTATTTTGTCGGTCTGGACGTTATCGGTGACAAATTGCTGGAGGTCAACGTGTTGAGCCCCGGTGGCATTACCCGAATTAACAAACTGAATCGCACCCGACTGCAACGTCAGGTCATCGACTGGATGGAAAACATCGTCCACAGCCGGGAGTTATTGTTACAACGTAAGACCATTTACCGCCAGGCCATTAATGATGCAAACGTTATCGCTGTCTGAGGCACTGAGCCTGATTGAGCGCCGCCAGCCCTTCCATGCCGAGGTCGAGGGCGTGGCACAGCTGAAAATTGAGGCCTACCTGCCAATAGTCAGCTGTGCCATCCATGCCGGGCACAGGTTGAGCCCGGCGCTGGCCAGCCAGTGTCTACTGACCGATGAAGAACGCCGTTTCGAAGAAGATCCGGCCACCGATACCCTAATCTCCGCCCAGCCCATCACTCTGGTGGGCTGTGATTCCCGGTTCGAGTACGACCTGAACCGGGCCCAGGCGCTGTCGACCTATTTTAAGTCGGCCTGGAGCAAACCGGTATGGCGGCGGCCGCTGTCGGCACAGAAACGAAGCCAGTGCCAACAGAAACACCGGCGCTTCTATCAACTGTACGACGGCCTTATTGCGTCTTTGGAGAAGCAGTTCAGCCATGTTCTGGTGTTTGACCTGCACAGCTATAACTACCAGCGGATTGAGCGCAAAGTTCCGGTATTTAACATCGGTACCGGCCAGATCGACATGGAGCGCTGGGGAACGGTGGTGCAAAGATTTAACCGGGAGCTGGGGCGGGTTCGACTGCCGAACCTGAGCGTCGAGTCCAAGCTGGACGACGTGTTTCAGGGGCGAGGCTACCTGATTGCCCATACCACCGCCCGCTTTGACCGCACCCTGGTGCTGCCGACCGAAGTCAAAAAGGTGTTTATGGATGAGCACTCCGGCGAGCTGTACCCTCAGGTGATGGAAGCGCTGGCCCTGGGGTTGAAAGAGGCGTTTACTCAGACCTCGGCTCTGTTTGAGCGTCAGTTTAATCGTCGTCGCCACGCCAGCAAACATCAGATGCTGGCTACGCGAATCGACCCTAAGGTGGTGGCTCTGGACAAAGCCCTGTACCAACTGGCCAAAGGCATGGAAACCCTGCCTTACATTAATCCGGTGAACCTGCAGCAGGAGAAGCAACGCTACCTGGCGAACCCAAAAGGCTATTGCCCCAGGTTCCGGTACCGGCAGCAGCGCCTGAATCCGTTTGAGTTTCGGGAACAACTGTACCGGTTGCCGTTCGACAGCATCAGTGATGCGGGCGTACGCCAACTGTATCAACAGGTGGCCGACAATCTGTCGATGCGGGTGGAGTTGCTCACCTCGGTGGGCAGTGACCAGTTTCGTTACAACAGCCTGAGGTATTACGGCAAGCCCGATGAGCGCACCCTGAAACAGGCGGGATTTCTGTTACAGGCCGCGGCAAAGCCAGAGGCCGACGAGCCAAGGTTAACGGTGCAGCAGGTGTGTGAGCAGCTTCGGGGTCATGCTCAGCAGCTCGGTATCGCCTGCCGGGTTCAGGCCAGCGGCACTCTGGCCGCTAAGGCGATGGTAATGAGTGAAAAAGCCAGCCTGATGATCAACCGGCACGCCCAGTTTACCGAGCGTGAAGCGCAGGCGTTGGCCCATCATGAACTTGGGGTTCACATGACCACCACCATCAATGGCCGGGCGCAGCCACTTAAACTGCTGTCACTGGGGTTGCCGGGCTTTACCGAAACTCAGGAGGGACTGGCGATACTGGCGGAATACCACAGCGGCTGCCTGACGCTGGGCCGGTTAAAGCTGTTGGCGGCACGAGTGATGGCGGTGGACTCCATGCTTAGGGACGATCATCTGCCGACCACAGTCAACCGTCTAATGGAGGAAGCCGGACTGGCTCAGGACGATGCATTCATCGCGGCGGCCCGCGCCTATCGCGGCGGAGGCCTCACCAAGGACTATCAGTATCTGAGCGGATTTTGCACCATGCTGACACTGCGTCAGCAGCGGGATTTGAGTCCTCTCTATACTGGAAAATGCGCACTGGCCTATCTGGAGATTCTGGAGGAGCTGTGTCAGCGGGGTTGGCTGCATTCGGCGATGCCGGTGACGCCCACCTCCCCGGCTCAGCGCGAGCCGGTCATGGCCTTTGTGCTCGACAGCCTGACCCAGGCGGCCTGATACATCAATCCCCGCTTTCGGGCGGGGATTCACTGGGCTTACCCCGGCGACTTAGTTATCATTCGGGTATGACTGATATTAAGGCTCCGCACATGATTATTAAGGATAACACCGTCGTTTCCATCGCTTACACCCTGTATCTGGAAGATGGCCAGAAGGTCGACGTAGTGTCCGCCGACGACCCGGTGATCTATACCCACGGCAGTGGCATTCTGGCCGAAGGCCTGGAGCAGGTGCTGCTGGGTCACAAAAAGGGCGATGAACTTAAGGTAACCCTGACCCCGGATCTGGCCTTTGGCGATCACGATCCGCAGATGGTGCAGACGGTGCCTGCCGACATCATCAAAGGGGCCGACGAACTGAAAGTGGGGATGCAGATCGCCGCCGACACCGATCAGGGACCGATGGAGCTGACCCTGACCGCCGTGGAGGGAGACACCATCACTCTGGACGCCAACCATCCGCTGGCCGGTAAAACCGTCATCTTTGACGTCAAGGTGTGCGATGTGCAACCGGCACAAGAGGACGACAGCGCCCCACTGCAATAAACACCGCAAGACCGAAGTGAAGCGGGTCTCAGGACCCGCTTTTTTCGTCTGCTGTGCCATGGTAACGACTACACTGATAGTGTTCCGTCCTCACACAGGAGGTGACCCATGGGTGTCGCTATCAGTGTCATTGATTATCTCGAAGAGCTGGGGGTGCAATACCAACTGGTTCCTCACGCTCACAGCCAATCTTCCATTCAATCTGCCCTGTCTGCCGGGGTCTCAGCCAGGCAAACGGCCAAGTCCGTGATGCTGGAAGACAACGAAGGCCGGCGGGTGATGGCGGTGATTCCCGCCGCCAACCGGGTAGTGATTCAGCAATTGAGCCAACAACTGAAGCGGGAGCTGCATCTGATCCCCGAGTCCAAATTGAAGGGCCAATTTGACGATTGCGAACTGGGTGCCCTGCCCGGCGTCGGCGACCCTTACAACGTACTGGCGGTGTACGACGACGCCCTCGAAGGTGAAGATCATGTCTATCTGGAAGCCGGCGATCATGAACACCTGATCCGCATCAGCAACCAAGGCATGAAAGCATTGATGGCCGATCATCCCCACGGCCGTTTCAGCGCCACCGCGGTCTACAATGAAAAACCCAGACGAGCCTGGGACTGGCAGTAATCCGTGACGGGGCGGTGGTCGCCGCCCCACTTGCCTCCATGGAGTCAGCCCGCAGTGGCTCAGTTACGCTCAGAGGGATTGCAGCGTGTCAGTAAAGACTCGAAAAACTCGCTGCCCTTTCGACGGGCAAAGGCGATATTGCGCTCCGGAATCGACTCGGGCTCCTCATAGCTTTCAAGGGCCTTCTCCATGCTGGCTTCCCGAATCAGATGGATCAGCGGCAGCGGAGAACGGTTGGTATAGTTAGACGGGTCGTCTTGAGGCTCGCCATCGAAGCAGTAGTCCGGATGAAAGCTGGCCAGCTGGTAGTGACCTTCGTAACCCTGCTCTACCAGCAGCTCCGACGCCAGTGCCACCAGATCCAGGTAGGCATAGAAGCCCTCGAAGCCCCGAGGCAGGATGCACAGGGTGGTCTCGGTGTCGGGGTGGGAATCCAGATACTCGCATTCCGCCACCAGGTTGGCCAGCACCGCCTTTACCTTGGTCTGCTCAAACACCGCATAGCGAATGCTGTTTCGCTCCACTTCTCGACGGGCAAAAGGGCACAGGTTGTACTTCATGATCACCCGCTCTACCCAACGCCGTGTGGCAACAATCGACTCTGTCTCTGGCACCCTTAACTCCCTGTGGCTCTTTGCGGCAGTCAGGCTGCCCAATCAGCGCCAGCATACCACAGCAGGGTGATCCGGATCACACCCTCACAGCAACAGCATGCCACCATGGCTGACCACCGCCACCGAGGTCAGGCTCAGCCGCAGCGTCCGGTAACCCGGCGGTTGCCGGCCAATCCAGCGATCGGCGGCCAGCATTACTGCAAACGCCAGCGCCAGGACGCCTAGCGCCACCGGGACCGGCGCCAGTACTAACGCCAACCAACCGACAATGCTGGGCCACATGGAAAAGTGAATTTGCCAATTGCCGGATCCCAGCAGCAGCCCCTGGTACCAGTGAATGCCACCAAGAAACGACAGAATGATGGCGCTGTACTGCAAAAAACCAGTCTGCGCCTGAACGGAATCAATGACCCCGGTCATCAGCAGCAGTGGCAATGTAACGAAGGGAGTCAGCCCGGCGATTCCGAGCCAGAGAGCATGGCGAGACATAAGCGGCTCCAGATGGCAGTGTCGCTTATCAGTACGAACGCCCCTTAGACCCGGATCTGTGTTACTGGGTTACCATTTTGGCGATCGCCTCGGCTTTTTCTTCGTCGGTCATCTGCGACGGTGGCGGCGTCAAAATCCCCTTCTGGTAACCCGGCCGAGCAGCCAACTCCTCCATCCAGCGCTGCAGATGCACCAGGCCGTCTATCTCAATGCCACTCCACTCATGAGTCCTCACCCAGGGCCAGGTGGCCATATCGGCGATGCTGTACTCTCCCGCAAGATAGGGCGTCTTCGCCAGTTGACTGTCCATCACCTCGAACAAGCGACGCCCCTCCTTTTGATAACGCTCGATGGCCGCCGAAATGGTTTGCGGAAAATAGCGATAAAACACATTGGCCTGCCCCATCATCGGCCCCACGCCCCCCATCTGAAACATCAACCACTGCATCACGACCGAACGCTGCTTGGCATCGCTGGGCAGAAACCGGCCGCTTTTCTCAGCCAGGTATAACAGGATGGCGCCGGATTCAAACACCGCAAAATCATCGTTGCTGCGATCGATGATGGCGGGAATCCGACCATTGGGGTTGATGGCCAGAAACGCCGGCTGCTTCTGATCCAGGGCACTCAGATCCAAAGCATGCACCCGGTAATCCAGCCCCATCTCCTCAAGGGCGATGGAGATTTTATGGCCGTTGGGGGTGGCGGCAGTATAAAGCTCAATCATGACAACTCCTGGTTAACTGAATGCGGGACGGGCGGCCACCAGAGAACGCCAGCGGTCAATGTTGGGGTAGGGCTGCGCCAGGGCAAACTTGACTCTCTCCATGAAAGCGAAGAGCGCCCAGGCGGTAATGTCGGCTACGGTGAAGCGCTCACCAGCCAGGTAGGTGCTCTCTCCAAGGCGCTGTTCCAACTTGGGCAGAAACTCATCCAGTCGCTTTCTGGACTCCTCACCCCAGGCCTCAACACAGCGCTCTCTGTCTGCGTAGACACCGCTGAGATTACGAAACGCCTGAAACGCCGGAACCAGGCCCTGGTGTTCAACGATTCGGGTCCACATCTCCACCTGCCCCTTCTCCAGCGGTGTGGTGCCAAATAATGAGTGATCGCCAGGATGCAGCGCATCGAAGTAGCGGCAGATGGCGATGCTCTCACACAGGGTGGTGCCGTCATCCAGCTCCAGTACCGGAATCCGGCCGTTGGGGCTGAGTGCCAGAAACGCGTCGGACAGATTCTCTCCACCCCGCACGTCCACCTGCACCCTTTCGATATCCAAATTCATCTCTGCCAGGAACAGGCTGACCCGCTGGGCACTGGGTGTCATCGAGGCCTCATAGATTTTCATTGCAGAACCTTTATCTGAACGTTCGTTTAGATTAAAATCTATCCATTACAGAACGAACGGTCAACTATTAATTTCAGCGGAGGAGCCGTGGCCAGACAGTGTCAATTCGATCATCATCAGGTGCTGGAGCAGGCGATGCAGCTGTTCTGGAAACAGGGGTACGAAGCCACTTCGGTGGCCGACCTGGTCACCCAGTTACAGATCAACCGGTTCAGCCTGTACAACAGTTTTGGCGATAAGCAGCAGTTGTACCACCTGTCGCTGCAGCACTACCTGGATCAACACTCCCTGCCCCGACTTAAGCCACTGTTCCAACCGAATGCGGATCTGTCGACCCTGACCGACTTCATCAACCAGATGGCTGCCGATCCTGACAATGCCTGTCTCGGTTGCTATATCCAGGCGGCACTACTGGAGCGCCGACACCTGGATCCTCATGTCAAAGAGCTCGCTGACCAGCTGTTTGCCGCTGTGAGGGAGGGATTCGAACACTGTCTGCTGCAGGCACAGCAACAAGGACAGATCGCCGCAGGCCGTCACATAGCTGAGCTCTCGGCCTGGCTGCTGCTGCAGATACAAGGGATTCGAGTGCTGCTGCGGGCGGGTCAGCATGACACCCTGGCGTCGGCAGTGAAGCAAATTGTTACGTTTTTAACCCGCCCCTGAATCGAGTCATTCAGGTGCAGTTAAGCGGCTCCCGGTCTATCCTGTTAACCAACTGATTCCGTACAAGGAACTCCCTACTATGCGAAACACTCTGCTCGTCGGCGCCGTCGCGCTGACCGCCACCCTGGCCGGCTGCGCCACCGCCCCGGAGACTCACACCCTCGACGGTGAAGTGTTCTATCGGGAGCGGATTGCCATTCCCCAGGACTCGGTGGTTAAAGTTGCCCTGCAGGACACCTCAAAGATGGATGTGGCCGCCGAAACCCTGGCCAACACCCAGTTCAAGGCGCAAGGAGGCCCTCCTTACGCCTTCTCACTAAGCTACCCGGCCAAAGCCATCAAAGAGGGGATGCGCTACACCATCAGCGCCCGAATCGAGTCACCGGACGGCCAGTTGATGTTCATCAATACCCAGTCGGTACCGGCCTTTGACACCCAGCCCCTAAGTGTATTGGTGAGCAAAGTGGCCGCCCCCGCAACCACCGCCCTGACCCAGACCCAGTGGCAACTGACCGACATCAATGGCCAACCTGCCGATCTCGGCATGGGCGATAAGGCGGTGAGCCTGATGCTCAGCGACGATGGTATCGCCTCTGGTTTTGCCGGCTGCAATCGCTATCAGGGTCGATTCGAGTCCGGGTCCGAGGGCATTCAGGCCGGTCCGTTCGCCGTGACCCAGATGGCCTGCCCCTCCGGTATGGAGCTGGAGCACCAATTTCTGACCACCCTGGATAAGGCCGATTCCACCAAGGTGGTGGGCGATACCCTGTTGCTACTGGACAGCGGTGGCAAGGTGTTGATGAGTTTTAGCGCCCGCTAACCCGTTTCGTCATTGCTGCCGCCGTTCCACTGCCTGGCGGCAGCAGTGACCTTTTCCTCCACAACCACACCGTTTTCCTTCCTGTAGCCCGTATACTGATCACTCCAAAATGATCCAGCATGGAGTGCTAGGATGACCCTCTCTACCCTTGAAGGTGGTTGCCTGTGCGGCGCCATTCGCTACCGTACCTCGGCCGCGCCTTTTGCCGCGGAGTATTGCCATTGCAGCCAGTGCCGAAAGGCCGTCGGCGGGGTCGCTGTGGCCTGGATGGACTTTAATCGCAATCAGGTTCGCTGGCAGAAGCAGATCCCGACCGAGTTCGCCTCGTCGGAGCACGTATTTCGGGGGTTTTGCTCCCAATGCGGTACCAGCCTGAGCTTTCGGGATGATCGCTACCCCGACTATCTGACCCTGTCGGTCGCCTCTCTGGATGATGTCAATCAGGTGATCCCCACCTACCACATCCACACCGATAGTCAGCCGAACTGGTTGAGCATTGATGACGAGGGTCCGCGCTATGGTCAAAACCGCGGCGACCACTCCGGTGGTTGAGCCCCGACTTGCTAAAAAGACAGGGAGCCGTGCCTGTTGTTGAATTAACCGGGCTCGCCCCGGTCAAGCTCCCGCGTGCCAATTAACACATTAACGCCAGAGAAACGGCCCCCTCGATGCCATTAAATCATGTTCAAGAAACTTATTAAGGCTAACCTTAGCACCTCCCACTCTACAATTAAGGCAACACAATCCAATCGCCATTCTTAAACGACAGTTGACCGGAATTAAATTTACCAATTAACAAATACCGACAGCAAGTCTATAAAAGCATTGGTAATAATATAAATTACTAACTATTATCCATTATTATACGATAAAACATCACGGCGCCACGTTAGTAAAATCTGTTGCTCCATCATTCATTCCAACCCGGTATCCCCCCTTAACCAGCAACCGAAAATCACCACCCCCAACTCCAGCATAAAACCATTAAAAACAAGCGCTTACATAACAATAATGTACTGCGCGCTCGAATGGTTCACAACAATATCCAAATCTAAAAAAACAAAAATGCATACATCAGTTAATGTAATTTCACATATTAAAAGTGTGAACATAGTCACTGCCAATTAAATTAGTACAATGTTAATTTAGTGCTAACTAAATTAGAGCCGCAAATAACCAATTAAAGAGGAGGTAGCCACAAAGCAACACCGATAGTTAAACAACAAATAGTGCCGCCACACATAATCAACAAAGTACACGGCGGCAACAAAAACTAATATTGTCGACCTTTATAAGCGACATGGAGAATTTTGATGAAAACGAACCGACTGCTGGCCATCAGTGGGCTGTTTCTGTTCACGCTGGCATTACCGACACACGCCGCCAAGCCCATTGATTTCGATGGCGATGGCGTAAAAGCATCCGCTGATTGCAATGACAATGATGCCTCCGTCTGGGACCTCAACTCCTGCGGCCAGTGCGCCATTGAGCCCGTAAACGGATGTGCCGTAGACAACCCCCACTCCAACTTGAGCTGGACCGATTACCCCAGTGGCTGTATTAACTGCCATGATGGCGGTGAAGGCGGTAGCCAGTATGAAGAGATGTTTGGCTCCACCCACTACCAGTGGACCGGCGAAACCCCAGACATGACCAACCAACCCGGCACCCTGCAAGGCAAATTGACCAACGGCGTAAACAGCTATTGCATCAATATTGAAGGTGACTGGCCGGTATGTGGCTCCTGCCACGCAGGTCGTGGCTTGAAGCCCGGCGAAGGAGACACCAGTGCCAACGTCGACTGCCTGGTGTGCCACAACAAGGACTACGCCCTCAATCGCGTGCGCAAATCCGATGGCTCCCTGGGCCCTGCCGACGGCACCGCCCAAGCGGATCTGGACGGCTATGTACAGAACATCGCTCCGCCTGAGCGCACCAACTGCCTGAAGTGCCACGCCTATGCCGGTGGCGGCGATGGCGTTAAGCGCGGTGACCTCTCCTCCGCGTTGATGGCTAACGGTGACGCCCACTTCGACGTTCACATGAATGTGACCGGCGCCAACCTGCAGTGCCAGGATTGCCACAAGTTTGAGAGCCACCGAGTGATCGGCAAAGGCTCCGATCTGCGACCCACCGATGACATCGTTCGTGGCTCAGAGATCAATTGTGCCAACAGCGCCTGCCACGACGGTATGGACTCCGGAACCGGCCACGCCAGCTCCGGCCGCCGCGGAGAGCCGGATCGCCACGTGCCTCGCGTAGCGTGTCAGTCCTGCCACATCCCTGCCTACGCCAAGGATCTGGGTGCGCCAAACCATATGCCTACCGAGATGCACCGTGACTGGCAGTTCCACCACGACGGGACTCCGGCCGATGGCGTATCTGGCCCTGGCCACCCACACACCGACAAGCTGGCGAACCAGGTACCTGAGATCCGTTTCTGGAACCGTAAGAGTGACAACTACCTGCTGGGCGATCTGGCCAAGGTGGATCCCGAGACCGGGCTCTATCCGACCTCCCGCCCTCTGGGCTCTGTCAATGACGGTAAACTCACTCCATTCAAGTACAAGACCGCTCACCAGCCCATGACCAGCGCAGACGGTCGCATGATCGCCCTGGACACCTTTGAATACCTGAAGGCTTCCGGTGACGTAACCAAAGCGATTGAGAATGGCCTGAGCAACATGGGTTACCCAACCAATGAACCCTACGAGTGGATCGAAACCGACACCTTCCAGATGATCAACCACGGGGTCAACCCAGCCAGCGACGTGGCGGACTGTACCCAGTGTCACCAGGAGTCTCTGGATCTGACTACCGACTCCAAACTCGATACCATGGGCTTCAAACTTAAGGGCCCCAAAGAGCAGGTGTGCGCCCAGTGCCACGACGGCAGCAAGAACCTGCCCCGCACTTGGGATCGTATGCATAACCACGTAGAGAAAGGCTCCGGCATCGGTTGCTACTTCTGTCACGACGTGCAGCGCCCCGAGCGCAACCTGTGCGGCCCTTGTGATACCAGCTGCTCTGGCGAGTTTGTGGATAATATCCCGTATCCGCACCAGTGTAACTGAGCGTCTAGCCACCCTTAGACACCGTCCGGGAAGCGCCGTCGTAACGTATCCCAACCCGTAAGGGCGGCACAGTACCGGTTACATTCAAAGCCCCTTTAACAGGGGCTTTTTTAATCCAGCTCCGCTTTTTATCGACGCCCGCGGCAATCGGCTTAACCCGAAATGAACATTACGGTAATATGCGGTCACACAAAAAAGTTCCATATTTGGGAGAAAGAGATGAAACAAGCATTGATTGCTTTGGCTTTAGCGGCACTGGTTAGCGGTTGTAGCCCGGAAGTGGGCAGTGAAGCCTGGTGCAAGAAGATGGAAGAGACGCCCAAGGGTGACTGGACCGCCAACGAAGCAACGGACTACGCCAAGCACTGCGTATTTTAGAGAGAACGGGGCGTGCAACGCCCCGTTTTCTTTTCCCCGCCATAAGTGGACTTTCCCCTACAACTCAATAACAATCAATGCAGGTACCCGGCCTGGAGCTCCGAATGGCGGCGCTTGTTCTCCCCCTGATCATCATCATCGCACTGCTAGCATTGCAACTATTTCGCTACCAGCAGAAACTGCAGCAGGCTCAACAACAGCAAAACCGGCTGAAGCAGATTCTGGATCACGCCGGCGCCTGCATCTACACCAAAAACCGTTACCAGTGCTACACCTACGCCAACAAACCCTGCCTGGAAATCTTCCAGATTGACGAAAGCCAGCTGCCCGATTTCAGTGACAGCCACTACTTTCCCCTGGATACCCAGGAGCAACTGAAGCAGATTGACCAGAAGGTTCTGGATCAGGGGCAGGCCAACCAGGAGGAGGTGATCGTCGAGCGCGAACTGGGTAACCCCACGGTCTATCTGGAAACCAAGCATCCGCTCAAGGATCACGAGGGAGAGATCAACGAACTGGTGGGCATCTCCACCGATGTCACCGAACTGTGGCGATTGAAACAAGCCCTGGAGATGCAGGCCAATATCGACCCACTCACCGGCATCGCCAACCGATTGAAGCTGGATGCCATCTTTCAGACCGAGATCGATCGGGCAAACCGCTACCAGACACCGCTGTGTGTGTTGCTGGGGGACATCGACCACTTCAAAAGGGTCAACGACAGCCATGGTCACCAGGTGGGGGATCGGGTGCTGATCACCGTCGCCCAACTGATTCAAAGCAGTCTGCGCAGCTCGGATCACGCCGGTCGTTGGGGAGGCGAGGAGTTCCTGATCATCTGTCCGCAAACGGAGCTGGGTCAGGCAAGGCGGCTGGCTGACCGTATCCGTCTGGCGGTGGCCGGACACCAGTTCGAGAACGACTGCCAGCTCAGCATCTGTTTCGGCGTCGCCGCCTTCAACCAGGGTGACAGCGTCAGTTCCCTTACAAGTAAAGCCGACAAGGCACTCTACCGAGCCAAGGAGAGCGGCCGCAATCGGGTGTGCCAACACGTCCAGTAGTCCCGGTACACTGGCTAGGGTGGCATCGCTGGCCTATGCTCAAAGCAACCATCTGTATCCTAAGTAGATATTATGAGACTTCTGCCGCTGGTTTTACTGTTTTCGCTACCACTGTCCGCCCGCCCCTTCGACCCTGGCTTCAGCGTCCGAGTCGGCGGCTTCTGGGCAGAGGTGGACTCCAGTTTCGGCGCCAAAACCACTATAAGCAACACGCCAATCCGCATCGATTTTGAGTCGGACCTGGCGCTGGAGGAATCCAAGTTCAGCCCCTTTATCGAGCTGACCTACCGCTTCGACGACACGAACCTGTTGGCATTAAACTACCTGTCTCTGCATCGCAGCGCCGAGAGCCGCTCGACGGAGCAGAGCTACGAGTTCGAGTGGGAGGGCAACCGCTATAGGGTCGACTCCGGCGCGCGTCTGCGCTCCCAGCTGGATGTGGATATCTACCAGCTGGTCTACAGCCGCACCCTGTTTCAGGGCAGCGACTACAGCATCATGGGCACCCTTGGGTTGCATCTGATGGATATATATGCCGAGCTCGACGGCGAGATCAAGTTAATTGGGGAAGGCGGCGAAGAGGAGGTAGCCGACCGCGCCTTCGGCGAGATCACTGCCCCACTACCGGATATCGGATTGATCGCCGGCTGGAGCTTTGCCGATGGCTGGTTGGTGGCCCTGCATACTCAATATCTCAAGGTCTCGTTCGACGATATCGACGGCAGCCTGCTGGACCTTCGCCTGCAGTTGACCCATTACATCGCGCCCAACCTGGCGCTGGGCCTGGCCTGGCAGCACTACGAACTGGAGGTGGAGGAGAAACGCAGCTACTCTAATGTCGACGTCATCTTCAACTACCAGGGTCCGTCGCTGATGATCCATTACGATTTCTAGGCCGACCATTCCGGTAGACGACACAATCTCCCTCACCGGGTTCGCGCGTTGCCCTCAGATTCCATTCAGGTTGAGATACAGCGACAACAACCACTCCGGCATGTACCCCACCCGCTTCGATATCACGGTGCCATGTTCATCGACAATCAGATAGGTGGGATAGGCCACCACATCCAGATAACGGGACAACTCCTGACTGCCGAGCAACACCTGCTCGGGTGCCTGATCGGCAAACGGAGTCAGAAAGCGTGAGACCTCGTCGAGACTGGTGTAGGACAGCGCCACCGGCACCACATTTTTCCCCTGTTGCTGCCACTGCGCCAGATGGGGAAAGGTGACTTCGCAGATGGCGCACCAGGGCGCAAACAGATACACCAACCGGTGCCCGCCGCGGCTGATATCCGAGGAATGGCCACTGGGTTGCCACTGCCCCTGCTGCCGACTCAATTCCGGCAAGGTGATCGCCGGCATTTGATCGGACACCGGTACCATCATCAGGCTACGAATCCAGCCCCCCAGCCACAGCGCCAGCAGCACCATCACGGCCAACTGTGCCCCCTGGATCACCCATTGTCGTTTAATCACTGTCTTCCTTTATAAAAAACGGCCTATACCCTAATGATACAGACCGCCTAATCGAGAGGGAATTTCACCGGCTCAGTCGGTTTTTCCCAGCCCGAAGTGCAGGAACGTCTTATCGGTGGCCATTCGGCCTCGATGTGTACGCTGTATGAAGCCCTGCTGAATCAAAAACGGCTCGATGACGTCTTCGATAGTCTCCTTCTCCTCGCCGATGGCCGCCGCCAGGTTGTCCAGCCCTACCGGCCCGCCGGCGAACTTCTCGACGATGGTCAGCAGCAGTTTACGGTCCAGGAAATCGAAGCCTTCACTGTCCACATCCAGCACGCCCAGTGCTTCGGCTGCCACTTGCTTATCGATGCTGCCCTGGTACTTCACCTCGGCGAAATCCCGCACCCGCCGCAGCAACCGGTTGGCAATACGCGGCGTGCCACGGCTGCGTTTGGCCACTTCGATGGCCCCCGGCTGGTCCAGTTCCAGATTCAGCACCTGGGCACTGCGGCTGACGATGGAAGTCAGATCGCCGACGTTGTAGAACTCCAACCGCAGCGGAATGCCAAAGCGCGCCCGCAGCGGCGACGTCAGGGCTCCGGCCCGGGTGGTGGCACCGATCAGGGTAAAGGGGGGCAGATCCAGCTTGATGGAGCGGGCCGCCGGCCCTTCGCCAATCATGATGTCCAGCTGATAATCTTCCATGGCAGAGTAGAGAATCTCCTCCACCGCCGGGCTGAGCCGATGAATCTCGTCAATAAACAGAACGTCGTTGGGTTCCAGGTTGGTCAACATCGCCGCCAGATCGCCGGCTTTCTCCAGCACCGGTCCGGAGGTGGACTTGATGCTGGCGTCCATCTCATTGGCAATGATGTTGGCCAGGGTGGTCTTACCCAGCCCCGGAGGACCAAAAATCAGGGTGTGATCCAGCGCCTCACCCCGCTGACGGGCGGCGGCGATGAAAATCTCCAGCTGACTGCAGACCTCCTTCTGGCCGGTGTAATCGGTGAGTTTTTTCGGCCGCATGGCCCGATCGATGACCGATTCCTGAGTGTCCTGCTCTTGTGGGGCAATCAGCCTGTCTGCTTCAATCATCCAATCGCTCCTACATCATCGCCTTGAGGGCATCTTTAATCAGTTTCTCGGAGCTGGCACCCGGGGCATGAACCTTATCCACGGCCTTTTTCGCCACGGTAGCCTTGTAGCCCAGGGCTTCCAACGCGGCAATGGCATCGTCGGTGGCATCCGGCGCGGTGATGAAGGTATCCTCCACTGCGTTGCCCAGGGCAAAGCTGTCGGCATTGGGGGTCGCCAGCGAAGCGGCAAAATTTTTCATCCGGTCGCGCATCTCCACCACCAGCCGTTCGGCGGTCTTCTTGCCGACACCGGGCACCTTGGTGATGCCGGTAATGTCTTCCCGCTGCACCGCTGCCACAAACTGCTCCGCCGACATCCCGGACAGGATGGCCAGCGCCATCTTCGGGCCAATGCCGTTGGTCTTAATCAGCTCCCGGAACAAGGCCCGCTCCTGCTTGGTGGCAAAGCCATACAACAGCTGGGCGTCTTCACGCACCACGAAGTGGATGGACAGCACACAGGGCTGCCCCAGATCCGGCAACTGGTAGAAGCTGGTCATGGGCAACTGCACTTCATAGCCAACGCCATTGCAGTCGATCAGCACTTCCGGTGCCTGTTTTTCAATCAGAATTCCGCTAAGTCGTCCAATCACATTGTGTCTCTTTATCGTAACCGGCCACGAACACGGGCCGTAACTTTCCCTGCCATGGCTACCATACTCTCTCGGGTATGGCTGTGGCAAAGGGCGATGGCCAGGGCATCGGCGGCATCGGCCTGCGGGGTCGCAGGCAGCTTAAGGATGCTCTTCACCATGTGCTGAACCTGGGACTTCTCCGCCCCGCCGGTGCCCACCACCGCCTTTTTGATCTCGGTCGGACTGTACTCGCTGATAGGCAGGCCCAGGTTGGTGGCGGCCACGATGGCCACCCCCCTCGCCTGCCCCAGCTTTAGCGCCGAGTCCGGGTTGCGGGCCATAAACACCCGCTCGATGGCGAACTCATCGGGCTGAAACTGGCGCACCAACTCGCTGACGCCATCGAAGATGCACTTGAGGCGCTCGGGCAGCTCACCGTCCGGGGTACGAATACAGCCACTGCCAAGATAGCTGTGGCTTCGCCCCACCTTTCGAATCACACCGTAGCCGGTGATCCGTGAGCCGGGGTCGATGCCCAGGATGATGGTCATTCGTCGAGCTGCTCCATGATCTCGTCGGCGATGTCGGCGTTGTGATACACCTCCTGAACATCGTCATGATCTTCCAGCACATCGATCAGCCGCAAAAACTTTGGCGCGGTGGCCGCATCCAGCTCCGCCTTGGTGGAGGGAATCATGGTCACTTCGGCGTTCACCGATTCCAGCCCGGCGGCATCCAGGGCGTCTTTTACGGCACCGAACTCCACCGGCGTGGTGTACACGTCGATGCTGCCGTCGTCGTTGGTGTCGACGTCATCGGCACCCGCTTCCAGGGCGATCTCCATGATCTGCTCTTCATCGGCACCTTCGCCGTAGGAGATAACGCCCTTCTTCTCGAACAGGTAGGACACCGACCCGTCGGTACCGAGATTACCGCCGGACTTGGTGAACGCGCTGCGCACGCCGGAGACGGTACGGTTGCGGTTATCGGTCATGGTTTCTACCATCACCGCGGTTCCGCCGGGGCCGTAACCTTCGTAGATGATGGTTTCCAGCACCTGGCCATCCAGTTCACCGGCACCGCGTTTCACCGCCCGATCGACGGTGTCGCGAGTCATGTTGTTGGACAGCGCCTTGTCGATGGCCGCGCGCAGGCGTGGATTGGAAGCCGGATCCGAGCCCCCTTCGCGGGAGGCCACGGTCAGCTCACGAATCAGTTTGGTGAAAATCTTACCGCGCTTGGCGTCCTGTGCCGCCTTGCGGTGCTTGATGTTGGCCCACTTACTGTGACCTGCCATAATTTTTCTCCTGTTACCGGAACCCGGTTCCGGCCTGAAACAATAAAGCTGCCCGCAGGCAGCTTTGTTATTCGTCTTACTGGTCCTGCTTCGGTTCCTGTTTCACCAGGTCGATGGCCAGCTCCTCCAGCACATCCGGATTGGCCGGGCTGGGCGCATCGGTGAGCGGGCACGCCGCCGTGGTGGTCTTAGGGAAGGCCATCACGTCACGGATGGAGGTGGCACCGGTCATCAGCATCACCAGACGATCCAGGCCAAAGGCCAGACCCGCATGCGGTGGCGCCCCGTAGCGCAGTGCTTCCAGCAGGAAGCCGAACTTCAGCTGGGCTTCTTCGTCATCAATACCCAGAATGCGGAACGCGGTGGCCTGCATCTCCTGGTCGTGAATACGCACCGAACCACCGCCCAGTTCACAGCCGTTCAGCACCATGTCGTAAGCATCGGAGATGGCCGCTTCAGGGTTGGCTTCCAGCTCTTCTGGTGTCATGTCGCGCGGCGCGGTAAACGGATGATGCAGCGCATGGAAACGGCCGTCGATCTTCTCAAACATCGGGAAGTCCACCACCCACAGCGGCTTCCACTCATCCACGGTCAGGCCGAAATCTTCACCGGCTTTCAGGCGCAGCGCGCCCATGGCGTCGGTCACTACCGAGTAGCTGTCGGCACCGAACAGCAGGATGTCGCCGGCTTCGGCGCCATTGCGCTCGACGATGGCGTTGATGATGTCGTCGGTCAGGAACTTGGCCACCGGAGACTGAACTCCGTCGATGCCGTTGCCGGCTTCATTAACCTTCACCCAGGCCAGGCCCTTGGCGCCATAGATGCCGACGAACTTGGTGTAGTCGTCGATCTGCTTACGGGACAGCTTGGCTCCACCGGGGATGCGCAGAGTCGCGACACGTCCCTGAGGATCGTTTGCCGGGCCGTTGAACACCTTGAACTCGACGTCCTTCAACAGGTCTGCCACGTCCACCAGCTCCAGCGGGTTACGCAGATCCGGCTTGTCGGAACCGAAGCGGCGCATGGCATCGGCGTAGCTCATGTGCGGGAACTCAGGCAGATCCACGTCCAGCATCTTCTTGAACAGCGTGCGAATCATCGATTCGGTGCTGGCCATCACCTGCTCGGCGCTCATGAAAGAGGTTTCGATATCGATCTGGGTGAACTCAGGCTGACGGTCGGCCCGCAGGTCTTCGTCCCGGAAACACTTGACGATCTGGTAGTACTTGTCCATGCCGGACATCATCAGCAGCTGCTTGAAGATCTGTGGTGACTGCGGCAATGCAAAGAACTCGCCCTTATGGGTACGGCTTGGCACCAGATAGTCACGGGCGCCTTCCGGGGTTGCCTTGGTCAGAATCGGCGTTTCCACATCCAGGAAGCCGGCATCGTCCATAAAGCGGCGCACTTCGGAGGTCACCTTGGCACGGAAGATCATCCGTTCGGTCATCTCCGGGCGACGCAGATCCAGATAACGGTACTTCAGACGCAGGTCTTCGTTGACGTCGGTATTGAAATCGATGGGCAGCGGCGCCGCCTTGTTCAGGATGGTCAGCTCTTTACCCAGCACCTCGATGGCACCGGTGGTCATGTTGGCGTTCACCTGGCTCTCGGGACGAGCGCGCACCAGGCCTTTGACCTGAACACAAAACTCACCGCGCAGGCTGGAGGCGGTTTCAAACACCTCAGGCAGGTCAGGATCGTAAACCACCTGAACTATGCCCTCACGGTCACGCAGGTCGAGGAAAATCACACCACCGAGATCACGGCGGCGGTTTACCCAACCGACCAGGGTAACTTCTTGGCCCACCAGGGCTTCAGTAACGAGTCCACTATAATGGCTGCGCATCGACGGATCCTATCTAAGTTGTTGGCAGTACGGAAGCCTTGCGCGTTCGCCAGGCCCATACCGGAAAAATTCGGCAAAACCGCGATTATAAAGAAAAGTCACCACTTTAAGAAGTCGTGGTTCCCTTTGTTTGGGCTTAGTTGCTCAGTTCACAAGCAGATGAACAGATTTGCAGCAGTTTGCAGTGGAAATACAGCGTCTATTATCAGTTTACTTGCTGGCGTCAGGCGTCGGCACTACAATCGGCGCGTCACCTGAAGAGAACCGTTCCAGAATGCCAAAGCACGATAAGATTTTTGCGACCCCGCAGCAAGATATCCCTGACTTCCGTTTCAATGAGCAGGTCGTTTCCGTTTTCCCCGATATGATCTCCCGCTCGATTCCCGGCTACGGGGCCATCATCGATGGCATCGGCGCCATCTGTGCCCGGGTGGCGCAGGATCGCACCCGGCTCTATGACCTGGGCTGCTCGCTGGGGGCGGCAACCTTGTCTATGCGCCGCCATGTGGGCGACAACCAGTGCCGCATCATCGCCGTCGACAACTCCGAGGCGATGGTCAGCCGGGCTCAAGAACACCTTAACGCCTTCGTCAGTGGCACCGATGTGGAGCTGGTGTGTGCCGACATCCGCGACGTGGCCATCGAAAACGCCTCGCTGGTGGTACTGAACTTCACCCTGCAGTTTTTACCACCGCAAGATCGCGCCGATCTGATGAAGAAGATCTATCAGGGCCTGGTGCCCGGCGGCGTGGTCATTGTCTCTGAGAAACTGCGCTTCGAAGGCGAGCGCCTGCATCAGTTGCTGGATGAGATGCACCTGGACTTCAAGCGGGCCAACGGCTACAGCGAGCTGGAGATCAGCCAGAAGCGTACCGCGCTGGAAAATGTGATGAAGCCAGACAGCAAGCAACAACATTACCAACGTTTCAAGGACGCCGGTTTCAGCGAGTACAGCAGCTGGTACCAGAACCTGAACTTTACCTCGCTGATGGCCATCAAATGATCGAGTTTAAACAGTTCTTCCAACGCATTGCCGACTCAAAACTCAGCCACTGGCTGGAAACCTGCCCCACCCAGTTGAGCCAATGGCGTAAACTGCACGCCCACGGCGACTTTCCAAAATGGGAAAAGGTGGTGGCCAAGATGCCGACCATGGCGCTGGATCAACAAGACATCAAGACCCAGGTAAAATTTGGCAGCGGTGCCCAACTGGATGAGGGCCGCACCCAGAAATTGCACAACCTGCTCAAGTTTTTTCACCCCTGGCGTAAAGGCCCCTACCATCTGCACGGCATCCACATCGACACCGAGTGGCGCAGTGACTGGAAGTGGGATCGGCTGCTGCCCCACATCAGTCCGCTTAAAGGCCGGACCGTACTCGACGTCGGCTGCGGCAGCGGCTATCACATGTGGCGCATGCTCGGCGAAGAGGCCGAACTGGTAATCGGCATCGACCCGTCGGATCTGTTTCTGGCGCAGTTTTCTGCCGTTAAGGCCATCGCCGGCAACCCGGACAGCATTCACCTGCTTCCCCTGGGCATTCAGCAACTGCCGGAACTGCGGGCATTCGATACCGTGTTTTCCATGGGGGTGCTGTACCACCGCACCTCTCCTATCGACCACCTGCTGCAGTTGCGAAACCAATTGAACAAAGGCGGGGAACTGATTCTGGAAACACTGGTCGTAGAGGGGGACGAAAACACCATACTGGTGCCACCAGGGCGTTACGGCAAGATGAATAACTGCTGGTTCCTGCCCTCCTCAAAGGCTTTAAAACTGTGGCTTGAAAAATGCGACTTTAACGACGTCCGTATCGTCGATGAGGCCGACACCACTTTGGGCGAACAGCGGCAAACTGACTGGATGACTCATCAATCGTTACAAGATTATCTGGATCCGACCGATCCCAGTAAAACTGTCGAGGGACATCCGGCCCCCAGACGTGCCATACTGATCGCCACAAAATAGAACAAAATCATGAATATCGACCTTACCAAAGGATAAGGAATCAGAGATGAAGATGAATCACCTGCTCGTAACCTTCGCGACGTTGTCCCTGCTGGGCGGCTGTGCGAACCTCAATGGCGAAAAAGAGGCCGCCAAGCAAGCACATCTGGATCAGCTGGTTAACCAGCAAACCGACCAGCTGCAGACTCTGATTGTCGATACCTGTACTCCAAAGGCGGATCCCAACCAGCCCTATATGGAACAACTGGTGACCGATATGGCCGGAGTCAATGCCCAGCTGACCGCGCTGGTGGAGAAACAGGCCGTTCCTGTGGTGACCTGCCCGGAAGTCAGCACTGAGTCTCCTATTGGCGACAAGCTGATACTGGGTGAAGTCGAACGCACCTACGTGCAAGAGGTCGGCATGGAGTTTGAAACCCGGGTCGACACCGGTGCCGAATCCTCCTCCATCGATGCCCGCAACATCACCCTGTTTGAGCGCGACGGCAAACAGTGGGTGCGTTTTGATGTCCCTAACCGCGAAGCGCCGGACACCGAAGCCAAGACCATTGAAGCCAAGGTCGAGCGCATCGCCCAGATCAAAAAGGGCGCCGCCGACGGCAAACAGGAGCGCCCGGTTATTCGAGCGCGACTGAAGATCGGAGACTACGTTGCCGACACCGAGCTGAACCTGAACGATCGCAGCCACCTGGACTACCCGCTGCTGCTGGGACGCAAGTTCATTAAGGACATCGCCGTGGTGGACGTTAGCCGCAGCCATGTCCAGAGTAAAAAACCGGCCAAAAAGCCTGCTAAACCCACTGAATAACGGACCTGTTCCCAATGGCCTCTAAGAAACCTTTCTATTTTCTGGTTGCGCTGCTGCTGTCCCTGGGCATCGGCTCCTCGATCTATCGCCATGTCGTTGACGGCATTCCTCTGGTGCCCGGCGCTCAGACCACCAACTGGACCGTAGAGGCGCGGGTTGCCTTCCAGGCCAACGGCCAACCCATCGAGGTGTCGCTGGCCCTGCCGGAGGACCCCGGCTTTGAGATCCTGTCCGAAAGCGCCGCCTCGCCCGGTTATGGGCTCACGGTCGCCCGCCAGCAGCAAGCCCGCCGTGCCGTGTGGACCAAACGGGAAGCCATGGGCCAACAGGAGCTGTACTTCACCGCCAACCTGGTGGCCAGTGGCCGCTCCGACCTAACGGAGTCGGTACCGCCACAGGAACCGTTGGCAGAAACCTGGGCCGAAGGCGTGGACACCGCCGCCCAGGCGCTGATCGACCTGGCCTGGAGCCGCAGCGCCAGCAATCTGTCGTACGCCCAGCAGATCGCCAAGATGCTGTCCGAAACCGAACAGGCCCAGAATGTGGCTCTGCTGCTGAGCCACTACAAACCGGAAGAGCTGATGGTGCAGCTGTTGCACTCCGCCAAGATTCCGGCCCGGGTGGGTCACGGCCTGCGACTGGAAGATGGTCGCCGCCGCCAATCGCTGGTGCCCATTGTCGAGGTGTATGACAACGGCCTCTGGCACCTGTTTGATCCCCTGACCGGCACCAGTGGCCGCGAAGAAAACATGCTGCTATGGCAACGCTCCAGCGCCTCGGTCCTGGATATCACCGGCGCCGCCAACTCTACCGTGACCTTCTCCATTATTCGGGACACCCGCCCGGCGATGGCCACGGCCCTGGATATGATGACTGCCAAAGGGCTGGCGTCGTTCTCACTGTACTCCCTGCCTCTGGAAGAGCAGAGCCTGATTCGAGGCCTGATGCTGGTTCCCATCGGCGTGTTGGTGGTGGTGTTCCTGCGGGTGCTGGTCGGGCTGAAAACCTCGGGCACCTTTATGCCGGTACTGATCGCCCTGGCCTTTATCCAGACTACCCTGCTTACCGGCTTGGTAGGCTTCTTGCTGATCGTTGCCGTCGGTCTGTACATTCGTGGCTACCTGTCCAACCTCAACCTGTTGCTGATATCGAGGATCAGCGCGGTGGTGATCGTGGTGCTGGGCATCATCGCCGGCTTTACAGTACTGGCCTACAACCTGGGGTTAACCGAAGGGCTGACCATTACCTTCTTCCCGATGATCATCCTGGCCTGGACCATCGAACGGATGTCGATCCTGTGGGAAGAGGAAGGCCCGAAAGAGGTGGCGATCCAGGGCGGCGGCAGCCTGCTGGTGGCCACCATTACCTATCTGTGTATGGTTGCACCTCTGGTGCAGCACTGGGTGTTTAACTTCCTGGGCATCCATCTGGTGATTCTGGCCGGCGTGCTGATGATGGGCCAATACACCGGCTACCGCCTTCTTGAGCTGCGCCGCTTTAAGCCTCTGGCGGGAGACGATTGATGCTGTTCTGTCACCCATCCAAGCTTAAAACCAAGGGCATCATGGGGATGAACCAGCGCAACATCTCCTACATTGGCCGCTACAATCCACGCTCGCTGTATAAGCTGGTGGACGATAAGCTGCGCACCAAGCAGATCGCCCTGAAGGGCGGCATCGACGTGCCGCATCTAATCTCGGTGATTGGTGAACAGCACGAGATCAGGGATCTCACCAACCGCATTCGCGGCTTTGCCGGCTTCTGCATCAAACCGGCCCAGGGTTCCGGCGGCAAGGGGATTCTGGTGATCACCAAGGTGTCCGAAGGGCGCTTTTTCAAACCCTCCGGCGGTGAAATCACCCTGGCCGAGATGGAACGCCATGTCTCCAATATCCTGGCGGGCCTGTTCAGCCTGGGAGGCAAAAATGACGTGGCGGTGATCGAGGCCCTGATTCAGTTTGATCCGGTGTTTGAGGGCTACTCCTTTGAAGGGGTGCCGGACATTCGGCTGATTGTTTTCAAGGGCTACCCGGTGATGGGGATGCTGCGTCTCTCTACCGCCGCCTCCGACGGCAAAGCCAATCTGCACCAAGGTGCGGTGGGCGTCGGCATCGACATCGCCACCGGCCGCGCCCTGCGGGCGGTGCAGTTTGACCAGCCGGTGACCCATCATCCGGACACCAACAAACTGCTGTCAGACATGGCAGTTCCACACTGGGATCGTTTGCTGACTCTGGCGGCAGGATGCTATGAGATGTCCGGGCTGGGCTACTTGGGCACCGACATGGTGCTGGACACCGAGCGGGGCCCGCTGCTGCTGGAACTCAATGCCCGCCCGGGACTGGCGATTCAGATCGCCAACGGTGAAGGGCTGTTGCCACGACTTCAGCAGGTGGAGTCACTGCCCGCCCATCCCGTGGACGTGGCCACTCGAATCGCCCGTTCCAAGGAGTGGTTTGGCCGTGAAAGCCAACTGGGTCAAACCGCCTAGGGCGCTGCTCCTGTCCGGATTGCTGGTAAGCCCGTGTGGGCTTGCCAGCGACACTCTGGATCTGTGTCAGAAACTGATTCGCCCCCCCGAGTCCCATACCGTCATTCGGCAGCAACGTTATCTGGCCCAGTTAGTGCAACTGACGGATCAACTGCGCGCCGTCCCGGCCCGGGCACAAGAACTGGCCCAGTGCCACCATCTGGCCAGCAAAGCCCTGGCAACCCTGGAACATCAGCCCAGCCAGCCGGTAACGCAACTGACCGCAGAGGCGGCCTACCTAAATCTGACCACCACCAGCAAACGCCAGTTGCGCCTGGATCGGGTTGGCTGTCAGACTGCGGAAAGTGTGGATCAGGAGGAACTGCTGCCACTGCGACGCCAGGATGTCGGCCGCTACCTGTATCAAAGCCCGAGCGAACGCTGCAGCCAGTACGTCTGGCTCGGCTGGGAAAACCGCGGCGGCGACGACACCCTGCTGCTACTGGATCGCATTCTCAAGGCTGCCAGCCTCCATGCCAAGGCGCAGGGGTATACCAGCAGCATCCGGCATACCTTGGCGGGCAACTACCTCAGCGATCCCCGACAAATCGCCGACTGGCTGCAGTCTTTGCCAGTTTCGAATCGGGAGTTGCCCTGGCAACCCCATGCCGCTCCCCGCTACCTGAATCTCGATCCCCGTCAGCTGAGCCGGGCAGCCTTTACCGCCCTGACCCACACGCTGGGGCTGACTCTTGCCGCACTCGATGACGACAGCTGGCAGGTATGGGACCAACGCCGATATCTGGGTGTGGTAACGCTGACGCCGGGCAAGCGCACCGGGCTCAGGGTCATTCAACGCCACATCGTCGGCCACCATTTCGGTGTTGCCGAAGTGGTCTACCGCAGCAAATCCAAGTGGCGCGATAGCCATGTGGAACAGCTACTGGCGCGTCAGTCCCAGGCGCTGTATGCCCTGGCTGGCCAACCACTGACCTCCCACCAGGGTGAACAGTGGGAAGCGGATCTGCACGGACTGACTGCCGCCCTTGGCGAGGCCCTGGGTCACAGCGTCCCGTTTCGAGATCAGCTGGGTCCCCTACCCCCGACAACGCCCCGCGGCTACCGGGCCGGTGAACTGTTTGACGCCGAGATGGCGTTGGCGGTCTGGCAACAGGACAGCCTGGATGAAGATCAGTTGCTGGCCACCCAGTCCAGGCTATTCCAGCACTACTTTGGCCAACCTGCCCCCCCCAACTGGCGCTGGTGGAACGCCCGCCCGCAACTGATCCGCCAGGGTCCGCTGTTGTACCGCAAACAGCTGAGCCGCCAATTGGCGGCTCAGCTCATCACTCGATGGCAGCAGGGGCAACTCAGTGGCTCACAGCTGTGGCGCCGACTCTATGTCAACACCAACCACCAGGCCATGGCGCCCACACTGGACGCCATGGGCATCGAGTTACACCAGCGCCAATAGCTTTTCCTGCGCCTGATCAACCACGCCGGCATCCATGGCCACCCCACCGGCAGACACCAGAGACACGTCGGTAATACCGACAAAGCCCAGTACGGTTTTCAGGTAGGTGTCGTTGTGGTTCAGATGGGCCATCGGTGTACCGTCGGCGTAGTCGCCGCCGCTTGATGCGACGATCACGGCTTTACGACCGGCCAGCTCCCCTTTCGGGCCTTGCTCTGTATAGTTAAAGGTACGGCCGACGCGGCAGATCTGATCGACCCAGGACTTCATGCCCACCGTCACAGAAAAGTTGTGCATCGGCGAGCCCAGTACCACCTCATCGGCGGCAAACAGTTCATTCACCAGTTCGTCTGACAAAGCCACCGCTTGCTGCTGTGCCTCGCTGCGCTGATCTTCCGGAGTATAGAAAGCACCGATGGTGTCCTGGCTCAACTGGGATATGGCATTGCCGCTGACGTCACGGCGGATGATGCGGCTGCCTGGGTTGGATGCCAGCCAGGCATCGGCGTACGCGGCCGTCAGTTTACGGGTGTTGGAGGTGGCGGAGTTAGGGCTGGCATCTACAATCAACAGGGTTTTCATGGTCTGGTATCCTTGTTCGGTATCTCTATGGGATTGCTGACTATATTAATTGCAGGAAACAGAAATAAAATTGCATAATATCGGTCAAACCTATCTAAGGATTAGAACTATGTACCGGCCTCATTCGACCCTGGAGCAGTGGCGCATCCTCCAAGCTGTGGTGGATTATGGTGGTTATGCCCATGCCGCCGCCGCCCTGAACAAAAGCCAGAGCTCCCTCAACCACGCGGTGGCCAAGTTGCAGCAGCAACTGGGCGTGCAGCTGCTTCGCGTCAAGGGGCGTAAGGCTGAGTTGACCGAAGAGGGCAAGGTACTGCTGCGCCGCTCCAGACAACTGACTCAACAGATTGAGCAACTGGAACAGTTGGCCAGCAACATGGAACAGGGCTGGGAGCACGAGCTGATCATCTCCCGCGAAAGCATCTACCCGTCCCAGTACCTGTTTGATGCCCTATCCCGCTTCTATCCGGAAAGCCGGGGTACCCGCGTCACCGTCATCGACAACATCATCAGCGGCAGCAGCGATGCCATCATCAACCGCAGCGCCGACCTGGTGATCACCGGTCATGTGCCCCCCGGTCATCTGGGCACGCCGTTGGCGATGATCCAAATGCTCCTCTGCTGTCACCCCAACCATCCGTTGACCCGTGAACAGACCGTGGACTCCGGGCGACTGGAGCGAGAGTTGCAGATTGTAATTCGGGACACCGGCACCGCCGCCCGCGACAGCGATAAAGATGTCGGTTGGTTGAAAGCCAAGGAGCGCTGGACCGTCAGCCACTTTTTCGATGCCATCGACATTCTGAAACAGGGTGTGGGGTTCTGCTGGATACCGGATCACATGGCGTCAGAAGCGCTGGCCAGTGGCGACCTGGTGTCGTTGTACTCCAGCGTCGAAAAACACCTGATCCCCCTGACTCTGGTGATTCCAAACCAGGATAACCTGGGACCGGCCGGCAAGCGCTTTGCCGAGATCCTGAAACAGTGCAGCCCGCTGACCAGCACCCAGCCCATCGCTGGCACCACCACCTCGGCTCGGGGGCCGGATTTTGACGCCTGAGCACCAGGTTTACAGGGCCGGCGAAACCAAATCGCCGCCACTGCATTGCTGATCGCCGAGGCCGTCAATCAACCATTGATGTAACTGACGCACCGCCGGGCTCAGGCAACGGCGGTCATGCCGGCGCCCACCGCCTGTAGGAGACGGGAAACACGAAAGGCAAAAAATTGTCGTTGAGGGGGGCTAGGGAGTAACGAAAAGAAAAAAAAGGGCACCGGAGTGCCCCTGCCGCTGAGAAAACCTGCCTCTAGTGACCGGTAAGGGCCCGGTCCCAGTCCTTCCATACCGGCGTCAGCCCTGCCGCCTCGATGGCGCTGGCCACCCGTTTCGGTGACCGGGCATCATCAATGGAGAACTGGGCCAGATCCTCGCTGGTGTCGGCATAGCCCCCCGGCCGGGTGCTGGATCCCGCGCTCATGGTGGTCGGTCCCAGGGTCATCACATGGTCCCTGAAGCTGGCCGACTCCCGGGTCGACAGCGACAACTCCAACTCCGGTCCAAACAGCCGCAAGGCACAGATCAGCTGCAACAGTTCGCGCTCCCCAAGCGGGCTGACGGGCTCCACCCCGCCGGTGCAGGGCCGTAACCTGGGGAAAGAAACCGAATAGCGACTGCGCCAGTAGCGGCGCTGCAGGTAATCCAGGTGCAGGGCCACCATGGCCGCTTCCACCCGCCAATTGGCCAAACCGAACAGCGCGCCGATGCCGATTTTATCCACGCCGGCTTCACCGAGTCGATCCGGCGTCTCCAGTCGATAACGAAAGTCCTGCTTGTTACCGCGCAGATGGTGCCGGGCATAGGTAGAACGGTGATAGCTTTCCTGATACACCATCACCGCATCCAGTCCCAGTTGCCTGAGCTCACGGTAGTGTTGGGCTTGCAGCGGCTGCACCTCCATCATCACCGTCGAAAACCGGGCCTTGATTTTCGGCAACACCCGCCGGAAGTAATCCATCCCCACCTTGGTCTGATGTTCACCGGTTACCAGCAGGATGGCATCGAAGCCCATTGCTTTGATGGCATCCATCTCCCTGCCCAGCTCGTCATCGGTGAGGGTGTGACGTTTAATGCGGTTGCTCATGGCAAAGCCGCAGTAATCGCACTCGTTGGCGCACAGGTTGGACAGGTACAGCGGCACATACAGACCCATGGTGTTGCCAAAGCGCTGGCGGGTCAGCGCCTTGGAGCGCGTGGCCATCGACTCGAGATAGGGCGCGGCCGCCGGCGAGACCAGCGCCATAAACCCCCGCCAATCCAGTCTGGGACTCGCCAGGGCCTGCCTGACCTCGGCCTCGGTGGTGGCATTGATGGTCAGGGCCAGATGCTCCCACTGCTGCTGTTGCCACAGATCATAAAAGCTCATGGGCTACCCCAGAAATCCGGTCAGCGGGCTGGAGGCGTTGGCCTCGGCAGAAACTTGACCCAACCCCGCCTCATAGGCCTGGCGCCCGACCTGCACCGCGCCTTTGAACGCGCGGGCCATGACCACCGGATCCCGGGCAACGGCGATGGCGGTATTCACCAACACCGCGTCGGCCCCCAACTCCATCGCTTCGGCGGCATGGGAAGGAGCGCCAATCCCGGCGTCCACCACCACAGGGACGCCAGCCTGTTCAATAACGATCCGTAAGAACTCGCGGGTGGTCAGTCCCTGATTGCTGCCGATGGGCGCCCCAAGCGGCATCACTGCGGCACAACCCACCTCCTCCAGCCGTTTACACAGCACAGGATCGGCATGGCAGTAAGGCAACACCACAAAACCTTCCCGGCACAGTTGCTCCGCCGCCTTGAGGGTTTCAATGGGATCCGGCAGCAGATAGCGGGGATCCGGATGGATCTCCAATTTCAGCCAGTGGGTGCCCAGGGCCTCACGGGCCAGGTGCGCCGCGTACACCGCTTCCTCTGCGGTCTTGGCCCCCGAGGTGTTGGGTAACAAGTCGACCCCTAACTCCCGAATCGGGCCATACAAGTCGCCACGGCCACCACTGAGGTCGACCCGCTTCAGTGCCAGGGTAACCAGTTGCGATTCACTGGCCGCCAGGGCGTCGACCATCAGCGCGTCTGAGGAAAATTTTCCGGTGCCACTGAACAACCGGGATTCAAAGGTTTTATCGGCAATGGTTAGCACATCAGCCTCCTGCAATTACGCTGAAAATATCGACGCTGTCGCCGTCATTAAGTGGGGTCTGTGCCCACTGTGTCCGGGGCACGATGCGGCTGTTGACCGCCACCGCCACACCGGGCTGTTGCTGATTCAGTTGCGTGAGCAACCCGGACAGGGCCATGGGATCGATAGCCATGGGCTCACCGTTGACCTCGAGCTTGATCATTGCGGTTCTCCACACACAGAACATTGCGGCTGCCGCGTCAGGCCAAACGAGCGCCAACTCAGGGTGTGAGCGTCAAAACGCTGCACCTGGTCGACAGGTACCGTAAGCCCAAGTAAACATCGGATGGCGATCAGCGCCTGCATACCGGCCACCGCCGTTAATACCGGTCCGGCCACCCCCGCCTCGCGGCAACTTTTGGGCGTCAGCGTCTCCGACGGCGGACTGAAACAGGCAAAGCACGCCCCTTGGCCATCCACCAGTTGAAGTTGCCCCTGCCACCCCACCGCTGCTGCGGTGACCAACGGCAGCCCCAGTGCGACACAGTGGCGATTGATGCAGTGACGGGCGTCGAGGTTATCGGTGCAATCCAGCACCAGATCCACCCCCTCAAGCAGCGATGGTAGTGACGCGTCATCGGCCATTGCCACCACCGCCTCGACCCGCAGGGCCGGATTGTGTACCTCGGCCCAGGCCTTGGCCGCCCGCACCTTGGCCAGACCCTGCTGCTGTGGCTGGTACAGCCATTGCCGTGGCAGGTTAGACAGAGATACGGTATCGGCGTCAATCAACCGCAAGCGGCCGACGCCGGCTCCAGCCAGGTTGACCAGTGCCGGCACCCCCAGGCCACCGACACCGATGATGGCGACGCACTTCTCGGCCAGCGCCTGCTGGCCCCGTTCGCCCCAGTCCGCCAGCAGCAGTTGACGGCCAAATCGCAGGTATTCGTCATCACTCAACATACAGTGCCTCCCGCTCACATCGCCCCTGCTCAAACGCCTGGTACAGCCCCTCCAGCGCCCGGTTGACGTCCGGCGCCTCGGTCACCGCCCGCACCACCGCCACGCTGCCGACGCCGCAGCGGGACACCGTTTCAGCCAGGGAAAGATCGATGCCGCCGATGGCCACCGTCGGCCAGCGGCCCGCCAACAAGCGGTTGTATCGTGCCAGTCGTGTCAGCCCCTGGGGCCGGGACGGCATCTGCTTGGTGGTGGTTGGAAAGATGTGGCCAAGGGCGACGTAACTGGGGTTGAGCTGCACCGCCCGCAGGATTTCGAAATAGCCATGGGTCGATAGCCCCAGCTTCAGTCCCGCCCGAGCGATGGCTTCCAGATCCGCATCCACCATGTCTTCCTGCCCCAGATGCACGCCGTAGGCGCCGTGCTTTATGGCCAGTTGCCAATAATCGTTAATGAACAGCCGCGCCCGACAGCGTCGGGCCAGTTCCACCGCCCGTTGAATCATGGGGTCCGCCTGTTGGTCATCCAGCCCCTTGACCCGCAACTGCAGGGTTCGCACCCCCTGGGCCAACAACCGCTCGACCCAGGCAACGGAATCCACCACCGGATAGACCCCCAGGGTGAGGGTGTCGCACCGTTCAAAGGGGGTCAGCGGTTGACGGAACGGGCCGTCGAAACCGAATTGCCGCTCCAACGCGTCCCCCGCCAATGGCACCCGGGGAAACGCCGACATCTGCTCCGGCCAGCCGGTGCGTGCCAGCGGTCCCTGCCCCTGCCCGGGCCGGTAACTGTGGCTAATGCCCTGATGCAGATAGGCCCGGGTCAGCACCAGGGCGTCCTCCCGGTCATAGCCCAGCGCCAGGAAACTGGCCAGGGCCGACGCCAGGGTGCAGCCACTGCCATGGGTGTTCACGCCGGACAGCCGCTCACCATCCATCAGAAAGTGGCGGTCGGCGTCCAGGTAGAGATCGACGCAGCGGCCGGGAATCAGATCGAAATGGCCCCCTTTGGCCAGGACGGCCGACGCCCCCTGCGCCAGCAGCGCCCGGGCCGCCTCGGTCATCTCCAGTGGCGACTGGATCGAGCGGCCGGTCAGGGCCGCCAGTTCGTCGCCGTTGGGGGTCACCACATCCACATAGGGCCACAGCGGGGTAAACCGGGGTTCGGCACCGTCGCGGCCACTGAGTCTGGCGCCGGAGGAGGCCACCAAGACCGGATCCAGAATGATCACCGGCCGCCGCTCTCTGGCTCCCAGCCAATCCGCCAGCAGCTGAATCTGTTCATCGTCGGCCAGCAGGCCGATCTTGATGGCGGCCGGGGGCAGATCACTCCACAAGGCATCGAGCTGGGCCACGAAGGTGGCGTTGCTGACCCGCTCTACGGCGGTGACGGCCACCGAGTTCTGGGCGGTAATCGCAGACACCACACTGCAGCCGTGGCAGCCGAGATCGGCCATGGTGTGCAGGTCTGCCTGAAGCCCGGCCCCGCCGCCGCAGTCGGAGCCGGCAATGGTCCAGACGATGGGACGCGCCGTCTGGCTTGCCCCGCTCACGACTGCGACTCCAGCTCATCTTCGTCACTAAGGGCATGGTACAGCTGGCCGCCCTGCTGTCGGAACGCCTCGGACTGCTGCGCCATCCCTTTGACAATCTCAGTGTCATCCTGCAGTTCGATCACCTGGGCCAGAGGATCGCCACTGCCGTTTTTGGCGGCGTAGTCTCGCACCTCCTGGGTGATCTTCATGGAACAGAACTTCGGCCCGCACATGGAACAGAAATGGGCCACCTTGGCGCTTTCCTGTGGCAACGAGGCATCGTGATAGGCCCGGGCGGTCTCCGGATCCAGTGACAGGTTGAACTGGTCCTCCCAGCGGAACTCGAACCTGGCCAGCGACAGGGCGTTATCCCGAATCTGGGCCCCGGGGTGGCCCTTGGCGATGTCGGCGGCATGGGCGGCAATCTTGTAGGCGATCAGCCCCTGTTTCACGTCCTCTTTGTCAGGCAACCCCAGGTGTTCTTTGGGGGTGACGTAACACAGCATGGCGCAACCATACCAGCCAATCATCGCCGCACCGATGCCGGAGGTGAAGTGGTCGTAACCCGGAGCGATGTCGGTGATCTGCGGCCCCAGGGTGTAAAACGGCGCTTCGAAGCACTCCTGCAACTGCTTGTCCATATTGACCTTGATCAGTTGCATCGGCACATGGCCCGGGCCTTCGATGATGGTTTGCACATCGTGTTTCCAGGCAATTTTGGTCAGCTCGCCCAGGGTTTCCAGCTCGGCAAACTGGGCCCGGTCGTTGGCATCGGCCACGCTGCCGGGGCGCATGCCATCCCCCAGAGACAGGGCGACGTCGTACTGGGCGCACAGCTCACAGATGGCTTCAAAGTGCTCATACAGGAAGTTCTCCTTGTGGTGAGACAGGCACCATTTGGCCATGATGGAGCCACCACGGCTGACGATGCCGGTGACCCGCTCGGCGGTCATGGGCACATAGCGCAGCAGCACGCCGGCATGGATAGTGAAGTAATCCACCCCCTGCTCCGCCTGCTCAATCAGGGTATCGCGGAAGATCGGCCAGGTCAGATCTTCGGCAATGCCATTGACCTTCTCCAGCGCCTGGTAGATGGGCACAGTGCCGATGGGTACCGGACTGTTGCGAATGATCCACTCGCGGGTTTCGTGAATATGACGACCGGTGGAGAGATCCATCACGGTGTCGGCGCCCCAGCGACAGCTCCACACCAGCTTCTCCACCTCCTCTTCGATGGAGGAGCTGACCGATGAGTTACCGATATTGGCATTGACCTTGACCAGGAAATTACGGCCGATGATCATCGGTTCCGCTTCAGGGTGGTTGATGTTGACCGGAATGATGGCCCGACCGGCGGCCACTTCACTGCGTACAAACTCGGCGGTGATGCGTTCAGGCAGGTTGGCACCAAAGCTCTGACCGGGTTGGGCCTGGGTCAGAATCTCATTGCGCAGCCGTTCTCGACCCAGGTTCTCCCGAATCGCTACATACTCCATCTCCGGGGTAATCACCCCGTTCCGGGCATAATGCAACTGGCTCACATTGGCCCCGGCTTTGGCCTTGCGGGGGTTAGGCAGCTGCTCGAAGCGCAGATGGTCAAAACCGGCATCCGCCAGCCGCTGCTGGGTGTAGTCCGAACTCACGGATGCCAACTCGGTGGTATCTCCACGCTCCAGAATCCATTGACGGCGCAGTGGCGCCAGCCCGGCTCGCACATCAATGTCACTGGCGGGATCGCTGTAGGGGCCGGCGGTGTCGTAAACCGGTATAGGGTCGTTGTCACGGGTAATGGGGTTGGCGCGGTCGCCGCCGATCACCGACGGCGTCAGGGTCACCTCTCGCATGCCGACACGCAGATCGTCACGACTGCCGGTCAGGTAGAGTTTTTCTGAATTGGGAAAGGGGTGGCCCTGCAGGCCATCGAGGTAACGCTGGGCGTGTTCACGGTTATTACGTCTGGTCGACATAAGCAATCTCCAAAAAGTTAGGGGAAATTGCTTGTCGGACGGGTTCCTGAAACGAGAATTCAGCCAGGGTAGTACCCGAAAAATCCGGGATCACTTGTAAGGGATTTCGGGCACGTTCTGGCTGTAGCTTGTTTTCCTACGCAGGTACTAACCTGTTCAGGTTCCACGGATTCCGCAATGCGGTCTCAGCCCTAGGGCACTCCGACAAGACCCGGGAAGTATAGGAAGTTGGTAAACCGGAAACAAGTCCCGACTATCAGGTTTGTTACAACCAGGCCGACCGCGCCCCGGTGCTCGAACCGCCCTTAACTGCTGTACCGGCGGCACTGGCCCAAAGGATCCGGACTCAACGGCCCGCGGCCGACGCCTGCAGCAATTCGGCCATTTTCTGATGCACCAGATTGATGGCTTTCAGGGGGCGAATCATCACCTTAAATTCGGCGATCTGGCCGTCATCGTTCCAGGTAATCAAGTCAACGCCGTTGATCTCGACACCATCGACCTCGGTAACAAACTCCAGCGACAGGCGGTTGCCGCCATCGATTTTGTTCACGTAGCGGAACGACGGCGTCATCAGAATTGAAAATGCCGCCTGCAGGTAGGCGCAGGTGATCGCCTTGCCCCGCTGCGGGGTGTGTACCACCGGGCTGTGAAAACACACCTCGTCCGCCAGCAATTGCGGCAGGCTCGATACGTCACCGCTGCTTATCAGAGTATTCCAGCGCTCCATTGGGGTCATTTTTTTCTCCATCCAGGATGTTGACTCATATTCCAACCATCAAGATTACCGAAGATCACCCACATTTCAATACAGATACCAACAGATTGCATCGGTAATAACTATTGTTTTCCAGCGCAAACAGGGTGCCATTAGCGGGGTAAATAGCGATATCCCTCTGCGCAATTTGTCCGCGACACGCCGTATCTCTTGAGAGCAAACCTTTGACGGTTTATTCTACCCCGCTAATTATAAGGAGTTTGCCCATTGAGCCCCCTGCAAGAACGTTCCGTTTTTCTGTTTGACCTCGACAACACCCTGTACCATCCCGAAGCCGGTATCCTCGATCAGGTCGGATCGCGCATGAAGCATTATGTTGCCGATAAACTGGCGCTGAGCCCGGAGCAGGCCACCGAGCTCTGCTTTGGTTACTACCACAAGTACGGCGGTACCCTGCGCGGATTGCAACAACACCACCCGGAAGTCGATCTGGACGATTTCAGCGTCTATGCCCATGACGTCGACACGTCAAAACTGCATCACAACCCCGCTCTGGCAGAACAGCTGAACGCCCTGTCGCAAAAGCGGTATATCTTTACCAATGCGGCCCTGCCCTATGCCCGTCGCCTGATGGAGATCATCGGCATCGAAGACTGCTTTGATGGCATCTTTTCGGTCGAGGATACCGGTTACAAGATGAAGCCCGATCCCCATGCCTATGAGCAGATCGCCCGCAAATTTGGCTTTCAAGGCAGCGACGCGGTGATGTTTGACGATCAACCCTCCAACCTGGATACCGCGCAAACCTTTGGTATTCGTACCGTGTTGGTGAACCGCCCGGATGTAAGTCAGCACAATGCCTGTTACGCCACCAGCTCTTTGGCTCACTTTTTGCGCAAACTCAATCAGATCCAGCCCTGACAGCGCAGGCCAGCCACAAAAAAGCAGATAAGTGCAGCTAACATTGCTGTGTAAGTGCACTATGCCCTATGCTGAATGAAGCGCTATGGTTCCCCCCGATGAGGGTGAACACCGTTTGATTTTGCATTTTGGGATCGCACATGGACTGGCAGAGACCGACTTGCCCCTCTTCGGGGCAACGTGAATGCCCCGCCTCTCCGAGTCGGGGGCAGACTTATGACTTCTCTTTGGGATAATCTCAGCCGCCGCTTTCAGCGACAATACGGCCAGGCTGCCCATGCCCTGTATCATGCCCCGGGCCGGGTCAACCTGATGGGCGCCTCCACCAGTGCCCAAAATGGCTTTGTACTGCCCTGCGCCATTGGGTTTGGCACCACGCTAATAATGGCACCGACCCGAGGCAACAAGGTTAATGCCGGCCAGAGCGACGACCCGTCACAGCAAGTCAGCTGGGATCCGGATCATTTTCCGCCCACGTCAGATCGAGATCCAATGTGGATCAATCACATTCAAGGCGTATTAATGGCGCTCAGAGCCCGGGGCTACCGGCTGACCGGTCTGAATATCATGGTGCATGCATCCCTGCCTCCCGGGGTGGCCCTTGAAGACAGCGCCTCGTTGGGGGTAGCATTGACCTATGGCCTCAATGACCTGTTTCACCTTGGGCTGTCGCCCCAGGGCATCGCCCAGGTCAGCCAGCAGGCAAAACGGGAGGTGAATGCCCGCCAGGACAGTCTCGTGGATCCCTTGATCAGTGCCATCGCTTCCGAGAATCACGCAACACTCATTGACTGCAAAACACTCAGTTGGCAAGGCATCCCCATGCCGGACTCTGCGCACCTGGTGGTGTTCAATATCCAGGGCGGCATGAGCCCGCACTGGCACCTTGAGCAGGAGCGTCAACGGCAGTGTTCACAGGCGGCGTGCTACTTTAACCAGCCGTCCCTGAGAGAGGTGTCCCTCGACCAACTCAATGCCGGCCGCCAGCAGATGCCGCCGCAGCTGTTCCGACGAGCCCGCCACGTGATCAGCGAGAACCAGCGGGTACTGGCATTGGCCGATGCATTGGTGCAGCAGGATTACCGAGCCATAGGCCAGCTGATGGCCAGCTCACACCAATCGCTAAGCGGGGATTTTGAGCTTGCCAGTCCGGCCATCGACGCCCTGGTCGGGATCACCCGTTCGGCACTGGGCGATCAGGGCGGCGTTCGCATGAATGGCATAGGCTGCTACGGAGATGTGGTTGCGCTGATGCCTGAGACGATAAAATCAGCGGTTATTAAGCAAGTTATGCAAGAATATCCCAAACAATCCGAGCTTTATGCTACCTTCATCAGCACAAGAGCCAGTTCAGGAGCCTGTCGTGTCCGTTAAGATCACCCCACTGTCCCCCTGGGAGCATTACCGCGTCGGTGAGCTGCCAAGAATTCAGATTGAAAATGACCATCTGCGCCTGGAGGTGCTGGCGCTGGGTGGCATCGTACGCAAACTGGAACTGAAGCGACCGGATGGCCGCTGGCAAAACCTGGTACTGGGCTGCGACAGCGCGGGCGATTACCTGTCCCAGAAAGCCTGCCTTGGCTCTGTGGTGGGCCGCTGGGCCAACCGAATCGCCAATGGCCGCTGCCTGGTAGACGGTTACGAGCTGGAGCTGGATGCCAACCTCTATCCCCATCATCTTCACGGTGGATTGGCGGGATTTCACCACAAGGTGTTTTCCCTGACACCCATCGACGATGGCATCAAACTGACCCTCACCAGTGCCCACGGTGAAGCCGGCTTCCCCGGTAACCTGCAGCTGGAGGTGTTCTATCGCCTAAAAGGCAGCCAGTGGCTGGTTACCATGAACGCCGAGGTTGACCGCCCCTGTCCGGTTAATCTGACCCAGCACAGCTACTTTAACCTCGGCGGCCCCATCACCGGTTATCAACTGTACAGCAACGCCCCCTACATCGTCATGACCGACAAGGAGGGCATTCCGGTGACACTGGAGGAGACCAGCCGCAACCCGCTGGATCTCAACCCCAACCCCACTATCGGTGAACTGATGGACCAGCCATTAGAAGCACTGCGCCAGGTGGGCGGACTGGATCACTGCTACCTGTGGCCCGACGACGATGCCAAGGTCAAGCCCCGGGCGCAACTGCTGTCGCCGGCCTCCGGCATTAAGCTGACGCTTCACAGCGATCAACCCGGCTTGCAACTGTACACAGGTAACCACCTGGGGGGCACGCCGGCCTACGATGGCAAGTGCTACAAACACCATCAGGGTATGGCACTGGAACCCGGTCTGTGGCCCGATGCCCCCAACCAACCCGGGCACACCAAGGGGATATTGCGTCCTGGTGAGACCTATCAACACCATACGGTATACCAGTTCGATAACGTCTAAGCCCCTACCCATATTGAAAAATCCGCCAACTGGCGGATTTTTTTTGCCCAACTTGTTGTACACAACTTGCTAACTTGTACAACTATGGTCTAGGTTTATCCTTAAAGTTATACATAAGGAGAGGCTATGTACAAGTTTGATCGGCACCAAATTCAAGTGGGGATCAGCGCCTGTCTGTTGGGACAGAAAGTACGCTTTGACGGCGGCCACAAACAGAGCCGCTTCTGCCAGGACGACCTGGGCCAGCATGTGCACTTTCGCGCTATCTGCCCCGAGGTAGCCATCGGTATGGGCACCCCTCGCCAAACCATTCGGCTGGTGGCCGCAGACAAGGTTCGAGTGAAGGCCTCGGACGGCAGTTTTGACGTCACCGAGCCCCTAACAGAGTTTTCCCGCTCTACATCGGCCACCCTGGGCTATCTCAGCGGCTATGTGTTCTGCGCCAAATCTCCCACCTGCGGCATGGAGCGGGTCAGCCTGTATCAACCGGACAGCAACAACTCGGTCCGGGAGGGAATCGGCGTGTTCGCTCGGCGGATCATGATCGATCATCCCAACCTGCCGGTTGAGGAGAACGGCCGCCTCAATGATCACAACCTCAGAGAGAACTTCGTCACCCGGGTGTTTGCCTATCACGACTGGCAGCAACTGCGCCATCAAGGCCTCAGCGCCGACGCTCTGTACCGATTTCACGCCAGATACAAATACCTGCTGATGGCCCACGATCTGCAAGTGTACAAGACCCTGGGGCGCGAACTGGCAGACGCCGGCTCTGATCTGGCCCCCTTTGCCAACCGCTATGAGTCTCAGTTTATGGGGGCGCTGAAACAGCACGCCAACCGAAAGGCTCACACCAATGTTCTGCAGCACATTCAGGGCTACCTGAAGCGGGAGCTGAGCAGCAAAGAGCGCGTAGCCCTGGCAGAGTGTATCGATAAGTATCGCCGCGGCCTGCTGCCGCTGCTGGCCCCGATCTCTCTGCTGAAACACTACATGACCCTGTACCCCAACTCCTACATCAGCGATCAGGTTTACCTGAATCCTCACCCGGAAGAGATGCAACTGCGTTATGAACACTGATTACACCCAGGCCCGCTACCCGATCCGTGAGGTTTCGGCCCGAACCGGCGTCAACTCGGTCACCCTGAGGGCCTGGCAGCGGCGCTTTGGCCTGCTGAACCCACAGCGCACCGCCAAAGGACATCGCCTCTACAGCGAACAGGATATCGACACCATTGAAACCATCGTCGGCTGGCTGGAGAGAGGGGTCGCCATCAGCCAGGTCAAACCCCTGCTCACCACCCCAAATGCCGACGTCGACGCCGACCACTGGCAGCAGCAGATCGATGGGTTGATGACCCAGGCCCTCAATCTCAACGGAGAGAGCCTGCAGCAGCAATTGGATCACCTGACGGCCATGTACCCCTTTCCACTGGCCAGTAACCGGGTGCTGCGCCCCTGGCTGGCCCAGTGGCCTAAGCAGATTCAGGGCCGTCCGGATGCCGATGCCCTGGACAGCTGGTTGCACACCCAGTTATCGCTGAGGCTGTCGACCCGGTTTACCCTGACCAACCAGAACAACCCGGGGCCCGCCATCGCACTTATCCACCTGGAGACGACGCCCGCCATCGTCAGTCAATTGCTGGATCTGGAGTGGGCGCTGGCCGGAGTCAGGATTCAACCGCTGCCACTGACCAATCTGGCGAGTTTACCGCTCATCATGGACAGGCTATCACCAAGGCCACTGCTGCTAAACCTGGGGGCTAAACCTCAAACCGCCGACATCAAGGTGATCCGGCAACTGAGCCAGTCGGGCCACACCCTGCTGCTAACCGGCGAATTCGCCGGGATTCACAGCCAAAACCTGGCACTTCCGGCAGCCCCTTGCCACAAGGAGGCCCTGCTATGACGGTGATCTGGTTCCGGCGCGATCTGCGCATCGAAGACAACCCGGCGTTAACGGCGGCAGTAGCCAGCGGCCGTCCGGTGATTGCGCTATACATCAGCTCTCCCGCCCAGTGGCAACACCATCACGTGGCGCCGATACAGCTGGATCTGACCGAGCGGGCACTGAATCTGCTGAGCCATCAACTGGCCGGCATCGGCATTCCACTTCACCATCTGGTGGTGCCCTGGTACCGGGACATTCCGGCGGCGCTGCAGCAGTTTTGCCATCAACACCAGAGCCAACGGGTGTTTGCCAATCGCGACCATGAGGTCAATGAGAGCCAGCGGGATCAGCAGGTCGCCGCCAGCGGCGTCGAGCTGTCGCTGCATCACGGCGACTGCCTGGTGCCGCCTGGCAGCGTCACCACCGGCAGTGACACCATGTATCGAGTGTTTACCCCGTTTCGACGTCGCTGGCTGCAAAAGGTGCAACTCACCCTGGCAGATCCCCTGCCCGCGCCGGTGGCCGGCCCGCCCGTGGCCTCCTCCGCTCTGATTCGATTACCGGTGGACAGCGTTTGCAGTGGCGCCTGGGAGGTCAGCGCCGAAGGGATCGGTCGCTTACTGGCCGAGTTCGTTGACCACCGAGTGGATCATTACCATCAGCAGCGGGATCTGCCCGCCGTGGATGGAACCAGCAGGTTATCTCCCTACCTGGCGCTGGGGATGATTTCGCCGCGACAGTGCCTGCACCAGTTGCTACAGCGCGCCCCGTGGGCCTTGGAGCACAGCGCCTCCGGCCCCTTCACCTGGCTCAGTGAGCTGGCGTGGCGGGAGTTTTACCGGCACCTGATCGTGGCCTGGCCTAAACTCTGTAAAGGTAAAAATTTCAATCCTCTGGGTGACAATATTCAATGGAATGACCGTCCCGATCTGTTTCAGGCATGGTGTCAGGGACGCACTGGCTACCCACTGGTAGATGCCGGAATGCGGCAACTGCAGCACACCGGCTGGATGCACAACCGCCTGCGGATGGTGACCGCCAGTTTCCTCAGTAAAAACCTGCTGATCGACTGGCGATTGGGGGAGCGTTGGTTCTCACAGCACCTGATCGACGGCGACTTTGCCGCCAACAACGGCGGCTGGCAATGGTGCGCCAGTACCGGTTGTGACGCCCAGCCCTACTTCCGCCTGTTCAACCCGATCAGGCAGAGCGAAAAATTCGATCCACAAGGGGATTTTATTCGTAGATACGTCCCAGAGTTATCTGATTTAGATAACAAAATGATTCACATGCCGAGCGACCGACAGCGGCCTGCCGATTATCCGGCGCCGGTGGTGGACTATCGCCAAAGCCGCGAGCTGGCACTGTCCCGCTTCTCGGTGATGAAAAAAGGAAAGTAACCCATGAACTCAGCGGTCACGCCCATCACAGATGACACCGACGCCTCGCTGGTAGCGCGCTTCGTCGCCCTGTATCAGCGACTGGACTATCAGTCTCTGTCACAGTTAACCAGCGTCTACGACGACGACATCGAGTTTATCGACCCACTGCACCGGGTCCGTGGCCTGACACAGTTGACCCGCTACTTTTCAAGCCTGTATCAAAACCTTCAGCACAGCAGTATCGAGATCACCGACCTCCTTCATGGTGCCAACGAAGCGGCGCTGTACTGGCGCATGACCCTGGTTCACCCCAGGCTCAACCGTGGCAAAACGGTGCTGGTTGAGGGGCACAGTCACCTGAAGTATTCCGATCGGATCTACTACCACCGCGACTATTTCGATGCAGGACAGATGCTGTATGAGCAGTTGCCTCTGCTTGGCCCTGTGGTCAAAGCCGTGAAACGCCGGGCCGGTCAATGAAACGGGTGGTGATCACCGGAGCGACCTCCGGCATCGGCAAGCAACTGGCGCAGGATTACGCCAATCAGGGTTGGCAGGTGTTTGCCTGCGGCCGCAATGCCACCGCTCTGGAGGCGCTGGGCCGTCATTCAAACATCAGTACCCGTCAGTTTGATCTGACCGATGCAGAGCAAACCCAGGCCCAGTTATCGAACCTGCCCGGACTGGATTTGGCAATCCTCAACGCCGGCAGCTGTGAATACATCGATGATGCCCAGCAGTTCGACGGCGCTCTGCTGGCCCGGGTGATGACCACTAATGTGCTTAGTGTCGGCTACTGTCTGCAAGCCCTGCTGCCCCAGCTCCAGCCAGGCAGTCGCCTTGCCCTGATGGGCTCCATCGCCAGTGCCCTGCCCCTGCCGCGCGCCGAAGCCTATGGCGCCAGCAAGGCCGCCATTGCCTATCTGGCCCGAACCCTGGCCATCGACCTGGCCCCATCCAACATTGGCGTCAGTCTGATTACGCCTGGATTTGTCCGTACCCCCCTGACTGATAAAAACCAGTTCGCCATGCCGATGCGCATCGAAGTGGCTGATGCCAGCAGGCGTATTATTCGCGATTTGGCCAAGGGAAAAGCCCAGATCCACTTTCCGAAACGATTCACTCTGTTACTTAAATTGTTCGGTGCATTGCCACAGAGCCTGTGGCAAACCATGGCCTTAAAGGGACTTAAGCAATGAAAAAACGGATCGCCATTATCGGCAGCGGCATCTCCGGTCTGACCTGCGGTCACATGCTGCACCGCCACCACGACATCACCCTGTTTGAAGCGGCAGACACCCTCGGTGGCCACACCGCCACCGTCGAGGTGAAAGTCGACGGCAGAAGCTGGGCCATCGACACCGGCTTCATCGTCTTCAACGATCGCACCTACCCCAACTTCCGCCGCCTGATGGCCCAGTTGCGAGTGCCCAGCCAGGCCACCGAGATGAGTTTCAGCGTCCACAACCCGACCTCCGGCCTGGAGTACAATGGCCACAGCCTGTCGACGCTGTTTGCTCAGAAACGCAACCTCCTGAGCCTGCCCTTTCTGACCTTGATTCGCGAGATTCTTCGCTTTAACCGCCTGTGCAAAACCGAGCTGCGTGATAACACCCTGGGCAGCGACGAAACCCTGGGCCAGTTTCTGGCGGCGCATCAATTCAGTGACTACTTTGCCGAGCACTACATCCTGCCCATGGGCGCCGCCATCTGGTCTTCCAGCCTGACTCAGATGAGAGATTTCCCGCTGCTGTTCTTCATTCGCTTTTTTGATAACCATGGCCTGCTAAACATCAGCAACCGGCCCCAGTGGTACGTGATTCGCGACGGTTCCAGGGAGTATATCGGCCCGATGATCAAGGGCTTTGAACAACAGATTCGTCTGGCAACGCCTGTGGCCTCGGTCACCCGTCTTGACGACGGTGTCGCGTTGACGCTGGACGATGGCGGCAAGGAGGTTTTCGATGAGGTTATCTTTGCCTGTCACAGTGATCAGGCCCTGGCGCTGCTGGCCGATGCCAGTGAGCAGGAGCAGCAGGTACTGGGCGCCATTCGTTACAAAGACAATCAGGTGGTGCTGCACACCGACACCAGCCTGCTGCCCCAACGGCGCGCGGCCTGGGCCGCCTGGAACTATCGTCTTAACCGCGATCCCGGGCTGCCGGCACAGGTCACCTACAACATGAACATCCTGCAGCGCCTGGAGCAGAGCGCGCCGACCTTCTGTGTCACCCTGAACCAGGGCGCCGACATCGATTCGGCCAAGGTACTGCGCACCTTTTCCTATGCCCACCCGGTCTTCGACCGAGCCAGTCTGGCGGCACAAGCACAGCGAGACAGCATCTGTGGTCAGCGCCGCAGCCATTTCTGCGGTGCATACTGGTACAACGGCTTCCACGAAGACGGAGTCAGGAGCGCATTGGATGTGTGCGCCAGGCTGGGGATCACCCTATGACTCTGCACAGCGCCCTTTATCGAGGCTGGGTCGGCCATCACCGGCTCAGACCGGTCAACCATCGATTCCGATATCGGCTCTACACCCTGGCCATCGATCTCGATGAACTGCCGCAGTTGGATGCCATCAGCGGCTGGTTCGGGGTCGACCGCTGGGCTCCGCTTAGCCTCCATCAACGCGATTACCTCGATGGACAGGGGCTGACTCGACGCACACTGTGGCAAAAAGTGACTCAGCTGGGCGGAGAGAATCTAGGCGGAAGGGTGCTGTTTGTGGGCCAGGGGCGCTGCTTCGGTCTCTACTTCAGTCCGGTGAACTTCTTCTACTGTTACGATCAGCAGTCGCAGTTGCGTTACCTGCTGGCCGAAGTCAGCAATACCCCCTGGAATCAGCGCCATTGCTATCTGGTGGACGTGACCCGGCAAAGTCCCACCCCCAAAGCCTTCCACGTCTCACCGTTTATGCCGCTGCAGATGGAATACCATTGGCGAATAGGCCCGCCCGGGGAGCAACTCAAGCTGCAGATGGAAAATCATCAGCAGGGCAAGGCTTTCGTGGTCAGCCTGAAGATGCAACGGCACCCATTCGACGCCGCCCAGCTGCGCCGTACACTGCTGGCCATGCCGGTGATGACCCTGAGTATGCTGGCCTCCATCTACTGGCAAGCCTTGAAACTGTGGTTAAAGCGCGTTCCTTTCATTCCCCATCCCGGGCAAGCTTCGGAGAAATAACATGGACAAGACCCTGACTCGAGTGTCGCCCAACTGGCTGGACACCACAGCAAAACGCACTCTGTTTGCCCTGCTGCCGCGACTGCGCGGCGGCTGCCTGGTGATTCAGGATCAGCAGGAGCACCAGTTTGGTGATGCCAACAGCCCGCTCAAAGGGGTGATTCGAATTCATCACCCCAGAGCCTATCGGCAGATTCTGCTGGGTGGATCCATTGGCGCGGGAGAGGGGTTCATTCAGGGCCACTGGAGCAGCCCGGATCTGGTGGCCGTCGTTCAGGTAATGGCCAGAAACCTTAAGGTGCTGGAAGCGTTGGAGTCGCGACTGTCCTGGATAACCAAGGTGTCCAATCTGCTGACACACCGACGTAACCACAACAGCAAAGCCGGGTCAAAGCGCAACATTGTCGCCCACTACGATCTGGGCAACGATCTGTACCAGACCTTCCTGGATAAGCAGATGGTTTATTCCAGTGCCATCTACCCTCACGACGGTGCCAGCCTCGAGCAAGCACAGACCCACAAACTGGAACTGATCTGCCAGCGACTGCAACTCAAGCCTGGCGAAACCCTGCTGGAGATCGGCACCGGATGGGGCGCGCTGGCGATCCACGCCGCACGCCATTATCAGGTTCAGGTGACCACCACCACCATTTCCGACGCCCAATATGAGTATGCGCGCCAGCGGGTGGAGCAGGAGGGATTATCGGAACGCATCACCTTGCTGAAACAGGACTATCGGGAGTTGCAGGGACGCTACGACAAACTGGTGTCCATTGAGATGATCGAAGCGGTGGGCCATGAGTACCTGAGCACCTTTTTCAGCACTTGCCGCGCCCGCTTGCATGAGCACGGCCGCATGCTGATTCAGGCCATTACCATCAACGACCAGCGTTACGATGCCTATCGCCGCGGAGTGGATTTCATTCAGCGGTACATCTTTCCCGGCGGCTGTCTGCCTTCCATCGAACGTCTGAGCCGCCACATCGCCACCGACACCGACATGGTGATCAGTGCCCTGCACGACATCGGCCAGGACTATGGGCGGACGCTTAAGCACTGGCACCAGCGCTTCAATCAGTCGCTACCGCAGATTCGAAACCTGGGCTATCAGGAAGATTTTATTCGAATGTGGCAGTTCTATCTCGGCTACTGCGAAGGCGCATTTTACGAGCGCAGCATCAGCACCGTGCATCTGGTGGCCAACAGACCGCTGTACCGGGGCCGCCCCTGAGCGGCGCCCCTTTGGCAGCGGTCACAGCCAGCGCCGCACCCGCCGGCAATAGTGGCGATATTCGTCACCAAACAGCCGCTCCATGGCCCGCTCCTCAGGTACGATCTGGAACCGGTTCATGTACAAGACAAACAGCGGTACCGCAATCAGCGCCAGCCCGTCCGCCAATGCCAATACCCAGGCACACAAACACAGCAGCAATGCCAGGTACATAGGGTTGCGGCTGAAGCGGTAGACTCCGGCCGTCACCAACTGCGACGCCTCACCGGGCCGGGTCGGGTTCACCGTAGTACGGCGGCGACGAAACCCCACCACCGCGGTTAATCCGAGAGCCAGCGCCAGGGTGACCAGCAGCAGTGGCACAGCCAGCGCCAGCATGCCTCCCAGATTCATCGGTAAGAACGCACACTGCGCCAGCCACCAGGCGACAACGCCGTGCAGCAACACCACCGCCACCGGCGGCAATCGAAGTTCCAATTCCTGCATCTTTCATCCTTGAACTCATACCGGGTTGGCCGTGACTCAACGCCGGGGTTGTTTCTTCTCCAGCCGGCTCAGCTCCGCATCAAACTCGTCCGGGAACAGCACCACGCCCTCCTCCTGTTGATGGGGAAACGCGATAACCGCCAGCTCATCCTGCTCCAGCCCGCGGGTCCAGCGGCTGTGCCATTTCGCCAGAGAGATCGGCTCGGCTTTGCAGTGCGACCACTCGCCGGTCGCCCATTGCTCCGCCAGTTGCTGATGAGGCCAGACCGGCACCCCATCCTCATCTTCGGTATTAAACATGACCGAGCCATATTCATCAATCAACAACCACAGGCGACGGGTGTCAACGGCGGTTTTCAGCAGATACTGCAACCGTTGCTCGGCATCAAAGCCATTCAGCTGTTGCATCAGTTCGGCATCGATGGCATTGGACATCGTTCTCTTTCCTTACAAAAAAATGCCACCGGCTCTCGGCCTGGTGGCACAGATTAAACATTACGACCGCCCTGGCCGAAACCGTCGCCGTTATCGGGCCTCGTAAGCCGATAACGCGGTCTCAAGGGCATCGATGTCGTTGTTACACAACAGCGGCTTCAGCGTTTCAAACTTCGCTTCATCCCACTCATAAATTCCCAGCGCCAGCAAGCGTTCGATGACCGGTTGCTCAAACCGCGTTTTGATCACCTTGGCAGGCGAACCACCCACCACGGTATAGGGTGGCACCGAACGGGTCACCACACTGTTGGCCGCCACCACCGCCCCTTCACCCAGGGTTACCCCCGGCATGATCATGGCACGCATTCCGATCCAGGCGCCACTGCCGATGTGGGTGTCTCCCTTCCCCTGGTAGGCCTCGGTGATGTGCTCCATAAAGGGGTACAGACAGAACCAGTCCGTCCTGTGGGTATGATTGCCCCCCATCAAAATCACCGCTTCGGCACCGATGCAGACGCAATCGCCGATGTACAGTTGATCCACGGGCCAGGGGGGCAGGCGATCACGGGTCTGTTCATCACCATGGAGGTAACGCACCACGCTGCGCTCAAAGCCCTCGTCCCAGAAATCGCTGTAATAACTGCGGGTGCCGGTAATGTGGATATGGGGATTCTGAACCGTCTGGTGAAGTAACTCAAACCGGGTCCAGTGTTTTTGATTCTCAGTCATCAGGGTCTCTCATTCACTAATTTCGTGTGTCTCCCTATCGGGAGGATTTAAATTAGAGGAAAGGAAACGCTAACCAATTCGGGGCTGTTTAAGACGAGGGTTCATCGTCGGTCACTGCTGCTTGCCAACACTCAGGGGAACCAGTTTACCACTGATAGTGATAGCCAACCATTACTCCTTGCCATCAACGGCGCTGACGTCCACCTGGACACCGGCCAGCCTCAGTGATGACGGTCGGTCCGGCGACACAAAAATACTGGTCGATAACCGGTTGCTGCCGGACAGCATCTCGGTGCTGACCTTAATGCCGGCGCTGTTTTCCTGGGTTAACGCCATAAAAACCAATCGCCCGCCGTTGCCCAATTCGATCACCTCAGGCTCTCCGCTGATCAGGCCGATGTCATAACCACCATAGTCGGAACTGATCTGCACCCGGGCGCACGGCTCCTTTGCCATCGCCACTATCGGTACCACCGCTGCCAAGAGTACGCTCCACCGTCTCATCACCACTCCTTGTCCCTACGCATGCTGTCACCGATTAACATTCACCCTAACGCAAACACTCGGCGATGCCTATGGCAACGGGATGAGACCATGGTCGAATTGCCATGAAGACAATTCATGCTGGCTAATCAGGGGATATAAGTGCCGATTAGGGTTGGCATTGCGGTGACCTCAGGGCACACCGCAACCAAGGCTATTTTCCGTCATTAACCAGGGTGACATGACGTTGCGGGAACGGAATCTCGATGTTATTGGCCTGGAGCGCCTTAAACAGGGCCAGATTGGTCTGAAACTTAATCTGGTAATACTGGGTGTAGGGCACCCAGTACCGCACCCCAAGGGTAATGGCACTGTCGCCAAAGGCGTTGATGCCAACCTGGGGCACCTGGTGCTTATCCACCTGCGGGCTGTCGCCCAGTACCTCCAGCAAACAGCCGATGGCCTGTTCCGCGTCGCTGTCATAGGCGATGCCAATCTCCGTCTCCACCAACAGGGTCTCGAATGAGTTGTGCAGCACCTCGCCGACAATGTGCTTGTTGGGAATGCTGATCAACTGGCCATCTTCATTGGTGAGCATGGTGAGCCCCAGCTGAATCTCTTTCACCACCCCGCTGACGCCCTGGACTGTGATGGTGTTGCCCACCACAAAGGGACGGGTAATGATGATGGTGATGCCGGCGGCGTAGTTGGACAACATGCCCTGCAGCGCCAGCCCTGCCCCCAGTGACGCGGCACCGATGGTGGCCACCAGCGGCGTTACACTGATCCCCAGTTTACCCAGGGCGATGATGCCAATCAGCACAATCACCAGCACTTTGACGATGTTGGCCACGAAGGTCGACAGGGTCACGTCGATCTCATGGCGGGTCATCAGTGCCAGCACCGCCTTTGAAACCTTGCCACCTACCCACACCCCCACCAGGAAGATGACCATCGCCCCCAGTAACTGGAAGCTGTAATTAACCAGAAATTCAGTGACCAGCCGATACACGGTTTCCATCTGTGCCAGTTCCTGGTCCAACATGCTTTCTGCCATTGCTCGTTTCCCCCTTACTCGATCCCGGTGGCCGCACCCTTAAAGGTTAGCCAACGCTTTCCACTTCCCCAACCTCGGAAACCCGATAGTTGGCCGCCAGTCGACTGACACCCAGGCCATTGACCTTGCTCACTTTGATCTGCACACCGATGCGCTCTTTCATCGCCTCGATGTGGCTGATGACACCGATCATCTTACCCGATGCGTTGAGGGCATCCAGGGCATCGAGGGCGGTATCCAGAGTCTCCCCGTCCAGGGTGCCGAAGCCCTCATCCAGGAACAGCGAATCGATGCTGGTCTTGTGGCTGACCAGATCCGACAACCCCAGCGCCAGCGCCAGACTCACCAGAAAACTCTCGCCGCCGGACAGGGTTCGAGTATCGCGAACCACGTCTCCCTGCCAGGTGTCTTTAATCTGCAGCGCCAGATCGTCGCCGAGGCGACGGCTGAGCTGATAGCGGCCATGCAGGCGCTGCAGCTGCAGGTTAGCCAGGTACACCAGATGATCCAGCGTCAGTCCCTGGGCAAACTTGCGGAACTTGTCCCCTTCGCGGGAGCCGATCAGGCTGTTGAGGTGCGCCCAGTCATCGACACTGGCTTTACTGGCTTCGATCTCCGCCAGCAGATCGGACAACGATTCCCGACGGCGGGCGTCCTCATCCAGCTGCTGCTTGACCTCGCCCATGGCACTGATCAGCATTCGGCTGGACTCGCTCAGTTGGGCCATGGAGTCGTTGATCTCCGCCAATGTCAGTGTCGGTGCCAGCGCCGGCGGCCGTTGGTCACGGTGTGCCGTCAGCCGCAGTTCCGACTCCTTAACCAGGGCTTCGCAGCCGGCCTGATCCCGCTCCAGCTGTTGCTTCAACTGCTGCAGCTGCGCCTTTTGCTCCGGCTCCAGCAGCGCCTGCTCCAGCTGGCTCTGGCTGGCGAACATCGACAGCGCCAGCTCGCCCTGCAGTGCTTTTCTTGACTCGGTCCAGCGATCGGTCAGCTTGTGGCCGTCCTGCTTGAGCTGCTCGCACTGCCCCTGCAGCTGGGCACTCTGTTGCTGCGACTGCTGTTGCAGCTGCTGTTGCTGCTGCAACTGCTCGGAGGCAGCGGTCAGGGCCTCGGCCACACGCTGGCGTTCGGCGTCCACCTCGGTGTCACCAAACAGCTCCGTGCGCTGGGCCCTGAGCTGCGACTGCTGCTCGGCTGTCGTCGCCAGCACTGCCTCGGCGCCCTCTTTCTCCAGCGCCTGCAGCTGCAGTTTCTCCTGCGAAGACGCCAGCTTCTGCTCCAGCCCGGATCGCTCGGTTACCAGTTGTTGCTGAGCCTGGCTGGCCAGCTGCCAGCGCTCCCAGGCCCGGGTCTGCTCAGCCAGCCACGCCTCAATACCGTCATCACCGGGCAAGGCCATTCCCAGTTGTTGCAGCTGAGGCTCCAGGGTTTGCAACAACTGGGTGCTGTCGACCTCAACCTGCTGCAACTGGGCGGTAAGCGACTGATGCTGCTGCTCCAGCGTGGCCACCGCAGAGCGGGCCTGGTTCAGGGCCAACTCCTGCTGATGCTTGGTTTCTGCCGCGTCGGCGGCCTGTTGCTGTGCCTGCTGTTGAGCCTGCTGCAGCTGGGCCAGTTTGGCCAGTTGCGCCTCAATCTCGGCCTTTTGCTGCTTACAGCGCTGCAGGTAGGTCTCCAGGCGCTGGCTGTCGCGAATGCTGGGGCCGCTGCCGATATTGAGCGCCAGGCACTGCTGCTGCCACTGCTGCTCCAGCTCCGCCAACCGCTGGCCGGCTTGCTGATGCTGCTCATCGGCGGCTTGCAGCGCCTGCTGGCCGTGCTCCTGGCGGGTTTTCAGCTCGACGCCGTCACTGCGCAGGGTTTCCACCTGGGCCTGTAGCACATCCCGGCGGCGCTCGGTGTCGCTGATCTCGATGGCCTGATACTCGGCAATGGCCGGATGCTCGGTGGCCCCGCACAGGGGGCAGGCCTGGCCGGACTGCAGCTGTTGCCTCTGCGCCTCCAGCGAGGCGATCTTGCGCTCCTGCTCCAGCAGGGTGGTGACATCCTTAAGCTGCTGCGCCTGAGCCTTATAGTCCTGGCGCTTGTGCTTAAGCTGGGACTCAATCTCGGACTGGGCTGCTTTCAGGGTCTGGCGGGACGCCTCCAGCTCACCAGCTTGCTGACTCTGCTCCCCAAACTGTCGGTTTAGCTGCGTCAGCTGCGCCCGGCCATCGACCCCCTCATCCAGCTGGGTCAACTTGTGCCGCAGTGCCGGCTCGTCCATCTCGGTCTGCGCCTGGGTCAGCGCCTGCTTCGCCTGTTCGAGCACCGTTTGCGTCTGCTGCCAGTCGGCCTGGCTCTGCTCGCACCGGGGCGCCAATGACTGGGCGGCCTGCTGTTGTTCGGTCAGGCTGACGGTAACGCTGGACAGTTCTGGCTGAAGCTTCTTCTGTTGCTGCTGCCACTGCTGCAGCTGATTCAGCTGGGTCTGCCAGGCGGACAGATGGCTGCCCAGCTGACTGTGGTGCTGGTGGGCCTGCAGATAGGTTTCACTGTGGCTGAGCTTCTCCAGCAGCCGGGCCAGGGCCTGGTCACTGTCCTGCACCCGCTCCCTGGACTCCTGCCAGGCGAGGCGGCGTTTCTCCAGCTCCACTTTGGCCTGCTGGTGCTGGCTATTCAGCTGCGCCAACTGGGTGTCGATAGGGATCACCTTGGCCAGCAGCGATTCACACCGCTCCTTGTCGGCCTGGGCCTTTGACAGCGCCTGCTGCGCCGCCAGATACGCCTGTTGGGCCTTCTCGCCCTCCAGCTTCCACTGCAACAACGCTTTTTTGCGACTCTCCAGCTCGCGGTTGTGCTCCGCCACGGCCAGCTCATGCTGGCGAACCTCGTTGAGGCGCGGCCGTAACCGCTCGGCGGGTTCACTGCGGGCCAGCGTGGTCAGGGCCGGTTGCTGCTGCTGTGCCTCATCCTTACTCTTCTGCAGCTGCGCCTGGGCCTGGGTTTTGGCCGCGTCCAGATCCGCCTCGGTCTGCAGCCAGCGCTGCTGCCCTTTCAGCTCGGTGATCTGCACCTGCAGCCCCTGCTCCTTGAGGCGATCGGCGCCGCGGCGCGACTGCAGTTGCTCCCGCTGCTCATCGCTGAGCAGGTCCACCCCTTCGGCGCGGGCCTTAAGGGTCTCCAGCTGCTGGCGAGCCTGTTTATGGTTCTCAAACACCTGCTCGGAGATGCGGCCGTAGATCTCGGTGCCGGTCAACTCCTCCAGCAGTTCGGCCCGCTCGTTGGCGCTGGCATTGAGGAAGGCGGCAAACTGCCCCTGGGACAGCAACATCGATTTGGTAAAACGGGCAAAATCCAGGCCGGTGAGCCTGGACACCAGCTCCAGCTTGTCTTTGATCTTCTCCGCCAGGATGCTGTCGTCCGCCACCCGGGCCAGCTCTACCATCGGCGGCTGCAACTTGCCATCGGCGGCCAGGCGGGCGCGGCGTTGGCTCCAGTACGCCCGGTAGGCCTCCCCTTTCACCTCGAACTCCACCTCCGCCAGGCATTCGCCACAGCCGCGGGTCATCAGTTCGTTCTGGGTCGGGGACACCGACAGCCTCGGTGTCTGGTGGTACAGCGCCAGGCAGATGGCGTCCAACAGCGTGGTTTTCCCTGCGCCGGTGGGGCCGGTAATGGCAAACAGGCCGTTGCTGGCAAACGGCTCCTGAGTGAAATCGATTTTCCACTCCCCCTTGAGGGAGTTGAGGTTCTTAAACCGCAGCGACAGAATTTTCATGACGACGCCTCCTGCTCGGTGTCGGTGTGTTGCAGCTGTTCCACCACCTGTGCGAACAGGGTATTGAGCCGCTCTTTTCGCACCTCGCCCTGATCGCCATCAAAGGTTTCATCCTGCAAACGGCGGGCAAACACCTCGTCGATGCTCAGCTCCGCCAGCGTCTCCTTCTGTTGCTGCTCCAGAGCGCCGCGCTGCTGGCCTCGGGCCCGCCTGAGCAGCAGCACCTCCACCGGCAGGTCGGCAATCAGGGCTTCGATGCGCTGCTGAAGATCGTTGAGGTAGTCGTCGCTGACCACCTCGATGTCCAGCCACACTGGCGCAGAGCCGTCATGATCGGCAAACTGCTGCAACGACTCCTGAATCTGGGCCAGGTCGCCCTTGACCACCGCCATGGGCTGAAAACGGGGGATCTCCACCGGGGTGACCGAGCCCAGCCGGCCCTGGTCGAACTCCACCATCAGCACCGACTTGGCGCAGGAGAGCTCGTCAAAACTCAACGGAATGGGGGAGCCGCTGTAGCGAATGTGCTCAGATTCGGTGACCCGCTGGCTGCGATGGATGTGGCCCAGGGCCACGTAATCGGCGCCGGGAAACTGACTGGCCGAGAATGCGTCCAGGGTGCCCACATAGATATCCCGCACCGACTCGCTGCAGGAGGCACCAATGGTGGTCAGGTGGCCGGTGGCGATGATGGGCAGCGCCAGATCCAGCTCGGCGCGGCGCTGCTGCGCTAACGCAAATACCTGCTGGTAGTGATCGGCGATCCCCTGCTGCAGCGCCTGGCGCTTTTGCTGGTCGTCCAGGCCGGCGCTGCTGCGCATCACATCACGGGGACGCAGAAACGGCACCGCGCACACCAACGCACCCACCTGCCCCTGTTTGTCTTTTAGCTCGAGCACCTGCTGACCGAGGTCATCGGCGGGCGCGGCGACCACCTGGGTATTCATGTACGCCAGCAGTTCACGGCTCTCATTCAGGGTGGCCACCGAATCGTGGTTTCCGGCCAACACCACCAGCTGACAGCCCTGTTTCTGCATCGCCACCACCAGCGCATTGTACAGCTCGCGGGCATAGGAGGGCGGCGTGCCGGTATCAAAGATGTCACCGGCAACGATAACAGCATCGATACTCAGTTCATGAATCTGGCCCATCAGCCAATCAAAGAAGGCGAAATGCTCTAGTGCCCGGCTTTTATTATAAAAGTGCTGACCCAGGTGCCAGTCAGAGGTGTGGAGTATGCGCATCAGGTTGGTCGCAAAGCGTAATGGAAAAACAAAAGGATACCCCTAATCCGGACTCGGATACAGGGTGTGGAACATCAATATTTCGGACTCACGGCCCTCATGAGTCCGAACCAGTGATTACAACCGTTTTACAAACCCTGTCCCGTCCAGGGCCCGCTTGGGGGTTACCTTGATGACCGGCGTGCCCAGGTACAAAAAGCCGACAATCTGATCCTCGCCGTCCACTTTCAACGCCCGGCGCACCACAGGGTCGGTGGCATAGCTGCCGGTGCGCCAGATTCCGCCCAGCCCCTGGGCCTGAGCCGCCATCTGCATCGCCATCACCGCACAGCCGGCGCTGAGGTGCTGCTCCATGGCCGGCACTTTTGGGTGCTCGCTCACCCGCGACACCACGGTGATCACCACCGGTGCCCGGGTCGGCAACAACCGTGCCCGCGCCAGCGCCTCGCCCTGCTCTCCCCGGGCCTGGGCCGCTTCAAAAAAGATCTCCCCCAACCGGTTCAGCCCCTCATCCTGGGCAAGAATGAACTCCCAGGGGGTCAGCCCGGCGTGATCCGGCACTCGCGCACCGGCATTGAAAATCACATCCAACTGCTGAGGCGTGGGCGCAGGAAGCGTCAGGCGGGGGCTGGAGTGTCGAGTGGTCAGGAGTGTCAGGGCATCCATTGCCTTTCCTTAATTGAGAATCAGTTACCAGAATACTCTACCAAAGTCAGGCGGGGTTTCCTAAATCGAAGTCACCTGGCTGCCAAAGCGGGATTTGACCATCGAACCAAGTGACTGGGCTGGATTGCGCCACAAACTGGGACCACTCCCCTTTAAACCAATCGCGTAAAGGTGTAGCGTTAACGCCCGAAAAATCAGTTAGATAGCTGAGCACACAGTTACAGTGGCGCGTATTCACACTCGCCACATGGCGGAGCTCGGCCAAGTATCCCATTTGCGAATGCCATTACCCTTTAATTTCAGCAATTTAGAGGTTTGCATTCACTAACGCGCAGGCGAGCCAAACCTCTGTCCATCCACACAGGATCAGCGGAGCGCCGCTTTTAAGCGAGCCGGATCCGCCTTTCGTGCTGTGGCGATAACGGCCATGTCCGGTATAAAGCGCTTAATAACAACAATTTCGCCCTGGTTCCTGGCAACCCGCATGGAATGATAGGCGGCGGGTTTCGAAAGATAAAAGGCGGTAAAGCCGCCGCATAATAAGCTGTTTTGGGCACGCCAGATCAACAGTATAGCCCAACATTACTGTATGTTTATACAGTAATGTTTGGAGCTAATAGCTCATACGTCTAGCGATGATTTCCCATTTATGACACGCTTGAAGCGCAGCCGTACACGGAGAAGCGAGCTTGCTCGCGGATACGGCTTGGCAAGCTTCAAGCAAAGGATAAAACCATCGTCGCCTGCTGGCGGCTGAGCGCACGACAAGTTGGGCACCGGTAGTTCCAGCCCGAGTGGGCGTCGACTTTAGCGGTTGTCTCTACTACCCAAAACAAGCAGCACAAGCGGACGCTGAAAAACGCGCCGCTTTGCCGAGCGTTATGTTTCTAAAGGTAAAATATGGATATTAATCGTATCGCTCAGATAATCTGCTCTGTGGCTGAGAGTGAAAATAAAGAACTATCTGATATTGCACAGGAAGGTATATTTCATATGCCTGAGTTAGCTTTTGCATATGAATGCGGTAAGGCAATTATCAAAGAATCAAAGAGTATCTTTGGTGAAACGACAGTTGAATGGTGTAGGGAATGTGATCTTAAAAATGGCGGACCAACTGATTTAGTTTTTAAATTGGATTCTGGTTATATAGTAGCAATTGAATTTAAGTTGCGAGATACGACGACGGCATATCAAAACGATATTGAAAAACTTGGTCGGATAAAAGAAGAAAAGTGTATTCGATTATTTTGTGCTTTAGTTGACGTATTTAAGCATCAATTACCTGACGATGGTCGCCAAGCACACATTGAATGTTTAGCTAATTATCAAGTAAAGCCACTTCATAAAGTAACGTTCGATACCAAACAAAGTAGGTATGTTAAACCTGTATCTTGTGTAGCGTGCGTTTGGGAAGTTGGTCAGTCGTTGTAGGTCGAAACATAACAATCGCATCAACACGATTTGCTACACTCGGCGTTGTCAGTTTGCCTTTAGTTACAGTGACTAAGGCGGTAAAATTCAGGTAAGTCTGTATAGTAGCAAACGTGTTATGCAGGCGTTAGGCGATTAGGAGAGTTCCTTGTTCGAAGTTGGTAAAATCTATAACCGTCGCTCTGATATTCACGGTGTATACAAAGGGCAACAGTATGGTGGTATTGTTACGCCAGCTAATCATCCTTATGTATTTATATTTACAAGTGATGCTGGTGAAGAGTTCGGATATTCTGATGGTTTCGGCCCTGATGGTACGTTTAGGTATACAGGCGAAGGCCAAGAAGGTGATATGCAGATGGTCAAAGGTAATTTGGCAATCTTCGAGCACCAGAAAAATAAAAAAGAAATCTTGTTGTTTGAGTCGACGACAAAAGGCTTTGTGCGTTTCGTCGGGGTGTGTAGTTACATTGAACACCACATCGAGCTGCGACCAGACAAAAATGGTCAGCTTCGAGATGCTTTCATTTTTCACTTGGACGTACTTCCGCAATCAAGGCTTCCGGGCGTGGTAAATGGAAAGGCTCCTTACTTAATCAAACCGACAAAAAGCAAATCACTTAAGCAATTGCGCGATATTGCTACAGCTGTGACCCCGAGCAATGTGGACGTTAAAGAACAAGTTGCTCATGTCCGGTATCGTAGTGAGGCTATAAAGTTATATGCTAAAAAGCGTGCAAATGGGGTTTGTGAAGGTTGCAGAAGTAAGTCACCCTTTGAAACTAAGGCAGGACCTTATCTAGAGGTCCATCATTTAACCAGGCTTGCTGACGGTGGCGCTGATTGCCCGGAAAATGTGATCGCTCTATGTCCTACGTGTCACAGGAGAGCGCATTATTCAATCGACAACAAAGAGTTTAACGAACAGTTGTTAAGAATGGCCCTTAGCATCGAAGAAAAAATCGCCTAACCAAGGCTCTACACGGACACCCATCTTTAGAGATTGGCTAACGCGCTGATTAAAGTGCGTTATCTGACGATTAAAGGCTCTACACGGACACCCATCTTTAGAGATTGGCTAACGCGCTGATTAAAGTGCGTTATCTGACGATGATAAAGTGGGTGTCTATGTATGGCTTCTATGTATGGCTGGTGCAGGGTCAAGCCGATGCCATCCGTTTTAAGCCGCTATGGCCTGCCTCCGGATGGCGTTCCTCGTGCTCCTCAAACTGCGGCTTCCATCTCCACCAACTGCGACTGGTCATCATCGGAGTGTTGGCACCTAATTGCCCAAAACTCGTCCCGCACCCGTTTAAAAGCAGCCAGGATTCTAGGGTCAAATTTACCGGGGCACCCATGCAGTATCTCTTCTTCTGCCTGCCGTTTGGTATAGGCCTGCTTATACACTCGCTTGGTTACCAGCGCATCATAAACATCGGCAAGTGCCATCATCCGGGCACAAAGGGGAATCGCGTCTCCGCGCGCCCCCTGCGGGTAACCGGAGCCGTCCCAACGCTCATGATGGAAATAGGCAATATTCCGGGCATAATGTAAGAAGGTTCCTCCTCCCTTTCCACCGGAAAAACGCGTCAACACCTTGATGGCACTGTCGATGGCATCACGGCCATAAAGCGTATGCCTTTGCATCTCTTTAAACTCATCTTCTGTCAGTTTACCTTTTTTCAGCAGTATCCGATCAGGCACCCCGACTTTTCCAATATCATGCAGTGCCGCAGAACGACAGATAAGATCAATTTTATCTTCGTGCAGCTGATCTGCGAAATCCGGATGCCGCGTTAACTCGTTAGCGAGAACCCTCATATAACACTGAGTTCGCCAGATGTGCTGACCGGTTTCATCATCACGGATTTCCGCAAGCGTTGCCAGGCTATGGATAATGGCATTCTTGGTTCCAACTAACTCCGCTGTCCGTGTCTGAATTCTCTTCTCCAGGCTTACATTCACCGCTTTTAACGATCTTTCTGCGAAAATCCTGCCACTCGCGGCCAGTGCCCATAGCCATGACAACAGCACCAATAACGGCAGGCCCAATAAGACCAGGTATACAAATACGGCTTTTAGAACCTTTTCGGCTCCCCCCAATAAGGAGTTGTCGTATCGCATGACCAACCACCATGACGCCGTCTTTTCGACGTGAATCTCTCTTTTCGGATCCAGAATCGGCGGATACTGAATAAGGGCAAACTCGAAACGGTTGTCCCCGGATAACAGCGTCCCCTGCTGCAACTTCTCAAACTCGGCCCAGACTTCGGGATACTGCTCCGGGAATCTATGATTATTATTAAACATAAACCCCCACTCCAGATCATGGCGGTCATTCATCAGCCAGTAGCCATCACCGTTAAGCAGCATGGGTTCGCCCGGTAATGACTGCATCTGCTTACGCATGTGGCCTATCACCCCTTCGGCCAGGTAGTTGATCACCACCATGCCGCTAAGCTGCCCCAGCGAACCATAGAATGGCTGTACGAAACGGATCATTGGCTTATGGGGAAGCTCAACCTGCCCATGCTCCATATTGAGATCCAGGGGGGACACATAGATACTGTTGTTATTCAGGCGCAGCCCCTGCTGCACATAATATCGGGACGATTTATTCTGTAGTTGGGAAACAGGAACCACGCCAGGCTCGCCGTTATTGTAATCGACCCGCACCAACTCCTGGCCGGTACCGGAGATCAACCGAATCTGGTCATAGATTTTATGTGTCTTTATCGTGTTAGCAAATAACCGCTCGACACTCTGGCGGTGCTGAGGGGAAGGTAACTGGAAGAATTGGCTGACACTGGCATTATTGACAAGAAAGTTCAGATCGCCATAAACCGTAGAGAAATCATTAATTGCATGTTCACGGGCCACCTCGATGACGGTTTGGGTATGCCCCCTGAGCCTTGAGGCCTCGATCCCATGTCCGACCCTGAGAGCAATAAACAGCAGGCATGATGCGATCACCACCATCAGCACCAACGCCTTTAAAAACAGATTCCAAAACAGCGAGCGTTGCTCCAAACGATCCGTTGACTGAACCTCAGACCCGTTCGCCTTGTCAAAACCTACCGAAGAAGACAACTGCTTGCTCAAATTAAACATAACAAGCCCAATTCACACCACAGTTTAAATAACCAAAAAGAAAGTCTCTTCTTTTCCCATTTGAGTATTGACGCAGATAGTTGAAAACACATTCTAAACCGCATTCATTGGCGATTCTTTCGGTTCACCGCTCCGGGCCACTGAGTCATCACTGCCAACCGTGTTAGGATGGGCGCCCCACCAGCAAAATTGGAAAGATCATGCCCCACTTTGTCATGGAGTGTTCCCAGGATGTATTTGAGCAATACGGTGAAGTCGACGTCATAACCGATATTCACCGTATCGCCATGGACAGCGGCCTGTTCAACGAAGCCGACATCAAGGTCCGGGTTCGCCCTTTCTCAACCGGTCTGGTTGGCGGGACAGACGCCCCCTTTATCCACGTGTTCGCCTGGATCATGGATGGACGCAGCACCGGCCAGAAGGCCGCTTTATCGCGGGCCATGGTCCGTCTGCTGAGTCAGCGCTACCCCAACGTCGCCAACATCGCCATGAACGTGTCTGAGTTTGAGAAAGCCAGTTACTGCAATCGGCGCATGCTCGGCTAACCAGCGTCAAGCCGAACGGCCCGGTTTCAGGTACCCTTCCACGTCCACCTCATCGATCTGCGCCTCAGACAGGTACTCCCTGGCGTACTTCAGGTACACGCCACTGGACAGGAACAGCGCAAACACCTCCGGATCCACGTGCTCATCCAGTACCATCTTGTGCAGAATGTCGATGGCGACACTCAGGGGTTTGGCCTTTTTGTAGGGCCGGTCGTCGGCGGTGAGCGCCTCAAACACGTCTGCCAGCACCAAAATACGCTCACCGACAGACAAATCCTCAGCCTGCAGCTGTCTGGGGTAGCCGGTGCCCTTCAGGGTTTCATGGTGAGTTGAAGCAAACCGCGGAACATTGGCCAGCTCAGGTGGAAACGGCAGGCTCTCGAGAATTTTGATGGTGCCAACCATATGTTCATTAATGCGAAACCGCTCTTCGCTATTCAGGGTGCCTTTACTGACACACAGATTGTACAGCTCGCCCAGGTGATTCTGCAGTTCCGTCGGCTCCAGGGTAATCCCCAGTTTCGGGTCATAGTCGGGCTGGCGTGGCCAGGGAACGCGATGCTCAGGTTTGTCTGCCAGCAAGGTCTCTACCACCGGCAAGGTATCAGAGGCAGGGGCGAGACGGCGCTCCTCCATCGGCGACAGGCCGAGTCGGTCGTCGAAATGCCGGATCCAGGTTTGGGCGCCGATCTGCTGCAAACGCTGCACTTTATCGTCGCCCATGAACTCGCCGCCGACGTTGCAGGTGGCCACAAACTCAAACTCCTGCTGCAGTTTCTGCTGCTGACCGCGCTTACGAGCCAGTGCGGCCTGGTCGTCACCGGGCCGGGCCAGTCGTTCCTGCAGATAGGCGATCTCGCAGTCACGCCACAGTACCTCAAACCGGGTACGAATCTCATGGATGCGGTTGTAGTTGGCTTCCAGCTTACTGCCCTTGTCCACCACGTGTTCCGGAGTACTGATCTTGCCGCAATCATGCAACCAGGCAGCCAACCTGAACTCTCGATATTTGTCTTTATTGTCGATGGAAAAATCGTGAAACGACGGGGCGGCGCTGTTACTGGCTTCTTCAGCCAGCATCAGCCCCAGCTCCGGAACCCGCCGGCAATGCCCGCCAGTGTAGGGGGATTTATCATCGATGGCCTGGGCGATCACCTCAATAAAGGAGTCCATCAACTGTTGTTGCCGGGCCTCATGGGTGGCAATGGCGGCAGACATCTCCACCAGGGAGTCCGCCAGATCATCGACCTCCTTGATCACCGAGTGCCGTTTGCTGACCAGATGATACTGGCGCCGTTTTATCTTGCGGTTTTCCGCCGCCAGATCCCGTATGGGGTTGACGATGGGGTTCGCCAGCAGATAACACAGCGGCAGCATCAACAGGATAATCAGTGAGCTGACTGCGATGGAGAGGTACACCTCCTGACGACTGGCCGCCAGCACTTCATCGACATCCAGCACCAGACCAAAATAGCTGTCGTGACCGTAGCCCAGGGGGGCGATGAGCACAAAGCTGTCACGGCCATCGAGTGACATCTCCACCAAGGTTCCATGGCGGGCAGGCTCTGCAGCCAGGGTCGTGAGGGCCTGATAGGGCACGGTGCGTGACAAACTCGCTTCGGTGGCGTCATTAGGATTAAGCCAGCGCTGCTCCAGATAGGCGCGGTCTTGATCACTGACTTGGGCCAATGCCCGGTTCATCAGCGGCGCCAGTGGTGCCAATTGAGGCTGGAACACATAGCGCAGATCCGAATCAAACGAGATGGCGCCAATGTCGATGCCGGCATGAATCGTTAACCCCGTCAGATAAAACACCCGTTGGTGGTAGTTCAGGGTCACTTCGGTCTCCAGTGCCGCCTCGGCCTTCCCCTCGATCACCGCCCGCATCGCTTCGGTCACCGAGGCCACCTCCAACACATCGATCTGTGGATAGTGACGACGAATCTCCGACACGATGGACCAGCCCGCTGGTACGGCGATCACCTGGCCGCTCAAATCGGCCAGGCTTGAATAGACTGGCGATTCACTGCGCGTTGCCAGGGCCATCGGCATCGTCACCAGTGGATCGGAAAAGATGCCCCAGTCCCGGTTCTCTTCGGTGCGATACACCGGCGTCAGCACATCGATGCGCCCGGCATGAAAGTGTTCGGTTAACTCAGACCAGGAGAAGCCGTTGATGTACTCCAGATTTAACCCCAGGCTGTCGGCCAACATTCGGGTCAGTTCCACCACATAGCCCCTTGGCTGACCTGAAATCGTGTAATCCAGCGGGGCCCAGTCCCGCTCATTAGAGACGGTGATCGGGCTAATGGAGTTCAGATAGGCGCGCTCACTGTTACTTAACGGTACCGGTGCCAATGCCCGCCGCTCTTCGGCAACCACCGCCTGATTAGACGCAAGCAAGCGGCCATCGCCGACGAACAGGAAGGCTTCTCCCCCCCCAATGGGCGTGCCGATATTGAGTTGAGAAGACAAAAAGGCCGACATGGTGGACAAGGCGATGTCTACCGCAACCACTGCACCACTGTCGGCATTTTTCATGGAAAAGGTCTGACCCGGAGCCTGCAGATGCTGAAAAAGGTAGGGTTCGGTACGTTTCACCTGGTAGGTCGAGGCGATCTGAAACCAGGGCCGGGTGCGGGCATCGTACTCCGATACCGCTTCGGTTTGACGCAGGACCCGAAGCGCATCATCCAGAAACAGGGTCTGTTTAATGCGCTGCCCCTGACGATCCCGAACGATCACTTTAACAAAGCGGTCTACCAACGATGCACCCAACTGCTGCCGTATCTGCGGACTGGCTTCCAGGTTGATGAGCTCATAGAAGTCGCCATTGGCCAGCCCCAGATAGACCGCATAAAATTCGCCATTGTTTTCCAGCAGGCTGGCAAACAGGGAATCCACCTCCCCCACCTGAACCCGGCCCTCTTTAAGCAGCGAGGCATTGTGCACCAGCAACTCCACGCTGTGGGCGGCTTTGGTACTGACACCGTTAACTCGCTCCCGGGTGGTGTTGGCCAGCATCGTCGCCTGGGTCGTCACTGCTTCGGTGGCCATTTTGGAGGCAAACAGATACTGCAAACCGATGGCACAGGTGGCGGTGACCAGGGTTCCGATGACAAACACAAACACCACGGTGACCCGAATGGACACGCCTTTCGGCGTAGAAGTGGTCATAGGGCTGTCTCCCTCTCCGTTAATCCATTAATAGAGTGGCGTGACGCAAGCCATCTTGAGAACAGAGTGGGGAAACGGAGGTGAATGTATGCCCGCGTCCAAGCCTGCTCACAGTCTCTGACCTACGGCTCTAAAGCTAACTGGAAATAGGTGACTTGAGAAGGGATAGGCGACTATTAATCAAACAATTATTGAGTCGGAAGGAAGCCGCTGCTTAGGGTTAACGGTGCCGCGCCGGCAATCCCCGGCACGGCAACTGGAAGGGCTAACGCGCTTTAGGACCCCAGAAGTGGTCCAGGCTGGTGTATTTGCCGCCACCAAGAAAATAGAGTGCCAGCAGCATCACAAAGTAGGTAATGGAAAACTCGATGCCGTTGTTGAGAATCACCAGCTTGCCGGACGACGTCAGCCAATCGTAATTGCCGTACTCCTGCAAAATGGCCCTGGCCCGGTCCAGTTTTTCCGGCGCGGCCATCACCTGGTCGTTGGCCAGCCAACTGGAGGCATCGGCAATGGCCAACCAGCCATTTTCCCAGTGCACGGTAAACGCCGCCACCAACATGGTCACCATCAACGGCAGGCTGATAAGGCGGGTAAACAAGCCGACGACCAGCAGAATACCACCAAAGAACTCGGTGCCGGCCGCCAGTCCGGCCATCACCTCCGGAAACGGCAGCCCCAGCCCCCACTCCGGATTGCCAAACCAGGCGGCGGTATCTTCAAAATGGCTAAGCTTGTTGTAGCCCGCCTGAATAAAGATTGGGGCCAGATACAGTCTAAGGGCCAAAGGCGCCAGCCCTTCCAGGAATTGCGTTGCGCGAAAGAATCCTTGCCACAGGGAGGTCAGAGCCTGCATATCCATATTCCTTTAACTTTGACTACTGACTGAGTAGACCGGAACCGTCCCCTCCGACTTTCAAAAAAAACTATTTTTTCGATAAATCAGCGAGATCATCTATCAAGGATCCTAGTTGATGATTGAGTCTTTTGCGTTGTTTTCCTGTCAGGCTGTCGTTGATCTCCACCAGCGACTCGGCGAACCGATGCTGATTGACGCTCAGCTGGTCTTTGTATTCCTGCGGTCGCACGCTGTCCGGGTTGACCAGCAGCACCGCCAGATCACGCCTCAGTCCCGGCCCGTCGGCGCGATCGATCATCGCCTGCTGAAAGCGCTTCTGCCACGCTTCCCGGTAACTGACCCACAAATCCATCGACTGATGCCGTTGACGGTTGAAATCGTCCACCGCCTGAGCCTGCATCGGCGTCAACTTACCGACCCAACGCTTCAGGCTTTTGGCCATGCGCTTGTTGGAAATGACCACCCGGTCGTCCAGATCCCGTTTCAGATAACGATCGATGTCCTTCTGGTTCTCTTTCCTGATCGCCGTCATCATCTGGGTCACCTGCTGGTCACTGAAAGACTGCAGCAGCGGCACCAGTTTGGGCAGCAGATGGTCAAAGATGTGAAACCAGTGCTGCTCCAGCTCGGTAATATGGGCCTGGGCGTCCTCGGCACTGAAACCGTGATCCAGCTGGGTGCGCAACCGTTGCAACTGGGCATGATACCTGGGCAACTCACTGTAACGGTGCCACTCCATCAAGTCGTCGATCATGGCTTGCAACTGGCGCTCCTGGCCACGATCGAGATCGACGTAATCCTCGACCTGCCACTCGATAATCCAGTCCAGCCAGTTGTAGACAAACTTGGTGCTACAGCCGCTCAGAACCACCGCCAGAGCAACGATCACCACCCATCGAGTCTTCACACTCCCCTCCTTGTCAGCACCACACCGTACTCCTTCGATATCAGACATCTATCAGTTGGAACCATCGGTTTCCCCAAAAGTTCCATGGCGGCCAGCGCCGCCACGTTAAGCTCGGGTCGGGATTCAAACTCGATAGATGCAGACCGCTGCGCCTCGGCGGTGGGGCCATCCACGGTGTTGGGGCGATTGAGGGTAACGACCCGGACTGGGCCCTGACGGGCGATGTGCACCGCCGCTGTTGTGGTTTCCATGGCATCCTGCCTGTAAGGTCCTTAAAGGTTCAACCTAGCGGATCTTCACCATGAATCAAGCGCCGCTCAATCCTCGCAGGCACCGAGCAGTTGCTGATAACGGCTCAGCCAGGTCTGCAGCTGGGCCAGATCGCCCCCCTGCTCCATGGCTTGCCGGCACCAGTCGATGCTGGTGGCCAGGTACAGGCGACGGGCGGAGGCCAGCGCCCGATACTCGGCGTCATTGAGCGTAAGACCCAACGCGGCGTAATACCCCTTCAGCACCAAACTCCCGACCTCGGCGCCCCACTCCACGTCGAGACAAGCCAGATCCCACAGCGGGTGGCCCCAGCCGGCGTATTCAAAATCGATGAGTCGCAGTGCGCCGTGCCGACACAGCCAGTTACCCCGGCCGGGATCGTGATGGCACAGACCGGCGGACAAGGCGCTGGCGAGCAGCTGGGCCTGCCACTGCTTTGCCGCTGGCCAGCGCTCTGAACACAGGTTGGCGGCGTAGTCCCAGGGCGCCGGCGCGGCGGGCAGGCGGTGAAACGCCAGCAGCACCGATATCGCCTCACTCGGGGGCAGTGTGTCGGCTGCCTGTCCCCAGCGCCGCATGACACAGAAGCGATGGGCCGGATCCCAGTGGATCAGCTCCGGCGCCAGCCGCTGTTGACACGCCAGGTGCCATAGCGCCGCTTCGCGACCACGATCGACGCCCATTGTGGCCCAGGTATCATGAACCCGCATCAGGGTCTCCTGCGCCGGGCCGATGACCTCGAACAGTCCGTTGGCACTGCCGCGATCAAAGGGGCGCAGGCTGAAGTGCTCATAGCCCTTGAGTCGATGGAGCAGGGTTTCAGGCCGCAACGGCATTGCCCTGAGTGCGGTAGGCACTGCGCCAACTGAAATAGCTGGCCAGCGCCAAACCGACGTAGATCACAAACAGGCCACTGGTCAGAACCAACCCCTTACTCATGTACAGATAGATGGACACCAGATCGATCACCACCCAATAGAGCCAGTTTTCCACCACCTTGCGTGCGGTCATCACCGTACCCACCACCGCAAAACAGGTGGTGGCGGAATCCAGATAAGCCAGATCCGCATGGGTGTAGTTGTCCATCACGTAGCCCAGTCCCAGCGCCGTCAGCGCCGTCAGCCCAATTAGCCGTACATGGGTGCTGGCCGACCAGGTCTGGTAGCTCAGTCCATCGCCGCGGCCGCCGTAGCGCCACTGCCAGAATCCGTACAACGCCATCAACAGGTAGTAGCCGTTAAGCACCGACTCCATCAGCAGCGACACCTCCCAAAACAGGACGGTGTAGATCAGGGTGCTGAAAAACGCCGCCGGCCAGCACCACAGGCTACCGCGCATGGCAAACAGCAGGTACGCCAGGGCCAGCACGACGGCCAGCCCCTCCCACAGGTTCATGGCACTGGCCTGAGCCAGTGCCTCGGTCAGGGCATCACTCACTGTGGTCAAGGTCAACACCACCAGGAATGAATTTGCACACAAAGACCCCTTTGCCCCACTGCTCATGGGCCGCCTTCATCTCGGTGGCCAGCAGCGCCATCACGGTGTCGTAATCGCCGCCAATCTGGGTACTCATGGCGTTGGTTTTACGCTGAATCTCGGGATAGGAATCCATGCGGGCGATGAACCACTGAATCGGCGCCAGATAGTTATCCTGAAGCGGATACAGGCTGATCTCTACTGACAACTGCATTGCCAACTCCTTAGAAATAGTCGTAGTTGAAGGTCACGCCGAACTGCTGAGGATCGCCGTAACGGATGTACTGCTTATCAACCCACCCCTGATCCGGCTCGTTACCGAAGTAGAAGCCGCGCACACCGTATTTCTCATCGGTAAGGTTACGCCCCCACAGGTACAGCGACCAGCTGTTGGCTTCATAGCCGATTTTGGCATCCAGCACCTGGTAGGGGTCGGACACCGAGTCGTTGCTGTCGGAGTAGTAGAATTCATCTTTACCCGACAGGTTCACATTGGCAAACCAGCCCTGATCGTGGCGATAGGTGGCGCCAACGGCAAACTGGTAGTTGGGCGCATGGGCCAGCTCGCGGCCGCTGAGATCCCGGAAGCTGTCCTCGCCGAGCTGCAGCACGTAATCACCGTACTCGGTTTCCAGCCAACCCACGCTGCCGTGCAGCTGCAGCGCCTCGGTCACCTGGTAGTTCAGCTCCAGTTCGGCGCCGTAGTTGTTCGAGTCGGTGGCATTGCTGGTGTACAGCACAAAATCACCACTGCCCGGCTCCTGAACCGACGCCTCCACCTGTTGATCCTGGCGATCCATGTAGAACAACGCCAGTGCCGAGGTCAGCGCGCCGTCCAGCCAGTGGCTTTTCAGCCCGACCTCGTAGTTGTACAGGGTCTCGGTGTCGTACTGGGTTTTGTCGGACAAGAATTTCGGCAGCCCCATGTTGAAACCGCCCGCCTTGTAGCCCCGGGCAATGCGGACATAGCCGTTGTGATTCTCATTGAACTGATAACTGGCAGACAGGTGACCGCCCCACATCGATTCGTCGGTGTCGAAGGCTTCCCCGGTGCTGTCGCGGTAGCTGGCATCACGCTGCTCCAGACGCAGACCGGCGGACAGGGTCCAGCGCCCCAGACTGCTGTCCAGCTGGCCAAACACCGCCTGACTGTCGGCGTCGTAATCGGAGCTTTGATCCGAGAAGTAGCTGCCGCTGGCGTCATAGGCTTCGGTAATGGCCAGGTAGTTGGCCTCCTCCAGGGTGTTGGCGTAAACCCCCACCAACCAGTCGGTGGTGCCGCCGAAGATGCGCCCCGCTTCCCGGGAACTGAGCCGCAGCTCCTGGCTGAGGGTATCCCGCTTCAGCGCCTTGCTCCAGTTGTAGACATAGACACAAGGCTCGCCATAACAGGTGCGATCGGCCCAATAGTCATCATTGGCCCAGTCGCCGTCATAGGCGTGGGTGGCGTGGGTGTTGCTCCAACTGGTAATGGCCCGCAGCGCCAGGGCGTCATTGATGTCGTAGTTCAGGTTCAGCGACGCGCCGTTGGTGCGCTGAGAGTCCTCCCCCGGGTTGTCGGTAATGGTGTCAAAACCGTTGTTGTCCAGGGTCCAGGCGTCGTAGCCGTTGTCCAGATCCGCGTGCAGGAAGGTCAATTTTGCCTGCAGCCGGTCGGTGGGTTGCCACAACAACTTGGTTCTCAGGGTCAGCTCATCCCGGGCGTTGGTGTCCTCCCGCCCCAGGTAGAGATTGTCACGAAAGCCGTCCTGCTGGTTGGAGTGCACCATCACCCGGTAGTTGAGAGTGTCGGTGGCCGCGCCGGAGACGTAGCCGCCATAAGTCTGCTGATTGTCCTCGGCCAGGGTGGCGGTCAGGCCAGACTCAAATTCGTCGCTGGGATCCATGCTTTTCACATAGATAAGCCCCGCCAGGGCGTTGGCACCGTACTGGGTGCCCTGAGGCCCGCGAAGCACCTCCACCTGCTGCAGGTCATACAAGCTGGCGGCCATACCCAGGCCGGACAGATCGATGTCGTCCACAATAAAGCCAACCGAGCTGTTGGGCGCGCCCTTGTAATCCTCCTGCTCTCCCACACCTCGAATCTGGAAGTAGCGGGGACGGGAGGTGGCGCCCGACCAGTTCAGGTTCGGAATCGAGTCCAGGATCTGTTCGAAGTGTTCTCCGCCTTCATCTTTAATGGCCTGGCTGTCGACCACGGTGGCCGAGCCGGGCAACTGCTCCAGCTCGATGTTGCGAAGATCGGCGTTAACGGTGATGGTTTCGATCTCTTGGGCGTGAACCGCAAAGGAGACCGCAAGGGCAATCAGGGAAACTTTGGTACGCATGACTTTTAGACGTCTCATTAAAACTAAAAGGGATACGACCGGATTTTGGGCAGGGATATCAAAGGTTAGACCTTTCCTACGCCGGTATTATCCGGATCAGGTTCGCGGGTTCTCCAGTTGGAATCTCAGTATCTGTCGTGATACACCCCGAGGCAGCGACCAGTATATCAGAGTTGTAACAACAGCGAACTCTGAATCGAGCCTGAACCAACTTTACGACCAATAATTCACCACATCATGGCCTAATAACGATAGCCGGTGACGAAACTGATCCGTTTCAACATTGTAAAATTCGCGATTTTTGCATAGCTTGAAACTTACCGAAACAGTACAGGCACAGAAGCCGGATGCTGCAAAGCGCGCTCAATACAGGAGTCTGAGCCCAGATGGATTGCCGCCCCAGGCCATAAGCCTGAGTCCAAAAGAAAAAGGAACATCTGCAGATGAAGATAGGGATTGTCTGTCACCCCAGTATCGGGGGATCCGGGTTGGTGGCTACCGAATTGGGACATGAATTGGCCCGCCTCGGCCATGAGGTGCACTTCATCTCCAGCGCCCCCCCGTTCAAACTCAGTCGCAACCAACCCAATGTGCATTTTCATCTGGTTGAGGCCATCCACTACCCCCTGTTTCAGGATCCTCTCTATACCTTTGCGTTAACCGCCAAGATCGTCGAGGTCGTCAACCAGTACCAGCTGCACGTGGTGCACGCCCACTACTCCATCCCCCACTCCCTGTGCGCCTACCTGGCCAGCGAAATTACTCGCAGGCCGTTTCCGGTCGTCACCACCATTCACGGCACCGATGTCACACTGATCGGCCAGGATCGACCCCTTTACCCCCTGAATCAGTTCAGTATCAACCGCAGCACCTGTGTCACCACCGTCTCGAACTTCCAGCGGCACTACATCCAGCGCCATTTCCAGGTCGACACCCCCATCGAAGTCATCCACAACTTTATCGACCTGCATCAATTCCGTCCGGACAACCCCGAAGTCGTGCCCCGGGCGACCCTGGCCGCGGATGATGAAAAAATTGTCATGCACCTGTCCAACTTTCGTCCGGTAAAAAACACCCAGGCGGTGATCAGTGCCTTTGCTGGCCTAAACAATGCCGTTTCTGCCCGGCTGGTGTTGCTTGGCAGCGGCCCCTGTCTGGAGGCTTGTCAAATTCAATGCCATCAACTGGGGATCAGCGACAGAGTCAGCTTTATCGGCGATATCCGCAACGTCGAACACTATTTGCCCCTCGCCAACTGCGTAATTCAGCCCAGTTACCGGGAGTCCTTCTGCATGGCGTTACTGGAAGCCATGGCCTGCGGTGTACCCACGGTCAGCAGTGATGTGGATGGCATCCCCGAAGTCGTCGAGCATGGGGTCAGCGGTTACATGGCCCCCGCCGACGACATTGAGGCCCACAGCCGCCACCTGCTGGCGATACTCACCAATCCGCAGCGCCAGCATCAATTCGGCCAGGCGGGACGCCACCGTGCCGCCGAACGTTTCAATCCCGCCGAAAAAGCCGAACGGTATCTACACTGTTACCGTCAGGCCATCGCCACTTGCTCCGCTAAAACAGGAAGCCGCTAAGTTATGACTACTGCCACTGCCCAGGCGCCTAAAGCCGGAATGAGCATGTCGACCCTGGTGTTACTGTCGTTTGCCGCAGGCATTGGTGCCGGACTGTTCTTTGGCGAAACCCTGGCCTGGATGGCCTTCATCGGCGATGCCTTCGTCAAGCTGCTGCAGATGACCATCATTCCCTACATTATGGTGTCGCTGATCTCCAGCCTTGGCAATCTGTCCTACCATCAGGCCCGCAGCCTGGCGATGCATGTGGGAAAACTGATGCTGGTGATCTGGGCCCTGGGACTGGTGACCATGTACCTGGTACGCTTTACCTTTCCCCAATGGCAGGCGGGCGACTTTTTCAGCTTGTCGGTGTTACAGGATCCCCAGGCCATCAGCCTGATGGATCTCTACATCCCCGCTAACCCGTTCTTTTCCATGTCCAACAGCTACATCCCCGCCATTGTGCTGTTTTGTGTCGCCACTGGCATCGCCCTGATCGCCATCGATGATAAAGAGGCACTATTAAAACCGATGCAACTGCTGGGAGAAGCGTTCAATAGGGTGACCCAGTACATCGTTAAATTGATGCCGGTGGGGATCTTCGCCATGACCGCCTCCACGGCCGGAACCATGGATATCGACGAATTTCAGCGCCTGCAGGTCTATTTTGCCGCCCATGTTGTGATGACACTGATCCTCACCTACTGGGTGCTGCCGGCCATTCTGGCGGTAATGACGCCATTTTCTTACCGGGACATCGCCGGCATCGCCAAAGACGCGATGATCACCGCCTTTGCCGCCGGAAACATCTTCATCATTCTGCCGCTGCTGATTGAGCGAACCAAACAGCTGTTCCGAAAATACAACATCGGCAATGACGAAACCGACGATTACGCCAATGTCATCATTCCGGTGGTATTCAGTTTTCCTAATCTGGGAAAACTGCTCACTCTGGTGTTTGTGCTGTTTGCCGCCTGGTTTGCTGGCAGCGACCTGGATTTTGCCACCTATCTGCCGATGGCTATCAACGGCCTGATCAGCCTGTTTGGCAGCGTCTACCTGACGGTACCCATGCTGCTCGACTCGCTGGAACTGCCCTCGGATCTGTTTCAGCTGTACATGGTCTCCAGCCTGTTCACCAGCCGATTTACCTCATTGTTGGCCGCCATGAACCTGTTCATTCTGGCGGTCGGCGGTACTGCCATGCTCTCTGGCCACGCTCGCCTCAACCCGGTGCGGCTGATGATCTACGCCGGCTTAACCCCTGTGGTTCTTGGGGCCGTACTGCTGGTTACCGCGGCCGCCCTGGATAAGGCGGTAAACACCGACTACGTCATGGACGAAGTGGTGGCCCAGATGCGATCGGCCCAAAGCCTGCCGGAAGAGGTGAAAAACTACCAGCCGGAGCAACTGGATCCGACCTCGGCGCCGCGAACTCTGGATCAGATAAAAGCCAGTGGCGTACTGAAAATCGGCTACAACCCGCTACAGGTGCCCTTTTCGTTCTACAACGCCAATAACGAGTTGGTGGGGCTGGACATCGAAATGATGAAAAAACTGGCCTCCGAGATGCAGTTGGACATCGCCTTTATTCCCTACTCATCGACCTCGGTGCTGGACAACATCAATAACGGCACTTTTGATATCGTGGTCTCCGGGCTGCAAATGACCACCAACCGCATCCAGTATGTGGGCTTCACCAACCCGGTGCTGACCCTGCATTACGCCTTCGTGGTCAAAGACTACCGCGCCGACGAGTTTGACACCGATGAACTGATCCGCCGCGCCGGCCGCCTCAGGGTCGCCTCGGTGGGCAACTATGACATCATTCCGGCACTGGAGAGGAAATTTCCCAACCTGGTGTTTGAGCGCATCGAGTCGGATCTTCTGTTCTTTAAAGATGATGGCCAGAATTTCGACGCGCTGCTGATCAGCCTGGAAGCCGGCACCACCTGGACCATGCTCTATCCCAGCTACACCACCCTGTACAACCGGGAGGAGGTCAAATCTTTCCCGGTCGCCTATGTGGTTGCCCGCAACAACATCGAGTTGCAACTGTTCCTCAACAGCTGGTTGGAGATGCAACAGGCGTCCGGCTACGTCGACACCCTCTACAACTACTGGATTCTGGGGCAGAACGCCAAGCCGAAACAGCCGCGCTGGTCGGTACTCAAAGACGTACTGGGCTGGGTGGAACCGTCGCCATAAACAACACCGCCGCGACAAAGCGCGGCGGTGGTTGCAACGGGAGCGAAAGCCCTATTCGTCGACGATGCGCCGCACAGCCACTTCAAACTCCACCGCCTCGCCAGTCAGGGCCAGTGCGCTGATCTGACGTCGCTCGCCGCCGGCCAGGTTCAGCTGCTGCCAGCCATCGGTGGCCGACTCCAGCGCTTTGCCGGTGGCATCGAAGAACACGAAACGGTACTGCAGATACAGATCGCCGGAGGCTTTGGAGGTCAGCTCGGCCCGTGCCTGCAGCCGACCACCGACCATGGCCCGATTCAAACCAGACAAGGACAGATCCCGCCCCAGGTTACGGTTGTTCACCTTCACTTCGGTGTCATTGGAGCGAGCCATCAGGCCTGAGGTGGTGGTGGTGCAGCCGGCCAATACCAGTGCAGATACGACTATCAGGGTCCATGGGCGCATCGACGATCTCCTAATCTATCAAAAAATGAGCACGGGCAGTCGAGATAGGCTGCTTACGATTAGTCTGCCAACAGCTTACCGAAACATTGGCAACACGGCGACCCTGGCGGGTGATCTTACATTCAGCGTAGGTTTCTCTGGCGTAACCGGCACGCAGGTAATCGATAGAGAAGTCGACGATTTTAGGCACCCGGGAGGTGTGCAGCGCCACCATCAACTGTACCATGGCCGACATCTCCATGAAGCCGGCAATCACGCCGCCATGCAGTGCCGGTAGCATCGGGTTGCCCATGTTGTCACCGCAATTCGGCAGACGGAAAACCAACTCCTCCCCCAACTGGTCACAGTTCATGCCCAGATGCCTGGCATAGGGAATGATGGCCAGCAACTCGGTGTAATCCCGATCGGCAATCGCCTGTTCAATAACCGGTTTAATGTCCACCATTACCCTTCTCCCTCACCCATCAACGCACTGCGGAACGACTCGGTTACCAGCTCTGGTCCGATGCGCATGAAGGAACACACTACCTGTGCAATGGGGTCATCAATGGAATCCTGATAGGCCATGCCCCGGGTAAAGGCCACCGACGAGGTCAGTTTGAAACACTCCACCATGGCAAACACCGGCTCACCGGGCTTGGCCGCTTTCATGTAATCCACCCTCAAGTCCAGCGTAGGACAAAGTTCAAGCTGCCGCTCCTTGGCAAAGATGGAGCAGATCACCGCCGCACCGGAGGCGGTATCCATCAAGGTGGTGATCACCCCGCCGTGAAGCACCTGGGTCTCCGGATAGCCCACCAGGGAGTCGTGGTAAGGCAGCTTCAGCAACACGTGGTGTTCACTGGCCTCCAGAGCCTCGATATTGAGCTTGCGACATTGCGCCAGCTCACCGACAAAGCGGCCGGCCAACTCGGTCAATGGGAAAAATTCGGGGTTAACCGGTTGCATCACGCCTCCCCTCTGTCATCAACAGAGTGGAAACCATCCCGATGCGCAGATACAGCATACATAGTGCGAAGAATTCCTTATCGTTTGCCTTTTACTCCAGGTGCTCGGGGCACCATCAAAGCAAAGTACCTCTTGCTTAGGACTCCCGGCCATGGCGGCCGCGGAGGAGGTCAGAGAATATCATTACTGCCTGGGTCAGGCCACGCCACGGCGGCAGAAAGCCCGCCCTGCGTGCGCCCCTCGCTGGCAAGCTAACGCTACGCTTTAACGCTACTCAGCCAGTGTGGCCAGCACTTGCTGGCACAACGACTTCAACTGCTGAGCCTGCTCCGGGGACAACTCAACCTTACAGCCCACCTGCTCAGGAATGCGGGCGGCGCGCTGCTTCAGCGCCATACCGGCGTCAGTGATGGAGATAATCCGCACCCGCTCGTCCTGCTCACTGCGTCGCCGCACCACCAGCCCTTTAGATTCCAACCGCTTCAGCAGAGGTGTCAGTGTGCCGGAGTCCAGATGCATCCGCTGTCCCAGCGATTTGACGTTGAGCGACCGCTGCTCCCACAGCAGCATCAATACCATGTACTGCAGGTAGGTGATGTCCAGCTCCGCCAGCAACGGACGATAGGCGCGTACCACCGCATTGGCGGCGCTGTACAACGGGTAGCAAACCTGATTATCAAAATTAAGCTGTGGCAGTTCGCCGTTGGGGGTAACCATAACCACTCCGGGGAATAAAACATTGTGCACAATATACTTGTCATTGATGAAAGTCTCAATTAAGATTGTGCGCAATTGAATTGCGAACACTTAAATATGGAGTCTCCCATGTTCGACCATTACCTCTACGCCCAGGCCGGTTTGCTGCTAATGCTGGCAACCATGTTTGCCCAGACCACCATTGCCATCGTGGCTCACCGCCGGCAGAGCAACTGCATCCCCGGCGTTGTGGCAGACTCTCTGGGGCATGAGTCTTTCGTATTTCGAAGCCACCGCACCTATCAAAATTCGCTGGAAAACGTGCCTATGATGGCCGCCACCGTACTGCTGGCGATGTTCATGGGGCTGGATGCCGAAACCCTGGCCATTTTGGTGTGGATCTACGCCCTGGCCCGACTGGTACACATGGCGCTGTACTACGCCATCGCCACCGAGAAAAACCCCAGTCCAAGAAGCTATTTTTTCATCATCGGCTTTATCACCAACCTGGTGCTGCTGGTGATGATCGCCCTGCATTTGCAGCAATAGAAGCCCATGGCGGAAGAGGTAGGCAGATGCTGTCACTGATACCCGCCGGCCTCTTGCAGCACAGTGGCTACCTTGCCGCAACGGCTGCCGAAAGCCCATTTACCGACGAAGCTTCAACAAGGCAGCAGAATGTCACTAACATTAAAGTTGCTTTATCTTTAATGTTAAAAACAATACAGTCGCTGTATCAGGTTAAATTTTAAACGTTACCGCCCCCATCGGCGCGGCACAGACTCAGGCGTACGCTCATGATTCTGCACCACTACCCTCTCTCCCCGTTCGCGGAAAAATGCCGCCTGATGCTCGGCTATTCCGGCATCAAATGGCAATCGGTGCTGACTTCGCCCATGCCACCCCGCCCCGTGGTCGATGCTCTGGCTGGCGGCTACCGGCGGATCCCGGTAGCCCAGATCGGTGCCGATATTTTCTGTGACTCCCGCTTGATCGCCGAAGAGATCGCCGAACTGGCGGGAAAGCCGGAACTCAGTACCAAAGAGATCACCGACACCCAAATCCGCTTTATTGATTATGCAGAAAAACAGGTCTTTTTTGCCGCCATCGGATCACTGCCACCCAATCGAATGATGAAAGTGCTGCTGACACACCTGTCCCCCCTGCAAGCCATGCGGTTTGTCTGGGATAGACTCGGTATCGCCAGAGAAACCGCCTCTCAGGGCGACAAGCCTTCGGCGCGTCAATTCAGGCGCTACCTGAAAACGCTGGACCAGCAGCTGCAGTATCCGTTTTTTTTCGGCAACACCGTACAGCATGCGGACTTTGCCCTGTACCACGCCCTGTGGTTTGTGGTGGAGGTAGGCCAACAGCCGCTGCCGCCACAACTGCAACGACTGTGTAGCTGGTATCAGCGCATGCATCAATTCAGCCATGGGCAGACTTCGAACATCAGTGGCAAGGACGCGCTGGCCATGGCTTCAGCCTCTCAGCCACGGGTTATTCCCGCTTCGCACGCCGTCGATCCTCTGGTTGGCAAATCCGTCAGTCTGGCGCCCACAGACTACGCCAGGGATGAGGTTAAGGGAGTGCTGGTCGGCAGCAGTCGCCATCGCTGGATTGTGAAACGAAACAGCGACAAATACGGCACCCTTCATGTCCACTTCCCCAAGCAGGGGTATCAACTTAAAGAGCTGGATTAGCTAATTTTTCGACAAACTGACCAACGCCAACTATACCTGTTGAGGCGAATGACCCTCTTTGTCCAGGCCAGAGGAATCTCGCCTGGAGTGCGTCAACAGGCTGGCATTGACATCGAAAGATGGAACTTGGTTAAGTGTCTGTTTAGCTAGTGTGCAATAGCCTTGCTGACCTATTTTGTTCACGCCCTGAGCAACCATCAATAATCAGGAGGCATCCATGCACCTTCGCTCGCCAAGAACGCTGGCCCTGGCCCTTAGCTCGACTCTGTTATGGGGCTGTGCCACCGGGGATTCCCCCCAGGCCAAGAAAGCCAACGCTCACAAAGAAACTCAATCGGCCCTGTCGGAGATCTTCACTCAGCATCCCGGTGCTCGCAGCGATCTGGATCGCGGCATCGCCTACCTGGTGTGTACCGGCAGCGACAGCTACCTGTTTGCCCTCTCCAGCGGTGGCGGAATTTGCGAGTTGAATGAAGGCGGAAGGCTCTCCTACTGGCGTTTCGCATCCGCCGGCGCCGGTGCCGGAATTGGCTGGAAAAAAGTGGCCTACATGCAGATTTTTCTCAACCAGGACGCCCTGGCCCGATTCAAGGAAGGCGGCTTTGACGGTCAAGCCAGGGCGGAAGCCAGCGCCAACGTGGACGATACCAACAGCCAGGCCTCGGCCAACCAGTCCGTAGACGTAGACGGCATCATCACCTATCAGGTTAATTTGATGGGCGCAGCCGCTCAGGCGACGGTACAGGGGTTTAAGTACTGGCAAACGGACTTTACCGAAGACTTTATCGAGAATGACGGCTAGCCTGAACGCAGCCCCGTTCACGACCAGCACCGCCCCCCTTCACTTCCCGGGTTCGTCCACGGCAGAGCCGTGGACGATGGCCTGCCCATCGAGGTCGGGGCTCACGATGCCAATAAAAAAGGAGCCTAGGCTCCTTTCATCTGTACTTTTCCGGGTTAAAAACCCATTACAGTGACAACATCGGCCCCAGGGGTTGACCGCCCAACAGGTGCATATGGATATGGAACACCTCCTGACCGCCATGTTGGTTGCAATTCAGAATCACCCGGTAACCGTCCTCATCGATACCGGCCTCTTTCGCCAGTTTCGCCGCCACGGTCATCATTCGGCCCAGTGCCATTTCATCGGCGGCCTTCACATCGTTGAGCGTGGGGATAAGGGTATTGGGAATGATCAGCACATGAGTCGGTGTGCGTGGGTGAATGTCTCGAAACGCCGTCACCAGATCGTCCTGGTACAGGATATCCGCAGGGATCTCACGACGGATAATTTTGGAAAAGATGGTTTCCTCAGCCATTACCGGCCCCCAAGTTGTTCAGATTTGTCCAAGTATGTCAGTATACTTGCCAATGCTGAGTTAGGGAAACCGACGTTTCAATTGCGCCTGTCTCCGGCGTACGGCTCCCGAGGCCCGCTCATAGCCTAAAGCCATCATGACCCCGACCAGGTAGATGGCGATAATGGCCAGAAACGGCGCCGCCAAAGGGCCTAATGTGTCAATTAAATCAAACAAAGCCGGAACCTGCCCTTGTCAAACTCGGGAAATTACCCAGATACTATTGAGAAAGGGCCATTAATACTCCGATGATGATCAAAAATCGCGGAATCGTCCCATTTTCGTTTTTAATGCACTGTAAGGAAGTCAGTACACCATGATCCAGTACCGCATCTGCCCCATCGATCCGTTGGCCCACCTGTTTGAAGTCGAACTTCGCGTAGGCCAATCCCACAAAGGACAGCGGCTGTCGCTGCCCGGCTGGATTCCCGGCAGCTACATGGTGCGCGACTTCTGCCGTAACCTGATTGAAGTCAGCGGCTTCGATCAGCAGCAGGCCATTGAGCTTAAGCAGTTGGACAAACAAAGCTGGGAAGTCCAGCAGGATTGCCACGACCTGATCCTGCGTTACCAGGTCTACGCCTGGGACATGTCGGTACGCAGTGCCCACCTGGATCAAACCCATGGTTTCTTTAACGGCACCAGCGTATTTCTGAAGGTGGAAGGCCGGGAAGCGGAGCCGGTGGAGATGCAGTTGTTGGCCCCCGAGGGCGCTCAATACCGCCACTGGCGGGTCGCCACCGCCATGACCCCGGCCCCCGGCAATCAACGATACGCTTTCGGCTCTTACGTGGCTGACAACTATGATGAGCTCATCGACCATCCGGTAGAGATGGGGGAATTTACCCTGGCGAGTTTCGACGCCTGCGGTGTGCCGCACGACCTGGTTCTGACCGGGCGCCACTGGGCCGACACCGATCGCATCTGTGCCGATCTGAAGAAGATCTGCGAGGCTGAAATTGCCCTGTTTGGCGGCACCGCGCCCTACGATTATTACCTGTTTATGACCACTGTGGTCGGTTCCGGCTTTGGCGGACTGGAGCACCGTGCCTCCACCGCATTGGTGTGCGGCCGTTCCGATCTGCCCGCGGTCACCGAGACTGGCATGACCGAGGGTTACCGCACCTTCCTGTCCCTGTGCTCCCATGAGTATTTTCACAACTGGAACGTGAAAAGGATTAAACCCGCCCGGTTCGTACCTTACGAGCTGGATCAGGAAAGTTACACCACTCAATTGTGGGCCTACGAGGGCATCACCTCCTACTACGACGACTGGCTCACCTACCGCGCCGGTTGCGTCGACCGCGACGATTATCTGGTGATGCTCGGCGAATTGATGACCCGGGTAACCCGAGGCCAGGGGCGGTTTAAACAGACCCTGCAACAGAGTTCGTTCAATGCCTGGACCAAGTTCTACAAACAGGATGAAAACGCTCAGAACGCCATTGTCAGTTACTACACCAAGGGCGCCCTGTTTGCCTTGTATCTGGATCTGAACATTCGCCTGGAAACCGATCACCGCCACTGCCTAGATCACCTGATGCAGCGTCTGTGGCAGGATTATGGCAGCCAGGGGATCGGCACCGAGGATGACACCCACCAGAATCTGGTCAGTGAACTGATCGGCCGTGATGCCAGTGATCTGTTTGCCTGGTTGTCCAGCACCGAGGATCTGCCGCTGGCACCGCTGCTGGCGCAGTTTGGGGTGCAACTGACTCAGCGGGCCGCATCGGGCAATGACGACAAAGGCGGCAGCGACAACTCCGCCCTGGCCGTCGAGCTGGGCGCCAAATACACCAGCGCTCCGCTCGGGGTCAAGCTGGTCAATGTGGTTCAGGGCGGGCCGGCACACCGGGCCGGTCTGGCGGCCGGCGACGTACTGGTGGCCGTCAATGATCTGCAGGTTGATACCAAGCTGGACAAAGCCCTGGAGCGTTATGGCGTCGGCGCCCAACTCAGTTGCCATTGGTTCCGCCGTGATGAGTTGATGACCGGCACCCTGACTCTGACCCCGGCGCAACCGACCACCTCGGTGCTGACGGTGGTGGACGACAGTCGCCTCCGGGGCTGGCTCTAAGCCCCCCAAAGCCGGAGCCTGCTCCGGCTGAATGTCGACGATGTTAATTACCCAGTCACCCCATACCGACTTCAGCAGCTTTGCCACCGCACTGGGGCTGAGCCCATCGGCGCTGCAACAAGGGCTGGCTCGCTGTCAGTCCCTTGAGATAGCGGCCGGCCGGCCCCTGTTGGCCCAGGGGGAAGCGCAGCAATTTGGTTTCTTCCTGATGCAGGGGATACTCAGGGCCTGTCACTACTCCAGCGGTGGCGAAGAGCGCTGCAAGGAGTTCTATTTTCCCGGTGAGCTGTGTTTTCTGTACGCCAGTTGGCTGGACAAGAGTCCGGCGCTGTACCAGATAGAAACCCTGACCCCAGCCAAACTGCTTAAAGTTCCCTTGTCATTGCTGGACCAACCCGACTGGCAGGTATTGCACCTGCCGCTGTTGCGCCAGCAGCTGCTGTACAAGGAGCAAAAGGAGGCACTGTTTCTGCTTCACAGCCCGGAGGAACGGTATCTGGCCCTGAACCGGTTGTGGCCCCATTGGCATCAGGTGCTCAGCCAGGCCCAACTGGCGCGTTACATCGGCATCAGCCCCATCAGCCTGTCGAGAATCAAGCGGCGCATTAACTTAGGTTAATGGCAACGACGGCACGGGGTGCCACACTGTGGCCCATCGTTGATTCACCGAGCCCGTAATGTCGTCCTACCTGCTTTCTCAATGCCTGGTCACCGTGGCCATTGTGCTGGATCTGTGTTCTTTCCAGTGCCGGCAACGCCACTGGGTACTGCGCTGCTTATGCCTGTCGACCCTGCTGACCGCCATCCACTTTGCCCTGCTGGGTCACTGGACCGGCGCCCTGTTGATGGCGCTGGCGTGCGTCCGTTTTGCGGTGTCGCTGGTGACCACCCGGCCGTTTTGGTGCTGGGTGTTTCTGCTACTGACCCTGCCTCTGACCCTGCTGAGCTGGGCCGGATTACCCAGCCTGCTCAGCGCTACAGGCAGCGCCCTGCAAACCCTGTCCGCATTTCAGCGGGACGATAAACGACTGCGCCTCGGGATGATCGCCGGCATCAGTTTCTGGCTGGCTCATAACATCGTCATCGGCTCACCGATGGCCATCGCCATGGAGAGCCTGTTTATCACCAGCAACCTCATCGGGCTGTGGCGCTTCCATCGGCCGGCCAGCTTTTCGGTTTTCAGGCGAAAGTCACCAACGCTTGCTCCTCCCTCGGAGTAACCCTTTTGTCGCCTCATAAACCACGGCTGTCGCATCAGCCGTTTTTCATGGCCGCTCGCGAGTTAAAATCCTTAATTATCAGAATAGTAGGCCAAATCTAACCCGCATAACGGCAACCGCCCCTGCTCCGACCTGTCGCTGAAACAACAAAAACCGAGGTTTTTTCCGATCGATTCCTTGGCCTTTGGCCAGCAAATTTGATACAAATTTGACTACGGGTTTCGATACCAGTTGCTGAGCTTCCGGATTTCTGGAATTTGTGCCGAATAGGGCCATACTTGATAGCTCAGTGGGTCAAGGAGGTAACTGATGCACTCAAGCAAGTCTAATCTCAATACCCTGTTACACAGCCGGTTTAAGGACGCCCAGAACATCGCCGAACTGCGAGAACGCCTCCGTGACATCGAAGAAGAGTTGCATTTGGTGTTCGCCGATGAGCTGGCACAGTTTGTAAGTCATAATGACGAACATCAAAAAGTTTCCTGAAAACCGTTCCTCAGTGTAAACGCCTCGCCAATGCGGGGCGTTTTTGTGTCTGCGATTCGGGCAGGGTTTGCTATACTCGCCCGCTGCTTATTCATCAGACCGAGTGCCACACTATGAACTTTCCCCTTTTGGGCATCAATGACCCCTTTTTTCATGCCCTGCAGACCCTGGGCTATAAGGGGCCAACCAAGGTTCAGGCGGCGGTCATCCCGCTAATCTTCAACAGAGAAGACCTACGGGTACAATCGAAAACCGGCTCGGGAAAAACCGCCGCCTACGCCCTGCCAATTCTGCAGCGCCAAAGTGAACGTCCGGCCTCCGCTGTACGCACCGTCTCCACCCTGATTCTGGTACCCACCCGGGAGCTGGCTTCGCAGGTATCGGTGACCATGAAGCAGTTTGCCCGGGCACTGCCGGGCGAACTCAAGGTCACCGCCGTCTATGGCGGCGTTAAGATTAACCCGCAGATGATGGCTCTGCGAGGCGGCGCCGATGTGGTCATCGCCACCCCGGGCCGGCTGTTGGATCTGGTATCCAGCAACGCCCTCAAACTCGGCAAGGTCGACACTCTGGTGCTGGACGAAGCGGACAAGATGGTTAATGCCGACTTCAAGGCGGAACTGGATGCCATTATCGCCCTGCTGCCACGCCAGCGACAAACGGTGATGATGTCTGCGACCTTCCCGCCCGAAGTCGATCTGCTGTGCGATGCCCTGCTGAACACCCCCAAGACCGTCGAAGTCTACGATACCCCTATCGAACAACATGAGGTCGAGGTTCGCGCCATTGAGGTGGATCGCAACCGGCGCAATGCCCTGTTACAGTCGCTGATCGACCACCACAAATGGCACCAGGTCATGGTATTTGTAGCCAGTAAGCGCACTGCCAATAACCTGGCCAGCAAACTGCATAAAGCTGGCTTCGACGTCGATACTCTGCACGGCGACATGACCCAGGGTGCCCGCAACCGCGCACTGGCCGATTTTCGCAGCGGCGAATTGCAGGTGCTGGTAGCAACGGATCTGGCGGCGCGGGGCATCGACATCATCGACCTGCCCTGCGTCATCAACTATGACCTGCCCCGCTCGGTTTCCGACTATACCCATCGCATCGGTCGCACCGGCCGTCAGGGCAGCACCGGCACGGCCATCAGCTTTCTTGGTGTTGATGACGACCATGGCTTCTCGGTCATTGAGAAGAAAAAGGGCTACACCGTCAAACGGGAACAGATCGCCGGCTTCGAACGGCTGATTACCACTCCCGCTGACAACGTTCAGGGTAAGGCCCCGGTGAAGGGGAAACGGATGAGTAAAAAAGATAAGGCCCGGGCAGAAGCAGCCCTGCGGGCCAAGGGCAACCCGGGTTGATTAACCCATTAGCCGGCGCCTCGCGCGCCGGTTAATGGACTGCCCGGTACACGGCGCTGTGGCCTTTGACCCACTCGCCCTGTTTCAGGTAGTACGCCTGCTGCAGCATCTGGCCGTCCACCAACCGTACCTCCGACTTCACCTCGGCAATACCGTCTCCACTGCCAGCCACCTTTTCATGGAAATAGAACACACCATCTTCGCTGTAGGCCTTTCCCCGAGTGTAGAATCCGGCCGTGGTGAAGTAATAAAAGACAATGCTGCCGGCCTGTGCGTCCCACACCATCAGGGTTTCACCCTCATACTGGCCCTGGTTCAATGAGTGGGTAATGCGCACCGCTTTGCCTTGCAGGGCCGGCTGCCATTGAGACACGTCGATCACCGGTTTTTCCGGTGTCGAGTCAGAAAACTCGCCCCGCCACACTTTGCCCAAAAACGGCCGCAGCGGCTCCAGATGCGGATCCAGATCCCAGCAGTAAGCCGGCAGCGCCAGCGCCATCAACACACAGGCAATCAATACTCGCATCAGGCGGTTCTCCGTTGTTGGCTAAAGTAACGCTCCATGGCCTTTTGCCAACGCTGCATAAACTGCGCCCAATAGGACTCTGTCAGGTTCTCCAGCGCAGACGCACCGCGGGGACTGAGGGAGGTGTAGCGATAATTCAGTTGAATCAGGCTGCCTTCCGGGGCCGGAAAGACGCGAATCAGGATGCGGGTGGCCATATGATCGGCAACGGTTTTCAACAGCTCCAGCACCCCCTGGTCGGCACTGGCCTGCACCACATACCAAACGGCATGTCCGGCAGGATCCTGAGTGGTGAACACGCAATCTGGCTCGATTGCCCCGGAGTTGGTCCACACCAGCAGTGGATCCCAGCCCGGCACCCACTCACGCTCACGCACCGGGCAAAACAGCGGAAAAACCTCTTCCACCGGCCGGTTACTGCGGATCTCGCCGCTAAACGCACGGGACTGTCTGGGACGAACAATCATAGGGGCTCCAAAGTACGGCGGTTGAACCACACTTTCTGCCCGCCGGATGCGGGCAGAAAATTCAACTACTATGGAGACTATAGCAATAAATTAGAAAGAGATAGCTAACTGTTGATCGCTTCCATGGCGGCCTTCCTGGCGCCGAAGACCTGACCACGGCCATCCACTTTCAAGCCGAGATCATGGATGTGGCCATCCTTCAGACCATAAATCCAGCTGTGTACCGTCAGTTCCTGGCCCCGATCCCAGGCAGCCTTGACGATGGTGGTCTGGCAGACATTGGCGGCCTGGTCGATAACGTTCAGCTCGCACAGGCGGTTGGCCCGCTCCTCTGCGCTCAGGTCATCGAGCACCAGCTTATGATCCTCGTAGGTATCACGGACGTGACGCAACCAGTTACTGGCCAGCCCCAGATAATCCGCTTCCATGGAGGCTTTAACGCCGCTGCAGCCGTAATGACCACACACAATAATGTGCTTCACCTTCAGAACATCAATGGCAAACTCAATCACCGACAAGCAGTTCAAATCACTGTGCACCACCACATTGGCAATGTTGCGGTGAACAAAGATCTCGCCCGGAGCCAGATCGATGATCTGATTCGCCGGCACCCGGCTATCGGAGCAACCGATCCACAGGTACTCGGGATTTTGCTGCTGGGCCAGTTGGCTGAAAAACTCAGGGCTCTCTTCCTGAATTCGGTTCGCCCACTCACGATTTCGCTGGAACAGATGCTCTAGGTTGGACATGAAATTTTCCTGTTTTTCATAAATGCCGGCAAATTATACCGACAAAATAGCCTTCAAGTGGTCGAAACAGCAACCCCAATCATTCGCTTTTTTGGCACATTTCAAACGGTTAACTACCATTAAACCAACTTGTCTCACATTTTCGGGTGGCTTAGTGAGTCCCATTCAGCTCCGCCTTGCTCGTCATCACGACATTGCCGCCATTCAAAGCGTGCGACTGTCGGTAACGGAAAATCGCCTCAGCCATCCGGGCTCTGTCACCGACACCGAGGTGCTCAACTACCTGAGCCGGCGCGGTCGAGGCTGGGTCTGTACTATGGAGCAGCGGGTGGTGGCCTTTGTGATCGCCAACGGCAGCGATGGCAGCATCTGGGCCCTGTATGTGCTACCCGAGTATGAAGGCCGCGGCATCGGCAAACTTCTGCTGGCCAGGGCCTGCCGCTGGCTGTTTGCTATCGGGGTCAAAGCGATTCGTCTGCGTACCGACACCAATAGCCGGGCCCACGGCTTCTACCAGCACCTGGGCTGGCAGGCCCGCCACCGCCCTGCCAGCGGCGACGTCACCCTGACCCTGAAACGGCGGCCGCTGCCGGTGCGTTATGGCGCCAGCCGCTCTACCTGCCACTGGTCCGCCTCGCGGCTGTAGAGGAAGCGGTCATGCAAGCGACGATCGCCCCCCTGCCAAAACTCCAGGCTATCGGGGCGTACCCGGTAGCCCCCCCAGAAGTCCGGCAACGGCACCTCGCCCTTGGCAAACTTCTGCTTTAACTCCAGAAACTTGGACTCCAGTACCTGGCGCGCCGAAATTCGGCTGCTTTGCTGGGACACCCAGGCGCCAATCTGGCTGTCTTTGGGGCGAGTGACAAAATACTCCAGCACCTCGGTCTTGGAGAGCTTTTCCGCCCTGCCGGTAATGTGCACCTGGCGTTCAATCTCATGCCAGGGCATCAACAGGCTGACCTTAGGATTGGTGGCCATGTGCTTGGCCTTGCGACTGCCAAGGTTGGTAAAAAACACCATGCCATTGTGGTCAAAGCGCTTCAGCAACACGATTCGCTGGTAGGGCTGGCCCTCACTGTCCACCGTCGCCAGGCTCATGGCGGTAGGATCGCTCAGGCCGGACTCGGCGGCTTGCTCCATCCAACGCTCAAACAGGACCAGAGGATCCTGGGGCAGATCTTTGCGTCGCAAACCGCCTTTGAGGTATTCACGACGTACATCACTTAAATCAGCCAAAACAACCTTTCCTTGATATCTACATTCACTTTCAGGCGACCGGCGCCAGTCTGTTATACAGTGTACCGGCTCGCCAGCCGTTGTCTAAGCGCCGGTTTGGCGACTGCGCTGAATCCGGTACTGCTCCGGGGTGGTGCCAGACAGGCGGCTGAACATGGTGATGAAGGCCGACGGGCTGCTGTACCCCAACTCCAGTGCCACCTGATTGACCTTCATGCCGGAACGCAACATCCCCAGGGACGCCAGGAAACGACGCCGTTGACGCCAATCAGAAAAGCTCATTCCCAGCTTACGCTGAAAATGGCGGTTTAGCGTCCGCTCGGTGGAATACACCTGCGCCGCCCACTGGCTCAGGGTTCGTTTGTCGGCCGGGTCCAACTGCAGGGTGGTTAAAATGGGCTTGATCAACGGGTCCTCACTCAGGGGCAGGTAGGCCACCATCGGCTCGGCCTTGGCCAACTGATCCACCATCACCTGGGCCAACCGGCGATCGGCCTCACTGTTGGCGTACTCCTGTTTGCGGTCGGCAAAATCCTCAATAATGGCCCAGAATACGCCGCTGAGCCGAATCATACAGGCCTCCTGCGGCAGCTGTGCCGATAACTCCGGGCACAGGTACAGGGCCCGATAGCTCACCCGTTGGCGGCTGTAACTGGTGTGTTCCACCAGAGGTGGAATCCAGATGGCGTACTGAGGCGGCGACAGAAACGGCCGGCCATCGACGCTGATCTCCATCACCCCGGCCACCACCACATTGAGCTGGCCCCAGGCATGGCTGTGTGGCAGAAACGTGGTATTGGCAGAGATGTCTTCCTGATGCAGATAGATATCACTGGTGGTTGCTTCAAAAGGCAGTGGATAGCGCTCCAGAAGCGATGCCCCGTTCGCCGGTTCCATGTAATTTGACCTAAATCTCAGAAAACTGTCCTGACAGCATAACATCATGTCCGATTTTCGTTATATGGTTTTTTGAAGACAGGGTAGAATGCCGCCATTATTCGTTCGAGATCTGTTGTGGAGTCGTTGCCTGTGAGCAAATCCGCGTATCTGTTTCCCCTGATTGCCGTGGTGGCATGGGCGGGAAACGGCATCGTCAGCAAGATGTCTGTGGGACTGATTGATCCCGCGGCCATCGCCTTTTATCGCTGGATGATTGCCGCCAGCATTTTGCTGCCTTTCGTGTTGCCCACCTTGTGGCGACAGCGAAAACTGGTTCAAAAACACCTGTTTAAGCTCAGCATTCTCGGTGGGTTGGGTATGGTGGCGCTGCAAACCCTGACCTATGTGGCGGCGCAAACCACCTCGGCCACCCACATCGCCCTAATCGGCTCAGTGGTGCCGATGATGGCGATGTTGTGGAGCATTGCCGTGCTGCGCGAGCAACCCACCCAGGGGATGGTGGCCGGTTCGCTGCTGTCGTTTTTGGGGCTCTCCTACCTGATCACCGAAGGACACCCCCTGTCGCTGTTTCAACATCAGCTGAATCACGGCGATCTGTTGCTGCTGCTCGGCGCCACCTGTTACGGCCTCTATGGCGTACTGATCAAACGCTGGCAACTGCCGTTCTCGACCTGGCCATCGCTGTTTTTGCAGATGGCCATGGGCGCCATCTGGCTGCTGCCGGTGTTTCTGACTCAGGCGGATAGCACCATTACCACCCAGGCGCTGCCCCTGGTGCTGTTTGCGGCCATCGTCGCCTCCCTGCTTGCCACCTTTGCCTGGCTGAAAGGGCTGGAGCACCTGGGTCCGAATAAGGCCACCAGCTTTATGAACCTCAACCCGATTATCGGCACTCTGCTGGCTGTGGGTCTATTGGGGGAAACCCTGTCTCTGCACCACTATCTGGGCGGCAGTTTGACCCTGCTTGGGGTATTGATGGCCCAGCGGCTCAAAACCCCGTTACGACTGCGGCGCAAACGCGCTCCGGCAGCCTGAGGCTGTTAACGCGGCGTAATTAAAAAAGCCAGCCCCTTGAGGCTGGCTTTTTTCTAGGCTCAGGCTTACAGTTTCACGCCCAGCTGCAGCATGGCACCACGCTCGTCGTCATCACCAAACTGCCCGGCCAGATCCAGACTGATGGTATCCCAGGGGGAGATCCCCAGCCCCACGGTCAACAGATCGCCGTAGTTACCGGACAGGTCGGTCTGGTAGCCGGCCCGCAGTTGCAGATGGGAGAAATCCACCTCCATGCCGGCACGGGCGTACTGACGGGCCAGCAGCAACTGCGGGGCATCGCCTTCAACCACAAAGGACTCATCCTCGATAAGATCCAGCTCCATGGTGCCGGTGAACATCCCCTGGCTCCAGGCCACCGCCCCGGCCACAGTGGGGTCCAGAGAAACCTTATCACCGTCGATGTTCTTGATGGACTGTTTAATCAGGTTGCGGGCCACCAGCGCAAAGCTCCAGTTGCCGTAAGGCTTGTAGATCCCCAGATCCATATTGAACGCAGTTTTGTCGTTCATGTACTGATCGTCGAAGTAATCGTCGTTATCGTAGTTGTTAATGTTGGCGGTATAGAGGTAGCTGTCGAAGCGCTGGTACTTGGCGGCGAGGCCGAAGGCAATGTCGCCGACCCGGGGCAGGTTCGCCTGATGGGCAAAAGAGAGTGCCAGCTCACTGACCGCCACCGCGTGGGCGATGCCCTCAGATTTGAGGTTATCCGGATCAAAGACACCGGAGGTCAGCGCATCGTTAACCAACTGGCCATCGGCATCGTCGTAGTTAAAGTCGCCATTAGCCACCACGTAGCCGCCGATGGTCACACCAAAACCCAGCGACTTACTGGGCACGTACACGCCGAAGTCCACATTGGCTTCCCCCACCAGGGTGGTGTCATCCAAAGCCTGCAGCTCCTTGATCAGGGCGTCGGCATCCGCCTGAGTCGGCGGGTTGGCCGGATCCATGGCGTCGATCTTGGCTTCAAAGGCATCGATGGCGTCCTGGGTGGCATCCACCTGATCGAGCGCATCCTCATACTCTTTGGCCAGGACACCGGCGCCCAGCCTCAGGTACAGGTCATCGCTGTCTTTAAACTTGGTCAGCAATGCCGGGTTCAGCGGCGCACGGGTAAAGTCACCACTGGCAATGCCGGTGTTGGCGGCACCACCGCTCTTTGCATCCATACCCACAACAGCCACAGCAGGCGCGGCAACGGCGGCCAGCGCCAGACTCAATACGGACAGTTTCATCATCTCATCCTAGTTTTATAATAATGGTGGTATTGCGATTGCCCTGAAGCAATCCACAGACGGCCCGGTTGCCGGTCGACAAGGTTGCCGGCACTCCTGAGCCCATGGCATCGATCTCCTACCCTGTCGATAAGGCGACCGTATGCCCTCCCCAATTAAGGTTCAGCACGTTGCTGACCTCACATTTGTTAAACCGCTGAAACGAAAACACCCCGCCGAAGCGGGGTGTGTTACATCAGCGTGACGCTAGATTACCAAATCTTTACGCGCTTCTCAGCAGGCAAATACATGGCATCGCCCTCTTTGACATCAAAGCTGCTGTAGAACTCGGTCATGTTGGACAGCGGACCGTTAGCACGGAAATGAGACGGGGAGTGCGGATCGGTGGCAACCCGGTTACGCAGCGCCTGCTCCTTGTATTTGCCGCGCCAGATCTGGCCCCAGCCGATAAAGAAGCGCTGGTCGCCGCTCAGATCATCGATGATCGGTGCCGGCTTGCCTTCCAGAGACATCTTGTAGGCTTTGTAGGCGATGGTGGCACCGGACAGATCGCCGATGTTCTCACCCAGAGTCAGCTTACCGTTAACGTGCAGGTCGTCGAACACCTGGTAGCCGTCGTACTGAGCGACCAGAGCACTGCCGCGCTTCTGGAACGCTTGCAGATCCGACTCGGTCCACCAGTTTTTCAGGTTGCCGTCTTTGTCATAACGGGAGCCCTGGTCGTCAAAACCGTGGCCCATTTCGTGACCGATAACCGCACCGATACCGCCGTAGTTGACGGCATCGTCGGCGTTCATGTTGAAGAATGGAGGCTGCAGAATGGCCGCCGGGAACACGATCTCATTCATTACCGGGCTGTAGTAGGCGTTGACGGTCTGTGGCGTCATGTGCCACTCGTAACGACGAATCGGTCCGCCCAGCTTCTCCAGATCCTTGGTGTGCGCCAGCGTGGCAGAGCGCATGACGTTACCCACCAGATCATCAGACTCGATGGTCAACGCCGAGTAGTCTTCCCACTGATCCGGGTAACCAATTTTCGGGGTAAAGGCCGCCAACTTCTCTTTGGCCTTCACCTTGGTTTCCGGACTCATCCACTCCAGTTGATCGATGCTCACCGCGTAGGCTTTACGCAGGTTTTCAACCAACTCCTTCATGCGCGCCTTGGCTTCTGCCGGGAAGTGCTTGTCGACATACACCTTACCAACCACTTCACCCAGGTTGTCGCTCACCAGGGCCACACCACGCTTCCAGCGCTCTTTCTGTTGCTCCTGGCCATTCAGTTGACGGGCGAAGAACTCGAAGTTTTCGCTATCGAACTCCTGCGACAACATGCCGGAGTAGGCGGTCAGCAGGTTCCAGGTCAGGTAGGTTTTCCAGTCGGAAACCGAGGTATTGGCCACCACCTTGTCCAGCGTTTCAATGTAGCTTGGCTGGTTAATGATGATGTCGGACTGGCTGTCGCCACCGATGGTCTTCAGGTAAGCCGCCCAGTCGATGTGGCTGGCCAGCTTGGACAACTCTGCCGTCTGGTACTTGTTGTAACGCTTCTCGCTGTCGCGGCTTTCAACCCGGGTCCAGTGACCTTTGGCCAGTTCGGTCTCGATGGCCATCACGGTCTTGGCAGACTCGGCTGGATTAGCGACGCCCGCCAGGGTGAACATCTTCTCCATATGAGCCAGGAACCCTTCACGCAACTTCACGAAGCGTGCTTCGTCGTTGAAGTAGTAGTCACGATCCGGCAGGCTCAAACCCGCTTGCCAGATGTGGGTGGCGTAACGCTCGGAATCTTTGGCGTCCACATTGATGTAGAACGCCAGCGGCGTACCGGCACCAATGGTCTGGCTGTGGGCAAAGTAGGCCACGACGCCCGCTTTGCTGTCGATGGCGTCGATGGTTGCCAGTTCAGGCTTCAGCGGCGCCAGGCCCAGTTGATTGACCTTGTCGGTATCCATGAAGGAGCGATACAGATCGCCCACCTTCTGCTCATCACTGCCCGCCTTCAGGTTTGGCTTGGCAGCCAGGTCTTCGACGATCACCTTAACGTCATCACGGGCTTTTTCGCGCAGATCGTAAAAGGCACCGGAACTGGTGCGATCGGCAGGAATTTCGCTGGTCTTCAGCCAGGTGCCATTGACGTAGGAATAGAAGTCGTCTTGCGGACGAACTGTGGTATCGAAGTTGGCAAACTCAATACCGGAACTCAATTGCTGCTGCACTGCTTCGGCCACGGCGGTGGGTTGTGACGGCTCATTTTGTGCACAGCCGGTCATTACCAAAGCCGAGGCGCACAAGCCACCAATAAATAAGCGTTTCATCAGCATATCCTTATGAATTGTTGGAGCTAATTAGTTTTAAACAGTCCGATACTAGCGTCAGGACAGCAACAGGTCAAAACCGACTTTGTTACAACTCTATTCCAAAGGAGTGACAATAACGCCCCAATCGCGGGGCGTAGACTGTTAAAGGGGGATCAATGAGTTGCATCAAGCTGTAACCCAAAAGGGTCATCCAGCGAGTGGGAGGGGTCGGTAAACCAGCGGGGGCCAGACTCGGTCATATAGAAATGATCCTCCAGGCGAACGCCAAACTCGCCCGGTAACACCAGCATCGGCTCATTGCTGAACACCATACCTGGCGCCAACAGGGTTCGATCGCCCTTCACCAGATAGGGCCACTCATGGATATCCAGGCCGCAACCATGACCGGTACGGTGTGGCAGTCCCGGCAACTGATAGCCAGGGCCCAGTCCATGAGATTCCAGCACCTCACGGGCGGCGGCATCGGCGACTTCACAAGGCTGGCCTAACTGAGCCGCGGCAAACGCGGCCGCCTGGGCGTCTTTTTCCACTTGCCACATTTGGCGTTGACGCTCGCTGGGCTCGCCAAAACAATACGTTCTGGTGATATCGGAGTTGTATCCCTGCAACAGGCAACCGGTGTCGATCAACACCCAGTCGTTTCGCTTCAATCTCTGCGGCTCTTTGACCCCGTGCGGGAAACTGGTGGCCAGACCAAACAGCACGATGCAGAACGACGATCCGCCCGGCGCGCCGACCCGCTTGTGCGCCTCGTCAATAAAGGCGGTCACTTCGGTGGTGGTGATCCCTTCCCGTAGGATGCGGGCAGCGGATTTCTGCACCTCCAGGGTCATGGCCTTAGCGGTCTGCATCAGGGCAATCTCCGCCTCGCTCTTAATCATTCGACACGGGGCGCTGATGCTGCTGCCGTTGACCCAGTCAATCTGAGGACACGCCCGGCGTAACCCGTCAAACAGGAAAAAAGACGCCGACTCATCCATGGCCAGCTTTCCGTCAGCAATGCCCCGTTCCGCCAACAGCGCCGCCACCCGGTCGGCGGGATTTTCATGCTCATGCCAACCGTGAAACGGGGCGTCAATCTGCATGAAGTCGCGCAGGGAGTCGCGCTCGAACCAGGGAGCGATGTACAGCAGTTCACCGCTGTCCAGCAGCAGCGCCCCGACCATTCGCTCACTCGGCGACCACTTAAGACCGGTAAAATAGTACAGATTGGTGCCGGCATTGAGGAAGATTCCCCGTAGCCCCTGCTGCTGCATCAAGCTCGTCGCCCGCTGCATCCGCTGCTTGAACTCGGCGACGCTGATGGCGGACGCCCTGCCACTGAGATTCGACAGCCGTGCCAACTCCTGCTCCGTCGTAGAGCCTCCCACACCTATTGTCATTGTTTCCCTCGACCAAAATAGAATATTGTATGCAATGATAGATTCGAGCGATGGAGGATTCAAGACCAATAGATGGAGAGATAACAAAAACAGACGCATTCGCGGGGCGAAAGAACCGGGCCCATTTCACTGAGAGAAATTTTGCTGTATAACCCTCAGCCTCAGGTTTCAGCACTAGGTTCTTCCATGTCCAAATTCTTCTACAAAGGTCGCATCGAGAAAAAGCCCAAGCACGAAAGCTACGGCTACAACACCAACCGGGCGGCCATTCTCGGCACCGAAGCGCACCCTCTGACACTGAGTGTGCAAACTCAGGCTCGCCAGCAGGAGGTTCAGGCCCAGCTCGAGCAACACCAGTTGTTTGCCACCATCACGGTCAATCCGGATGCAGAAGAGGACCTGCTGGAGCTGGAGAGTTGGCTGAACAAACCCACCACCACCACGTTCGACAAGACCCCGGGGCGCAATGACCCCTGCTCCTGCGGAAGTGGCAAGAAATACAAGAAGTGCTGCGGCTAAAGGCATTCTAACCCAAAGGGCTGAAACAGCCCTTTGGGTATCCGCACCGGGATGCCGGAGTTGGTCTTTGCCGGTTAGCCGGCACCGTAGACAACGTTACACAGCTTCTCGGCAACCTCATCCCCGACTCAGAATCTGCGCAAACTCAAGCCCGGTGTCGTCGTTTACCACTACGCAGCCGAGCCACAGTGTCGTGAGTGTAAGCGCACATTCCCACGCCGTTTCCTCAGCCCGGCAGGGCTCAGGCTTACGACGTTTTGGCCCTCATTGCGCTGTACCACAACGATGGGTTACTCCCCCGGCAAACCATCGACCGAGCCCCCGTAGCCACGCCCCCTCCCCGGGTTACTGATTCTGGCCAGGATCACCGAAACCTTTGCCGGAACCGCCTCGGTTACCGAGCAATACTGCCGCGCCACCCACGAGTTCGGTTCAGCCTCGAAGCTCGATCACAGCGTCTCAAAACTTAAGTTCAATACTCTGTTTTTATTAACTAATTTCTCCTTTCATAGCTTTAGTTTTTGGCTGAACTCAGGGATAATCGGCGCCGTCGGCTTGCCGCCGAATCTACGGCACTACAGGATTTCCCGCTCAATGAGTCACAACAAACAAGTCACCGCCAATATTCGCAAGATTAAAGAGCAGGTCGAGCAGGCCAGCGGTCAACAGGACCTGGTCGAGCTGATCAATGAGATCAAGGGTCATCCAGGACCGCTGGACTACGATGATCGCCTGTTCCATGCCATCAAGTGGGCCATGGTGTACATCTGCACCATTGGTCTGTTTCAAAACTATGTTTTTTATGGCTATTACAGTGGCGACTTGGGGTACCTGCTGGCTGAAGTATTACGAAATAGCAGCTACCTGGCTCCGGCTCTGTTTGGCATCTGGGTAGGGCAACAGTGTGAAAAGCGCAACAAGCGGTTGCCCCTGCCAAGGTTTCTTGCCCGCCCCTGGCTCAGAATCGGCTTGATCGCCCTCGGATGCGTTGCGGTGACGGCCCCCTTTGAACTCTGGCACCAGGGCTACTGGTTCTGCGTCGGCAACCTGATTTTTCTTGCCAGTGGTGGCGGGCGCCTGCAACCCCCGGAATTGGTCACCCTGGGCCTGGCCATCGTCATCGCCGGCCTGTGGTTTTGGCTGCGTAAACGTCAGTTTTGGCGTGACCCGGTCTCCGATCGCATCCACCTGCGCGACCGCCTGTTCAACAATGGTCTGACACCGGTGACCATCGACAAAGAGGCGAAGGCCAAGGAGCTTGAGCGCCAGTTCAGGGAGTTTGACCGGGGAAACTATCGCCGTGAGATCATGGAGATGTATCAAGGTCATCATCAAGGCGACATCCACAGCTTTGACTTTCAGGTGTACAAGTTCCACTACGTGGATAAGCGCACCGAAACCTATACCGACTCCGAAGGCAAGACCAAGACCCGTACCACCTATGATCACTACTATCGTCACGGACTGCTGCTGCAGTTTCCTTATGCCAAATCCATCGCCATCGACGGCGATCGGCGTATCAGCTACCGAGGCGAAAAGTACACCACCGCCTCCAATGAGTTTAACCGTCATTTCCGGGTCAGGGCCAAACAGGAGATGACCGCGGCAAGGCTGCTGACACCGGCGGTGGTGGAGTTGCTGAGCGAATTTGGCCGCAATCACAAGCGGCCAATCATCGAAGTCAACGGCAGTGGCTACACCTGCATCGCCTTCGATGACAGGGATCTGCTAACGCTAAAGCGTCAGTTCGGACTCGATAAACCGGATGCGTTTGCCGAAGAGATTGCTGCCCATGCCGAGCTAAAGAAACTGACCGCCATCAAGACTCTGGTTCATCACCTGATGCGCCTTAGCGACAACAATTTTGCCTGACACAGAGGCGCCCTGACATCGGGGCGCCGAAGACACACAAACAAGAGAGACACCCATGACAATCAGCTACCTGGTACTTGGCATCATCGCCGTTGTAATCTTGGCCATTATTCTGATCTATAACGGCATCATTGGAAAATTCAACGCGGTTGATCGTGCCTGGGCATCGGTTCTGACCCAAGAGCGTCAGAAAAATAAGATCATTCCCCACGTTGAACAGATGGTGGAGAAATACAAGCTTCACGAAGCCTCGGTACTGTCGGATGTGACCAAGCTGCGCAGTGCCATTGACGGTCTCAACAGCGACAGGGTCGATGCCGGCAAGCTGGCCCAGGCTGAAAAGCACACCGCCGGTCTGGTGAAAGGTTTGAGTATCGCCGTTGAAGCCTACCCGGATCTGAAGGCCTCCGACACCTATCTGAAAGTGATGGCAGAGATCTCCGAGCAGCAGGAGCAGATTGGTGCCGCCATTCGCATCTTCAACCGCAATGTGGAAGATTTTAATAATGCCATTCAGATGTTCCCCGGTTCGGTGATCAACAACCTGCTGACCCGAAAACAGGCCATCAACAGCTTTACCGATGTCGAAGCCCAGGCAGGTTTTGACTATAAACCCAACCTGTAACGCACAGCGCGGCAACCGCCCAAACCGTTTCCGGGCTGGCGCGTTTAGGCGTTGACCGAACTTGCCGAGCCACGGCTGCTGGCGGTGCAATTCACTCGTCAATCTCAAGCGGCGGCTGCCGGTTTCTTTTACCGGCTCGCCGCAACGAGCCAGCATCAATCCTTCAGGACGTCGCAGTCCGGACAGGCGTCCAGAAACGCCTGGGGTATCGACAACGGTGCGTAGTCCGCCCCATAGCCACTGTCCAGGTCCGGCCGGGTGGCGCGGCGGATATCCAACCGCTTAAGCCAGGTCATCTTCATCAGCACCTTGGGAAACTCGCGGAAGTGGTTGTAAGACAGATCCAGGCTGTCCAACTCGGAAAACAGCACCAATGACGCCGGCAGCGTTGTCAGGCAGTTGTTTGCCAGGCTAAGCCGGCGAATATGGCGGTAGTGCTCCATCCCTTTGGGCAGGGATGACAACAGGCAGTTGCCCAGGTTCAGCTCAGTCAGAGTGTGACGCTGTGCCAATTCCGCAGGCAGCTCGGTCTTGGCAGCCCCCAGCAATCCACTGGCGTTAAGATAGAAGCCCGGGTGCCAATGCAGGTTACTCGGTGAATCTTTATCCCAGAACTCCTGAACCTTATCGAAGCCGGCGCCACGACGCCAGTTCAGGCACTCACCTTCCACCAGGGTATCGAGAATCGCCAATCGCTGTTCGCTGCACTCTTTTTGCATCAGCACGAACATCAATCCCTCACCGAAGCGGTCGAAATACAACTTGGTAAAATCGGTACACAGGGCCTCGCCCCACTTTTTGCGCTGACGCTTGAGTTTGTCCACCATCACCCCCTGCCCCTTAAGGTTGCCGTAGTCATCACGGCCGCGGCAGTTGTGGAACAAAATGCGATCGTTGACGGCCAGTTGAAACGCTTCATCGCCCATCCCGGCCAACAGGTGCTTAATCCGTTTTCTGAAGCCATTGTCGATGGTGGTCTTAAGGATAAAGAACAGCGGTAGGCGCATCGCCCCGGTAACCCCGCCCTGCTCCAGCATCTGTACCGCAACCCGGTGGGACGCCTCCTGCGGCGATTTCAGCATCTCCAGAATGCTGCCCTCCATCGCCTCATTGCCCTGCTGCAGAAACTTGGGCGCCCGCGCTTCAAAACACTGCTGTAACACCGCGTCATCAATCACCGCATATTTTTGCAGGTCGATTCGGTGAACCTCCCTGGGTGCCGAGCCCAGGAGCAGATGAGTAACCTGATCATCCAGCGTTTTGCTCAGGGTGAACCCCAACTCTCCAGCCTTAGCCTTCAGCTCACTCGCTTTAAATGCACTGCGACCGGACACAAACAGGATGGCGCCCGGGCCGAAAGGCCGCTGTTGATGACTGTTCTGTGCCAACTCCGCTAACCAGGCTTTATGCTGGGCCTTGAAGCGGTTGTGTTTGGCCGCCATCATCACCAGGTGAAAGTTGGCCGGCATCTTCGGCAACTGCGCCGGTTTGCGAACCAGGGCCAACGCCGTCAGGTAGGCCAGCGTCTCTTCGTCACTGAGGTGAGACTGCTTGAAGATCTCCCAGGCCTTGGCCAGCTTCTCATCGCTGATGTCCAGCTCCAACTCCTGAGGCAGGCTGGCCCAGGCGGGATCGAAGCGCTTTAACTCAATGTCCAGACGCAAACCGCTGAGCGAAGGCACGGCGAGGAGGTCACTTTGTCTGGGTAACTTATCCTGCTCCTGTCGCCTGGGCTGCAGCCAGAGCCTGCTCAATTTGGTCATCGCCGCCATCTCTCCGAAACGCGGCAGGCTGACCGACAACAGGTTCAATGTCTCCAGGGAGGCACAGTGGCGAATCCCCTCCGGCAGCTCGGCCATTTCGCCCCCTCTCAGGGTCAGCCACCTCAACGCCGGCAGCAACGGGAAATGGGTCAACTCACCGTTGAGTTGCAGATTCAGCTCCTGCAATCGGGGGCTGTGAGCCAGCCACCCCAGTTGATTGCCATCTACGCCAAAGAACCAGGCTTTTTGCAGTCGGGGCAGACGCAGAGATTCGGTCTGGTTCAGCATCCCGTTGGCGTTGGTGTAGAACAACTCTTTCACCGCCAGACCATCCGGCAAAAGGCTATCCGGAATCGGGGTGTGCTCAAATCTCAGCTCCAGCTTATCGACCAGCTTCAGGCTGGCAAACAGTGTCGACGGCAACGGCGCCGTCTCACCACTCAGCGACAACATCAGCTGCCCGACCTGTGACAAACTGCCCAGCCATTGATCAGGCGGTGCCACATTGCCAAGCTTGAGAGTCACCGATGCCATAGGGTGATTGTGTTCCAATAGTCGTGGTGGTAGCGGCCCCTGGCAGTGCATATCCAGAGTCAGGTGATCCAGCGTCTTTGGCAACGTCAGCATGGTGATCCGCACCGGTTCCGCCGGCTCATCGTAGTAATCCAACTTGCCCAGGCTCAGGGTGGTCAGGCTGCTGGCGGACAACCTACAGTCCAGACGCCGCACCCGGCTGCCCAGTCCCAGCGCCAAGTTGGTCAGCACCGAGTCAGCGCTCAGGTGGAAGGTCACCTCCGGGGCATCGACCCGCATCGTCAGATCCGTCAGTTCCGGCAAGGCACTCAGCAGCTGAAGGTTCTCTCCTCGACAACGGCCCAGAGACAGAGTGGCCACCTGTGCCAGGTGCGCCTCGGGCACGCCACTGAAATCGGTGGTAATGCTGCGCCGGGGCCGAAGCGAAGTGGTCAACGCCGTCAAATTGGGAAACTGTTGAAAGAATGCCGCATCCAGCAACCGGCGTCCGTTCACATTGCCTAGATCTTCAAAATGCAAGCGGCGCAGATTGGGAAAGGCACGGGCCAGTTCTGCCCAGCTGCTAAGGGGCTCTTCACAATCGTAAGTCAGGGTATCGACCTCGGCATGAATGCCGGCCAATACCCCCTGATAATTCAGATCGTCCAACTCCATGGCGTGCATGGCAACTCCTGGCGGTGTATTCACTGCGGCCTGTGCGGACAACGCAGCAACAGGCAGCCTGACAACAGGCAGCCTCTGGAAAATAGGTCGTGGGGTTATTGTGCCGGCCGCATCAACGCCCTAAGGGGCTGCCATCGAGTGACCGGGGTTACAAAACCTATATCGCGGCGTCGCGGATCGGGGGCCCGGATGGGAAAAGGTAAGATCGTTACCAGGCACAACCTGAGCGGAAGGCAAGGGTTCACGTTAAAATCATTCAACACTAACTGACTCAACGTACTGCTCCTGAACATTAACAACACAGTGTGGATTGACCACGGGAGCATTGTATGGGTAATTCCTAACAAATCAATTAGTTAAACCGAATGAAGCCATGAATAGCCCCACGTTGTCACGAACTTTGGTCAAGTTAATGCTCAAAGACCCCCTTCTATGGCCATTACTTGAGCAGCTTTCACTATGCTGCTCGGCAACACAGCGACAAATACCCGCCTTTGCTTGAAATAAAACCAATAGGAAACAGTGACATTCAGATCAGCCATTGGCCTAGGTAGTGGCAGGCGCTGGGCCACAGGGTAAGCGCGTAACGCCGGCAGCGGCGGCTCTTTTAACGCCATCATTTGCGCCATAAGCGACGGCAGTTCGGACTCGGGATTGCCATAGTATTGGCGCCACACCGACGGCACCTCCTCGCCATCGGACTGGGCCCCGCTGGTCAGGTTCGCCTCCAACGGCCGCAACTCGATATAGAGTGTGCGGCGGGTTCCGTCACTGCGCTTAGTCTGAGAGCCATGAAGGATCATCATATCCTGAATCATAATGTCACCGGCCTGAGCAGGCTGTTCAACCACCCCGGGCAATTGCCAACCATGCTCCTCAGACAGTGTCTGAATCGGTTCCAGCCCATGCTGGGTGCCGGGAATGTAGCGCAGACCACACAGTTGTCGGGCCACCGCCAGCATCGCCGGACATCGCGGCTTATCTCATAACTGGGCATAGATGCAATTTTCCTTAATCGACATCAACAAATCGGCGGCATGGCGGCCCCGGAACCGTGGAAGCGGGTCAATACCAAAACAGTTGTGGTCACAAAACAAACAGTTGAAAAAAACGACTCGCGGTCGGTATAGTGGATAGACACCCTGGTCAGGAGGTGAGATGAGCAAGCCGAGACAGCGAGGCCTCGTTCGCCGCAGCGAGTTGATCGACGCCGCACACCGCCTGTTTTTTCAGCGCGGCTACCGGCAAACCTCCATTCAGCAGCTGATCGATGCCGTCGGGTTGTCAAAAGGCGCCTTTTACCACCACTTTGCCTCCAAACAGCAGTTGCTCTGCGCCCTCACCGACGATGTGATCGACCGTTACCGCGACACCCTGATGCCACTCATCGACCAGCCCGCCCCCAGTGCCATCGAACAATGGAATCGTCTGATGCACCACGCCAGCCAATGGAAGCTGGAAAACAAGACTCAGATGCAGACCTATGCGGCACTGCTCTACAGTGCCGGCAACCTCGAACTGCGGCACCAGATGCAGACAAAGAGCATCGCCGTCATCGGCCCGCTGTTGGCCGAAGTGATCGAGCAAGGCCGGCGGCAGGGCCAGTTTCATCTCGATGACGCCGGTGAAACTGCCGAACAGGTACTGCTGTTGCTGCAACGATTCTCAACCGACTTCTGCCTGCGTCTGCTGCAGCCCGACCCCGGGAACCCGGCCCACCATCGAATCAAGCGCAAACTGGCGGCGACGCAAACCGCCATTGAGCGCCTGCTCGGCGCCCCGCCGGACTCCCTGCCACTGATGACCGAAGAGGAGGTCGACCTCTGGCTTACCTTCAGCGACGAGGAATCACCATGAGAATCAACATCGCCCTGCTGTTTGCCTTCCTGCTGCCGGTCGTGGCCCAGGCGCAGACCGCCACCGAAATCGTACGCCAATCGGATCAACAGCTGCGTGGAGACGCCAGTTACACCGAGATGACCATGTCGATCATTCGACCGGACTGGCAACGAAGCATGCGCATGAAAAGCTGGAGCAAGGGGCTGGAGTTGTCGCTGGTGCTGGTCACGGCCCCCGCCAAGGACAAAGGCAGCGCCTCCCTGAAGCGGCAACGGGAGATGTGGAACTGGATTCCCAGCATTGAGCGCGTCATTAAGATTGCTCCCTCGATGCTGGGCCAGTCCTGGATGGGTTCCGATTTCACCAACGACGACCTCATCAACCAGTCTTCCATCGTCGTCGATTACCGCCACCAACTGGTGGACTCTGCCGTCATCGACGGCAGCGATTGTTGGATCATCGACGCCATCGCCAAACCCGAGGCACCGGTGGTCTGGAGCAAAGTCCGGTTATGGATTGCGAAAGACAACTACCTGCAGCGGAAAGTGGCGTTCTACGATGAGTTCGACGAGCTGATCAACACCATGAACAGCTACGACGTCAAAACCCTTGGGGGCCGAGCGGTGGCAACCCGGCTGGAGATGATTCCAGCGGACAAGCCGGGACAGAGAACCGAAATCATCACCCATCAGGCCCAATTTGATTTCGACATCGACGACAGTTTTTTCTCCCAAACCCAGATGAAAGCCCTGCGGGACTGACTCAGGAGCCACGATGTTAGTAACCCTGGCCTGGCGCAACCTGTGGCGCCAGAAACGCCGAACACTGCTGACGGCCGCCGCCCTGGCGCTGGCGCTGCTGCTGTCGCTGGCCACCCGCAGCCTGCAGGAAGGCACCTACGCCAACAACATCGATAACGCCGCCCGCTTCTCCACCGGGCTGGTACAGCTGCAGCATCCGGATTTTAAAGAGAGCCGCAGCATCGACGATCTGCTGCCCGGTACAGCTGCATTCATCGGACCGGCCCGGGCCATTGACGGCATCAGCCATATTCTGCCACGGCTGGAGTCCTTTGCCCTGGCCGCCGGTGCCAGTCGTTCCAAAGGCGTGATGGTCATGGGCGTCCAGCCCTTGGCAGAAGCCCGATACGCCAATGTCGACAGGCGCCTGACTCTGGGGCACTACCTGAGTGAGGACGATCAGGGGGTGCTCATCGGCGAAGGACTGGCCCGCTACCTGTCGCTGTCTGTCGGCGATGAACTGGTGCTCTATGGCCAGGGCTACCACGGCCAGACCGCCGCTGGCCTGTTTCCCATTCGCGGCGTGCTGAGCTTTCCCATGGCCGGCGTCGACAATCAACTGGTGTACATGCCCCTGCCTCTGGCGCAACAGTTGTACGGCTGCGAGGGGCTGGTGAGCAACTGGGTATTGCACACCCACACCCTGGCCCAGCTGCCCACCGCCACCCAGGCGCTGCGGCACCGCTATCCGGACGCGGCGGTGTGGGACTGGCAGGCGCTGTCGCCGGAGATGGCGCAACAGATCCAGATGGACCGGGCCGGCGGCCTGTTCATGATGTACCTGCTCTATGGCGTGGTGGGCTTTGGCCTGTTTGCCACCCTGGTGATGATGATTCTGGAAAGGCAACGGGAATTCGGCGTGATGCTGGCCACCGGCATGGTACGCCGGCAGTTGCTACTGCTGATCATCATTGAGTCCGGATTACTGGCCCTGGTGGGCGTGGTTCTGGGGTTGGCCATCGCCGCCCCGCTGCTGGCGTGGTTTGCCTATCATCCCCTCACCCTGACCGGAGAGGCCGCCCGTATGGTCATGGAGATGGGATGGGATCCGCTGATGCCGGTGCTGTTGTCCCCGCAGTTGGTGATCAATCAAATCCTTATCGTACTGGGACTACTGGGCCTGTGCCTGGCCTATCCGCTGTGGCGCCTGTATCGCCTCAACCTGGTTCAGGCATTAAAGGGAGGTGGCGATGATCATTAAACTGGCCTGGCGCAACCTGTGGCGCAACCGCCTGCGCACCGGCATCATGATCAGCGCCATGGTGTTTGGCCTGGTGGGGGTGGTCGTCCTGATGGGGTTTCTCAGCGGCATGTACGCCAACATGATCGACAACGCCATCGCCTGGCAAACCAGTCATCTTCAGGTGCAGCGCAGCAGTTACATCGACACCCCCGACATCAAGGACACTCTGGTAGCACCGGCGCCACTGCTGGAATACCTCGATCAGCTGCCCGAAGTGGCCGCCACCTCTGGCCGTTACCTGGCCGAAGGCATGGTGGCCTCGGCCCGCGCCACCCGCGGCGTGCGCATAAACGGCATCGACGCCGACAGGGAGGCGGCGGTCACGCCCATCGCCGGCCACATTCTTCAGGGGCAGTGGTTGGATGACCAGGGCCGCCACCCTGTGGTGGTGTCCCGCAAAACCGCCCAACGGTTGCAACTGACCATCGGCTCCAAAGTGGTGCTGACCTTTACCGATGCCCAGGGTGAGGTATCCGGGGCCGCCTTTCGGGTCCGCGGCCTGTACCACACTCCCTCATCCACCTTCGATGACAACAACCTGTTCGTACGCATTGAGGATCTTCAGGCCCTGGCTGGCGGCCAGGGGGTTCACGAAATTGCGGTACGACTGGTCGACAACGACTACCGCCAGATCGCCGCCCTGCAGGCGCTGCGCGATCGTCTGCAGCAGCACACCGCCCCGGACAACCGTGTGCGGGACTGGCAGCAGATACAACCATTGCTGGCATCAATTTTGGCCCAAAGCGGTACCAGCAACGCCATTATCCTGGCCATCTATGTGGTCGCCATGGGCTTTGGCATCATCAATATCATGCTGATGTCGGTGTTTGAGCGAACGAGAGAGTTCGGGGTACTGATGGCCGTCGGCATGCAAAAACACAAAGTATTTTCCCTGATCATCGCCGAATCCACACTGCTCGGTGGCTGCGGGGGACTGATTGGCGTCGGTGTCAGCATGGCGGTGATCGCCCTGCTGTCCTACACCGGTATTCCCCTGGGCGATCTGGCTGAAGGGCTTAATGCCTTCGGCGTCGATACCCTGCTGTACCCACACGTTACCCCGACGGAATACGGGTTTATCTTCCTGACCGTGGTCGGCGCCAGCCTCCTGGCGGCCCTGTACCCGGCCAGACACATACTGAAACAGCGCCCCGTGGACGCCATGGCGGAGAAACACTGACATGACCATCACCGTCACCGAACTGTGCAAAACCTATCACGCCGATACCGACTTCCCGGTGCACGCGGTCGACCACCTGTCGCTGGTCATTGAACAGGGGGAGTTTGTTGCCGTTATGGGCCCGTCAGGATCGGGTAAAACCACGCTGTTGAATATGATGGGCGGCATTGACACCCCGACCTCGGGCCAGGTCGACATCGATGGTCAACCCATCACCAAGCTCAGTCAGCAGGCGCTGATCGCTTTTCGTCGTGATCACGTCGGCTTTATCTTTCAGGACTACAGTCTGCTGCCGGTGTTGTCGGCACTGGAGAACGTTGAATTTGTGATGCAGTTGCAGGGGCGAAGTCAACAGGAGTGCCGCCGCCGTGCCACCGAACTGCTGACCCAGGTCGGCCTGAAAGACCACCTGCACAAACCTCCGGCCAAACTGTCCGGGGGACAGCAACAACGGGTCGCGGTGGCGCGCGCCCTCGCCCCGCGCCCTCGCTTCGTCATGGCCGATGAGCCCACCGCCAACCTGGACGCCCGCAGCACGGCCGAGTTGCTGGATATCATGCAGAAGCTCAATGAAACCGAAGGCACTACCTTTATCTTTTCCACCCATGATCCCCGGGTGATCACCCGTGCCAAGCGGGTGTTGGTGATTGAAGATGGCCGCCTGACCGAGGATCGCAGCCAGTGACGGTCCGCATTGCCCTGTTTGCCACAGCGGCGTTGATGTCGACGACTCTCGGGGCAACCCCCATTCCCGGACTGGCGCCCGACAGCCCGTGGACGCTGGACGGCTACCTCTCTTACATGGCCACCGCCACCCTGCCGGACAATCACAACTCACTGCTGGATCACCTGGTGCACCACAGGCTGAATGTCGAATACCGATTCTCTCACCAGCTGAAGATTAAGGTAGGCATGCGCAACCGCCTCCTTGCCGGCGACAGCAATGACCTGCCCGGCTTCAGCGACACCGTGGGCAACGACAACGGCTATTGGGATCTCAGCGGCAACTGGATCGACAACGACACCCTGATCGCCACCACCAGCCTGGATCGGCTCTACCTGGACTGGCACAACGACCTCTGGCAGGTGCAAGGTGGCCGGTTCCGCATCAACTGGGGCATGACCACGGTCTGGAACCCCAATGACCTGTTCAACAGCTACTCCATCTATGACGTCGACTACCCGGAACGGCCGGGCAGTGATGCGGTGCAGCTGAGTCGGAAACTGGGATTCGCCAGCGAGTGGAATCTGGTGTACAACCCAAGCAGTGAGGCCAGCCTGGACAGCTATGCCGGTCGTTACCTGAGCAACGCCCATGGCTGGGACTGGCAACTGCTGCTGGCCAAGTCCCGTCGCGATCGGGTGGTGGGCGCCGGGATTGCCGGCGACATCGGCGGGGCTGGCGTACGAGGCGAAATCAGCTGGCTGAACCCCATCGACGAGCAGTGGCAGGGCCAGCCACAAACCGCGACCAGCGTCGGCAGCCTGGAGGCCGACTTCAACTTTGCCGGCAAGCGTAACTGGAGCCTGAAAGGGGCGCTGCTGCACCTCTCCAACCCCCAGCCGGTCGACAGCGGCGCCGACTACCTGGGCCAGCCACTGACCGTTCGCAGCCTCAGCTTCACCGAATGGACCGGCTATCTTGAGTCCGGAGTCGACCTGTCGCCACTGTGGCGACTGACCCTGTCCGCCAGCTACTACCAGGATCACTCCTACTTCCTGGGGGCCAGCAGCAGCTATTCGCTGGCCGATAACTGCACCCTGCAGGCCATAGTGCAGCGTTTTGACGGCGGTGGTGGTGCCCTGTTTGCCGACACGCCAGCCACTCTCATCTATGGCCTGGTTCGCTGGAATTTTTGATCACCACAATTGCCGCTGAGTGAACGTATCGGCCGGGTGGCAGCAACAACGACTTATCAACATCTGATCCAGCCTGCGCTCTTCGATCTCTCGGGCTCAGCCACCGACCAATGGACTACCCCTGTTAATACAGATCGATAACAAACAGACAGTCAAAGGCGATAGGATCTCCGGGGTTACCGGCAAAGTTGGTCATGTCCACCATACCGGAAAGCCGAACCGTTCCCATGGCACCGTCAAAACGATTGCTGCCCCACAGAATGGCATTGCCGGTCCCCGAGGCCCCGGTAATGTGGGTAACCGTCTGGCCCGAGGGAGTCATGGTGTTATGCAGCACCGGCTGCACCGTGGTGTTACCCCGGGTAACCAGGGTCCCCTGAGGCAGATGGAAATAGGTGGTTCCTGTCAAAGCTATGCCAGTACCCACAGGCGTCACATTGGAGAGACAGTCGGTAGCAGTGCCAACCTGACGGCGGTTTTTAGCATCATGCAGTTCGACATCGAAACAGATAGCAGCGTCATCATGGCCATCACCATCTATATCAGGAACCGTACTTTCATACATTGCCCCAGAGCCAACCAGGTTCAACACCCAGTGTTTTCCAGCGCCCTGCTCCTTAGCCTGGGCCGTAATCGATCCCGAACAGAGTAAAGACGCAACAGCAGAGAGCATAATGAATCGGTTCATACTCGACCTCCACAAAGTCCTGTCAATCGGAAGTGGCACCCGGAGTGCCGACAGTATTGCAATGGCACAGCGTAGATGATGACCAGTGAGCCTACCAATCTAAGTTGTAATAATTGGCAACCGGCGGAGGAGGTAAACTCACCCGGCAGGGTTCACTCCAAGTAGCGCCCTACACCAATCCGCACTGTACTGCCCTGAACATCATCTGGGCCACGGTTCTGGCGCCGAGAACCTCCTTCAATACCCCGATGTGATAGTCCACCCCGCGTAGGGTCAGACTCAGCTTCTTCGACACCTGCTCCCGATCCTGGCCGTCGGCCAAACAGGCAAGCACATAGGCCGAAACCGGGCTGACGATGTTGTAATCGATGAGCGGATTGATCTCCTTGCCAAGACTCATGATGATCTCCATCTGCAGTTGCGACAGGTACTCCTCGATCTCGGCCAGGTTGGCCTTCAAATTATCCAGCTGCTCGCCGGCTTGCACCATCAGGGTGAATCTGCCGGTAAACCGGGTCGACAACCGGCAGGGTATGGAGATGGTCACCAATGCGGCCGCCCCCAGATCCCTCATCTGCCGCTGCAGCCGGGGGGAGAGTTGATGTTCGGGCCAGACAAACACCGTCTGGCTAAACAGTGGCGCCAGGTTTAGCCGCTCATCGGCAATGAAGCTGCTCTTCCTTCGCCACAGCTGCAGGGCCGGCTCGGAACTGGCAAACAGGTTTCGGCGTTTAACGAAACACTTCAGGAGTCTGTGGTGGTCTTTCAATCGGCAACGCCAGTCGTCGGGATTGGCGATGTCATAGCAATAACAGAGCTCCCGCACCTTGAGACGATCGCGACTCTCTTTCAACAGGCCTCTAAGCCTGGTGTCCAATAAAGAACGGGACATAAATCGCTCCGCTGTACCTGAACTAACACTCGCTGAATTCCTTGCAATATGGGTTGCCGGCGGCCTCCTGCCGCCAGCCATAGGGGTATCACTAATGGGTCGGCATCAGTTGCTGCACCAGAAACAGGCCAATCACCAGCAGCGTCACTGCGAACATCGATGCGGTAAGCAGGCGCTCGGCCGGCTTCGCTGTTTCGGCTGAAGCCCGGCTACTCGCCTTGCGCCTCGATGGCGACGCCGGCCTTGACGCCTTTTGCGGGGTTTGAGTCATGACTTATCTCCTTAACGGCGATTCGGCGCCGCTTTTTCATCTGTTGTACCGTTTTTGCGCGCATCTCCAGGCTGTAGTTGAGGAAACGGCCCAGGGGACAGAGCAGGCGGCACCAGAAATCACTGACAAGAAAGGCGCCGAACAGGCTGAGCGGCAGGATGTACCACTGCACGCCGAGGCCATCCAGGGAGAACAGCATCGAGAACGGTTCGTAGGAGCCGATGGCCGGTGTCCGCGACAGGAAGATCAGCATCAGTGACAGCCACAGCAGGGTGTTGGTCACCAGTTTCAGCCTCTGCTTCAACCAGGGGTAGAGCTGCATGTTCATGCCGCTTAGCTGATGCAACCAACGCTGGAACTGGTGGAAGGGGCACAGCTGGCTGCAATACACGTTCCGTCCCAGGAACAGAATCGCGCCCAGCGACCCCATCAACATGATGTACCACAGCAGATGCTGTTGCGGTGAGGGGATGTAGCCCAGCAGCAGCGAGCCGATCAGGGCGATAGAGAGCGCCGAGTTGAGCCAGTAGCCGATCAGCACCACCGA
>NZ_FNEM01000021.1 GCF_900100175.1 Ferrimonas sediminum
GTGTTGTGGAGATCTTGGTTTGAGCTCTTCAGTTTGCAACGAAGCGAAGCATGAGCGCAGTAACGCCGTAGGCGGTCATCTCTCCCTGATTCGGCTGCACGGCGGCCATTCATCTTTCTCTGTCCCCGGCGTCCACCGCAAGCCAGCCCAAGCACCACTCCCCCAACGTGTCGCCCTTGCGAACGCGAGGGCCCAGCGACTTTAAAAGCGGAAAGCCCCTGGATTCTCGCCTGTGCAAGAATGACAAAAGCGACAGACCCTGGGTACCCGCGTACGCGGGCACGACGGAAGGTTGTAACAGGATGAGGACAACACTCAACTCAATGGCGTCTGCCTCAATCAGTCACACTACCATTCCCTCACCGTGTCGCCCTTGCGAACGCGAGGGCCCAGTGGCTTTGTACCCATGACAGCAAGTTGCCGTTTCTGCCCCTTTATCGAGCCTTGATGTCGGTTTTTACGGCATTTTTTCCGTTATCAGGCTCTCCAGGGTCTATGCTTTTATAATCAATCACAAACGGCCGCAAGGGCTGTGAGGAGATGCAGTGTCGTTGACCCGGGTACTGGCACGTAACCTGACCAATTATGAGAATCGAGACTGCTTTGGGGCCAGGCTCAGACTCAAGCGACTGCAGCCGCTGATGGCTTTGATCGAGCAGTTGTCGCAACGCCACGATGAGGTGCGAATTCTGGATGTGGGTGGCATGGAAGAGTACTGGCAGGTGCTGCCCGACGAATTTCTTGAGCGGAATAAAGTGCGCCTCACCCTGTCTAACCTGCCTCAACAGGATAAGCCCGAGAACCACGGCCGGTTTCGGTTTGTGGTGGCAGACGGCTGCGATCTGCATCAGTTCGAGCGCAACAGTTTCCATGTGGTTCATTCCAACTCGGTACTGGAGCATGTGGGAGACTGGGCCAACATGGTCCGCTTTGCCCGGGAGGTGACCCGGGTTGGTGAGCGTTATTTCGTGCAGACGCCCAACTACTGGTTTCCTGTCGAGCCCCACTGCGTCACGCCGTTTTTTCATTGGTTGCCGAAGCCAACACGCATTGCGCTGGTACAGCAATTTGGGCTGGGCAACTGGCCTCGGGCCGAGACGGTGGCCGAGGCGGTGCAAACGGTGGAAAGCGCCCGGTTGATCAACCGCAAGATGTTGCAGACCCTGTTTCCCGAAGCAGAACTTCAGGTGGAGCGGTTCTGCGGCTTGAATAAGTCGATGGTGGCCATGGGGCCCAGAAACAGAATTAGCCAGGATCGGCGCGCGGGTTCTTGAGCTGGGGAATCGATGCTTGCTACCATTCAGGCAACTTTCTGAAAACGGGGATATTCCGTGTCTAAATTTCTGATCATTGCCATGGTTGTGGCGTTGGTGGGCTACTTTTTCTTTAAGAGCATGAATAACGCCAAGGTGGCACCGGAAAACATCCGTCTGGGTGATGAGTTTCTGGCGCAAAATGCCTCAGAGGAGGGGGTGCAAACGACCGCCTCCGGCCTGCAGTATAAGGTGTTGCAACCAGGAACCGGCACCGAGCACCCGAGCGCCAGCAGCAAGGTGAGGGTGCACTACCACGGCACGCTGCTGGACGGTACCGTGTTTGACAGCTCAGTGGAGCGAGGCGAGCCGATTGAGTTTAAGCTGACCCAGGTGATACCGGGTTGGACCGAGGGGTTGCAGTATATGGTGGTCGGTGAAAAGACCCGCCTGTATATCCCTGCTAAGCTCGGCTACGGCAATCGCAGTGCCGGTGCCATTCAGCCGGGCTCACTGCTGATTTTCGATGTGGAACTGCTGGCGATAAAGTAAGGTCGCCTCCATGTCGACACAGGGCGCCTTTGGCGCCTTTTTTGTGTCCACGGGGTCTGAGGTAAGCCGGTTAATGAACGGCGTGGTGCGAGGCGCCGGAGACAAAAAAGGGCATCGAAATTGGTCAAAGAATTTGCTGGGCTGAACGCATCGACGCCGTGGTTGTCGTTACTCCAGCGGGGCGACCGACTCGGTGGCGACGAAGCGGCAGTCTACGCTGGAGGTACCCACCTCGGTGTACGGGCTCAGTTCATCGCCAGCCCGGTCGTGTTTTCAGGGGTTGGTGGTGATATTCCTCTCCTCACCGAATTTAAGAACTGACGGGGTTTGCCTGTTTCCTGTTCGTATCGGTGGCGTCAGCCGAACGTTAAGCTAGTCAATGAAGGCCACAGCAATACCACTGAGATGACAGTGACACAGGCAGTGCTGAATTGATCATTTCTGCTTACCGGTTCCCACCAGGGTTCATCCACCACTCCTTGTACTCCTTAAATGTCATGCCGCTGGATTGTATGAACCTCTTTGTAATGGAGCTTTGGCTGCTTATTCCGAATTCGTGCATTACTGCCTTCACATTCCAGTTGTGCCGAATAACAGCCTGTTGCATTCTGGAAAATATCGCCGCATTAACCATCTTTAAAGGGGTTTCTCCTTGTTGTCGCAGTAATATTTCCAGATGTCGGCGTGAGCAACCCAGCATCAGGGACAACTGCTCTACATTGAGGCATTCGAAGGGCAGGGAGTTCAGTGCCCCCTGAACCTGCCTGATGACACCAATCCGCTTACCTAGATGCCCCTCACTCGGAGGAAACGTAGTGTTTCCAGAGTGTTTTATAATAAACTCAAAGGCATCACCACCAAATTCCGCGTGCTCCAGATAGGGTTTATCTCCTCCATAAAACCTCCCTCCAAGTGGCAGCTTCAGTGCTGTTGAGGTTGATTGCAGTCCGGCATAACGCATGATCAACTGAAGGAAGATGACCATGTTCAGGTCGCTGTATTTCCCCACCAGGTCCTTCCTGGCATGAGGGTGGGTGAGCTTCAGGGATGTGTGGTCGCAGGCAATGAACAGGCCGGGATTGGCAATAGTCGATGAAAAAACCAATAAGTATCGATACATTGACGAGAGGGCAAGGTCACCATGACCGACAATATTGGGTAAAATGGGGTGCTTCGAGGTTACTGTTCTGTGAATGTGGTCCTTAAAAAACTGATCGCTGCCCGTTTCCTCCTCCATAATTTGAAAGACTCTACATACCATAAGTTTACCTATTGGTTCTAAGTCATGCAGATGCAGGATATGACCATAAGGTTCTAATCTGGAAATTCCCATATCCCTTGCGGATTTCAACAGTGATTTTACAGAGATGGCGGGAGAAATTTCGTATTGCATTAGGCATCCATGGAGCATAAGCAGGAATATATCACCTGACTCTAGCTAAGGAGGTGAGGGACGCCAACTGTGACTTTACACAGGCTTGTGGTCTTTATGTCCTGCATCACCGAAACAATCAACTGGCAACCATGTTTACGGACGGTCTGTTTTTACCTCTGGTATCGATAGAAAAAAGGCGCTTCATCGAAGCGCCTTAGAAAACTCAACTATTGATCATTAACCGCGTCGATTATTGAGTGCTTGCATCCAAAAATCTTTGGTAGCGCTTCTCACCTTCGATGAGCTTGTTACGCTCTTCATCACTGAATACGCCGGGAGTGGGGAACTCTGAGCTATGGCAGCTTGAACAGGCGTTAGGCATGATGTCGAACTGAGTACATTGCTTCATGTTCGGCGGGTAGGCGAAGTTTTCATAGCAATTGCCCAGCGCCTGGATGGTTTTCCAGGCATTGGTCAGTTCTTGCTCCTCATCTGCGCCCTCCTCAGTAAAGGGGAGCAGAGCATCATAAACGGCCAGTGAGTCAGTCGGTGAGTAGGCTTTAAATGAGTGGCTGCGAATATCATAACGACGTGAGCGCTCAAAACTGTGCTTGCTGAATGGCATGTGACAGTCGATGCATTCAACGCCCAGCATATCGTGGCTGGTCATCTTGTGAGCCGCATTGTCCTTATCCGTGTGACAGGAGCTGCACAACTGGTCACCCGGCAACTTGAGCTCCTGGGAGTGGGGATTATGACAGGAACTGCAGGTCAGTCCGGCCTTACCGTGGGACGATGCCGCGATCTCCTCCGGATGGCTCTTGGAGCCGCGTTTATGACCGTTACCGATCCAGTTTGCCCTTTCCATATAGGTGTAGAAGTCGGACAGGTTGTCGCCAACATTGAAATGCTCACCTTTGTCTTCGGGGTTCTCCTCATTGAACTTGTAGGGCAACTCCAATGCATATGGGATAGGCTTGTTCGCTGGCATGCCTGACTGGTGACAGTTGGAGCATTCTGAGCCCCTGTTGTCGCCGGTCAGGTCCGCTGGGTTAACAATATCCTCTTTGTTCATAGAGCGGCTGTGCTCGGCTCCGGGGCCGTGGCACTTTTCACAGCCGGTTTCCCAGTGGGCGTCCCAGATATTGGACTCGGTGACCACAGGGAAACCGATAGGCAGTTGCTTCCATTTATCAATTTCGAATGCAGTCAGGTGACACTCTGCGCATTTGTTCTCGTAGGAGGATATCGACCTGTACATGCTCCACGTGGGCTCGGCAATGAATGAGCCATCTGGGTTATACCAGAAGTAAGATAACCAGGTTGTCCATCGCTCGTTTTCGCCGACACCTGTGTCGGGCCAGTACACCAACGGCAGCACCTGCAGGGAGTTCTTCTCTTCGTCATAGCTGAAGAAATTGATTTGGGTGCGATAGCCAACGGCGTCGATTTTATAGGAAATCTCCTTCGTGGCATCCACACCGTCATGCAGAGTCACCCAGTATTCATCTCCTTTCATAAAGGTGGTGTATTTATGCTGATAGTCGGCATAGACAACCCGGGGCTTATCTTCGGTGCCCCAGGGCGCATCGATGGTATGGCCCTCTTCGGTATAGAGTTTGCGCATGACGGTGGCATGCCGGGTATCTTTCCACTCTTCATACTGACGATTGTGGCAGGTGGCACACTCCTTTGAGCCGACAAACTCTCCACGGCTTAAAGGCGGGAGTTCGCCGGCTTTTTCGAGAACGGTTATGGTAATGGAGGAACTGGCTTCCAGCGCACCGTCGGAGATTGTATAAGAGATGGTGATTTCACCGGGGGGCTGATCCTCGCCGGCGGCATAGAGTACGCTATTATCCTCGATGGTCAGGTTACCGGCCTTAACGATACTCAGCGTGTCGCCTTCTGGGTCAGTGTCGTTGGCCAAAACATCGATTGATACGGCCTCCCCCTGATAGAGGGTAACCTCATCCGGGTTTGCTAAAGGGGCGGAGTTTTTTACCTCAGCCGGGCTGTCATCACTGCCATTGCAACCAAAAAGCAATGGAATTAAAGCAGCACACAATAGGTTTATTTTTCTCATCATCATTCCTGTGAAAATATTAAATAGCGAGCTGCATGGCTGCGGTTCGCTACTCTATTTTTCCCTTAGGGATGATTTGAAGACAAATGCAAAACTTTTCCGATTAGCGAACGGTGTGGTGCCGATCGCTCAACCAGTTCACAAAATCATGTTTGATACGAAAGTGGAAACAGTTCCGGACAAAAGGAGAGGTTTTGTCATTTATATATTGTGCCGACTTTTATCCCATGGACGATGAACCAAGGTTAAAATGATTCACTTTTGGGTGAGGTTTATGTGGGTGGAAAGGTGTTATTTCGCCATTGAGATTAAAGCTCTTGGTACCTTGCTGGGTAATGACACCGGATACAAAAAAGGGCAGCGGCCGATGCCGCTGCCCTGAGTTACCCTTTTCTAAGTTGGGTACTTAGGTGTTACTTCTGCTGGTCCAGGAAGCGCTGGTAGCGCTCTGTGCCTTCAACCAGCTTGGCGCGTTCGGTCTCGTCGAACAACCCAGGCTTGGGATATTCATCGTCGTGACAGTTGCTGCAGGCATTGGGCAGGACATCGAAGTAATCACACACCTGGCTCGGGCGGAAGATTCCGTCGCTGTAACACACGCCATTGGCGCCGCCCATGGCCTGGATGTAATTCCACCAGTTGGCCATCACGGGATCGGTGCCTTCACCTCGGGAGTAGGGGGCAAGGGCATCGAAGTTGGCCAGGGACTCGGCCGGGCTGATGGCATCGAAGCTGTGGTTGTCGTTGCTCCAGCGGTTGGCGACCGATTCGGTGGCGACGAAGTGACAGTCGACGCAGGAGACACCCACCATGTCGTGGATTGGCAGGGTGTGATTGGTGCCGCGGTCCTGGTGACATTGGGTACACAGGGCATCACCCTCTCTCTGCATGCCCATGGCGTGAGGGTCATGGCAGGTCACGCAGTCGATCTGCATCTCGAAGTGCTTGGAGGTCATGTAGGTGGCCACCTGATTCTTCTGCCCCTTGGGGTAGTCGGTGCCAAGGAACACGTCCTGGGTATCCACTTCGGTAAACAGGCTCAGGTCATCGCCGGTCCGGTAGTGCTTTCCGGGGTTGGTGGTGATGTTTCCATCTTCATCGAACTCAGGCAGGTAGGGCTGAGAGTAGTGGTAGATGTCCGGATGCTTGGCCATCTGGTGGCATTGGGCGCAGGAATCCACCGATTGCTGGAAGCTCATCTTGCCCGGGTTGGTGATGTCGTCGCCCCTCATGCTGGTGGCGTGAATGGAGCCCTCGTTGTGGCAGCGTTCGCAGCTGATGCCATCCTCTACCGCATCGGAGTCTTTGGAGTTGGTGTGAGCAGCCAGCATGGTGTATTTTTCGCTGACGTCCCACCCCTCAATATTGCCGCCAGTGGTGTGACAGGTGAAGCACTGGTTGTCCCAGCTCATCTTCTTAAGTTCTTCACGCTGGTCGATGGGGCCAGCAGGCGGGAAGTATGACATAACCGTCTCGCCCTCTTTGACCAGGCTGCCGTCCTGGTTCCAGAAAATCCCGGTGGTGTAGAACGAAGTGAACCGGGCCACATCGCCGTTATTATACCAGGCGAAGGGCATCATCCGGCCATAACTGCTCTCCACGTTGGGATCGTCGTCGGAGGGGAAGTCGTAGCTGACGAACTGCTTGGAGACGGTGCTGGAGATGCCGTCGATACGGTACACCACAGACTCGTCAGTATTGACGGCATCGTGCAGTTCGGCGTAGTACTTACCATCGGCCCCTTTATAGGTGGAGAACTCCATGTTGGGTTTGCCATAAATGGTATGACGCTTGGGGTCGGTCTCGGTACCCCAATCCAGTTCGGGGATGATCGCCTCAATGGTCTTGTTTTCCTGGGTGTAGAGGCGACGATAGTCCTGGGCGTGCTTGGTGGGCTGCCAGTCGTTATAGTGGCTGGAGTGACAGCTCTTACAGGTCTTGGCGGTAACGAAGCTGGCCTCGGTCGGTTCAGTCTGGCCACTCTCTACGGTGATGTAGACGGTGCCCGTTGCCTGGAGCTCTCCGTCGGAGATGGTGTAACCGAAGCTGGATTCGCCCAGTGGCGCATCGGATTTGGCACTGAAGGTCAATTTGCCATCGTCGGTGATGGTCAGGTCACTGGAGATAAGGGTCAGTACGTCGTCGTTGGCATCGGTGTCATTAGCCAGGGCGTCGATGATTACGGTGTCACCGCGATTGACCGAGACATAGTCGGGCTGGGCGACGGGGGCGCGGTTGTCCGGTAGTGGTATCAGCGTGTTGTCATCATCACTGCCACAGCCAACCAGACCTACTGACAGTGCCAGCATGAGTGGAGTTGTGCGTTTCATCATCATTTGGTTGTCCTTTGTAATTTTTTTGCAATGAGATCGTACGATGGAAACGGATTGGCGTTGAGTGAGCACGCTGACAGAGATTCATGGGCTGGGTGTCTCTTAGGTCGGGGCGTGACAGTTCGTTCACAAATCTGCAGCTGGAGCGAAACAGTTTCACTTTCAGGGTTTGAATGTGTCTCCTTGGTCGCGGTTTGCTGGCGGTCAGTTGGTTACTGACGTCAAAAAGTGGAGAAGTTCTCCAATCGGTTGGGGAGGGAAGTGGTTGTTAATAATTCAATTTAAAATCAATGTCTTCAGTATGTTGCTGCTATTTGCTGGTGATGTCGTCCGTGAGGTAAAGGGTGAAATTTTCAGATTCATTGACGCGGGTGAATTCGCCTTGCCAACGAATCGAATGTAGAGTCCATTGCCACAGAGTTATCAAGCTAAGGGGACAGTAATGGAAAACGACAATGCTCGAAAGTTGAAAGTAGCCAAAATTGCATTAGGAATGATTCGGGAATGCGGTTACTTGCAGTTTACTATGAATGATCTCAGTAAGGCGGCTAATGTTTCTCCTGGCACATTATATCGGACATTCCCATCTAAAGACGACCTGCTCGTTTATCTATTCGGATCTGTTGTAGGATCCCTAAGAGCATCATTAAGGATGTTCGATCGTATGGACCTCTCTGAAAGAGAAAAAGTGATTTGCCGAATCTGCTATCAGTATTACATTCGAAGCTATAACACAGATCTTTCATCCTTGGACTTGATCGGTACAAATGCTGCGATTTTTAACCAGGCATCTCAGGAAACAAAGAATCGATTCAAAGAGATTTTTGATGAGACTATTCAATGGCAGGCCGCTAACTTCACCAATTTGGTTCTTACAGGAAAATTAATTTGTAGCGAAGAAGATTTAAAAAAGACCATTAAACGTCTGATAGTAATCTCCAGAGGTGGAATGGTTATAGCAAATCATATATTTATCGAGAAAGAGATGTATCAGATAGAAGATCTGATGGAGTTTTGTGATTTGGTTCTGGACCAGTTAACTTGGGCTGGGAACGAGGGGCGATGTGATTTTAGATTAATTCTGTTGGCGATGCGTACCGTTCGCGACAAGTCAGCATCTGGTCATTCATCTCAGTTTCCTTTTGCCAGTTAACGCTTTTAAATAGTTATTTCATATTGTTACATTCACTTTTTTGACTTTTCAGAAGGGGGCTTGTAATGATCTGCGGATTAAACTATTGGTGCCTTTGATTTTAGCTGACAGTCTGGTGATGAGTACAGTGGAGAAACTCTCCATTGTCATGGTTTATCTTGAGCGTTAGTGAGATGTTGATTGAGAAGGTGGGGTAAGAATGTGAAAAAGTGTTCTGGTGGGTGCGACGGAAACGTTACTCCTGTAGCAAAAGGCGTGAGATTAAGTGTTTTAGGAGCTTGGTGAGAAGCCTTTATCGGTAAAAAACGTGGTCGAATTTACAATATTTGGTGCTGGTAGATACTGAGTGGCTCTAAATTAGGAGAGGTTCAGTCTATCGTTTTTCCCTAAGTTATATTGGATTGGCTTAAATGCTTGTCCAGGGATTTGTAGTATCAAAATTTGGATGATGATTATGAGACCATGTAGACTCGCGCAACTGTGCGCGTCATATCTGCTATTGGCTACGCTTACCGCTTGCGGTGGCTCCGATGGCGATGATTCAACGGTACCGGAAGTGCCCCCTGTAGAGCCGCCAGCAGGCAGCAAACCACACCAATCACTGGATATTGTGCAGCCACAGAAGGCCATTTTCGATGGTGACATCACCATCTATATGGGCAGGTGGTACCCCTGTATGGAGCGGGAATACAAGGGCGATGGCGTCGACGTTAGTCAGTATTGCACCGGTGATGAGCCGCCGACGCCGATGGGAGAATACGCGGATAATGAGTTTAATCGCAATAAAATCACCCCGGATGACAGCAAGTACATTTTCAAGGTGAATGCCGATGATATTAAGGCCTATGCGGCCCAGCCAGACTCGCCCATTCCCCTTCGCCCCGATGTTTATGCAGAAGGCCATTTCTCTGTGATGGATGTGGTGCTCTATGCCTCTCACGTCCGCGACGACCTGGATGTGAAAGCCATCTGGAGTGAGGAACTCGGCACCCATCTGCTCAGCACCGCCTGGGACACCGATGGCGATGGCACCCTGTCTGAAACCGAATTGAATAACCGGAGCACCGACTGGTACCCCTCCTACATCTGGCACGACGGCGAGTTCGATCGCCTTCAGGGTACGCCAAACCTGGAGACGGTATATGTTCGTGCCGACCTAGGTCTGGCCAAGAGCAAGATGCGTATCCGCATCCAGCCATACAATTCCGCCGTGACCGAGCGTCGTAACATGCAGTTCAAACTGCAAGCGGATCGTAGGCGAGCAAACGGCGATAAAGTCATTGTGCCTTTGGTGTGGGCAATTGATGCCCAGGGCAATGACGTGGTGAAAGTTCAAAACCTGGAAGTGACCGCCCACGACCTTCGCACCGACATCTTCCAGCCCGGCGTGATCACATCCATGGATGTGTGGCTGTCGCTTCAGGACCAGGGATTGGCCGATGTGCGCTTCACCTATTGGGGCACCATGTCGACGGAAGCGGAAGTTAACAACTACGCGCTGACGTCCGTCAATGGCCTGCGTGCTCAGGGAATGGTGGGCTGGGCTGCGGCAACCGGCGAAATGTTTACAACTCAGGACTTCTTCCTGGATGACCTGGAATGGCCAACCCCCAGTGCACTGATGGCAGCCGACAGGGGGGAAGGCGATCCTAAGCTCAAGGGCAAGTGTCAGTGGATGCATGGCGGTCAGGGCCATACCATCGAATCCGCCCAAATCTGTATCGACGAGTGGTATAACAAGTTTGGCGGATTCATGGATCACGATATGCCGGATCAGGAGGTGATGCACTATCCAAAGGGAGTGATTTTTGCTGGCTATCAAACGTGGATGCCAGGGCAATTTGATATCACCGAACGTCATTTCGTGGATGAAGATGGAGACTATGAAAACCAGGTGATCGCCGACATCAATGACGCCATCGCGCCTTTGACGGACGATCATTTTGGCTGGGGCATCGCCGATTGCCGTAATTGTCACGATGATGTGCATAAGGGATCGTTAGGGGTAGAGCAGCCCTATGAGTGTGCTTCCTGTCACGGCAGCAATGGCGCCATGAAGGGGCACGGTGAAGTCAGCCGCTGTTTCTGGTGTCACACCGAAGATAACCAAATGGCTCACCACGGCTCAGCCTCGGGCTTCATGAAGTTCGGCGATGTTGTGTGCGAAGGCACCAGCCTGACTGGTTTGAATCTTGCCGGTATGGAAGAGGGATCGTGTGCTAACGCGGTGAATACCCTGGACGCAGAGCGCCTTGCTGGTCCTAATGGCGAGTGGGGTGGCATTAAGCAGCCTATCCACGATCAGGCGGATAACCTGCAATATTACAGCGCCGGTGAGCGTACGGGAATCAACAGCGACTGGCACAACAGTGAGGACTTCCCTGATCCTTACTCCTGTGTGACCTGTCACCCGAACGACTAGTGCCAGGAGTTTAAGCCAAGCATTTGTCAGACGATGATATTTGTCTTGGCTGAAAAGAATAAGCTCCGAAGCAAATCAAAGGTATACCGATGTCGGTATGCCTTTTTTGACGATACGCCTGGTTATTTGGACTGCGATTCACCCTAAGGTGACAAAAGGTTGGTATTGACGACTTGCTTTTAATGGTTGCCAGGAAGGTAAAATCGGAACATGTAAAGATGTTCCTTCTTTATAACTCTGATGCAGTGCTACTTGGTGAGCCTTTCATTGAAGTTAATGGAGCAGTAGCGAGGAGATGCAATCCTACTTCTGAATTGCTGTCCATAACGAGGTGTATAGAAAAGCCAGTTGTCATTGACAACTGGCTTAATTAACAGCCGTTAACCGATCTTCATTCGGCTCACAGGTAGTGCGATTTACTGCTTATCTTGGTGGCAGGTACCACAGGAGAATGGGTCTGGGAATTTCTTGGTGAAGTCATAATCATTGTTTGAAGACACCCAGCGATCGCCATAGCCTTTTTCGTCTCCTTCCAGGACTTCACTATGGTTGTCGGAGAATCCATACATATTGTTGTCATCTCCTGCTTTGCGACGCGTGGTAACTGTATTAATCCAGTTATCTTCATGTTTCAGCAGCTTGCGAGTGCTGGCTGGTCCATGATTCTTGGGTAACTTGTCTTCTGAGTGGCACCAGAAACAGCGGGCTTCCCGTCCATGGGCTTCGGGAGCACCATTATTGCCATGGCAAGTGGAACAGTAGTAGGGCTGGATTTCATCGAATCCGTCCGCTGCATTCACTGGCCAAGAGTAGCCACCATGCCCCAGAGGTGCTGCTTCTTCGTTATGGCATACGGTGCAGTCAGCCACTTTCCAGCCAAAGTGGTTTTCGTTCAACAGGGGAGCTTTGCCATTCTGGTTTTCTTCCGTTGCTGGAGTCAGGGTGCGCAAAGTCACAATGTCAGAGTCTATGTAGTCTGCTTTAACCCCTTTGTCTACAAGCGCATTATGACGCCAGTTGTAATCCCACTGGATGATTTCGTTTTTTGAAACGCTATCGATCTTGGTTCCGAGGCTATGGAAACCGGCATTGTTTAGATCTTGTTTCGACAAGACTACGTTTTCGGCACCATAAGGCATCATCCACAGATCGTTGTTGATGTTTCCGAACCAGCCTCCGATGCCAAATGCACTCCAGAAATCTCGCACGCAATCGGTCATTGGCACTGGGGTGTTGATCGTATCGGAGCGACCTGTGACAGCATCAAAGTTACAGACCCCCGGCATGCGGTCTGAGAAAAAGATGTCTTTGCCGAACTCGTTCAGGACAGAAGTGGTGGTGACGAAGGAGCGCAGCCCTATGGTCTTACCCAGTTCAGGGGCACGGGATAAGGCGAAGGAGTTAACAATAGCGCCAGTCTCCAGGGTTGGCCACCAGGTGAGCCTGAAGTCGTGTCCCATATCAGCCAAGGTCAAAAATACGTCCATGTTAGTAATGACGCCCTCTTGGTACACGTCACTCCTAAGGTTGTGTGCCTTGACCTCAATGTTTGTCGCAATTGGGTTTTCTGGGTCGTCGCTCCAGCCAATCCTGTCTACAATGACTTTTCCATTGTTCGAGGCCAGGCGCTCTGCTTCACTCTTCCAGAGGTGTTTAAGGCGGGCCTTGAAGGATGAAGAGGCGTCAATGAAGCGAATGCGTTGTTCCTCTTTCACCAAGAACATATCCATTCTATTGAACGGAATCTCCCCGCTATGGTCTCTGTACAACCCGGCCTTGCCCATGCTTTGGGTGAATCTAAAGTGCCAGTTACTTGACTCCTCTCCTTCATCGCTAAAGCTGCCATTTCCGTTTCGATCGTAGGCTAAAGTGAACTCATGCGTATTGTAGTCAGAGTTTTCTGGAGTAATGATCTCTCCTACGAACTTCATGTCGTCACGAGTTGCGACCATATAGCGCAGCAGGTCAAAAACAGAGTAGCTTCCCTCCTTAAATATGTCTGGCCTCGCTGTTCCTGCGCCCAGACCGTCGGGATTCGTTGACAATACTCGATGAATATCTTCGGCTGCGACTCGAGATATGTCTGTCTGTTGATTAATGACACCGGCAAGGTTTGCATCGAGGGCATTGACAAATCCGTCGCCATTAACGTCTGTGTTACATGGATGGGTGACGTTATCTGGCAATGTCATGCAGAATTTGCTTGAGTCCATGGTGATCCCGCGGATCCACTTCCATACTTGCTCGTTCATGTAGTCAAAGGTCACATTGACATGGCCTGTTAATCCACTGGTATCGAGTGCCATTTTACCGCTTTCAACATATTGCCAAGCGGGGTTATCTGGAGTTGGGTCCGGCCCGGGGCCAGGTGTTGCGGTCGTAGAGCTGTCAGAGCCACAACCTGCAAGCATTAATGCGAGTAGGCCAGATAGTGCCTTTTTGTTTTTGATCATCGATCGATTCTCCATTTTTGACCAAGAGTCAACTTTTGGCTTTGCCATACGGATTGTAATTATCATGGCGATAATGAGATTGAATATGACCGAACCATTTGATTTTAGGTCATATTTGATCTCAGTTTTTTATAAAATGGTTTGGATTTGTCTTTTATGGAAATTATATTGTGTAAAATTAAATCTAAATCTAACTTGCATAAATACTATAGTGTCTTTAACACTCTGGATTGCTTATAACCAGAATTTTGCTCTCTAGATTGAACCATAGAGCCAATATGCTAAATGACTTCGGTGGAAGTTTGATCGAGGCGTTACACCCAGCCCAAATTTCTGGCCTCGAAGATTAAATTAGGCTTGTTGATTGCGCCAATTTTCTGCTTCGCAACAGACAGGTGATAATCGACCCCTCGATTTGTTAGATGCAACACATCGGCAATTTCACTGGCGCTTAGACCCAACGCGGTCATTTTGACAACCTGAAGGGTTTTTAACTTCAACTCTTCGGGCACTTGCCTAGCCTGATTGTTTTTTAGGATGGTTTTACGTGCCAGGGTTAGTGCACCTTGAGTCGAAAAGCGTTCAAGCTTTTGACACTGGTTCTTGTTCGAGACGACAACCAGAAATCCCATCAGCATGGATTGGTTAGACGAAAAAACAGAGTAAGACTTTGCTGATAAGGTGTGTCCACCCACGGTAATTTTACCTGTTCCTTTCAGACAGTATTTAAGCCCAAGAACAATGCCAGCACCGGCTTTTCTCAGTTTGTGGTCGGACACTGAAATGGCTGTTACCAGTGATTGATCTATCTCATTTAAATGAATCTCAACCACCCGCGTCGGGCAGGAAAGGTGTTCATTACCTGTACTGAAAAATACCCAGCCCAATTCTGATTGCATAACCATCCCCTGTTAGCGGTATTTGTTGGCAGCCATTGTAGGAAAAACGTAAAGCTGATTTCGAAGTGCCATTCGCAAAACTCATTGAGGTGATAACGGAGCTATGCGGGTGTGATCGCTGTCCCACTTCTGGCTGCCGCCATGAAAGTTTTGGATGATTTGTCTCGCGGATGTGTGATCGGGGTCACTAACTGTGTGTTGTCACATCAGCCATCCTGATGGGAAGTGGAGAGTTTCTCCATTTTGAGGGGCGAAAAGTGTTTGATCTGGAAATACAGTTAATTGTTTATAAAACATTGCCTTAGGGTTTTTGTTGGTGTTTTAAATCGAGAGGTGGATAGAGTTTCGACCATCCTAGGCCAAGTTAGCCCCAGCCAAGTTCAGTGTTATAGTGAAGCCATGCGAATGATGGAGCGGTGCTCCAAACAGTACTAGAACGCAACACTGGATGTTAAAATGTTTAATAAAGCTCAGATAAGAAAGGTAAAGATTGCCAAAGCCGCCATGAGGCTGATCAGAGAGCAGGGCTATTTGCAGTTCTCGATGAATGAGCTTGCCAAGGAGGTAGAGGTAACCGCAGGTACCCTATATCGCACCTTTGCTTCTAAAGATGATTTGCTGGTTTATTTGTTCAGTTCGGTAATAGAAACTCTAGCCGAATCAATGTATAAATTTAGCAGGATGGAACTGTCGGCAAAAGAGAAGATTGTTTGTTTTCATTGCTACCAATTCTACTTGAGACAATTCTATCCAGACAGCGCGTCACTGGATCTTATAGGAACCAATAAGGCGATATTCAATCAGGCTCGGCCGGAAACCAGAGAAAAATTTAAACGCATTTTTGATATGTCCGCTGTAAAATTCAAAAAGCAGTTCTCGGATCTTGTCGATAGCGGCAAGGTCAAAGCCGATGAGGACCTGCTTTATCAAGTGCTCAGGCAGATGACCATCATTGGCCGTGGAGGCATGGTGATTTCCAACCATGTATTTATTCCCCAAGAGGCATTTAAGATCGAAGATCTGATCAACCTGTGTTGTCATACGCTGGATCAACTGGATTGGCAGGGCGATGAGGGCAGGGCGGATAAGAGGCTTATTTTGCTGGCATTGCGCTCTGAAGTTGAGCAGTCCGTTTCTGAACTTTGGTAATGATCAAGACTGGGTGACAACCGGAATTGATTTTTGGACTGGGTACCGCACTATTCTCTGTTTTTTTTATTGCGCGGGCAGGAAATTATTATTCCGGCCATCCTATGTTGATCCCCTCCAGAAACGGTGGCTGATCGGCTGCGGATTTTAGTCACTGCTGTTGACCGAAATGGTCATTCCTCCCCCTGGTGTTTTTTCTTAGAGTGGTGAGACTTCCGTTACTGCAAGGATTGCTCATGACTCAAGACGCCTACCTGTTCGATGCCATACGCACCCCCCGGGGACGGGGCAAAGCCAATGGCAGCCTGCATGAGATCAAGCCCATCTCGTTGCTAGTCGGTCTGCTGAATGAGCTGCAGCGTCGCCACGGCTTTCAGACCCAGGATGTGGATGATATCGTTCTGGGCTGCGTTACCGCCGTGGGCGATCAGGGCGCGGACATCGCCAAGACCGCGGCGCTGGCGGCGGGCTGGCACGATGATGTGGCCGGGGTGACCCTCAACCGTTTTTGCGCCTCCGGGCTGGAGGCGGTCAATATGGCGGCGATGAAAGTGCGCTCCGGCTGGGAGCAGCTGGTGGTGGCCGGCGGGGTGGAGTCGATGTCCCGAGTGCCGATGGCGTCCGATGGCGGCGCCTGGGCCAATGATCCTGCCACCAATCTGGCCACCGGCTTTATGCCACAGGGCATCGGTGCCGATCTGATCGCCACCCTGGAAGGCTTCAGCCGCGAGCAGGTGGACGCCTTTGCGGTGCGGTCGCACCAGCGGGCGGCGGCGGCCTGGCAGAGGGGCGCCTTTGACCGTTCGGTGGTGCCGGTGGCAGACCAAAATGGGTTTACCGTGCTGGCGAAGGACGAGCTTATCCGTCCGGATTCAAGCCTCGACACCCTGGCCGGATTAACGCCCTCTTTCCAGGCCTTGGGGGAGATGGGGTTTGATGCGGTTGCACGGGAGAAATACCCTCAGGTGGAGCGGATTAATCACCTTCATACTCCGGCAAACTCCTCCGGCATTGTCGATGGCGCCGCCCTGGTGCTGGTCGGCAGTGAAGCAATGGGCCAGCGCTATCAACTGACCCCCAGGGCCCGGATAGTGGCCACTGCCGTGGTGGGAACCGATGCCACCATCATGCTGACCGGGCCGGCCCCGGCTGCCAGAAAGGCGCTGACACTGGCCAATTTGAGTGTCGAGGATATCGACCTGTTCGAGGTCAACGAAGCCTTTGCCTCGGTGGTGATGCGGTTCCAGCGCGAGATGAACGTCGGTGATGACAAGGTCAACGTCAATGGCGGCGCCATCGCCATGGGCCACCCGCTGGGGGCCACCGGCGCCATGATTCTGGGCACCTTGCTGGACGAGCTGGAAGCCCGTGACCTGAAACGCGGCCTGGCCACACTTTGTGTCGGCGGCGGCATGGGCATTGCCACCATCATCGAACGGGTTTAAGGGAGCCACACCATGAACAGCTTACGTATCGAACAAGATCAAAATGGCATTGTCCACCTTGTTCTGGATCGCCAGGGCGCTTCCGCCAATCTGATGGACGAGCAGTTTGCCGCCGATCTGGCCCAGGTGGTGGCTCAGCTGCAGCAGATGACCTACTGCGGGATCATTGTCCGCTCGGCCAAGTCGACGTTTTTTGCCGGTGGCGATCTGGGCAAGATTGCCGAGGTTACGACAGAGACCGGCCAGCCGTTTTTTGCCATGGTGGAGTCCATCAAGGCCAGCATGAGGGCGCTGGAGACCGGCGGCAAGCCGGTGGTGGCCTGCATCAACGGCGCCGCACTGGGAGGCGGTTGGGAGGTGGCGCTGGCCTGCCACCATCGCATCGCCTTTAAGCACAAATCGGTCAAAGTCGGGCTGCCCGAGGTGACTCTGGGGCTGCTGCCCGGAGGCGGCGGCATCGCCCGCACCGTGCGTCTGTTCGGCCTGAAGGCGGCTATGCCGCTGCTCACCGAGGGCAAACAGTTTGGCGTCGAGAAAGCGCTCAAAGCGGGGCTGCTGCATGAGCTGGCCGATACCGAGCCGGCGATGCTGGCCCAGGCCACCGCGTTCATTCAGGCCAATGAACAGGTGACTCAGCCTTGGGACATGAAAGGGTATCGCCTGCCGGGGGGCAACCCCGGCTCACCCAAGATGGCGCAGATGCTGGCGGTGGCCCCGGCCATGCTGAAGCTGCAGACCAAAGGGGTGTTGCCGGCACCGGAAGCGATCCTGTCCGCCATGGTGGAGGGGGCGCAGGTGGATTTTGACACCGCCTGTCGTATCGAGTCCCGTTACTTTGTGTCTCTGGTGACCGGTCAGGTTGCCAAGAACCTCATTAACACCTTCTGGTTTCAGCTCAACGACATCAAGGCAGGTGCCAGTCGTCCCGATGGCATTGCCGCCACTACGGTGACCAAGGTGGGAGTGCTGGGCGCCGGCATGATGGGGGCCGGTATCGCCTACGCGGCTGCCAGTCGCGGCATCGAAGTGGTGCTCAAAGACGTGAGCCTGGACTGCGCCAAAAAAGGCAAAGGCTACTCCGAGACCCTGCTGGCCAAGCAGTTGCAGCGCGGCCGCATTACTGCTGACCAGCAGAGGGAGATCCTGGCCAGAATTCATCCTAGCGAACAGGTGGCGGATCTCGGTGGCTGTGAGCTGGTGATTGAGGCGGTGTTTGAGCAGCGTCAGCTTAAGGCGCGCGTCACCCAGGAGGCGGAGCGTCACCTGCCTCGGGAGGCGGTGTTTGCCTCCAACACCTCGACTTTGCCCATTACTGGCTTGGCGAAGGCGTCGGAGCGGCCGTCGCAGTTTATCGGCCTGCATTTCTTCTCCCCGGTGGACAAGATGCCGCTGGTGGAGATCATCTGCGGTGAGCAGACGGACTCGGCGACGTTGGCCAGGGCCTATGACTTTGTGCTGCAGCTGGGAAAGACCCCCATCGTGGTCAACGACAGCCGCGGCTTTTTCACCTCGCGGGTGTTCGGTACCTTCACCAATGAAGGTATCGCCATGCTCGGCGAAGGGGTGTCGGCAGCGGCCATCGAGAACGCGGCTTTCCTGTGCGGCTTTCCGGTGGGACCACTGGCGGTCTCCGATGAGGTCAGCCTGACTCTGATGGAGAAGATTCGCAACCAGACCATTGCCGATCTGGCCGATGAGGGCATCATTCAGCCACCGAAGGCCGGTGACGCTACCATCGACCGAATGATCGAACTGGAGCGGCCCGGCAAGCTGGCGGGGCAAGGCTTCTACGATTATCCGCCCGAGAGCAAAAAACGGCTGTGGTCAGGGCTGGAAGCGCAGTTTTATCGAGCCGAGGCGCAGTTGCCTCTGACGGAGATCAAAGACCGGCTGCTGTTCATCATGGCCATAGAAACCGCCCGCTGTTATGACGAGCAGGTGCTGACCAGTAGCCGCGATGCCAACATCGGTTCGATTTTTGGTATCGGCTATCCAGCCTGGACCGGAGGTGCCCTGCAGTTCATCAATCAATATGGCCTTGGTCGTTTCGTCGCCAGGGCCGATGAACTGGCCGAGCGCTACGGCGATCGGTTCCTGGTGCCGGACTCGCTCAGAGCGCGCGCCGATGCCAATCAACAGTACTGATATCAAGGAGTGATGCATGTTTCCAAGAACCCTGTTTGACAGCGATCAAGAGCTGTTCCGCGACAGCGTACGGCGCTTTATCGAGACGGAGATTACCCCCTTCCATGCCCAGTGGGAGAAGGACGGCTGCGTCGACCGGGCCTTGTGGAATAAGGCCGGTGAGCAGGGCTTCCTGTGCCCGACACTGCCGGAGGCCTATGGCGGGGTCGAAGTGGATTTTCGCTACAACGTCATCATCAACGAGGAGATCGCCCGCGCCGGCGCTTCCGGCATCGGCTGGGGACTGCATTCCGATATTGCGGTGCCCTACATCCTCAACTATGGCTCCGAGGAGCAGAAACAGCGTTATCTGCCCGGGTGCATCAGTGGTGAACTGGTGACCGCCATCGCCATGACCGAGCCGGGAACCGGGTCGGATCTCCAGGGGGTCAAAACCACCGCGGTGCGCGATGGCGATGATTGGATCATCAATGGATCCAAGACCTTCATCACCAATGGCCAACATGCGGACCTGGTGATCGTGGTGGCCAAGACCGACAAGAGTGCCGGGGCCCGGGGCATCAGCCTGTTTCTGGTGGAAGCCACGCGCGATGGTTACAGCCGCGGCTCCAATCTGGAAAAGGTGGGGATGAAGGCCCAGGACACCTCAGAGCTGTTCTTTGAGGATGTGCGGGTGCCGGCGGACAACCTGCTGGGCGCGGAGGGGCAGGGATTTGTGTACCTGATGCAGGAGTTGCCGCAGGAGCGTTTGTCTGTGGCCACCAACGCCATCAGCAATACCGAATCGATCCTGGAACAGACGGTACAGTATGTGTCGGATCGCAAGGCCTTTGGTAAGCCCATCGCCGCGTTTCAAAATACCCAGTTTAAGCTGGCGGAGTGCAAAACCCGGGTCGATGCTACCCGGGTGTTTGTGGATCGCTGCGTCGAGTTGCACCTTGAGGGCAAGCTGGACGCGGCCATGGCTGCCGAAGCCAAGCTGTTGACCACCGAACTGCAGGGGCAGGTGATCGACGAGTGCCTGCAGTTGCATGGGGGCTACGGTTACATGTGGGAATACCCGGTGGCCCGTGCCTGGGCCGATGCCCGGGTCCAGCGCATCTACGCCGGAACCAGCGAGGTGATGAAGCTGATCATCGCCCGTCAGATGCTGGAGCAGGGGTGATGAAAGGGCCGCTGAGCGGGATCCGGGTGCTGGATTTCTCCACCCTGTTGCCCGGCCCCTATGCCACTATGATGCTGGCGGACATGGGGGCACAGGTGACCCGGATTGAGTCGCCGACGCGCCCGGATCTGCTGCGCAGTGTGCCGCCGATGGTGGCGGGGCGATCGGCGGCCCACCTGACCGTGAACCGGAACAAGCACAGTGTGGCTCTGGACCTGAAGTCGCCCGAGGCCATTGAGGCGGTGCTTGCCATGGTGGGCCAATACGATGTGGTGGTGGAGCAGTTTCGTCCCGGGGTGATGACGCGCCTGGGGCTGGGGTATGAGCAGTTGAAAGCGATCAATCCGCAGCTGATCTACTGCTCCATTACCGGCTATGGTCAGCACGGACCGATGCAGGCCAGGGCCGGCCATGACATCAACTATCTGGCGCTGTCCGGGCTGGCCAGTTACAGCGGCCGCCGGGAGACCGGTCCGGTGTTGTCCGGCACCCAGGTGGCGGATCTGGCCGGCGGGTCCCAGCAGGCGGTGGTCGCCATTCTGGCGGCGCTGCTGGGGCGGGGTGTCGATGGTGAAGGCCAGCATCTGGATGTGGCCATGGCCGATGGTGCCCTGGCGATGAACGCCCTCTATGGCGCCGGCGCCCTGGCCAGTGGCGAGGATCCCGAGCCGGGCCAGGAGATGCTCAATGGCGGGGGATTTTACGACTACTACCGCACCGCCGACGACCGCTACTTTGCGGTGGGCGGGTTGGAGCCACAGTTTGCCGAGGTGTTTTTTACCGCCTTAGGCCAGCCGCAGTGGCTGGCCAGGGCTGCCGAGCCTTGCGGTCAGCAGCAGGCGCTGAAGCAGGAGATTGGCGCCTGTTTTGCCGAGCACAGTTTCGAGCATTGGCGGCAGGTGTTTGCTGAACTGGATTGTTGCTGTGAGCCAGTGCTGACCCCCACCGAGGCGGCGGCGCATCCCCAGTTTCAGGCCCGAAATATGCTGATGCCGGTGGCGGTGGATGGGCACGAGTTGCTGCAGGTGGCGATGCCGGTGACGTTTCGTCAGAGCCAGGGGCTGCCTCAGGCGGGGGCGGTGCTGGGGCAACATACCAGGGAGGTGCTGCTGGAGGCAGGGCTGAGCGCGGAAGCGGTTCAGGCCCTGCTGGCGTCCGGCGCAGCCCTGCAAAGTGACTGATGCCGGTCAGGCAACCCGGTTATCCAGGTTGCCGGCGGCGATGTACTCCAGCAGCCAGGTTTCCCGGGCGATGGACATCCCCTGTTTGTCGCTGCTGGCCATCACCCGATGATTGTGGTTGATGGCGTCGTCAAGGTTGACCCACATCGGCTTCATGCCATTGGCCTGTTCGTAGTGTTCCAGACGGGTGGGCCCCAGCTGCCTGTCGGCGCGGCATTCAAAGCAGTGGGACAGCATACGCATGTTGTCGTAGTCCTTTTTGTACCAGGGGCGCAGCTCCTCAAAGGTGCCGATGCTGCCGAGAATGGCGATATTGGTGGCGCCGGTTTCCTCTTCCACCTCCCGAATCAGGGCAATGTCCAGCGCTTCGCCTTCATCCACGCCGCCGCCGGGCAGGCTGTAGTCGTCGTAGCGCTCGGTGTACAGCAGCAGAATCTGGTCCTGCTGGCGAATGATCGCCCGCACCGCGGTGCGCAGGAATTCGCTGCCGTTGTCGATGGCGTCGGGGTGAAGGGTGCGGTGAAGAAGCTGCATGGGGTATCCGGGTCCTGAAACGAGAGCGGCGATTGTACGGAATCTGAGGCAGGGTTGCCAGAGCGTCGGCGCCCGCAGGCGCCGACCGGGGGCGAGTGGTTACTGACCGGAGAGCTGGGCGGCGATCTCCAGTTCGCGGTTTTCCGGAATCTCGTTGTAGGAGAGCACCGTCAGGCCGCGGGCAAAGGCCAGGGCATAGCGACCCAGCAACGGCCGCAGCTGAGGCGCCACCAACAGCAGTGGCGGCTGGCCGTTGTGGCGGGCCGCCGCCAGTTGCTCCGGCATCGCCTGCTGCAGTTTGGCCAATACCTGCGGATCCACCGGGAAGCTGTCCAGTGACACCTGGCCGGCCTGTTGGGCCTGGTTGAGGGCGCCAAGCAGCACCTGCTCCAGCTCCGGTGCCAGGGTAATGACGTTGAGGCGGGTGGCGTCGCCGGCGATCTGGTGCACCAGGTTGTGCTTGATGGCGCAGCGAACATCGGCGGCCAGCAACACCGGGTCCTTGGTGGCGTCGCTGCTCTCGAGCAGGGTGGTGCCGATGGTGCGGATGTCCTTGAGTGACACCTGCTCCCGCAGCAGCAGCCGGAAAGTTTTCAGTTGCTGCACCGGGGTCAGGGCGGTGGACAGGGACTCGGCCAGCTTCGGCGCCTGGCTGGCCAGGCGTTCATTCAGGTGGGTGATGTCGTCATGCTGCAGCATCTCCGGCAGCGCCTCACGGATGATCTTGCTGGCGTGAGTGGCGATGATGGTGGCGTGATCCACCACCGAGTAGCCGAGGTTGAGGGCTCGGGCCTTGTCATTGGGCTCGATCCAGGTGGCGTCCATCTGATAGGCGGGATCTTTGGTGATCATCCCCTCGATGCTGCCGTACACCGGCCCACTCTGAATCGCCATCAGACGTTCGGGCTGAAGCTCTGACTGGGCCAGGGGGGTACCAAGGATGCTGATCTGGTAGCCGTTGGGTGGCAACGACAGGTTGTCCCGAACCCGCACCTCCGGCAGCAGGAATCCCGCCTGCTCCGACAGGGTGCGGCGAATCCCCGTTAGCCGCTTGATGAGCTCGGCACCTTTGCTGCGATCCACCAGGTGCACCAGCCGGTAGCCGACGCTCAGTTCGATGACGTCGGTGTAAGGCAGCGCTTCCCAGCTGGGTTGGCTGGGCTCGCTGATCACCTGATCCGCTTTCTCCTTGACCTCATCCAGTGGCGCGGCCGGTTCCAGCTGGGTCTGGCGAAACGCCACAAAGCCGATGACGGCGGCAAAGGAGAGAAACACCAGGGTGGGCATACCGGGCACCAGCCCCAGTATGGCCATCACCCCGGCGGCGGTGGCCAGCACCCTGGGCTGCGCCAGCAACTGCCTGGAGAGTTGCTTGGGCATCTCCTCGGCATCGGAAACCCGGGTGACGATGATGGCGGCGGCGGTGGCCAGCAGCAATGACGGGATCTGGGCCACCAGACCATCACCGATGGTCAGCAGGGCGTAGGTCTTAAAGGCCTCGGCCGCACTGAGATCGTACATGAAGATGCCGATGCAGATGCCGCCGATGATGTTGATGGCCAGAATCAGGATGCCGGCAATGGCATCGCCGCGGACAAACTTGGAGGCTCCGTCCATGGCGCCGTAGAAGTCGGCTTCTCTGGCGACCTCCTGACGGCGTTTGCGGGCCTGATCCTGAGTCAGGGTGCCGGCGTTGAGGTCGGCGTCGATGGCCATCTGTTTGCCGGGCAGGGCGTCCAGGGTAAAGCGGGCGGAGACCTCTGAGATCCGCTCTCCCCCCTTGGTGATCACCACGAAGTTGATGATCATCAGAATCAGGAACACCACCGCACCGACCACGTAGTTGCCGCCGATGACCACCTCACCAAAGGCCTGAATCACCTTACCGGCGGCGTCACCGCCCTGGTGGCCTTCAATCAGCACCACCCGGGTGGAGGCGACGTTGAGGGTCAGCCTCATCAGGGTGGCCAGCAGCAGCAGAGTCGGGAACACCGAAAACTCCAGCGGCCGTCGAATCGACACCGACACCAGCAGCACCAGGATGGCGAGGATGATGTTGAAAGTGAACATGATGTCCAGTAGCCAGGGTGGCAGCGGCAGGATCACCATTGCCAGAATGGCGAGCAGCATCAGCGGAATGCCGATAAAGCTCTGATTGTCTTTGAATGCCTGTAACAGCCGGTTCATCAATGGATCCTCAATCGTGACGCAGATGGTCGGGGATATGGAAGTGGGGCAGCGGTGCCGGCTTGGCCTGGGCACCTTTGCGGAATGCTTTCAGTTGCAGCACGTAGCTCAGTACGTGGGCGATGGCCTGATACAGGGGGGCCGGAATCTGCTGCTCAATCTGGGTGGAGTAGTAGATGGCCCGGGTCAGCGGCGGCAGTGATACCACCTCCAGATCGTACTTGGGCGCCAGTGAACGCATGTACAGCGCCACTTCGTCCATCCCCTTGGCCAGGACATAGGGGGCGTCGGCTTTGTCCGGCTCGTATTTGAGAGCCACCGCATAATGACTGGGGTTGATCAGCAGTACATCGGCCTTGGGCAGGGCGACTTCCGCCCGGCCACGGGCCATCTTCTGCTGCAGTTGGCGGATGCGCGCCTTGACCTCGGGTTTACCGTCTTGCTGTTTGTGCTCATCTTTGACCTCCTGCTTGCTCATTTTAAGTTTGCGGCGGTGGCTCCAGGCCTGGTACGGCAGATCGATGGCGCCCACCACGGCAACGGCACCGCCGAGCCAGTACAGGCCGGAAATCAGCGTCTGGGCGCCCCGTTCCAGCGCCAGTGGCAACGGCTGGCGTGCCAGCAGTGGCAGGGTTTCCCACACCTGGTTGAGGTACACCAACATGGTGAAGACCACCAGGGTGACCTTGAGTATGGACTTACCCAACTCCGCCAGGGAGTTCACCGAAAACAGCCGGCCAAATCCGGCGATCAGGCTGATGCGGCTGAGTTTAAAGCCGGCATTGCCCAGGTTGAGCAGCGGCCCTTCCGGCATGGCGGCGGCCACGGCGGTCAGCAGGTAGATGCCTGCCAGTACCGGTATCAGCATCTGCAGCAGCAGGACTACAGCCAGTCCAAGGTGCTGCAGCATCATGCCGGGTTGCCGAAGATCGGCAGCGGAGATGGCAAAGTTGTTGCTAGCGATGCTGAGCATATGCTGGCCCAGATGATCGCTGCTGGCGTCGAGAATGGCCGCCGATACCACCAGCAAAATGGCGCTGGAAAAATCTTTGGAGCGGGCCACCTGGCCCTGTTCGCGGGCCTTTTTAAGTCGGCTGGCCGTGGGTTGTTCGGTCTTGTCACCGGCGCCCTGCTGATCGCTCATGGGGTGCCTCCGACAAAAGTCAGCATCGCCTTAAGGGCATCGGTGGCCAGGGCACTGTACAGTTCCGGCAGGCCGCTGAACACCAGCAGCATGCACACCAATCCCATCATCATCGACATCGGAAAACCCAGGGCAAACACGTTCAAACTGGGGGCGGCACGGCTGAGTACACCAAAGGTCAGGTTAACCAGTAGCATGGCACAGACAGCCGGCAGCGCCAGTGCCAGCGCCGAGGCAAACATCCAGGCGAACCGCAGTGACAGTTCCTGCAGTGGCAGGCTGAAAATACCGCTGCCGACCGGCCATAACCGAAAGCTGTCTACCAGGATCCCCAGAGCCACCAGGTGGCCTTCCAGGGACAGGAACATCAGAATGGCGTACAGCAGCAGCCATTGGCTGATGATGGCCTGACTGGTGCCGTTGACCGGGTCGTTCATGATGGCCATGGACAGGCCCATCTGCATCGATACGATGCCTCCTAACATGGTCAGGACATGCACCAGCAGCATCAGCGGAAACGCCATCAACATGCCGGTCAGCACCTGTTCGGCGGCCACCAGAACCGCAGTCAGAGACAGGGCATCCAGCGCTGGAGGCGTGGGCACCATGGGGGCCATGACCACCGACAGCAGCAGCGCAAACAGAATCTTGGTGCGGGCATTGATGTGGGCGCTGGAGAACATCGGCAGCATCAGGAAGGCTCCCATGACGCGGCAAAACGGCCACCAGATGTGGCCCAGCAGACTGCCCAGTTCGGCACTGGTAAGACTCAGCATGCCTAGCCTATCAGGTAGGGGATATCATTGAACAAACGCTGAAACAGATCCGTTATCTGTTGCAGCAGCCAGTGTCCGGCATACAACACCATCAACAGGGTCATGATCAGCTTGGGTAAAAAGCTCAGGGTTTGTTCGTTTACCTGGGTGGCGGCCTGGAACACGGCGATGAGTACGCCCAGCCCCAGGCCGGGCAGAATCAGGACCGCCACCATGTTCACAACCAAGGCGATGGAGTCGGCAAAAAGGGTACTGAGAACCTGAGTATCCATGGGCTATCCGAAGCTGGCGGCCAGGGTGGATACGGTCATGGCCCAGCCATCCACCATAACGAACACCATCAATTTAAAAGGCAGAGAGATGATCAGTGGTGACAGCATCATCATCCCCATGGACATCAGCACACTGGCAACCACCAGATCGATCACCAGAAACGGCAGGAACAGCAGAAAGCCGATCTGAAACGCAGTCTTGAGTTCACTCAGTACAAAGGCTGGCATCAGTACCAGGAACGGCACCTCATCCGGAGTGAGATCCAGCGACTCGCCGGAGATTCTCAGCATCTGCTCCAGATCGGTTTCCCTGGTCTGGCTGAGCATAAAGGCGCGCAGGGGAACTTCGGCCCGTTGGGCGGCCTCCACCAGGGTAATGGCACCACTGTCGTAGGGCTGAACTGCATCGGTGTAGATGGTTTCTCCCACCGGACGCATAATAAACAGAGTCAGAATCAGGGCGATGCCCAACAGCACCTTGTTGGGGGGACTTTGTTGCAGCCCAAGCGCCTGGCGGAGCACCGCCAGCACAATGATGATGCGGGTGAAACTGGTGGCCATTAGCAACAGCGCCGGCAGCAGGCTGATGGCGGTCATCAGAGCCAGAATCTCCAGCTTGATGTTGATCGCCTGGCTCTGGCTGCCATCATCCAGTGTCAGCAGCGTCAGGCCTTCGGTGTGACCGATCATCGGCCACAGCAACAGCGCCAGCAGCGGCAGCCAACGGGTCATCTTAGCCGTCATGACTTCCTGCTAACTGGGTGTTTTCCACGTCAAGCAATCGCACTCCGTAGCGTCCGTTTACCTCAACCACTTCGCCCCGTCCCAGCAGGGCCCCGTTGACCCTCAGGTCAAGCGGTTCACCGACCATGCGATCCAGAGTAATGACGTCGCCTTCGCCCAGAGTCGTGAGCTCGCCCAGCGACATCTCGGCACTGGCCAGCTCCAGGGTGACCTGAACCGGCAGTTGCTGGAAAAAGCCCATGTCGCGCTTGGGGCGCGGCTGGGATTCCGGGGTCATCGGCTGAGGGCTGTCGTCAAGCAGATCATCCAATAGCAAATCTTCGTCGAGCAGGGTGTCTTCAACCACGTTAATACTCCTCTGGTTTGTGGGCGTCCTGGTTTAGCTTGGCTACCAACTTGCCTTCGTGGGCATGGACACTGGCGTAAAATTGGGGGCGGCCACCTATGGTGACCGGGCAGCGGGCGTGCATATGGATGGGCAGAATGTCGCCTTGAGACAAGGCGTTGAGCACATTTACTGGCACGGCTTGACGGGCCAGTTCTACCCGCGCCTTGACCGGAATCTGGGTCAGTCGTTGTTGAACCCGCTGCTTGAGGTCTTCCGGAACCTGGTGCTCAGACGGCTTCTCGGCCAAGGAGCCGAGCAGGGCGTCGGAAACGTACAGACGAATTGGTTCAAACGGGTGGCTGGAGGGCCAGCCAAATTGCCAGCACACCGGAGCCTGCAGTTCACTCAGGGTTGGAATGGTTTCCAGCTCCACCTGATTGAGGTTGAGCTTGGTTTTGGGCAGGGCTTCCAGCGCCGCGGTTACGATTCGGTGGGCCAGACGCAGCTCCGACTGGCTGATGGCGCGCATCGGGCTCACCAGTCGCTGACTCGAGCCGCCGTAGTAGCTGCTGGCCAGTTGATCCAGGGTGCAGCGATCGATGGATAACCAGGCCAGGGGCGTGCGCCCCAGCGACAGCACAAAATAGCCGGTGCCGAACGCAGGGTCAGCGGGGCTTTGTTCCAGGGTGATGTTGCTGGGCGTCGCCTGGCCCTGGCGCATAAGCGGTTTGAATATCTGCAATATGGCATCCAGCATCTGGCTGTGCCCCTGCTCGAGCTGACGCAAAAGGCGACTGCGAGCGAGTTTTTCCTGAACTAAAACAACGGGCCTGACCGACTGTTTTGAGGAAACAGGAAGAAGTTTTGCTTTGGCGGTTGTTTTCATCATTTCGCGTCTATTTTTTGAACTCGAATTTGTTTTATTAGCTGTTTTCCACGTCTGGCGGCAATTGAAGAACCAGAGTTTTTTGTGTCCAAAATTTGCTCCCTTCCTCTATATGCCTTCTTGGTGACTTTATTTGCCTGCTTTTTAGTTTCAGGATTTGACAATATTTCTTTTCCGTCAATAAACCGACTTTGTCAATATTCTGTTTGCCTAAACGACATTCAAACTAGCTTGGGGGCTAACCGTATCAGTACTTAGGGCTGGGTTCAATGGTGATTGGTTAATATTGTAATAAATTCAAAACTCCCCAATAAATTGAATTTTGCTTGTTGATTTTTACCCGGAATAAATACTAATCTTCAAGCCTAAAAATAAATGCCAAGTGTGTATCATGCCTGCTTTTTTAAATAATTTATTTTTGACGGTAGTCGTTTTTCCGTCACTTGCCTTTGCATCGGTGACTGAATATCAGACCGAGCTTGAACGAGCCAGTTGGAATTTTGACGGTGACAAATTTCAGTGTCGATTAATTCATGACGTCAGTGATTTTGGACAATTTATACTGTCTCAAAATGCGGGCGGTCCACTGACATTGCAGCTCAATTCTGACTGGTTACCATCTACGGGTATTGAGGCCAGTTTTCGCTTGCTGCAGCCACAATGGCAGAGCGCTGATGAACAAGCCGACCGCCGTTTTGGTGCCCGCTGGCAGTCTGGGCATGCCACCATGGTTCAGACTGCGGAGGGGTTTTTGCAGTCTCTGGAGCTGGGCTGGAACTGGCAGGCACAGTTGAGCGACGGCCAGGGGCAGCAATGGTGGGTCAATAGTGCCAATGTTCATGGCCAGCCCGCCAGCCTGGCGATGCGCCGCTGCCGAAAACAGCTGTTGCCGATGTCTTATGAGCAGGTGCGGCGCTTGCAGCTGAGCTATCCCAGCGGCAGTGTGGAAGCGGATGGCCAAATGGCCAGGTACATCGATGCGGCGGCACAGTACACCTTGGCAGACCCCCGCATTACCAAGGTATTGGTCGATGGCCACACCGATGACGAGGGCGACAGCCTGTCGAATCTGGTGCTCAGCCGCACCCGGGCTGACGAAATCGCCGCCCGCCTGGTGGCGGCCGGTGTACCGGCAGACAAGCTGGAGATTCGCGGTCACGGCGAACGTTTCCCTTTGGCCAGCAACGGCTCCAGAAACGGCCGGGCAACCAACCGCCGGGTGACCATCCGCCTGGTGATGAACAACGACGGCACTCCCATTTCAACGGATGACGAGCTGGATCTGAATGCCACGCTGCCAAAATCCCTCAACGGTCAGGTAACAGTAAAATGAGTGACTATTCCATTCGCGTTGTCGGTTGTGAGCTCGGCAGTCGTGACAAAAAGCAATTGGATCTGCAAGGGTTTTCATTGCTGGCAGAGGACTGTTCCCGGCCGGCCTGGCTGACATTGGTGGGGCTGACGGAGTGTGCTCCCGAGCAGGTGGCTGAACGTCTTGGGGCCGTCAGTGGCGAGATGAAAGTGGCCCTTGTGGAACCGGAACAGAGTGAACTGGCCAGTGCCGCCCTCAGTGCCGGCGCCCAGGACTACCTGCTGTTACCACTGGATGTGGAGCAGTTGCACCGATTGATCACCCGGTTGATTAGCATCGAGTCAAGCCGCCAGGAACTGGTGGCCGTCTCGGCGGCCAGCCGCCAACTGCTGATGCTGGCCCATCGGGCGTCGGCCACTGAGGCCAGTGTACTGCTCAGCGGTGAAAGCGGCACAGGCAAGGAGCAGTTGGCACGTTACATTCATCGCCACTCCAGTCGCGCCGACAAGCCGTTCATTGCGGTGAACTGCGCGGCGATACCGGAGTCGATGCTGGAGTCGGTGTTGTTTGGACACAGCAAGGGGGCCTTTACCGGCGCCCATGCGGATAAGGCTGGCAAGTTCGAGCTGGCAAACGGCGGTACCCTGCTGCTGGATGAGATTGGCGAGATGCCACTGATGCTGCAGGCCAAGTTGTTGCGGGTGCTGCAGGAGCGTGAAGTGGAGCGTCTGGGTTGCCACCGGAGCGTAACGCTGGATATTCGTATTATCGCCGCCAGTAACAAGGACCTGCGCAAGGCCGTCAATGAAAGCCAGTTTCGGGAGGACCTGTTTTACCGCCTGGATGTGCTGCCATTAGCGCTTCCGCCGCTGCGGGAACGCAAAGATGACATTTTGCCGTTGGCAGAGCACCTGTTGCTGCGGCATCAGAACCTGGCTGGCAGCGATCGCTGCTATTTCAGCGAGTCGGCACGGGCGGCATTGCTGGCCCACGACTGGCCGGGCAATGTCCGTGAGCTGGATAACTGCGTGCAGCGGGCGCTGGTGATGCGTCGGGGCTGTTCGTTGCAAGCCTTGGAGCTGGGATTGCCTCAGCAGGCGTTGACGGCGGTCGCCAGTGCCGGGACCGGCCTGAAAGCCTCTAAGCAGCAGGCGGAGTTTCAATTCATTATCGATACCCTGAAGCGTTTTGGTGGCCATCGAAGCCGCAGTGCCGAAACCCTGGGGATGACCACCCGGGCCCTGCGCTACAAGATGGCGCAGATGCGGGAAGCAGGCATTGACGTCGATGCCATTTTAAAAAGCGCTGATTGCGCTGCCTAACCAGAGAATCAGTGAAGATGATGACAATAACAGAGCAATCGATGCTGTCGACCATGGTGGCGGCCAAGGAGCGGGCGGCGGGTGAGATTCGCCCCAATCCGGATCAGGGCCCCCATCGGGCCGGCAGTTTTTCCGAGCTGATGTCGGAAAAAGTGGAAGCGATCAATGAGGCCCAGAATGTGGCTTCGGCACGCACCGCTGCGGTGGAGGCCGGAGACAGCGACGATCTGGTGGGTGCCATGGTCGCGTCTCAAAAAGCCAGTTTGTCGTTCAGCGCCATGGTTCAGGTGAGAAATCGCCTGGTTCAGGCGCTGGATGAAATCATGAAGATGCCGATGTAGGGATAACAGATGTCAACGGTAATTACTCAAAATCCCGATGCGTCGGTAACCTCCCCCTGGGATGGATTAAAAGGCAGCTGGCAGAAACTGAGCCAGTCAAGTGGTGGTGAGAAGCAAGTCATTGTTGTCTCAATATTAGCGGTGATGGCGGCGATGGTGATCGTAATGGTGCTGTGGAGTTCCAGCACCAGCTACCGTCCTCTGTACGGCAATCAGGAGGGGTTCGACAGCGCCCAGATCATCGAGATTCTCGAGGCTGACGGGGTGAACTACCAGATCTCACCCACCACCGGACAGATTCTGGTGGAATCCGGCAAGGTCGGTGCGGTGCGGATGCTGCTGGCAGCAAAAGGGGTCAAGGCCCGGCTGCCGTCCGGCCTGGATGACATCAACAGTGACATCACCAGCAGCCAGTTTATGGAACAGGCCCGCTATCGCCATGGCCTGGAGGGGGAGTTGTCCCGTACCATCATGGCGCTGGATGCGGTTCGAGTGGCCCGGGTACACCTGGCTATCCCCAAGCGTACCCTGTTTATCCGTAAGCAGGACGCACAGGCTTCGGCCTCGGTGATGATCGATTTGGAGCCGGGCCAGAACCTGACCCCTGCCCAGGTGACCGCGGTGGTCAACCTGGTGGCGGGCAGCGTCGCAGGTCTGGATGCCGCCCGGGTGCAGTTGGTAAACCAGTTTGGCGAGTTGCTCAGCGGCAATGATGCCGCTGGCAATGGCATCAATGGTCTGAGCGATCTGCAGGTGCAATACACCCAGAGTCTGGAGCAACAGCTGATCGGCCGCGCCGAAGCGATGCTGCTGCCGGTTCTGGGGCCGTCCCAATTCCGGGTTCAGGTCGCCGCCAAGGTGAACTTTGACCAGGTGGAGGAGACCGAGGAGAGTGTCGATCCCACCGCAGTGATTCGGGAAGAGAAGACCAGCAGCATGCAGAACAGTGGCTCGATGGCGCTGGGCATTCCCGGTGCCCTGTCCAACCAGCCGCCTCAGCCGGACGGACAGGAGAAACAGAACCAGTCTACCAATCTGACCGAGGAGGCCAGCCGCAGTTTCGATGTCGGCCGTTCGGTTCGCCACACCAAGTATCAGCAGGCGCAGCTGCAGCAGCTGTCGGTATCGGTACTGGTGAACGAAGAGGTGGCCAACGGCAGTCAGTGGCAGCAGGCCCAGCTGCAACAGATGGGGCAGATGGTCAAAGATGCCATCGGCTTCGATCAGGTTCGCGGCGACAGTTTTTCGTTGACGGTGTTCCCGTTTGCGGTGGTGACTGCCACCCCGGTGGAGCCTATGCCCTGGTGGCAGATGCCCGAGTATCAGCAGTACCTGCGCTACATTCTGGGTGCCTTGGTGGCGCTGTGCCTGATCTTCTTCGTATTGCGACCTTTGGTCAGCCACCTGATCAGGGTAGAGAAGATGCCGGCCTATGTGCCTCCGGTGGTGGATGAACCACTGCCTGAGCTGGAGCCGCCGGTGGAGCAGAAAGAAGATCAGAAAGGGTTGGCCAGTGCCATTGTGGCGTTGGGCCTGCCAGAGCCTGGCTCGCCGCTGACGGTGCAGCTGGAACACCTGGGCCTGTTGGCCAATGAAGAGCCAGCCCGAGTGGCGGAAGTGATCGGCAAGTGGATCGGAGCAGACAAACGTGACTAGAGCCTCGAATCAAGACCAGCTGGATAGCATTGAGCAGGCGGCCATGCTGTTGCTGAGCATGGGGGAAGAGGGCGCGGCCAAGGTGCTGGCCCACCTGGATCGGGCCGATGTGCAGCGCCTGAGCCATAAGATGGCGCGGCTGAGCAACATCTCCCAGGATCAGGCCGGCGGTGTGCTGAGCCGGTTCTTCGATGAATACCGTGGCCAGTCCGGCATTGCCCGGGCATCCAGAGGGTATCTGCAACGGACCCTGGACATTGCCCTGGGCGATCGGGTGGCCAAGGGCCTGATCGATAACATCTACGGCGACGAAATCCAGACATTGGTGCGTCGGTTGGAGTGGGTGGATGCCAAGCTGCTGGCCAACGAAATCACCCACGAGCACAGTCAGCTGCAGGCGGTATTGCTGGGGCTGCTGCCGGCGGAGAATGCCTCATTGGTGCTGCAGCACCTGCCCAGCCACTGTCATGACGAAGTGTTGCTGCGCATTGCTGCCCTGGGAGAGCTGGATCGGGATGTGGTGGAGGAGTTGCGTCAACTGGTGGAGCGCTGTGTGGCCATCGCCATGGAGAAGAGCCACACCCAGGTCGCCGGAGTCAAGCAGGTGGCCGATATCCTTAACCGCTATGAGGGCGATCGTGAACAGCTGATGTCGGTGTTGCGCCTGCATGACAACCGTCTGGCTACCCAGGTGGAAGACAACATGTTTGACTACATCATTCTGGGTCGCCAGAAAGATGAAACGCTGCAGAGGCTGCTGGCGGAAGTGGCGCCGGAAACCCTGGCGCTGTCCCTGAAAGGGGTTGATAGCAACTTGAAAAAAGCGATTCTCAAGGCGTTGCCAAAGCGAATGTCCTCCTCCATTGAGGTTCAGGTCGAGGCCATCGGGCCGGTGGCACTGAGCCGGGCCGACCAGGCCAGATTTGAGGTAATGGAGAAAGCCAAGGCGATGATGGAAGCCAAAGAGCTTGAGTTGCAACTGTTTGAAGAACCGGTGGTGGAGTAATGAGTCAGAATCGCTGGAGTATGAATTCGTCCCGGGCGCGGCTGTTTCACTTCCCGCCGTTGGCGTCGCAAGCCGCCAGCCAGGGTGAGGAAGAGGGTCAGTACGGCAGCTTTCAGCAGGCGATGGACCAGGGTTACCAGGAGGGGCTGGAACAGGGCCGCCAGAGTGGTTACCAGGAGGGCCTGGAGCAGGGGCGTCAGGCTGGTGAAAAAGCCGGTTTTGCTCAGGGTGAGCAAAATGGCCTGGCCGCTGCACGCCAGTCGATGGACACGCAACTGAATCAGCTGCTGACGCCCATGACGGCTCTGCAGGAGCTGCTCAGAGAGGGGCACGAACAGCAACTGAATAGCCAGCAGGAGTTGATTCTGGAGCTGGTGAAGCGAGTGGCTGAGCAGGTGGTTCGCTGCGAGCTGACCCTGCATCCGCAACAGATCCTGAGCCTGATCGAAGAGACTCTGGACGCCCTGCCCGATGGCCGTGAAGATCCGACCATTGTGCTGGAGCCATCGGTGGTGGCGACCCTGAATGAGTTGGCCGCCGACAAGGTGGCCAACTGGAAGCTGCAGCCGGATGCGACGCTGGCGATGGGCGACGTCAAGGTGATCACCGATCAGTGTGAAGCTGACGCCTCCACTCAAAGCCGGCTTGACGCCTGCATGGAGCAGGTGGGCAAGCATCTGGTGGATGATCATGGCGCGGGTGCTTAATTTCAGCATCCACCCCAAGGTGCCGGTGGCCACCATTTACGGCCGCCTGGTTCGAGTCAACGGATTGATGCTGGAAGCGGTCGGTTGCCAACTGGGCACCGGTGATCGCTGCCTGCTGTCCTGCCGTGATGGAAGCGAGGTGGAAGCGGAGGTGGTGGGCTTTGAAGGTGCCACCTTGCTGCTGATGCCGATTCATGCCACCCGGGGCCTGATGCCCGGGGCCCGGGTTCGCCCTTTGCCCTCTGCGGCGCAGATCCCCGTCGGTGCCGGCCTGCTGGGCCGGGTGCTCGATGGCAATGGCCGCCCCATCGACAACCAGGGACCACTGACGGCCTGCCATTGGCAGGCGGCCCACCTGAATGTGCCTAACCCGCTGCTGCGAAAGCCCATCGATGGTCAGTTGGATGTAGGGGTGCGAGCCCTCAATACCCTGTTACCCATTGGTAAAGGCCAGCGACTGGGGCTGTTTGCCGGCTCCGGTGTCGGTAAGAGTGTGCTGCTTGGCATGATGACCAAGTACACCCGTGCCGACGTGGTGGTGGTGGGGCTGATCGGCGAGCGGGGGCGGGAGGTGCGGGAGTTCCTCGATCATGCCCTTGGCGAGGCGGGGCGCCGCCGCGCCATCGTCATTGCGGCGCCGGCGGACACCACGCCGCTGATGCGCCTCAGGGCGGCCCGGTTGTGCCATCAGATCGCCACCGGCTTTCGGGACCAGGGCAAAGACGTATTGCTGCTGATGGACTCGTTGACCCGCTATGCTCAGGCACAGCGGGAGATCGGGCTGAGCCTGGGGGAGCCGCCGGCGACCCGGGGTTACCCGCCGTCGGCGTTTTCGACCCTGCCATCCCTGGTTGAGATGGCGGGCAACAGCGACCACCCCCAGGGCAGCCTGAGCGCCCTGTATACGGTGTTGGCCGAAGGGGACGACCAGCAAGATCCCATTGCCGATGCGGCCCGGGCCATTCTCGATGGCCACATCGTGCTCAGTCGCACCCTGGCGGAGCAGGGACACTTTCCGGCCATCGACATCAATGCGTCGGCCAGCCGGGTGGCGGACCAACTGCACAGCCAGGAGCAACTGCAGCGGGCCCAGCGCGTAAGACGGCTGCTGGGGCGCTACCAGGAGGTGCGGGAGTTGCTGCCTCTGGGGGGCTACCAGCCCGGCCAGGATGCTGAACTGGACATGGCAGTGCGCCACTATCCACAGCTGTCCCAGTACCTGCAGCAGGACCGGTCACAGCCGGTGGACCTACAGCAATCAGAGAGCCAGTTGATGGCGCTGTTATCGGAGATCGAGCATGGTTGATGCCAAAATCAAACGGCTGAAAGAGCGTCATGAGCAGCAGATGGCACAGTTGGGGCAGCAGCGCCAGCGCAATCAACATCGACTGGAGCAGCTGCAGCGGCGTCAGCACTCTCTTAACCAGGCGTTGGAGCGGGCCCAGTCTGAGACCGCCGGAGCCAGTCCCATGAGCTGGCAGAACCGCTCGTACTGGCAGGGACAGCTGATCCCGGCTCAGGGAAAGGTGCAGCGGGAGCAGCAACTGGCTCAGCAAGAGCTCAACCGGGTCGGAAAGCTGTGGCAGAACGCCTTGTCAAAGCGTCAGGGGCTGGCCTGGTTGGAGCAACACAGGTTGCAACAACACCAGGCGGGGGAGCGGCGTGCCGAACAACGGCAGCAGGATGAGAGCGGCCTTAGGGCCGGGTTGCGCCATAGTCGTTCTGGCGAGCGGCCTCGGCGTCAGGATTGACCAATCGGTTCAGGGTGCGCTGTTGGCCACTGAGCAGTCGTCCATTGGCGTCATTTTCGGCTTTGCAATGCACCACCAGTTGCTGCAGTTGCTGCCATATCAACGACACCTTCTTGCCTGACTCGCCCGGAATTGCCGCCAACAACCGGTTCATGCCTTTGTCGTCTTCGGGTAGCCCCAATGACTGCAGGATGCTGCTGCGGGTGCGGGCGTTGGCCGTGAGGGACTGGCACAGCTTATCCTGGCGGGGATTGTGCTGTTCCAGTCCGTCTATATCACGGCGTTGCATCAGTTCACGCTGAAACTTCAGCAGGCTTTTCAGCTGCTGGTAGCCTTTTACATCCAGTTGAATGCCTTTGACGAGCTGTCGGACCTGATCGGCTTTATTCACAGCTTGGGTCCATGCTCTTCCAGCATCGCTTCGGCAATCCGGTCGAGATCGATGGGGTAGCCTTCTGTTGCCAGCTCCGCTTGCAGCTGGGCAATCTTGTTGTAATCGATGCTGTCCATCTCGTCCAGCTCTTTGCTGGCCTGGTTCAGCTGTTGCCACTCCTGACTGACGGTCTGGGACTGGTTTTCGGTCTGGTGCTTGCTGACCGGCGCCTCATTGGGCTTAGTGTCTGACGGTTGTACTGCACTTAATTGGGGAGTTAATGGGCTGATTTCCATGGGACTCTCTCGTTCAATGGGTCTTATGCCTGTTAATAGCGACACAGAGTGAGCATAACTTAAAAATTTGTTTTCACCCTGCCTGGCGCCACCACGTAAGCGGACACTTGCTTACCTGAGCTGAGATTGCGCACGCGAATGGCCTCACCCTGACTGCCCTCGGCCAGGGCAACACCTTTGGTGGTGGCGACGAAGCTGCCATCGGTGGCTTCGATGATTACCTCCTGACCTTTCTCTACCCACAACGGCGACTGCAGCTGACCGGCCCTGATCGGATCGCCGGCGCGAATGCTGCGCTTGGGGCGCAGACCATCGATGGCGTCCAGCGTCATCAGCGTGGCCCGATCCCGCTGCCGGAACTGGTGTTGTTGCCAGGTCAGCTGGTTGGCACTGATGGGTTGGTCGGCCACCAGTTTCTGCCGCGCCACCGGAACGGAGGCGGTCATCACGACTTTGGCTCTGACAAACAGTGACCAGGCCGGAGTCGGGCAGCTGACCTGTCGCTGCTGTTGCCCTCCCGGAAAGCCATTGGCATTACCGTCAACCGCCAGTTCGCGGTCGCAGGGAGACAATCGTTTAACCCCTCTGGGCAGTACCACGGTGATTGAGGTGGGCAGCCAGCGTCCCGGTTGGTCGCGTTGCCAACGCTGCACCTGTTGGTGAAGCTGTTGCTCTACTGCGGCGGCGATCTGCTCGCCGGCACCGGCAGGCGTTGCCTGGGCCGGAAGGGCGGCGATAAGCGGAAGTGCCGCTATCAGCAGGGGACGGAATAGGGAAATCCCGCTTCCGTTTCTGGCCTTGCTCAATGGCTAACCTTATGTATTTGAAGGGTTATTAATTATGGCATGACTTTTGTAAGGTGTCTGCCATCGGTTGTACACACACGTTACTAGGAGTTGCCATGGCTATCAACCTTGAATCAGCACTTGGTCTGCATGCCCAGGGGCTGGACTTAAGGGTGGAGCGCACCAAGATATTGGCCGCCAACCTGGCCAATGCCGAGACCCCGGGCTATCAGGCCGTGGATATCGATTTTGCTGCCGCCATGCAGCGTTACCAGAGCAGTGGTGAGGTTCAACGCAATTACCAGATGGGCTATCGGGTACCGCACCAGATGTCCGCCGACGGCAATACCGTTGAGTTAGACCAGGAACAGGCGCGGTTTGCGGCCAACAGCATGGATTTCCAGACCAGCCTGACGTTTCTGAATATGAAGATAAATGGCATCCGTACTGCCATTGAGGGTCAGTAACCATGTCGTTTAATCAGATCTATGACATTGCCGGCAGTTCGCTGGCGGCGCAAAGCCTGCGCTTGAATACCGTGGCCAGTAACCTGGCCAACGCCGATTCCGCTGCCGCGTCGGCGGATCAGGCCTATCGGGCGGTAAAACCCGTGTTCCGGGCGGTCTACGAGCAGGTGAACCAGGCCGGCCAGGTTCCCGGCGCCAGTGTCGAGGTGGCAGCGGTAGTCAATACCGACGCGCCGGTGGAGATGCGTTACGAGCCCAACCACCCCTATGCGGATGATAAGGGCTTTGTGGCTTATTCCAATGTCAATCCGGTGGCGGAGATGGCGGACATGATGGCGGCTACACAGAGCTTCGAAGCCAGCGTCAATGTGATGAACCGGGCCCGCTCCATGCAGCAGGGCCTGCTTCAACTTGGGAGTAAATGATGAGCGTTAATGCGGTATCCGGTGCCAATGGCACCAGCGGCAACAATCAGGTTGCCCCCCAGGGCAACTCCGGTGCGGATCTCAAGAATGAGTTCATGACCCTGATGATCGCCCAGATTGAGAATCAGGATCCGACCGATCCCCTGGACGCCAACGAGTACGTGGCTCAGCTGGCCCAGTTTTCTCAGGTAGAAAGCCTGGAGTACATCCGTGAAAACCAGTCCACCCAGATGACCATGATGGAGAATTCCGCCATCGTGCAATCGGCATCGCTGCTGGGCAAAGACGCCATGGTTAAAGCCTCGGACTTTACCCTGGGCAGTGAGCCCATCGACGGCAAGATCTACCTGGAGAACAACGTCGACAACCTGCAGGTCGAGGTATTGGATGAGCGGGGAGAGGTGGTGGCCACGGTGGAGCTGGGGGCCCAGGGCAAAGGGGACATCGGTTTCAGCATCGACCCCGAGGCGCTGGGACTGACACCGGGTGAGTACAGCCTCAACACCAAGGCGACCGCCGGAGACGCCAACCTGAGTGTCAACACCTTCTTGTCGGCACCCATAGAAAAGATCCATTTTGCCAGCGCATCAGGAATGATGATGGCGGAGATGGGCAACGGCCTGGGTACGGTTTCCGTACTCGAAATCAGCGAAGTAAGCGCTAACGACAGCCTGTCGGCGCAACAATAATCCTGAGGAAATTATGTCTTATAACATCGCCATGAGCGGCCTGCGTTCCACCAACCAGGAGCTCTCCACCATCAGTAATAACATCGCCAACGCCTCGACGGCGGGATTCCGGGGCGCCCGGGCTGAGTTTGCCGCAGTCTACAACGGCGGCCAGGCCGGAGGTGTGGCCATGACCGGCGCCAGCCAGAACTTCTCCCTCGGCGGGTCGATGACCTACACCGGACGTGAGCTGGATCTGGGGATTCAGGGCAACGGCTTTTTTATGGTGAATGGCAGCGACGGTTCTACCCTGTACAGCCGCGCCGGCATGTTCAATCAGGATGCCGAAGGCTACGTGGTCGACCCCTATGGCAATAAGCTGCAGGGGTATCCTGTCGGCCCCACCGGTGATGTGATGACCGGTAACGTCGGTGACATCCAGGTGCAGGCAGGTTCGATTCCGGCCCAGGCGACCACCAACATCAATATGACCGCCAACCTGGATGCCCGGGTGACCGCCATTGACCCGGTGGCCAAGCCGTTTGATTCCGCCGATGTCAGCACCTACCACTCCTCCAATACCGTGTCTGTGTACGACTCCCAGGGTAACGAGCACGCGCTGACCCAGTACTACGTCAAGACCGCCGATAACACCTGGAATGTCCATTACTCGCTGGATGGCACCACCCTGCCGGATGTGAATAACGTCAGCTTCGATACCGACGGCAACATGACCGGTGGTGCCATCGATAACCTGACCATTACCGGGGCGACCCTGGGCACCGGAGCCAGCGACATGACGTTGGCACTGGAGTGGAAACACACCACCCAGTACGGCTCCGATTACAACACCTCCAGCATCGACCAGAACGGCAACACCTCCGGCGAGCTGGTCGGAGTCCGGGTGGACGAAGATGGCTTCCTGTATGGCACCTACACCAATGGTGAAGAGAAGTTGCAGGGGCAGGTGGTGCTGGCGAGCTTTACCAACCCCAATGGCCTGGAAGCGGTCAACAACACCTCCTGGACCGCCAATCAGGCCGCCGGCGCTCCGGCAGTCGGTGCACCGGGCAGCGGCACCCTGGGCAGTGTTTCCTCCGGTTACATTGAGGGCTCAAACGTCGATCTGACCGCCGAGATGGTCAACCTGATGACCGCTCAGCGTAACTACCAGTCCAACGCCAAGGTACTGACGGCGGCGGATACCATGAACCAGTCTCTGCTTAATGCCATCTAGGTGACCCATGGATAAGTTGCTCTATACCGCTGCCAGCGGTGCCGACCGGGTGATGGCGGCCCAAGCCCTACGGGCCAACAACCTGTCTAACGTGGACACCGCCGGTTTCCGCGCCGATCTGGAGCGGGTTCAGGCGCTGGCGGTCTCCGATACCCGGGTGATGTCGCAGCTGGGTAGCGCCGGCATCAGTGAGAAGGGCGGAAAGCTGGCCCCCACCGGACGCACCCTGGATCTGGCGGTGGTGGAGAACGGCTTGTTCGTGGTGCAGACCGGCGACGGCGAAGCCTATACCCGCGCCGGCCACATGGTGCTGGATGACAACGGCCAGATGATGCTCGAAGGGCGGGTGGTGGCCGGTGTGGATGGCCCCATCGTGGTGCCGGAGTACAAGGAGTTGTTTGTGGGTGATGACGGCATGGTCAGCATCACTCCCGCCGAGGGCGGACTGATTGAAGAGATTGGTCAGATAAAACTGGTGGACGCGCCGCTGGCCGACATGGTTAAAGGCCTGGACGGTCTATTGAGAACCGCCGATGGTGTGCCGCTGCAGGCCGATGGTCAGGTGCGGCTGGTCAGTGGCTTCCTGGAAGGCAGTAACGTCGACGCCGTTCGTGAGTTAGTTGCGTCCATGGATCTCAGCCGCCAGTTTGAAGTTCAGATTAAGTTAATGAAAAGCGCAGAGACCCTGGCCAAGTCCGGGAATCGCCTGTTAGCTAACGTATAAGGGAAATACCATGAGCTCTGCTTTGTGGATCAGTAAAACCGGCCTGACGGCCCAAGACACCAAGATGACGGCCATTGCCAACAACCTGGCCAACGTCAACACCACGGGCTTTAAGCGTGACCGGGTGGCGTTCAATGACCTGTTTTATCAGGTGCAGCGACAGCCCGGTGGCCAGATTGATGAGCTGAACGACCTGCCATCAGGCCTGCAGCTGGGTACCGGTGTACGGGTGGCGGGCACCCAGAAGGTGTTCACCACCGGTGCCATGGTCACCACCGAACAGCAGCTGGATATGGCCATCGAAGGCCAGGGTTTTTTCCAGGTGGAGCTGCCGACCGGCGATCTGGCATATACCCGTGATGGCCAGTTCTATCGTAATGCCGACGGCATGATGGTGACCGCCGGTGGCCTGCCGATGGTGCCGCAGATCACCATTCCCGAAGAAGCGCTGACGGTCACCATTGGAACCGACGGCCGGGTCACGGCCCAGATTGCCGGTCAGGCAGAAGGGGAAGAGCTGGGGCAGATTACCCTGGTGAACTTCATCAACGCCGCCGGTCTGGAAGCCATGGGCGACAACCTCTATAGCGAAACCGGTGCCTCAGGTGTGGCGGTCGAAGGCGTGGCTGGTGAGCAGGGCATGGGTACCCTGCGCCAGGGGGCGCTGGAGGGTGCCAACGTCAATGTGGTGGAGGAGATGGTAGAGATGATCTCGACTCAGCGGGCGTACGAGATGAACGCCAAGGTGCTGACCGCATCCGATGAAATGATGCAGTTCCTGAATCAGACCGTATAAGGAGTTGGCCGTGAGAGTTTGGATTGCCGTATTGTTGCTGACCCTGCTTGGGGGCTGTGCGTCTCACTTTCCTGAGGCGGAGCCTCAGCCCAATGCGAAGGAGTGGGCACCGCCCACCATCGATTACAGCCTGCCGAACGCAGAGAATGGCAGCTTGTACCGTCCGGGGTACATGCTGACCCTGTTCAAGGACAAGCGTGCCTACCGTGAGGGCGACATCCTGACCGTGAACCTGGATGAGCGCACACAAGCCAGTAAAAAGGCCGACACCTCCACCAGCAAGAGCACCAACCTCAAGGCCAACGGCGAGGCGGCGTTTGGCAGTGGTGACAGTTACTCCGGCAGTGGTGCCATGGGAACCGGCCATGAATACAGCGGCAACGGCAGCTCCAGTCAGCAAAACCAGCTGACCGGTTCGATTACGGTGACGGTGGCTAAGGTGATGCCCAACGGGGTGTTGCTGATTCGCGGTGAAAAGTGGCTGCGCCTGAACCAGGGCGACGAGTATCTGCGCCTGGTGGGACTGATCCGTACCGACGATATCGACACCCAAAATAACCTGTCATCACAGCGAATTGCCGATGCCCGCATCATCTATGGCGGCAAGGGTGCCATCGCAGACAGCAATGCCATGGGCTGGGCGGCGCGTTACTTCAACAGTCCCTGGTTTCCAATGTAGGACCCGCTATGCGAATCTTTTTAACCCTGATAATGATGCTGGCCCTGCCGGTATCGGCTGAGCTGCAAACCCGGCAGATGATGGATCTGGTGGACGTCCAGGGGATCCGGGACAACCAACTGGTGGGTTACGGTTTGGTGGTGGGCTTAACCGGCACCGGCGACAAGAGTCAGGTGAAGTTCACCAGTCAGTCGGTGGTTAACATGCTTAAGCAGTTCGGGGTTCAGTTGGACAGCAATTCCAACCCCAAGTTGAAAAACGTGGCTGCGGTGGCGATCCACGCCACGATTCCTCCCCTGGCCAGCCCGGGTCAGCAACTGGATGTCACCGTGTCCTCCATCGGCGATGCCAAAAGCCTGCGCGGCGGCACCCTGTTGCTGACGCCCCTGAAAGGGGTCGATGGCGAGGTGTACGCGGTCGCCCAGGGTAACCTGGTGGTTGGCGGGATCTCCGCCGAGGGCCGTAATGGAACCTCGGTGACGGTGAACGTACCGACCGTCGGCACCATTCCCAACGGCGCCTTGTTGGAACAATCGATTCCCAGCACCTTTGGCGCCAACAGTGACATCGTCCTCAACCTGAAACGACAGAGCTTCAAGACCGCCCGCAACGTCGAGCGGGCCATTAACGATACCTTTGGTCCGGACGTGGCCCGGGCCCAGAGTAACGCCAAGGTGCTGGTGCATGCCCCTCAGGATCTGCGTCAGCGGGTGACCTTCATGTCGATGCTGGAGGAGCTGGAGGTTCAGCCGGGACGTCGTCCGGCCCGGGTGGTGTTTAACAGCCGCACCGGAACCGTGGTGATGGGGGCCGACGTCAAGGTGCACAAGGCGGCGGTCAGCCATGGTCATCTGACCGTGGCCATTACCGAGCAGCCCGTCGTCAGCCAGCCCGGCGCCTTTGCCGGTGGCCAGACTACGGTGACCAGCAACAGCAGCATCGACATCAGCCAGGAACAAAAACCGATGTTCGTCTGGCCGGAGGGCACCTCACTGGAGACCATCGTTAAGGCGGTCAACTCCCTCGGCGCCGCGCCGGCGGATCTGATGGCCATTTTGCAGGCGCTGGATGAAGCCGGTGCCCTGGACGCTGAACTGGTGGTGATGTAATGGAAGTGATGGCAACTCAAGGCTACCTGGGGCGGCTGGATGCCAGCCAGATCGTGGCCCAACACGGTCAGCAGGGTGCAATTCGAGCCGTGAGCGAGCAGTTTGAAGCCCAGTTTCTGCAGACCGTGCTCAAGCACATGCGAGCGGCCTCCGATGCCCTGGCCGATGAAGACAGCCCGCTGTCGTCTCAGAATGATGGGGTCTACCGGGATCTGTACGATGGCGAGTTGGCGCTGTCTCTGAGTGGCAAGGCCAATACTGGCCTGGTGGAGGCGCTCACCCGGCAATTGGGCGGGCAATTAAAGTCGCAGCCAGACGAGGTCGCTGTATCACAGCAGCAACCCACAACCGCTGCCATGCAGCAAGCGGTGATACTCCCATTTGTGGCTAAGGAACCCCGATGAGTAACATGATCAATATCGGCCTGTCCGGTCTGCTGGCCAGTCAGTCTGCGTTATCGGTCACCTCCAATAACATTGCCAATGCCAATGTGGCCGGCTATTCGCGCCAGCAGGCGATGTTGGCCACCGTCTCTGGTGGTGCCTACGGCAGCGGGGTGGCCGTCACCGGAGTGCGGCGCATTGCCGATCAGTATTTGGTGGATCAGGTCTGGTCAAATGCCAGTAACGCCGAGTTTCATGCGGTGCAGAAAAGCTACTTTGGCCAGGTGGAGCAGATTTTCGGTTCGGAAGGGTCGGACATCTCAGCCGGCCTGGATCAGCTGTACGCGGCGCTGAATGCCAACCTGCTGGCACCCGACGACATCGCCACCCGTCAGGCCGCCCTGAATGAGGCAGAAGGACTGGCACTGAGATTTAATGCCATTAATGACGGCGTACAGAGCCAGTTCGATCAGATTGAAAGCCAGCTGGGGGCCTCGGTGACCGAGGCGAATGTGTACCTGCAACAGATTGCCCGCCTCAATAGTGAAGTGAAGTCCCATGGTGGGGTGGAAACGGCGCCGCCGGAGCTGCTCGATGAGCGCGATAACGTCATCGCCGAGCTGTCAAAGTTGATGGACGTGAGCGTGTCCGAGAACAAAGACGGCACCCTGAATGTGGCGCTGTCTCAGGGGCAGCCGCTGGTGGTGGGAGCGGTGGCTGCCGAGCTGTCGTTGACCCCGGATCCGGCCACCCCCGAATTTGGCTTGTTGTCCCTGAGCTTTGGTGATAACCGGTTTTCTCTGGATGAGGGCATCGAAGGCAGCATGGGATCGCTGCTGGACTACCGTGATAACAGCCTGAAAGACTCCAAAGCGTTCATCGATGAACTGGCTCAGCAGATTGCCGATGAGATGAATACGGTATTGATGGCCGGTACGGATCTCAATGGCAATCCGCCGACACAGGATCTGTTCAGTTACGATCCGGCCAACCCCGCCGGCACTCTGAAGGTGACCGACGGATTCACTGCAGACAAACTGGCTTTTGCCAAGGATGGCACTCCCGGTGACAACAGTAATCTTCAGGATCTGATCGATTTGGCCAATAAGCCGCTGACCTTCGTTTCCCTTGGACTGGAAAGCACTATGGGAGATGCCTTTGCCTCCAAGATGGGGCAGTTGGGCTCATCCAGCCAGCAGGCCAGGCTGAATGCCGACTCTTCGGAGCAATCCCTGATTCGTGCCCAGAGTGACTGGGCAGGTGTCAGCGGCGTGAATACCGACGAAGAGGGAGCGAACCTGATTTTGTATCAGCAGGCGTACCAGTCGAATGCCAAGGTGATCTCCACCGCCGATCAATTGTTCCAAACCGTACTGCAAGCGTTTTAAGGAGCGGGAATGCGCGTCTCTAATCAACAGCTGTATCTGAACAACATGTACAGCATGCAAAACAACTCCAACAATCTGGGCGAGCTGTTGCAAAAAATGGCCTATGGCAAGAGTATTCTCAAGCCATCGGACGACCCCATTGGTGCGGTCCAGGTGATGACGGTAGCGCGGGATCAGGCGGCCACCAGCCAGTACGTCGATAACATCGGCGCCCTGTCGGACAGCCTGGATCGCAGTGAAAGCTACCTGACCAGCATGATCGACGTTCAGAATCGAATGCGGGAGATCATTACTGCCACCGGTAACGGCTCGCTGTCCAATGAAGACCGCCAGGCTTACGCCGATGAGTTGACCGAACTGCAGGAAGCCATGGTGGACATGGCCAATGCCAAGGATGACAAAGGCAACTACATCTTCTCCGGTAACCTGACTGATACTGCGCCGGTAACCAAGGATGGTTCAGGTAACTACGTCTACAGCGGCGACAGCAACACTCGGGAGGTCCAGGTGTCGGACTCGACCTGGATCACCGCCAACAGCAGTGGCGATGAGCTGTTTTTCAACAACGCCAGTGACGATATTTTCAACGCTCTGAATGATTACATTGCGGTACTGGAAGACCCCTCCCTGGCCCCGGGGAACCCGGCTTTTGATGCTCAGCAGTCTGGAATGATGTCTACCCTGGATGACACTCTGACCAGCGTCAGCGGCGTGGTCACCAGCATCGGTGGCCGCCAGAACAGCCTGGAGCTGATTCAGTCCTCCCACACCGACATGATGCTGTTTAACGAGCAGTTGATGGGAGAGGTGTCGGGCCTGGATTACGCCGAGGCCCAAACCGAATATGAAAACTCCCTGGTGGCGATGAAAATTGCCCAACAGAGTTATGTGAAGATTGCGCAACTGTCTCTGTTCAACGAGATGTAAGGTAGACCATGCTTAGCCGGGTTTCTGACTCTTTACTTACCCCTGTCGGTTCACAGCAGCGGCCCGGACCGGCCTCGACGGTGGCCAGCAAAACCGACGGCGATCGGCGCCGGCCCACGCCGGCGACGCCACTGTCCCGGCACCGGTTGCGCTGTTATCAGCAGTGGGAGCGGGTGACCCGGGAGCATCAACAGGTGGTGTACGCCCAGATCGCCGAAGCCACACTAAGCCGGGTATGGCGGCTTGCCTGCCAGTTGCAGCGCCTGGTTGAACAAGGGGTGGCACATCAGCAACTGTCCCTGAGTCCGAAGATGCAGGCGCTGGCCGAGCGCCTGGCGCAGATTCCGGGCCAGTACCGCGGCCGGCCATTGCTGGATGTTCGAATGACATTGATTCCTCTTAATGGTGAACCTGCCCCGCGGCTGTGCCAACTGAAATCGGTGCCGCTGCTGGCGACCCGTCCCCGGGATGAACTGGTGGAGATGAAGCTGGGGGAGCAGTGGTTACAGATGATGCTGCCTGCCAGTGTCGCGACCGCGGAACTGGAATCGGTGGTTCGTCAGGCCCTGGCGCCTGAGGGAATCGAGCTCAGTGTCGAGCAGGGAGTGGCGCAACTCAGTGTGCCATCGACGCTGTGGAGGTCGTTGCAGGGCCAGGTAGCCATGCGTGGCCAGGGGCAGCGCCTGCCAGCGGGAGAGTTGCGACCGATACGGCTGCTGGAGCGGTTTCACTGGCAGGATCCACGAGGCTGGCGCTTCTCCTCCCTCGATGAGATGAAGCAGAGTTTACCGAAAATCCAGGGCGTGGTGGCGAAGCTGGCACGCCAGTTGACAATGACACAAGGGGTCCAGGCGCAGATGCAGCAGGCGCTGGAATCCTCCGACGGGGGCCTGGCGGAACACGAAGTTGAGTCGCAGCTGCAACGGCTGCAGAGTCTGCTGAATCCACGAGGGTTTCAGCAGCGGATTAAAAGCCTGATGGCTCAGGCAAACGCCAGTCGGAATCAGACCCAATCCCTGCTCTACTGAAACAGGCGCCTGAGTTCGCTGTATTCCTGCTCATCTACCATTCCCTGTTGATGCATCTGCTCCAGGTGCGCCAGAAACCCGGACAGGTCTCGCGGCGTCGCCATCGACTCTGATGGTCGGCCACTACAGGTAAAAGCAAAAGCCAGGCCCGCAATCAGGGCGGCAATACCCAGAAACTGAATCAGTGCCATGGAGATATCCTGCTGATGAAATTTTGCTCATTGTCGCAATTGCCTTGAGCGTTTTCAAGAATAAAATCTCTTTAATTTCAAATATTAAGCTCCGATATGGCGATCGGGTGCGATCGTGGTTTTGATCCGATGAGATCGTGGTTGATCGGGGAGAAACCCTGATCCGATCCGATCAGCGGCGCTGCTGATTTTGGTGGTGGCGCCGATGGACACAGGTTTAAGTTTCCGGGCCGTCAGGTCGCTGTTGGGCAGTAGGGCCAAAGAGAGTGAGGTGGGCGGAAGTGCGATTTCCCCAGCATCGGAAACAACACCGCCACAGGACACTCTGCTTCCTCCCTTTTCTAAGTAACTTGTTGATTAAAAGTGAAAATAATTAATGGCACGATTCTAGCAATAGTCTTGTGTTCAATGAGGAGAAACCATGATTTCAGGAATGTCAGCAGTGCAATGGGCCGAGCAGTTAACGGCCGTTGAAAGAGCGGGGAAGGACCAGCTCTATTCCACTCGACAAACTCAGTTCGATAGCCAGTTGGACGCATACAAATTGCTGGAATCTTCTCTGGATAAAATGACGGCCGATCTGGAGGCCCTCGGTGACGATGCTTTTAACGCCAAGTCCGGCAGCATCAGTGATGAGTCCATCGCCAAGGTCACCATTGGTCCTGATGCACCCGCCGGCAACTATAAACTTGAGGTCTCACAACTGGCTCAGGCCAGCCAGGTGACCGCCAGCTTTGCCAGTGAAGATGCGCTGTTGCCTACCTCCGGCGTGTTCGAAATCGATGTTAATGGTGACAAGTTGACTATCGATTTCGCCACTATGAATGCCGGTGGTACCGCCACAGTGGAAGGCCTGCGCGACTACATCAACAAGAATGCGGCCGACATGGGTGTCCAGGCGTCGTTGATGCGCAAAGGCGACGGCACCGTGGAGTTGCTGTTGACCTCGACCGAGACCGGTGCCGCAAACCAGATCGCCGTGACCCAGGACGATAACGCCTTTGGCTTTACCGATCTGGTGGTGGGGCAGGACGCTAAATTCAAGCTGAATGGCATCGACATCACCAGCAGCACCAACTTTGTGGAAGACGTCATCGATGGCGTGTCTCTGGAGCTGATGGAGACCCATGAACCGGGTAAATCCAGCACCATCAGTGTCGACTATGACACCGAGTCCACCATGGATGCGGTTAAAGACTTTGTTAACTCATACAACAAGTTAATGAGTGAGATCACCGGGTTGACCCAGAGTCTGGGTAGCTCGGTGGGTGTGGAGTCCAGCATCGGTAACGACGATGAGGATTCAGATAAAGAGGACGAGAAGCAGATTGAAGAGGATCAGCTTGGTGTACTCAAAGGGGACGCCAGCCTTCGAATGCTCAAAGGGTCTCTGCAGAATGTGCTGTTCACGGCTTCAGACAATGGCATGCGTCTGAGCGATGTCGGCATCGAACTGGATCGCAACGGTAAGCTGACCATCGACGATGACAAGTTGGAGAAGGCGCTGAAGAGTGACTCTGCGTCGGTGGAGAAGATGTTCACCTCGGACAACGGTTATCTGAACCGATTGGATGAAGTGATGGATCCTTTTACCAAGCGTGATGGCTTTATCGACATGAAAAAAGACAACATCGATTCTCGAATCGAGCGTCTAGAGGACGACATTGCCAGTCATAACTATCGCATGCAGCAGACCTATGAGCGCTACCTCGCCCAGTTTACCGCCATGGAAGGTTACATCAGCTCCATGAGCAACTCAGCCGGATTGTTTTACTAACGGATAAACCAATGTTACACGACCAAGATCCCTTTAACGCCTATAAGCAAACCTCGCTCAATGCCAGGGCCGCCGCCGCCAACCAGCATGAGATGGTGCGAATGTTACTGGATGGCCTGATGGATGAGCTTGCTCGCTCCCAGGGGCACATCGACGCCAAGCAGTATGAAAAAAAGGGCAACAGCATTCAGCGCTGCATCAATATTGTTCACGGTCTGGATAGCATGCTGGATCTGGAAAATGGCGGTGAAGTGGCGCAGAACCTGCACCAGCTGTACGACTATTGCAGCCGGCAGTTGATGTCCACAAGCATGAAGAATGACAGCCAGATGTTAGACCCCGTAGTAAAGGTAATCTCCGATGTCCGAGAAGGTTGGCAAAATCTCAACTGAGCAGTGGGCCCGCTTTGGCAAGGCCTTGCAGCAGTTTGCGGCCCAGCAGGATTGGGCCCGGGTGGCCCAGATTGACAGCAAGCTACAGACGTTGCTGATTCAGGAAGGCAAGCCACAGAATGATGAGCAGCTGGCGGCCCGCAAGGCGTTGGCAAAGGTTCACCGGGACGTGCTGTCTCAATTGATCGGTGCTCGCGACCAGCTGGCCGATGAGATGGGGCAATTTCAATTACAGCGGGAAGGCGCATTGGCCTACCGACATACGGAGCTCAGCGGTGAACGCATTTCCAATTAACCTGTTTGGTGCGGGGGCGGCAACCGACACTGGCGGTATTAGCGCCAACCCGCTGGGGCAGCCAATGGCCGCCTCGACGTCACCTTACTCGGCGGTGGCCAGTGAACTGGTACTGCCGATGACCACCGAGTTCGCTCCCGTGGATGTGATATCCCAAGAGGGCGACGCTGAGTTGTTGCTCGTTGAGGCTGAGGCTTCGGCCAAGTTCGATTTGCCGGTTTCCATGGCCGATTCCGAGGAGCTCCCTGAGCTTGAGCCTGATTTGGCGCAAGCGCCGGTGGTAACCCGTCCCGAATTGGCTGACACGGTTACCGCTGCAGTGGTGCCCGCCACCGGCTTGCTGCTGTCAGGTCACTCCGAAGTGGGGGATGATCTGCCGGTGACAAGGCTGGCGACCGCCCCGTTGGTAACGGCAGCCCCGGCCAGTGAGGCCACCGTTGCCACCTCTTCGCACCCGGCGGCTCTGCTGGCACCGGCGGACAAAGCAGGGATGACCCTGGCGGCACCGCCGGGCGTGACCACCGCCATGGCGGCGACGGCTGTACCGGTGACTGTGATTCCTGAGCAGCTGGAAGCACGGGCTCAGTTGGCGGCGGCGCACAGTAAAACCGTGCCGGCTGCGGTGATGGATGCCGGGGGAGTCAGCGTGGTAACGACCCAGTCTGCGGTCAGTGTGTGGGGGCCGATGACGGTGCCCAAGGCCGGAGACCAGGCATCCCTGGCACGAGAGATGCTGGCGCCGCTGGGGGATCAGATTCGCTTCAATCTGGAGCAGGGGATAAAGCGGGCAGAGGTGCGGTTGGACCCGCCGGATCTGGGACGAATCGAGTTGACCATTCGCCAGGAGGGGGATCGGATTTCGGTTCAGCTCCAGGCCGCCAATCCGCAGGTTCGGGAGGCTCTGGCTAACGGGGCTGAACGTCTTCGTCAGGAGATGATGCAGCAGTTCGACGGGCAGGTGGATGTGGACGTTGGTCAGCACCAGCCGGAGCAGCAGCAACACTCCCAGAGTTGGGACGAGCGCATACTGGCCGCGGAGCATCAGGAGATGAGCCGGTCAGAGGATGAACACGACATCATCGATATGTTGGCATAGAGAAAAGGGCACAGAAAATGGCAATGTCGACAGGAATCAAACGACTACTTCAGCTCAGCGTGCTGGTGGTGTGGTCCGGCGCCATGGTGATCTTCGGGGTCATCGGCATCGGTAACCCGGAAGACTTGGATCTTCCGTTCGGCCTCAGTGAGAAGGCGGCGGAGCCGGATAAGTTTTACCCCATGGACAAATTGGTGATTTCGCTGCCCGGTGAGCGCTACCCCCGCTACCTGTTGCTGGAGATGGCGCTGCAATCCCCCTCTGAAGGGATTGAGTCTATTCTGCTGCAGAGTGACCCCTTGCTGAGAAATACCATGATCAAGTTGATGGGCAGCAAGTCGGTGGAGCAGCTCAATGGCACCCATAACATGGAGCAGTTGCAGCAGGAGGCCAAACAGGCGCTGCAAGCCGTGTTAACCGAGCATGGTTTTGGCGTTCAACTGGACGCAGTCCTGTTTACCCGCCTGGTGGTTCAGTAGGAGGTTCGATGTTAGCTCAGGCTTGCAATTACGAGAGTGAGAGTCGCAGCGGCTCAGAATCGGAACAACTGAGTCAGTTTCTGCCTTTGGTGAAAAAGGCCGTCAATCAGTTGCGTAGCCATTGCGGCACCATGTTGGAAGTGCAGGACATGGAGCAGATCGGCATGATGGCCCTGCTCGATTCTTTGCGCCGCTACCCGGGTGAACTGGATGGCGGCTTCATTAATTTTGCCAGCAAGCGCATTCGCGGGGCGATTCTCGATGAGCTCAGGCGACTGGACTGGCGGCCGAGACCGGTGCGCCAGCAGGCCCATGAGTTTAATGACATCGTTCGCAAGCTCTCCAGAGAGCTGGGCCGCCCGCCCCGGGACAGCGAAGTGGCCGAGGCGATGGCACTGACACCGGAACAGCTCAGAGAGCGGCTGTACGCCAGTCAGGCGGAGTCGATGCAGAGTCTGGATGAGATGTTTCAGAGCGGCGTGGAACCGGATGCGGGGCAGGATGGCCAGAATCGCTTTATCGACAAACGCACTCTGGTGAAGGCGCTGGGCCAGTTGAAACAGAGAGAACAACTGGTGCTGGGCCTCTACTACCAACATGAGCTGAACCTGAAAGAGATTGCCCTGACCCTGGGGCTGACGGAGTCGAGGGTGTGCCAGTTGCATAAGCTGGCTGTCAGCCAGTTGCAACAAGTTCTGCAACAGTGGCAAACCCCCGAGAAGAGACGACACGTATGAAAAAAATGTTAGGTTTTATTGGTTTGCTGCTGGCGGTCTTCGGCGGGTATGCCTCCCACGGCGGTTACCTGTCCAACCTGTGGCAACCATCGGAGATGGTGATTATTTTTGGCGCCGGTATTGGCGCGCTGTTCATTGCCAACCCCATCGATGTCATCAAGGATATGTGGCAGCAGTTGAAAGACCTGTGGGCCAATGAGTCCGAGGATCCCGAGCTATACCCGCAGGTATTTGGCCTGATGCATGTGCTGCTCAGCCAGCTGCAGTCCCAGGGGATGAAGGTGCTGGATGAGCACATCGAAAACCCCAATGAGAGTTCGATGTTTTTGATGTATCCGGCGGTGCTGAAGCAGAAGGAGTTGCTGCAGTTCATGGTGGATAACCTGCGGATGCAGTCGATGGCCAAGGTGGCCCCACACGATCTGGAGTCGCTTCTCGATGAAGAGATTGAACGTATCCACGATGATCACCTTCGGCCTTCCGAGGCGTTGTCAAAGGTGGCCGAGGCGATGCCGGGATTCGGTATCCTGGCGGCGGTGATGGGCATCATCATCACCATGGGCAGCATCGACGGACCGCTGACCATGATCGGGGTCAAAGTGGCCGCCGCCCTGGTGGGGACCTTTATCGGTATCTTCGCCTGTTACTGCATGTTCGACCCGCTGGCCACCGCTCTGGAGCATTTGGTGGACAGGAATACCGCTCGACTCAGGTGCATGGCCGCCATTCTGGTGATGCACGCCAAAGGGAAGCCACCTCTGTTGGCCATCGATGCCGGACGGCGTCAGATTCAACAAGAGAATCGACCCAGTTTTATCGAGGTTGAACGTTGGCTTGAGGCACAACAACTTTGATGCAGCAAGGAAAGTCGCCAGTGATCGTTAAAAAGGGTAAGAAACGGAAACACGGAGGCAGCCACGGCGGTGCATGGAAGGTCGCGTTCGCCGACTTCACCCTGGCGATGATGTGCTTTTTCATGGTGATGTGGCTGATGCAAATCGCCGATCAGCAGGAGCGCAAAGCCATTGTGCAGCAGCTTAACGGCCCGCCGATTGAACAGGGCGCCAACCCCCTGGCCACCAGTGTCAACAGCTCCATCATCGACTTTGAGGGCAGACCCAGTGTCGATAAGGCGGCGGTGCCCGCCACCGGAACAGGCCCTGAGCAGGCCGGGGTGGCGATGTTCAATAACATTCCCGAAGGTGAGGTGGACTCGCTGGCCGGCAAGGGCGATGAACTTAACGCCATGGTACCGGGTAGCAGTGACACCCAGATTCAGCTGCAGACCCTGGCTCAGAAAGTGCGTGACGTGACCCAGAACAGCGAAATTGCCAAACACGTGGACTTCGATATGACGCCGCAGGGGCTGCGAATCGTGATTCAGGACTCGTCGGATCAATTTATGTTTAAGCGCGGCCGTAATCAGATGGAGCCCTATTTTGAAGACCTGATGCTGTCGCTGGCCGAGATTCTGACACCGGTGAAAAATCGCTTTATTGTCAGCGGTCACACCGATTCGGCACCGTTTGCCGGTAATCGTAAGACCAACTGGGAGTTATCGTCGATGCGGGCTTTGGAGGCGCGCCGGGCGTTGGTGATCGGTGGTGTGGATGCCGGACGGGTGCTGCAGGTCGCCGGCTATGCCGACCAGATGCTGTTCGATGAAGCGGATCCCATGGCGGCCCGGAATCGACGCATCGAACTGTTTATTCTCAGTGACGAGGGGGAGCAGACCCTGTTCGACCAGCATGGCCTGAGTGGCCAACAGATGCAGCAGGCCCGTTCCCGAGCCGAGTCCAACAGATCCAGGTTGAGATACAATGACTGATTCTCCTCAAACTCAAAATGGCAAATCGACTCAGCAAGGACCGGCTTTTGTCCGCAATGGCCCGGATCGGCTGCAGAAGGTTTTCCTGTACCTGATTCTGGTTAACTGGCTGGTGGCCGGCTTGCTGCTGATGAAAATCGACAGCTTAAGTTTTCTGGCCGGCACCCTGGCCGGCGCCGGCATTATTCTATTGCAGTTTTTTCTGTTAAAACTGAGTTTAATGCGGGCCCGGCGGGCCGGCGATGGTTACCTGCTGTACCCGGTAACTGCCAGTACCCTGCTGATTGTGTTGCTGTTGATAGGCTTCTTTTTCTTCTACTGATCCACTCCGGTGGCCGGTATGCTTGACTCGCGCCGGCCATTACTCTCCTGTTACTGCAGACCATGTTGTTCGGCCCCCTTAATCCGTCGCCATCGCAGGTCGTGGTGTCATCCTGTTTATTCGCCTCTCTGCTATCTTTGTGCTCGATATCGGTTTTGAACCGTTTTTTAGTCTTGGAGTGGCGTAACCGCTTTTAATGGGTGAAACTTTTGTTCATGAGTGTCAAGGAGGTGTTGGCAGGGTCTCAATTTTGGTTCAGATTATGATTTACCGGGGTTGGTTTCGGAATATGGGAAACGCTTTTCCCGCCAATTTAATATTCGGAATAAGGTAACAGTTTTAATATTTGAATATCCGCGTGTGTGATTACTATCACGGTTGATGTCGATGATGGAGCGCCACAATACAGTTGAATTATTTGATTGGTAATTCAAAGTTGCTTGAAAACATCAGTCATGAATTCGAGACGTAATATTTTCGAACAGTGATTTGATAAGAGTAATATAACTGTATTTATTGCTGAGAACTTTGGTTTTAATGCCGGTCATTAAGCCAGGGCATCGCTGCAATACAAAGGAAATGATGATGAAAACGAACAACCCGCTGGTTTGTCTGGCTGTTGTTGCTGCCCTGTTCAGTGCCACAACGCTGGCTCAGGACAATTGCGTCAATTGCCATAAGAACGCCAAACTGCTGCAAAAAATGATTGAAAAGAAACAACTGCCTACCGGTGACCTGGACGCGGGGCAACGGGCAGCCCAGCTTCAGGTGAGCGTCGATGCCATGGCCAGCCACAGTGCGCTTGACTGCAGCGATTGCCACCAGGCCGATGGCAATAAGGCCAAATCCTGGCACCCGGCCATTCAGGCTGACCCCACCGCCGATGGCGGTTCGGTGTGCAGCGACTGCCATGGTGAGGAGATGGTGACCAACTTCCGTCACTCTCTGCACTATACCGTCAACGGCGTCACCAAGGGGTTGGTGGAGCGCCTGGCGCAGACCCCGGATGCGCAGGAGATATTCGACGAGATGCATCATTATCCGGAGGAGGGCTGCAACAGTTGCCACGCCACCTGCGGACAGTGTCACGTGAGCCAGCCTGACTTCGCCGGCGGTGGTTTGTTAAATAAACACGAATTTATTAAGCAGCCGGAAACTGAAAAAACCTGCGAAACTTGCCATTACGAAAATGCCGAAACTCACAGAGAGGTCGACGCCCACGTAACGAAACACAATATGACCTGCCTGGATTGCCACTCCGATGTACAGGAGTTCCATGGTCGGGATATTAAAGACATTCCCGAGGGACGTTTATATAACGAAGGGCCAAACGGAACCAAGACAGGACCTTATGAACAGACCCAAAAACGGGATGTAATTAAAGTTAAGTGTGAAGATTGCCACCAGGATAAAGTGGCCGATCACACCGAATTGTTGACTGGCAAAGCGGCATTAATCAACCACAACGAGAAACTCAAGTGTACCGCCTGTCATACCCAACCCTATACCAACTGCTTCGGTTGCCATGAGGACGACACCGAGTCGGTCGGTACCTGGGAAACCCTTAAGCGCGTTGCTCAGGGTGCCCTGGGACAGGTGGGTGAGGATGAGAATATCAAACTGGGTTTGAGCGTGGCTGGCGACCCCCACAGCAAACTGGTTCCTCTGAGCCACTCTGCTGGTGCCAGCAAGGACAGTAAGGTCGTAGTGGATTTGAAGAATCCTGAAACCAAGTCCTACTGGGTTCCTTTTGCCGCTCACTTTGTTAGCAAAAATCCTCTGGCTACTGCGGAGGCGCGTGCTAGCAAGCGGATGTGCGAAAACTGCCATAACACTGATAACGACATCTTCCTCAAGGAGAGCGATGTGCAGCTGGGGGTACTGGATCCAGTATCGGAACAGCAGTGGATCGTGCCCAACTCCCGTCTGCCTAAGCATTAATTGAACCTGGAGTACTTATAATGAAAAAACTAACTGCAATTGCCCTGACTCTGGTCGCCTCTCAGGCACTGGCAGCCGAGGCGCCGGTGTCGGCATCGGGCTACATGATGGGATTGAGCAACTACCTGTGGCGCGGGCAGAGCATCAGCCTGGATAACCCCTCGTTACAATCCGACTTTATGCTGGAGCATGAGTTGGGCCTCTATGGTGGCGTGTCCTACGAAACCTACCGCTATGAGGATGGCGGTGCCGAGATCAAGGATTATGAGATCGATTATTACGGTGGCTATTACCACATGTTCAATGACGATCTGGGCATGGGCCTCAGCGCCATGAAGTATACCTTTGGTGACGGTGGGGACACGCTGGAGTACACGGTATCCGTCGACTATCGCAGCCTGAGTGCGACGGTGAACTACGACGAAGATGTGGAAGCCTGGTACGGCGAGTTGAATTACTCCGTGGCGCTGTTTGCAGACAGCACCCTGGTGGTGCATGGTGGCTGGTTTACCGATGCCGAGAACTACGGCTACGGCGACGAGTCCAGCCCGGCGGACGAGTTCTACGATGTGGCGTTACGCTACGACTACCCCTTCTGGGATAAATTCAGCCTGCTGCTGGAGGCCAGCTACCACGAGTATGAGGATGATCACTATATGATCGGTGTGGCCTACTGGTTGTAAGGCACGAGTTAAGATTCAGTCTGATCCTCAGCTGAGTCAAAGCCCCGGGTTTGGCCGGGGCTTTTTTCTGTCTGCGGTTTATGGAGCGCCGGCCTGAAGTTGGGTGGACTCCGCCGGTAATGGCGACCGCCGTTGGCCGTTACGGTTTGGGAGGGGGCCGGTATGGACTGCCTACAAAACGGGACGGTGGTGGTTAATCGCTATCGTGATTGAGCAACGTCTGTCGGCCAAGGTGCTGCAATAGCCTGAATGACAGGCAAAAAAAAGCCCGCTGAAATTCAGCGGGCAGAATAGCAATCAACAAAAAAGAAGGAAGTTAAGCAAAAGAACCTTATTCCTGGGTTGACCTTGCTTAGGTGTCACCCCAGTAGGAAATCGTTGACTCGGAGAGTCGTTATCTCCTCAATGACCGCTATTCTATGGCAACCCTTTCCCTTGGGACAACCAAGAAAAATTGCTTTTTTGCATTAGTTTTTCTCATTTAACTTTGGTGCTGTTTCGGTCGTAGGGAGGGCCGGAATTGAACTTGAATGGCCGGACACTAAGGGATGCGGGCACAGTTCGTGGCAAAGTGGGCGCTGGGTCACATAGGTTTATGTGTGTAAGCAAAAATAATATTGAAAACGATCGCTCTTGGCTGAAATCCAACGGCTGGTTATAGTGACCCGGTCTACAAAATCATAATAAAGGAATAACAATGCGCATTTTGGCATTTTCTATGCTGGCCGCGTCCCTGTTGACCGGGTGCCAGTCGATGGATAAGGAGCAGCACAGTGCTGCACCCCAAACCGCCCGCAGTACGGTGTCCGAGAGCCTTCATGGTACCCAGGTGGCTGACCCCTACCGTTGGCTGGAAGACCTGGACAGCGTCGAGACCGCGGAGTGGGTAAAACGTCAGCAGAGTTATGGCGATCAATATCTGACCCAGATCCCAAATCGCACCGTGATTGAGGATCGCATCACCCAGTTGTGGAATTACGAGAAACTCAGCCCGCCGGAAGTCAAAGGCGACAATCAGTTTTTCTATCGCAATGACGGCCTTCAGAGCCAGTCGGTGTTGTACCGAGCGGACAAGCGCGGCAACCATGCCAAGGTGTTGCTGGACCCTAACGGCTTTTCCGCCGATGGCACCATCGCCTTGTCCGGTGTCAGCATCAGTGACCAGGGGCAGTGGCTGGCCTATGGCACCTCACAGTCCGGTTCCGACTGGCAGCAGTGGCAGTTCATCAATATCGCCACCGGTGAGGCGCTGACCGATAAGCTGGAGTGGATTAAATTCTCCTCCGCTACCTGGGACAAACAGGGCGAGGGGGTCTGGTATTCCCGTTATGACGCCCCGGCGGCCGGCGACAACAAGATGGAGCAGGCCAACTACTTCCAGAAGGTGTATTACCACAAGCTGGGCACCCCCCAGTCTGAGGACACCCTGGTGTACCACCGCCCGGATCAGAAAGACTGGGGCTTTGGTACCGAACTGTCTGACGACGGTAAGTACTTGCTTATCTCCGTGTCTCAGGGAACCGATCCCCGCAACCGTTTCTTCTATCAGGAGTTGGCGACCGGCAATACCGTTGAACTGATGTCAGAGCTGGAAGCCGAGTACCTGTTCCTGGGCAACGACGGCGATACCTTCTACTTCAAGACCGATTACCAGGCTCCGAAAGGCCGCATCATCGCAGTCGACCTGAACAAGCCGCAGAAAGCCAACTGGCGCGAGTTGGTGGCCGAGACCGATAACACCATCTACACCGCGGCCATCATCAACAACCGCTTTGTGGTCAGCTATTTGAAAGATGTGTTGGCCGAGGTGCAGGTGTATGGCCTCAAGGGCAAGCTGCAGCAGACCCTGGCACTGCCCGGAGCCGGCCGGGTGGTCGGCATCAGTGGCGGTCGTAATGATCAGCAGATGTATTTCCTGTTCAACTCCTACATCCATCCGACCGGTGTCTATCGCTACGATTTCAACGGCAGCGAAGTCAGCGCTTACAATATCCCGGATGTGGCGTTTAGCCCGGCCGACTATGTGTCTGAGCAGGTGTTCTACACCAGCAAGGATGGCACCCGGGTGCCGATGATCATCTCCTACAAGAAGGGCCTGAAGAAGGACGGCAACAATCCGACCCTGTTGTACGCCTACGGTGGTTTCAACATCTCCCTGACTCCGCGTTTCTCTCCGGCGACCATCGCCTGGCTGGACATGGGCGGGGTTTACGCGGTTCCCAACCTGCGTGGTGGGGCGGAGTATGGCGAAGCCTGGCACCAGGGCGGCATGAAGGAGAAGAAGCAGAATGTGTTTGACGATTACTACGCTGCGGCGGAGTATCTGATCGCCCAGAACTACACCAACAGCAGTAAGCTGGGGGCGTACGGGCGCAGTAACGGTGGCCTGCTGATGGGCGCGGCGCTGACTCAGCGTCCGGACCTGTTTGCGGCGGTGCTGCCGGCGGTTGGCGTGCTGGACATGCTGCGTTTCCAGAAATTCACCATCGGCTGGGCCTGGACCTCGGAATACGGCAGTGCCGATAATGCCGAGGATTTTGGCTACTTGCTGGCGTACTCGCCGCTGCACAATGTGGTGAAGCAGGCGTACCCGGCCACCATGGTGATGACCGCCGATCACGACGATCGGGTGGTGCCGTCGCACAGCTTTAAGTTTACCGCCGAGCTGCAGTATCAGCAGCAGGGCGACGCGCCTGTGATTGCCCGCATTGAAACCAAAGCGGGCCACGGCGCCGGTAAACCCACCGCCATGAAGATCGCCGAGTTCCGGGACATCTACGCCTTCCTGTGGCACAACTTCGGCTTGACGTTGCCTGAGCAGATTCAGTAACCGCTGCTCAGTAACTGTTCGATTGGGGAGGCTTGGCCTCCCTTTTTTGTTAACTGACGCAATTTGAAACTCAAACTTCGCATTTCTGGACTGCCATCACTTTGGGTCATGGGGTATAGTAGCCAGTCATTCCAACAGGTTTTAGACAGTGAACAGGAAGGGAAATGGCGTTTCGTTGGCCCATCAGAGTGTACTATTCGGATACTGATGCAGGCGGGGTGGTATACCACGCTAATTACCTGAACTTCTTCGAACACGCCCGGTCAGAGATGTTGCGCCAGCACGGCTTTGAGCAGGATCAGCTGATGGCTGAAGATATCCTGTTTGTGGTGCGTAACATGAACATCGATTTTGTTCGTCCGGCCCGGTTTAACCAACACCTGACTGTTGAGACCGAAATTGCCAAGATGGCCGGAGCCAGCATGGTGTTCAGCCAGACTCTGGTGGACGACGACGGACAGCGCTACTGCCAGGCCGACGTCAAGGTGGTTTGCATTAATGCCAGCGGCTTCACTCCGGTGGCGATCCCTTCGCATATTAAACAGGAGTTAACGGGTGTCAGCTGAAATTTCCTTTATCAATCTTTTTCTGGAAGCCAGCTTACTGGTAAAGCTGGTAATGCTGATGCTGTTGCTGTTGTCCATTACCGGCTGGGCCGTGATCATTCAGCGCCGCAACGTGCTGAACAGTGCCACCGCCAATGCCAAGAAATTTGAAGATCGCTTCTGGTCCGGTGTCGACCTGAGCCGCCTGTACCAAGAGCTGTCCTCCCGAGGCGATCGCAACACCGGCATGGAGTTGCTGTTCACCGCCGGGTTCAAGGAGTACATGCGCCTGAGCCAGACCGCCACCAGCGGTGGGGCCATCATGGATGGGTCTCAGCGTGCGATGCGGGTGGCCCTGTCCCGTGAGGTCGACAAGCTGGAGTCCAATTTGTCGTTGCTGGCCACCATCGGCTCCACCAGTCCCTACATCGGTCTGTTTGGTACCGTCTGGGGCATCATGAATGCCTTTATCGCCCTGGGCGCGGTACAAAACGCCACCCTGAACATGGTGGCTCCAGGGATTGCCGAAGCCTTGATTGCAACGGCCATGGGCCTGTTTGCGGCGATTCCTGCGGTGATCTTCTTTAACCGTTACTCCACCAAGGTGGAGAAGCTGGAAAACAGCTACATCAACTTCATCGAAGAGTTTTCCAGTATTCTGCATCGGCAGGCCTTCAGCGATAAGGAAGGGCGTTGATGCAAGGCTTCCAGCGCAAGCGGCGGCGTAAGGTTGCCGAAATCAATGTGGTGCCCTATATCGACGTGATGCTGGTGCTGCTGATCATCTTTATGGCCACCGCCCCCATTATCTCCCAGGGGGTCAAGGTGGATCTGCCCCAGGGCGAGGCGGAGCCGCTGAAGCGGGACTCCAAGCCGCCCCTGGTGGCGTCGATAACCGCCGAAGCGCAATATTTTCTCGATAACGGCAGTGTGCAGGACGATCGCCCGCTGATGCTCGATGAATTGGCGGCATTGGTGGCGGCAGAGCTACAGCTCGATCCCCAGCGGCCGGTAGTGGTCAAAGGGGATCGCCAGGTATCGTATGATGAAGTGATTCAACTGATGGTCAGCCTGCAGAAAGCCGGTGTGCCGTCGGTGGGATTGATGACCGAGAGTGCGGAGCAGTAGATGCAACAGAAACTGACCCTGCCGTTCATTATCTCCTTGCTGGCCCACGTGGGCCTGTTTGCCTTACTGGCGCTGAGTGTGAATTTTCAATCCAAGCCGAAGCCCCAACCCCAGGCCAGTGCACCGGTGGTGCAGGCGGTCGTCGTGGATCAGGCCCAGGTACAAAAACAGGTCGAGCGAATCAAGAAGGCCAAGGCGGATGCAGCGGCGGCAGAGCGACAACGGCAGAATGAGCTGGAGCGTAAGCGCAGAGCCGAGCAGGAAAAGCTGCGTCAGCTGGAGCGGGATCGCAAGAACAAAGAGCTGGAAATCAAGAAGGCCAATGAAGCGGCCAAGCAAGCCAGGCTGAAGCAGAAGAAAGAGCAGGAACAAGCCAAGAAGCTGGCGGATCAACGCAAGCGTGAGGAAGCGGCCAAGCAGAAGGCCGAGCAGGACCGCAAGGCCGCCGAAGACGCCGCTAAGAAGGCGGAGGCAGAACGCAAACGCAAAGCCGAGCAAGCGGAAGCCGAACGCAAGCGCAAAGAGCAGGAACGTAAGCAAAAAGAAGCCGAAGAAGCCGCCCGTCGTGCCCGTGAGAAGGAGTTGGCCGATCAACTGGCGGCCGAGCAGGCGCAGTTGTCGGCGGCACGCAACCAGCAGGTGTTGTCGGAGGTTCAGCGCTACGAAGTACTGATTCGCCAGACCATTCAGCGCAACCTGCGCACCAACACCAGCATGCGTGGTAAAGAGTGCCGAGTGAACATTAAACTGGCGCCCGATGGCTTTGTCATCTCCAGTAAGACCCTGGATGGCGACACCAGCGTCTGCCGGGCGACTCAGGCGGCCATTAACGCCGCTGGCAAGTTGCCGGTGTCGCCGGAAGCCGACGTCTACGCCAAGATGAAAGATATCAACCTAACGGTACAACCAGAGCAATAGTGAAAGGCCAGATGAGATTAAAACAACGAGTAATGATGGCGTGTTTGGCGCTGTTCACCCTGGTGGCGATGCCGGCCCGGGCCACGCTGGAAATTGTGATTACCGAAGGCATTGATGCGGCCCGGCCCGTTGCCGTGGTGCCCTTTGTCTGGGAAGGTCAGGGCGCGATGCCTGAGCAGATCGCCGACGTGGTCTCTTCCGACCTGCGTCGTTCCGGTACTTTTAACCCCATTGCCCAGGGGCTGATGCCCAGCCGTGTGGGCTCGGCTGCCGAGTTGAATCTCAAGGCCTGGATCGACACCGGCGCCGAAGCCGTGGTCGTTGGCAAGGTCAGCGAGTTTGGCCCGGATCAGTATCAGGTCAGTTTTGAGCTGGTGGATCTGGTGCGGGCACAGATGACCGGTGGTGACAGTCGAGGATTGCAGAACGGCAAGCTGGTTCAGACCCAGGATCATATCCTGGAAGGCCGCGATACTGTGATTCGGGGCAGCCAGTTCCGCCAGTATGGCCACCGCATCTCCGACTTGGTTTATGAAGCGCTGACCGGTATCAAAGGGGCGTTTTTGACCCGCATCAGCTACGTAACCGTGGACGACGCCGATGCATTCAAGTTTCAACTTCGGGTAGCCGACTATGATGGTTACAACGAAAAGGTGCTGTTGCGCTCCAAAGAGCCGCTGATGTCACCTTCGTGGTCGCCAGATGGCCGCAAGTTGGCCTACGTGTCGTTCGAGAAGAACCGCTCAGAGATCTACATTCAGGATCTCTATACTCAGCAGCGCCAGCGATTGACCAGCTTCGAGGGCATCAATGGTTCGCCGGCGTGGTCGCCGGATGGTAGACAGATGGCGATGAGTCTGTCAAAAGATGGTAACTCTGAGATCTACGTCATGGATTTGGCCAGCAAAGCGCTGAGGCGCATTACCAACCATTATGCCATCGACACCGAACCTAGCTGGCACCCGGATGGTAAATCGTTGATTTTCACGTCTGAACGGGGTGGTCGGCCGCAGATTTATCGCGTATATTTGGATACCGGAAGGATCCAGCGTTTGACCTTCCAGGGGGAATGGAACCTCGGTGGTTCCATTACACCGGATGGTCGTTACCTGGTGATGGTGAACCGGACCAACGGACGTTACCACATTGCTCGCATGGAGCTGACTAGCGGCTTTATGGATGTGTTGACCGAAACCTATCTGGATGAATCCCCGAGTGTTGCCCCTAACGGCACCATGATCATTTATGGGACGAGTCACAATGGCCGCCAGGTTCTGGCTGCCGTGTCGGTGGACGGCCGGTTTAAGGCGCGAATTCCGACTCAGGTAGGCAGTGTAAAAGCGCCTTCTTGGTCGCCTTATCTTTGATTGGAAAGAGATTATTTAAAAGGAAAACTCAGATGAAACTGAATAGCCTACTCAAAGGTATGCTGATTGCTGTACCGGCACTGGCGCTGACAGCGTGTTCCAGTACCTCTGATAGCGACAGCCAGTCCCAGACTGGTAACACTACCAATGAACAAGCCGTGGACAGCGGTGTACAGACTGGTGCCATTGAGCCAGTACTGACTCCTGCTGAGCAACAGCGCCTGAAGTATCAGGAACTGCGTAAAGAGCACATCCTGTACTTCGACTTCGATCGCAGCGACATCCAGGCTGAGTTCGGCGAACTGCTGGAAGCTCACGCAAACTACCTGATTGAAAACCCAGGTGTTAAAGTTCTGATTGAAGGCCATGCCGATGAGCGTGGTACCCCTGAGTACAACATCGCCCTGGGCGAGCGTCGTGCTAAAGCGGTATCCCGTTACCTGCAGGGCCTGGGCGTACTGTCCTCTCAAATCTCCATCGTATCTTACGGTGAAGAGAAGCCTCTGGACGGTTCCGCTACCGAAGCCGCTCACGCTAAGAACCGTCGCGCGGTACTGGTTTACTAATCGATACGGTTAACTTATGAAGAAAGCTGTTATTGCAACAGCTCTTCTATTCATGGGGGCGCAGCTTCAGGCTGCGCCCGCTCCCGTTATAGAAGCAGCTGAAAACCCCTCTCCGTCTCTTTCCGGCAACGATCTGAATTCCCGCGTTAGCCGCCTTGAGCGTCTGATGAAAGCACGCAACCAGGCTCAACTGCAGATGCAGCAGATGTTTGATCAGCTTCAGGCAGAAGTGTCTGAATTGCGTGGCCAAATTGAAAGCCAGCAGTATCAGGTTCAACAGATGGTCGAGCGCCAGCGTCAGTTGTATCAAGAGCTGAGCCGCATCGAGACCCAGTTGAAAAGCGGTGCTTCCCTACCTGCAGCGGGCACACCTGCCGCCGGTGGCGGTGCGACTGCAACAACACCGAACCTGTCCCTGTCTGAAGCCGAAGCCTATCAGCAGGCGGTGGATCTGGTGCTGAAGCAGCGTCGTTACGACGATGCCATTCCGGCTTTCCGTCAGTTTATCGAAAACTACCCTCAGTCTTCCTATACTGCTAACTCGCACTATTGGTTGGGGCAGTTGCTGTACAACAAGGGCGAACTGACTGAAGCCACCACGGCGTTTAATACCGTTGTTTCTCAGTATCCTGATTCCGCCAAGCGCGCCGACTCTTTGTTGAAGCTGGGACTGATCGCCGCCGAGAGCGGAGATAAGGCCGCCGCTAAGCAATATTTCAATCGCGTGGTGAAAGAATATGGCAACTCTAATGCCGCCAAATTGGCGAAAAAAGAGCTGTCAAAAGGCTAAGTTAGCTAATTTCACTGGCTGCAGAATCTCTTTTTTGACCGCTTAGTTGTTTTTGTGCGCAAAAGGCCAAAAAAGACAGATTTCCAGTTGCACGCCAAAGCGAAATTGGTATTATAGCCGCCCGTCGGATGAGGCATCTCAAACGGCAATCGAGTGGGTCGTTAGCTCAGCTGGTAGAGCAGTTGGCTTTTAACCAATTGGTCGAAGGTTCGAATCCTTCACGACCCACCACT